>NZ_CP108106.1:2400000-3600000 GCF_041435195.1 Streptomyces sp. NBC_00224
TCCACCCACCCCTCCATCCGCACATCGACCCATGACCCACCCATGACCGACCCACGCATCGACACAGGGAAGGTGACACCCGTATGAGCACCACCCCGCAGATGAGTCAGCAGCAGTACGGTCAGCCTCAGTACGGCCAGCAACAGGGCTTCCCGCAGCAACAGGGGTTCCCGCAGGGGCAGCAGGGGTTCCCGCAGCAGCAGGGCCCGCACGACCAGCAGCAGGGCCCCAGCACCTCGCCGCCGCAGATCCAGCAGCAGCTCCAGCAGCTCGGTCAGCAGCAGCCCTTCCAGCAGCTGCTCCAGCAGATGGGGCAGCCGATGGGCGGTATGCAGCAGACCGAGCAGCCGCTCGTGCTGCCGAGCGCCGTCGAGGCGGCCTCGGTGACCAGCGGCATCGCCACCAAGTTCTGGGACGTGGTGACCCCGCTGCCCGGCCAGCCGTCGATCCTGTACCTGTTCATCGCCAACAACTGGCACCCGCTGGTGAACCCGAACCAGGTCACGCATGACGCGGTCCAGGAGGCCTTCGCCTTCGGCCAGCAGGTCATCGGGTTCTTCGACACCAAGACGGGCACGATCCAGGCCGTCGTGGTGAACCGCCAGTAGCACCGGCACGTACGCGAAAAGGCGCCGGGTGGGCAGTGCCCACCCGGCGCCGTGCTGTTTCTTCTACGGCCTTACAGGGCCACGCCGAGCAGCGCGTCGACGGCGCGCGAGGCCACGCCGGGCGCGCCCTCGTCCGTACCGCCGTCGGACTGCTGGAGAGCGGCCCACCGGTCCACGGCCAGGAGCGCCGTCGGGGCGTCCAGGTCGTGGGAGAGGGCGTCGCGGATCTCCTCGACCAGCGCGTCCGCGGACGGCCCGTCGGGGCGGGAGACGGCCGCGCGCCAGCGGTCGAGCCGCTCCAGGGCGTCCTGGAGGACCTGGTCGGTCCACTCCCAGTCGGCCCGGTAGTGGTGCGAGAGCAGCGCGAGCCGGATCGCCGCCGGGTCGACACCGTCGCGGCGCAGCTTGGAGACGAAGACCAGGTTGCCCCGGGACTTCGACATCTTCTCGCCGTGCAGCGCGACCATGCCGGCGTGGACGTACGCCTTGGCCATCGGGAACTCGCCGGTGAGCACCTGGGCGTGCGAGGCGCCCATCTCGTGGTGCGGGAAGGCGAGGTCGGAGCCGCCGCCCTGCACGTCGAAGCCCATGCCGAGGTGGTCGAGGGCGATGGCGACGCACTCGATGTGCCAGCCCGGCCGGCCGCGGCCCAGGCTCGCGCCGTCCCAGCTCGGCTCGCCCTCGCGGGCGGCCATCCAGAGCATCGGGTCGAGCGGGTTCTTCTTGCCGGGGCGCTCGGGGTCGCCGCCGCGCTCGGCGGAGAGCCGCCGCATGGCTTCGGCGTCGAGGTGGGAGACCTGCCCGAAGTGGGCGTCGCTCTCCACGGAGAAGTAGACGTCCCCGTCGAGTTCGTAGGCGGCGCCCGCGTCCCGCAGCCGCTCGACGAGCGGCACGATGCCGGGTATCGCCTCGACGGCTCCGATGTAGTGCTTCGGGGGAAGCATCCGCAGGGCGGTCATGTCCTCGCGGAAGAGTGCGGTCTCACGCTCGGCGAGCGCGGTCCAGTCGTGCCCGTCGCGGATGGCGCGCTCCAGGAGCGGGTCGTCCACGTCGGTGACGTTCTGGACGTAGTGCACCTGCCGCTTGGTGTCGAGCCACACGCGCTGAACGAGGTCGAACGCGTTGTAGGTCGCCGCGTGACCCATGTGGGTCGCGTCGTACGGGGTGATGCCGCAGACGTAGATACGGGCGACGGGACCGGGGTCGAGGGTGACAAGACCGCCGGTCGCGGTGTCGTGGATCCGGAGGTCGCGGCCCTTGCCGGGCAGGGCGGGGACCTCAGAAGCGGGCCAGGCATGCATGTCATGAGCGTAACCGGACGCACGCTCCATATTCGAACCGGATGTGCGCTCTTGGCCGAATACGTGGTCTTGCGCGGACCCGGCCCACCGTGCATGGATCCCGCTTGTCCCGTTACGTCACCTGTGCCGGGCTACACCGGCGGCCAGGGAATCGGCGGCCATTCGCCCGACGGGCTGCGGTGCACCCCGTCCGCCAGCAGGCCCGCCACCCGGTCCCGCAGCGCGTCCAGCTCGGCCGCGGTGATCAGCTCCGCCAGTCGGGTGGCCAGCGGCTCGCCGGGGGCGAGCACGGCCCCGAGACGGGTCAGCGCCGCCACCGCCTCCCCGGTCAGCGGCTCGCCCGCCCACCCCCACAGCAGTGTGCGCAGCTTGTCGTCGACGTTGAAGGTGACCCCGTGGTCGATGCCGTAGAGGCGGCCGCCCTCGGCGGGCAGCAGATGGCCGCCCTTGCGGTCGCCGTTGTTGATCACGGCGTCGAGCACGGCGAGCCGCCGCAGCCGCTCGTCGTCGGCGTGCACCAGGAGCGCCGTGCGGCCCTCCCCCACGTCCGCGAGCCCGACCGCCTTCCAGCCCTCGCCCGGCTCCTCCCCGTCGACGAGCGCGAGCAGCCCGCCGTCGGCCTGCTCGGCGCCCTGGCCGTCGTCGGAGCCCTCGGCGTCGCCGGCCTCTTCGGTGAGCGTCTCGATCCACAGCTGGACCATGCCCTCGCCGTACGGCCCGTCGCGCAGCACGGTCGGCGGCACCAGGTCCCAGCCGAGGGCCGCGCTGACCTCGTAGGCGGCTACCTCGCGCTGGGCGAGGGTGCCGTCCGGGAAGTCCCACAGCGGGCGTTCCCCGGCCACCGGCTTGTAGACGCAGTGGGCGCTCTCGCCCTCGTACGCGACGGAGCAGTACAGCACCGCGTTGGACGCCTCGCGGATCCGGCCGCGGACGGTGAGCTCACCCTTGGCAAGCAGTTCCACCGCCGTCAGGCTCCCCGTCGGTATCCGTTCTGGCGCGGGCATACGTGTCCTTCCGGGTCGAGCGGCAGGCTGCACAGCGGGCACGGCGGGCGGCCCGCGTTGACCACGTCCAGGGCGCGCTTGGCGAAGGCGCGGGCCTGGGCGCCGGTGAGGCGGACCCGCAGCATCGGCGGGCCGTTCTCGTCGTCCTGGAGCAGCCGCTCCTCGGCCTCGGCGAGGTCCTCGTCGGAGTCGGCGTCGAGCTCGACCAGGGCCTGCGCCTCGATGACCATGCGCTGCTCCTCGCCGTCCCAGGCGAGCGCCATGGTGCCGACGCGGAACTCCTCCTCGACGGGCGCGTCGAGCGGCGCGGTGTCGGTGACGTCGGCGGGGGCGACGGCCGGGACGGGCGCGTTGCCGCCGGTGCGCCGCACGACCTCGTCCAGGAGCTCGTCGATCCGCTCGGCGAGGGCCGCGACCTGGGTCTTCTCCAGGGCGACGCTGGTGGTACGGCTGCCCGCGGACGCCTGGAGGAAGAACGTACGGCGCCCGGGCAGCCCGACCGTACCGGCCACGAAGCGGTCCGGTGGGTCGTAGAAGAACACCTGACGGGACACGTCCTGGTCTCCCTATGTCGGATTGAGCGGTGGATGCGGGCCCGCCGGGGCGGAGCGCGGTGTTTTCAGCCCGTCCACCCTACTGCGCCCGGCGATCACGGTGCTCCCGCGCCACCCCCGACGACGGCCCGCCCCTCGGCGGCCTCGCTTTCCTTGGCCGCCCGCGGCGCCAGCGAGCCGAAGTCCCCGGTCTCGCCCAGGCGCATCAGGAACGGGCGCAGCCGGGTGTAGCGGATCGCGGTCAGGGAACACGGTTCCACCGAGATCCGCTGAAAGAGGTCCAGATGCATTCCGAGGGCGTCGGCGACGATCGACTTGATGATGTCCCCGTGCGAGCACATGACGAACACGGCGTCCGGGCCGTGCTCGGCCTCCACGCGCGCGTTCCACTCGCGCACCGCCCCGACGGCGCGCTGCTGCATGGCCGGCATCGACTCGCCGCCCGGGAAGGCCGCGGCCGACGGGTGCTGCTGCACCACCTCCATCAGCGGGTCCTCGGAGAGCTCGGCGAGCTTGCGGCCCGACCAGTCGCCGTAGTCGCACTCGCTGATGCGCTCGTCGGTGTGGAGTTCCAGCCCGGGCCGCGCCTCCAGCAGAGGCCGCAGGGTCTCGCGGCAGCGCTCCAGCGGGCTGGAGACGGCGGCGGCCAGCGGCAGTCCGGCGAGCCGGGCGGGCAGCGCGGCGGCCTGGGCGGCGCCGCGCTCGTCGAGCAGCACACCGGGCGTGCGCCCGGCCAGCACACCGGAGGTGTTGGCGGTGGAGCGTCCGTGACGTACGAGGATCAGCGTGGCCATGTCCGCCAGCGTAGGCCGAGCGGCGCGAGCGGGTGCGCCCGGTACGGGTTCGCGGAAGAATGCGCGCCGTGATCGTCGACTGCGCCATCTACCGGGACGGCCGCCGCACCGAGGGCCCGCCGGACTACTCCGATGCGCTGGAAGAGGCCCGGGCGGCCGGGGACGCGTTCGTGTGGCTGGGCTTGTACGAGCCCACCGAGGACGAGTTCGACCTGGTCAGCAGCGAGTTCGGGCTGCACGCGCTGGCGGTCGAGGACGCGCTGACGGCCCATCAGCGACCCAAGCTGGAGGTGTACGACGACTCGCTGTTCGTGGTCCTCAAGCCGGTGACGTACGAGCAGGAGAGCGACAAGGTCAGCACCGGCGAGCTGATGCTGTTCATCGGCGACTCGTTCGTGGTGACGGTCCGGCACGGCGAGGGCGCACCGCTGCACGATGTGCGCATGCGCCTGGAGGCCGAGCCCGAACTGCTCCGGCACGGCCCGACGACCGTCCTGTACGTGGTGAGCGATGCCGTCGTCGACCACTACACGGAGGTGGCCGCCGAGCTCCAGACGGACCTGGAGGAGCTGGAGGCGGAGGTCTTCGCGCCGGTCGGCCGCGAGGGCAAGGGCCGCGCCCCGGGCGACGGGAGCACGGTCGCGTCCCGGATCTACACCTTCAAGCGGCAGGTCCTGGAGTTCCGCCGGGCGAGCGGGCCGCTGGCGGAGCCGATGCAGCGGCTCTCCGGGGCCGGGGTGCCGTTCGTGCACGACAAGGCACAGCCGTTCTTCCGTGATGTGAGCGACCACCTCACCCGCGCCAACGAAGGCGTGGAGGGCCTGGACCGGCTGCTCTCCGACATCCTCTCCGCCCATCTCGCACAGATGGGCGTGCGGCAGAACGACGACATGCGGAAGATCTCCGCGTGGGCGGCGATGGCCGCGGTGCCGACGATGGTCGCGGGGATCTACGGCATGAACTTCGAGCACATGCCGGAGCTGGGGTACGTCTGGGCGTATCCGGCGGTCCTCGCGCTGATGGCGGCGCTCGAAGTGCTGCTGTACCGCACGTTCAAGCGCCGCGGCTGGCTCTAGGGTCTGTCCGGTGGATCTGGTCGGCACGCGGGGGTCTGGCACGCCCATCTGCGGCGTTGTCGTCAGTTGCCGACGCTCCGCGCCGAAGCCGACCAGATCCACCGGACAGACCCTAGAGCCGCGCGGTCACGCGAACCCGGGCGCCGGGGCGGCCGGTCCGCCCAGTGCGTCGCGGTGCTCCGGCATCGCCAGGGTGACCATTCGGCGCCAGCCGCCGGCCCGTTCGTAGGCGTACACGCCGTGGATCCCGGCCGTCAGCGCCGCCGACTTGGCCTTCGGCCAGCCGAGGATGCGGCCCATGTGCGCCATCACGGCGAGGCTGACGTCCCGGTAGACGCGGATCTCGGCGAGCGCGCACTCGCGCAGCACGCGCTGGATGGTGCGGCCGTGCCCGGCGTACGCCAGGCGCAGCAGCTCCTCGTGGCAGTAGGCGAGGTGGTTGTCCTCGTCGTTGCTGATCATCCGGATCGCCCGGCCGACGTCGGGATGGTCCCCGAAGTACCTGACCAGCATCACCATCTGGTCGGCGGCACGCTGCTCGGTGACCCGGCTGTGCGAGAGGTAGGTGACGACGTCCTGCTCGGTCAGCGGCCGCTCGGCGCGCAGCCGTTCATGGGCGAGCCCGATCCCGTGGCGCTCCAGGAGCATCGTGTAGTCGGTGTCGGCCGGCACCGGGACCGGGGTCAGGCCGCGCTTCTTGAGCAGCGCGTTGAAGATCCGCCCGTGCTTGTCCTCGTCGGCGCCGTGCCGGGCGATCTTGGGGGCCAGCTCGCGCTGCTCCGGTGGGACCAGCGCGGAGATGCGGCCGTTCTCCCAGCCGCCCTGCGTCTCGCCGCTGGCCGCGATCGAGCAGAAGAGCCGGAACGACTCGTCGTTGTCGAGGATCTCCTGGAACAGGCTCTTGGCCGAAAGCATCGCCGTACCTCCGCATGACTCCCGTACAGACATCTGCAAAGAGCAAGTCAAGTGCGGAGGACAGAACGGGGCAACAGGGGTGCCTCTCCACTGGGCCGAACGAAGGAACGGACGGGGGTGTGTCCGCCCGTAACCCACTCGGCGCACGGCGCGTTGTTCGGGGTGACGGCCGTGGCGGGGAAGACCCCCCGAGCCCCCACCACGGCCGCGGACTTCCCGTTCCGCCCTACGCCAGACCGGCGCGCTCCAGCGCCTCGGTGCCCGCCCGCAGCGCCGCCACCCGCTCGTCCAGCGTGAAGCCGGCCGGGGCGAGGGTGAGAGTGGTGACCCCGGCGGCGGCGTAGGCCCGCATCCGGTCGGCGATGCGCTCCACCGAGCCGAGCAGCGTGGTGGAGTCGATGAGCTGGTGCGGGATGGCGGCGGCCGCGCCCGCCTTGTCGCCGGAGAGGTACTTCTCCTGGATCTCGGCGGCCTCCTTCTCGTACCCCATGCGCTGCGCGAGCTGGTTGTAGAAGTTCTGCTTGAAGCTGCCCATGCCGCCGACGTAGAGCGCGGTGTACGGGCGGAACATGTCCGCGAGCGCGGGGACGTCGGCGTCCGCGCCGAGCGCCAGCGGCAGGGTCGGGCAGACGTCGAAGCCCTCCAGGGTCTTGCCCGCCTTCTCGCGGCCCGCCCGGATGTGGCGGATCGCGGTGTCCTCCAGGTGGTCGGCGGAGGGGAAGATCAGCAGCGCGCCGTCGGCGATCTCGCCGGTCTGCTCCAGGTTCTTGGGGCCGATCGCGGCGATGTAGAGCGGGATGTGCTCGCGCTCGGGGTGGACGGTGAGCTTGAGGGACTTGCCGGGACCGCCGGGCAGCGGCAGCGTCCAGTGCTCGCCCTCGTAACTGAGCCGCTCGCGGGTCATCGCCCGGCGGACGATCTCGACGTACTCGCGGGTGCGGGCGAGCGGCTTGTCGAACTTGACGCCGTACCAGCCCTCGGAGACCTGCGGGCCCGAGACGCCGAGGCCGAGGCGGAAGCGGCCGCCGGAGAGCGAGTCGAGGGTGGCGGCGGTCATCGCCGTCATCGCGGGCTGGCGGGCCGGGATCTGGAGGATCGCGGAGCCGACGTCGATGCGCTCGGTCTGGGCGGCGACCCAGGCCAGGACGGTGGGCGCGTCCGAGCCGTAGGCCTCGGCGGCCCAGCAGACGTCGTAGCCGAGCCGGTCGGCCTCCTGGGCGACGGCGAGGTTGTCGCCGTCCATTCCGGCGCCCCAGTAGCCGAGGTTGATCCCGAGCCGCATGACGGTCCCCTTACTGATCAGTAACGTCCCTGTTCCGGGGGACTCTAGCGCGCGGGCGGGCGGGACGGCAGGGCTCCTGGAGCCGAGTTGTCCACAGGGCCCCACCGGCTCGCGCCATGGCCAGTAATCTCAGCGCCCATGGAGCAGAGGCACCTGGGCCGTACGGGCCTGCGCGTATCCCGGATCGGGCTCGGCACTCTCACCTGGGGCCGGGACACCGACGAGCACGACGCCGCCGATCTGTTGAAGGCGTTCTGGGAGGCCGGCGGCACGCTGGTCGACACGGCGGACGTGTACGGGGGCGGGGACGCCGAATATCTGCTCGGGCAGCTGGTGGAGCGGCTGGTGCCGCGCCGCGATCTGGTCATCGCGACCAAGGCGGGCAGCGTGCCCGACCCGGACCGGCGCTTCGACGGCTCGCGCGGCCATCTGCTCGCCGCGCTCGACGAGTCGCTGGAACGTCTCGGCACGGACTACGTCGACATCTGGCAGGTCCACGCCTTCGATCCGCAGACCCCGCTCGACGAGACGCTCCAGGCCCTGGACATCGCGGTGAGCAGCGGCCGCGTGCGGTACGCGGGCGTGTCCAACTTCTGCGGCTGGCAGCTCGCGAAGGCCGCTACCTGGCAGTTGGGCGCCCCGAGCGTGCGAACCCGGCTGGCCAGTACGCAGATGGAGTACTCACTGCTCCAGCGCGGTGTGGAGCGGGAGGTGCTGCCGGCCGCGCTCGACCTCGGGATCGGGCTGCTGCCGTCCTCGCCGCTGGGGCGCGGGGTGCTGACGGGGAAGTACCGCAACGGCACCCCGGCGGACTCGCGCGGGGCGTCCCAGGCGCTGGCGCCGTTCGTCGCGCCGTATCTGGACGAGGCGGCGAGCCGGATCGTCGACGCGGTGACGATAGCCGCGGACGGCCTCGCGGCGACGCCGCTGCAAGTCGCGCTCGCGTGGGTGCGGGACCGGCCCGGAGTGACCGCGCCGATCGTCGGCGCGCGCAACGCGCAGCAGCTCGCGGCGGCATTGTCAGTGGAGGCGCTTAGTCTTCCAGACGAGATCTGCCGGGCGCTGGACGATGTGTCGGCGCCCGTGCACCGCTATCCCGACCAGGACTGGAGCACCTTGTGACCGCGCTTCCCCCGGGGACGGCCCCCGGAACCCGGGCCGATGGCGCCGAAGGCGCCGAAGAAGCCGGTGCGGCCGAAGTGGCCGAGGCAGCCGACACACCCGAAGGCGCGGGGGAGGTCGCGGAGGACTCGGCTCCGGCCGCCGAGGACGCGGCCGACGCGCCCGACGGCTCGGCCGGGGACGGCGCCGCGGACGAAGCCGCGGACGAAGCCGCGGACGAGGCGGGTCCGGCGGCCGAGGGCGCCGACACCCCCGCCCCGGGCGCCGACGGCGCCGCCGGGACCGGTGACGGCTCCGCCGAGTTGTCCGAGGCCCAGGCCGAGCTCGCCGCACAGCGCGAGTTGCGGGCGCGGATCGAGGCGCGGAAGGCCGAGAAGGAGGGGGCCGTCGCGGCCGGGACCAAGCTCAGCGGGCAGGCCGCCGACCTGCTCGCGGCCGTACGGGCGGTCGAGAGCGGTGAGAAGCCGGGGGCGTCGTTCTTCGCCTCCGCCCCGGCCCCGCGCCGCCCCGCCCCGCTACCGGACGCCCCCGCGCCCGTACGGACGCAGGCGCCGCAGCCCGCGCGCGTGGCCGCCGGGCCGGAGGCGCTGGCCGCGGTGCGGGCCGTGCTGAGCGACGGCGGAGCGCCGGACTCGCTGGCCCCGCAGGTCACGGACGCCCTGGGCGAGCAGGCGGCCGACGTGCTGCGGACCGACCCCTGGCAGCTGCTCGCCGTGCCCGGGGTCCGCCCCGAGCAGGCCGACGGCTTCGCCCGGGCGCTGCTCGGCGCGGAGTGCGGCCCGGACGACCCGCGCCGGGCGGCCGCGCTGGTCGCCTGGGCCCTGGAGCGCGCGTCGGTCCAGGGCCACACCGCGCTGCCGATCGCGGCGGTGAAGGCGGCGCTGGCCGAGCGTTCGGTGCCGGACCCGGACGAGGCCGTACGGCACGTGATCAGCGAGGGCGTGGTGCTGGTCTTCGAGGACGGAGTGGCCGCGCTGGACGGTGGGACGGCCGACGACGAAGAGGACGAGGCGGAGGACGAGGCGGACGAGACCGTCCCTGTCGAGGTGCTGCTCGGCCTCGACCGGTACGCGCTGGCGGAGGAGAGCCTCGCCGACGGTCTCGCCCGGCTCGCCAACGCCCCCGTGAAGGACGACGGTTCGGACTGGGCGGCCGCCGCGGCGGCCGCCCCCTCGCCGTCCGCCGCCGAGCTGATCAGGGCGGTGGCGGGCAACGGCCTGGTCACCCACTCCGGCGGTGAGGCCGCCCGCGCCGAGTCCGCGGCCGTGGTCACCGCCGCACACGGCCTCGGCCTGCGGGCGGCCGCCGCCGCGCACACCAGGGACGGGCGGCGCCGGCTCGCCGGGGCGGTGGGGACCGAGCGCGCGTTCACCGTGGCCGCGCTGCTCTCCGGGGCCGAGGGGCCGGGCCGGGACGAGGACGGGGCGCTCGCCCTGGACGTGCTGGTCGTACAGGACGCCCCGCAGCTCGACGTGGAGGGCGCGGCGATGCTCGTCGAGTCCCTGCCGGACGGCTGCCGTCTGGTGCTCGGCGGGGACCCGGAGGTGCTGGGTTCGGCGGGCGCGGGCCGGGTGTTCGCCGATGTACTGGCGGCCCGGGCGGTCCCGCACGTGGCGTCGCGCACCCCGGACCCCGGCCCGATCGGCGAGCTGGTCTCGGGGATTGGCGCCGGTGAGCTCGGCCAGGTCGAGGCGCCGGGCAAGGAGGTCGTGATCGTCCCGGTGCGGGACGCGGGCGAGGCGGTGCACCGCTGCGTCCAGCTGGTCGCGGACTCGGTGCCGCGCGCGATCGGGGTGCCGGCCGAGCAGACCCAGGTGATCACGGTCGGCCACGGCGGCTCGGCGGGTACGCGGGCGCTGAACGCCGCCCTGAAGGAGCGGCTCAACCCGGGCCCCGGCCGGTTCGCGGGCTTCGACCCGGGCGACCGCGTGGCGTACGCGGAGGCGCCCGGGCGCACCTCGGTGGGCGTGGTCGGCTCGGCGGGCCCGGACGGGCTGCACCTCGACTGCGCCGGTGAGCCGCTCGTCGTACCGAAGGAGCGGGTCGAGTCGGCGCTGCGGCACGGCTGGGCCCTGACCGCCCACCAGGCGGCCGGGACGCGCTGGCCCGCGGTCGTGGCGGTGCTGCCCGGGGACGCGGCGCAGGGGCTCAGCCGGGCGTGGGTCTACACGGCGTTCGGCCGCGCCGAGCGCCATCTGTCCGTGGTCCACGGCGTGGACCAGGCACTCCCGCGCGCGGTGGCCGAGGTGCCCGCCCCCGCGCGTACGACCCGGCTCACGCCCCTTCTGATGGCCCTGCTGCGGACACCCGAGGCGGAGTAGCCCCGGGGGCCCCGCCGCCGATACGCGACAGCCTCCGTGCCCGTACGGGCACGGAGGCTGTCCGCGAAAAGCGTCAGAACGCCGGAGGTGTCACGAAGCCCCCGGCAGGTCGTCCTCGTCCTCCAGCTCGTCCTCGTCGAAGACCGCGCTGACGTCGAACCGGCACACCACCCGCTGCGGATCCGCGTGGTCGAACGGCGTGCTCAGCCACTCCCCCGGCTCCGGCGGCTCGTCCGCCGCCGACACCCACAGCGTGGAGTCGCCCTCCTCCAGGCCGAACTCCTTGTGCCGGGAGGCGATCTCGTCCGGTTCGTACTCCCCGAAGAGCACCCCGAGCGCCGCGTGCACGCTCGTACCGACGACAGCGGCCGCCCGGTCCACCTCGGCCGACTCGCTCGCCTCCGGGTCCAGGTCCGCGATCCGCTGGGCCTGGGCGAGCAGCCGCTGGGGTTCCACCACCGCGTAGTCACGGCGGATCAGCACACTCAGCGCGTTCGGCTCCTCCGGGCCCGTGTAGGGCGGCAGGGAGTCGTCGGCGCCCGGGATCTCGAAGGGGGTGACCTCGTCGTACCGGTCGTAGAGCCGCTCGTCGTACGCCTCGGCAGCGGCCGCCAGGGCGTTGAACGCGTCGTACACGGCCGGATCGTCGTCCCCGGTGCGGCGTTCCACCGCCTCCAGGTGGCGGTCCAGCGCGGCTTTGACCGCGTCGGCGGCGGCACGTACCTCGGCAGCGGAGGGCTGCGCAGCATCAGACATAGTGCAGACGCTATCCGTACCAGGGCTCTGCCCGCACAATAGATGCGATGCCGGAATACGAATTTGTCGACGTGTACGTGCCTCGCGGGGTCTCCCGCAAGGACGCCACACGCCTGCTGACCGACCACGCCGAGTACGGACACTGGGAGTTGGAGCGACTGAGCCTGCTGCGTGACGGCAGCCGCAGGGTGCGGCTGCGCAGGCGGATCATCCGCCAGCTGCGCGCCACGTGGTGACGGACATCGTGTGACGAAAACGGATCGGGCCCCGCGGTCGCGGGGCCCGATCCGTTCTGTCTGATTCCTGCCGCTCTGGTGCGCGGCTCCACTTACGCGCCGGAGCGGGCGCGGCGGTAGAGCGTGGCACCGGCGAGCAGCAGACCCGCACCGGCCGGCAGGGCGATGCCCACCGCGTCCGACCCGGTGTGCGCCAGCGCCCCGGCGGCCTGCGGGGCCGTCACGGCCTGGGTGCCCGGGCCGTGCGGAGCGGCCGGGGTACCCGGAGTGCCCGGGGTGTGCGGGTGCTGGCCGGGCTTGGTCCGGTGGATCGGCTTGACCGCGTCCCCGGGCTTGCCCGGGTGGTGCGGCGTGCCGGGGTGGTGCGTGCCCGGGTGCTCGCCCTCGCACGGCTCACCGGGCTTGCCGGGGTGGCCCGGCTTTCCCGGGTGGCCGGGGTGGCCGGGCTTGCCGGGGTGGTGCGGGGTGCCGGCGTGGTGACCGTCGCCGGACACGTTGGCGCAGTCGTTGCCGAAGACCGGGTTGAGGGCCCCGATCACGGTGACGCCGTTGCCGCAGGCGTTGACCGGGACGTCGACGGGCGCCTGGACGCTGTTGCCGGAGCCCACGCCGGGCGAGTCGCTCGCGTGGCCGTGGGCCGTGGCACCGCCGCCGCCGTGATGCGAACCACCCTTGTTGACACAGGTGTTGCCCATCGCCGGGTTGAGCAGCCCGATGACGTTGACGGTGTTGCCGCACGCGTTGACCGGCACGTGGATGGGCGCCTGCACCGCGTTGCCGGACAGGACGCCCGGGGAGTTGGTCGCGGAGCCGTTCGCCTTCGAGTCGGCGTGTGCGTAGCCACTGCCCATGGCGATGACGCCGGTGGCGGCGGCCATGGTGATCAGGCCTTTTCTGGTGACCTGTCGCATAGGTTGTTCCCTGCCTTCTACCTTCCGGATGCTCCCGGACACCGTTGCGCCCGGGAGTGGGTGCCTGGCGGCCCCGGAGTGCATGGCGCGCACTCCGGGGCCGCCGGACTCAGACCCTCACGGGTTCAGGCTCGACGTCACTTGTTGACGCAGGTGTTGCCGAAGGCGGGGTTCAGCAGCCCGATCACCGAGATCGTGTTGCCGCAGACGTTCACCGGCACGTGGACCGGAACCTGGATGACGTTGCCCGAGGCGACACCGGGGGAGCCCACCGCAGCACCCTGCGCACCCGCGTCGGCGACGGCGAGGCCCGCACCCGCGAGAACCAGACCACCAGTGACAGCCGCAGCAGCGACGACCTTCTTGATCATTACTTCCTCCTTGTTGGCAAAGGTGCGATCCCAGCCGCGGACCGCACACCCTGTAACGACGGAGAAGTTATGGGGCTACGAGCTTATGAACGCATTCACTCTTCTCAGTCAACTGCGCACGCCTGGACGATTGTTGGCTTTTCGTTTCAGCAAAGTGGCCGTTGAGAGGTCCACGGGTGCCGTGCGTGCCCGGCACCCGTGGACCTGCCCAGGTCAGGACGCGTCGATGAACCGGTCGAGGACCCGTACGCCGAACTTCAGGCCGTCCACCGGCACCCGCTCGTCCACGCCGTGGAACATCCCGGCGAAGTCCAGCTCCGGCGGCAGCTTCAGCGGCGCGAAGCCGAAGCAGCGGATTCCCAGGTCCGCGAAGGACTTGGCGTCGGTGCCGGCCGAGAGCATGTACGGCACGGCGCGCGCGATCGGGTCCTCGGCCACCAGGGCCGTCTGCATGGCGTCGACGAGCGCCCCGTCGAAGGTGGTCTCCAGCGCCTTGTCGGCGTGCACGTCCTCGCGCCGGACCCGGGGCCCCAGGATCCGGTCGAGGTCGGCGAGGAACTCCTCCTCGTACCCCGGCAGGAAGCGGCCGTCGACGTGCGCGGTCGCCTGCCCCGGAATCACGTTGACCTTGTAGCCGGCGCCCAGCTGGGTCGGGTTGGCGGTGTTCTGGAGCGAGGCGCCGATGAGCTTGGCGATGCCGCCGAGCTTGGCCAGCGTCTCGTCCATGTTCTCCGGGTCGAGCTCGGTGCCCAGCGCGTCGCCGAGCTCGTCGAGGAAGTGCCGCAGCGTCTTGGTGACGCGGACCGGGAACTTGTGCCGCCCGAGCCGCCCGACGGCCTCGGAGAGCTCGGTGATGGCGTTGTCCTTGTGGATCATCGAACCGTGCCCGGCGCTGCCGTCCACGGTCAGCTTCATCCAGTGCATGCCCTTCTGGGCGGTCTCCACGAGGTAGAGCCGCAGGTTCTCGTTGACGGTGAACGAGAAGCCGCCGACCTCGCTGATCGCCTCCGTCACACCCTCGAACAGGTCGGGGTGCTTGTCGACGAGGTAGCGGGCCCCGTACGTGCCGCCCGCCTCCTCGTCGGCGAGGAAGGCGAGCACGATGTCGCGCGGGGGCTTGCGGCCGCTGCGCAGCCGGTCCCGTACGACCGCGAGGGTCATCGCGTCCATGTCCTTCATGTCGACCGCGCCGCGCCCCCAGACGCAGCCGTCCGCGATCTCGCCCGAGAACGGGTGGTGCGTCCAGTCGTCGGCGTTGGCCGGGACGACATCGGTGTGGCCGTGGATGAGCAGCGCGGGCCGCGACGGGTCCTCGCCCTGGATCCGGGCCACGGTGGAGGCCCGCCCGGTGTGCGATTCGAAGATCTTCGGTTCGAGCCCCACCTCCGCGAGCTTCTCGGCCACGTACTCGGCCGCCGCCCGCTCGCCGGGACCGGAGTGGTCCCCGTAGTTGCTGGTGTCCATCCTGATCAGATCGCGACAGAGGTCGACGACCTCGTCCTCGCCGGTCACGCCCCGCGCCGCCTTCGACTCGCTCACGCTGCTTCCTCCCGTTGCCGCTGCCGCTTCCAGAGTCCTCCTCATCCTCCCCCCACGCCCCCGCCCGCCCAAGGGCGGCTTCCCGTCGACATACGACGTTCACGCAGGCCACGGGGGTGATCGAGCACCCCCAGATGTTTGCTATTGTTTTCCACGTCGGAACGGGCACGGCCCGCGAGACAGACACCTTGTCCGGGTGGCGGAATGGCAGACGCGCTAGCTTGAGGTGCTAGTGCCCTTTATCGGGCGTGGGGGTTCAAGTCCCCCCTCGGACACCACTTGGGACGTTCACGAGATCGTCCCGAAGCGTTCACGAATTACCGGCGAGTCATGTGACTCGCCGGTAATTCGTCGTTTCTGGGGCCTTGAGCCTCGTGATCGGCTCGATGAGGGGGTGAGGCGGTGGCGGTCCAGGCACTGCGCCTCTCACCAGCGGAAACAAGACATGCCTGCGCGACGGCTGGTAGCCGTGGCGCAGGCATGTGGGGTTTTCAGGGGGCGGGGCGCGGCTGGGGTGTGTCACTCGCGTGGCGGAGGCTCGGCCTGCTCGGTCGGGAGCGGTCGCGCCTGCGGTGGATCGGAGTACGCACCGAGTCGGGTTGCGGTGCTCTGCGTGCCGGCTTTGCGGGGCTGGATGCCCTGGTCGCGGAGGAACCGTCGGATGGCTCTGAGGTTCGCCACGAAGATGATGACGGCATTGAGCAGGGTCTGTGCGACGCGTCCGTGCGGCAGGCGGAGCTGGGGATTGTCGATGCTGTCGAGGGCGGACTTCTTGAGGTTGCCGTTGCCGCCCTCATTCTGACTGCGCAGTCCGGACCAGGCTTCCTGCCACAGAGGGGTGAACAGGGGGTATTTCTGCCGCCACTTGGCCAACACGGTGCCCGGGACGGTGATGCTCTTCCCCCTGCAGATGTCGGGGTAGACGGGGGGGTCCCGTTTGGGCCTAGGGATGGTGGGCAGGGCTGCCGACGTGCGGACAGTGGGGGCGTCGAGGTCGACGACGGTGGATGGGCGTGGCTGGGGCCGGCGGTAGCAGGTGACCGTGGCGTGCGGCCCGAGGGCGGGGCACTGTCGACGCTGATCTCCTGCGGGCCCGTATTCCTTGATCTTGGTTTGGTAGTCCTTCCGGGACTGGATCAGGTTGAGTGCGTGGGCGCGGTCCTCGTCCGTGCGGCTGTCGATGTATGTGGCGCCTGCATTGATGAGCGAGGTGGGCATCAGCGGGCAGTAGAACTCGCCGCCGACCAGCTGCATGCCGCGGAACTCTCCCTGCCGGTCGACCTTGTCGTCGTTGTAGTGCTTCACCGCGTTGAGGCCGAGTTTGAGCAGCTGCAGATGCAGGTTGTGAGGCTTGGCCTGGGTGATGCCCCGGTCGGCACAGAACAGGTCTTTGACCAGGCCTCGTTCGAAGGCTGGCTGGATGGCGCGCAGGGCGGCCGGGCCGGGTTCAGTGCCGGGGGTGTGAAGGATCATGCCGAGGCAGACCGCCGGGTAGGCGCCGGCGAGGTCGCCATGGCCATGGCCCGGGAACGCGGCCATCATGGCGTAGCGGAACTCTCTCTTCTCCGGCGCCTTGGCCTTCTCCTCCTGTCCCGACTTGGTCTTGCGAGGCGGTGGCTTGTTTGCCGTGCCGCGCCGGGTGCCAGTGTTCGCGGAGGCCGCAGCTTTGCCGCTGGGCCCCGGCTTCTTCTGCGTTCCTCCCTTCACGTACATCCCGGCGGTGATCTCAAGCGAGGCCCGGTCCTGGTGGTAGTCCGGCTCTTTGCCCCAGACCGGAACCGGAGTGTCGTCGACCGCGATGTGGCCAGGCCACCGAGCGAAGTCGCCGCGCCGGTAGGAAGCCATCACCGGAGCGAGAATCAGATCCTGGGCGATGGCCTCCAGCTTGCGTACAGTGTCCTGGTTGTCGTGGGCATTCCACTTCCGTCGGATCTTCTTGGCCTCGCTGAGGGACAGCCGCTTGCGGCGGTCGTGCGGTGCAGGGTCGAGACGCCGGGTCATCGAGGACCAGGACCGGTAGACGCGCTTCGACGTCGCGTACTGGTGGTGCGCGACGCGGTCGATTTCTTCTCGTGTTGCGCCCTCGCGGATGTGCAGGTCGACGTCGGGGACGTCAAGGAGGGCTTTGGACCCTGGAGACAAGGCGGAGAAGAGCGTCTCCCACGCGTCGTTGATGTTCGCGCTCTTGCCCATGTACTGCGACAAGATCAGGCCGATCAGCACTGTGCGGAACGGAAAGCCCTTCGGGCCTGGCCGGTGCTCGTTGGAGGGAAGGCGTTCCACTACTCCGCTGTGGCGCACGAGGTCGAAGACCTGCCTCACAACGCGGTCGCTGAGGGTACGGCCGGGGGCCTGCGGTGCAGGGCGTAAAGCGAGGCCGGTACGCCGGCAAGGTTTGTCCTCCGGGTTCTTCCTGCTCATGCCGCCCCCCGCAACAGCTCGGATGCCTCCGCTTCGGGCACGTCGTGGAGGAAGACGAGGTAGCGCGAGAGGCTGTGCAGGGTTCCGAGTCCGGACGCTTTGAGGACCACCTTCAGCGGAATACCTGCATTCAGCAGATCGACGAGCCAGGTCGTGCGCAGCCGCTGGGTCTGCAGCACTGCACCGTCACAACGGCCGATGATCCGCGGGTACCTGGCCAGCCAGTCCGATGCGATGTGCTTGCTGGTGCGGTCCTGCCAGTCCGGCCGGAAGGCGTACGCGTCTGCCGGGATGTGGGCGGCTTCCGCCAGCAGCAGTTCCTCGTAGGCGTACCGGCATACGACAGTGCGCGGACGGCGCCCGTGCACCTTGACCAGTGCCCGGCCGGTGGGGCCCGCGAGGATGTCCCGCCCCTGAACGTACGCAAGATCCTCAACGGCAAGCCCGCAACCCAGGCCGAGACAGAACAGAAGACAGGCGTTGCGCCGCTGGGCGGGGGTGGGCAGGCTCTGCGCCCAGATCAGCCAGTAGGCGATTTCTGCCGGCGGGTAGGGGGCCACTGGGGCGGCGGTGGCCTTCAGACGGATCGGCGGATGCTGTCCGAGCTGGTCCAGCAGGAGTGCTTCCGAGGCCCGGCGCAGCTGGCTGCTGCAGGTTCGGCGGCTGTTGGCGGCCATGTCGCGGCAGCCGACGAGGATGAACCGTTCGACAGTGCTCTGGTCAAGGATCACCGAGGGTTCGAGCAGGAGGCCCTGGGACTCGACCCAGGCGACCAGCCGTGCGAGCGGCGTCATGACCACGTCTGGGCCGTAGGGTCCCGCTGCGACGGCCATGAATCCCAGCGAGCGGACGACCGGAGCGATGCGGCGCCACTGGGCGGGCGGCACCGTCTCCGCCTTCGGTGCGTAGGCCAGCAGGCGATTCGACACAGCGACCTCCAGGCGCAAGGCCCATGACAGGTGGCCGGTTAACCGGCCACTGGTGTCAGTGTCGATCACGATCTGAAGGAACGCATCTTTATGACCGGAGGCCGAGCGCGCACGGCGCCGCCATGGAGCTACGCCGTCGATCCGGAGGAGTGGCCGGATGCCCGGATCGCCAGGGAGCCCGCCGCGGCGGTGGTCCAGACGATTGCCCGCCGCCTCGCCGCCGCCCTGCGTGAGAGGCCGGAGCTCTCGCTGCGTGCACTGGCCGCCCAGAGCAACGTCGGCAGACAGACCATCGGCGATCTGCTGGCGGGCGCCACCTGGCCGGATGTGCTGACGGTCTGCCGGCTGGAGCGTGCCCTGGGTCTCGCGCTCTGGCCCGGATCGAATGCGACCCAAAGTGCTCATGACTGACCCCCAATTGCCTGTTTGAGGTCAGTCGTGCACGCTCAAGTGCGGAATGGCGCAGACGCCCTATAGCGCCACCCGTGGGAGCGCTAGAGTGAACGTGCGCGACGGACCGGAACCCTGCTAGGAGAAGCGTCCGTTCGCGTGTTTGGCGGCCTCCCTCGACCGCTAATCGAGGGAGGCCTGCTTGTTGGGTTAGGGTCGTTCTCGGGTAGATCAAGCAGCCCGGGATGACAGCACGGCCCGAAACATTCCCGGTGCTACGTTTTCCACCTCGCCAAGTTGCTTCATACGGTTGAGGGTTTTTCCTACGGATGAGCGGACCGTCGCGTCCGCTCCCGGGCGCACCGCCGCCGCGATATCGGTGATGGACATTGCCTCTTGAGCGGCGCACAGGAGTGTGAGGATCGCATCGCGCATGCTTCCGTTACGCGGTGGCCCCAGGGTCCGAGTGCCAATCCCCGGGCGCGCATCTTCGGGCGAAGGATCCTCGTCGGCGACAGAAACTTCAGACGGACCCTCCCGGCAAGGCTGGGCGGTTTCCGCGTCCTCGCCAGTGTCCAGCGGCTCTTCGCGGACATCGGTGGATTCGGCGCCCTGGCACATCATCGCGTACACAGCTTCCAATGTCGCCAACTCGCCGCGCAGTGAAGTGATCAGCTCCTTCACGGCATGCCGGGCCTGGCCGATGTAGACACCCTTGTCTGACGCAGGTGCGCTGGTCCGGTATCCCGCCATAGCGAACTCCTAAGGAAGGCCGCTGCCAGTGTAGGGACGGCACACTGTGGCACGCACGCAGTTCCTGTGAGGCGCTATCAAACGGTCAGCACTGCGCTCAAGCACGACAAGTCCGGTCGGGGTTATCGCAGGATCGACCTATCTTGGTGCAGAGTTGGCTCGCCGGGTTCGAGTGATGCCGCACCGGAACTGTGAGACGTGCCATCACAGAATCCTGACGTGTGGATCTGTCGAAGCTCCCGGTCTCCGGGAACGTTTGAGCGTTACGGTTCCTTCATGGTGGATGGCAAGCATCTGTCGGCGACGGAGGCCTTAGCGTCGGTGACGAAGGCCCTGGATGTTCTCGTCCTGGCGTATGACCGGGGGGAAGTCGGTGTTACCGAAACCGCCCGGGAGCTCGGTATCTCACGTTCCACTGCACACCGCATCCTGGTCACCCTGCAGCGCACGGGTTTCCTCCGCCACGATCCTGGTCAGCACGGATACTCAGCGGGGCCGCAGCTCGTACGCATGGGACTGGCCGCGATCGCCCAGCTGGACGTCCGACGACAAGCGCGCAGGCCCCTGGAGGAGCTCTCCGAGAAGCTGCAGGAGACGGTGTGCCTGTACTCCCTGGATGCGGCCGTCGTCCGACTACTCGACGGAATCGAGTGCCGGCATGTCCTGCGCGTCAGCGTTCCGCTCGGACAGGAGCTCCCCGCCCACGTCACAGCGGCGGGCAAGGCCCTGATCGCACTGCGCGACCCGGCAGATGTACGCGCGATACTGCCGGCCGTGCTCCCTGCCACGGCGGCAGGAAGCATCACTGAGTGGCCGCTGCTCGAGGTGGAGTTGGAGGAAGTCAGAGTCCGAGGATGGGCGGCAGACCTCGAGGAAAGTGCACACGACCTGCACGGCGTAGGCGTGGCCATCCGCAACCGCATCGGGGAACCGCTCGCCGCGATCTCCGTGTACGCACCCGCCGTACGTCTGCGCGAACAGGACATGCCAGCGGTTGCGACGGCCCTGCAGGAGACCGCCACCACGATCGCCAGGGCAGAGTGATAGCGGGTGCCGAGGCGCCGGGACTCAAGGCCCCAACGTGATCCGCCCGTCCGGGATCCACCCCTCCAGGTATCCCGTCAACAGCACATCCACATCTGGCAGATCGCACCGTGTGCACAACTCCTGCCACTGCTCAGGCCCCGCCCAGCGCGTCGCTCCCCAGGACAGATGATCCGGCGGAGCGCCAGCCGCAGCGAGACGAAAGATGAACACGTGCGCCTCTCGACGGCTCCGGCCTACGGGCACAGGCACCTGAGCCCAGCGGCATCCTTCAACAGTGCCCCCGCGCACCGGCATCGCGCCGACCGCATCGCGGAGTACGCGCACTGCCGCCTCACGGTAGGTTTCTGTGGCTCGGGCGGACCCTGAAGGGAGTAGCCATCGGGGGAGAGCTCCAGGCAGGTCGTCTGTCACCAGGACAAGCCGCCCGTCCGAGCTCAGCACCGCGACGAACACCACCCGCCGCATCCTGGGAGGCGGCACGGCAGGGCCATTGAACTCTCGGCAGCGTCCAGGAAAACAGGCACGGTCCGATCCTGACACATGGCCGGTTAACCGGCTACTCGCGCCCTGGATCGACACGAGTTTCATCTCGGTGCTCAATGCGGCGAACCTGATCCGTGTCTGGGTAGTAGCAAGCCACATGGATGCTGCGAAGGCGGGGATCTGTCGGAAAACGTGTCTGAAATTGGTGCCCAGGTGGACAGGCCCAGTCAGATGGGGTCCTAGCAGTGTGATGGCGGCCTAGCCGACGCACGGCTGTGCCACCGCCGTTAGTGTAGCGCGTGGGACCTCTGCGGCCAGCGAGTCAGTCAGGTTGCCTGCCTGATGGCCGGTCTGTGCGGGATGTGGGAGGCCGGTCTTAGGACCTCCAGAAGAACAACATGCTGGTTTCGTGTCTGGAGCTCGCCGCCGTGGCATTACTGCCTGTTCGCGAGTCACGAGGATCTACGCCATACCGGCCTGGAGGGGCGTATGTTCTGCTCCACGCGACAATGCAGCAGGTCAATACGCGCTACGGCAGTTACTCAACCGGCCGTTGAAAGCAAGGTGTTGTTCTTCTGTAGACTCTAAGCCGTCCACAATTGTCCTTGTTGCGAGAGATCGACTCTCCCGTTGTCTGGCGTCGGTAGCATGGCCGCCCCAGCGAGTATGGAGGGTCACAACAGTGGCGGTCAGTAATTACCAGGGTAGCGGGGCGAGCGAAAAGCCCATGGTCAGGATGGGCATGCATGCGCACTTCACCGGTCACCTCTACGAGGTGACCGGTACCGGACACCTCGTACTCGGTCAGGGGACGGACGAGCAGGTGGGCTCGGAGGTGGTCGTCTACCATGCGCTGTTCCACTCCCCTGCCTACGGCGATCGGCACACGTGGGTGAGGCCGGTCGACAATTTCCTGGAGGAAGTGGAAGTCGACGGGCGGCGCGTACCCAGGTTCCGGTTCGTGGGAGACGGGCAGGGGAAGACCCACTGACCGTTGACGGCCGGATCCGCGGTGACGCCCGATCTGGTGATAGTGGGGGCCGGTACGGCTGGTTGTCTGCTGGCCGATCGGTTGTCGCGGGACGGAGCGCGTCGGGTTCTGCTGCTCGAGGCCGGCCCGGACTACCGGGCCGGTGGGCAACCGCGGGATCTCGCCTCGTGTTCCGACCTGACGGTGTCCCACGACTGGTCGTACACGGCCTCGGCCGGCCCGTTCAACCCGGCCCAGCCGCTTCCTCGTGCGAAGGTGATGGGTGGTTGTTCGGCGACCAACGCCTGCCTTGCCGTGCGGGGCAATCCGGACGACTACGACGCCTGGGCACGGGCGGGAGGCAGCCGGTGGTCGTTCCGGGAGGTGTCTGGCTTCTTCCGCTCGCTGGAGACGGATACCGACTTCCCCGACGACGAACACCACGGCCAGGAGGGTCTGGTCCGCGTACAGCGGTACTCGAGGGACGCGTTGACGTCCTTCAACTCTGCGTTGCTACGGGGGGCGTGGGAGGCCGGTTGCGCGGTGGTGCACGATCACAACCGACCGGGTGCAGTGGGGGCAGGGCCGGCTCCGGTTACCTCGTGGGAGGGGCGGCGGTTGAGTACTGCCGCGGTCCATCTGGCCCGTGCACGGGGGCGTTCGAACCTCGTACTGCGTGCGGAGACCATGGTCGATCATGTGGTGATACGCCGGGGCAGGGTGCTGGGCGTCAGGCTCGTGGGAGGCGAGTACGTGCCAGCCGGCGCGGTGGTCCTGTCGGCCGGAACGTACGGCAGTTGTGTGCTGCTGCTGAGGTCCGGCGTTGGCCCCGGCGGGGAGTTGGCGGGGCTGGGCATCGAGACGCATGCGGACCTGGCCGGTGTCGGCCGCAATCTGCAGGACCACCCGGGGGTGAGCGTGCGGTGGACGACACCGGCGGTGCCGCCCCTGGAGCCCCGGTACCAGGTGCTCATCACCGCCGCGGACCCGAACCGGGCACCCGACCGGGTGGCCCTGCATCTGATCGGTGCCTGCGCGCCGACCAGGAGCCGGGACGAGGCCGAGGCGTTTCTGTCCGTGCGCGTCATGCGCTCGTCGTCGCACGGGCGGGTCCGTCTCATTGGACCGGGGCCGCACACCCCGCCGGTGATCGAGCCGTTCTACTTCACTGACCCCGCCGATGTGGATCTGTTGCGGGAAGGGCTTCGGCGGGCCTACGCGCTCCTGCGGACCGAGCCAATGCGCGGGGCGGCGGACGCACGGCCGTTGCCCACCGCCGCAGTCCTGGAGGGTGACGCGGAGCTGCTGCGGTGGCTGCGGCGTGCGTCCAGCACCTACCACCATCCGGTCGGCACCTGCCGGATGGGCGACGACCCGGCGCGCGGGGCGGTCACCGACTGGGCCGGCGCCGTGCACGGCATCTCCGGCCTGTGGGTGTGCGACGCATCGGTGATGCCGGTGATACCGGCCGCGAACACGGCCCTGCCGACCATGATGGTGGCCGAGCGCATGGCGGCCTTGTGGGCGGAAGCGTCGCCGGGCAACAGGCTGACCCCCCGCACGGCCGCTGCCTAACGGGGAGTCAAATGATAGGTGCCTGCCTGCACGGCCAGGGCTCCCGCGAAGGCCCACCAGGGCAACCCGCCCAGGAGCGTCCAGGTCAGGGACGTCGCCACCAGCCCGCACGGGTAGACATAGGGCGTCGGGCGACGGTATCCGGCCAGCACCGGCACCGTCATGACGTTCTCCTCGGCGTCCTTGGCCGCGTCTCTGATGTCACCGAGCAGGTTCCGGAACGACATCAGCACCAGGACCAGGGCGGCGGAGCCCGCGGTCGTGGCCGGTGTCGCCAGCGAGAGGAACGTCTTCAGCATTCCGTTGAGCAGCGGGGAGACCGCGGCAGCCCAACGGAAGCGCTTCTTGTACGCATAGCCGACGGCGCAGAGGTAGAAGGCGACCGTCCCATAGCCGGGTACGACGAACAACGCCGCGAGCCACAACAGCGCCCATATCGACCAGTGCCAGCCCAGGCGTCCGCGGTCCCGATGGCGCCATTCGAGATGGATCAGGAACCCGAACCACAGGAGGCTGGCCCCGCACACCACCCGGAGGCTGGCGTGCAGGGCCCAGAATAGGAGCACCAGATCAACGTAGGAGTAGAACCGTAGCTGGCCGACGTAGTTGCGTATGTGGGCCATGCGACCTCCAGCTAGGGCCGTGGCCAGGCCCTCAGCCTTCACAGGCAGCCACGGCTGTCGTCCCACTGTGCCAGCCCGGCTTTCGGGGTCGGTTCGGTCGGGGGTGGTGCCTTGCAGAAGGGTGCCGAGGTCAGGGAGCCCGGTAGATGACCTTCGTGGTGAGGAACTCCTCGATGCCCTCCAGGCCGAGGTCCTTGCCGTTGCCCGACAGCTTCGTCCCACCCCACGGCACATGGGGGAGGAAGTAGCCGAAGCAGTTCACCCAACAGGTACCGACCCGGACACGGTCGGCGAACGTCTCAGCCGTCGCGGTGTCACGGGTCCAGACCGAGGCGGACAGGCCGTAGTCGGAGTCGTTGGCGAGCGCGACCGCTTCGTCGACCGAGTCGAACAGGTAGACGCACCCGACCGGGCCGAAGACCTCCTCCTGGGAGATCGGCGCGTTGGCGGGCGCCTCGGACAGGAGGGTGGGCGCGTAGAATAGCCCGCCGAGTTCGGCCGGTGAGCCGCCGGTGAGACACGTGGCGCCGGCCTCGACAGCCGCTGTCACCTTCGCGTGAACCGATCGCAGGTGGTCCCGGTCGATGAGGGGGCCCTGCTGGGAGGAGTCGTCGAGAGGATCGCCCAGTCGTCGTTCCCTGGCCAGGGTCACCAGCCGGGCGACGAACTCGTCGTACGCGTCCCGCTGCACGTAAGTGCGCGCGGCCGCACAGCAGTTCTGGCCCGACAGGTCGAAGACGGCGTCCGCGGCGTTGCTGATGGCGGCCTCCAGATCAGCGTCGGCGAAGACCACGTTCGCCCCCTTGCCGCCGAGTTCGGTTGTCAGGCGGGGCATCCGCCACGAGGAGTCACGGGTGATGGCTCGTGCCGTCTCGGTGCTGCCGGTGAAGGTGATCCTGTCGATACGGGGGTCCGAGGTCAGGGCATGGCCGGCGACCTCACCGGTGCCCGTGACCACGTTGACCACTCCCGGCGGGAACCCCGCTTCCTCGAACAGCGCGGCCAGCGCGTGGGCAGACAGCGGCGCCCGCTCGGCCGCCTTGACCACCACGGTGCAGCCCGCGGCCAGCGCCGGGGCGATCTTCCATGACATGCAGGCGAAGGGGAAGTTCCAGGGGATGACGGCGGCGCAGACCCCGATCGGCTCCCGCTGGGTGGAGATGCGGATGGCTCCGGCGCTGGGCAGTGTCTGGCCGCAGACGCGCCCCGCCCAGTCCGCGTAGTAGCGGTACATGGTGGCCGCGTGGGGGATGTCCCAGCCGCGTACGCCGGCGAAACGCTTGCCCGCGTCGGTGGCCTCCAGCAGCGCCAGGTCCGGCAGGTCACGCTCGATGAGGTCGGCGAGCCGGTGCAGCACCGCGCTGCGGTCATCGGGGGTCATGCGGGGCCAGGGGCCCTCGTCGAAGGCGGCGCGGGCCGCCGTAACCGCGTCGTGGACATCGGCTTCGCAGGCTGCCGGAAGCGTGGCCAGTGTCCGCTCGGTCATGGGGTCCGTTACCGTCAGGGTGGCTGCCGACTTCGGTTCGACGAACGCCCCGCCGATGAAGGGGCGCAGGTCGAGGCCCGGCACGAGCTTGCCGGTGACGTGGCTGCGGCGTTCGGATGCTTCAGTGGGATATGACACGCGTCAACTCCACGAGGGGTGGGACGGCAGGGGCTGCTGGGGCAGTACGAGTCGACCGGCCCCGAACAGCTCCACTGGATGGCGGATGAAGATTGACTCTTTGGGGAACATCAGGACGGGCGTCCGGTCGGGGAGCGCGAGGTCTTCCTCGCGGATGCCGAACAGACGCGCCGCTTCCTTTCTGCCACCGCCGGACAGCGTCAACTGGGTCTCCCGGCTGCGAGCTTCGAGGAAGTCGATGTTGTCGGCCATCGAGCGAATACTGCAGACATCGATCTCCCAGCTCGCAGAGTTCTCGGCGAGACTGATCCAGGGGAAATAGCCGATTCCGCCGCCGTAGTAGCTGTAGTCAGCTCCGGCGTCGACGCTGGGAGGTGTCACTAGTCGCACACTTGTACCCATGGCGCGGTAACGCAGCATCACATGCCAGAGGGTGACCAGTTGTACGCGTGGGACCAGTTGGGCGTCCTCGTTGGGGAGAGGTAGGAGTCGTTCGCTGGTGAATTCCGACTTGCCACGGCTTATGTCGTACGTGGCTTTCATGAAGTGGTGGTAGCACGTCGAGAACAGCCATAGATTGGCCGTTCCGAACAGGGCCTCCGGACAGTAGTTGCGCACCACGTCGATACAGGCAGCCGCGTCATGCATGCGCTCCCGGATGATGCCGAGTGCGCCGGCCAGTCCGGTGCGAAAATTGATCTTCGCGAACTCGGCCGGGTCGAGCTCCTTGCGATAGCGCGGCAGTCTCTTCTGCAGGAAATCCCATCTGTACTGCCGGACGAGTTCAAGACTCGATCTCTCGTCGAAGACAGTTCTGATGTCGGAGGCCAGCTCGGGCACGCTGAACACGTCCGATCCGACGAGGACGCGGAAGAACCCGTCGACCCAGTGGGCGCTCCACAGAAGGGAGAAGGTGGCCAGGTTCAGCCGGTTGTGCGCCGGGACGAAGATCGCCCCACCCTGCTTCTGCCACTCGACACGTCGAAAGTACTCCTCGAGGTCGAGGACGTACCAGTCGAAGCGATCGGTCGGCGGTAAGTACATCAGGTCGTATGCCGGAACCTCGGTGTCGCGTTGCACGGCCAGCGCCAGCAGGAGGCGTCCGGTACGGCTCGCCTCGTACAAACCCTCCATCATCTTGCGTCCTGCCTCGTACCGCAGGCATAAGCAGTCGAGCGGGCCTTCGGAGACGAGGCGGATCTTCTCCTTGTCGGTCGACTTGATCTGCCATCTGAACTCGACTTGATCCGCTGCCCGCCACAGTGAGGGAATGCGCACCAGGTAATCGATCTTCTGTGTGTCGGGCTGGGTCTTGGAAACGTGAAAGGGTGCCATGTTCGCCAACCACAGAAGCATCAGGTCGTGGAAGGTGCTCTCCGCCGCGGCACCGCGTTGCTCCGCATTGATTCCGCTTCGGCTCCGGTTGGCGTTCATGGCCCTCCCGCGGTGTCGCTCGGCCGATCATCGTTTCAATGGGGGGCTCAGTGGCGAACGAGCTCGGCCTGTGGCCACCGTGGGCGACGATATTAGCGTGTGCCGTCCCGTAGGCCAACATCGATTATTCGACATTAAAGGGAGCAGGCGTTAACTCGTTCATATGCCCGAGGTAGTTGCGCACTTCTGTCAGATCACCGCACACGCCACTGTGTGCGATCTGAGCGGCCGCACTGCGCGTTCTGTACACGACATCCGAACGTTCCTGTGCGCCATAGAGAAACGCAAGCAGTCGGCTCGAACGCTCCACCAACTCGAATCCCCTGGTCACCGCCGATCCGGAACGGATCATTTCGGCGGCCCAGCGCACATTGCCGATCCAGGACTCCACCAGGGTCGAACAAAGCGTCAGGTTGCGGTGGTAACAGCCCAGCCAGCGACACCGACCCGAAGCCCGGAACCGGTACGGCGCCCACACCACCCGCACCCTGTCGACCGCGAAGAGCACGCCTCCCGACCGCCATGCCCGGCCCCTCAGGCCGTGCTCGCTCAGCGGTCCGGGCCGGGCGACCCCCGCCCATCCTTCCCGTTCGGCGAGACAGGCAAGGAAACGGTGCACGTCATTGCCCTCGGCGAGGGCGCAGTCCTCGTCGCTGCCGCTGCCCTCGACGAGGGAGATCACGACAAAGGGGTCCGTGCCACGGTCCTCCGCCCCGGGCGGCCAGGCGCCCCTGGCCGCGGCAAGGCGGTCCAGCAGCACCGAGGCGGTCGCCCTGATGGATCGGGCGGTGCCGGCCTCGTCCGCCAGCTGGAGCCGCAGGTCTCTCTCGTAGCCGGCGACGCGCTCCGCCCAGCCGCGCGGATCGTCGGTTCCCCGGCATGTCAGGGACACCGTCACGGTGTTGGCCAGCGGATGGCACAGCGCCTCCACCGCCACCCGCACTGACGGCTGTGTCGAGGTCACCTTGACCGGCAGCCGCGGACGCAAGGGCACTTGAGCCTGCCACGCCTGTGCGCCGGAGGCATCCCGGTAGGACCGTGTGCGCAGGGACCGGTGCCAGAAGTTGCTGATGTCGCCCTGCGCGCTGCCGGCGCCGAGCCAGGGCAGCGTCAGCGGGAACGCGCCCGTGATCCCCGGCCACGTGCCGGCAGGTGAGCCTATTGCGGAGGAACGCGCCTGTCCGAAGACCCGGTCATAGGAGACCGGAGTGAGGAAGCCGGGCACGACGACAGCCCGCTCCGGGGGCGCCGCGAGTCCGGGTACGACGGAGGAGAAGACGTAGCTGATCCGCACCTGATGCAACAGGATGGCCATGCCGGTCCCGCTTTCGCCCTAGTATGGGGGAGATTCGGTTCGAGGCCCGTGGCAAGCCCACGGTCGCCCGGCTACCGGGTGGGTCGAGAACCCAAACGGCGCTCGTCGCCGCGGGGCAGTCTCACGGAGGCTGCCCCGAACTCTCCACCGAGGTCAAGGACCCTGCTGCCCGCCGGGCAGCGATTCCCGTAGCACCGGAGCCGGGACGAGTTCGGCGGTGATGGCCTCGGTCGTCACCTTGACCGGATGCTGCAGCACCCCCGGCGCCCAGGAGAGCGTCACGTCCTGACGTCCGCGCACCACGCGCCACAGCTCCTGCGCGGAACCGCGCAGGGCGTTCTGTACTTCGTCGACCCGGGGCGCGGGCGCCGCCGGATCGATGACGCAGAGGATCGCTGGTACGCACCACACCTCGTCCGGTTGGTCGGGCCGGCCCGCCAGGCGGAAACCCTGCCGCTCCGGGCCGGATTCCGCTGTGAATCGCACCTGCGGCAGGACCAGCGAACCGCCCGCCCGCGCCAGCCTGCGCAGCAGGGTCCGGGGGTCATCGCTCGTGCGGGGTGTCCTTCGGTCGGCGCTCGTCCTGGACCAGGCCCACGGCAGCGCGAACGCCGTGAAGCCGATTCCGGCCGAGGCCAGCCACACCGTGATCAGGTCCCTGACCCCGTATCCCTGGAGATAGGTGCGGGGACTGCCCAGAGCCCATGTCACGGCCCAGTACACCGGGATGGCCAGGATGGACAGCGTGGCCGACACGGCGACGAACTCCGGGGCACTGGCGTCCAGAGCCGGTAGCTCCACCCCGCGCGCCGCCGCACGCCGCGCCGGAATCCGATAGGCCATCAGCACCAGGAAGCCCGGCAGCAGCAGGAAGGACGGTACGCCGACGCCGGTGAGGAACTCCGACTCCCCGAGCACCGCGTACGAGAAGCGATGGGCCGACACGATCTCGGCCTGCCGCTGGACCCCGGCTTCCTCGAACGACACCCGAGTGGTGAACACGGCCTCGTGGTCCCCGGACTGCGACCGCGAGAGGGCCTCCACCCGGAACCGGAACGCCCCGACCGCGCCCGGGGCGACAGGCTGTGGTGACCAGGCGGATGGTGCGCGGGCGCAGGAAGGAGGCGCGTCCCTCGCACGGGAAGCCCACCGCCAGGGACATATCCGCCCGTCCGGCGACACGGCCGCGCTCACGCTCTCCACCGCGACCGGCATGGTCGAGACGTTGTGGACCATGACGTCGACGTCTCGCGGACGGCCCTCCTGAAGCACCGTCAGCGTGGTCATCAAGGACACCTTCACCACCTGGTCGACACCTACCGGCGGCACGGGCGTGACGGACAGGCTCCCCACGCCGACGGTGCCCTCCGGTGAGGCGGCCTCGAAAACCACTTCGGCCGCGGAGGCCCGCTCCCAGGACCAGTGAAGACGCACCCGCCACCGGGTCGTTCCGGCCGACCTCTCCACCCGGGAGATCACCACCGACAAGCCCGCCACCGGCACCGAGGACAGTCTCAGCGGCTTCGACGTCCGGCCCCGCACGAGCACATCCACCTGGCCCGTGGCGCCGGACTGTAAGGACAGCTCAGCCGGAACGACCCGGATGCCGGCCTCGTCGGCGTAGGCGCCTGCCGGGGCGGGCCAGAAAAGGGCGGAAGCGACCGTGACACCGATCAACAGTCTTACGAGCCAACTCAATGACAGGCCGCTGCGGACCCTGCACGGCATCCCCACCCCAGCCCACCCTCTTCCCGCATCGCAACAGGCGTTCTTTCACCTGTAGATGGGCAGGTGCCCCCCAACCGGGCGATCGTCATAATAGTGGCGACAGCCCGTCTCGAGGCAGGCTTTCGGGCACGCCGCGTCCCTGCTCCGTCCCCGCAGACATGAGGGAAACCACCATGACGGATGCCATCAGCAGCCCGCACGGCTCGGCCCCGAGCGCGTCTCTGTCACCTCGCTTACGCGGTATGCCGGAGGGCCTCGGCCGTTGGCTGGCCATCGCGACCGGGTCGGACACCGTCGACCTCGCGTTGGGCACGCCGGAATTCCCCACCGCCCCTCGCTCCGCTGTCCACGCGGCGAGCCACGCGATGCGCCAGGGGCACAACCAGTACGACGTCCCCGCCGGAAACAGCCGGCTGCGGGCCTCGGTGGCGTGTCGTCTGCGCGGCCGGCCGGACCCGGACACGGAGATGACCGTGACCGTCGGGGCCACCGAAGCCCTGAGCGCCACCTTGCTCGCACTCCTGGACCAGGGAGACGAGGTCGTCCTCACCGAGCCCTACTACCCGAACTTCCTCTCCGCCCTGGCGCTGGCCGGTGGCCGCCCGCGCTTCGTACCGCTCAGCCCGCCCGACTGGGCCTTCGATCTGGAACGTTTCCTCGACGCGATCGGGCCGCGAACCCGCCTCGTCCTGTTGAACAGCCCGCACAACCCCACGGGTAGGCTGCTCTCGCCCGAGGCCGTCCGAGCCGTCGGGATGCGCTGCGCCCGGAACGGGGTGTGGCTGGTGTGCGACGAGGTCTATGCGGCCTACGCCTACGACGGCCGGGCGCACGTTTCCGTCTGCGATCAGGGGGGTCTGGAGGACATCGCCGTCAGCATCGGCAGCTTCTCCAAGAGCCATGCCCTCAGCGGATGGCGCCTGGGGTACGTACGCGCCACGCCGCGCACCACGCGCGCCGTCCGCCTCGTCCACGAGGCACTGACCGGTGGTGCGCCGTCACCGCTGCAACGGGGCCTGACCGCGGTCCTGGACGAGGCGGTCCGGACGCCCCGCGAGGCGATGCAACGCCGGCGTGACGAGGCGGTGGCCATGTTCACCGACGCGCGTCTGGTCTGTACGAACCCTGAGGGCGGCTGCTACTTCACCGCTGAGCAGCGCGACGGGTCGGCGGACGGAGACCAGCTCGCACAGCGCCTCCTCACCCGAGCGGGTGTCGCCGTGCTTCCCGGCAGCCTGTTCACCACCGCTGACGATCCCCGCATGCGGCGGTTCGTCCGTGTCGCCTTCAACCGGTCCCGCTCCACGCTAGCCGCCGCGCGCACCGGTCTGTCGGGATTCGCGGCAGCCCTACCGGACATGGCAGCCCCACCGGACATGGTGGCTTCGCCGGCGGCCGGGGCGGAGGCCGAATGACCCGCCCGCTCCCTCCGCAGTCCTCGGCCGAGGGCACCGTCGGAGTCGAGGAGGAGTTCCTGGTGGTGGACGCCGCCACCCGCGGCCCGGTGCCCGGGGCGGACCTCGTTCTGCCCGCCGCCGCACGGCTCGGCGCTGCCGTCACGGGGGAGCTGACACCCATGCAGGTCGAGTTGATAACACCGGTCTGCACCACGCTGGCCGAGGTCGGCGGTGCCCTGGCCCGGGGCCGCCTGGCTCTGGCCCGTGCCGCGGCGTCGCACGGCTGGCGGATCGCGGCCTCCGGCACTCCGGCACTCACATCTGCCGGACCACCTCCGCTGTGCGAGACACCCCGGTACCAGGCACTGGCCGACCGGTTCGGCAGCCTTGTCGACGAGCAAGGTACATGCGGTCTGCACATCCACGTCGGCGTTCCGGACCGGGACGAGGCCATACGCGCATGCGGTCATCTCAGACCGTGGCTGGCGTGTCTGCTGGCGATCAGCGCCAACTCCCCTTTCCACGCGGGCCGGGACACCGGTTACGCCAGTTGGCGCGCGGTGGTGGCCGGCCGCTGGCCCACCATCGGCCCTCCTCCGGTGATGGACGGACTGGAGGGGTACCACCAGGCCGTCGGCCGATTACGGCACCACGGTGTCGCCGAGGGCGAGCGGGACGTCTACTGGTGGGCGCGACCGTCCGCCACCTACCCCACGGTCGAGATCAGGATCGCCGACACGCAGCCCACTGTCGCCGACACTCTCCTCGTCGCCGCTCTGGCGCGTGCCGCCGTGCTGGAAGCACTGGACGCCGTACGGCGCGGCGTACGTCCTCCCTGTCTCGAGGACGCCGAGGTGAACGCCATGATCTGGCGGGCGGCCCGAGACGGGATGGCTCACCCCCGGACCGGCGACGATCCCGCCTCCGCCGTGGCCGTCCGCGTACAGCAGCTCGTCCGCCGGCTGCGCCCGCGCCTGGAGCAGATGGGTGACCTGGCCACCGTCATCCGCCTGCGCAGGCGGATGTGTTCCTTGGGCACGGGCGCCGATCGCCAGCGGGCAGCCGTACGACAGCACGGAGGCCTTCACGCAGCTGTCGACGCAGTCATTTTCCCCGTGACCGTGCAACGACAGTAGCGATGGCTTGGCCTGGACCAGCCGTGACGGAGGAGTGCCTCTATCCGCAGTCAGCTTCTTGATCGCCAGTGACACCGAGTGATTGCTTGCATGAACACATTGGAGTGTTCAGCGCTGGCAGCTGCGCGAGGCCAATCCCAACTACGTCCTGCTCGACGGCACTCTCGCGGAGTGCGGCCGACTGGGCGACGGCCGAGCCCAATACTCAGCCAAACACCGCCAGCACAGCATGAACGCGCAGTTGGTGACCGATCCGGACGACCAGCTGTTGTAGATCTCGCCTGCGCTGCCCGGCCGTACGCACAACCTCACCGTGGCCCGCACCCACCAGATTATCCGAATCTGCGAACGTCAAGGCATGCCGATCCTCGCCGACCGCGCCTACATGGGAGCTGGATCATGGGTGGCGACACCCCTCAGACGCCAGCCGGGTGCGACCTCACACCAACACAGCAAACCGTCAACCGCGCACTGTCCATGGCCCAAGCACCCGTCGAGGGCGGAGTCGCACGGCTCAAGTCGTGGCGGATCTTCCGCAAGGCGCGATGCAGCCCGAATCGAATGTCGTCAATCTCCGCCGCCGTCCTCGACCTAGAGCGACAGCGCTGAAAGAACTCAGTGTCTGGCTGCGGGGTGTGCGAGATGGGCATGTAGCAGGGCTGAGCTATCGGCTACTTAAATAGCAATGGGCGTGCCGCCCAGTTGGTGAGTGCCTACCGGGTCGGAGCAGGAGTGGGCTGCGAGATGCGTGCGACTGGCCACCTCGCGCCTTCGCTGGTTGTAGCGAATCAGGCTCCGCGCAGCCATTCGCGACACATGTCATGAGCTGCGAGAACACTGAAAAGGCGTTTGAGATTCGCGCTGTAGCGTTTCGGGGTGCCGCATATCATCAGACCTGACCTGCGGCGACGGAATTTCCCACACATCCCTGGATGCTGCGGCACCCGCTGCCTGCGAATTGTGCCGCGGCCACGCCGGTGATGTGGCTGATTACCGAGCTAAGCGTCACGGCAGCCTGGCTTGACCTACTGCAGCTGAGGCTACGACGACGGCCGACTTGGGGTGCCCCGCGCTTACAAGGCAAGCCGGCTGGTTCCCATATGCTGATGGGTGCGGGTCCTCTGAAGTGACGGTCGGGATCAAGCTGTGAGGCTGTAGTTCTGCTGGTCGGGGCCGGGGTAGAGGCGTTGATGTTCACGGGCAGTGTGGAAGCCCCAGTAGTTGTCGAAGTCGCCGTTCGTGATCAGTGCGCGGAGTTGGAGGACGGCTTCGGCGCCGTCGAGTCCCCAGCGGGCGCCGGTGATGTCGAGGCGATCGGTGGTCAGGTGACGGCAGGCGCCTTCGACGGCGCCGGTGGCGATCGGCCAGCCGGCCGCGAGGGGGTGTCGTAGTGAAGCTGATCGAGGTGGCCGGCGAGGTAGCGGTGGCAGGGAGCCGTTCGGCTGTAGCCTGGGCTGTCATCTCGGTGGCGGCGCGTTCGGCGTGTCCGGCGAGGATCGCGGTGAGTTTGTCCGCGGCCCAGGTCTCGGCCGCACGGCTGCCGGGCGGATGAAAAGCATGCGCCGCTGCCCAGCAGTACTCGGCGACATGGACGAAGTCGAGCAGGACGTTGAGGCGGATGCCGCGTCGGGCGGCTTCGGCTTGGATCAGGTCAAGTTGGTGGCGGGCGCCGTCAACAACTGACGATCCAGTCCCGTAGCTGCTGCGGGTCGCGGGCCTCGGCCTGGACGAAGGCGTGGGCGACGACCTGTTCCGGAGGACGGATTACCGAGACGGTGCACCATGCACCGAAGGGTGCCGACTAGATGAAGGCCGGAACCCAACTGCTGGCTACGAAGGCCGTGGCGAAGACCGCACCTGAGCCGAAGAGGCGAGGCTTGCTACGTCCCGTGGTTAGGGGTGGACGATCACTTGGAGGACGCTATTGGCAGTGTCCATCGCGTACACCTCGGCGCAGGCGAGCAGATGAAGTTGGTCCTCGGAAACGCGGGCTTTGGAGACACCGGGCTGAACGATGGTGATAGTGAACTTGGGTTCCAGGAGCGGAGCGCGCTGGGCGAGTTCGTAGAGTGTCTGGTCCGTCCCCTTTTCCAGTCCAGACCGGCCTTGGTCACGGCGGTGACCTTCGCGGCGGATCAGGTTGTTGAAGAGACGACCTGGGCGGTGCCTCCATTTAGTGGATTTGTGGACCTGGCCGCACACTTCGTACAGATCGGCGACTCGGGCACCGGGGACGTCTCCGTGCGCGTACTTGCAGTGGACGAGGTTTACATGGAGCTGGTTGCCTTCGATGCGGGCGGCGACGATGTCTGCGACTTCGCCGGCGCCGTCGTCGTCGATGACGAGGTCCCAGTCGGCCTCGCCGAGGAGGTGCTGGATGGTCTGTGCCTGGATGGAAGTGGGGTCACGGTCGGCGCCCTGGGTCTCCTTGCGCAGGTTGATGCCCGTCCAGTCGATGGTCAGGAGCCGTTCGGGGCTGAATGGCGCAACGGTTCCTGCTGGGCGAATGAGGAGCATGTCCGGTTCCAGGATCGCTTCGTCCTCGAAGAGAATCCGTAGACCGTGCTGGTTCAAGTATTCGCCGAATGGCTGGGCTTGGCGGCTCATCGCGACTGTTGGTTCGGGACCATCGCACGTGAAATTGATGCGGCCGCCCGCGATGGTGATCTGGCATTCGACGCTCCAGTGCGGTGTGTGAAGGGTGAAGCCGATCGGGCCTTCACGGGTGAACGTGGTGATGGTGAGGTCGGTGTCGATCACTGGCCAGCTGAAGTTGTCGCGCTTGATTTCGACGCTCTCGTTGATGCCGAGGAAGAACTGGATCGGCCACTCTAGGGCCAGCGGGACGAGCTCAGGACGTTCCGCGACTTCGGTGGGGATGATGAAACCCTTGAGGACGTCTGCAGGATCGACAGTCTCGTCGGTGAGTTTGGCGCCGACTTCATCGCACCAGTCGACCCAGCGTTTGAGTGTGTGTGCCACGCCGTAGTTCCAGACGCGCCCCTTCAGCGAGGCACCTACGTTGACGCGCTCGCCGCCCTCGTAGCCATTGACGAAAATGTTGGTCTGGCTCTTGTTGCGTCTTGCTGCCTCGGGATAGTCGAGTAGGACGTCGGCGCCGACCGCGAGCTGAAAGCGGCGGCTGCGGCTGCGGGCGTCGAGGGTCCCTACGTTGGTCGGCACGCACCGCCGGATCTTCGCCATGATCCGGTAGACGACTGACCCCTTGATCCGGATGGCATCCGGGCCAGCCACCGCTTGGGCAAGATCTTCATGGATGCTGCTGGTGTTGGAGCTGTTGATGTAGAGCAGTCCGTGTGTCTTGTCCCAGTACAGGACGTACAGGTCGTGCGAGACGTCCTCCAGGCTTTTCACTGTGCCCCAGGCGACGGGTTTTCGCTCGCGTGCCACGAGCCAGGCGACCCGGTCTCGTTCGTTGATCGCAACCGGGTGGGTGAGCAGCCGGTCGCCGAAGAACGGCGCGAGCGCTTCGGGCTTCCACTGCAGAGTGCTGGTGCGATAGACGACGGTGCTCATCCGCGGTGCGATGTTCCGGAGTGAGACCCCGTCGGGCAGGCTTGAGAAGGCCTCTTCGAAGTCGCTGAGTTCTTCCTGCTCGCCGACCGCGTGCGCGGAGAGGATCTCAATTACGTCGTTCCAGTCGGCGTCCTCGGCATACAGCTTCTTCAAGTTCTCATCGAACTGAGTCTCGGTGCGGTTGACGACGACGGTCGCCGTCCCGATCGAGGTGCCGGCTACTCGTGTGAACCTGCCGATGAACTGCAGCGTGATGCCCAAGCTCTTGTGCTGGTCATGGATTGCCGCGATCTTGAGCGAGGGCAGATCGAAGCCTTCACCGAGCATGTCGACACAGACGACGATCTTGCTGCTCCGGTCGTGGAGCGCTCCCAGCGCGGCTTTGAGGTCTGTCCTACGGCCTTTGCTGTGCAGGATGACAGGGTTCAGGTCGGGAGCGAGCTCCTGGTAGAGCGGCAGGACATCCTCGGCGCGGCCGATCCGTTTGACCCGAGCCATGAGTAGGTGGTCGAAGCCGACAGTCAGATCCTCGCGGAGAAGTTCGACGGCCCGCTGCGCGATGGCGCGGTCCGGGTCAAACAGGTCGACCACGGGAGCGTATGTGATCTTTGAGAAGTAGCCCTGCTGATATGCGTCTTTGAGTGAGAAGCTGAACACGAATCGGCCGCCGAGGTCGGCGCCGTCGCTGCGGAACGGGGTGGCCGTGAACTGGACAACGCGCTTCCCGCCGAAATGATCGCGAATCTCACGCCAAGTCTGCGAGGTCACATGATGGGCCTCATCGACGAACAAATGGGTGCACGCCCCAATCAGGGCATCCCGTGCTTCTGGGGAGAAGTGCTGCATGGCGGACGGTGTCGCCACGATCACATTGCAGTACGCCGCGAACTCGTGAGCCAGGACGGGATCTTGGATCCCGCGTTTGACCCGCCCGACGATCGGCTTGAGTGCCGACCCGGTTACGGTGCCGAAGTCCTGCAGCAGCCCCAGTCCTTCGAACTTGGTCGCGACCTGGTCCCGCAAGGCGTCGGAAGGAACGATAACCAGCAGGCGCTCAACGCTCCCGGCCACCAACAAGGCCACCATGGTCTCGGTCTTGCCCGTCCCTGTGGGCATGACGACCGTAGCGGGCTCAGGCCGCCTTGACGCCCAGTGCCCAAGAACTGCGTGTACGGCTCCAAGTTGCGGCTCCCGCAAGCCAGCCAAGCCCCGCTGCAAGTCCTCTTGGCGGAACCGGAAGGCTTCATCGAACGAGGCATGCACCTGGGCTGGGTCGACACGGTCGGCAGCACCATTCGGAGCCACGAGGCGCCAGGCTATGTTGCCTTCAATATCACAATGCCTGAGCCGGCCGGAGGGATCCACTCTCATGATGCCTCGCACAAGGTAGGTGCTTCAAGAAGCTAATCAAAAATCAGGCGTTAGTAACATTATCAGCAGTCACGAGTCACTCTTGCGATATCCGCATTGCGGGTGGCGTTCCAAATGATCGAGACGATGAGGGGTCGGTTACCAACTGAAGTCTTTGAGAGTTTCCGCTCTGGGGTGAAGCCAGCTGCGGCGATGCACGCCGCTCGGTTCGGACTGCACCTGGCTCCGCGAAAAATCTGCCAGGACTTCCGGTAGGTCATGGCCTGCTTGACTGGTATACGCACCGTAGAGAGCGCGTGGTTGGCCGTGTGCTGGGGCAGCAACAGGCCCACCGCTGGGCGGGCGTCTGTCAAGTGTGGTGGGGAGCGTGCCGGATGCCGTGCGGCCGACCTGGGGAGCATGGCATGGGCGGATCCCATCCGATGCCAACTGGCTTGTGGCATCGGCGATCCCCGCTAGGGTTCATATCCCGTCCACAATCGCTCTCGGCGGGGGTCTTGTTCGTGTCGCGGATTGCTGCTCGTCGTGCTTTTGACCCGGCTCGGATCGGGCGCTTCCGGGTGATCGGGGCGCTGGGCGCGGGTGGGATGGGCGCCGTGTACGCCGCGGTCGGGGAGCGGAGCGAGAGCGGGTAGCGGTGACGCCGTGCACGCCGGGCAGGCCGCGGATGACCAGTTCCGGGCCCGATTCCGGCGCGAGGTGCAAGTTCTGCGGAGGGTGTCGGGTCCGTGTCTGGTGCCGCTGCTGGAGGCCGATCCCGAGGCGGACATCCCGTGGCTGGCGACCGCCTACGTACCCGGCTCGACGCTCGGAGAGCACACGGCGGTGCACGGGCCGCTGGCCGGGATCCAGCTGCACCTGTTCGCCGCGGGGACGGCCGGGGCGCTCGCGGCCGTGCACGCCGCCGGGGTGGTCCACCGCGACCTGACCCGCGAATGTGATCCTGGCCCCGGACGGACCGCGGGTACTGGACTTCGGTATCGCCCACGTCGCCGACGGCACCGCGGTCACCCGCACCGGCCTGCTCACCGGGACCCCGGGCTGGCTGAGCCCCGAGTACTACCGTGGCAGCACCGCCGGGCCGCCAGGGGCGTCTATGCCTGGGGCGCACTGCTCGCCTTCGCAGCCACCGGCCGCCACCCCTTCGGCACCGGCAACGCCGAGGCCGTCGCCTTCCGCGTCCTGAACGCGGAGCCGGACCTCGACGGCGTCCCCGACGACATGCTCAACCTGGTGACGGCGTGCCTCGCCAAAGACCCGGACCACCGGCCGCCGTCCGCTGGCGTGGCACAGGAGACCGCCGAGCTGCTCGGCAAGCAGGCGACCCAGGTCCTCGGGGATGTCCACGACCGGCCAACCGAGGTCCCGAACCTGATCGCAGAGCAGTGGCACCCCCCGACCGTCGAAGACCCCGCCTGGTCGGCTGCCGCGATACGCCCTCCCTACAGGCGCGCCCGGCTCATCGTCGTCGCGGCCACCGTGTTCGCCGCGGCCGCCACAGGCACCTGGTTCGCGCTGGCCCCCGGCCACGCCCCAGCGCGCGCCACCCACTCCCCGCAGTCGGCCGCGGCCCGTTCCACCCCTGGCGCCACACCGGCTGCGACCACGTCATCCCTCGCCCGCACAGCCGTCACCGAGTCACAAACCCCGACCGCCGCGGCGTCGTCCGCGACGCAGACCCAGGTGGTCACCCTCAGCCCCTGGTCCCCAGGCGGCACCCCGGCAACCGGCATCACCATGACCGACCGGGCCAGCGGCTCCTGCTTCGGGACCGCCGAATCCACGATGCGCACGGACGCCTGGCGCTGCACCGCCGGCGACCGGATCCTCGACCCGTGCTTCTCCCCGGACTCCGATCCCGCAGACACCAGCGCGCTGTGCCTGGACGGAGCTCCCGGCCGCATGGTCGAACTGTCGGTCCCCGAGGGCTTTCCCGGCAACAACAACTACATGCCGGGCGGAACTGACATCGAATCGATCATCTTTGCCCTGGCCGACGGCGCCCGCTGCTCGTTCAGCGGCGGAGGAACCCTGACGCTGGCGGGACAGCGCCTGAAATACGGCTGCGACAACGGCGGCTACCTGTACGGCTACCCGAACAAGACAGCCGCCGTGTGGACCATCTCCTACACCGCCCCCGGCAGCGGATCCAGCGTCTCTACATCGATCACCACCGTCTACCAGTAGCAAATTGACGGCCGTCCAGCTGAAGCGGCGGGTGATCAGGTAGGCCACCGCCGTGACTGCTTGCGGGCAGTCCGAAACAATGGCGGGCTCGGTGCCGGGGCCGCGATTGACGCGCAGAGTGGGGCCAAGTCGGAGATCAACGCAGCATCGTGGCCGGGAGCTCCAATTGCAGCAGGTGAGGCCGCGGGGTCTGATCGTTGCCACGGATGTCGGTCAGGAGGTACACCATGTCGTCGGGCCCGTGGGCGAATCCGGTGATCTGGGTGGTGTTGGGCAGACGGAGCAACAACGTAGAGGTGTGGTCGTGGATGTCGACGGCGTAGACGGCCTTCTCGAATCCCTGGGGGCTTCGGCCTGCCAGGAGCACCGTGTGGTCGCCTACGGCGAGCGCGGCATCGGGAGTGAGGGGTGCTGAATCGGCCCAGCGGTCCGCGGGGCAGCGCCAGTTGTGCTTACAATCGGTAGTGACGCTGTGGCCGCCCCCACTGATGTAGAGGGATCCGGCGCCAGTGAGAACGGCTTGATGGACCCAACCGGGGAAGTCGACCTCGCAGGTAACGCCGTCGGGAAAGTCCGCTGCAAGCTGGGTGAGCGTGTGGCCACCGTGGCCTTCGGCCCTACGCGGTCCGGACGAGGCGAACACCCACGCAGTGTTGTCGGGCCCGGGTAGGAGCTGTCGGCTGCCCACGAACCCGCCGCTGGCGACATCGACGCTGCTGTCCTTGCAGAAGCGCAACGCCGCCTCCTCGACCAGCACGACCATGCTGCCGTCGGCCTCGGAGAGGGCCGGTCCGTGGCAGAAGGACGGGGCGGTCGTCCACATGCTGGCGCCACTGTCAGGAGCGACCTGCAGCACGCCTTCACGAGTCGTCCACAGCAGACGCCCGTCCGCTGTGGACGCCATGCCGTCCACTTTTCCAGCCGCCCACGGCCCGCCGGAAGTTAGCACGCTGGAGACGGTCAGCCCGGCCTCGGGCCAGGCGGGAAAGCCTTCGATCGGCTGGTCGACCGGACGCAGAGCGGGCAGCGGCTCGCCTGCTGCGGCCGGGGTGTCGAGGAGGCCGGCCAGAAGCACGTAGGCACCGCCCTGGCGGCCGGTCACCGACAGCAGCTCGTGGAAGAGACGGTCCGCGCTGAACAGGCCGGCGACCATCGCCTCCACGTGCTGCCGGTCCATCAGGAGGATCTGCGCGTGGTACTCGGCCTTGTCATAGACGGCCTTGGTGTATCCCGACATGGACACGAAGAAGCCTTGAACACCGGGACGTCGGGTTTCCAGCCGGCCCTTGAGCTTGGCGATCGCCGTCTCATCGACCCTCTCGCGTTCCCACTTGGCCTCCAGGATGCAGCTGGTGTAGCCGAGGGTGAAATGGACATCGATTTCGTCCCGCCCGTGAAGACCGCGCAGATCACTGCGCGCGTCATGCAGGTTGCCGCGGCGCAGCAAGTCGGCAAGGAAGGCGTTGAACTGCCTACCACGGGCCTGTTCCTGCCCCGGGGCCGCGTGGTGGAGTGCGCGGTAGGTGCTGATCTGGTCCATGGGGTATCAGGGTAGGACGCCGTGGGTCCCGGGAAGACACTACTGGTCGAGCCTGTCAAGACTTCCATGGCACCAGGCCAGCGGCGAGGAGACGGCGGGCTGCCGTGAATTTGAGACGGCTATAGAACGCCTGGTGGCTGGTGAACGCTTCGTTCCGCCGGGCCGGACTGCCGAGGTCGAAGCCGAAACCGTACAGCACCAGGACTCGCCGATGTCTGTCTGCGGCGGCGAGCCACTGCTGTTGTGGCCGGATGCGGGCGCGGGCACGTAGGACTCCGGCCGAGTCTTTGAGAGTGAGTTGGCCTCGGTGGCGGCGCAGTTGCCAGCCGGCCGGCGTGGGAACGGTGAAGGCTTCGGGGACCACCAGCCGGAAGCCTGAGCTGCAGATTCGATGGACCTGCAACTCCATGCTGAGGCCGTCGGCCGTGCCGATGGCCAGCATGTGTGTGGGCTCTATGACGGCCACAGCAATGGTCCTGTCCCTGCCGACTGTGCCAGCGGTTGGAAGAGCAGCGAAGCCGAGGATGTCAAAGGGCGCCTCGGAGCTCAGAGCCAAGCGGATGCCAACATCGGCTCGTTCCAGGACGCGGGCCAAATTGGGATCCCCTTGCCATCCTGGCGCCAGCGTCTGCAGCAGTTTCTCGCCGTGCACTTGGAAATTCTCGTGCACAGTCCTGGCGGCGATGTCACGCAGTCGGCCAATGAGATGGTGGAGAAGATCCTCCCAGGGGGTTTCCTCGTTCGTCTCCTTGTCGAGTGGGTGGGTCCCGAGGTCGTGCATCAGCGTCTCGAAGGCTGAAGTGTCATTGCGGCTGGCTGCCGCCACGGCCTTGAGCAATGTGTACCGAGTGCGTTCGACGAGCGGCACTTGCCTGCTAAGGGTATCCACGTCCATCTCGCTGACAATGCGGTTCAGCAGGGCAGCCGCGGCTTCGTCTCCCGCCACAACCCAGGCGAGCGCGCAGGTCAGACCCACGTTGTGCACGAGCATCTGTTCCGCAAAGCGATGCAAGGAGCGAGGTCGGGTGCGGGCAAGGAAGCTTTCGAACTCCGCCTCGGCCTCTTGCCAGCGCCTCTGAACAGTCAGGGCTTCGATCAGGATCCGCTGCACTTCCGCGGAATTGCCGGTCCAGTCTTCCCCGTAAGATGCCAGCGCCTCCCGCGCGGCGCGTTCTGCTGCCTCGGTTTGCCCTGCTTCGAAGAGGCGCCCGACAGCCCGTGCCTGTGCCATCTCCGCGACGGTGGAAGGCGTGGGGAGCAGGCCGCTCAGAGTGGTGAAGGAGCGGTGCAGGTGTACGAGACGCTCGTTGCGCGCATGCCGCCGAAGTAGCTCTTCCAGGATCGCTGCAGCTTCGGCTGTGAGCACGGCAGCGGCGTTCCGTGCAGGTTCTTCCTGTCGGATGTGTTCGATGTAAGCGAGCACGGGGGTGAGCAGCCGAAGAGCCTGGTCGGCTTCTCCGGGCAGCTCCGCGATCTGGTGAGCGTGGGCCAACTGAATCCGTGTCTGTGCCTGAAGGACCTCATTCGGCTCTTCGATCTCATCGAGCCAGGCCAGCTCAAGCGTCAGCAGCTCTATGGCTTCGCGGACCTCTCCCTGGAGTTTCTTGAATCCTGCAAGGTTCCCGAGCAGAACGGCCGTGTGGTTGTCCTTCACATCCCTGCGGCGGGCGTGCGCCGCGAGGGCAGCCGCGTGCTGAGCCAATTCCCAGCTTCGGTCGGCATGTGAAACCTCCATGGAGACGTACAGCCAGCGGTCGGTGTGGAAGGCGCATTGGGAGAGTGCTTCTTTGCTGCCAGGCGTCTGTTCGTAGTACTGGCGGAGAATCTCTTGGAGAACGGCATTCATCGAGACCGTGTCGTCGATGCCGACAGGGGACTTGCTGGACAGCGGCGCCAGAGGCTCTGTGTATCGGACGAACGAGACCTTTACCAGGGCGCGGAAGATCTCTCGGAGTGGCACGTCGCTTTCGTCGACGGCCGTAGGCAATGGAGTCGTCGGGACGTCCTCCGGGGAGAAGAAGGCGCTGACGGCGGCCAGATGGATGGGGATGCGCTGCGGGGCGAAGTTCGTCAGGTAGCCGAGGACTTCTCGCACTTGCCGGGACAGCTGTTGGTCGCCCGCCAGAACATGGACCAGTCGGGCCAGGCTCAAGTCCACCGCGGCGACCAGGGTGCGCGGGTAGCCGTGCGGTATGGAGAAGCGGTCGTCTAGTGCCCGTGACAGCAGTGCATGGCGGTACTGGTCGATCCTGTCGACGGGGATGGCGCAGCTCCGGAGGTAGCCGCAGGCCAGTTCGATCGCAAGTGGCCACCCATCGAGGGCGTCTGCCAGCGTGGCCAGATCTTGCCGGTGGCGTTCCGCGTCACTGTCTGTCAAGGCAAGTCGACGTGTCATCAGTTCACAGGCATGGTCGGTGCTCATCCTGTCTACCGATACTCGGTGCCTTGCCCACGTCCATCCGGCATTGTCGATGGACGTGATCAGTACGTCCCCGCGGCCGAGTCGGGGGATCCAGGGGGACACGATGTCGGCGAAGGCATCGTCGAAAACGATCAGCCAACGCCCGGGTAAGGCGCTGAGTAACTCGTGCGCCTGCTCCCGGAGGTGGTCCGCGCTGCGTGCAGACTGATCGTCGAACTGTCCGTGCAGGTGCCCGCACAGGCGTCGGAACGATGCCGTCAGGGATTCGGTCGTGGAGGCGTCAGCCCAGAAGATGAGGTCGTACCTGTCCGCGTGCTCAGCGACGTACGCCGCCGCTGTGCTGGACTTGCCGATGCCCGACAAGCCGGTGACCACGCAGCTCTGAACACCGCCCGGAGCACTGTCTGCCGGAGTCAGTGCGTCTGCGACTTTTGCGAGGAGCGCTGGACGGACGATGTCAGGTACGGGAGTGACAGGTCCATAGACCGCGGCCCAGTCCTTACGGCCCAGCGCGCGGATCAAGACGTCGTCTTCCACCAGGACCGCATTTGTGAAGTCTGAGATGCTCCAGAATGCCTCCTGCGGAGTGGCAGCACGGCGCAGGACCTCGGCCGTGAGATATCCCAGAATCAACCCGGCCGACCTCTCGCCCAGGCCGGCTCGACGCTGCCTACGCCGCTGCCGCAGCTGATCGTGGAGATCGCGGCGCAGGACGGCCTCGTCCCGGTTGTCGAAGACGATTCGGCACCTTCCTAGGCGCTCGACCTCTTCGGCAGACAGTGCCTGTAAGCGAGCACTAGCTCGGGGAGCCTGGCCGAGTAACTGAGCCACGGAGAAACGGAGTTCTTCCGGATCCTGACTCTGGACGGCAAGGGCTGCGGCGAGTGCACGGCATTTGGTGTCCGGCATCGCGGTCGTGATCAGCTCGTAAGCCTTAGAGTCTGACTTGGTGACCATCTCGGCCAGTACTGCGAAGGCTTCGGGCGCACTGCTCCGTCGGCCAGGAGCTGCGCTCTTCACTTGCGCGGCGACCAGGCATTCGCCCTGTCGGTCGACCAAGTCAAAGTCGACGACGTCAACAGCAGACGCCGTGCTGTCGGGGGCCGGGCCCTCGATTCTGCATCCATCGACATCGGGACGGTCCCAGCCCGCCAAGAGAGCTTCCAATGTACGCAGGTATTGATACTGAAAGCCGCGCGCGGCCACTCGGCCACCATCCAAGTTGCTCACCAACCATGCCCCCTTCAGTGCGGTGAACACTCTCTGAGCGTAGCCAGCACGTCTGACAATAGGCGCGGCGGAGTCTGTCGGCTCGGGCGCGGACCCGTTTCGGTGCTCGGGCCGACGTAACCGAGCTTGTCGATCAGTGCGACGAGCGCTGGCGTCAGATCGTGGTGCGCAACTGCTACCGCCAGCCCAGGAAGGTCGCTACCGCGGCCAGCGTCGTCCGGCGGTAGTTGATACCAGCTGTTGGGCTGACTTCTGGTTGTTCTGTCCAACGCCCCGGATTGAATGATCTGGCACCAATCGTCCCCTCCGGTGCCTTCGCTGATCGGGCAGAGAGCGGGGGCTTCGAGGGCGTTCGTGTCGGCCTGTAGGGGAGGGGAGCCCCCGCAGACCGGCATGTTCCGGGTTGTGCGTCTGAATGTCAGTGGTCACCTCTATCGTCGTCATCAGTACGTTCAGGGGGCTTCGGGGGGAACAGTGACCGACGGGCAGGGGCGGGCGAGGCGGTCCATGGGCGCTGGCGGCTCGGCCAGGCGGAAGCAGGTCGTGGCGATGGCGGTCATGGAGGCCGAGGGATGCCTCGCCGACCTCAAGCGCGGACGACGTGCTGCCCTCGAGATCAAAGAGGTCACCGAGCGGATGCTGTCGCCCGAGTACAAGGGGCGCGTGCTCGTGGAACTGCTCCAGAACGCCCATGACGCGCACCCCGCGCGGGACGGCGTCGGCCGCGTCGAGATCATGCTTGACGAGGACGAGGGCGAACACGGCGTCCTGTACGTGGCGAACGGTGGCAGGCCCCTCGCATACAAGAACTTCGAGGCGCTGTGCAGCATCGGCCTGTCGAGCAAGCGCCCCGAAGAGGGCATTGGCCACAAGGGCGTCGGCTTCAAGAGCGTTCTGCAACTCACCGCCGCCCCGGAGCTGTACAGCGTCGTGCGAGCCACGTCCAAGACCTTCGACGGGTTCTGTTTCCGTTTCGCCCGGGACGAGGACTTCGACTGGCTGACGGACCAGGTCGCGCCCGGCCGCCCGGAGCCAGCCGGTCAACTGCGCGCGAACCTGTCGTCGTTGAAGGTCCCGGTGCCGGTGGACGACGTCCCGGCCGCAGTGCTGCCCTTCCGCCGCCGTGGACTGGTGACCGTGGTCCGGCTCCCGCTGCGGAACGCCGACGCGAAGCAGGAAGCAGTACGCCAGCTGCGCGAACTGACCGACGACGGGGTTCCGTTCGAGCTCTTCCTGGACCGTCTCGGCAAGGTTTCAGTGACGCATCGCGTGGGCGGCCGGGGGCGCCCGAGCGTCTACACACGCAAGGTGGATTTGCTCTTCACCTCGCGCGGCCTGAAGGTCCAGCAGATCACACTGCGCCGTCACACACGCCTGATCATGGTGACGGCCGCAGTGGACCGTGAGCGCGCGCACGAGGCCATCGCCGCTGGCGTCGAATCCGGACCGCTGACGGATGGCTGGCAGGCTCTAGGACACTCGGCAGTGGTCAGCGTGGCGGTGCCCGCGGGCGAGCCACTGGAGCGCGGGAGGCTGTACACCTTCCTGCCCATGGGCGCACAGCCGGCGTGCCCGGTCCGCGGATTCCTCAACGCGCCGTTCCACACAGACGTGAGCCGACGCATCATGGCGGAGGCCACGCAGTGGAACGACCTGCTGCTCGACACCGCGGCCGAGGCCTGCGCTCAGACGGCCGTGCTGGTCGACGAGGGACGCGTCACGATGCCCGCGGGTGCTCTGGTCGACCTGATGTGCTGGGAGCACGATCAGATGCGGCGCCTGGAGCTGGCCTTCAAGGCACAGGGCCGTGAGTTCGATGACGTGCCGTTCATGCCGGTACTGCACCCTGCGGGCACACGTATCTCGTACCGGCACGGTTATTTGTGGCGCGGACCCGATCGGGCCCGCGTGTTCACACCGCAGGCCGTTGCCGCTGCCGGGGCTCAGCAGATGATCGACCCGCGGCTCCATTCTCTGCGCGCCGAGCGACTGGTTGCGCTGGGTGCGGTTCGTGCGCTGGGGCTCCTCCCGCCCACCTCCGTGCTCGCCGGCTGGGCGGAGAGCGTCGCCTCGTACCTCTCCGAGGGGGAGTTCGACGCAGGCACGTGGGCGGACTATTACCACGACCTTTCGGTCTGCTTCGCCCGCAACGGCGAGGAACTGAAGGGGAGGGAAATCGTCCTCACGGTTGACGGGAAGCGGGCTCCGGCCGGCGATCCCGGGTTGTTCTTCCGCCGTTCGGATGGGCCGTCGGCTGCACTGCCTGCCCTGCCACGCGGACTCGCGAAGAGCATCTCCTTCGTCCATACGGAGATCGCCTGGACGGGAAGGCGAACCAGTCGGCGCTCCCGAGGTCGTACCTGGCTGGAGGAACAGGGGCTGGTGCGCGACTACAGTTCGCAAGCCCTCCTGGAGGTGCTGGGTGACGCCATGCGTAAGGTCCGTGAGGACGACGAGGCCCTGCGCGAACACCTCCTGTTTGCCTGTGACCTGTGGGCGTCGTCCCTGGACCGGCACAACAAGCGGCCTGTGATTAAGGGGCTGTTGGTGCCGGGGCGCAAGGGTTGGGTGCTCGCGACGGAGGCCATGTTCGGAGAAGGCTGGTCGGGCGGGCACGGTGGAATCGACCGGACACTGGCCCGCTTCCTCGACTGCACCGAGGCTGCCTCTCGTACCCTGGTCGCCGCCGCCGACCGGGTCGTCCGCCCCGCCCAGGACATCTGTGCCGGTACCCGCACCGACACACAGATCCTGCGACGCTTCCTCGAACAGCAGGGGGTTCGCCACGGCCTGCTACCGACCTACGTGCCCACGCTTCAGGCGGTGAAGGGGCAGCATCTCAACCATCCATCCGTCTTTCCCGGCCTGTGGGCCCTGAACCTGGCCCCGGACGAGCGGGTCCAATGGCAAGCGACGGCCCAGAGCTGGCCCAAGCGCCGCGACGATCTCTTCCAGACTGTCGAGTACCGCCCGACCCGCAGGAGGGTGGCAATGCTCCCCGGCCAGCGGGAGTACGCCGCGTTCGACGAGGAGAGTCGCCGACTCTACGCCGAACTGATCGTTGACGGTTTAGACAACTGGGCTCCCGAGGTACTCGAGTTCCGCTTCGCGGGCGGCTCGGATCAGAAGGGCACACCATGGCCCACCCCGCTGGCCGCCTTCCTGAGCCGAGCGCCGTGGATTCCCCAGACGGGCGACGACGAAGATACCCCCGCTTTCACCACGGCCGGCCAGGCGTGGTGGTGGGCTTCGGCGGAGGCGCCGCCCGCCTACCGGACCGTTGCCTCTGCCGCGCTACGCAGACGGCAGTCAGACCGCGTGCTCAAACGCCTGGAACTGCTCGGCGTACGCCGATGGGACGATGCCGGGACCGCCGCGGACCGGCTCCGCCACCTGCCCGCCCTCCTCCGCCGTATGCCCCGGCTACGGCAAGGGCGCCTCGGGCATCTGCTGCAGCGGGCGTACGAACAGGCCTGGGCGGACCTCCTTCCTCCGGACGGGTTCGGCAGCGGGTGGCGGTCCGGGATCCTCCCCGAACTCCTTGTGAGCCGGGCCGGGACGCTGGATGTCCTGGCAGCCGAGTCCGAGCCAGAGCCGGTCTACGTGGCTGACATCCGCGGCACCCAGCAGCGGAGGCTGCTCGACCAGGCACCCCTCCCCGTCCTACCGGTCGACGACCGGGCTCTGGGCCAGCGCGTCCACGAGCACCTGGAGGCGCAGGGCCGTTTCGTGATCCGGACGACGAGCGAGGCGGACCTCGACGTCCGGGTCGACCAGCTGCCGATCGCCAACGCACCCCGAGTACCGCTGTTCACCCTGGCCGGGCCCTGGCTGGAGACCCTCATGGTCGCGCTGGTCGAGTTCGACGAGGAGCGGTCCTCCCGAGCCACGGTCCCCGCCGCGCGCCGAATAAGGCAACGGCTTCGATCCTGTGGCGTCGTCGTGGCGCGGACCGCGGTCACTCGTATCGCCGGGCATGCCCTCGACGCCTCCGGCGATGACCGCTCCCTCCTGCACGACGATCCGGGGGAACCTCTCCTCGTCGTGGTGTGCGCGCGGCAGCGCTCCGACTGGCATGCGCTGGAGGTCGCCGCGACGGCCCTGAGTACTCTGATCGGCGCCCCGTACTTGAGCACGGCGGTGCAGCTGGCGTTCATCGCACTGAACCGGCTGGGCCGGGCCGTCGCAGACGTCACAGAGGGGGACATCGCCTCCGTGCTGGCCATCCCGCGCCAGCGCCTGGAGGCGGTGCTCGCCGACCGTGCCTCGATCCGCTCCGGCAGCGCCCGACTAGTCCCCCTGCTTGCCTGCGTCGACCTCGCCCTCGCCGAGGAACTGCAACGCGGACAGGAGACCTTGCACGATCGCGGCGAGCTCCACGACTGGCTGGTCGCCCGGCTCGATGTTGAGCGCGCCGACCACTTGCTGGGGCTCGTGGAGGAGAACGACTGGCGGCGGATGCTGTCCGCGCTCGGGGTGCCTCTGGCCGAGGCCAATCGCGCTTGGCAGACACTGGGTCTGCCGACCGTCGACAACGCGGAGACCCACCGACGCCAGTTCCAGGCATGGCTGCAGCAGAACCGGGCCCGCGCGGCCGACCGTGTCCGAGACGCCTACGTGACCACGCACAAGGCGGGCGCTCCCCTCACGGAGTACATCCGGCTCCGCTCGCTGCCCGGACTGGAGCCGGACCCCCGGTGGGGACTCGAACATTGGGACCTTCCTGTTTACCTCCTCGACGCCCATGCCGAGGAATGGACGGTCATGCACCTGCCCCCGCCGCTGGCACGGCAGCACCACCCGCGCCCGGTGGCTGAGATCCACGAGGACTGCGTCGACACCATCCACGCGCGCTTCCCCCGCCTGCGTGTCCGGATGGAAGCCTGGCTGAACCGCCAGGGCCGCGAGGCCCCTTCTCTGCCGTCGGCCACCGAGGTCGCGTCGGCGATGGACGCTGAGGGCCTGCTCGACTTCGAGCCGATCGGCACCCGTACGCTCATCGCCTGGCTCCAGACCCACGGTCACTGGCCCGCCGGCATGCCCGCCACGGACCGGGCGGCCGACCTCGGCCTTCACGAACCCCCGCCCCTTCCACCGAGCCCTCCCGCTGGTAGCATCCCGCTCCCCGCCCCGCCGTTGGGCCCGTCACTTCTCTTGAACGGCCGTGCCCTACCGATCGGCCCCGACCATCTGCGCGACCTCGCCCGACAGGTCGCCGCCGACCTCACCCCCGGCCAACTCGCCGCTGTCCCACAGCCCGGGACACCGTCGGCACCCGCCCTCCCGAGGCAACGAACCACCTCTGCGGTCGCCGGCCGCGGCGGGGGATACCGGGCCGTCCCCCGGGACCCTCAGAGGGACAGAGCCGTCGGACTCGCCGGGGAGGTGGCCGTAGCCACCTGGCTGGAGCAGCACTACGGTGTCCCCCGCGAAGAATCCTGGAAGTCCGGGCTACGCCAGCACGTCCTCGCCGACGGCTCGGGCGACGACAGCCTCGGCTACGACTTCCTGATCCACGATGGCGATCGCACCCTCCTGTACGAGGTGAAGGCCTCGACCGGGGACCGGGGCGAGTTCGAACTCGGCGAGTCCGAAGTCGAACGAGCCAGTCACCTCCGCCCGGACGAGACCTACACCATCGTCTACGTCACCCACGTCCTCGACCGCACCCACCGACGTATAACGCCCCTCCCCAACCCGTTCAGCGCTCCCGGCCTCGCCGGTTACCGCCTCGTCGGCACGGCTATGCGCCTGCGGTTCGAACTACCGCCGGGGTGACCGGAACCTTCCCCGTAGGCAATCGAGGTCGAACTGCCCCCATGCCAGCACATGCCTGTCGACAACGGGTAGGGAGCGCGAGCCCTCGGGAGCTGCCAGCCCGTCGGGAGTCCAGAACCTGGTTGGAGAAGGCTTCGAAGATCTCTCTCCACCGGGCGATCCGCGTGTCCAGCCCGTGAGGTGTGATCTCCACTGCCCGCACTCGTCGGTCAGACCCGCAGCAGCCTTGCGTACGGCAAGACCCTTGCGCTCCAGATTATCCACGATGCGCATGGGCCCTGCCTGGTACGACCCCGTCGCCGGCACGGGGCGCAAGTACATCCCAGCAATAATTGCATGCGCATACTCTCGGGGAGTGATCATGCGGCTTGCGGGAACCTCAACATCGATTAGCCCTGATACGCCTGGTCAAGGGATCTCGTGAACGACCCACCACTTGAAAACCCCAGCTGAGCTGGGGTTTTCTTGTTTTGTGAGACATAGAGCCAGGATCCCGGCCGCCCCGCTCCCCCAGCGCGACGGCATCGACCCGGTGCGGGTGCGGCTGCCCGTGGACCCGGACGGGGTCTGGGGGACGGTCCGGGAGTATCTGGTCGAGCGGTTCCGGGGCGCCATCGGGGCCGCGCGGGTGGAGGAGATGGTGCGCGGCGGGCGGTTCCTGACCGCCGACGGGCCCGTGGACGACGAGCTGGCGTACCGGCCGGGGATGTACGTCTGGTTCCACCGGGACTTCGCCCCCGAGGTACCCGTGCCGTTCGGGATCGGGATCGTCCACCGCGACGAGCGGATCGTGATCGCGGACAAGCCGCACTTCCTGGCCACCACGCCCCGGGGCCGGCACATCACCGAGACCGCCGTCGCCCGGCTGCGGCGCGAGCTCGGCCTGCCCGCGCTCCAGCCCGCGCACCGCCTCGACCGGCTGACCGCCGGTCTCGCCCTGTTCGTCGTGCGCCCCGAGGACCGGGGCGCGTACCAGAGCCTGTTCGCCGAGCGGCGGGTGCGCAAGGAGTACGAGGCGGTCGCCCCGTACGACGCGGGCGTGGCGCTGCCGGTGACCGTGCGCAGCCGGATCGTCAAGGAGCGCGGGGTGATCGCCGCGCGTGAGGAGGCGGGCGAGCCGAACGCCGAGAGCCGGATCGAGCTGATCGGGCACCGGGGCGGGCTCGGCCGCTACCGGCTGCTTCCGGCGACCGGGCGCACCCATCAGCTGCGGGTCCATATGAACGGCCTGGGGCTGCCGATCCTCAACGACCCGGTCTATCCGGTGGTGGCCGAGGAGCCCGACCCGGACGACTTCACCCGTCCTCTGCAACTGCTGGCGAAGGTACTGGAGTTCACGGATCCGGTGGACGGGCGGGAGCGGAGGTTCGAGAGCGGGCTGCGGCTCGCCGCGTGGTATCCGGACGATGGCGATCGCGATACATCGGACCAATAGGCCCCGGGCGGAGCGAAATTGGGGGTTCAGGGGTACCTCAACCCCTGAGACATCTGATAAATGTGCTCGCATGCGCGTCACTAAGCTCGGTGCCAGCGGCTGTGCCGTCAGTGCGCTCTCCCTCGGCGCGGCCGGGCTCGGCAACCTCCTCGGCGAGGTGTCCGACGCCGACGCACGGGACGCGGTCGACGCCGCCTGGGACGCCGGTGTCCGCTACTTCGACACCGCCCCGCACTACGGCCTGGGGCTCTCCGAGCGCCGCATCGGCGCGGCGCTGCGGGACCGCCCCCGGGACGCGTACACCGTGTCCACCAAGGTCGGCCGCGTCCTGGAGCCGCTGGCGGAGCCGGCCGGTGACGATTCCGCCGAGGGGTTCGCCGTGCCCGCCACCCACCGCCGCCGCTGGGACTTCAGCGCGGACGGGGTGCGGCGGAGCATCGAGGACAGCCTCGGGCGCCTGGGCCTGGACCGGATCGACGTCGTCTTCCTGCACGACCCCGACGACCACGCCGAACAGGCCCTGGACAAGGCCTATCCGGCCCTTGAGCGGCTGCGTGCGGAAGGCGTCGTACGGGCCATAGGGGCCGGGATGAACCAGGCCCGGCTGCTGGCCCGGTTCGTACGGGAGACGGACGTGGACGCGGTGCTGTGCGCCGGGCGGTACTCACTGCTCGACCAGCGGGCGGGCGACGAGTTGTTGCCCGAGGCGGCCGCGCGCGGCAAGAGCGTGGTCGTCGGCGGGGTCTTCAACTCGGGGCTGCTCGCCGATCCCCGGCCGGGCGCCCCCTACGACTACGCGGCCGCGCCCCCGGCCCTCCTGGAGCGGGCGCTGCGGATCAAGGCGGTCTGTGAGTCGCACGGCGTCCCGCTGCGGGCCGCGGCCCTCGCCTTCCCGCTGCGGCACCCGGCGGTGGCGAGCGTGCTGGTGGGCGCACGCTCGGCGGCCGAGGTGCGGGACGCGGCCGAACAGTTCGGGCGGCCGGTGCCGCAGGCGCTGTGGGAGGAGCTGGGCGTATGAGGGTCGCACTGCACACCAGGGTCCGGGGCGACCGGATCGGGGCGTACGAGGCCGCGCACCGGGAGGTCCCGGCGGAGCTGACGGCGGCGATCCGGGCCGCCGGGGTCACCGGGTGGACGATCTGGCGCAGCGGCACCGAGCTGTTCCATGTGATCGAGTGCGCCGACTACGGGCGGCTGCTCGCCGAGTTGGAGCGGCTGCCGGTCAATATCGCCTGGCAGGCGAGGATGGCCGAGCTGCTCGACGTCGTCCACGACTACTCCGGCGCGGGTGCGGACGCCGGGCTGCCGGTGGTGTGGGAGCTGTGACGCCTGGGACGGGCGTGCGGGTCGTCGACGCGCACCACCATGTGTGGGACCTCTCCGTCCGCGACCAGGAGTGGATCGCCGGGCCCGAACTCGCCCCGCTGCGACGCACCTTCACCCTCGACCAGTTGCGGGGGGAGGCCGACGCCGCCGGGGTGGCGGCCACCGTGCTCGTGCAGACCGTGACGGTGGCCGAGGAGACCCCGGAGTTCCTGGCGCTCGCCGGGGACGACCCTCTTGTACGCGGCGTCGTCGGCTGGACCGATCTCACCGCGCCCGGGGTCGCCGACGAGCTGGCCCGGCTGCGGGAACTGCCGGGCGGGGAGCGGCTGGTGGGGATCCGCCATCAGGTGCAGGGCGAGCGCGACCCCGAGTGGCTGCTGCGGCCGGACGTGAGCCGGGGGCTGGCCGCCGTCGCGGCCGCGAGGCTGGCGTACGACTTGGTGGTCCTCCCCCACCAGCTGCCCGCCTGCGTACGGGCTGCCGGGCTCCACCCCGGCCTCGCCTTCGTCCTCGACCACCTGGGCAAGCCGCCGATCGCCTCGGGCGCCACCGGGCCCTGGGGATCGGCGGTCCGCGCGCTCGCCACGCTCCCGAACACCGTCTGCAAGCTGTCGGGCCTGGTCACCGAGGCGGGCCCGGACTGGAAGGTGGCCGGTCTGCGGCCGTACGCGGACACGGTCCTGGAGGCGTTCGGACCCGGGCGGCTGATGTACGGCTCGGACTGGCCGGTGTGCCTGCTCGCCGCCTCGTACGGCGAAGTCCTGGACGCGGCGCGGGCGCTGGCCGAGGACCTGGGCCCGGATGAACGGGCTCAGGTCCTCGGCGGCACGGCGGACCGCGTCTACGGGCTCAGTGGCCGCGCTTGACCCACTCGTCCAGGTGGGGTGCCTCGGCGCCGATGGTGGTGGAGTCGCCGTGGCCCGTCCGTACCACCGTCCCGGGCGGCAGGGTGAGCAGCCGCTCGCGGATCGAGTCGACAATCGTCGGGAAGTGCGAGAACGACCGGCCGGTCGCGCCGGGGCCACCGGCGAACAGGGTGTCACCGGTGAACACCGTGCCCAGCTCGGGGGCGTACAGGCACACCGCGCCCGGGGCGTGGCCCGGGGTGTGCAGCACGGTCAGCGTGGTGCCCGCGACCGTGACGGCCTCCCCGTCGGCCAGCTCGCCGTCGGGGGCGCGGTCCGGGTGGGTGAGCTTCCACAGCGGCAGGTCGTCGGGGTGGAGCAGCACCGGCGCCCCGGTGGCCTCGGCGAGCTCCGGGGCGGCGTCGATGTGGTCGTTGTGGGCGTGGGTGCAGACGATCGCGCGCAGGGTGCGGCCGCCCAGCGCGGCCAGGATCGCCGATGCGTCGTGGGCGGCGTCGATGACCACCGCCTCCTCGTCGTCGCCGACGATCCAGACGTTGTTGTCGACGTCCCACACGCCGCCGTCCAGCGCGAACGTGCCCGAGGTGACCAGGTGTTCGATGCGGGCGGCCATCAGAACGCCACCACCGAGCGCAGCACGTCGCCCTCGTGCATGCGCTCGAAGGCCTTCTCGACCTCGTCGAGCGCGATGGTCTCGGTGACGAAGGCGGCGAGGTCGATCCGGCCCTGCTGGTGCAGGTCGATCAGCATCGGGAAGTCCCGCGAGGGCAGGCAGTCGCCGTACCAGGACGACTTGAGCGCGCCGCCGCGTCCGAAGACGTCGATCAGCGGCAGTTCCAGCTTCATGTCCGGGGTGGGCACGCCGACCAGGACCACGGTTCCGGCCAGGTCGCGGGCGTAGAACGCCTGCTTGTAGGTCTCGGGGCGGCCGACCGCCTCGATGACCACGTCGGCGCCGAAGCCTCCGGTCAGGGCGCGGACGGCCTCGATGGCGTCCTCGGTGCGCGAGTTGACGGTGTGGGTGGCGCCCATGATCTTCGCGGTGGCGAGCTTGCGGTCGTCGATGTCCACGGCGACGATCTTCGCCGCGCCCGCGAGCCGGGCGCCCACGACGGCCGCGTCCCCGACCCCGCCGCAGCCGATGACGGCGACCGTGTCGCCGCGGCCGACGTTGCCGGTGTTGAGGGCGGCGCCGATGCCCGCCATGACACCGCAGCCGAGCAGCCCGGCGACGGCCGGGGAGACCGAAGGGTCGACCTTGGTGCACTGCCCGGCCGCGACCAGCGTCTTCTCGGCGAAGGCGCCGATGCCGAGCGCGGGCGACAGCTCGGTGCCGTCCAGCAGGGTCATCTTCTGCTTGGCGTTGTGGGTGTTGAAGCAGTACTGGGGGCGGCCGCGCAGACAGGAGCGGCACTGGCCGCACACCGCACGCCAGTTGAGGATCACGAAGTCGCCGGGCGCCACGTCACTCACCCCGGCGCCGACCGACTCGACCACACCGGCGGCCTCGTGGCCGAGCAGGAAGGGGAAGTCGTCGTTGATCCCGCCCTGCTTGTAGTGCAGATCGGTGTGGCAGACCCCGCACGCCTGGACCTTCACCACGGCCTCGCCGGGCCCCGGATCCGGCACCACGATCGTCTCCACCCGCACGGGCTCGTCCTTCCCCGGCGCGATGACCCCTCGGACCTGCTGCGGCATGCGTGAACTTCCTTCCTGGCACCGCCGGTACGCGCGGACGCGTACGGGCGGAAATGTGTACGGGCCCGACCTCCGCACGTTACTCCGGTCGGCCCGGTGCAGGTCTACCGGGCGCTCCGGATGGGCCCGCTTGTCCGGCTGGGGGTCCGGGGGTTATCCCCCGGGAAGATGCAGCCCTGGCGCATGCCGAAGGGCGGCACCCCGCGCCGGGATGCCGCCCTTCTCGTATGTACGCGGTGCTACTTGGCCGCGAGCTCCGCGACCCGCTTGCGGACCAGGAACCAGCCGCCGACCAGCATGCCCAGGATCACGGGCAGGCAGTAGACGGTGGTGCGGCCCACGCCGCCGCCGTACCACATCAGGTACAGCACGGTGGCGAGGAAGACCAGCGTGACGATCTGGGTGTACGGGGCCCAGGGCAGCTGATAGGAGGGACGGGTGAGCTTGCCCTCCTGGGCGCGGCGCCAGAACAGCAGCGAGCAGATCATGATCATCGCCCAGGTGCCGAGGATGCCGATGGAGGCGAAGTTCAGCACGATCTCGAAGGCGTCGTCGGGCATCAGCTTGTTCAGGGCGACACCGGCGGCGCCGAACGCGGCGGTCAGCAGGACACCGCCGTAGGGCACATGGCCCTTGTTCATCCGGGCCGTGAACTTGGGCGCGGAGCCCGCCACGGCCATCGAGCGCAGGATGCGGCCGGTGGAGTACAGGCCCGAGTTGAGGCTGGAGAGCGCGGCGGTCAGGACCACCAGGTTCATCACACCGGCCGCGCCCGGCACGCCGAGCTTGTCCAGGACGGTGACGAAGGGGCTCTGCTCGCCGGAGTACTCGGTGTACGGCAGGAGCAGCGCCAGCAGGACGACCGAGCCGACGTAGAAGATGCCGACGCGCCACATGATCGAGTTGATCGCCTTGGGCAGGATCTTCTGCGGGTTCTCGGTCTCGCCCGCCGCGACACCGCAGAGCTCGACCGAGGCGTACGCGAAGACGACGCCCTGGACGACCAGGAGCATCGGCAGCATGCCCATCGGGAAGATGCCGCCGTGGTCGGTGATGTTGGCCAGGCCCGGGGTGTTGCCGTCGACGCTGTGCTGGGTGGCGACCAGGTAGATGCCCACCGCCATGAAGGCGACCAGGGCGGCGACCTTGACGATCGCGAACCAGAACTCCATCTCGCCGAAGTACTTCACCGAGATCAGGTTGGCGGTGAGGACCACTGCCAGGGCGATCAGGGCGAGGACCCACTGCGGGATGTCGCTGAACATGGCCCAGAAGTGGGCGTAGGTCGCGGCGGCCGTGATGTCGGCCACGGCGGTGGTCGACCAGTTCAGGAAGTACAGCCAGCCCGCCGTGTAGGCGCCCTTCTCGCCCATGAACTCACGGGCGTAGGAGACGAAGGCGCCGGAGGAGGGCCGGTAGAGCACGAGCTCGCCCAGCGCCCGGACGACGAAGAACGCGAAGACGCCGCAGACCGCGTAGGCGATCGCGAGCGAGGGGCCGGCGCCCGCCATCCGGCCGCCGGCGCCGAGGAACAGGCCGGTGCCTATCGCGCCGCCGATGGCGATCATGTTGATGTGGCGGGACTTGAGGTCCTTGCTGTAACCGGCGTCACCGGCATCGATGTGGGGGGTGCCCTGCGCCGGCGCGGACGCCGACGTCTCGGCCGCAGGCATGGTGCGGTCACTCATGTAGCTGTATCGCCTTCGTGAGGGGTCATGCGGTCGTGCGATACCGGGCTGTGCCGGTGCCGTCCCGGCTGTGGCCGGTGATGCGGGTGAGCTCTGGGGTCACCGCGGCGTGGCTGATTCGGGACATGGTCGCGGCTCGACGGGGCATTTGGCAGTGGCCAATGTCACGTGCGGGCAGATCTGTGATGAATCTGAGGTAAATCTGAGCTTTAGGGGGCGAGTACGTCCAATTCCTTGAGAGCCCCGACGGCGATCTCGCGGGTGAGTCTCTCGGCCCGTTCCGCGTCCCGCTCCCGGACCGCCTCGGCCACCTGGACGTGCAGGGTGACGGCCGCCGGATCGGGATCCTCGAACATCACCTGGTGGTGGGTTCTGCCGGTCAGCACCTCGGCGACCACGTCGCCGAGCCGGGCGAACATCTCGTTGCCGGAGGCGTTCAGGACGATCCGGTGGAAGGCGACGTCGTGGACGAGGTAGTCCTCCAGCCGGCGCCCGCGCGAGGTGGCGACCATGCCGAGCGCCTGCTCGGTGAGGGCGGCGCACTGCTCGGGGGTGGCGTGGTCGGCGGCGAGCCCGGCGGCGACCGGCTCCACGGCCGAGCGCAGCACGGTCAGTGAGCGCAGCTGGCGCGGCCGGTCGGATCCGGCCAGGCGCCAGCGGATGACCTGGGGGTCGTACACGTTCCACTGCTCGGTGGCCCGGACCGTCACCCCGACCCGGCGCCGGGACTCGACCAGCTGCATGGACTCCAGGACCCGGATCGCCTCGCGGATCACGGTGCGCGAGACGTCGAAGCGCTGGGCGAGCTCGTCGCCGCGCAGCACGCTGCCGGGCGGGTATTCGCCCGCGGTGATCGCGCGGCCGAGGGTGTCGAGCACCTGCGCGTGCAGTCCCTGGGCCTGTGTGGTCATGGCCGTAAGGGTACGGGGCGGTGGGGTCGGGGCAGGACGGGCACGCGGGGGCCGCGAGCGAAAAAGTATTACTTATTAATCACGAGGTCTTGAATACGTCGCACCTTTGGGTTTCAGTAGCGCGACGGGCAGATGGCCGGAAACGACCCCCGCCCGGAACACATCGATGTCGACGAAGACAGCGAGGCACCGCTATGAGCACCCCCCACGTCGTCGTGGTGATGGGCGTGGCCGGCACCGGCAAGACCACGATCGGCCCCCTGGTCGCCGTCGCGCTCGGCGTTCCGTACGCCGAGGGCGACGACTTCCACCCGGCGGCCAACGTCGCCAAGATGTCGGCCGGCGTCCCGCTGGACGACGGCGACCGATGGCCCTGGCTCGACGCGATCGGGCAGTGGGCGCACGGCCGGGCCGGCCTCGGCGGGGTGGTGAGCAGCTCCGCGCTGAAGCGGGCCTACCGCGACCGGCTGCGGGCGGCCGCCCCCGGCCTCGTCTTCCTGCACCTCACCGGCGACCGGGAGCTCATCGAGCGGCGGATGAGCGAGCGCAGGGGCCACTTCATGCCCACCGCGCTGCTCGACTCGCAGTTCGCCACGCTCCAGCCGCTCGGGGCGGACGAGGCCGGGGTGGCCGTCGACGTCGCCGGGACCCCCGAGGACATCACCGACCGGGCCGTCGCCGCGCTGCGCCGGCTCGCCGACTGACCCACCGGCCAACTCACCAACCAAGGACCACACCGTGACCAGTCTCAGCGTCGAGATCCTGGCAGCGGGCGCGGCCGAGCCGATCACCTCGGCGGGCAACGCCCGGCTGGGGATCGCCGTACTCGCCGGCATCGCCGTCATCGTCCTGCTCATCACCAAGTTCAAGCTGCACGCGTTCCTCGCCCTGACCATCGGCTCGCTGGCGCTCGGCGCCTTCGCGGGAGCGCCACTGGACAAGGCGATCACCAGCTTCACCACCGGCCTGGGCAACACCGTCGCCGGTGTCGGGGTGCTCATCGCCCTCGGCGCGATCCTCGGCAAACTGCTCGCCGACTCGGGCGGCGCGGATCAGATCGTCGACACGATCCTGGCGAAGGCCGGGAAGTCCGGCGGGCGCGCGATGCCGTGGGCGATGGTGGTCATCGCCTCGATCATCGGCCTGCCGCTGTTCTTCGAGGTCGGGATCGTGCTGCTGATCCCGGTGGTGCTGCTCGTCGCCAAGCGCGGCAACTACTCGCTGATGCGGATCGGCATCCCGGCGCTCGCCGGTCTCTCGGTGATGCACGGGCTGATCCCGCCGCACCCGGGCCCACTGGTCGCCATCGACGCGGTCGGCGCCAACCTGGGCGTCACGCTCGCCCTGGGTGTGCTGGTGGCCATCCCCACGGTGATCATCGCCGGGCCGGTCTTCTCCCGGTACGCGGCGCGCTGGGTCGACATCCCGGCGCCGGACCGCATGATTCCCACGCGCCCCTCCGAGGACCTGGAGACCCGGCCGAGCTTCGTCGCGACGGTGTCGACCGTGCTCCTGCCGGTCGTGCTGATGCTGGTGAAGGCCCTGGTCGACATCGTGGTCGACGATCCGAAGAACCACCTCCAGCGGGTCACCGACGTGATCGGCTCACCGCTGATCGCGCTGCTCGCGGCCGTACTCGTCGCCATCTTCACGCTGGGCCGGGCCGCCGGGTTCAGCAAGGAGCGGATCTCCACGACGGTCGAGAAGTCGCTCGCCCCGATCGCGGGCATCCTCATGATCGTCGGCGCGGGCGGCGGCTTCAAGCAGACGCTGATCGACGTGGGCGTGGGGCAGATGATCCTGGACATCTCCAAGGACTGGTCCATTCCCGCGCTGCTGCTCGCCTGGCTGATCGCGGTCGCGATCCGGCTCGCGACGGGCTCGGCCACGGTGGCGACGATCTCCGCCGCCGGCCTGGTGGCCCCGCTGGCCGCCGACATGTCCACCGGGCACACGGCCCTGCTGGTCCTCGCCGTCGGCGCGGGCTCGCTCTTCTTCAGCCATGTCAACGACGCGGGGTTCTGGCTGGTGAAGGAGTACTTCGGGATGGACGTCGGCCAGACGGTCAAGACCTGGTCGGTGATGGAGACGATCATCTCGGTGGTGGCGCTGGGGTTCGTGCTGCTGCTGTCACTGGTGATCTAGCGGACCACCGCTCCCCCGGCCCTCCAGCTCCTCCAGCCACAGCCCGTGCTCCCGCCGGGCCCAAGAACGCCCCACCGACCCGGTGCGCATGCCACGGCGTGCCTCCGGGTCGAGGAGCGCCATGGTCACATGGCCGGTGAGTACGATCCCGACGGCCAGCGCCAGCCAGTCGTGGACGAACGTCGAGCCGACCCGCACCGCCAGCGGCGCCAGGTGCGTGAACCACATGAACAGACCGGTGCCGAGCAGAACGAGCGCGGCCCCGGTGATCCACCCCGCGTAGACCTTCTGCCCGGCGTTGAACTTGCCCGCCGTACGCGGGTGTTCGTCCCGGGTGAGCGCCGACCGCAGCCAGCGCCGGTCGTGCGGCCCGAACCGGTTGAGGCGGCGCAGATCGGCGCGGAAGGCGCGGGAGACGAGCCCCGCCAGGACCGGTACGGGCAGCAGCACGCCCGAGATCTCGTGCACTCGCACCACCAGCTCCCGGCGCCCCACGGCCTCGGCGAACTGCGGGAGATAGAGGACGGCGGCCGACAGCACGCACACGCCGAACACCAGGGCGTTGATCCGGTGCACCCAGCGCTCGGCCCGGGTGAACCGCCGTACGCGCGCGGCCGGTTCAGCTCGTGGGGTGGTCGTCGCGCCCGTTGGACCTGCCGACCCAGGCATCCGTGTCATAGCCCCGCTCCTCCCAGAATCCCCGCCGCACCTTGCCCGTCACGGTGATCCCGGAGAGCCATTTCGCCGACTTGTAGAAGTACATGGGCGCCACATAGAGGCGGACCGGGCCGCCGTGGGCGTGCGACACGGGCTTGTCCCGCATGCTCAGGGCGACCAGCACGTCGTCGCGGCGGGCCTGTTCGAGCGTGAGGCTCTCGGTGTACGTGCCGTCGAAGCAGGTGAAGCGGACCGCCCCGGCTCCTGGGCGCACCCCTGCGGCGTCGAGAAGCCGGGACAGCCGTACCCCCGCGAACGGTGTGCCGGGCACCCGCCAGCCCGTCACGCACTGCACGTCCCTCACCAGCCGGGTCTGCGGCAGCGCCCGCAGCGCGTCAAGGGTGTAGGTGGCCGGGCGGTCGACCAGGCCGTCGACGGTGAGCCGGTAGTCGGCGGCGCCCTTGTGCGGTACGGAGGCGGCGACCGAGTAGTAGCGGAAGCCGCCGCCGTTGGGCAGCAGGCCGGTCAGACCGGTGGGGTCCTTCCCGGCGGCGGCGCCGAGGAACGACTCCAGGCCGCGCTGGAGGACCGGGGCGGCGGCGACCCCGGCGACGCCGAGGCCGAGCATGCCGAGCACGATGCGGCGGCCGACGGGGGCGCTCTCGGCGGCGGACGGTTCGGGTGGTTCGGGTTTCACCCCCCGATTCGAGCACCGGCGGCCCCCGGACACCAGGGGCCGAGGCACACCGTCATCGTTTGGTCAGAGTTCGCTCGGGCCCGAGGGCGGCCTACGCCTGGCCGCGTCCCGTCGCCCTCTCCAGCGTCTCCAGCCGGAAGGCCTCGTTGCCCTGGCCGATCCGGGCGTGCGCCTCGGGCCGCACCGCCCGTACGAAGAGGCCGTACGCCACACCCGCCGCCAGGGCGAGCGCGATGATCGAGGGCAGGAGCCAGCTGAGCGAGGAGTCCGGTCCCGCGCCGACGAGGACGTCGAAGTCCTTGACCGTGTAGACCGCGATGACGACGAGCGCGACCCCGGCGATGCCGGAGGCGAGCAGCCGCCACAGCTGGGCGGCGGCCGCGCCCCGGCGGACGAAGAAGGCGATGACCGCGAAGCAGGCGGCGGCCATCAGCACGATCACGCCGAGCGCGCCCACGTTGCCCATCCAGGTGAACAGGTGCAGGACGGCGGCGGTCGGGTCGCCGGTGGGCTTGTCGTCAGTGACGGCGAAGGCGACGACGACCACGAGCGAGATCACGGTCTGGAGCAGCGAGCCGGTGCCCGGGGCGCCGCTGGTCTGGTTGGTACGGCCGAACGCGGCGGGCAGCAGCCCCTCGCGGCCCATGGCGAAGACGTACCGGGAGACGACGTTGTGGAAGCTGAGCAGCGCGGCGAACATCCCGGTGACGAAGAGGACGTGCAGGACGTCGGTGAAGGTGGTGCCGAGCCGGTCCTCGGTGAGCCCGAACAGCAGGCCGGGACCGTTCTTGCGGGAGGCGTCGATGATGCCGGAGGGCCCGGTGGCCACGGTGAGCGCCCAGGAGCTGAGCGCGAAGAACACGGCGGTGAAGCCGACGGCCAGGAACATCACGCGCGAGACGACCAGATGCGGGCGGCTGGTCTCCTCCGCGTACACCGGCGCCTGCTCGAAGCCGGTGAACGCGGCGATGCAGAAGCACAGGGCGGTGCCGATGCCCGCGCCGGAGAGCGTGGACGGGTTGAACGCGTGCAGCGACAGGCCCTCCTTGGCGGGGTCGGCGACGGCGGCGAAGTCGAAGACGACGACCAGGGCGACCTCGATGACCAGCAGCACGCCGAGGACCTTGGCGTTGAGGTCGATCTTCAGCCAGGCGAGCACGCCGACCAGCGCGACGGCGGCCAGCGCCGGGATCCACCAGGCGAGTTCGGTGTCGAGGTAGGTGGCGAAGAGGCTGGAGACCTCGAAGCCGAACATGCCGTAGATGCCGACCTGGAGGGTGCTGTACGCGACGAGCGCCACGAAGGCGGCGCCCGAACCGGCGGTGGGGCCGAGGCCCCTGGCTATGTACGCGTAGAACGCGCCCGCGTTGTGGACGTGGCGGCTCATCTCGGCGTACCCGAAGCTGAACAGGACCAGGACGGCGCCGAGGATGAGGAAGAGCAGGGGCTGGCCGACGATGCCCATCACGCCGTACGTGGTGGGCATGACACCCGCGACCACCATCAGCGGGGCGCTCGCGGCGAGCACCGAGAGCAGCAGGCCCGAAGTGCCGAGCCGGTCGGCGCGCAGGGCTCTCTCCTGCCCCTTGTACGTACGGATCTCATCGGTGTCGCTCGACATGGCGGGGGTGCCCTTTCGGTGGGACGCGGGGGGTGGTGCCGAGGGGGTGGAGCCGTGGTGCCGGGTGCCGTGGTGGCGGGTGCCGTGGTGGCGGGGATGGGGCTAGGCGGTGCCGAGTGCGGCGCTGCGGGCGGCCTGGAAGGCGCGGTACGGGTCCCGGTCCGGGTACGACCAGGGGGCGGGGGTGAAGTGCCGGCCGATGCGGTGGAAGAGGGCCGCGGCCTCGGCGGGGCGGCCCTCGCAGTGCTTGGCGTGGGCGAGGAAGTTGAGGTCGACGCCGGCCCGGGGGTGGTCCTCGCGCTCCCACTCCAGCCACCAGTCGAACGCGGACTTGATCACCTGGCGGGCGCGGCGGCCGGTCCAGTGCTCCGAGTCGACGGGGTCGCCCGGCGCCGCGCCCCCGGCCGCGAGCACCCGGTACCGCTCGGCGTGGGCGACCAGCGGGAGCAGGGCGAGCGGGGAGTCGGCGGGGGCGCGGGAGACGGAGGCGGCGGCGAAGGCGTACACCTCGTGCATCGGGTCGGCGCCGTCGCCCGGGCGGCGCTCGGCCAGCCGGGCGGCCATCAGGTGGTGGGCGTGATGGTGGTCCGGGTGGCGGGAGCACACCTCGGCGAAGATCTGCTCGGTCTCGTTGTCCGAGCCGAGGCGGCGGGAGAGCGCGAGGAGGGCGAGCCAGGGGGTGGGGTCGGCGGGGGCGAGCCGGGCCGCCTCCAGGCAGGCGTCGCGGGCGCGGTCCGTGTGGCCGTTGCCGCCACTCCCGCCCTGTCCACCCCTTCCGCCCTTTCCATCCTTTCCGTCCCTTCCGTCCTTCTCGCCGAGGCAGCGGGAGACGAGGGCACAGGCGTAGAGGGCGGCGGCGTCGGGGCTGTCCGGCTCGGCGAGCAGCCACTCGCGGGCCCAGGCCCCGGAGGTGGCGGGCTCGCCCAGGACGGTGAGGCGGTGGCCGCGGCGGTCCCAGTCGTCGCCGGTCGCGACCAGCAGCGAGCGGACCCTGGTCCACCGGCCCTGCGCCAACTGGGCACGGACGGCGACGAGTTCGGCGTCGTCGAGCGCCGGGTCGAAGGCTCGTCCGCCGCGTTTGCGGGGGCGGCCGAGCGGGGGCGGGGGCGGCATCCGCGTACTTCCCGGGGGGTGGTTGGGGTGATGCGGGTGTGGTGATGCGTGTGTGGTGTGTGTGGTGGGTGTGGTTATTGGGCCGGGTGACAGGGTGATCGCGGACAGCAAAGCGGTACCCAAGGCTCCACGTCAAGGTCGGGTGGGTGGGTGGTGGGGTTCAACTTGGGGGGTGGTCGCGGGGTTTGACCCCCACCCCGCCCCTCCCCTAAACCCTCCGGGGGTGGGTGGGGGTGAAGGTGGGGTTTCCCGGGGGCTGCGCCCCCGGACCCCGGGCGGGGGCTACGCCCCCTGCACCCCTTTTGCGGGGCCTGCGGCCCCTGCACCCCGCTTCGGGGCTCCGCCCCGGACCCCGCTCCTCAAACGCCGGAGGGGCTGGATTTGCCCGGGCCCCGCTCCTTGCACACCGGGGGCTGGAGTTACCTAAGGGGCGCGGGGAACTGCGCGACCAGCCCCCACCGAGCCCGCAGACGAACAGGGTCCCCCGACAACGAACCCCTAGGCCGAAAAGGGGTCTGGGGAGCGCCCCAGTGGGTGCTCGGGAGGCGTCAGGGCGCCCGGGGCGCTATCGTCGAGCAAGTTCGCAACCCCCGGCCGCACTTGAAGGTGTCCCCACGTGTCGGTTCTCGTCCTCGCTCTCGCCGTGGGCGCGGCCTGCTGTCTGGGCTTCGGGTTTGTGCTCCAGCAGAACGCCGCCCAGCACGCCCCGCTGAGCGACTTCCTCTCGCCGCGGCTGCTGCTGGACCTGGTACGGGTGCCCCGCTGGCTCGCCGGGATGGGGCTGATGGTCGCGGGCATGGTGCTCGGCGCGCTGGCGCTGGGCCAGGGCGAGGTCTCCCAGGTGGAGCCGCTCCTCGCCACCAACCTCTTCTTCGCCATGGCCCTGTCCCGCTGGCAGACCAAGCAGTCCCTGGGCCGCCAGGGCTGGGCTGGGCTCACCCTCCTCGCGGGCGGGGTGACCGCCTTCATGGTGGCGGGCCAGCCGCACGGCGGCAACGACGTCTCCGGGGCTCTGCGGCACTGGCTGATCGTCGGGATCGTCGTCGGGACCGCGCTCGTCCTCACCGTGTACGCCAAGCGGTCCCGCCTCAGCGCCGGACCCACCCTCCTCGCCATCGCCGCGGGGCTCCTCTACGGCCTCCAGGACGCCCTCACCCGGGTCAGCGGCGAACGGTTCAGGGCCGACGGCTTCGCCCACATGCTGACGGGCTGGCAGCCGTACGGCGTGCTGGCGCTCGGCGTGACCGGCCTGATCCTGGTGCAGAGCGCCTTCGAGACCGCCCCGCTGCGGATGTCGCTGCCCGCGCTCACCGCCGCCCAGCCGCTCGCCGGTATCGCCTGCGGCGTCGGCTTCCTGGGCGACCAGTTGCGTACCGACGCGTCAGCGCTCGCCTGGGAGGCGTGCGGACTCGCCGCCGTCGTGGCCGGCATCGTCCTGCTCGGGCTCCATCCGGCGATGCCGTCCGGCACCGGGCCGAAGGAGCGGATCCGCGACCTTCAGCCGCACTGAACAGCCCGGTGGTTGGATGATTGGATGAGCCGTATGAGCTCATCTCCGTCCTCTCCCGCCGACGAGATCCTCGACATCGTCGACGAGCACGACCGCGTCGTCGGCCAGGCCCCGCGCGGCGAGGCGTACGCCCGGGGGCTGCGCCACCGCTGCGCCTTCATCCTCGTCCGGGACGCCGAGGACCGGATCTTCGTCCACCGGCGCACCCCGACCAAACTGGTCTTCCCCTCGCTGTACGACATGTTCGTCGGCGGTGTCGTCGGCGCGGGCGAGAGCTATGACGACGCCGCCCTGCGCGAGGCCGAGGAGGAGCTCGGGGTCTCCGGGCTGCCCCGGCCCGTACCGCTGTTCACGTTCCTCTACGAGGGCGGGGCGGACGGGCGGCAGACATGGTGGTCGGCTGTGTATGAAGTGCGCTGCACGCTGCCGGTGCGGCCGCAGGTGGAGGAGGTCGCGTGGCACGACTTCCTGGCCGAGGCCGAAGTCGAGCGGCGGCTCGACACATGGGAGTGGGTGCCGGACGGGCTCGACGCGTACCGGCGGCTGCGCGCGCACCGGGCCGGATGATCCCCTGCGGGTAGTGTGCAAAGGTGATCAGCATCGCGCAGACCCTGCGGCTGTGGTTCGCGCCCGAGCGCATCTCCGAGGAGGGCGAGACGCCGGACTACCGGTTCTCGCTCGCCAACGAGCGTACGTTCCTGGCCTGGATCCGGACGTCGCTCGCCCTGGTCGGCGGCGGGTTCGCGGTGGACCAGTTCCTGCCGGACCTGCGCTGGGGCGTACGGGTCGGGCTCGCCCTGGCGCTGCTGGCGGCCGGGGTGCTGTGCGCCCTGCGGGCCGTGAACCACTGGGTGCGGTGCGAGCGGGCGATGCGGCGCGGCGAGGACCTGCCCGTGTCTCGCTTCCCCACCCTGCTGAGCGTGGCGGTGGCGGTGGTCGCCGTCGCCATGGTGGTCGTCGTCGTCTTCGGCTGGGCCGGGTGACGGGCGCGCCCGACCGGGATCCCGGCCTCCAGCCCGAGCGGACCCGGCTCGCCTGGCGCCGTACGACGCTGTCCTGCACGGTGGCGGCGGTCCTCGCGGCCAAACAGGGCCTGCACGGCGGCAGGACGGCCGTCGGCCTGGTCGCCGTGGCCCTGAGCGGTCTGGTCTGGCTGGGCTTCCTGGCCGTGGCCCACCGCCGCATCCAGTCCCTGACCCGCTCGGCCCGCCCCGGGGTGCTGCGGGCCCGCGAGGCGGTCGCGGCGACGGCGTGCGTGGCGGCGCTGGCGCTGTGCGCGGTGGCGATGCTGCTCTGAACGGCAGCACGGCCCCGCGCCCTCGCAGGCGGGGCCGTGCCCTGCGTATTAGCCTGAGAAGTAAGCGATCTTGAGGGTGAACGCCATGACCGTGAGCCACGAGGAACACCCCACCACCCACGAGCACGCGCACGGCCCCACCTGCGGGCACCGGGCGGTGCCGCACGGCGACCACACGGACTACGCCCACGACGGGCACATGCACCGCGAGCACTCCGGCCACTGGGACGAGTGCGAGCCGGCCGGTCACGTCGCCCACGACGGGCACGCGCACGAGCACGGCGTCGGCTGCGGCCACCAGTCCGTGGAGCACGGCGACCACCTGGACTACGTCCACGACGGCCACCGGCACGCCGAGCACGAGGGCCACTGGGACGACCACTGAGCCCTGGTCCCCCATGGGCGGCCGCATCCGGGAGCGACGACATCTGGACGACATACCGACTGGTCGGTAGCGTGTCCGTGACACGATCGCCGTTCCCGGAGGTAGCCCGCCATGAGCACAGTCCCGCCAGGTCTCGATCCGAAGCGGCTGCGCGCCCATCTCGACCGCGAGCGGCCGGGGCTCGTGACCGGGCCGCTCAGCGCCCGGCTGATCGAGGGCGGCCGGTCCAACCTCACGTACATCGTGACCGACGGGACGGGCCAGTGGGTGGTCCGGCGGCCGCCGCTGGGGCATGTCCTGGCCACCGCGCACGACATGAAGCGCGAGCACCGGGTGATCAGCGCCCTGCACCCGACGTCGGTCCCGGTGCCGGAGCCGCTGCTCCTGTGCGAGGACGAGTCGGTGCTCGGCGCGCCGTTCTACGTGATGGAGTACGTGGCCGGGACCCCGTACCGCACGGCCGAGCAGCTGGCTCCGCTGGGCCCGGAGCGCACCCGGGCCGCGATCCTCGGCCTGGTGGACACGCTGGTCGAGCTGCACGCGGTGGACCCCGAGGCGGTCGGCCTCGGCGACTTCGGGCGCCCGGAGGGCTTCCTGGACCGCCAGTTGCGGCGCTGGGGCAAGCAGCTCGACGCCTCCCGCAACCGGGAGCTGGCCGGCATCGACGAGCTGCACGCGGCGCTCGGCCGTGAGCTCCCCGTCTCCCCCGCCCCCACGGTCATCCACGGCGACTACCGGCTCGACAACGTCCTGGTGGGTGAGGACGACCGGATCAACGCCGTCCTCGACTGGGAGATGTCGACCCTCGGGGATCCGCTGACCGACCTCGGGCTGCTCGTGATGTACAGCGCCGAGCTGACGGTGAAGGACTCCCCGGTGTCCACCACCGCCGGGGCCGCCGGGCACCCCACCCCCGCCGAGCTGATCGAGCGGTACGCCGCCGGCTCGGGCCGGGACACCTCGGCCATCTCCTGGTACACGGCGTTCGCCTGGTTCAAGCTCGCCGTGATCCTGGAGGGCATCCACTACCGCTACACCCTGGGCCAGACCGTCGGCGCGGGCTTCGACCGCATCGGGGACCTGGTGCCCGTCTTCATCGACCACGGCCTCACCACCCTCCAGTCACCGCAGTCACCGCAGGAAGGCTGAACTCCCGCCATGGACTTCGCATTCGACGCACGGACCCAAGAGCTGCGCGGCAGGCTGCTCACCTTCATGGAGCAGTACGTCTACCCGGCCGAGACCACCGCGCACGAGCAGCGCCTCCTCCTGAAGTCGCCTTGGGACACGCCCGCCGTGGTGGCCGAGCTGAAGGCCGAGGCCCGCAGCCAGGGGCTGTGGAACCTGTTCCTGCCGGACGCCGAGCACGGCGCCGGGCTCACCAACCTCCAGTACGCGCCGCTCGCCGAGATCACCGGCCGCTCCCCGCACCTGGCGCCCACCGCCCTCAACTGCGCGGCACCGGACACCGGGAACATGGAGGTGCTCGCCCAGTTCGGCTCGGACGAGCAGAAGAAGCGGTGGCTGGAGCCGCTGCTTGCCGGGGAGATCCGCTCCGCGTTCGCGATGACCGAGCCGGAGGTGGCCTCCTCGGACGCCACCAACATCGAGACCCGGATCGCCAGGGAAGGCGACGAGTACGTCATCACGGGCCGCAAGTGGTACATCTCCGGCGCGATGAACCCCGACTGCAAGATCTTCATCGTGATGGGCAAGACCGACCCGAGCAACGAGGACGTCCGCCGCCAGCAGTCGATGGTGCTGGTGCCGCGCGACACCCCGGGCGTCGAGGTCCGCCGCGCCATGCAGGTGTACGGGTACGAGGACCACTCGCACGGCGGCCACGCCGAGGTCGTCTTCCACGGGGCCCGGGTGCCCGTGGAGAACCTGGTGGGCGAGGAGGGCGGCGGCTTCGCCATCGCCCAGGCCCGCCTCGGGCCCGGCCGGATCCACCACTGCATGCGGCTGATCGGCATGGCCGAGCGGGCCATCGAGCTGATGTGCCGGCGGGCGGTGGCCCGGACCGCCTTCGGCAAGCCGATCGCCCAGCAGGGCGTGGTGCAGGAGTGGATCGCGGACGCCCGCGTGGCGGTGGAGCAGCTGCGGCTGCTCGTCCTGAAGACCGCCTGGCTGATGGACACCGTGGGCAACCGCGGCGCCCACACCGAGATCCAGGCCATCAAGATCGCCACGCCCCGGACGGTCCTCGACATCCTCGACAAGGCCGTCCAGGTCCACGGCGCGGGCGGCGTCAGCCAGGACTTCCCGCTCGCCGAGCTGTGGGCGGCGGCGCGGACGCTGCGCATCGCGGACGGCCCCGACGAGGTCCACCAGCGCTCGCTGGCCCGCCGGGAGCTGAAGAAGTACCTGTAGTTCCGGCTACGGGCGCAGCGCCCGCAGCAGCAGGTCGGCGAGGTGGTCGGCGACCTGCTGCGGGGTGAGCGGGCCGTCCGGCCGGTACCAGGTGGACAGGTGGTGGACCGACCCGAAGTGGTAGTCCACCACCAGGTCGGCCGGGGTGGCCGTGGAGAAGACCCCGGCCGCCTGGCCCTCCTCGATCAGGGCCCGGAACCGCTCGTGGTAGCGGCGCCGCTCCACCCGTACCTGCTTGTTCTTCTCGGGGCTGAGGTGGTGCATCGAGCGGAAGAAGATGGACGCGTCGTCGAGGTTGTCGATGGTGGTGACGACCACGTCGGCGGCCGCGTCGCGCAGCCGACGCTCGACCGGCGCGTCCGCGTCCGCGAAGGCGTCGAGCCGCTCCTGCTGGAGGCGCAGCACGCGCGCGTAGACCTCCTGGAGCAGGTCCTCCTTGGAGCCGAAGTAGTGATACAGCGCTCCCTTGGTGACGCCCGCCGCCTCGACGATCTCCTGGACCGAGGTCCTGTCGTACCCGTTCTCGGCGAAGAGGCGGGTGGCGGCGGCCAGCAGCCTCTGGGGGACGGGGGTGCCGCTCCCGTCCGTCGTCCTGGCCATGCCGTCGCCGCCTCTCTCCTGGTCCACCCGTTGCTTTTGCGCCGTTCTAGTGGCGGGAACGCAGTTCCCGTCTGAGGATCTTCCCACTCGCCGTCTTGGGAAGCTCCGCGAGTACCTCGACCTGCCGGGGATATTTGTACGCGGCCAGCCGCTCCTCGCAGTACGCGGAGAGCTCGCCGGGCGTGGCCTCGGCGCCGGGGCGCAGGCTCACGTACGCCTTGACGTTCTCGCCCCGGTACGGGTCGGGGACGCCGACGACGGCCGCCTCGCGCACCGCGGGGTGACCGTAGAGCACGTCCTCGACCTCGCGCGGCCACACCTTGAAGCCGGACGCGTTGATCATGTCCTTCTTGCGGTCGACGACGTAGAGCCAGCCGTCCCGGTCCATGAACCCGATGTCGCCGGTGCGCAGTTCGCCGTCCGGGAAGGTCTCGGCGGTGGCCTCGGGGCGGCGCCAGTAGCCGGGGACGACCTGCGGGCCGCGCACCACGATCTCGCCCTGCTCGCCGAAGGCCACCTCCTCGCCCTCCTCGTCGACGATCCGTACGACCGTCTCGGGGCCGGGCAGACCGACCGAGAGGGTCCCCGAGACCGGGTCGACCGGGGCCTCCCGCTCCGGCGGCACCGAGGCACAGGGGGCGGTGCACTCGGTCAACCCGTAGCCGTTGCGCAGATACGGGCCGAACGCCGCCCGGAACTTCTCCACCAGCGCGGGCGGCACCGGTGCGCCGCCCGAGGAGATCACCCGGAAGGAGTCGAAGTGCTCGCGGGTGGCGCCGGGTGCGGCCGCGAGCGCCATGAAGGCGGTGGAGGGGCCCACGGTGTACGCGGGCCGGTGCTCGGTGAAGGCGTCGAGGACCACACCGGGGTGGAAGCGGTAGGCCAGGATCAGCGTGCCCGCGTTGGCGACGCACGCGGCGAGCTGGCAGACCATGCCGGTGATGTGGAAGAGCGGGGCCAGCGCGAAGTAGCCCGCGCCCTCGGCTATCGGGTGGCCGGTGCGCTGGCGCTCGGCGTTGTAGGTGATGCCCCGGTGGGTGTTCATGGCCCCCTTGGGGGTGCCGCTGGTCCCCGAGGTGTAGCTGATCAACGCCGTGGCGTCGGGGGCGGGTTCGCGCCCGCCCGGCGCGGGCAGGCCCTGCCGGGCGACGGCCAGCAGGTCGTCGGTGTCGGCGGGGCGGGGCAGCCGCTCGAAGGCGAGCACGCGCGCGTCGTCGCGGCTCTGCAGGTCGAGCTCGCAGGCGGTGAGCGCGATCCGGACGGGCGAGGCGGCCGCGGTGTCCCGCAGATACGCCTCCCAGGCCCGGTCGGAGCAGATCAGCGCGGCGGCCTCGGAGTCGCCCAGGACGTGCCCGACCTCGGCCGACTTGTACATCGGGTTGAGCGGGACGACGGTCGCGCCCGCCTTCCAGGCGCCGAGCAGCGCGATCACGAAGTGCGGGGTGTTCTGGAGCATGATCGCGACCCGGTCGCCGGGCTTGAGGCCCCGGGCGGCGAGGTGGCCTGCCACCGAGTCGGAGAGCGCGTCGGTGTCGCGGTAGCTGAGCCGCCCGTCGAAGTAGGCGAGCGCGGTGCGGTCGGGGGCGCGCAGGACGGCCGCGCGGAAGGCGTGCACCACGCTCGCGGGCGGGCTGACCGGTGCCCGCTGGGCCTCGGTGAGCTGCCCGAGCCAGGGCTTGGCCGCGTAGCGGGAGGTCATGCGCCGTCCGCCTCCCACTTCTGCTGGAGGTGGTTCATGGAGGTGAGCCAGCGGTCCGGATCGCCGGCCCGCGCGCCGTAGTAGCCGGCGACCTCCGGGTGCGGCAGCACCAGGAAGCGCTCCTCGGCCATCGCCTCGAAGAGCGCGTCGGCGACGGCCGCGGGCTCTATCGCGGTCGGCGCGAGCACCAGGTCCCCGGCCGAGCCGGTGGCGGCCAGCATGTCGGTGCGCACGCCCTGCGGGCAGATCGCGTGGACCTGGAGGCCCCGGTGCCGGTAGGTGAGCGAGAGCCACTCCGCGAAGGCGAGGGCGCCGTGCTTGGTGACGCTGTACGGGGCCGCGCCGATCATGGTGAGCAGCCCGGCCGCCGACACGGTCGACACGAACCGGCCGCCGCCGCGCTCCAGCCAGTCGGGCAGCAGCTCGCGGGCGGCGCGGACGTGGGCCATCACGTTGACGTCCCAGGCGGCCGCCCAGACGTCCTCGGGCGCGGCTTCGGAACCGCCGGAGCCCAGGCCCGCGTTGGCGCAGTAGACGTCGATGGTTCCGCCGAGGGCCTCGCGGGCGAGCGGGACGACGTCCGAGGCGTCCCCGGGGACGGCGATCGCGCCGATCTCCTCGGCGGTCCTGCGGGCCTTGGCCTCGTCGAGGTCGTTGACGACGACCCGGGCGCCCTCCGCCGCGAATCTGCGCGCGAGCGCGGCGCCGATGCCGCCGCCCGCCCCGGTGACCACCACTGCCGCGCCCTGGACGCCCTGAACCGAACCCATCGAGAATCCGCCTCTCCATATGCCGACTGATGTGCAGACTAACCAGTCGGTATGTACGGGCGGAAGGGGCCGTCGCGAACCGTCCCGTGCGGCTCGTTCCCCCTCGCACGCCCGCGCGCTAGCGTGCGTGGCCATGACACCGCGAGCGGCCGTGGAGGTACGCCGATGAGCCTGTCCAGACGGGGCCTGCTGGCGGGGACGGGGACAGTGGCGGGCGCGGTGGTCACCGGCGCGGCCGCCTCCCCCGCCTCCGCCCACCACCTCCCCAAGCCCGTGCGGACCGGCTTCGACCGGCTGGCCGCCGACGGTTACCGGGCGCTGGAGGGCCGCAAGGTCGGGGTGGTCACCAACCCGACCGGGGTGACGGCGGACGTCCGGCACATCGTGGACGTCATGCACGCCGACCCGCGCGTGAACCTGGTCGCGGTGTTCGGGCCCGAGCACGGCTTCCGGGGCACCGCGCAGGCGGGCGGCTCCGAGGGGCGCTACGACGACCCGGCGACCGGGCTTCCGGTGTACGACACGTACGGCGTGAGCGGAGCGAAGCTCGCCGCCGTGTTCACCGCGTCGGGCGTGGACACGGTCGTCTTCGACATCCAGGACGTGGGCGCGCGCTTCTACACGTACATCTGGACGCTCTACGACTGCATGGAGGCGGCCGCCCTCGCCGGGAAGCGGTTCGTCGTCCTGGACCGGCCGAACCCGGTGACCGGCCGGGCGGCTAGCGGACCCGTGCTCGACAAGGCGTTCGCGACGTTCGTCGGGCGCGAGCCGATCGCGCAGGCGCACGGGATGACGGTGGGCGAGCTGGCGGGGCTCTTCGACGCCGAGTTCCTGGGCGGGCGCGTACGGGTGGAGACCGTACGGATGACGGGCTGGCGGCGTGACGGCTTCCACGACTCCACCGGACTGCCCTGGGTCCCGCCGAGCCCCAACATGCCGACTCCCGACACGGCACTCGTCTACGCGGGCACCTGCATGTTCGAGGGGACGAACCTCTCGGAGGGGCGCGGCACCACCCGCCCCTTCGAGCTGCTCGGCGCCGAGGGGATCGACGGGCGCTGGGCGGCCGCCGTGAACGCCCTGGAACTGCCGGGGGTCCGCTTCCGCGAGGCGTACTTCACGCCCACCTTCTCCAAGTTCCAGGGAAAGACCGTCGGCGGCGTCCAACTCCACGTCCACGACCGCGAGTCGTACGACCCGGTACGCACCGGTGTCGCGCTCCTGGTGACGGCGAGGAAGGAGTGGAGCGGCTTCGCCTGGCGGGCGGACCACTGGATCGACAAGCTCACCGGGTCGGCGGCGGTGCGCACCCTCATCGACGCGGGCGCGGGCACCGACGAGGTGGTGGGCGCCTGGCAGACCGGGCTCACGGCGTTCCGCGCGACACGGGCGCGGTATCTGCTGTACCGGTGAGGGCCCGGGGGAAAACCCCCGGGGGCGGACGGTGGCTGGCGGGATGGGCCCGGCCGCCACCCGGCCGACAGGCTGGGGCCATGCATCTGTTCCACGACACACACCACCGTCTGCGCCAGGCCTTACTCCTGCTGCTCGGTCTGACGCTCGGCGTGTTCACGGCGGCCGCCCCGGGGGCCCGGGCCGCCGAACCCCCCACCCCGGAACGGCAGTTGGCGCGATCGGCACACCCCCTCGACGATCTGCGACCGCTCGGCCGCATGGTCGGCTCGGCGGACATCGTCGGCCTCGGCGAGGCGACGCACAACTCGCACGAGTTCTTCGCGACCAAGCAGCGCGTGTTCCAGTACCTCGTCGAGAAGAAGGGCTTCACCACCTTCGCCCTGGAGACGGCCTGGTCCTCGGGGATGCGCGTCAACGACTACGTGCTGCGCGGCGAGGGCGACCCCGAGCGGATCGTGCGCGAGGAGTTCCAGAGCTCGTACGCGATGTGGGAGACCCGGGAGTACCTGGACCTGATCCGCTGGATGCGCGGCTACAACCTGCACCACAGTCGCAAGGTCCAGTTCATGGGCGACGACATGGGGTACGCGGGCCCGGAGCTCTTCAGCAAGGTGACCGCGTACACCGCGAAGCGCTACCCCACGCTGCTGCCCCGCGTCACGGCGCTCTACAAGGCGTCCCGGCCCACCGCGGGCGTCGGCGACACCATGAACAGCACGCTCAAGCGCCCGCTCGCCGAGCGGAAGCGGCAGGCCGACGAGGTGCGCCGGGCCTATGAGCTGCTCGCCGCCCAGCGGCCCGGACCGGACCGGGCCGAGCACGCCTGGATCCTCCAGTACGCGCGCACCATCGCGCAGACCGGCGCCATGTGGGCGTTCGACTTCTTCGACGCGGACCAGCTCAAGGAGTCCCGGCTCTACCGGGACCGGATCATGGCCGAGAACACCGTGTGGTGGCAGCGCCAAACCGGGCACAAGATGCTGCTCTCCGCGCACAACGGCCATGTCGGGTACGCCCCGACGCTCAGCGCCGAGTACCCGAAGGTGCAGGGCGCCTTCATCCGGGAGGCGGTCGGCTCCGCGTACATGAACATCGGATTCACCTTCGGGCAGGGCTCGTTCAACGCGCTCGACCTGAACGACCCGGCCGAGCCGATCCGCGAGTTCACCGTCGGGCCGCACGAGCCGGGCAGCAACGAGGAGGTCCTCGAACGCGTGTCGCCGCGCGACTACTACCTCGATCTGCGCAAGGTGGCGAAGCCGGCGAAGGACTGGCTGGGCACTTTCCGGCCGACGCGGTCCATCGGCAACTCCTGGCCCCAGGACACCGACCAGATGCGGCTCGGACCCTCGTTCGACGTACTGGTGCACCTGCATCGGGTCACGGCGGCGCACCGGCTCTGACCTCCTCCGATCTCACCCTTTCTGCGATGTCCTGCGTATGGTCAGCCCTCCGGTCCGGCGGGACGATGTGAGGCCTCAACCTCGCCCCATCGTCAGCGAACGGACCGGAGGGCCACGCCATGCCCGACATCGGAGTCGAGCCATATCGGGAGATCACCTTCGACGCGGACGGCGACGCCGATCCGGCCGAGCGCGCGGCCCTCGCCGATCTGAACGTCACCGATCTGGTGATGTTCTCGCACGGCTGGAACAACACCCCATCGGTCGCGACGGCCCTGTACCGCCACTTCTTCGCCCCCTTCCCCGGCCTGCTGGCCCAGTCGGGCCCGGCCGGGGCGCGGGTGCGCCTCGGATACGCGGGCATCGTCTGGCCCTCCATCCGCTTCGCCGACGAGCACATCCCGAACTTCCCGCACGCCGCCCTGGGCGTGGAGCCGGGCCCGGGTCTGGACGCGGCGACCGTGGACGCGCTCAAGCGGGCGTTCCCCGGGCAGGAGGTGACCGTCGACGCGCTGGCCCGGCTGCTCGGCGAACAGCCGGACTCGGAGGAGGCATTCCGCCAATTCGGGCTCCTCACCCGACAGTTGGTGGCGGATGACGTGGAATCGTCTGGCTTCGCCGCCGACACCGTGCATCACGGCGCGGGCGGCGCGACGCTCCTCACGGACGACATGCTCGGGCTGTGCCGGGAGTTCACGCTCGCCCTGTCCGACACCGGCATGCGGGTCGAACCGGGCCCGCCCGGCCCCTCGTTCTCGCTCGGCAACTCGCTCAAGCACCTGTGGCACGGCGCCAAGGAGGTGCTGCGGCAGACCACGTACTACGAGATGAAGCGCCGGTCGGGCAAGATCGGCCAGCTCGGGCTCGGGCCGCTGCTCGGCGAGCTCGCCCGGACCAGACCCACGCTGCGGATCCATCTGGTCGGGCACAGCCAGGGCGGGCGGCTGGTCGCGTTCGCGCTGAAGGGGCTGCCGGAGGAGGCGCGCAACATCAAGTCGGTGACCCTGCTCGAAGGGGCCTTCTCGCACTACGCGTTCGCCGAGCGGCTGCCGTCGGGGCTCGACGGGGCGGGCGCGCTCGCGGCGCTCCAGCGGCGGGTCGACGGCCCGGTGGTCTCCTGCTACTCGCGCTTCGACACCGCCCTCGGGGTGATCTACCCGCTGGCGTCGAAGCTCGCCGGGGACTACCGGGGGCTGCTGCAGCTCGACCGCCGCTGGTGGGCGATCGGCCACGACGGCATCCAGTCGGTGGCGCCGTGCACCGAACTCACCCTGGCGGAGGTGCTGCGGGACGGCGTGCCCGACTCGGGGTGCGTGAGCGTGAACGCCGAGTCGGTGGTGCGCGCGGGCGGCCCGCCGTCGGGCGCCCACAGCGACATCTGCCATCCGGAACTGGCGAGGGTGGTACTGGCGGCAGGACGGATCGCCTGCACCTGACAACCCCCCGCGCCCCTATCCCCCTTCCTTTAGGGGCGCGGGGCTGTGACATTTTGCGGCTCCGCCGCGTGGGCGCGACCAGCCCAAGACGGCCCGCAGCCAAGCAACTACCGGTGCGAAGCGAATTCCACGACCTGCTGATACGTAGGCCGGTTCTGCCAGTTGATGGAATTCTGCGAAATTCCACCCAACGGCCGCTGCACGATGGAATCGGCACACCACTGATTGCCCGCCGCACAACCACCGTCACCGGGATACACCTGCGCCGGTGTCTTCGCGGCGGCCTGCCCAAGCGTGGCGAGCAGGACGTCGCGGCAGGCGGACAGCTGCCCCCCGCCGCAGTACGCGCGGGCCAGCGGCCCCTGCACCGGCTCCCCCAGGACCGTACGCAGATCCTTGTCGGCGTAGCTCCACCAGCCGTACTGGAAGGCGGATCCGGCGTGCGCCCCGGTCGGGCCGTGCCCGGCCGACGGCGCCTCGTCGGTGGACAGGTTCGACGTGAGCGCCGAGTAGAGCCCGTCCCCGAGGCCCGGCCGGAACTCGGCCTCGATCATCAGCGGCCACCAGGCGTCCATCAGTCGCACGGCCTCGGGGTGGGTGTAGGTGTGCGAGCCCTGCGCGGTCTCGCGGCGCTGGGTCCCGTCGGCCTTCCACGACTCCAACTGCTGGACGGCGGTCGCCAGTTGCGGATCGGTGACGGGGGCGCTGCGGATGACCTTCAGGAGCTCGGGCAGCACGTCCTCGCCGCGCAGATCGGTGACGGCGGCCTGCGCCATGGCCCGGGTGAGCGCGGCGCGGGTCACCCCGCCCTGTGCGACCAGCGCCTTGACGCGGTCGTCGAGGAGGTTGCCCCGGTGCACCGAGCCGTTGCCGAACCCGGCGGCCGTGTAGTCCTTGGCCTGCTTGTTGTTCCAGGAGATGTAGTAGTCCTGCCCGACGGACTGCGGGTGCTGGGCGGGCGGGGTGTAGTCGGCGGTGTTGTACGCGGGGTCGAAGCCCTGCCACTCGTAGGCGCGGTCGGCCGCGATCGGCAGCGACGGGTCGACGGCGGGGTTGCGGACCGGGTTCTTGCCGCTGTTGTAGTACGCGGCGGTGCGGGAGTCCGCGTAGAACCAGTTGAAGGCGTAGTCGACGTGCTGGGCGGCCTGCTGGAAGGTGGCCGCGTCCTTGACGTAGGTGGGGTCGTTGAACATCTGGAAGCCGATGATCGAGTCGGCCTCGTGGCGGTAGGTCGAGCGCAGTGCGGTGTACGCGATCCGCTTGCCGCCGACCGTGGCGCGGGCGGTCACGATGCCGTAGTTGGTGCGCCAGACCTGCATCCGGTAGGAGCCGGCGGCCGTGTTGTCGGCGGTGGTCGGCTTCCAGGCGTTGGTCTTCTCCAGCTTCTCCATCGGGGTGCAGACACCCCGGTAGAGGTAGTGGGCCGCGTCCTGGCAGAGCTCGACGGAGTAGGTGTCGGTGATGTCCTGCCCGGCGGAGGTGGCCGACCAGGCGTAGTCCTGGCCCCGGCCGAGCTGGACGTACATGCCGACGCCCGCGAAGGAGGCGCCCCGGGCGCTGATGCCCGGGCCCTGGATCTCCTGGAGCATCAGCAGCTGTGGCGCGAAGTAGCCGGTCTGCGGTCCGAAGACGGCGACCGGGTTGCCGCTCGCGGTGCGGCTGCCGGAGACGAGCAGTGCGTTGGACATCCCGCGTGGCTTGCCGATGTCGAAGCCGGGCAGCGCGCCGTTGTTGAAGATGCCCTTGAGCGACTTGAGTTGCTCGGGCACCCGCACCTCGGCCCTGGCCTTGGTGACGGCCGAGCCGGTGCGGTCGTAGACGAGCTGTTCGGGCACGACCGTGCCGGCGTCGGGCATCGCGGTGCCCTGCGCGTTCGCGGGCTTGGTGGCGTACGGGAAGCTGGTGCCGTCGTGGACGGTGAGGGCCGCCTCGGGGTCGTTGCGCTCGCGGAACGACTCCCAGACCTTGGTGCCCTCGGTGACGCCGTACTTGGCCTGGGCGGCCTGCAGCGAGAGCGCGGCCTGCACCTCGCCGCCACCGCCCCCGCCGAAGAGCCCGCCGACGACGGAGGCGAGCGCGATCAGGTCGGTGACCTTGAACGGCTGGATCTCCCCCACGTTGGTGATGGCGTCGATCTTGCCGGTGAGGACGTACTCGCCGGGGAAGTACCGGCCGTCCTTGGACTGCTTGGCGTAGGCGTTGATGCCGTCCACGTACGCCTGCGCGTCGGTCATCGCCTGCTCGCCGCGCGGGCCGTTGGCGGAGCGGATCCGGTCGACCTGGGCCTGGAGGTCGGCCTCGGTGTACGGGGCCTGCGGCCAGAACTCCTGCTCCAGGCCCTGGTTGGCGAGCGCGCCGCCCGCGAACGAGGTGAGCTCGCCGCGCCCGATGTGCCGGAACAGGTCCATCAGCCACAGCCGGTCCTGCCCGGCCGCGAACCCGGCGCCGAACTCCGTTCCGTAGCGGGTGGTGCCCTTGATGTGCGGGACGCCGGTCGCCTTGTCCCGGGTGATGGTGACGTCGGGGCGCGGGGAGCTGGTGGAGGCGACCTGGCCGCTGGGCACCCCGAAGGAGGCGTCGTTGAAGAAGGAGTTGAGCTTGTCGTCGGTGAGCGAGGACTGGCCGGCGACCAGCGCGTCGTACTTGCCGAGCTGGTCGTCGCTGTGCGCGGGATGGGTGCCGAAGGCCTTGTTGCCGAGGATCTCGACGAGGGTGGCGTTGCCGTTCTCGCCGGGCGGCAGGATGTCGCCGCAGCGCCCAAGGCAGTAGTCGCTGTTGGGTGGTTCGGCGGCGCCGGCCTGGCTGAGCGGGGCGAGCAAAGCGGCCGAGAGGGCGATCACGGTGGCGGCGGTGGCGGTTCTGAGCCGTGCGGTGGGTCGTCGCATGCGTGCTCCTTGTGAGGACCGATGCGGCGGACGTTACTGAGGGGTACCGCCGGAGGGAAGATGAACACACGTCACCTTTCCCGAACGTGCGTGACCTTTCCGGAATCACCACAGGGCGACATCACCACAGGGCGACGGAGGCGGGGCGCCCGGAGCACGCGGGGGGCGTGCGACGGTATCCGGTCAGCGCTGCCTGATGGGGCCCATCGGATTTTCGATGGAGCCGGATCGGGTAGCCGTACGTCCATTCCTCGACGCCGAGCATTCGCCGAAGTACGAGTGACGGAGGTGGCAGGGCCATGGCTGGTTTCCGCAGCCTTGCGAGACAGGTGCGCGACCCAGGGAACGATCTCGCACTGCGCCGGTATTCGCTGCGCAAGTGCCTTGAACGGTTCGCCCCTTATGGACACCGGGCGACCTGGGACCATCTGTGTGCGGGGCACGGCATCGGGCCGGAGGACCGGGCGCCCGATCCGGCGCGGCTGGTGGCCGCGCTCGACGAGCTGGAGGCGGCGCGGGCCGTCTGGCTCGGATACGAAGCGGAGTTCGCGGCCCGCAGGAAGCGTGAGAAGCACGCCGGCCTGCGCAACCCCGGCTCCTTCGACGACTGGCACCGGCGGACCTGGGGCGGTTTCGGGGTCGCCTGGTGCGACGACCCGTCGGTGCATCCGACGCGGCCGCTGGCCGAGGTGCTCGGCCGGATCATCGCGGCCCTGCGGACGGTGCCGGGCGCGGGTTGCCCGGTGTGCGACGGGCAGGCGCTGGTGTGGCAGCGGGACCTGGCCCACGATCCGTGGTGCGGCCCGGTCTGCACGGGCTGCGGAATCCTGGTGCCGCAGCCGGTGCTGACCGCCGAGGCACTGGTGCGCGCCAAGTCGGTACGGCGCGGAGCGCTGGCATCGGTGGCCTGAGACACGCGGGGGCGGAGGCGGCCACGGGCCGCACGGGGGCCGCCCCCGCGATGTCAGGACGCCCGCTTCCCGTACGGCCGACTCCCGTACGCCCACTTCCCGTACGGCCAGCTTCCGTACGGCTAACAGGCCTCGCACGCGGCGGCGTCGGGCGCGACCTGCTTCTTCTTGCGCTCGGGCAGCAGTCGCGAGCCGGTGAGGCGTTCGCCGGAGATGTCGTCCGGGTTGGACAGGACACAGGTCTCCAGCGACAGACACCCGCAGCCGATGCAGTCCGTCAGATGGTTGCGCAGCCGGTTCAGCTGCTTGATGCGCTCGTCGAGTTCGGAGCGCCAGGTCTCGGAGAGCCGCGCCCAGTCCTCGCGGGTCGGGGTGCGCTCCTCGGGGAGTTCGGAGAGGGCGTCCCGGATCGTGGCGAGCGGGATGCCCACGCGCTGGGCGGCCCGCACGAAGGCGACCCGGCGCAGCACGTCGCGGCTGTAGCGGCGCTGGTTGCCCGAGGTGCGGCGGCTGCTGATCAGACCCTTGGACTCGTAGAAGTGCAGGGCGGACACGGCGGCCCCGCTACGGGCGGACAGCTGACCGACCGTGAGCTCATGGACCTTCTCTGGAATCTGCGGCACTCCTCGAACCCTACTGCTCGGCTGTGATCGCCGTTGACAGCGGGCACCGCCCCCAGCATGCTGAGCAAGCGCTTGGACAGTGGAGGCGCAAAGGCAGCTGAAGCATGCGAGAGAGGCAGGAACCGGGCATGGCAGAGCCGAGGATCTTCACCTCCGCCGACGAGCTGAAGGCCGGAGTGGGCGAGCCGCTCGGGTACAGCGACTGGCTGGAGATCGACCAGCACCGCATCGACCTGTTCGCCGACGCCACCGGGGACCACCAGTGGATCCACGTCGACCCGGCCCGCGCCGCGGCCGGCCCGTTCGGCACGACAATCGCGCACGGCTATCTGACGCTCTCCCTTCTCCCGGCCCTGGTACCGCAGGTGTTGCGCGTCGAGGGCATGAAGATGGGCATCAACTACGGCACGGAGAAGGTCCGTTTCCCCGCCCCGGTCCCGGTCGGCTCCCGTCTGCGCGCCACCGCCGTCCTGACGGACGTGGCGGAGGCGGGCGGCGGGGTACAGGTGACCGCGAAGGTCACGGTGGAGCGCGAGGGCGGCGAGAAGCCGGTGTGCGTGGCGGAGTCCGTGTCCCGGTACTTCTTCTGAGCGGACCCGCGGGCCGCTACTTCCGCTGCGCCCCGACCATCCGCAGCACCAGGTCCGCGTAGAGCGCGCCGACCTCGTCCGGGGTGCGGCGGCCCTCGGTGTTGAACCAGCGGGCCACGTCGATGCAGAGCGACAGCACCGCGAGGGTGGTGCCGGGGACGTCCGGGACGTCGAACTCGCCCGTCGCCACGCCCTCGTTGAGGATGCGCCGCACGGCGGCGTCGCTGCGGCGGCGCAGGCCCACGATCTCGGTGCGGTGCTCGGCGCCGAGCGCGTCGAGCTCGTACTGGACCACTCGGGCGGTCATGTGGTGCCCGGCGTGCCACCGTACGAAGGAGCGCACCGCGCCGTCGAGCCGGTCGGCGGCGGTGCCCGGAGCGTCCGCCGCCGTCTCCAGGATCTCCAGGGCCTTGTCGTGGCCGATCCGGCTGATCCGGTGAAGCAGCTCTTCCTTGGTCTTGTAGTGGATGTAGAGCGCGGCCGGGCTCATTCCGGCGCGGCCCGCGATGTCACGGGTCGTCGTGGCGTGGTAGCCGCGCTCCGCGAAGGCCTCCACGGCGGCGACGAGCAGCCTCCGGGCGGCCTCGGGCGTGACCTCGCCCCACGGCTTGTCCTCGCCGCCCACCGTCTGCTCAGCCGCGTCCATCGCCTGCCCCTTCCTTCGGACGAACACCATACCCCGAAGGTGAGCAAGCGCTTAGAGCGTGCGGCTACAGCTTCTGGAACGGGTCGTGCTCGGCGAGCAGCTTCTCCAGGCGGGCCTGGTCGACCCGGCTGACGATCTGCCCGGCCTCCTGGCGGTCGCGGACCACCTTGGCGAGCGTGAAGGCGGAGGTGACGAGGTAGAGGACGGCTATCCCGAGGAAGGCGCGCACCCAGGCGTCGGCCTGGAGCCGGGTGATGCCGATGGCCGTGGCCCCGATGGCGATGGCGAAGGACGCGACGGCCTGCCCGTAGTACGCGGCCGTGTTCTGCTGCTTGACCGGTGTCTCACTCATGCGCACAGGATGCGACGGGTGTGGCCGGGGCCACATCCGCTCACGTACTCAGGGCGTACTCAGAACACCGGGACTCAGAACGCCGAGACCCCGGTCTCCGCCCGGCCGATGATCAGCTTCTGGATCTGGCTGGTGCCCTCGTAGAGCGTCATCACGCGCGCGTCGCGGAGCAGCTTGCCGACCGGGTACTCGTCGATGTAGCCGTAACCCCCGTACACCTGAAGAGCGTTGTTGGCCGCGCGCACGGCGGCCTCGGAGGCGAACAGCTTCGCCTTGGAGGCGGCGGTGGCGAACTCCTCGCCCCGGTCGATGAGATCGGCGACCCGCCAGGTCAGCAGCCGGGCCGCGTCCACGTCCACGGAGATGTCGCTGATCAGCTCCTGGACCAGCTGGTAGTGCGCGATGGTCCGGCCGAACTGCTCGCGCTGCCCGGCGTACGCGACCGCCGCGTCCAGGGCCGCTTGCGCGATGCCGACGCAGCCCGCCGCCACCGACATCCGCCCCTTGGCCAGCGCGGACATCGCGATCGAGAAGCCTTTGCCCTCCGGCCCGAGCAGCGCGCCGGAAGGGACGCGCACGTCCTGGAGGACCACCTCGGCGGTCGCCTGGCCGCGCAGGCCGAGCTTGCCGTGGATGGGGCGGCGGCTGAGACCGGGGGTGTCGGCCGGCACCAGGAAGGCGGAGACGCCGCGGTGTCCGGGGGTGTCGTTGGTGCGGGCGAAGAGCAGCACCACATCGGCCCAGGTGCCGTTGGTGATGAACATCTTGGAGCCGTTGATGACGTAGTCGTCGCCGTCGCGGACCGCCCGGGTGGCGAGGTTCCCGGCGTCGGAGCCGGTGCCGGGCTCGGTCAGGCCGAAGCAGCCGAGCGCCTCGCCGGAGGTCAGGCGCGGCAGCCAGGCCCGCTTCTGCTCCTCGCTGCCCCAGTGCGCGAGGGTCTTGGCGACGAGGCCGAGCGAGACGGAGACGATGCCGCGCACCGACGAGTCGCCGCGCCCCAGCTCCTCGGTCACCAGGCAGTACGCGAGGTGGTCGCCGCCGGAGCCGCCGTACTCCTCCGGGATGGTGAGCCCGAGGAAGCCGAGCGCGCCCAGCTTCTTCACGATCGACCTGTCGACGCTCTCGGCACGGTCCCAGGCGGCGGCGTACGGGACGACCTCGCGGGCGGTGAAGTCCTCGGCGAGCCGCCGCACCGCGGCCTGCTCCTCGCTCAGCTCCAGGTTCATGTCGCTCGCACCCCAGGTAGTCCGGTCGGTCGGTCCGCCGTTTAATTAGCGCTGCTAGTTTTCCGTGCGCAGGCCTACTATGTGCCGCATGGCCCGACCGCGCAAGCCCCTCCTCAGCCACGACCGCATCGTCGCGGCGGCGAGCGCGCTCGTGGACGCCGAGGGGCTCGCGGCCGTCTCGACCCGCCGCCTCGCCGCCGAGCTGGGCGTCAGCGGGCCCTCGCTCTACAACCACTTCCGTACCAAGGACGAGATCCTGGAGGCGGTGGCGGACGCGACCTCCGCACAGGTCGACCTGTCGATGTTCGAGGCGGGCGACGCCCGCGGCTGGCGCACCGCGCTGCACGACTGGGCCGTCGCCTACCGCGCGGTCCTCACCCGCCACCCCAACATCGTCCCGGTGCTCGCCCAGGGCCCCGGCCGCCGCCCGGCGGGCCTGCGGCTCGCGGACGCGGTGTTCGGCGCGATGGTCGCGGCGGGCTGGCCGCCCGCGCAGGCCACCCGCATCGGCGCGCTGATGCGGTACTTCATCATGGGCTCGGCCCTCGGCTCCTTCGCCCGCGGCTTCGTGGACGACGAGACGGCGTACGACCCGGCCGACTACCCCCACCTCGGCCAGGCCCATCTGCTGGCCGAGCGGCAGGAGGAGATCGACGAGGGCGCGTTCGGGACCGGGCTGCGGGCGCTCCTGGACGGGCTCCAGACGCAGTACGACGCGCTGCCCCGCCGGACCGCCGTCCACGGTTCGGCCCCCGCCGAAGGGTGACGGCGGCATCCTGGAGGCATGACAACCACAAGGGGATCCGGACTGGCCGCGTTCGCCGCGCTGCTCGCCGACGAGACCCGGGCGGCCTTCTGTCTGGCGCTGCTCGACGGGCGGGCCTGGACGGCCGGGGAGCTGGCGCGGTACGCGAAGGTCGCCCCCTCCACGGCCAGTGAGCACCTGGGCAAACTGGTCGCGGGCGGACTGCTCTCCGAGGAGCGGCAGGGGCGGCACCGGTATGTGCGCCTGGCCGACTCCGGGGTCGCCCACCTCGTCGAGGAGCTGGCGGCCCGTACGGCGCCGGTACGGCCGGGCAACCTCCGGGCCGCGTCCGCGGGCAGCGCGATGGCCCGCGGACGCACCTGCTACGACCACCTCGCCGGCCGCCTCGGCATGGCCGTCACGGACGCGATGACGGTACGGGGGCTGCTCACCCAGGACGCCGGGTTCGCGCTGACGCGCGAAGGGGTGGGCTGGTACGGGGAGTTGGGGCTCGCCCTCGACCACAAGGGCAAGCGCCCGCTGGTGCGCTCGTGCCTGGACTGGACCGAGCGCCGCCCCCATCTGGCCGGGGTGGCCGGAGCCGTGCTGTGCGCGCACGCGCTGGACGCCGGGTGGTGCGTACGGATCGGCTCCGAGCGGGCGGTGCGGGTGACGCCGGCGGGCGAGGAGGCCCTGGCCGAGCTGCTCGGGATCGAGAAGGCGACCCTGCGGTGAGCCGAGGGGGGAGCGCCGAATAATTCGGTGAGCGCCGAACGGTTCCGGCCGTACCGTTCGGCGCATGACGAACTCCTCCCCCACCGGGCGTCGCTCGGAACGACTCGCCCTCGCCGCCGCCGGGGTCTCAGTGGTGCTGTGGGCCTCGGCCTTCGTGTCGATCCGCAGCGCCGGTGACGCCTACTCCCCGGGGGCGCTCGCCCTGGGGCGGCTGCTCGCCGGCACCGCCGTGCTCGGCGTACTCCTGGTCGCCCGGCGCGAGGGCCTCCCGCCGCGCGCCGCCTGGCGGGGCATAGCCGTCTCCGGGCTGCTGTGGTTCGGCCTCTACATGGTGGTGCTCAACTGGGGCGAGCAGCAGGTCGACGCGGGGACGGCCGCGATGGTCGTCAACATCGGCCCGATCCTCATCGCGCTGCTCGGCGCCCGGTTCCTCGGGGAGCGGCTGCCGCCCCGGCTCGTGGCGGGCATGGGCGTCTCGTTCGCGGGCGCGGTGGCCGTCGGCCTTTCGATGTCCGGCGACGGCGGCGCCAATGTGCTCGGGGTGGTGCTGTGCATGCTCGCGGCGGTGTCGTACGCGGCCGGTGTCGTGGCGCAGAAGCCCGCGCTCGCCCACGCCAGCGCCCTCCAAGTGACCTTCTTCGGCTGTCTGGTGGGGGCCGTGGTCTGTCTCCCGTTCAGCGGGCAGCTGGTGTCGGACGCCGCCGACGCGCCGCTCACGGCGACGCTGAACATGGTCTATCTGGGGGTCTTCCCGACCGCACTCGCCTTCACGACCTGGGCGTACGCCCTGGCCCGCACGACGGCTGGCCGCCTCGGCGCGACCACCTATGTGGTGCCCGCGCTGGTGGTGCTGATGTCCTGGCTGGTCCTCGACGAGGTCCCGGCATGGCTCACCCTGGTCGGCGGCGCCCTCTGCCTCGCGGGCGTCGCGGTCTCGCGCTCCCGCCCCCGGCGCCGCACCGAACGTACGGAACCGGAGAGCGGGAGCACAGCCGTGCCCGCCGTGGCGGACGCCCGATAAGGCTTCCCTAGAACACCACCAGCGCCCGGCCGCCCTTGCCCGCGAGCATGTTGTCGAACGCGGCCGGGATCCCGTCGAGCCCGATCCGCTCCGACACCATCGCGCCCAGGTCGAGACGCCCGGCCCGGACGTGGTCGGCGAGCACCGGCAGGTCGCGCGCCGGGTCGCTGTTGCCGTAGACGCAGCCCGAGAGCGTACGGCCCCAGTGGAAGATCTCCAGGGCGTTGAAGGAGACCTGCTGGTCCTTGCCGCCGATGCCGACGACCGTGGTGCGCCCGCCGCGCCGGGTGGACTCCCAGGCGGTACGGATGGTCACCGCGCGGCCGACGCACTCCACGGCCACGTCCACCCCGTGGCCGCCGGTCAGCTTGCGGACGTCCTTGGCGGTCGTGTCCGAGGCGAGGACGAAGTCGGTGGCGCCCGCCCGCCGCGCCAGCTCCTCCTTGGCCGGGGAGACGTCGACCGCCACGATCCGGGCGGCGCCCGCGATCCGGGCCGACTGGAGGGTGGCCAGGCCCACGCCGCCGACGCCGAACACCGCGACCGTCTCGCCCTCGCGCACCTTGGCCGAGTGGTGGATCGCGCCGTATCCGGTGAGGACCGCGCAGCCGAGCAGCGCGGCCTCGGTGAGCGGGATGCCCTCGGGCAGCGGCAGCAGACAGTTCTCGGCCACCACCGTCTCCTCCGCGAACGCGGCGACGTTGAGCCCGGGGTGGAGCTCGGTCCCGGCGGAGGTGCGCGCGTACACCGCGCCCGCGCCCGTCAGCGCGTTCACACAGAGCCAGACCTCGCCGAGGGAGCAGGGGTGGCAGCTGCCGCACGAGGGCGCCCAGTTGAGGACCACGCCGTCGCCGGGCGCCACCGAGGTGACCCCCTCGCCGACGGAGATCACCGTGCCCGCGCCCTCGTGGCCGAGGACCGCGGGGACCGGCACGCGCATGGTGCCGTTGGTGAGCGACAGGTCGGAGTGGCAGACCCCGGCGGCGGCGAGGCGGACCCGCACCTGGCCGGGGCCGGGCTCGGGGAGTTCTATCTCGGTGACCTCCAGCGGGGAGCCGATGGAGGGAAGGACTGCGGCGCGGACCACGATGCTGCTCCCGGGAATGAGAAGTGGTTCAGAAGTAACAGTGCGTCAGAACTGGAGGGACTTCGTCTGGAGGTACTCGGTCAGGCCGTGCGGGCCGAGCTCGCGGCCGACGCCCGACTGCTTGTACCCGCCGAACGGGGCCAGCGGGTTGAACCGGCCGCCGTTGATGTCGACCTGCCCGGTGTCCATCCGCCGGGCGAAGGCGACCGCCTCGGCCTCGTCCCCGGCCCAGACCGCTCCCGCGAGCCCGTACACCGTGCCGTTGGCGATCCGCAGCGCGTCGTCCTCGTCCTCGTACCGGATGAGCGAGACGACCGGGCCGAAGATCTCCTCCTGGGCGATGGTCATGCCGGGTGCGACGTCGGCGAAGACGGTCGGCGCCACGTAGTACCCCTGCTCCAGCGGGGCCTCGGCGCCGCCCGCGACGAGGCGGGCGCCCTCCTCGACGCCCTTGGCGATGTAACCGCGCACCCGCTCCCGCTGCTTGGCGCTGACCAGCGGGCCGACGCGGTCGCCCGCCGGGTACTTGGCGACGGCGGCCCTGGCGAGCTCGACCGCCTCCTCGTACCGGTCGCTGTGGACCAGCATCCGGGTCCAGGCGCTGCACGTCTGGCCCGCGTTGCTCATGACGTTGGCGATGCCGACGGCGACCGCCTTGGCCAGGTCGGCGGAGGGCAGGATGACGTTGGCGGACTTGCCGCCCAGCTCCAGGGCGACGCGCTTGACGGCCGCGCCCGCGGTGGCGCCGATCTGCCGGCCCACGGCCGTCGAGCCGGTGAAGGAGACGAGGTCGACCCCCTCGTGCTCGGCGAGCGCCTGGCCCGCGACCGGGCCGAGTCCGGTGACCAGGTTGAACACCCCGGCGGGCAGCCCGGCTTCGTGCACCGCCTCGGCGAAGAGCCGTGCGGTGAGCGGGGTGTCCTCGGCGGGCTTGAGCACGACCGTGCAGCCCGCCGCGAGGGCGGGGGCGACCTTGGCGACGATCTGGTGCAGCGGGTAGTTCCACGGCGTGATCGCGCCGACCACGCCGACCGGCTCGTGGAAGACCGTGGAGTTCCCTATGCGCTCCTCGAAGCCGTACGAGGCGGCGAGTTCGGCGTACGAACCGGCGACCGCGATCGGCAGGCCGACGTGCACCTGCTGGGCGAACTGCTCGGGCGCGCCGAGCTCGGCGGTGACGGTCGCGGCGATCTCGTCCTTGCGGGCGGCGAGCCGGTCCCGCAGGGCGGCGATCAGGGCGGCGCGCCCGGCGGGCGGGGTCGCGGCCCAGCCCGGCAGCGCCGCGCGGGCCGCGCGCACCGCCGCGTCGACGTCCTCGGCGGTACCCGCCGGGACGTGGGCGATGACCTGCTCGTCCGCCGGGTTCACCACGGCGATCGTGTCGCCGCCCGCGGCGGGCGTCCACCGGCCGCCTATGTACATCCCGTCGTGGGCGTTCATCGCGCTCCTCCTGAGCCTGGGGTCCTGCGTCTGGGTCCGGGGACCCAAACTAGCGCCGGTAGTTTTCCGGCACCAGGGGCTGCCCGGCCAGTCCCCGGGCGTCAGGAGGAGGCTATGCGGTCCGGCCCGGGCCCCGGACGGCGGTCAGATGGGCGAAGACGACGACGTTGCTCTCGTAGCCCTTCTTGCGGTCGAACTTGCCGCCGCAGGTGATCAGCCGCAGCTCCGGCCGGTTCCGCGGGCCGTACACCTCCTCGTTGGGAAAGTGCGCCTTGTCGTACTTGCGGACCGCGTCCACCGTGTACACCGCGGTCCGGCCGTCGGCGCGCCGGGCCTCGACGAGCCTGCCGGGCCGCAGCACCGAGAGGTTGGCGAAGACGGCCGCCCCGGTGCGGGTGTCGCGGTGGCCGACCGCGAGGGCCGTGCCCGTCTCGCCCGGGGTGGGCCCGCCCTGGAACCAGCCGACCAGCTTGGGGTCGTCGACCGGCGGGGTGGCCAGGTGCCGCCCCGGGTCGAGCCCGAGGCCGACGACCGGCGCCTTCAGGCTCAGATACGGGATGGCGAGGCCGGTCGCCCTGGACGGCGGCAGCGGCCGGGGCGGGCGGGCGGCCGCCTTGGGCACGGCGAGCCTGCCGCGCCCGGCCGGGGCAGCCCGGCCCCCCGTGCCGGGCGGCTTGGCGCCCGGCACGACCGGGGCCGCGGGCGCCCCCGGGGCCTGCTTGTCCCCGTCGGCCCCCGTGGGGGCCGAGGGCGTCGCCGCACCCCCGGCCCCCACGGCGCCCATGGCGACCGGTGCGACCGACCCGTCGTCCTGGGCCCACCAGACGCCGCCGACGACCAGGGTCGCGGCCAGCGCCGCCGTCCGCGTCAGCCGGTAGGCGCGGGTGCGGTGGAAGGGCCTTGGGGAACCTCTACGCGGCGCCATGGGGGCGGCGGCGCAGCCGTCGGACGAAGAGCACCCCGGAGACCCCGACCAGACCGAGGGCCGCGATGCCCGCGGCCGGCGAGACACCGTCGGTGAAGCCGTCGGTCCCGGCCAGGCCGCCGCCGCCGGCGTTCGGCCCGCCGTGGGGGCCGCCGGTGCCGCCGGTCGAGCCGCCGGTCGCACCGCCCGAGCTGGTGCCGACGGGGGCGCAGTCGACCTTGAAGACCTTGTGCTTGCCCGCGCCGTTGCCGCCGGTGATGTTCCAGGTGAGCTTGTACTGCCCGTCCGGGAGGGTGAGCGGCACGGTGTGGCCGGTGCCGGTGGCGAGGGTGATGGCGCCGTTGAGGGTGGCACCGCCCGCCCTGAGCGGCTGTGTCTGGATGGACCAGGTGATGCCCTGTGCGACGTCGAAGTTGAACGCGTCGAGGTAGAACCCGCAGACCTTGGGCTCGTTGCGCTGGTCGGTGAACGGGGTGCCCAGGTTGTGGATCTTCACGTCGCCGTTGTCGCCGGGGGCGGCGTGTGCGGCGGGCGCCCCGGCCAGGGCGGCTCCGGTGAGCCCGAGGGCGAGGGCCGCGGCGGCGGTGACGGCCGGGCGGCGGACGGTGGGACGCGGGGGTGAGAAGGCAGGCATGCGCTTTCCTTTGAGTCAGATTGTCATATAAATCGACCTTTCGTCTGACTCTCTTTCACACCTTCACGGCGAAACGGCGGAGCAGCGCCGGACGGGAGGCTCGATATCGCCCGTCCGGCGCAGCGCGCCCTCTGTCCGCGTCCTGTGTCCGGCCCGCCTCAGATGATCCCGAAAAGGATGCCCGCGCCGAGGACCACCAGCGAGGTGAGCGCCGCCCACTTCACCGTGAACCGGGTGTGGTCGCCGAACTCGACCTTGGCCATGCCCACCAGGACGTATACGGCGGGAACCAGCGGGCTCGACATGTGCAGCGCCTGTCCGACCAGCGAGGCGCGGGCGATCTCCACGGAGGAGACGCCGTGCGCGGCACCGGCCTCCGCGAGGACCGGCAGGACGCCGAAGTAGAAGCCGTCGTTGGACATGAAGTACGTGAGCGGCAGGCTCAGGACGCCGGTGACCAGCGCCATGTGCGGGCCCATGCCGTCGGGAACGGCGCCGACCAGCCAGTCCGCCATGTGCTTGACCATGCCGGTGCCGTTGAGGACGCCGGTGAAGACGGCCGCGGCGAAGACCATGCCCGCCACGTTGACGACATTGTCGGAGTGGGCGGCGATCCGGGCCTTCTGGTCCGGCATGTGCGGGAAGTTGACGGTGAGCGCGAGCGCCGCGCCCAGCAGGAACAGCACCGGGATCGGCAGCCACTCCATGATCATGGCGGTGAGCAGCACCACGGTGAGGGCCGCATTGAACCAGTACAGCTTGGGGCGCAGGGTCGCGCGCTTGGGGTCGAGCCCCTGGAGGTCGGGCGCCTCGGGCAGGTCCTGGTCCGACCCGCCGCCCGTACCGGGGCGCGGCGCCTCGGAGCCGCCCGCCGCCACCAGGACCGTCTCGCTCTCCGGCTCCAGGACCTCGTCCAGCGTGAGGTAGCCGAGCCGCTTGCGCTCGCGGCGCCCCAGGACGTACGCGAGGACGAAGACCGCCACCAGGCCGACCGCGAGGGCCGGGATCATCGGGACGAAGATGTCGGACGCGTCGAGCTTGAGGGCGGTGGCGGCGCGGGCGGTCGGGCCGCCCCAGGGCAGGGTGTTCATCACGCCGTTGGCGGTGGCGGCGACCCCGGTCATCACCACGAGGCTCATCTTCAGCCGCTTGTAGAGCGGATACATCGCGGAGACCGTGATCATGAAGGTGGTCGAGCCGTCGCCGTCGAGCGAGACGATCGCGGCGAGCACCGCCGTACCGACGACCACACGCACCGGGTCGGCCTTGCAGAACCGCAGGATGCCCCGGACGATCGGATCGAAGAGGCCGACGTCGATCATCACGCCGAAGTAGATGATCGCGAACATCAGCATCGCGGCGGTCGGCGCGAGCTTGCCCACGCCGTCGACCACGTAGTCACCGAGGTGGGCGCCCTTGCCCACGAAGACGCAGAAGAGGGCGGGGATCAGAACCAGCGCCGCGATGGGCGACAGCTTCTTCAGCATGATCAGCACCAGGAAGGTCGCGATCATGGTGAAGCCGAGGACGGTCAGCATGGAGGACACCTAACGTTCACCCTTGAACTCCCACCAGGGGGCTGGCGGTGGGATGACGTTAGGTCGGCCCTTCCGGCGTTAACAAGATGTTGACGTGTGAGCAATACGAGCAAAACCCCAGGTCAACGAAGTGCGACCAGCTCGACCGGGAAACCGTTGAGCACCGCCGTCCCCGACAGCGGGTCCAGGCGCGAGCCGTCGAGCAGCTGGTTGACGTTGACCCCGGGCTGCCCGGCGGCGACCCCGAGCCGGGTCCCGGGGCGGTTGTGCCCCCACCCGTGCGGGAGGCTGACCACGCCCGTACGGATGGAGTCGGTGATCTCCACGGGCGCCGCCACCTCGCCGCCGTCCGCCTTGACGCGTACGGGATCGCCGTCGCGCAGACCGAGCCGTGCCGCGTCCTCGGGATGTACGTGGAGGGTGCAGCGGTTGGAACCGCCGTTCAGCGACGGGATGTTGTGCAGCCAGCTGTTGTTGGAGCGCAGATGGCGCCGGCCGACCAGGACGAGCCCGTCCGGGCGGGCGCCGAGGGCCGCGCGCAGCCGGGGCAGATCACCGGCGATCGGTGCGGGCAGCAGCTCGATCCGCCCGCTGCGGGTCCGCAGCACCTGCGGCAGCCGGGGCTCCAGCGGGCCGAGGTCGATGCCGTGCGGATGGGCGAGCACCCGCTCCAGGCCGAGTCCGTCCGGGGCGGCGCCGAAGCCGTCGCCGTAGGGGCCGAGCCGCAGCATCATGTCGAGCCGCCGCTCGGGACCGTTCTCCCCGGTCAGCGCCGCGGCGAGCTCCTTGGGATCGCGTCCGTGCACGGCCGAGTGCGGGTCGGCCACGGCCTTGCCCAGCGTACGGTCGACGACCATCGCGTCCACGGCGTCCGCCGGGGCGCCGTGCATCCCGGTCGCCGCGAGGACGAGCCGGGCATGGATCTCGCACTCGTCGAGCCTGCCCTCGGCGAGCGGCACGGCGGGCCGGGTGTAGCGGACCTGGTTGCGCACGGCGAGCGCGTTGAAGGCGAAGTCGAAGTGGGCGCTCTGGGAGGGCGGCGGCGGGGGCAGGACGACGTCGGCGTGGCGCGAGGTCTCGTTGAGGTACGGGTCGATGCTGACCATGAAGTCGAGCCCGGCCAGCGCGCGGTCGAGCCGGTCGCCGTCGGGGGCGGAGAGCACCGGGTTGGCGGCGCAGACGATCAGCGCCCGGACCTTCCCCTCGCCCGGCGTCTCGATCTCCTCGGCGAGCGCGGCCGCCGGCAGCTCCGACTTGGCCTCCGGGTGGCCGCCGACCCGGCTGCGCCAGCGGCCGATCTCGAACCCCTTGCCGGGCCCGGCCGGACGCGGGGCGCGGTCGGTGGCGGAGAGCGGGAAGAGCGCGCCGCCGGGCCGGTCCAGATTGCCGGTGAGGATGTTGAGGACGTCGACGAGCCAGCTGGCGAGGGTGCCGTGCTCCACCGTGCAGCTGCCGATGCGGCCGTAGACGGCGGCGGTGGGCGCGGCCGCGAGCTCCCGGGCGAGGATGCGGATCTCGTCCGGGTCGAGGTCGCAGGCCGCCCCGACCGCCTCGGGGGTGAACTCCCGTACGGCCTCCTGGACTTCGGCCAGCCCCTCCACCCGGTCCGCGAGCTCCCCGAGCGAGGTCAGCTTCTCCTCGAAGAGGACGTGGGCGAGCGCGGCGAGCAGCAGCGCGTCGGTGCCGGGCCGGGGGGCCAGATGCCGGTCCGCCAGCTTGGCGGTACGGGTGCGGCGCGGGTCGACGACGGTGAGGGTGCCGCCGCGCCGGCGCAGCGCCTTGAGCCTGCCGGGGAAGTCCGGCGCGGTGCACAGGCTCCCGTTGGACTCCAGGGGGTTGGCGCCGAGCAGCAGCAGGTGGTCGGTGCGGTCGAGGTCCGGCACCGGGATGGCGAAGGGGTCGCCGAAGAGCAGCCCGCTGGAGACGTGCTTGGGCATCTGGTCGAGGGTGCTGGCGGTGAAGAGGCTGCGGGTGTGCAGCCCGCCGAGCAGTACGGGCGGGTAGAGGGCCCCGGCCATGGTGTGGACGTTGGGGTTGCCGAGCACGACCCCGACGGCGTCGGCGCCGTACATCTCGACCACCGGCCGCAGCCGCGCCGCGACCAGGTCGAACGCCTCGTCCCAAGTCGCCTGCTCCAGCCTGCCGTCGCGGCGGACGAGGGGCGCGGTGAGCCGGTCGGGGTCGCTGTCGACCTCGCCGAACGAGGCGCCCTTGGGGCAGATGAACCCCTGGCTGAACACATCGTCCCGGTCGCCGCGGGCGCCGGTGACCCGGGTCCCCTCGACGGTCAGGGTCAGCCCGCAGGTGGCTTCGCAGAGGGGGCAGATGCGGAGTGCGGACATGGGGGGGTCCTCCCCGGGGCGGCGGGTGGTGACGCGCGGGCGGTTTTGAGCATACCGACCGGTAGGCATGGTGGCGAGGGTCGAGGAGCACCGGGGATTGCTCGGGAGCACCGGGGTTCGGGAAACCCCGAGGGCCGAGGAAGACCGATCCTGCCGGGCCGTGGCCGAGGGCTCAGCCCAGGGTCCTGGCCAGATACGCGTGCAGCAGCTCGCGGGTCTCGGACACGATGCCCGGGTCGCCGTCCGGGTCGGTGCGGAAGGCGAGCCGCAGCAGGGCGTCCGCCGCCTCCACCGCGACCAGGATGGTCCGGCGCAGCTCGGCGTCCGGAGCGCGGCCGAACTGCGCCGGGAGCAGCTCGGCGAGCCGGTCGGCCAGGAGGTGGTTGGCGTCGGTGGCGGGGTCGACGACCGGCTGCGGGCCGCCGAAGTCGACCAGGTTGAACCCGGGCACGGTCTTCTTCAGGACCAGGTACTCGTCGAGCACCGCGTCGATCGCCCCGCGCCAGTCCGCTGCCTCGATCGTGACGAGCCGGGCACCGACGATCTCCGCGAACCGGTCCAGATTGCGGGCGGCGAGCGCCTCCGCGAGCGCCCGCTTGTTGCTGAAGAAGCGGTAGACCGACCCGATGGGCACCCCGGCCCGCTGGGCGACGGCCCGGGTCGACAGCTCGTCGTACCCGGTCTCGTCCAGGAGCTCGGCGCAGGCGTCCAGGATCCGGCTGAGGCGCTCGGCACTGCGCTGCTGCACCGGTGCGCGGCGGAGGTTCGCATGGGACACGCGCCCCATCATGCCGCGCTCGGCCGGTTTTGCCGTTGACGCGGTCGAATCCGAATCCTACGGTGACCCATAGGATTGCAGGATTCTTCGGCGGCGGGAGCGGTAGATGACGACCAGCAGCGAGCAGGCCAGGAAGACGGCGGAGGCGCTGACGTACTCCCCCGGGTTCGGCAACGAGCACAGCTCGGAGGCGGTTCCCGGCGCCCTGCCGCATGGCCGGAACTCGCCGCAGCGCGCCCCCCTCGGGCTCTACGCGGAGCAGCTGAGCGGCTCGGCGTTCACCGAGCCGAGGGCGCACAACCGCCGCTCCTGGCTGTACCGGATCACGCCGTCGGCCGCGCACCCCGCCTTCGTCCGCACCGACAACGGCCGGCTGCGCAGCGCGCCCTTCACCGAGACCGTGCCCGACCCCAACCGGCTGCGCTGGAACCCGCTGCCCGAGCCGGAGCGGGGCACCGACTGGCTGGCGGGCCTGTGGACGCTGGGCGGCAACGGCGACGCCACCCAGCGCACCGGTATGGCGGTGCACCTCTACCACGCCAACGCCTCCATGGACCGGGTCTTCAGCGACGCGGACGGCGAGCTGCTGATCGTCCCCGAGCACGGCGGACTGCTGCTGCGCACCGAGTTCGGCCTCCTCGCGGCCCGCCCCGGCGAGGTCGCGCTGATCCCGCGCGGCGTGCGCTTCCGGGTCGAGCTGCTCGACGAGACGGCCCGCGGTTACGTGTGCGAGAACTACGGCCAGCCGTTCCAGCTCCCCGACCTCGGCCCGATCGGTGCCAACGGCCTCGCGGGCGCCCGCGACTTCCTGGCGCCGGTCGCGGCGTACGAGGAGGTCGAGGGCCCGGTGGAGGTGGTCAACAAGTTCTGCGGCAACCTCTGGTCCGCGCGGTACGACCACTCCCCGCTGGACGTGGTCGCGTGGCACGGCAACCACGTCCCGTACGTGTACGACCTGCGCCGCTTCAACGTCATCGGCACGATCTCGTACGACCACCCGGACCCGTCGATCTTCACGGTCCTCACCTCCCCGTCGGACACCCCCGGCCTCGCGGGCGTCGACTTCGTCGTCTTCGCGCCGCGCTGGCTGGTGGGCGAGGACACGTTCCGGCCGCCGTACTTCCACCGGAACGTGATGAGCGAGTACATGGGCCTGATCGAGGGCGCGTACGACGCCAAGGCGGAGGGATTCGTGCCCGGCGGCGGCTCGCTGCACAACATGATGTCGGCGCACGGCCCCGACCGGGAGACGTTCGACAGGGCGAGCGCGGCGGAGCTGAAGCCCCAGAAGATCGACGACGGCCTCGCGTTCATGTTCGAGACCCGATGGCCGGTGACGGCAACGGAACAGGCGGCGTCGGCGGGGCATCTGCAGCGGGGGTACGACGAGGTGTGGCGGGGGCTGGAGCGCCACTTCGGCGCGGAGAGGTAGGGCCCGGAGTTCGTCTGCAGGCCATCTGTGGCTGGTCGCGCAGTTCCCCGCGCCCCTGAGATGCGCCCCTGCGGGGCGCCCAGGGGATGCCGCGCAGCGGCATATTTAGGGGCGCGGGGAACTGCGCGACCAGCCCCCACCGGCCCGCAGACAAACACCGGGCCCCGGGCCCTCGTCGCCTCTCGGATCCTGATCAGTACCTTCCGCTTCGCCCCAGAGCCTGATACGGAATCCCCGTGACCTCCTCGACCCCCTCCCCCACTCCCCCGACCTCCTCCTTCGCCCCCGACTCGCTGGTCCTCAACCGCAAGCTGCCGCTCTGGTACCAGGTCTCGCAGTCCCTGCGCGCGTCGATACTCGGCCGCACCCCGGACGCCTCGCTGCGGCTGCCCACCGAGGAGCGGCTGGCCGCGCACTACGGCGTGAGCGTGCTGACCATGCGGCAGGCGCTGAAGGAGCTAGAGGAGGAGGGGCTGATCACCCGGCACCGGCGGCGCGGCACATTCATCGATCCGGCCGCGCGGCGCGGGGCGCCGGTGCGGCTGCTCGGATCGATCGACGCGATCGTGGCGCAGCAGTCGGGCGAGCCGACGACGGTGCTCGGGCACGGACCGGAGCCGGTGCCGGGGGAACTCGCGGAGTACTTCCCCGACTGCGCGTCGGTCGTCACCTACCGGCGCCTGCGGCGGGACGGGGCTACCGGGGAGCCCACCAACTGGGCGGAGAACGCGGTACGTCCGGAGCTCGCGGCCGGGATCGAGGTGTCCGACCTCGAACGGTGGCCCATGACGAAGGTGCTGCGGGACGCGGTGGGGGTGCGGATCAGCCGGATCACGGACACGGTGGAGGCTCGGCTGGCGGATCCGGTGACGGCGGAACTCCTTGAGGTGCCGCTACTGTCGCCGATCCTGCACTACACGGGGGTGACGTACGACGCGGCGGGCCGCGTGGTGGACGTCGCCCGCATCCGGTACCGGGGGGACCGGTTCTCGTTCTCCGTGACGGTGGAGGCCCGTTGATCTCGCCGGAGGCGGCTTTCCCGGGGGCTGCGCCCCGGACCCCGTTCGTCTGCGGATTGTCCGTGGCTGGTCGCGCAGTTCCCCGCGCCCCTACAGGGCGCCCCGCAGGGGCGCTTTCAGGGGCGCGGGGAACTGCGCGAGCAACCCAGCACGGCCCGCAGACAAAAGAAGCGGGGTGCAGGGGCCGCAGGCCCCGCAACAGGGTCCGGGGGCGCAGCCCCCGGGAGAGCCACCTCCACCCCCACCCACCCCCGGAGGGTCTAGGTGAAGGGGCGGGGAGGGGCCAAAACCCCCCGCCGGACGCCTAGCATTGGCCCCCGTGAGTGACGACCTGCAGCCGCTCGACGACCTGATGCCCTGGTCCGTGGCCCAACTCCGCCCCGGCCGCCCCTGGGTCACCGCCCCGGACGCCCGCACACTCCGCACCCGCTGGGACAGACTCGTCCAAGCGGACAGAGAAACCCGCGAACACCTCTTCCACCCCACCCGCACCCGCACCCTCCACACCCGAGTCACCGCCCTCCCCCTCCGCCCCACCAACACCGCTCCCCTGGCCCTGGAATCCGGCCCCTGCCCCACCCCCCTCCGCTTCACCCACGGCCCCTTCGACCAGCAGTGGCTGATACCCGATCACCGCCTCCTGGACGCCGCCCGCCCTGAGCTGTGGCGCGTCGCCGACGAGCGGCAGTTGTTCGTGGTGGAGCAGGGGTATCTGCCGAAGGCCGACGGCCCCGCCCTCACCGTCTCCGCCCTGCTCCCCGACGGCCGCTCCCCCGCCGGCCGCCCGGGGCGCATCCGCCCCCTCTACCGCCGCCCGGGCGCCACGGAACCCAACCTCACCCCCGGCCTGCTCCCCTTCCTCGGCAAGGCGTACGGGCACGACGTCACCCCCGAGGACCTGCTCGCCTGGACCGTGGCCGCCGCGCGGCCCTCGTCCTCCGGGTGCGTGCTGCCGCTCACCCCCGACCCGCTGCTCTGGGAGCGGGGCGTAGAGCTGGGGCACCGGATCGTCGAGCTGACCGTGCGCGGGGCGCGCGGCGGTGCGAAGCCCCGGCTGCCCGGCGGACGGCGGCCGTACGTACGGGCCGCGATCCCGGCCCGGCCGGACGCCCTGCGCTACGACCCGGAGGACGAGAGCCTGTACCTCGGCGAGGGCCGGATCTCGCCCGTCCCGCCGGGCGCCTGGGAGTTCGAGGTGAGCGGCGTACGCGTACTGGAGCTGTGGTTCGAGCAGCGGACCGAGAGCGGCGAGCCCGGCACGCTGGAGGCCGTCCGGCCCGCCTCCTGGCCGCAGGAGTGGACCTCCGAGCTGCTTGAGCTCATCACCGTGCTGGCCCTGCTGGACGAACTGCGGCCGCGGCAGCGGGAGCTGGCCGACGGACCCCGTCTCGCCCGGGACCGGCTCGTCGAGGCGCGTGTCCTGCCCGTACCACCCGCGGCCCGCCGCCCCGCCTCCGTACTCGATCATCATGAAGAGGGCCCGGACGGCCAGCTGGCCCTCCTCTGATCCCGATGATCCCGAGCCAACCCGTGACAAAAGCGGTCCGTCCGCGATAAGCACGGCCCCATGAGCACTCCGCAGCCCCTCCCCCTCGACGGGATCACGGTCGTCGCCGTGGAACAGGCCGTCTCCGCCCCGTTCGCCACCCTCCCCCAAGCTCTTTCCATACGCGCACAAGCGGGCGTACGACATGCTTGTCCAGTGCGAGGCCGGTCTGGTCTCCGTGACGGGGACCAGCTGCGCCGGGGTACGACCGGCCGGGGCGGCCCGGTGGAGATCTCGATGCTGGAGGCGCTGGCGGAGTGGCTGGGGCATCCCCTGCACCAGGTGATGCACGGGGGAACGGAACCGGCGCGCACCGGGGTCGCGCACGCCGTCATCGCCCCGTACAACGCCTATGCGACGGCGGACGGCCAGGTGCTGCTCTCCGTACAGAACGACCGCGAGTGGCAGAGGCTGACCGAACAGGTCCTGGAGCGACCGGAGTTGGCCGAAGATGCGGCGTAGGCGACCAACACCGCGCGGACCGCGCACCGGGTGGAGACGGACAAGGGGTCGGTGAAGCGCTGGCGGTGCCGGCGCTGGGTGAGCACACCGAAGCGCTGCTGCGAGCCCTGGGGATGACAGAGGAGCTGACAGCAGCGCTGCGCCGGGACGGCGTGATCGCCTGAACGTGGATCAGGAAGTCAATGATTTCTCAGGACATCGGTTCCCCGGGACGCCGGTTTCTCGGGGGAGTCACTGATCGTGGGCTTTCGTGGCTTCAGCCGCGGCTGCCGAAGAGCGAGCGGCGAAGGCGCCGCAGCGGGGCGAAGAGCGAGACGCGGGCGCTCTTGCTCCTCCGGCGGTGCGCGGCGTCACGCGAGGTCAGCTCACGCATCAGCAACGTCGCCTCGGCCGACTCCCGCAGCGGGACGGCGGGGCCGCCCAGCACCGAGAGATGGCGGTCGAGCCGCGAGCTGGTCGCACTGCTCCCGCAGGTGATGGCAGGCACTCGCGCCCTGCTGCGCACTGTTATCTGTTCCATGTCACTCCCCACCCATACGAGGGCACCCGGCCCCGGGCAGGGTAACCCTATCGCCCTCGCATCACACTCGTGTATCCCGGTGGTGGGATTCACCTCTCCCGGGGTGGGGTTGACACGAGGCACTGATTACTCTCCGAATATGCCTGATTCCAGGGCGAGTTGGACAACGCGTCCGAGGGGGCCACTACCGCGCTGACCTGAGCTAACGTGGAGAGGATCCGCCGTTGTGGTCGCGCCCTCGCCGAGGAGGCCCGCCAGTGAGCGAAGTGCCGGGCAATGCAGAGCGCGTGATCGGGGGCCGCTACCGACTGCTGTCCCCGCTCGGCCGCGGCGGCATGGGCGAGGTGTGGCGGGCGCGCGACGAGGTACTGGGGCGCGAGGTCGCGGTCAAGGAGGTCCGGGCGCCGGCCGGGCTGGACTCCACCGACGAACAACGGCTGTACGCACGCCTCGAACGCGAGGCGTGGGCCGCGGCCCGGATCTCGCACCGCAATGTGGTGACGGTCTACGACGTGGCGACCCACGACGGCCGCCCCTGGATCGTGATGGAACTGGTGCGCGGGCTCTCGCTCTCCGAGGTACTGGAGGCGGACGGGCCGCTGTCCCCGCAGCGCGCCGGGCACATCGGGGCCGAGATCGTCGCGGCCCTGCGCGCCGCGCACGACGCCGGGGTGCTGCACCGCGATGTGAAGCCCGCCAACGTACTGCTCGCCAACGACGGCCGGGTGGTCCTCACCGACTTCGGCATCGCCATGGTGGCGGGCACGTCCACGCTCACCATGACGGGCGAGGTGATCGGGTCGCCCGAATTCCTCTCCCCCGAACAGGCGTTGGGGCGCACGCCCGGTCCCGCGTCGGACCTGTGGTCGCTCGGAGTGCTGCTGTACGCGGCGGTCGAGGGCAGCTCGCCGTTCCGCCAGGCGACCCCGCTCTCCACCCTGCGGGCCGTGGTCGACGAGGAGCTGCCGCCGCCGCGCCGGGCGGGCGCGCTCGCCCCGGTGATCGGGGGGCTGCTGCGCAAGGACCCGGCCGAGCGGCTGTCTCCGGAGGAGGCCGAGCACCAGCTGCGCGTGGTGGGCGCCGGTGGTGAGGTACGGGACGTGCCGCCGCCGCACCCCGGGGCATACGGGCCGACGGTCACTTCCGGGACGCCGGGCCTCGGCCGGACGCCGCCGCTGCCGATCCCGGTGGCGTCGGGAGCGTACGGCCCGGAGACCCCGGAGCCGTCGACGGGCCGTCAGAGGCAGGCGGGCGTGGTGCTGTTGGTCGGGGCCCTGATCCTGCTGCTCGCGCTGGGCGGCCTCGCGTGGGCCCTGGCGCACAGCGGAGACGGCGGAGGAGGCGACGACGACGCGGGCACACCCTCCGCGCCGGGGCCGGTCTCGCACTCCACGCCGCACACCAGCAGCGCGGCCACCAAGAGCCACAGCACCACGAGCGCCACCACGGGCACCCCCAGTTCCAGCCCGAGCAGCTCGTCGGCGCCCGTGCCGTCCGTGAAGGTCTCCCTCCAGAGCGTTCGCGGAAGTTACGAGGGAACGTGCCCGCCGCCGGACGGCTCGGCCCCGGCCATGGTCGCCTCCTTCACCGTGGGCCGTACGCCGGTGGACGTCCAGTACCGCTGGGTGACGGCGGCCGGGGAGTCGTCCGACCCGGGCTGGAAGACGCTGAGCTTCGGGTCCGGCGACGCCAGGAGCAGGCAGGTGCAGCACATCGAGACGGGGTTCGAGGCCGGGAAGACGGTCCACAACGCGGTGCGGCTGGAAGTGCGCTCACCGGTCGCGGTGAACTCCAACTCCGTTTCGTACTCGGTCACTTGCACGGAGAAGACCCCGACGGGCGGGGCCTCCTCCTCGTACACGGCGCCGACGGGCGGTGGCTCGGGTTCGCCCGCCGGCTGAGGTGACGTCGGGCCGGGATCAGGCGGCGTTGGTGAAGGTGGGCAGGTAGGCGCCGGACTGTCCGGCGGCGGTCGGGTGGTAGGACTCGCCGATGTTGGTCCAGACGAGGCTGTTCAGCCAGGAGTTGCTGGAGCAGATCTCATGGTTGACGTAGGGCGGGACGACCGAGGCGAAGGTGTAGCCGTGGTCGGCCGCGCGCTTGGCGGTGACGGTGTTCAGCTCGTCCGCCGCGCCGTTGATCGCCGCGCGCGAGGTGTCGCTCAGCCCGCCGAAGCAGCTGCCGCCGATCTTGTAGAAGTGCGGGTAGCCGATGACGACGACATGGGCGTTCGGCGCCTTGGCTCTGATCGCGCTGTAGACGGAGTCGAGCTTTCCGGGCAGGACGGTGTCGGCGTAGGTGCGCGCCTGGTTGATGCGGTTGATACAGGTGGACTGCGAGTTCAGGACGCAGGTGGTCATGACGTCGGCGAAGCCCGCGTCATTGCCGCCGATGGTGATGGAGACGAGGTCGGTGGAGGAGTTGAGCGGGCCGAGCTGCTTGGCGGTGACATCGTCGGTGATCGCGCCCGAACACGCGGTGAAGGCGAACGAGGCAGGCGCGTGGGACGCCGCCCAGAGGGACGGGTAGGCCTTGGGCGAGCGCTTGCAGGAGCCGCTGGAGCTGTCGTACGTACCGGTTCCCACTCCTGAGGAGTAGGAGTCGCCGAGCGCCACATAGTCGGTGCCTGCGGCCTGGGTCGCGGCATTGGCCACGCCTGCCCCGGTGAGGGCGAAGGCTGCGGCCAGGAAGATCGACGACACATAGGCCGTCATACGGGAGAGCTTCATGTGGGGGCCTCCTAGTGCGGGATATCCGCCACAGATGTCGTACCAGCGAGTAGGGATCACCGGAAGTGGACATGCCAAGAACTTTCAGAAATCCGCTCCAACGGGGGAACCCCTGACCCTGAGATCCCGTCAATTGACCTTCACGGCACGGAAGTTCACCTGCACGCCCCTTGCCTTGACGGCCCTCCTGGGGGTGCGCCACATTGAAGCCCCGCTCACCCACGCAGAGGATCAGAGTGGCCCGGACGGCATCGGCCCCACGGGGTCCGCGACATGACAGGTCATCGGTTCACGCGGACGCGGCGGCGGTCGCGAGTGGCGCCGCGCTCGCCGTGTCCGGGGCCGGTGCCGCGCTCGCGTACATTCCGCTGGATTCGCCACTGCGCGCCCCGTTGGCGCTGTTCTTCTTGATCGCCGCGCCCGCCGAGGCGCTGTTTTTCGCCTTGCGCCGACTGGAACCGCTCACCCGCACGGTGGCGTCGTTATCCGGGGCGGTACTCATCGATCTGATGATCGCCGAAATCATGGCGGGCGCCCATGTCCGGTCCGTACGTGGCGAGATCATGGCGGTCGCCTTGATCAGCTTTCTTCTCTTCCTGGCGGGAACAGGAGTAAATAACTCCGCAAGCGACCGGTCGAGAAAGGCCAAAAACCCAAAAACGTGAGGCCACGTTCCAAGGTCTTGCCATACAGCCCCAACCATCAATACCGTCTTACATCCACCCGCATCGGTCCATCGTGCCAAGCGACGCCAGGGGAGGGGCTCAAGCGTCGCGATGGTGTGCCGGGCGGGGCGCGCTAGGGGGGTACCGTGCTCGGTCTTCGTGCGTCGTCGACCGGTCGCGGGCCGCGCGGCCAGCAAAGCCAGCTCACCCACACAGCACGGAATGCAAGACCTTCATGGCGGAAATGCCAGCTCGTCATGACCGGGGTGAGAACCCCCCTTTCGTAACCGGAAACTCATCCGGACCGCCCGGGGGCGGGCGGTCCACCGGACGAGAGGGTCAGAGACTCGTGAGCTCTTTTGTGCGCCCGGGCAGCCGGGAACAAGATCCAGCGGCCGAATCGCCGGGCCGAGAGGCCGACGGTCCCGCGTTGATCGCGGTGGCAGATGAATCCGCCGCCCGAATACTGGCCTTTCCCGCGCACTACCGCGCGGTCTCGCCGAATCTCGCGATCGCGCCGCCGGTCAGCGTCGTGATCCCCGCCATGAACGAGGCGGAAAACCTCCCGTACGTCTTCAGGACACTTCCGGACTGGATCCACGAAGTCGTCCTGGTCGACGGGAATTCCACCGACGACACCGTGCGGGTCGCCCGTGAACTGCGGCCCGACGTCAAGGTCGTCAAGCAGGTCGGAAAGGGCAAGGGAGACGCTCTGATCAGCGGATTCGCCGCCTGCACCGGCGACATCATCGTGATGGTCGACGCGGACGGCTCGGCCGACGGCGAGGAGATCGTCAGCTATGTGTCCGCCCTGGTCGGCGGCGCCGACTTCGCCAAGGGCTCCCGCTTCGCCAACGGCGGCGGCACGGACGACATGACGCCCGTCCGCAAGCTCGGCAACTGGGCCCTGTGCGCCATCGTCAACCGCAAGTTCGGCGCCCGCTACACCGACCTCTGCTACGGCTACAACGCCTTCTGGAAGCACTGCCTCGACAAGATCGTCCTGGACTGCAGCGGCTTCGAGATAGAGACCCTGATCAACATCCGGATCGTCAAGGCCGGTCTGCGGGTCCAGGAGGTGCCCAGCCACGAGTACAACCGGATCCACGGCGTCTCCAACCTCAGCGCCGTGCGCGACGGCATCCGGGTGCTCAAGGTGATCCTCAAGGAGAAGGCCGTACCCCGCAGCCACCGTCGACCGCAGGCGATCGGCCTCAACACCAGTCGGGGAGAAGTGTCTTGACCGACCGTCAGACCCGCGACTTCTCCGTGGTGATCTGCGTGTACACCGAGGACCGCTGGGAGGACATCCTCGCGGCGGTCGCCTCGGTGCGCCACCAGTCACGGCCGGCCCTGGAGACCCTGCTGGTCGTGGACCACAACCCGGCGCTGCTCGAACGGCTGGGCGGGGAGTACAAGAAGTGCGCGGCGGACGGGGAGGTGCGGGTGCTCGCCAACGCGGGCCCCCGCGGCCTCTCGGCCGGCCGCAACACCGGGATCGCCGCCGCGCGGGGCGCGTACGTGGCCTTCCTGGACGACGACGCCGTGGCCGAGCGCGACTGGCTGCGGCACTTCCACGAGGGGTACGCCGACCCCCGGGTGATGGCGGTCGGCGGGCGCACCGAGCCCGCCTGGGCCTCCGGACGCCGCCCGGCCTGGTTCCCCGAGGAGTTCGACTGGGTGGTGGGCTGTACGTACCGGGGCCTGCCGCCCGGCCGGGTGCGGGTCCGCAACGTCCTGGGCGGCAACGCCTCCTTCCGGCGCACGGCGTTCGACGCGGCCGGGGGCTTCGCCACCGGCATCGGCCGCGACGGCGACAGACGGCCGCTGGGCTGCGAGGAGACGGAGCTGTGCATCCGGCTCTCACGGGCCCTGCCCGACGCGGTGCTCCTGATCGACGACCGCGCGGTGATCCACCACCGCGTCCCGCCCGCCCGCGAGCACTTCGGCTACTTCCGCACGCGGACCTACGCCGAGGGCCTCTCCAAGGCGCTGGTCGCCCGAAGTGTGGGGGCCGACAAGGGACTGGAGTCGGAGCGCCGCTATACGACGAGGGTGCTTCCGGCCGGTGTCGTACGGGGGCTGCGCGACGCGGTACTCGGCCGGGCCGACGGGGCGGGGCGCGCGGGCGCGATCGTGACGGGCGTCGCGGTGGCCGCGGCCGGCTATCTCCTCGGCACCCTGCGGGCCCGCCGGGGCGGGACGGCCTTCGAGATCGCCCCGATCGCGGCGACGGCGGAGGCCGGAATGCGGGCGGATGAACCGGATGAAACTCAGCGGGACGGGCGCGAGCCGGACCGGAGCAGGCCTGGCGGAGCCGATCCGGGCGCGGACAAGTCGGCCGGGGACGAGGAGGAGGCCGCGTGAGTGCGCCCGTGCCGATCCTGATGTACCACGCGGTGGGCCACCGCCCGGCCGAGGCGGCCTACGGGCTCTCCGTCTCCCCGGACGCGTTCGCCGAGCAGATGAACGTGCTGGCAGACCGGGGCTTCACCCCGCTCACCACGGCCGGGCTGGCGCACGCGTGGCGCACGGCGGGAGCACTGCCGAGGCGCCCCGTCCTGATCACCTTCGACGACGGGTACGAGGGAGTGCACCGGCACGCCCTGCCGGTGCTCGCCAAACACGGCTTCGCCGCCACCCTCTTCGTCTCGACCGGCTGGCTGCGCGGCGCACACGAGGAGGGCGGCGCCCTCGACACCATGCTCGACTGGGACCAGGTGCGCGAACTGGCCGCGGCCGGCACGGAGATCGGCGGCCACAGCCACACCCACCCGCAGCTCGACCAACTCACCGCCGACCGGCTGTGGTTCGAGACCCTGCGCTGCAAGGAGATCGTCACCGAGGAGCTCGGCACCCGGCCCGTCTCCTTCGCCTACCCCTACGGCTACTCCAGCCGCCGGGTGCGCCGGACCGTCCGCGCGGCCGGGTTCGCCCAGGCGCTGGCGGTCGGCAACGCACTCGCCCGGCGCCGCCAGGGCCCGTATGCCCTGGAGCGGGTCACCGTGCGGCGCGGTACCGGTGTCGAGGAGTTCGAGCGGCTGGTCGAGGGGCGCGCCGTCGGCCGCACCTTCGCCCGCGACCGCGTCCTCACCAAGGGGTACGCGATGGTCCGCCGGGGACGGCAGGCCGGGCGCGCACTGGCCGGAAGGTGAGCGGCGGCGGTGACCGGGACGACCGCCGCCCGGCGGCGCGGGGCGCATGCCCGGGAGGAACGTGACGGCACCCCGCTCTTCCGGAACGCCTATGCCCTGATGGTCAACACCGGTATCAGCGCGGTCCTCGGCCTCGGCTTCTGGCTGGTGGCCGCGCACCACTACACGGAGGACGCGGTCGGCCAGGGGTCGGCGGCCATCGCGGCGATGAAGTTCCTCGCCGGGATCACCGCACTCACCCTGACCGGCGCCCTGGCCCGGTTCATCCCGGTGTCGGGCGCGGCCACCGGCAGGCTGGTGTTCCGCACCTACGCGGCGAGCGCCGTCGTCGTGGCCGTGGCCACCGTGCTCTTCCTCCTCACACTGAACGTCTGGGGCCCCTCCTACCGTTTTCTGCACGGAACGCTGCACGGCCTCGGCTTCGTCGCCGCCGTCGTCGCCTGGGCGGTCCTCACCCTCCAGGACGGGGTGCTGACCGGGCTGCGCAGCGCGTTCTGGGTGCCGGTCGGCAACACCGCCTTCTCCACGGTGAAACTCCTCCTCCTGGTGGCGATCGCCACCGCGCTGCCCACCACGGGCGTCTTCGTCTCCTGGGTGGCGGCGATCGCGGTCTCCGTACTGCCGCTGGGCTGGCTGGTCTTCCGGCGCCTTGTGCCCCGGCATGTGGAACTGACCGCCGCGACCGCGCGACCGCCCGGCCACCGCGAGCTCGTCCGCTTCCTCGCGGGCGACTGCACGGGCTCGCTCTTCGCCCTCGCCGTCGTCTATCTGGTGCCGGTGATCGTCGCCTCCCAGGTGAGCTCGTCCGACAACGCGTACTTCTACATCACCGCCACCATCGGCGGCACGGTGGAACTCCTCGCCATCAACATGGGCGCCTCACTGACCGTCGAGGGCGCCCACGACCCCGACCGCCTCGGACGCAACGCGCGCGCCGCGCTGATCCGGATGGCCAAGATCGTGGTGCCGATCTGTGCCGTGCTCTTCGTCCTGGCACCGCTGGTCCTGCGGGTCTTCGGCCAGGGGTACGCGGACCACGCGACGCCGCTGCTGCGCCTGTTGGTGACCGGAGCCGCCCTCAGGGTCGTGATCGAGCTGTACTTCGCGGTGCTGCGCGCGCGGAGCCGCACCGCCGGACTCGCCTACCTCCAAGGCGCGTTGTGCCTCCTGGTGCTCGGCTCGACCCTGGCCCTGCTCCCGCCGATGGGTCTGACAGGAGTGGGCATCGCCGAGGTGTCCAGCCTCGCCGTGATCGCGGTGATCGCGGCGGCGAAGCTGTACGGGGTGCTGCGGGCGGGGACGGGGGCGGACGCGGGAGCCGACGCGGAGGTTGCTCCGGACGCCCCGGATCAGCGGTCGAGCCAGCGCACCTCGTAGCCGGCCAGCGGGACCGACCGGCCGTCGACACGGGCCTGGACCGCGCGGTCCAGGGTGTTGACGACGAGGGCGGACTTGCCGCTCGCCAGCACCCGTATCCCCGATATGTCGTCACCGGTGCTCTCGGCCTTCTCGTACCGCGTGCCGGGCGGGAACTCCTTGGCGAACCGGGAGATCAGCCCGTACATCGGCAACGCCGCTCCCCCGTCGGCCAGTTGGGTCGGCTTCCACAGACAGCCGGGGCACTGCGCGGTGGTCTGCTGCGGGCTCCAGTAGAACGCGGTGGTCGCCCCGCCCCGCGCGATGGCGATCATCGCGGCGGCCTGGGCGGCGACCCGGCGCTGCTCGCTCCAGCCGGAGTTCTCCGGCTCCACGTAGTACTCCGTCCACCACAGCGGCAGTCCGTCCGACTGCTCGCGCAGCCAGCGGCCGACATCGGTGAACTTGTCGAGCGCGGTGAACGGGTCGGGCAGCGCCTGGTTGTCGCGGGTGAACCCGGCGCCGTCGACGGCCACGAAGTCGGCGCCCTTCTTGTGCGCGTTCCAGTAGGTGAAGGCGTCCAGCACCCGCTGGTCGACCGAGCCCCAGGGCCCCTTGAGCTCGGAGGCGAACTGGGTGTCCGCCGGAGCGTAGCTGTCCATGACCAGATAGGGGCCGCCCACCTGGTTGTCCTCGTTGACCTGCTTCACCTCGTCGTAGACGAGGTTGTACAGCTGTGTGTACCCCTCGTAGTTCCAGCGCTGGCTGGTGTCGTCGAAGAACCCCTTGAACTCGTTCCACACCACGAAGTGGCGCACGTCCGGGTAGCGCCTGGCGACGGTCGCCGCGAGCTCCGCGAAGTCCTGGTAGTGCGACGGAAGGGGCGCGGACTCCAAGGACTTGAGGCTCCAGTCCGTGTGATCCGCGCCCGCCTTGCCGCCCTTCATCCAGTCGGGCGCGCAGCACAGCGTGATCACGGGGGTGGATCCCGTGGAGCGGATGAAGGCGATCCGCCGGTCGAGGTCCGAGAAGTCGTACACACCCGGCGACGGCTCCGGGTTGCCCGCCCCCCAGCCCATGATCGCCTGGTCCTGCGGCAGGGACTGCCCGGCCAGCAGCGTGCGGGCGCGCGCTACGGCCTCGGTGGTGCCGCTGTCCGCGCTGAACTGGGTGTGGGTGAAGCCCCAGCCGAGCTCGGGGTCGTCCCGGGCGGGGCCGGTGGGGCCGCCGGAGCCGGACTTGCCTTCGGACGGGCCGCCCGTGGAGCCCCTCATGGCGAGGACCAGCGCGAGCACGGCCGCGACCAGGCCGAGCAGTGCGGCCGGAGCCCATACATGACGACGCATCACGATTCAGCCTATCGACGGAGGTTGCCTTTCGGACGTTTTTCAACCGAACACTCATGGAACGTCCGGCCCCCCACCTCCGGTTCCCGCCCCGGCCCAACGGGACAAAACACCGTGCACGGCGAGGCGTGTTGCCGGATCATGGAAGCCATGTCCGCGAACCCTGAAGCCACGCTGCCGATCCGGCTGAACGTGGACGACAGCGACTCCCCGTCCGATGTCGTCGACGCGCTGTTCCTCGGCCGGTTCGCCACGGGCGAGCAGCCGTTCTCGCACAGCTCCTCCATAGACCGGGTCAAGAAGGGCGTCAGCCTGCTGCCGGCCGGGGCGACCGTGCTGCGCGCGGCGCGCGACGACGACCGCAGCGCCACGCTCGCCGAGGGCGACGGCTGGACGCTGCTCGTCTCCCGCTGGAACCGGGGCGCGGACGTCACGGTGACCGCGACCAGCGAGGACCTCGCCGAGAGAGTGCTGAAGCAGGCCACCGAGGGCGCGGAGGACGAGCCGGAACCGGTACCGGAGAACGTCACGATGGGCTTCTGGTACGTCTCGCCGCGCCGCGGCCCGCACCGCACCACCCGCCAGATCGCGGCCGGTACGTGGGAGGAGGTCCGCCCCAACTACACGGCGCCGGTGGCCGAGGCGATGGACCACCTGATGAAGGTGACCCCCGACGACATCGCGGGCCGACTGCTGCTGCTCCATGGCCCACCCGGCACCGGCAAGACGTCGGCGCTGCGCACGCTCGCCCGCTCCTGGCGCGACTGGTGTCAGGTGGACTGCGTCCTGGACCCGGAGCGCCTCTTCAACGACGTCGGCTACTTGATGGACATCGCGATCGGCGAGGACGACGGCACGGCGAAGGGCCGCTGGCGGCTGCTGTTGCTGGAGGACTGCGACGAACTGATCCGTGGCGAGGCCAAGCACACGGCGGGGCAGGCCCTGTCGCGCCTGCTGAACCTGACGGACGGACTGCTGGGCCAGGGCCGCAACGTCCTGGTCGGCGTCACCACCAACGAGGACCTGGAGCGCCTGCACCCCGCGGTCGTCCGCCCCGGCCGCTGTCTGGCCCGTATCGAAGTGGGCCCGATGACCCGCCGCGAGGCGGTGACCTGGTTGGGCACGGAGGAAGGCGTCGGCCGCGAGGGCGCCACCCTGGCCGAGCTGTTCGCCCTGCGCCGCGGCACCACACCGCCCAGCGTCCCGGACCCCCGGGAGAGCGCGGACGCGGGGCTGTATTTGTAAGGGGGTGTAGGGGGTGTACTTGTACGGGGCGCTCGGCTTGCGGCTTGCGGCCGGGGGTTGGTCGTCAGTCGCCGTACACCGCTCGCACCGCGTCGGACACCGCCGCTTGTGCCGCTTCGCGGCTGAGGCCCAGGCGCCGCACCTCCTCGGCGTAGGTCCGGGCGGCCGCCGCGGCCCGGCGTTCCGCCGCGTCGCCCGCTGCCGCGACGAACGTGCCGTTGCGGCCACGCGTCTCGATCACGCCGTCCGCCTCCAGTGCGCGGTAGGCCTTGGCCACGGTGTTGGCGGCGAGCCCGAGCTCCTCGGCGAGGCCGCGCACCGTGGGCAGCTTGTACCCCACGGGCAGCACCCCCGCCCTGGCCCGCTCGGCGATCTGGGCCCGCAGCTGCTCGTACGGCGCGCTGGCGGCTTCCTGGTCAATGACGATCTTCAGGGTCACACGCCGATTCTGCCCCTCCCCCGCCCGGGGCGAAAATGGGAGGCACCGTTCGTGCCCTGCGCGTAACGTCCGACTCCATGACCGTGACTGTCCGAGCACCACGGCCCGGCACCTCCCTCGACGCCGAATCCGTACGGGCATCGCCTAAGACAGCCCGCTCCCCGGACAGGCCTTTACCGCCAACGGCCCGATGCTGACGATCAACAACTGGTCCCCTACGAAATCTGCGCTACGGAGATACGTCATGTCCGCGAACTCGGCCGAGCCCGGCTCCCTCCTCACCATCACCCTGGTCAAGTCCGGCCGTACGAAGATCGGTTACCCGGCGTCCGTGGTGTCCGACGACGGCGTCCGCCTCACGGTCCGCGCCCCCTGGGCGGCCGACGGCGTCCGCGACTTCGGGTTCGTCCGCTTCGAGCCGGGCGACGTCTTCACCGAGCACTACTGGCGGGACCGCTGGTACGCGGTGAAGGAGGTACGGGCGGCCGACGCGTCGCTCAAGGGCTGGTACTGCGACATCACCCGCCCCGCCGTGGTGCGCGACGGAGCAGTGGTCGTGGAGGACCTGGACCTCGACCTCTGGGTCTCCGCCGACGGCGGCACCGTGCTCCGCCTGGACGAGGACGAGTTCGCCGAGAGCGGCCTGGCCGACCACGACCCGGACGCGGCGGCCCGCGCCGTACAGGCCCTGGACGAGCTGGAACTCCTGGCGAAGCTCGGCAAGTTCACGGCGCTGCTCGACTAGTACGCGAGCAGTACGCGCGCGTTACGTCCCGGAACGGCCCGCCTCATGTCCGGGCGGGCCGACTTCGTACCCAGCCCTTCGTGCCCGGCCTTCGTGCCCGGCTTGCCCGGCCTTCGTGCCCGGGAGGCGGCCCGCCTCGCGCCCGGTGGCGGGCCGCCTCCCGGCCCGGGGCGGCCCGTTCTTAACCGTCTCTCAGTCGCTCCTTAACGCGACCATAAAGATCGCCATCACCCGCTCCCAGCAGCCGATTTCGCGGTTCTCGGCGGCTAGCGTGCTCCACGCCCACCCCGTGCAGCACCGAAGGAGAACGTCACGATGACCGCTCGTCGCAAGGCCGCCACCATCGCCGCCCTGGCCATGGCGCCGCTCGCGCTGACCGGGCTCGCGGCCGGTCCGGCCGCTGCCCACGGCTCGATGACGGATCCGGTCAGCCGGGTCTCCGCCTGCTACGCCGAGGGGCCGGAGAGCCCCCGCTCGGCCGCCTGCAAGGCGGCCGTCGCCGCCAGTGGGACCCAGGCGTTCTACGACTGGAACGCGGTCAACATCGCCAACGCGGCGGGCAAGTCGAAGCAGATCATCCCCGACGGCAAGCTCTGCAGCGCGGGCAACGACAAGTACAAGGGCCTCGACCTGGCGCGCGCCGACTGGCCGTCCACCAAGCTGACCGCCGGGCGCCACGCCTTCCACTACAAGGGCACGGCTCCCCACAAGGGCACGTTCGAGCTGTACATCACCAAAGGCGGCTACGACCCCACCAAGCCCCTGAAGTGGTCGGACCTGGAGTCCGCGCCGTTCGCCAAGGTGACGAACCCGTCGATGCGGAACGGCGATTACGTCTTCGACGCGACCCTGCCCGCCAAGTCGGGCCGCCACCTCGTCTACTCGATCTGGCAGCGCTCGGACAGCCCCGAGGCCTTCTACACCTGCTCCGACGTGGTGTTCGGCAAGGACAGCGGCGGCACCGGATCCGCCCCGGCCCCGACGGCCTCGGCGCCGACCCAGCAGCAGGTCGAGGACGGCGCCTCCAAGTCGACGGTGGAGCACCACGGGCACGGCGACGACGACGCGAGTACGGGCGCGGGTGCACCGGCGCGGCAGGCCGCCGACAAGGGCGGAAAGCCGAGCGGCGAGCAGCCTGGCAAGCAGGGCGGCGGCAAGGAGCAGTCCGGCAACCAGCCCCGGACCGACAGCGTGGCCGCGGCTCCGGCCCAGAACGGCTCGGTCAGCACCGAGAACCTCGCCGAGACGGGCGGGAGCGGCTCCACCCCGTACCTCGCGTTCGGCGGTGCGGCCGCCCTGGCCGCGGGCGCCGCGTTCCTCTTCCTGACCGTCCGCCGCAAGGCCGCACCGGCCGGCGGCCGCCACGGCCGCTGATCCACCCTCTACACCCGCACAAGGCGAGGCCCCTTCAACCTACTTCGTAGGTTGAAGGGGCCTCGCTGATGCCGGTGCCGACCGGTATGCGATCCGGCGCCGTCTACGGGGAGCGCGGGCTCAGCCGATGACGGACGCGCAGGTGGTGGGTGTGGCGTGCGCGGGGTCGAGCGCGTTCACCACTTCGTGGTAGGTGATGCGGTCGACGAGCCCCATCGCCACGTGCTCGGAGAGGTCGAGGGCGCACTTGTCCTGGATGAGGACGTTGTCGACATCGGGTCCGTCCAGGAACTGCGAGCGGTACGGGGTGACCACCTCGTCGTACTTGCTGGCGATGACGGTGTAGTGCACCCCGGGAACGGTGTCGCCGCCCGCGTTGAGCTTGGCCAGGAACGGCGACCCGGCCACCTGGTCGGCGAGGCCGGGGGTGGCGAGGTTGAGCAGGTCCCCGGCGCCGGGGAAGTAGGGCAGCAGCGCCGTGAGGCCGAGCAGGGTGGTGCCGTGGTTGTCGGGCGCGATACCGACCAGGGTGTTCACCTTGGAGGCGCCGCCCATGAACTTCAGATACCAGCGCGGCATCATGCCGCCCTGGGAGTGCCCCACGAGATCGGCCTTGGGGGCGCCGGTCGACGCGAGCACTTTGTCTACGAAACCGGCGAGCTGTTCGGCCGATTTGTCGATGTGGCCGAGACCGTTGAAGAGCGGTACGCCCGGGAACTGCCCGTAGTCGAGGGAGAAGACGCAGTAGTCCCGGTGGGCGAGGTACGGGGCGAGGGCCAGCCAGTTGTCGACCGAGTTCCCGAAGGTGCCGTGGACCAGGACAACGGGGCGGGGGTGGGCGGCGGAGGGCTTGCAGGAATAGTTGTTCCAGCCGCTGCTGGGGGCGGACTGGGCGTGCGCGGCGGTGGCGGGAACGGCGGTGGCCGCGGCCGCGAGCAGCAGCGCCGCCAGCGGTCCGAGCAGGTGTTTCCAGGCGCGGCGGGGCTTCCAGGGCAGCATCGAGCGATCTCCTTGCGGCTCAAGGGGAGTTGCGGGGACACACACCCTGTGATCCGGACCACAAGTGCTGTTCGCTCGCCAAATTACGCACCAGTAGCCTGAGAGTGAAGTTACGCGTCAGTAAAAACTGCCGTGTCGCTGTCCGGGCTCAGCTACCTCCCTTCCGGCACCCACGCTCCCGGCTCCCTCATTCGCGGCCCCGCCGCCGCCCGACCCCGCGGCTCTTGACCCCTACGCCTTCGCCCCCTGCACCTTCACCCCTGGCGCCCTCATCCCCGTCGGCCGACAGCAGCTTCTCCAGCGCCGCGGCGAGATCGGCCGCGAGTTCGTCGTCGACCGGGGCGTGGCGGCTCAGCAGCCGGTACCACATCACCCCGAACGCGAAGTCGACGGCGAGGTCGAGCGACGCGTCGGCGCCCTCGCTCAATTCGCCGCGCCGCACCCCGCGTTCCAGGATCTGGCGCAGCACCTCGCGGCGCGGGCCGATCACCGACTCCTGCAGCCGCCGGGACAGCTCGGCGTCGCCCTGCGCGTCGGCCATCAGCCCCACGATGGCCCGGCCGGTGACGCCCCGGGTCAGCTCGAAGGTGTAGGCGAGGAGCTCCTCGACATCGCCGCGGACGCCGCCCGTGTCGGGGAACAGCCGGTCGGGGGTGCGGTGCGGCAGCTCACCCAGGACTTCGATGAGGACGTCCTGCTTGGACGGCCACCAGCGGTAGACGGTCTGGCGGCCGACGCCGGCTTCGTCCGCGATCCCCTTCATCGTCAGTTCCTGGTAGCCGTCGCGCTGGCACAGCTCCAGCGCGGCCTCCAGCACGGCGCGCCGGGCCGTCTCACTGCGGGGCCGCCCGCGGGGGGCCGGACCCTCGCCCGACCCGCCTCCCGGCACCTTCGAGGAATTTTCGGGATTCTCCATGGGACCACTTTACAAGACACCGTGCACCGGAATACGCTTTACGAGACACGGAGCACCGTAATTTGTCGAAGCGTGGAAGGTACGGCATGAACGAGCGAGTTGTGATCATCGGCGGCACGTCCGGCATCGGCCTGGCGGCCGCGCGGCGCCAGCTCACCGAGGGCAGGGATGTCGTCGTCACCGGCCGCACCCCGGAGCGGCTGCGTGCGGCGCTGGCCGAACTGGACGCGCTGGAGGGCGTGGTGGGCACGGCGACGGGCGCGATCGTGGACGCCCGGGACGAGACGGCCACGGTCGAGTTCTTCGCCGGCCTCCAGCGGGCCGACCACGTCGTCATCGCCGCGACCGGCGCCACCGCGGCGGGGCCGTTCCGCTCGGTGACGACGGAGGCGCTGCGCGAGGCCGCCGAGGGCAAGTTGATCGCGCACAGCCTCACGGCCCGGGCCGCCCTCGAAGTCCTGTCCCCCGGCGGGTCGCTCACCTTCCTGACCGCCGCGTCGGCGGGCGCCGCGATGCCCGGCACGGCGGGGCTCGCGGCCGTCAACGCCTCGGTCGCGGCGATGGTCCCCGTCCTCGCCGTCGAGCTGGGCCCGATCCGGGTCAACGCGGTCTCGCCGGGCGTGGTGGACACGCCGTGGTGGGACTGGATGGACGCGGACGCCAAGGCGCAGACCTTCGCCTCGTACGCCAAGTCGACCCCGGCCGGCCGCTGCGGCGCCCCCGAGGACATCGCGGACGCCATCGCGTTCCTCATAGGCAACAGCTTCACGACGGGCGTCGTGCTCACGGTGGACGGGGGTGCGCGGCTCTCGGCAGGGGCGTAAGCAAGTACGCCGCGGGCGGGGCGAGGTCCCCGGCCCGGCCCCGGCGAGGCGGAACCGGGCCGCACTCAGGCAGCGTCGGCCAGGGTGCCAGGGGCTGCTGCGGTGCCAGTGACTGCTGCGACGCCAGGGGCTGCCACGGTGCCGACAGGGGCGGCCCCCGGACCGGTTGCCGCCGCCGCGCTGACGATCGCGGCCGGGCCGAAGCGGGCGCGGGCGCGGTCGGCGACCGCCTCGATACGGCGGGCCCGGTCGTCCGCGGGGTCGAACGTCAACTGCCGGGAGGCCAGTCGGGCGGGCGTCAGCCCCTCGGCCCGCAGGGAGATGCCCCGGACGCGGGCTCGCTGGAGGCCCAGCGACTCGTGGATCGCGTACGCCAGCGCGGTGAGCGCCGGGGAGTGGGCCGTGGGCTCGCGCAGGGTGCGGCCACGAGTGGTGGTGGACCGGTCGGCGTATCGGACGGTGAGCGTCAGGGAGCGGCACACCTGCTCCGTACCGCGCAGCCGGGCGCCCAGCTCCTCCGTGAGGGAGAGCAGCGCACGGCGTCGGCGGTCGGGGTCCAACTCGTCACGGGGGAAGGAGCGTTCGGCACCGAGGGAGCGGGCCGCCGCGTTCGGTACGACGGGGGTGCGGTCGATGCCTCGGGCCCGTTCGTGGAGCTCGCGCCCGGACCGCGCGCCGACGATCCGCTGCAAGGTGGCGAGCGGGGCGGCGGCGACCCTGCCGACCGAGTCGAGCCCGTACGAGCAGAGGGTACGGGCGGTCGCGGTGCCGACCCCGTCCAGCGCGGCGACGGGCTTGTCCGCCAGGAACTCCGTCACCTCGTCCGGGGACAGCGCCAGGGTCGTGCCCGGCCGGGCACCCCGGGCGGCCATCCGGGCCAGCATGGGGTTGGGCCCGGCCCCGATGGTGCAGTCCACTCCGCAGTGGGCGAGCGCCCTGACCCGGATGACGGAGGCGAGCTGGGCCGCGTTCCACCCGAAGTACCGCTCGGCGCCCCGCACATCGACGAGCGCGGCGTCCGGCGGGAGCGCCTGGACGACCGGGGTGAGACCGCCGAGCACCGCGAGCAGCGCGGGGAGCGCGGCCTCACGCCCACCACCCGCACCCGCGCTCCCACCGGCCCCGACAGCCGCAGCCCCGGCACCCGTACCACCAGCAGCCCCGGCACCACCCGTACCACCGGCAGCAGACCCTTCAGGCACAGGAGACACAGGAGACACAGGAGGCATATGGAATCGGACGCAGAGGATCATCCCGCGCTCCCCGGGCTCTGGTGCCACAACTTCCGGCCGGTGGCGGCTCGTTCGCCGGGGGGCTGGAGGTCGGCCCAGGGGTTCAGCTGATACCCCGTGGACAGTTCGATACGGCGTCCACCGTCGGGCTCCTCCCCGGGTGTCCCCTCTCCCTCCCCTTCTCCCTCGCCCTCGCCGTCAGGCGTCGGCGTCGGCGCCGGGGTCGACAGGCGGGCGGAGACCGCGTCCAGGCCGCCCTCGCGGCGGAGTTCGACCAGCTCGGCCAGGTTCCAGGCCGCGGCGCCCACCACGCTGAGGCTGCGCGGGCCGCGTCGCTGCACCACCCCTCGTACCAGCAGGAGCCAGGAATGGAAGACAGTGTGAGCACAGGCGGCGTGGCTGTCGCCGAAGAAGGCGAGGTCGACCAGGCCCGTCCCGTCGTCCAGCGTGGTGAAGATGACCCGCTGGCCGGACCGGATGGGCGGGGTCTGGGTGGCCGCCTTGGCGCCCGCGACCAGGACGGTCTCGCCGTGCCCGGCGTCCCGCAGCCGCTTGGCCGAGACCACGCCCAGCTCCTTCAGGAACGTCTCGTGATCCACCATCAGATGGCGGGAAGCGTCCATGCCGAGGACGCCCAGCTCGGCGCTGAGCCGTTCCGCCTCGTCGAGGTCGGGCAGTCCGGCGCGGGCCGTCCGCCGCCCGTCGCCGAGCGGGAGCTGGCCGCCGCCGGACCCGGCCGCCCGCTGGGCGCGGTGGAGTTCGGCGAGGTGCAGCAGCAGGTCGCGCCGGTTGCCGCCGAACGCGTCGAGCGCGCCGACCTGGGCGAGCCGTTCGGCGACGGGGCGGCTCGGCCTGGCCCGCCGCCAGAAGTCGAGCAGCGAGGAGTAGGGCTGCCCCTGTTCGATCCGGGCGGTCTCGGCCTCGCTGATCCCCTGGACGTCCGCGAGCGCGAGCCGGAGCCCCCAGATCCGGGAATTGGACACCAGTTCGATTCGATGGGCGGCCGCCGACCGGTTCACGTCCACCGGCAGGATGGGCACCCCGCGCCGCCGTGCGTCCGCGAGGAGCAGACGCTTGGGGTACATCCCGGGGTCATGGGTGAGCAGCCCGGCGTAGAAGGCGGCCGGGTGGTGGGCCTTGAGCCAGGCCGACTGGTAGGTCGGCACGGCGAACGCGACGGCGTGCGCCTTGCAGAAGCCGTACGAGCCGAAGGCCTTGATGATCTCCCAGGTGCGGTCGATCACTTCGGGCGTGTACGAGCGCTCGGCCGCGCGCGCGGCGAACCAGACGCGGATCTTCTCCTGCGACTCGGGGTCGGAGAGGGCGCGCCGGGCCTGGTCGGCCTCGGCCCGGTCGCAGCCGGTCATGACGGCCACCATCCGGATGAGCTGCTCGTGGAAGACGACCACGCCGTAGGTCTCCTCCAGTACGTCCGCCAGGTCCTCGTGCGGGTGGCGCACCGGGGCCCGCCCGTGGCGCGCCTCGATGAACGGCCGGACCATGTCGGCGGCGACCGGCCCCGGCCGGAAGAGCGAGATGTCCACGACCAGGTCGTGGAAGGTCGAGGGCTGCAGCCGTCCGATCAGATCGCGCTGGCCCGGCGACTCGATCTGGAAGCAGCCGAGCGTCTCGGTGGAGCGGATGAGCCGGTAGGTCGGCAGGTCCCCCTGCGGCACCTGGCGCGGGTCGTCGAGGTCCAGCTTCCGGCCGGTGGTGCGGCCGATCTCGGCGACCGCGTGCGCCATCGCCGACTGCATCCGTACGCCGAGGACATCCAGCTTGAGCAGCCCGAGGTCCTCCACGTCCTCCTTGTCGAACTGGGACATGGGGAACCCCTCGCCGCTGGTCGGCACCACCGGGGTGCGGCGCAGCAGCGTGATGTTCGAGAGCAGCACTCCGCACGGGTGCATGGCGACCCCGCGCGGCAGCCCGTCCAGCGCCTCGACCAGCTCCCACAGCCTCCCGTGCCGCCCCTGCTCCGCCGCGACCTCGCGCAGCTCCGGCAGTTCGGCCATCGCGGCGCGGGCGTCACGGGCCCGGATGTGCGGGAAGGACTTGGCGATCCGGTCGATCTCGGCCGGGTCCATGGACAGCGCGGCGCCCACGTCGCGTACGGCGTGGCGGACCCGGTAGGTCTCGGGCATGGCGACGGTGGCGACCCGTTCGGTGCCGAAGCGGCCGATGATCGCGCGGTAGACGTCGAGGCGGCGGGCGGACTCGACGTCGATGTCGATGTCGGGCAGCACATAGCGCCGGGTGGACAGGAAGCGCTCCATCAGCAGGCCGTGTTCGACGGGGTCGGCGTGGGCGATGCCGAGGAGGTGGTTGACGAGCGACCCGGCGCTGGAGCCGCGCGCGGCCACCCGGATGCCCATCTCCCGTATGTCGTCGACGACTTGGGCGACGGTGAGGAAGTACGCGGCGAAGCCGTGGAAGGCGATGACGTCCAGCTCCCGGTGCATCCGCTCCCAGTACGTGCGGTCGGTGTCGTAGCCGCGCAGCACCATGCCGGCGGCGGCCCGGGAGGCGAGGACCCGCTGCGGGGTGCGGTCCGCGGCGCCGACGAGATGGGGCTCGGGGAAGTAGCTGTACGTCTTGAGGCCCAGCTCCCCCCGGGGGTCGACCAGGCACGCGGCGGCGGTCTCCTCGGTCGTGGTGAGCAGCCGGTGCGCGGCGTCCCGGCGGAACCCGGCGGCCTCGGCGACCCGTTCGGCGGCGCGGGCCATGGCGGCCGGGTCCTTGAGCCAGCGCTCGCCGCTGTCCAGCCCCCGGCGCGGGTCGACGGGGACGAGCCGGCGGGCCGCGTCCAGGACGTCGGCGACCGGCCCGAGCCCGGCGTCCGCGTACCGCACGGCGTTGGTCAGCACGGCCGGTACACCCTGTTCGGCGGCGAGGCCGAGGGTGCGGGCGGCGAGCCGCAGCGAGCCGGGCCCGGTGCCCGCGCGCCCGTGGTGCACGACCTCCAGGCGCAGGGCGTCGCCGTACAGCTCGCGCCACGGCGCGAGGAGGTGAGCGGCCCGGTCCGGGCGGCCGGTGGCGAGCGCCCTGCCCACCTCGGACGCGGGTCCCAGCAGCACGGTGAGTCCGTCGGCGGGCAGCGCGGACCAGGAGAGGACAGGCGGTCCGGCGGCCGTGTGGGCGGCGGTGATCAGCCGGCAGAGCTCCGCCCAGCCGGTGGCGCCGTCCCGGGCGAGGAAGGTGGCGCGCGGCGCCGACTCGTCGACGAAGGCGCCGCCCCGCACCGGGGTGCGCGGACGCCGGGCGGAGGCGACCTCTCTCGCCTGCCCCTTCGCTTGTTCGAGGAGGTGTTCCGGGACGGCGAGGTCGGTGCCGAAGAGCGGGCGCACCCCCGCCGCGGCGCACGCCTTGGCGAAGCGCACGGCGCCGGCGAGGGTGTCCCGGTCGGTGAGAGCGAGTGCGTCCATCCCCCGTTCGGCGGCGCGCTCGGCCAGCCGTTCCGGGTGGGAAGCCCCGTACCGCAGGGAGTAACCCGAAACGGTGCGCAGATGCGTGAAACCGGGCACCCGCACCTCCTGGACCAATCGTTCTCACTTCCCCCTCCTTCACCATAGACCAATTTTCGAACGTACGTGCGATGGATGAATGAGCGGCCAGTGCGCGCGACCAGTACGAAGGTCGTCAGCCATTCGGACCAGCCCCGACTGCGCCGCCCTGCCGCGCCCCGGAGGGTGAGGGGCATGACGTTCGTCGACGAGGTGAAGAGCGCCGTCACCGTGCGGGCCGCACTGCTGGTCACGGGGGTGCTCGGGCTGATGGTCGCGTTCATCGCGTCCTATGCCGGGGCCTTCCACAGCCCCAAGCCGAAGGACGTTCCGTTCGGGGTGGTCGCACCCGCACAGATCAGCGCACAGGCTGTGCAGCGGCTGAACGCGATCCCCGGCGGCGCGCTGGACGCCCGTGCGGTCAAGGACCCGGCCGCGGCCACCCGGCAGCTGCGCGACCGCGACATCGACGGCGCGCTGATCGTCGACCCGAGGTCCACCACCGACACCCTGCTCGTCGCGGGCGGCGGCGGGGCGTCCCTCTCCCAGGCCGTCGAGCTGGTCGTCACCGCGATCGAGAAGGCCGAGCAGCGCACCGTGAAGGTGGTCGACATCGCCCCGGCCCACCGGGACGACGCCCGGGGCCTGTCCTCGTTCTACCTGGTCGTCGGCTGGTGCGTGGGCGGCTATCTGTGCGCCGCGATCCTGGCGATCAGCCATGGCGCCCGGCCCGCCAACACCCAGCGGGCAGTGATCCGGCTCGCCGCCCTCGCGGTGTACTCGATCGCCGCCGGGCTGCTCGGCGCGCTGATCATCGGGCCGGTGCTCGGCGCGCTGCCGGGCAGCTACCTGGGCCTGGCGGGCCTGGGTGCGCTGGTGGTGTTCGCGGTCGGCGCCACCACCCTGGCCTTCCAGGGCCTCGCCGGGATCGTCGGCATCGGGCTCGCGATCCTGGTCGTCGTCGTCCTGGGCAACCCGAGCGCGGGCGGCGCCTATCCGTATCCGCTGCTGCCGCCGTTCTGGAAGGCGATCGGCCCCGCGCTGCCCCCGGGCGCCGGAACCTGGGTGGCGCGCTCCATCGCGTACTTCCGGGGCAACGCGGTCACCGGCCCGCTCCTGGTGCTCTCCGCCTGGGCGGTGGGCGGGGCCGTGGTCACCCTGGTCATGGCCGGGCTGCGCAAGAAGGACGTACGCGCGGGGGACGACCCGCTCGAAGTCGGCGCGGGGGCCGGGACCGGCGCCTGAGCGTCCTCGACGGCCCCGCCCGCCCCGTACGTACGCGCAGACGAGGCCGACCGACCGGTTCGGGTGTTCACGAGTGAGAATCCGCCCACCTTCATGGAATCGAAGGCGGTTTCGCTGGTGGATCTTCCATTCCTAGATCCGAATGAGCCTGCGCCCCAGGAGTCTCCGGCTCGGGCACGTCCACCGCGGAAGCGTCCACCGCGGGAGCATCCGTCGCAGGCGCCGCGAAGACCTGCTGCGGGGCCGCCCGCTCCAGGAACCGCAGCAGCTCCACCGGGAACGGCAGGACCAGCGTCGAGTTCTTCTCGGCCGCCACCGCCACCACGGTCTGGAGCAGCCGCAGTTGGAGGGCCGCGGGCTCCTTCGACATCACCCCGGCCGCCTCGGCCAGCTTCTTCGACGCCTGGAGCTCCGCGTCCGCGTTGATCACCCGCGCCCGGCGCTCACGGTCGGCCTCGGCCTGACGGGCCATCGAGCGCTTCATCGTCTCCGGCAGCGAGACGTCCTTGATCTCCACCCGGTCGATCTGCACGCCCCACCCCATGGCCGGGCTGTCGATCATCAACTCCAGGCCCTGGTTGAGCTTTTCACGGTTGGAGAGCAGATCGTCGAGGTCGCTCTTGCCGATGATCGAGCGCAGTGAGGTCTGGGCCATCTGGGAGACCGCGAAGCGGTAGTCCTCGACCTGGATGACGGCGTCGGCCGGGTCGACCACCTTGAAGTAGATCACCGCGTCCACCCGGACGGTGACGTTGTCGCGGGTGATTCCGTCCTGCGCGGGGACGGGCATCGTCACAATCTGCATGTTCACCTTGTGGAGCCGGTCGGCGAGCGGAAGGATCAGGGTGAAGCCCGGGCCGCGCACCGATCCCCTGAGTTTGCCCAGCCGGAAGACCACACCGCGTTCGTACTGCTTGACGACCCGGGCCGCCGCCATCACATACACGATGCCGGCGGATCCGACGGCCACAGCCGTCGCCACCAATGCCTCGACCATCACGGCCCCCAAGGGTCCGAATCGGACGTGTACTTCGACGGTAACTCCGCTTCCGTCCCAGGGGGAGTCCCGGTCACACTCCACTGAATGGGTAAAACGCGGGCGGGAGGGGAATGCCGCAACAGTCGATGCCTGTATCCGACAACCGGTATGGGCGGTACGAGGACGGTCCCGGCGATCGGTATCGCGACCCACTAGCGGAGGGGGCACGAGTGCGCGGTCGGGTGCGCGCGGCCGACGGGCGGCATCTGACGGTGGAGCGCTTCGGAGACCCGCGGGGCAGACCGGTCTTCCTGCTGCACGGCACCCCCGGCAGCCGTCTCGGCCCCGCACCCCGCGGCATGGTGCTCTACCAGCGCCGGATGCAGCTGATCGCCTACGACCGGCCCGGCTACGGCGGCTCCGACCGGCTGGAGGGCCGCAGCGTCGCCGACGTCGTCCAGGACGTGAAGGCGATCGCGGACAGCTACGGCCTGGAACGCTTCGCCGTCGTCGGCCGCTCCGGCGGCGCCCCGCACGCGCTGGCCTGCGCGGCCCTGCTGCCCGAGCGGGTCACCCGGACCGCCGCGCTGGTCACGCTCGCGCCCCGGGACGCGGCCGGGCTCGACTGGTTCGACGGGATGACCGCCTACAACGTGGAGGAGTTCACGACCGCGTCGGTCAACCCCGAGGAGTTCGCCGCCCGGCTCATCCCGCGCTCGGACGAGATCCGCCGGAACCCCATCCAGCTCCTGGACGAGCTGCGCCGCGACCTCACCCACGCCGACCGCATGGTGGTCAAGGACGCCGGGGTGCGGTCCATGCTGCTGCGCAACTACCAGGAGGCGCTGCGGACTTCGGCGTACGGATGGATCGACGACGCGCTCGCCTTCTGCGGCCCCTGGGGGTTCGACCCGGCCGACATCATCGGCGAGGTGCTGCTCTGGCACGGCGTGAAGGACGTGTTCTCGCCGGTCGGCCACTCCCGCTGGCTCGCCGAACGCATCCCGGGCGCCACGGCCGTCCTGGAGCCGACCGCCGCCCACTTCGACGCCCTGCACGCGCTGCCCGACATCCTCACCTGGCTCATCGAGGAGGACTGAGAGCCTGTCTTTGACCTCCGGCGGTACACGGCGGAGGGAACCGGTGCGATCACTCCGGTCGCACCGGTCGTCCCCTCACATCACACCGCGAGCGGCTCCAGGTCCCGCTGCACCCTGCGCTCGTCCCTGGCGATCCGGACGAACGCGTGCTCGTCGCCGAGCAGTCGCTGCAGCTCCTCCACGGCCTCCGCCCGCACGTGCAGCGCCTCCTCCTTGCGGCCGAGCCCGTCGAGCGTCACCGACATGTTCGCGGCGCAGGCGAGCGTCTCGGGGTGGTGCGCTCCCAGCACCTCCCGCAGCCGCGCGACCGCGTTGCGCTCGATCTCCAGGGCGCTCTCCAGATCGCCCATGTCGGCCTTCACATTGGCCAGGTTGACGGTGGCGAACAGCGCGTGCGGATGGTTCTCCCCGAGTATGTCGCGCATGGTCCGTATGGTCGTCTCCAACAGGGTGTCGGCGGAGTCGAGTGCCCCGCAGCCCCACTGGTAGATGCCCAGGTTGTTGCTGGCCGCCAGCGTGTACGGGTGCCGCTCCCCCGGCACCTTGATGTACTGGTCGACGACCTCCTGGGCCGCGTCCCGGGCCGCCGCCGAGTCCCCGGCCGCGAACAGGTCGGCGGCCATGTTGAGGTCGCAGGCCAGCCAGTCGGGGTTGGCGGAGGTGTACTTGGCGCGGTAGCGGTTGCGGGTCGCGGTGGTCAGCCGGCGCGCGTCGTCGAGCCGGCCCGCCCGGCGCAGCGACACGGCGAGGCTCTTGGCCGCCGCCAGGGTGCCAGGGAAGGCCCGGCCCAACTGCTCCTTGTAGAGGTCGTACGTCCGGCTGAGCAGCGCCACCGAGTCCTCGTAGCGCCCGATCTCCCGCAGGTCCCGCGCCAGGTTCATCGCGGAGGAGAGGGTGTACGGGTGCTCCGGGCCGAGCACCTCGGTGCGCCGGTCGTAGACGTCCTGGTCGAGCTCGCGGGCCCGGGCGTACTGGCCGAGCATCCGCATGTTCAGGGCGAGGTTGTTGGCGGCGGCGAGCGTGCGCGGGTGCGACTCGTCGAAGATCTGCCGGAACCCCTCGTGCGCCTCGGTCGCCAGCTCCATCGCCTTGCTGTACTGGCCGAGCGCCCCGAGGTCCATCGCGAGGGCGCTGGTGGTCATGTACGTGTGCGGATGCGTGGCGCCGAGCACTTCCGTCTGGCGGGCCAGGGTCTCCTCGTCCAGCTCCATCGCCTCGACGTAACGGCCGCGCGAGCGAAGGATGTTGGAGAGGTGGAAGCGCAGGTACAGGTACTGGAGGTCGTTGGGCCCCAGTTTCTCGCGCCACTCCTCGCGCAGGTCCTCGGCGAGGTTGGCGGCCGCGTTGAAGTCACCGCGCTTCCACAGATAGCGCACGCGGTCGATGAGGAGCCGGCGGGTCTCCGGCTCGTCGCACAGACGCGCCCCCGACGGGGTCAGATGCGGCCAGATGGTGTTGAACTGCGCCCAGGTCTCCGGGTTGTCGATCGGCTCGTCGGCGTCCGGCCGGGCGCCCGCGAGGATGCGGTGCACGGCGTGCCGGGCGTCCATCTGCTCCTCGTCGCTCAACTGCGCCCGGATCACCGCCTGGACGAGCCGGTGCACCTGGATGGAGCTGCCGACCTGGTCGACCTTGGCGAGGGCGAACCGGCCGATCTCCCGGATGACCCGGCCGAGCACCAGCTTCTCCTGGAGCGTGGCGTCGTACGGCTTGAGCGCGTCGATCATCTCCTTGCTGTAGAGGAGATTGGCGGAGATCGGCTCGGGCGCGAAGAAGGCGCAGAGCTGGAGCAGCCGGACCGCCGCGGGCGATCGCTGCTTCAGCCGCTCGATGGAGACGTTCCAGGTGGCGGCGACCGGCTCGGGGTATCCGGCGGGCTGGTTGAGCGCGAGGACGCTGGGGGCCTGCTGGGCCAGCTGCTCCAGATAGGCGGCGACCGGCGTCGCGGTCTCCGCGATCCACGCCGCCGCCTGCTCGACGGCGAGCGGCAGGTCACCGACCGCGGTGGCGACCTGGTCGGCGTCGTCCACGGTGAGCCCGGGGGCGCGCCGCTGGAGGTGCTCGATGGACTCCTCGCGCAGGAACACGTCGACGGGCAGCGCGTCGCCGTACTGCGACCAGGTCTGGTTCCTGGAGGTCACCAGGACGTGGCCCGGGCCGCCCGGCGGGAAGAACCGCTTGAGCTGCTCGGGGTCGTCCGCGTTGTCGAAGACCAGCAGCCAGCGCGAGGTGGGCACCCCGCGCCGCAGCAGGTCGATGGCCTCGCGGGAGGCGGAGTTCATGTCGTCGCCGCCCTGCACCCCGAGCCGTACGCCGAGCTCGGCGAGGCCGGCCACCACGTCGTCGGGCTGCTCGGCGGAGATCCACCAGACCAGGTCGTAGTCGGCCATGAACCGGTGGACGTACTCCAGGGCCACCTGTGTCTTGCCGACGCCGCCGAGTCCGTACAGCGTCTGCGGCTGCGGCAGGACGACGGCGAGGCCGCCGCCGAGCTGGTCGCGCATCCGCTCCAGGACCAGCGAGCGGCCGGTGAAGCCGGGGTTGCGCGGCGGCGCGTTCCAGATCTTGGGGACGGTGCCGGGGAACCGCGGTCCGGGCGCCACCCCGTCGCTGATCTGCACCGGCCGCTCCAGGGCGCGCAGCAGCGCGGTGGTGGCGTGCACCTCGTCGAGCCGGAACAGGTCCACCGGGTTGCGGTCGATGTAGGGCGCGGTGAGCCGTACGTCTCCGACGCGCAGCGGCAGCAGCTGGCGGCGGGCACCCGAGGGGTCCTCGGCGGCGGCCCGGGACCAGATCTCCACGGCGCGGGCCGACTTGAGGTAGGCGCTGGAGATCAGGACGACGGTACGGGCCGCGTTCTCGGCGGCGACCGCCTCCCCGTCGGCGCTGCTGGGCTCGGCCGACACGTCGCGGGGCACCACCCGGAACCCGGCCCGGGTCAGCACGGACTCGATCCAGTCGGCCCACATCCGGTTCTCGGCCACATAGCTGAGGAACAGATCGGCCGGAAGTGCGGGCCTGCGGCGGGTGAAGGCGTCCCGGATCCGCAGCCGGATCTCCTCGTTGACGGTCGGCATCGAGGTGATCCGGCCCTCGGTGACGACGGAGGCGAGCCGCTCGAAGGCGGAGAGCAGCGAGTTGGAGAGCCCGGCCTCGTCGCCGAAGGTCGCCAGCGTCTCCTCGTAGGCGTAGTAGGGGCGGTACGGGATCTCCACCGCGCCCCAGTACGCGGTGAGTTCGTCGCCGGAGAGCCCGGCCGGGAAGCGGTCGAACTTGAGGCGGGCGAGCGCCCGGCCGGCGTCCGCCTTCTCCTTCTCGCCCTCGTCGATGCGCATGGGGACGGGCAGGATGCGGATGTTCTGCCCGCTGTAGCGCTCGTCTATCTGGCGGGCCACGGAGGCGGCGCCGTCTATGGACTGGTCGCTGAGGGTGAAGCAGTCCACCAGGACGTCGGGGAGGTGGACGGTGCAGATGTCGGCGATGTCGCTGAGGCCGGTGCGGCTGTCGATCAGTACGTAGTCGTAGTTCTCCTTCATGTCCTCGCGCAGGGCGTCGAAGAAGTGGCCGCCGCCGAGCCGGTCGTAGAAGTTGTCCCAGTCGAACGTGGAGACGGTCGCCGAGTACTCGCGGTTCTGCCGGCCGGCGGAGACGAAGTCCAGGGTGCCGCCGTCGGGGAACTGCCAGCCCAGGGCCTCGGGTGTGAGCGAGACGGCGTGCGGCTGGATGCGCGCGTAGTCGCGGTGCCAGTCGTCCGAGCGCGGCACGGGACTGGTGGCGGCCCAGGCGTATTCGGTGATGAGATCGATGACCCCGGTGGTGGCACCGAGCGTCGAGGGGTCGAGGAAGGGGTGGAAGAAGCGGTGCAGCCCCGGGGCCTCCAGGTCCCAGTCCACCGCGAGGACCCGCTTGCCGTTGGCGGCAAGGATCCAGGCCGTGTTGGCGAGGGCCATGGTGCGGCCCGTACCACCCTTGTACGAGTAGAACGTGACGATGCGTCCGTCACGACTGGCTGTCATCCGTCTCCTCCGCATCGGGCGCGTGATCGAGCCTGTCGGGGATGTACTGCGTGGTGCCGAAATCGGTGCCCATCGGCCCGACCAGGCGCGGCCGTTCGGTGTGCCCGCCCCCCGCGGGCGGATAGACCGTCGCGTGTCTCAGATACTGCTGTGCCGCCGCCTCCACGACCTGGGGCAGTATCTGCCCGAAGGCCTCCATGCTGGGTACGCCCTTGGCTGCGGCCCGGCACGCGGCCCGCCCCTGGCGCATCTTGGACGGCATGGTCTCTTCCAGACGGTGCGTCAACTCCACCTCCGATGCCCGGCTCTGGGTGTCGTCGCGGTTCCAGGGGACGACCACGCTCACCCAGGGCCGGTGCTCGGCGTCGAAGGCCGCGAGCCGGGCGCGCCGGTCCTCGTCCTCCAGCGCCCACCGGTCCACCAGCAGGACCTCGGGCCGCGACGGCGGCTGCTTGCCGTCGAGGTGCAGCACCTCCTCGTCGAAGGAGGAGACGGTGGTCTGGTAGTTGAGCGAGCGCACCATGTCCTCCGCCACCAGCGCCAGCGGCCGGGCGGAGATGGGGTGATAGGGATTCCACTCCAGCGGGCTCTCCCCGTAGTACGCGTCGTCGCGGCCCTCGGGCAGTTCGTGCCGGGTGGGCGCGGCGACGGTGACGTGCATGGGGCGTGGGCCCTCGCTGGGGGCCGCGCCGAAGGCGCTGGGCGCCAGCCGGTAGTCGACGTGGCGGCCGGGCCTGATCGCGGTGGCGTCGGCGACGCTGACGATGCGTTTGGCGAGCTCGTAGACCGCGCGTTCGTACTCCTCGGCGAATATGCGCAGCTTGATCAGCCCGTAGAGGCCGTCGGTGACGTAGCGGTCGCCGAAGGCCCGGTGGTTGAACTGCAACCGCTCGGCGGGCCCGGGCAGTTGCTCGGGCGGGACCGGCACCCACAGGGCCGGCACGATCGCCTCGGCCGGGCGGTTGGTGTATGCCTGGTGCTGGATGGTGCGCTGCTCGAACGCGTACCACTCACGGCCGCACATCTCGCTCGCGAAGTAGCGCGGCGAGAACAGCGGCACGAACACCCGGCAGGAGGCGAGGACTTCGCCGAGGCGCTCCGACCAGCCCTCGCCGGACCGTATCTCCCGGTCCATGAAGCCGGCGGGCGCACCGGCGGGCAGGTCGGTCATGGCCATCACATGGCCGCAGAGATCACGGAAGAGCCGCTCCACCCACATGTCGGGGTCCGGGCCGCCCGCCCCGTACCTCGGCGTGTGCGCGTAACTCAGAAAGAAGTAGGGCCGATGTTGGTCGGCCGGACGCGGCTGCGCTGATGCGTGCACACGACCCCCGTCCTGCAGTATTGAAGAACATCATTCCGGAGCGCACGGCGCTCCATCCCCTCACCGTTCGGTCAAACAAGGCCGCTTTTCGGTCATCCAGTCCACCGCATGGTCCACCGCCCCCTTGATCGAAAACAACCGGGCGGTTCTCCGTCCCAGCTGCCACTCTTTGCGCATTTCTTCCGGAAGGTCGGCCCCGACCGCCTCGAAGTCGCTGTCGTCGAGATCGACGTCGGGATAGTGGAACCATCCCCGACGCCCACTCTCGTCCCGCACCACACAGCTGTACAGCTTCTTGGGCGGGTTGCGCAGATACCGGTATTCCGCGAGGTGAAAGGCGCTGCAGACACCGAATCCCACATTGATCATGAGTACCCGGGCCCCGGCGCGATACAGCGCGCCGACCGGCGACTTCTCGCCCAGATGACAATCGGGTTCATGCCCCTCCATCAGCTCCAGGGCACGGCAGCCCCAGGCAGCGAAGGACGTCTGGGGATGGGTGCTGCGCACCGCCCCTTCCGAGGTGCGCACCCACTCCGCCAACCGGCCCATTCCCTGACTTCGGGTCCGGTCCGGGTCGAAAGGCTCCATTCTGCGCTTGAAATCCTTGTACGCGGCCGGATCCCGCAGCACGTTCCTGCTCCGCCGCCGGTGGGCAGTGGAGGTGAGCGAGTTCTCCGCCGTGAAGGCCGGGACCACCAGGGTGCCCTTGAGCCGACCACCGACCACCGTCTGCAGGGCCTGCCCCAGCACGCGCGGGCCGTGCCCCAGACCGCTCATTGAGGCGTGCACGAGCAGGGTGTCCCCCTCGTTGATCCCCATGGCGACCAGGTCGTCGAGTAACGCGCTCTCCAGCACTGCTTGGGCTCGCTCATCCACGGGCTGCCTCTTCCCACTCCACCAGGACGTCGGCGACCAGGCTCTTCCCGCCTACGGTGAGTTCGGCCGCCCCCTGAAGAGCTTCCAGCGCCCGCCGGGTCTCCGCCAGAGTGCGTGCACTCCTGTCGTACGCGGCGACCGCCACCCGCTCATGTGTTTCGGCCAGCAGGACCGAAACCGGCACCGGCTCTTCACGCCAGTCGGCCGGGTGGAGCCAGCCGCCGTCCAGGGCGTACAGGTCCGCCACATCGCGCAGGGCCCGGAACCTGGCCCTGCGGAAGCCTCGCAGCAGCCCCAGCGCCAACGCGTCCCCCGTGAGCCCCACGGGCACCCCCAGTGCCCCGTAGCCGTGCCGCCCGGCCACCGGTTCGCCGGCGCCCGCGAGCGGGGTGAGCGTGGTCAGCGCGGCGGCCGCGGCGGCCGCGTGGCCCGGCACAGTGGCCGAGAGCAGCCCCCAGGCGGCGCCCAGACGCCCGCTCCACTCGTCGGCCTCGGCGAGACCCAGACGCGGCAGCACCTGTGTGCCGAAGCAGTCGCGGTACGGGTCGAGGTCGTCGAGCGCCGGATCGGGCGCCCCGTCCCGGCCGAGGCCCCGCACCGGCAGCCAGTCGCCGCACGGCTCGCGCGGGCACTCCACCTCCAGCTCGAAGCGCTCGCCCCGGACCCGGAAGCCCTTCTCGGCCGAGACCACCCGCGCGCGGCCGGACTCGCCCGGGGCGCCGACCCTCAGCTCCCCGAGGGTGGGCAGCACCAGCCTGCCGTCCGCGTACCCGACGGTGACGGGCACGTCGAGCCTGCCGCGGACGGCGGCGGCCGCGGTGTAGGCGGCAAGGCGGTGGGCGTGGGCGACGGCGTCGGGCCGGCCCGTGCGCAGCGCCTGAAGGGTGGTGAGCAGCCAGCCGCGCGCGTACGGATGCGTCAGCACCTCGTCGAGGCCCGGCCCGTCGACTAGGGCGGTCAGCCGCCAGGCCTCGGCCCACTCGGGACCGCCGCGTCCGGCCAGATCGGCGTGGAGGCGGGCGAGCAGGGTGCGGGTGAGTTCGTGCTCGGCCGCGACGAGTTCACCGGGGTCGGTGACGGCGCCGGGGACGAGGCGGGCGGCCGTGCGGGTCTCGATGCCCCGCACCAGCGCCTCCAGGTCCGCGCAGTAGACCGAGGGCCCGTCGAAGGCGCCCCTGCCCGCCGTCTCGTTCGCCGAGCGGTAGCGGTGGGTGTAGAGCCCGCCGCCGCAGGAGCGGACGACCGGGCACTGTCTGCACTCGGGTCCGACCCCGGCCAGGCCGAGCTGGCGCACCCGTACCCCTGGATGGGCGGCGACCTCGTCGAAGGAGTGCCGGAAGACGTCAAACCCGGTGGCGGCCGCGCCTTCGTAGGCGCTCTTGAGCGAGTCGACCTGTTCCAGGGTGCCGTCGGTCTCCACCACCACGAGGTCGGTGGGGGCCAGGCCCAGGGACTCGGTGAGGCTGGGGCCGCCGTTCAACGTCGACAGTACGGACTCGAACAGCCGGACCGGAACCGGTCTGCCCTGTTCCTCCCACCGGTCGAAGACCGCCAGGATCCACTCGGCGTACTCGGTCGGGGAGCCGCCCGGCCGGGCCGGGGGCGCGTCCCAGGTGGCGTGCGGCAGCAAGTAGTCGATGCGCGGCGGGTCCAGGGCGATGAGCGCGTCATGGACGGTGACCGGGTCGTTGGCCACGTCGATGGTGCAGAGCAGCCCGAGGAAGAGGTGGCGGTAGCGCTCGCTGCGGAGCAGTTCGACGGCCTTCAGGACCAGGGGATGGCTGGTGCGGCCGTCGGCGAAGCGGCGGTGGCGGTCGTTGGCCGACCGGTCGCCGTCGAGGGAGATGCCGACCCTGACGCCGAACTCGTCGAACAGGTCGAGGTAGCGGCTGCTGAGCTGGAGGCCGTTGGTGTGGATGCGCAGATCGAGCTCCGCGACGCCGTCGAGGGCGGCGGTCAGCTCCTCGCACACCCGGCGCAGCCTGGCGGGGCCCGCCAGCAGCGGCTCCCCTCCGTGCAGGATCACTGACACGGAGGGCAGTACGTGTTTCTCGGCGTGCTCGGCCAGTCGCCGGGCCGTCCATGAAATCGCCTCGTCAGAGATTGCCTTGGGGCGGGTACGCCAACTCTGATCAGGGGCTTCGTAGATATAGCAGTGATCACAAGCAAGATCGCATCTGCTGTGAACCTTGAGCACGATCTCGCGGAATGGGACCACGGGTCCAGTCATTCCGCCAGTCTAGAGCTCTCCGACAGACTAGAGAGCCGAGTTGAAGGTCGACGCCTGCACGGGGCGACCGATCGACGAGGGCAGCACGCGGCCGAGCTTCCTGGCGGCGTCCGCACCGCGGACGTCGATGTCTGCCAGGGGCACACGGCTCTTCTTCGCAGGGGCGAAGGAGAGAGAATTCACGGAGGTCTTCACGGCCGTCCTTGATGGGTAATTCCTGCATGTGGACAGTGGTACCGACGACATGCACCGTTGCAGTGTCGGCGGCACGACTTTACTCTCTTGGCCACTGTTGGCAACTGAGCACGACCGCTTGCCGCAAACGCGTGACCCAGCATTGGCGGAAGGTGTACGGAACGGGTCGTTCCATCGAAAGAGTGATGACTAAAACCGCAGACAGGGGTGGATGTGACGGCGATTCCCGGTCCTCTGCAAAGCATGGTCTTCCGCAACGCCGACCTGCCGGGTCTCTTCCATCACGCGGACTCACTCGCGATAGGGCGCCAGCGGGCCGCGGTGAACAGCACCCGCTGGCAGTTGTGCCTGCTGGTGGTGGGGGCGGCGCTGGCGGCACTGCCGTGGAAGATGACGCTCGGTGGTGACTTCCAGCTGACCAGCGCGCTCAGCGCACTGGCGTACGCGGGGGTGCTCGCGGTGAGCTTCCGCGCTGCCCGCGGGCATGCGAAATCGCATTGGCAACTGAACCGTTCGGCGGCCGAGTTCATCAAATCCATGTGCTGGCGCTATGCCGTGCACGGCACCCCCTTCGATTCCCAGGCACCCGATCCCGAAGGTCTGTTCACCCTCCGTCTGGAGGAAGGACTGCGGGAGTTGCGCAAGGTCGGCTGGCGGGATCCGCGCGAGGACCGGGCGTCGGGCCTGGCCGATGTGCCCCTCATCACCGCGCCCATGCGGGAGTTACGGGCGAAGGCGTTCACCGTACGCAAGGAGACCTACGTCCGGGACCGGCTGATCGAGCAGCGCAACTGGTACCGGCGCCGCCAGGAGGCCTCCAAGCGGGCCACCGCGCTGTGGACCTCGGCAATCACCCTGCTCACCGTTCTCGCGTTGCTCTTCGCGACGCTGCACATGTTCGGCGCGGCCCAGGACGTCAAGGTCGCCGGGCTGCTCTCGGCCGCGGCGGCCGCGTGTCTGGCGTGGAGCGAGATCCGCCGCCACCAGCCGCTGATCTCGGCGCACTCCCTGGTGGAGCAGGACCTCAAGGAGATGCACGTGGCCATGGAGAACACGGTCAGCGAGCGGGAGTGGCCGGGCGCGGTCTACGAGACCGAGCGGGTCGTGTCGCCCCAGCACACCGACTGGCTGGTCCGGCTCCGCAGTTGATCGCCCCGGACGGGGCGCTACGGGCGGCGCACCCCGTCGCACCACACCACCGTGACCGACTTGCCCAGGCCACGGGCGTACTGGACGATGTCGCCGGTGCCGCCGAGCCCCCGCGCGGGCTGGCCGTCCCAGACGGCGACCAGACGGTCGCAGTTGTCCGCGATATAGGCGCCGGCCGCGTAGTACGCCTCGTCCGTCGCGTGCGGGAAGTCCATCCGGACCTCCTGCGTGGCCTGTCCCCTCAGCCCCTGGTAGCGGGCGAGTTCGGCGGCGTCGGCGAAGCCGTTCTCGTAGTCGCCGCTGGGAATGACCACGGTCAGGGAGGCGCCGCACTCCAGGGCGATGGCCGCGAACAGCTGGTCCGCGCCGACCGCGAGGCTGGAGAGGGCCTCCAGGGAACCGTCGTGTCCGCACAGCAGGCTCCGCAGACAGGTGCGGATCTCCCCCAGCGCCTCGGAGGGAATGTCTCGGTGACCGGTCACTCCGATGCGTTTCACTGACTCACCCCGTGTGTCCGGTCGCCTCTCCGCCGTGAACATCCTCCCAAAAAGGCGCATCGCGTCCAGTCATGGCCGCCGTATGTGCACAGGGAACGAGCCCCCGCCCGATGGCCGGACGGGGGCTCGCCGCTGCCGGGGCAGCGAGGTGATCAGCCGTCAGAAGAGACTGACGCCATAGGCGTTCATGGCCTCGACCACGGGCTGGAAGAAGGTCGTGCCGCCGGAGGAGCAGTTGCCGCTGCCGCCGGAGGTGAGGCCCAGCGCGGTCGAGCCGGCGTAGAGCGGGCCGCCGGAGTCGCCGGGCTCGGCGCACACCGTGGTCCTGATCAGGCCGTACACGATGTCACCGCCGCCGTAGTTGACGGTGGCGTTGAGCGCGGTGACCCGGCCGCTGTGGATGCCGGTGGTCGAGCCTCGCCGGGTGACCGTCTGGCCGACCGTGGGGTTGGCCGCGCTGCTGATGTGCTGGCTGCCCACGGCACTCGGGTGGGCCAGCGAGGTGTTCGTGTACTGCACGAGGCCGTAGTCGTTGCCCGGGAAGCTGGTGCCGACCGTCGGGCCGATGCTCGTCGCGTGCGAGGAACTGGTGTACCAGGGCGGCTTGCCCTCGGTGCAGTGACCGGCCGTCAGGAAGTAGTAGGTGCTGCCCTTCTTGACGTTGAAGCCGAGGGAGCAGCGCCAGCTCGGCGCGTAGATGGCGTCGCCGCCGGAGAGCAGCTTGCTGAACTTGCCGGGGGTCCGCTCGACGCGTATGGCGGACGCGTTGGCTCCGGCCTGCCGCTTGATCTTGGCTATGTCGGCCTTGCTGACGGTGGAGTCGGCGGTCACGACCAGCGTGTGGGTGGCGGGGTCGACGCTCCAGGCGGTGCCCGCGACGTCGGCGCCGAGCACGGCGCTGCTCGCGGCGGAGAGTTGGGTGGCGCTGAACACCTGGGACGGGGTGGCACTTGCGGTGGGGACCGCGAGTGCGCCGGCGGCGAGGAGCCCTGCGGTAAGGGCGACTGCCTTGGTGCGTCTCGCGAGACCGCGGTGGCGGGTGGGGGTGGTGCGCTTGATCCTCACTTCTGTTCCTCCCGAGGGGAATCGAGGGGCCCGAGTTGGGTGGGGGGACCCCGTGAGGCGCAGCCAGAGCTGACGGCAGCACTGTTGAGCGCAAGCCGTGCTCCTGACAAGCGCTTGGGAGGGAGTATTCGGCGGCCCGGCCGTCGGGCGCAAGGGCGCCTTTCGGCCGGGCCGTTGGGGTTTGCGAGCCCGCGGGTCAGCGGGTGAGGACGGTCCGCTCGCCCGCCGCGACCGCCGCGTCGAGGGTGTTGCCCGGGGGCGGGAAGGGGCAGATGAAGTGCTCCGCGAAGGCGCACGGAGGCAGCAGTGCGCGGTTGAAGTCCACCGTGAGCCGTCCTTGCGCATCGGGTGCGCCGGGGCGCAGGAAACGGAACCGGAAGCTCGAATCCCCGCTGGTCGCATCGGCGAACACCGCCCAGAGCGCGCCGTCGTCCTCGACCGCCACCTGGAGGGTGTGTTCCCGGCCGTCGAGCGCGAACGCGAGCTCCCCGCCGAGGCCGAGCCCGCGCTCCACTCCGTCGGCGTTCGCCACCCGTACGGTCCGCGCCTCGTCGTACGGGCGGAAGGTGGCGGGCACCGCCCAGCGCGCCTCGTACGGCGTCGCCCCGATGCCCGCGAAAGCGCGTCGGCGCTCGGCCTCCGGGTCCCAGACCCGCACCGCCCACAGCCCTTCGCGGCGCAGCACCACGAGCCGCCGCGCGCCCTGGGCCAGCCGGGACTCACCGATGGGCGTGTGGTCGGCGGTCAGCCGCACCTCGCCGCTGAAGGGCTCTGAGTCGAGGGCGATCCCGTCCTGCGCGGCGGCCGTGAGCACCACCGCGTCGTCGTCTTCGCGCCACTCGCCCGGCACGGCCGGAATTCGCCCCTCCACCGCGTCGGCGAGCCAGTGGGTGCCGGTCAGCGCCAGCGGACCGTAGGGCGCCGAGACAGTCTCGATGCGCCGTTCGTGCCAGTTCTTCCACTCCTGTGCCGCGTCCTGCGGATCCCTCGCCGCGTCCGTGCTCATGTGTTCAACCCTTCCGTACGGGGGTGGGCAGCCCCAGGTGCGAGCGCAGTGTCGGGCCGGAGTATTCCGTACGGAAGACCCCGCGCTCCTGCAGCAGCGGCACCACCCGGTCGACGAAGTCGTCGAGTCCGCCCGGCGTCAGATGCGGGACGAGGATGAAGCCGTCGGCGGCGTCGGCCGTCACGAACTCGGTGAGCTGGGCGGCCACCGAGGCCGGGGTCCCGATGAACGACTGCCGGCCGGTCGTCTCGATGACGGTCTGCCGGATGGAGAGGCCCTTGGCCTCGGACAGCGCCCGCCACTTGGCGGCGACCGCAAAGGGGTCGCCCACCTTCACCCGGCCCTTGACCAGTTCGGACTCCGGGTCCGGGTCGATCTCCGGAAGCGGCCCGTCGGGGTCGTAGGCGGACAGGTCGCGGCCCCAGATCTGCTCCAGGGCGACGATCGCGTTCTGCGCGGAGACCTGGCGGCGCCGGATGTCGGCGGCCTTCTCCTGCGCCTCGGCGTCGGTGTCGCCGAGCACGAAGGTCACCCCCGGCATGATCTTCAGATCCTCGGGGCGCCTGCCGTACTTGGCGAGCCGGGACTTCACATCGGCGTAGAACTCCCGCCCGGCCTCCAGGGTGCCGTGCCGGGTGAAGACGATGTCGGCGGTGGAGGCGGCGAACTCGCGGCCCTCGCCGGAGTCCCCGGCCTGGATGACGACCGGGTGGCCCTGCGGGGAGCGCGGGACGGTGAACTCCCCCGATATGGAGAAGTGCTGCCCCTGATGGGCGAACGGACGCGGGGTGCCCTCCGGCGTCCAGGAGTCCCACAGCTCACGGGCGGTGGCGACGAACTCGGCGGCCCGGGTATAGCGGTCGGCGCGGTCCAGATAGCCGCCGCGCCGGAAGTTCTCCCCGGTGAACGCGTCGAACGAGGTGACCACGTTCCAGGCGGCGCGCCCGCCGGAGAGGTGGTCGAGGGAGGCGAAGCGCCGGGCGAGCTCGTAGGGCTCGTTGAAGGTGGCGTTGACGGTGGCGGCGAGGCCCAGGTGCTCGGTGACGGCCGCGAGCGCGCCGAGGACGGTGAGGGATTCGGGGCGGCCCACCACGTCGAGGTCGTGGATGCGCCCCTTGTGCTCGCGCAGCCGCAGCCCCTCGGCGAGGAAGAAGAAGTCGAACCGGCCGCGCTCGGCGGTGCGGGCCAGATGCACGAAGGAGGAGAAGTCGATCTGGCTCCTGGAGCGAGGGTCGGCCCACACGGTGGTGTTGTTGACGCCGGGGAAGTGGGCGGCGAGGTGCATCTGCTTGGTCATGACGGGCTCCCGGCGTGCGCGTACTGGTTGGCGGCCCGGGCCAGGCCCAGGTGTTCGCGGAGTGTGGCGCCGGGGTAGAACCGGCGCAGTAAGCCCCGGTGCTGGAGCACCGGTACGGTCCCGTCGACGAGCAGCGCCAGATCGCGCTCGGGCTCGGCCGGGCGCAGATGGAAGCCCTCGGCCGCGCCCTGCTCGTACCAGTCGCCGATGAGCGTGGCGAGGCCGACCGCGTCGGCGGTGGTGTGCAGTTGGACGGGGAGCGAGACGAGCACCCGCAGCCGCTCGGGGTCGCGGCCGTGGGCGCGGGCCCGGTCGCGCAGCTCCTCGCGCAGTTCGCGGGCGGCGGCCGGGTCCTCGGCGCGCACCAGCGCGATGTCGGCGTGCCGGACGGCGGCCGCGCGCGGCTCGGGGGCGGTCGCGTCGATCACCGTGACGGGGTGGCCCTGCGGCGGCCGGGGCACGATGGCCGGGCCGCGCACCGAGAACGTACGGCCTTCGAAGTCGACGTAGTGCAGCTTGTCGCGGTCGATGAAGCGGCCGGTCGGCTCGTCGCGGATCTCGGCGCCGTCCTCCCAGCTGTCCCACAACCTGCCCGCCACGTCCGCGACTTCGCGCGCCTCGTGCCACAGGTCGGCGGCGGGCGCGGCGGGGCGGCGGCCGAAGAGCGCGGCCTCCGCCTCGGTGGTGGACACCTCGGGGCTCCAGCCGGCCCGGCCCCGGCTCACCCAGTCGAGGGTGGCCACGGCCGAGGAGACGTGGAACGGCTCGGTGTGCGTGGTGGTCACGGTGGGCACGAGGCCGATCCGCTCGGTGGCGGGCGCGACCCGGGCGAGCACGGCGAGCGCGTCGAGGCCCGGCCGGGCGAAGGAGTCCCCGAGCGTGACGAAGTCCAGGGTGCCCCGCTCGGCGAGCCGGGCGAGGGCGGTGTAGTGGCGGGCTTCGTAGTGGGGCGAGCCGCCGATGTCGGCGGCGAGGTGGAGCGGCCGGGTGGGCGTACGGGGAGGAGGCATGTCGGTTCTCCTTGCGGGGTGCGTCGGGATCAGAGGATCTTGGCGAGGAAGGCGCGGGTGCGCTCGTGGGGCCCCCTTCACGGGGTGGCGGGTGGAATGCGGTACGGAGGTTGCGGCGCCGGTTCAGGCGCTGAGCGGGCGACACGCGAGGTCGCGCAGGAAGCTCAGCGCGGCGCGCGCACAGGCGTCGTTCTGCCGGAACGCGGGCCCGCCGGTGCGGGGCCGGGTGAAGGCGCCGGACACCCGCGCGGTGGTGTGCGGGCCGAGCGCGAAGCGGCGCGGGTGCGGGCGCCCGTCGCGGTCCAGGACCCGCCCGTCGGCGGGGTCCACGGTGAGCAGCCCGCTCGCGGTGATGCCGGCGCCGTCCCGGTGGAGGGCGCGCAGCAACGGGCTGCGGGTGCGCTCCGGGGACGGTTCGGGCAGCCGCGCCTCGACCAGGGCGCGCGCCTCGGTCCACTCCCCCGGCACACTGGCGCCGCCGGCCCGGAAGACGCCCTTGTCCTCGTCGCGCTCCACGGTGATGCCCGCGCCCAGGAACCGGACGACCCCGGCGTCGGAGAGCGCGAGCAGTTGGCGCAGCCGGGGGCCGGGCGGGCCGGAGGCGAGGTAGCTGAAGAACCCGTGCCACCGGCCGCCCACATCACCGAGCCGCAGAAGCTGCCCGTAGACGGAGAGCAGCCCCAGGAACACCGCCAGGTCGGGGCTGCGGGCCTGGTCATGACGGCGCGTCAGGTCCTGGTTGATGTAGGCGCGCAGCCCGTCCTGGAGGGCGTCGGACGACGCGAAGCGCACTCCGTCCAGGGGGTGGTCGAGCGCCTCCAGGTCGAGCCGGTCGGCCGGGTCGGGGACGGCGGCGGCGACCAGGGCGTGCAGCTCGGGGCTTCCCGCCCCGGCCGCCGCGTACTTCTCCTCGAAGTCGGGCCAGTCGACGGCCGTACGCCCGGGGTGGGCGGTGAAGAGGCGGTGGTAGTGCGCGAAGCCGAGCTCTTTGTCGATGAGCGGCCACACATCCCGCCGGAAGTTGAGGCGGCCCGGCCGTTTCAGCAGCTCGTCGACGGCATCCGGCCCGAAGAAGCGTGGCAGCGGCGGCCGTTCGCCCTGCCAGGTGTACCCGATCTTGGAGTGGTAGGGGACCCCGCGTCGCGAGCCGACGTGGAGGACCGGCTCGCGGCCGGACGGATGGTAGGTCCCGCTCTCGTCGTAGCGCCCGCCGCGCCCCTCGGTGAGCAGCACCATCAGGTCGACGAAGGCGAGCCCGAAGCCGCGCACGATCACCGCTTCGCCGGGGCCCAGGGCCGACAGGTCCGAGTCCGCCGTGAAGTCGGGCGGCAGGTGGACGAGCCCGTGGCGTACCGCGAAGTCCGTCAACTCCCGCTGCTCGGCGTCCGGTTCGGCGTCCAGATGGCCGAGGGTGAGCACCACCAGATCGGCGCCCAGCGGCTCGGCGCGCCCTTCGAGCCACACCTGCTGGCGGCCCTCGCGCGGCCCGCCGATCCGCAGCACCCGGGTGCGGTGCTCGTGGACGGTGACGGCGGGGCCGAGCTCGGCCACCGCCTCCTCGTACACCCAGCGCAGATACGCGCCCTGCGCACGCCGACTCGGGAAGGTCTGCCCGTCGATCCCGGCCCACTCGGCGAGGGTGGGCCCCGGACGCACCGGGCCCTCCTGTACGACCGTCTCGTCGGTGAACATGGTGACGTCCTCGGCCATGGAGTTCATCCACAGCAGCGGCGACTGCTCCTCGCGCCAGATCCGGCCGCCGCCCGGTGGATAGGGGTCCACCAGATGGACCTCCAGCGGCTGGTCCCCGTACAGGCCGGGGAGGTTGGCGGCGAGCCGCTCCAGGAATCCGGTCCCCCGCGGACCGGCTCCCACGACGACGAGGACGGACGGCGGTTTCGGGAAAGGCTGCTTCGGGAGGGGCAGGGGCATGCGAAGGCTCCGTGGATGCCGGGATCGAACACGGTGATGCCTTCACGTACACAGCGCGGACCAGCCCCTCAGCACGGTCCGTTCCCGAGGCTATGCGGTGCGTACGGCCGGTTGTCAAGGCTGTCCGCACTGTGAGCGGTACGTCTCACGGCAGTTGACGCGGATACGGATGCCTGTTCCACTTGGGCCATGCATCCGCAGCAGTGGCTGGTCACGCGCTCCCACATCGACTTCGGTCGAGTGTGGTCCTCCTCCTGTTGAGCCGACCGCCCGCACGGATTTCCCACGGCGCCCGCGCGCGCCGTTCTCCCGCGCCTTCACACAGCTGACACCGCGCACCCCTCCCCTCGCACAAGTCGCACGACTCGCACGCCCGCGTCACCGCGTCACCGATGTCACCCACCGAACACAAGTGACCGTACGTACACACTTCATGACGGTACGTCAGCAGTCGCACCCGCAGTCGCATCCATCACAGCAATCGCACCCGTCGCAGCACTTGCAGACATCACAGCAATCGCAGCAGTCACAGTCGCAGTCGCGGCAGAAGCCTTCCTGCTTCTTCCGCGACCAGGGGCCCTCGTACTCCTTGGCGCAGCACATCTGGCAGGTGCAGCAGAGCCCGGCGAAGACGCCGCACCCCGCGAGGAAGCCGCGCGGCGCGGGGGGCCTGGGTCCCTCGCCCTGCGGCGGCGAACCGTACGGGTTGCCGGGCACCGGGGCGTACGGGCCGCCGGGCGGCGGCGAACCGTAGGGACCGGGCTGGTGGGAGCCGTGAGCACCGGTATCGGCGTGACCGTGGACATCGGCGTCGCCGTGACCGTGCGCATCGGCACCGCCGTGGGCGCAGCCCGCCGTCCCGAAGGACCGGTTCACGGACTGCTTCAGCTCGTGGGCGAGCAGGACGTGCGCCAGCCTGCCGTCGACGAAGTCGACCTCGCGCAGGGCGAGCCGGATGCCGTGCACCGCGTCATCGGCGAGCCGCCGGGCCTCGGCCAGGTCGGTGCCGGTCGCCGTGAGCGGGTTCCAGGCGCCCGACGCGGCGTCGGACGCCTGGTCCTCCACGGCGTCCAGGAGGTGCGCGAGCCGTCCGAAGAGGCGGCCCGCCTCGGCCAGCGGCTCGGCGTTGTGCGGGCGCCCGGCGAGTACGGCCGTGTGCGCGAAGGCCGCGGCGGTGGCCGTCTCGGTCGGCTCGGTGACCGTGAGCAGGGAGGTGCCCGGCCCGGCGAGCGCCTCGATCGCGGTCTGCCGGTCGACCGCGTCGACCAGGACCGCCGTGTCGAACCCGAGTGAGGCGCCGGTGCGGGCGCCCGCCCGGTCCCAGCTCGCGGCGAGCCGGCGGGCCGCCAGCGCCACCGGCCTGCGCTTCAACAGCCCGTCCCGGTCGGCCACGTGGTCGCGGACCTTCGCCGAGGCCAGGACCAGCGAGACGGCCGCGGCGAGCCGGGCGCCCTCGCCCTGGGCGACCGGGGCCGTCCGCATCGCGCGCAGCGGACAGGGCCCGGCGGTGCGCCTGCGCCCGGTGCTGCTCTCGACCTGAGCCTCCGTCAGAACCGAGACGATCAGCCCGTCGTAGTTGGTCACGACCCGGGCGAGCTGGCCGTGGTCGGAGCGAAGTGCCAGGCAGAGGCCGCAGAGATGGGCCATCCACTCGGTTCTCAGGCCCTCTGTGAGCCGATGCGAGCAGGGCCTGACGATTCCGAACACGACGCTCCCCCGGGTGCCGCGGGACACCTCGCCCCACGCCTCGTTCAACAGTGCGGCAGGCATCGTATCGAGCGATCCGTTCACCCGTACGTCCGCTCCATCACCCGTCTGGACGGAAGTTCATATTTTGTATCCGTTACCCGTCGTACAGCGGAAGAAAGCTGACGATTCGCCACATCTTCTGCACCAGTCCCGTCACGAATCCCCTGCACGGCGGCTATCCACTTGGCGCGGTATCCGCATCATGGACGACCATAGGGGTGCGGAACGCGAGAAGTAGCAAGAAGAAGTCCGCTGTGAGAGGAGGCGTCCATGGGATCGGTGCGCAAGGCGAGTGCCTGGCTGGGACTTGTCGAGGACAACGACGACCGCTACTACGACGACGAGTACACCGAGGAAGCCGAGTCCGGCGAAGCCTGGGTGACGGACCCGCGGGTGCGGGTGGCCTCCGAGGCGGCCCACGAGCAGGGGCGCCGGATCGCCACGGTCACGCCCGACGGGTTCCGTGACGCGCGCGGCATCGGCGAGCTCTTCCGCGAGGGCGTCCCGGTCATCGTGAACCTCACGTCCATGGAGCCCGGTGACGCCAAGCGCGTCGTGGACTTCGCGGCCGGCCTGACGTTCGGGCTGCGCGGCTCCATCGAGCGCGTGGCGACGAGGGTCTTCCTGCTGACCCCCGCCGACACCCAGATCGTCAGCGGCGAGGCCGCGGGCCGCGCCACCGGCGGCTTCTTCAACCAGAGCTGAGCGGGGCGCTCACCGGATCACCGTTCCTAGCGGAACGCGTCCAGTCCGGTGAGCGCCTTGCCCAGCACCAGCTGGTGCATCTCCACGGTGCCCTCATAGGTGAGCACCGACTCCAGATTGGTGGCGTGCCGCATCACGGGGTACTCCAGCGAGATCCCGTTGGCCCCGAGGATCGTGCGCGAGGTGCGGCAGATCTCGATCGCCTCCCGTACGTTGTTGAGCTTTCCGAAGCTGACCTGTTCCGGACGGAGCCTGCCCGCGTCCATGCGCCGCCCCAGATGGTGGGCCAGCAGGACGCCCTTGTGGAGCTCGACCGCCATGTCGGCGAGCTTGGCCTGGGTGAGCTGGAAGCCGCCGATGGGCCTGCCGAACTGCTCGCGGCTCTTCGCGTAGTCCACCGCCGCCTCGAACGAGGCACGGGCCGCGCCCATCGCACCCCAGACGATTCCGTACCGCGCGTGCGAGAGACAGCTCAGCGGGCCCTTGAGCCCGGTGACCCCCGGCAGCACCGCGTCGGCGGGCAGCCGCACCTCGTCCATGACCAGCTCGCTGGTGACCGATGCCCGCAGCGACCACTTGTGCTTGATCTCGGGCGCCGAGAAGCCGGGGGTGTCGGTGGGGACGACGAATCCCCTGATACCGCCGCTCCCGTCGTCCGTCTGCGCCCAGACCACCGCGACCCCGGCGACCGACCCGTTGGTGATCCACATCTTGCGGCCGTTGAGCACCCAGTCGGTGCCGTCCCTCTTCGCGTACGTACGCATCCCGGCGGGGTCGGAGCCGTGGTCGGGCTCGGTGAGGCCGAAGCAGCCGATGGTCTCGCCGGCCGCCATCGACGGCAGCCAGCGCTCCTTCTGCTCCTCGGAGCCGAACTTCCAGATCGCGTACATCGCGAGCGAGCCCTGGACCGAGACGAGGGAGCGGATGCCGGAGTCGGCGGCCTCCAGCTCCAGACAGGCCAGGCCGTACTGGACGGCGGTGGCGCCCGCGCAGCCGTGGCCGGTGAGCGACATTCCGAGCGCGCCCATGGCGCCGAGCTCCCGCGCGAGCTCGCGGATGGGCAGCTCGCCGCTCTCGTACCACTCGGCGATGTGCGGCAGGACCCGGTCGGCGGCCCAGGAGCGGACGGTGTCGCGGACCGCGAGGTCCTCGTCGCTCAGCAGGTCGTCGAGCCCGAGGGGGTCGGCCGGGTCGAAGGGGGGCAGCTTGGCGGGTGCGGACATGAGGATGCCTCCGGCGTCCCTGAGAACCTGTGCGGCTCAGCTAAAACTAGCAGTGGTAGTTATTGCTGCCCGCTGACGTTACGGCTCAGTGTGCCGCGCGTCCAGACCCGCCCGTCCGTGCGGGCCCCCCGCCTCAGTGGCCGCCGGGCCCGGATCCCGCCGCCTCGGTGGCCGGAACGCCCGCCGCCGCGGGGACCCTGGCGTGCTGCTCGGTCCGCTGCTCGGGCAGCCCCGGCGCGAGCTCGGTGTGCTGCGCCCCGCACTCCATCACCCGGGGCAGCCGCAGCGCGGCCAGCGCGCCCAGGACCAGCAGACCCACGCTGACCAGCAGCGTCACATGCAGGCCATGGACGAAGGAGTGCCGCGCGGCGCTGCGCAGGGCCGCGCCCGCCGGGCCGCCGAGGCGGTCCGCGACGTCATAGGCCTCGCCCAGGGAGTTGGCCGCGCCCGCCGAGGCCTCGCGCGGGACCCCGGGGACCGAGGCGAGCCCGGGGGCGTAGGCCGCGTTCATCACGCTGCCGAGCAGGGCGATACCCATTCCGGCGCCGAGCTGGTAGGAGGTCTCGCCGATCGCGGCGGCCCCGCCCGCACAGTCGGCGGGCGCCTCGCTCAGCATCGATTCGTACGCCCCGAAGAGCGTCGTCTGGAGGCCGAAGCCCAGGACTATGAAGGCACTGGTGAGCAGCAGCGGCCGGTCGTGCTGGCCCATCAGGACGAGCAGCAGCACGGCGGCGGCGGTCAGGGCGAAGCCGCAGCCGACCATCGTGCGCGGGCCGAAGCGGCGCAGGGTGTACGAGCCGGTGGCCCCGGCGGCCATCGCGGCGAAGGTGAGGGGCAGCAGCCGCAGCCCGGTTTCGAGCGGGCTGAGCCCGAGGACCAGCTGGAGGTACTGGACGGCTATGAGCTCCAGGCCGACCAGCGCCAGCATGGCGAGGACGATGCACCCGATCGAGGTGGAGAAGGTGGGCCGGGCGAACATCCGCATGTCGACCAGCGGATGGCGGCGCCGCTTCTGGCGCCGTACGAACAGGACGATCAGGGCGGTGCCCGCGCACAGCGGCGCCAGGGTGAAGAGGTCGAGCAGCCCGTGACCGGCGCCCAGCCGCTTCACGCCCAGGACCAGGGTGATCACTCCGGCGGCGGCCGTCAGCGCGCCGAGCACGTCCCACGGCCCGTCGGTGCCGCCCTTGGACTCGGGCAGCAGCTTGCGGCCCAGCGGGAGGATCAGCGCCATCAGCGGGATGTTGATCAGGAAGACCGAGCCCCACCAGAAGTGCTGGACGAGGAAGCCGCCGAGCACGGGTCCGGTGGCGGCGCCTATCGCCGCGGTGGCGGTCCACACGCCGATGGCGGTGGCGCGTTCCCGACGGTCGGGGAAGACCGCGCGGAGGATGGAGAGCGTGGCGGGCATGATCATCGCGCCGCCGACACCTAGCAGCGCACGGGCCACGATCAGGAGCTCGGCCGACCCGGCCAGGGCCGCGACGGCGGACGCCAGACCGAAGATCCCGTAACCGAGCAGCAGCACCCGGCGGCGGCCGACGCGGTCGCCGAGGGTGCCGAAGAGGATGAGGAGGGCGGCGCAGACCAGCGGATAGGCGTCGACGATCCACAGCAGCGCGGTGGCGCTGGGGCGCAGATCCTCGGTGACCGAGGGGACGGCGACGTGCAGGACGGTCGCGTCGAGCGCGACGAGCAGCAGACTCACACAGAGGACGACGAGGACGACCCAGCGGTTGGCACCGCCGGCGGTCGCACGCGCGCGTGCGGCGTCCGTCATCGTTCCTGCCATGTGTGTACCTCCTGTACGGCGGCCCCTGCCGGGGTCCCGGGACACGCCGGCCTCGCGGTGACGCATCGTCCCCGCTCTCGGCGGACCCTGTACCTGCGTGGTCTTGTGGGTCCGGCATCGACGAGCGAGTGATTCGTCAGCGTACGCGAGTTCCAGCCATCGGCACGTGGTCCACCTCTCACCCCATTGGACGCACCCTGTGGCGTGCGCCACATCGAACGAAGAGCGGGGAGTCGCCACCCCGGGGCATTAATGATCTTGGCACGCCGTGTCGGTGAATCCTGGCACCCCGTGCCAGGCCTGATGGCTGAACGATGAATTCCGGCCCGCTTCCCGGAGAATCTGTTCACCGGATTCAAAGAGCGTTCCGCACCGGCCTGCGGCGGAATAGATTCCAAGGTCATCCGCGCATTTCCCGGGCCCGGGAATAAACCGTGACGTGAGACATACTCCACATCACATCGTCATCACAAAGCCGCCGGATCGGCCTGGGCCGTCACTCACTCGCTGTAACGTCGATTGAGTGCGTACCGACCGAATCTTCGCCCGTCTGGACCGGGAGCCCGAGCCGCCGAAGATAGCGATCCCGCGGATGAGCCGTCATCGCGTGATCCTCTTCAGCGCGACGATGGCGTTCTACGTCGCCATCGTCGTCGCCGTGCTCGCCTCGTCCTGGCTCGTCGAGCTGGACTGGAAGGTCATGCTGTTCCGGCCCTACGAGCAGTGGCCGCAGCTGCACGCCTTCCTCGACTACTTCGTGGTCCTGGGCCAGCGCGGCCCCACGGCGGTGATGGTCGCGGCCTGGCTGGGCTGGCGCTCCTGGCGGCAGCACACCCTGCGCCCGCTGCTCGCGCTGGGCGCCTCGCTGCTGCTCCTGAACATCACGGTCGGCGCGGTCAAGCTCGGCCTCGGCCGCCTCGGCCCGCACTACGCGACGCAGATCGGCTCGGCCGAACTGTTCGCGGGCGGCGATATATTCCCCTCCGGCCACACCGCCAACGCGGTCGTGACCTGGGGCATCCTCGCCTATCTGGCCACCACCCCGCGGGCCCGGCGCTGGCTGTCGGTGATCTCGGCCGTGGTCGCCCTGGGCGTCGGCGCCACCACCGTCTACCTCGGCACCCACTGGGTGAGCGACGTGCTCCTCGGCTGGGCGGCCGGACTGCTCATCCTGCTGGCGCTGCCCTGGTGCGAGCCGCTGATCGCCCGCGCCGAGGCGCTGGTCTTCGCGCTGCGGGCCAAGTGGCGCGCACGCGGAACTGCCGTTCCGGCGCTGCCCGTTCCGGCCGGCGCGCTGCCCGGCGTGTTCGCCCAGCGCACCGCGAGCGAGGACGACGCCCCGGTGCGCGAGCCGGTGGGCGCGGCCAGTGGCGGGCGCACCGCGGGGGCCCGCGGCGCGGCCCGTCCGCCGGGCGCCGGTCCCCGCCCCGAGCGCCCGCCGGTGCCCCCGGCGGCCAGCAGGCGCCCGCAGCACCCCGAGCGCAGCCCGCGCCCGGCGCCGGCCCGCCCCCTCGGCGGCTGACACCCTCCAAGCAGCGGGAACGGTACGCACAACCACCCCCGCACGGCGAAGGCCCCGGCGGCTCCACTCGGAGCCGCCGGGGCCTTCGCCGTCCGTACGCGTCGTCCCTGCGGGAGCGAGATTCAACCGCGCCAGCAGCGGATCACCGTGCCGTCGGCCACCTCGAAGTTCAGCCGCCCTTCCAGGTACTCCATGGTGATGATCGAGCCAGGAGCGAGCGACCTGACGGTGGTCCAGCCACGCGCGCGTGCCAGCCGCTCGGCGGCCTCGCCGGCCAGGCCCACATAGGCGTCGGGGGCGTCGTCGGGCTGTGCGGAGGGGGTCGGTATGGGTGCCATGCCAGCCACCGTAGGCGCCCCGGGGCGGTGACGGAAGCCGGGGCCCCTGCCCTGCCGCTGTCCGCACCACGTCCCCCGCCGGTCACACTTGTGTCACAGGATCATGGGCCGGGTTTACCTCGAACTTGGTCACTCGTACGGGGAGTTCCGGTCAGGCCGCCCAGAAATCGCACAGCCCCCGACAGGCCGTTCGGGCCCATTTCAGAATTCCCCCGGAAGCGCCCCCGAAACACCCGGCTGAATTTCTCAGCCAAGCCTCCGCGTGGGGAATTGACGAGCCATAGGGAATTCACGGCATCCTTACACGATCCGCACCGACGGCGGATCCTCTTCGCCGTCGGCTGCGTCCGGCGCGTTGGCTCGTATGCGCCTATCCCGGTCATGTACGCACCCTGTCGGACCGGGTACCAGCGCGAGCATCATGGCTACCGGCCTGATGCCTGACACCTGAGTGGGGGCGGCGATGGGTACGGAGACGGCGACCGCGGACGCGGGACCACACGAGGCCCGGCAGTCGGGCCGGGTGATCGTGGACTGGCTGACCACCACGGACCACAAGAAGATCGGGCACCTCTACCTGATCACGTCGTTCGTCTTCTTCCTGATCGCCGGGCTGATGGCCATGTTCATGCGGGCCGAGCTGGCCCGCCCCGGCCTGCAGATCATGTCGAACAACGAGTTCAACCAGATGTTCACCATGCACGGCACGATCATGCTGCTGCTCTTCGCCACCCCCACCTTCGCGGGCTTCGCCAACGAGATCATGCCGCTCCAGATCGGCGCCCCCGACGTGGCGTTCCCCCGGCTCAACATGCTGGCGTACTGGCTGTTCCTCTTCGGCGGGCTCATCGTCCTCGGCTCGCTGCTCGTGCCCGGGGGCCCCGCGGCCTTCGGCTGGTTCGCCTACGCGCCGCTCAACTCCATGACCCGCTCCCCCGGCGTCGGCGCCGACCTGTGGATCATGGGGCTCGCGCTCTCCGGGTTCGGGACGATCCTGGGCGCGGTGAACTTCCTGACCACCATCATCGGGATGCGCGCGCCCGGCATGACGATGTTCCGGATGCCGATCTTCACCTGGAACGTGCTGTTCACCTCGATCCTGGTGCTGCTCGCCTTCCCGGTGCTCGCGGCGGCGCTGCTGGTCCTGGAGGCGGACCGCAGGTTCGGATCGGTGGTCTTCGAGCCGCAGTGGGGAGGCGCGCTGCTGTGGCAGCACCTCTTCTGGTTCTTCGGCCATCCCGAGGTCTACATCATCGCGCTGCCGTTCTTCGGCATCATCACGGAGATCATCCCGGTCTTCGCGCGCAAGCCGATCTTCGGCTATCTGACGCTGGTCGGCGCCACCATGTGCATCACCGGACTGTCGATCGTGGTGTGGGCGCACCACATGTTCGCCACCGGCGCGGTGCTGCTGCCGTTCTTCTCCTTCATGTCGTTCCTGATCGCGGTGCCGACCGGGGTGAAGTTCTTCAACTGGACGGGCACGATGCTGCGCGGCTCGCTCAGCTTCGAGACGCCGATGCTCTGGGCCGTGGGCTTCCTGATCAGCTTCCTGTTCGGCGGCCTCACCGGCGTCATCCTCGCCTCGCCACCACTCGACTTCCACGTCACCGACTCGTACTTCGTGGTGGCCCACTTCCACTACGTCGTCTTCGGCACGGTCGTCTTCGCCACCTTCGGCGGCTTCTACTTCTGGTGGCCCAAGTTCACCGGAAAGATGCTCGACGAACGGCTCGGGAAGATCCACTTCTGGACCCTCTTCGTCGGCTTCCACACCACGTTCCTGGTCCAGCACTGGCTGGGCGCCGAGGGCATGCCCCGCCGGTACGCGGACTATCTGGCCGCCGACGGCTTCACCGCCCTCAACACCGTCTCCTCCATCGGCGCCTTCCTGCTCGGCATGTCGACGCTGCCGTTCCTCTACAACGTCTGGAAGACGGCGAAGTACGGGACGAAGGTGGAGGTCGACGACCCCTGGGGGTTCGGGCGCTCGCTGGAGTGGGCGACCTCCTGCCCGCCGCCGCGCCACAACTTCACCACCATCCCCCGCATCCGCACCGAGTCGCCCGCCTTCGACCTGCACCACCCCGAGTACGCGCCGTTCCGCGACGATCTGGCGCCGGACCGGCCGCAGGAGAAGGAGAAGGACCCTCAGGGCCGGTAGGCGAGCTGGGGCACGGTGAAGCAGTTGGCACTCATGTCGCCCTGGGTCACCCACCCCTTGGCGTCCTGCCAGCGGGCCACCGACAGACAGGTACGGCGCTCCTTCGGCGGCCGGTCCAGGTGCGCGTACGACACCGGGAGCAGCAGCCCGTGCGCGGTGTACGGCTCGGTCCGGTTCAGGAAGCCCTCCACGCACGCGCGCGTGAGCGCGGCCGCCGCGCAGGACCGGGCGGCGTCGGTGAACCACATCGCCGCCGCCCATCCCTCCAGCTGCCACTGCGAGAGCGGCTTCTCCTTCATCGCCGCCCGGAACGCCCGTACCTCCGGCTGGTCCTTCTCCTCGTAGTTGCGCGAAGAGCCGGTCACCCACAGGGCGTTGCGGCAGCGCGGGGCGTCCCGGTAGTCGTCGGGCACCGCCGAGTTCCAGTTCTGCACATTGGTGACCTTGGCGGTGACCTTCGCCCCCAGCGCGTCCATCGCCTCGCACAGCTGCACATTGCCGTGCGTGTCCAGCGCGTCGAAGACGAGGTCGGCGCCCCGGGCCTTCAGATCTGCGGCGACCGCGCGGAAGTTCGGCAGCACGAAGTCGACCTGCTCGCCGACCACGTCGTACCCCTCGGCCTTCAGCCCCGCGGTCACCAGCCGGGCGTACGCGGCGGACGCGGCCTGGTTGTAGGAGACGACGGCGGCCGTGCGGGCGCCCTGCTCACGCTTGAAGTAGCGGTAGACCTCGGTGCCTCCGTAGAGGCTGCCGCCCCAGCCGGGGGTGCCGTCGCGCGGGGCGGCGCTGCCGTAGATCCCGTACAGGTGCGGATAGGTGTCGTAGGCCGCGCCGATGGGCTGGCCGCCGATGTCGGGGACGCCCTCGGCGGAGACCTCGGGGGCGCCCGCGTAGTCGAGCGCGGTGGTCGCGACCAGTGCGAACACCTTCTTCTCGGTCACCAGCCGGTGCACGCACTCGGTGTTGCCGACCCCGCTGCCCCCGTCGTCGCAGGTGAGCACCTCCACCTTGCGGCCGCCCAGGCCTCCTTGGGCGTTCAGCGCGTCGAAGTAGGCGCGGGCGCCGTCGCGCGGCCCGGTGAACGCGGCGCCGCCGACCGGGCTGGTCTCGCTCGCGATGATGCCGACCCGGACCGGTTCGGCCGCCGGCGCGGTCGGCCGGTCCTCGAAGTCCCGCTCGGGCAGCCGGCTGCCGCAGCCGGCGCCCAGCAGGAGCAGCGCCGTCAGCAGCAGGCCTTCAGCAGCCCGGCGCGGCCGCATTGCCGCTCAACTGCACGAGGGCGCAGAGCGTCTTCACCGAGACCTTCCACGTCTGGTCCTGGAGCACCGCGGTGCCCTTGGCGCCGGGCAGCGCCGGGTTGCCGCCGACCAGCAGGTCGTACGTCACGGTGGCCTGGGTGGGCGAACCGAAGCTGACACCGGTGACCTTGGCGGAGGACTGCGCGGCGTTCTTGTCACCGCCGAACGCGACGAGCAGCGGCCGCAGCGCGTCGCCGTTCTCCAGCACCTTCACCTTGGCGTCGGTGGACGCCTTGGGGTCGAAGAACGTCGTCCAGTTCTTCTCGATCTGCGCCTTGGCCGCCGCCGGGTCGGCCGGCTGGTCGGCGGCCGGGGAGTTGGCGGGCGCGGTCGCGGTGGGCGAGGGGGACTTCTCGGAGCTGCCGCCGCTGTCCGAGCACGCCGAGGCGGCCGGGAACAGCACGAGCACCGCCGCGGCCGCCCAGGCCGCGGGCCGAACACGTGTGCCGGGACTCATCTGGCTCACCACCAAGACTGGATGCTTCCAGGGTCTGCCGCTTCAGGGCATAGTGCAAGGAATCGCCTTCCACCACCAGACGGGCGGACACCGGACATGGGGACCTGATGCCGACTTCCCGGCTGCTGTGGGCGGGCCTTGCTGCCGCCGCCTGCGGCGCGGTCCTCTGTGTCGCGGGCTGGTACGGCGTCTCCGGCGAGCGCTTCGCCGCCCGCCAGATCCCTTACCTCGCCTCCTGTACGGTCCCGGGCGCGGCCCTGATCGTGGCGGGCGCGGTGCTGCTCGCGCGGACCGCCGGTGCGGAAGCAGCCGTTCGGGTGAACCGGCCCGGCCAGGAGGCGCCGTCCCCCGACGAGCCCGGCCCACCCTCCTCCGACGGCCCCTTGCTCCGCGTCCCGGGCGGCACCCTCGCCCACCGCCCCGACTGCCCGCTGGTGGCCGGGCGGCCGGACGCACACCCGGCGGGCGAGGCGCCGCTGGAACCCTGCCCCGTGTGCGAGCCCTGACCCGTGGCGTCCCTGACGTACGACCTGACCCTCGCGGGACTCACCGTCGGCAGCGCCGCCGCCCTCACCGGCATGGGCCTCGTCGTCACCTACCGGGCCACCGGCGTGCTCAATCTGGCGCACGGCGCGATCGCCATGGTCTGCGCCTATGTACTGCGCCAGCTCGTCGTCGAGTGGCACTGGCCGCTCGCCCCGGCCGCCGCCGTCACCCTGCTCGTGGCCGCCCCCGGCCTGGGCGTGCTGCTCGACGTCCTGGTCTTCCGGCCGCTGTCCCTCCAGGGCAACGACCCGGCCCGCACCCTGGTCGCCTCGATCGGCGTCTTCGTCCTGCTCGTCGGCGGCGCCGCGCTGATCTGGGGCCCGGGCGCGCGGGCCGACGCCCCGGCGCTGGTGACCGGCGAGCCCTGGGGCCAACTGGCGGTGGTGGCGGCCCTCGTCGCCCTGGTGGGCGCGGTGACCCGCTGGACGCGGTTCGGCGGCGAGGTGCGGGCGGTCGTCGACAACCGCGAACTGGCCGCGCTCGGCGGCATCGACACCGACCGGGTGGCGTCGGTCGGCTGGGCGTTCGGCGCCTTCACCGCCGGTCTCACCGGTGTGCTGCTCGCGCCCTACGTCCGCCTCGACCCGTACGGCCTCCCCCTGCTCGTCGTCGAGGTGATCGCGGTCGCGGTGATCGCCAGGATGCGCGGTGTGGTGGTCGCGGTGGGCGCCGCGCTGCTGATCGGGGTGGCACAGGCGCAGCTGACCCGGCTCCATCCGTCCGGGCGCGCCGAACCGCTGGTCCAGGCCGTGGGGGCGAACCTGTTCGTGGTGGCGCTGCTGGTCGCGGCGCTCGTGCTGCCGGGCGTCGGGACGCGGGACGCGCTGTCGCGGACGACGGTCGCCGCGGTGCGGATACCGCCCGCCGCCTGGCTGGTGGCGGGCGTCCTGTTCCTGCTGCCGCTGGGCTTCGCGGGCTCCGACCTGCACACCTCGGTGCAGGTCCCGGCGCTGGCGATCGTGCTGCTCTCGCTGGTCGTGGTGAGCGGCCGGGGCGGCCAGATCTCGCTGGGCCAGACGGCGTACGCGGGTCTGGGCGCCCTGTTCACCGGCTGGCTCTCGCAGTCGGTGCCGGAGCTGGTCGCGCTGCTCCTCGCGGTGCTCCTGGTCGCCCCGCTCGGCCTGCTCACGGGCCGGCCCGCGATCCGCCGCCACGGTCTGGCGCTCGCCCTGGCCACCCTCGCGGTCTCCGTCGCCACCAGCCGCTTCGTCTTCGCCCAGCCGTACGCGACCTCGGGCCTGACCCTGACCCGCCCGGCGGGCCTGGGCGACGACCGCGCGTACTACACCGTCGAACTCGCCCTGCTCGCCTGCGCGTTGCTCGCCGTGGCGGCCCTGCGCCGGGGCCGCACCGGACGCGCCCTGGCGGCGATGCGCGACCACGAGGAGGGCGCGCAGGCGGCGGGCGTGCCCGTCCCCGCGCTCAAGATCGTCGCGTTCGTCATCGGCGCCGCCCTCGCCGCGCTCGGCGGGGGGCTGCTCTCGATGGGGCTGCGGACCTTCGACCCGGGCGCGTACGACCCGGTGCGCGGGCTGCTCTGGTTCGCGGCGGTGGTGGTGCTCGGCGCGGACAACCCGCTGGGCGCCCCGGCCGCGGCCGCCCTCCTGGTCGGCCTGGACGCGGGCACCCGGGGCGGGGTGGCGGCCGCCGCCATCGGTCTGCTCGCCCTGCTCGTCGGCCGCTTCCCGCAGGCCCACGAGCTGCTCTCCCGCCGCCCCAGCCCCCCGAAGGCCCCACCGGCCGCGGCACGGAAGGTGTACGCGCTCCCGGCGGCCCCGGCCCCGGCGGCGCCCCCCGAACTCGCCGCGCACGGGGTGCGGCTCTCGTACGGCTCGTACACCGTCCTCGCGGGTGTCGACCTGGCCGTGCCACCGGGCCGGGTCACCGCGCTGATCGGCGGCAACGGCGCCGGGAAGACCACGCTGTTCCACTGCCTGTGCGGCACCCTGCGCCCCGACGCGGGGCGGGTCGCGTTCGGCGGGGACGACATCACCCGCCGCCCGGCCCACGCCCGTACCCGGCTCGGCATCGCGCGGACCTTCCAGCAGATCGCGGTGTTCCCCTCGCTGACCGTCGAGGAGAACGTACGGATCGGGGCCGAGCAGGGCCGGGTGCGCGACCCGGCGGCGGTGGAGCAGGCGCTGCGGCTGATGGGCCTCGCGGGCGGGGTGCGGCGGCTGCCGGCCGCCGGACTGCCCACCGGCACGCTGCGCCGCGTCGAGCTCGGCCGGGCGCTGGCGGGCCGCCCGCACACACTTCTCCTCGACGAGCCGGCCGCCGGGCTCGACACCGCCGAGGCCGGGGAACTGGCCCGGGTGCTGCGGGCGCTGGCCGCCGACGGCATGGCCGTACTCGTCGTCGAGCACGACCTCGACCTGGTCGCGGACATCGCCGACACGGTCCATGTGATGCGGGCGGGACGGATCGGATGACGACGGACGGGCCCATGCGATGAGCATCGAGATCGAGCTGAGGGGCGCGCGGGTGCGGTACGGCCCGCTGGAGGCGCTGCACGGGGTCGACCTGGCGGTGCCCGCCCGCGCCCTGACCGTCCTGCTCGGCCGCAACGGCTCCGGCCGCACGACCGCGCTGCGCGCCCTGGCGGGGACGGTGACGCCGACGGCCGGGCGGGTGGTGTGGCGCGGTGCCGACGTCACCCGGCTGCCCGTACACGAGCGCGCGCGGCGCGGACTGTGCCTGGTCCCGGACGTACGGGCCGTGCACGCCGGGCTGACCGTCGCCGAGAACCTCGAACTCGTCGCTCCGGGCGGGGACTTCACGGCGGCGCTCGACGGCTATCCGGCGCTGTGGCCGCTGCTGCCCCGGCGGGCGGGCACCCTGTCGGGCGGCGAGCAGCGGATGCTCGCGGTGTCGCGCGCGCTGGTCGGCGGCGCCCGGCTCGTCCTGCTCGACGAGCCGGCCCAGGGCATGTCCCCCGAAGTGGCCGAGCGCACCTACGACCTGCTGGCCGAGCTCGCGCGGGAGCGGGCCGTGGTGGTCGCGGAGCAACGACTCCCGCCCGGCCGCCCGGCGATCGTGCACCGGCTGCGGCGCGGCAACGTGGTCTTCAGCGGCGAGAGCGCGGAGCTGGAAGGCCCGCGCCCCTGATCCGCCGGGCGCGGGTGGCGAGGTCGCCGCGCCGAAAGCGCCCGAGCCCCACCCGGTCGGGCGACCGGGCGGGGTGGTGGCGCGGCTCAGAGGGCGAGCCGCTCGCCGGGCAGGATCAGGTCCGGATCGCCGCCGACGACCGCCTTGTTGGCGGCGTACAGCGTCTCCCAGGTGGTGCCGTGCGCCTCGGCGATGGCGGACAGCGTGTCCCCCTCGCGCACGGTGTAGTCGCCGCCGCGCGCATCCCGGTCGGTCCGGACGGGCGGCCGCTCGGGCGCCTTCGCCGGTGCCGCCTTGGCCTCGACCCGGCCGGTTCCCGCCTTGTGCGTATCGGCCTCGCGAGCCTCGCGCTTGGGCTCCGACCTGTGCTCGGCCTTGACCTTGGGCTTGGCCTTGGCCTTGTGCGTCGACGGCTTGGGCGCCGACGGCGCCTCCCCGTACGCCCCCGCCCGGGCGGCGCAGACGGGCCACGCGCCCCAGCCCTGCGCCCGCTGGAGCCGGGTGGCGACGGCTATCTGCTGAGAACGGCTCGCCCGGTCGGCGGTGGACGCGTACGCCCCGCCGCCGTGCGCCCGCCAGGATCCGGCGGAGAACTGGAGTCCGCCGTAGTAGCCGTTGCCGGTGTTGATGTGCCAGTTTCCTCCGCTCTCGCACTGCGCGATGCGGTCCCACACCGCACCGTCCGCCGCGCCGGCCGGGCCGGCGGAGACGGCTAGCAGCGCCAGCGGCGCCGCCACCAGGGCGGCGCCGATCGCCGCCACCGTGGAGCGCCTGGAGCTGGAACGACTGGTACCAACAGACATGAAGTCCCTCTTCCGAAGGACCCGGGACTCCCAGGCGGTACGGCCCGGTGACGCGTCCGGCGTCCCGTTCCGTGCCGCCCCGCCCGCCGGGGTCGTGCGCTTGCCTGTGGTGCGGTCGTACGAGTCGTAGCTGTCGTGCGGCCGTACGGGGCGGGCTGCCCGGGCGGTGCTAGGTGCACACGGCGTTGGAATGTAGGGACCGGATCACCCTGGTATCAACCAATGCCTTGTCATTCCAGGCCAGTTGACTATTACCTCGGGTAACGGCGATTTCCGGACACCCACTTGATTGATGGATTTCAGGATTTGTCGACCTGCCGTCAACCCGATCTGTGACCCAGCTCACCGGCCCAACTTCCGTGCAGCCGCCACGCGTTGACATGGAGTGAGGGGTTCCGGGGGCGTACTCACCCTCTGCGCCCGGTGGTTCGATTCCGTTCGCCCTGGGGCGTGACCCCTGCCACAGATCCGCCGTTGTCCTTTCAGGAGCCGGGAACCACCCGGCGCACGCATCCAGTAGGAGCCACCCGTGCCGCGCATGCTCGACGTCAGCGAGGACGTCCGCGCCGAGATCGGCGACGAAGAGGCCGACCGGCTGCTCGCCGGCGAGAACGCCCCGGGCAGCTACGACTGCACCTCCTGCCGCACCCCCGGCGACTCCGAGCACGAAGCCACCAGCACCGTGCTGTTCGTCGGCGAGGAGACCGCCGTCCTCGCCTTCGCCCACGCCTCCTGCATCCCCTCCCAGGTCGTCCAGGTCTCCGAGGAGCAGCTGCAGGGGGCCGTCCGGTCCATCACCGGCGACGAGTTCGGGGGTGCCGCACCCCAGCAGGCCGTGCTGGGGATCACCAGCGGCCTCATCCTGATCGAGGGCACCCTGCACCCGGCGCTCGTCGTGGAGCCGACCGCCCCGATCGCCCGCCCCGGCTCGGGCGGCACCACGGACGAGTTCCTGCCGCTCCTGATCGAGCAGGGCTTCGTCCCGGTCACCGACGTCGGCCGGATGCCCTCGGTGCTCGCCGGCTGGTCGGTGCTGCTCGCCATGGGCCAGCTGCACGCGATCCTGCAGCCCGGCACGGGCGGCAGCGGCAGCCCGGTCTCCTGGTGGCAGGCCCACCAGCCGCTCCAGGTGACCGAGGGCTGGCGCGCGGCCGCCAACCGCACCCAGCGCGTCCTGGTCTTCGCGGCCCCGGTCGGCTCCATCGGCCAGCAGCCCCGCGAGGACCTGCTGCGCGACGCCCTGGAGAAGGCGGCCTCGGACGGCACCCTGGTGTCGGCGGCGATGCCCCTGGCGGGCACGTGACCTGACGGTCGGCAACCCCCCGCCCCCGCAAAGACCCCGGGGCCCGGACCGCGTACCGGCCCGGGCCCCGGAGCCGTTGCCACGCCCGCCACGCGCACGCCGCGCCCGGCGGCTCGCTGTCACAGCCCGGAGGACACGCCATCGCGTCCGGCCCCGTGTGAGCGCCCCGCGTACGCCCGGATCACCTCGTGCATCCGGTGATGCGTGTTATCTGCTGTCAGCCCGCATCCGAGAGCCGTCGGGGTCGTTGGCACATACGTGCACGCATACGAGCCCTCCCGCCAGTCGTACCAGTCGCAGATCCCCTCCATGCGACCCGCACAGGACCTCTCGGGCGGCCACTCGGCCACGCCGATCTACGACGCGCTGTACTCGGAGTACCGCCGGTCCTTCCGGGCCCTGCCGGGTGACCGGAGCGGCGAGGACGACCTCGGCTTCCGGGGCTTCGCGGCCCTGGGGCACTCCGGGTCCCTCGGCTTCCGCGGCGCCCACCAGCACCACCCCCAGCCGGTGCACCCGCAGGTGCCGCACCCCCAGACCGTCCCGAGCTTCCACCCGTACCCCGCGCACAGCGGCTCGCCCTGGCAGCTCAGCGGGACGGCGAACAGCACCACCGGGCCCATGACAGGGCGGCAGCACACCGGGCTCCACCAGCTCCCGGCAGCACTGCCGCCCGCCCCGCGCAGGGGCCTGTGAGGCCGTAGGGCCCCGGCCCCCGCGGGGGTTACTTCTTCTTGCTGCGCTTCTCGCGCACCCGCACCGAGATGTGGATCGGGGTGCCCTCGAAGCCGAACTCCTCGCGCAGCCGGCGCTCGACGAAGCGCCGGTAGCCGTGCTCCAGGAAGCCGGAGGCGAAGAGCACGAACCGCGGCGGCTTCGTTCCGGCCTGCGTACCGAACAGGATGCGCGGCTGCTTGCCGCCGCGGACCGGGTGCGGGTGGGCGGCGACGATCTCACCGAGGAAGGCGTTGAGCCGCCCGGTCGGGACGCGCGTCTCCCAGCCCGCGAGCGCGGCCTCGATGGCCGGGACCAGCTTCTCCATGTGGCGGCCGGTCAGCGCGGAGACGTTGACGCGCGGGGCCCAGGCCACCTGCTGCATCTCGGTCTCGATCTCGCGCTCCAGGTAGTAGCGGCGCTCCTCGTCGAGGTCGTCCCACTTGTTGTACGCGATGACGATGGCACGGCCCGACTCGACGGCCATGGTGATGATGCGCTGGTCCTGGACGCTGATGTTCTCGGTCGCGTCGATCAGGATCACCGCCACCTCGGCTTTCTCGACGGCGGCGGCCGTGCGCAGCGAGGCGTAGTAGTCGGCGCCCTGCTGGAGGTGGACCCGCTTGCGGATGCCCGCGGTGTCGATGAACTTCCAGGTCACCCCGCCGAGCTGGATCAGCTCGTCGACCGGGTCGCGAGTGGTACCGGCCAGCTCGTTGACGACGACGCGGTCCTCCTTCGCCACCTTGTTCAGGAGCGAGGACTTGCCGACGTTCGGGCGGCCGATGAGCGCGATGCGGCGGGGGCCGCCGGGGGCCGAGCCGCCGAAGGTCTGCGCGGGCGCCTCGGGCAGCGCCTCCAGGACGGCGTCCAGCATGTCGCCGGTGCCGCGGCCGTGCAGCGAGGAGACGGGGTGCGGCATGCCGAGGCCGAGGGACCACAGCGAGGAGGCGTCCGCCTCGCCCGACTGGCCGTCCACCTTGTTGGCGCACAGCACGACGGGCTTGCCGGCCCGGCGCAGCAGCTTGACGACGGCCTCGTCGGTGTCGGTGGCGCCGACCTTGGCGTCCACGACGAAGACACAGGCGTCGGCGGCCTCGATCGCGTACTCCGCCTGGGCGGCCACGGACGCGTCGATGCCGAGCACGTCCTGCTCCCAGCCGCCGGTGTCGACGACCTTGAAACGACGGCCCGCCCACTCCGCCTCATAGGTGACGCGGTCGCGGGTGACGCCCGGCTTGTCCTCGACGACCGCCTCGCGGCGTCCGATGATGCGGTTCACCAGGGTCGACTTGCCGACGTTCGGGCGGCCGACGACGGCGAGGACGGGCAGCGGGCCGTGGCCCGCCTCCTCGATCGCGCCCTCGACGTCCTCGATGTCGAAACCCTCTACCGCGGCGAGCTCCATGAACTCCGCGTACTCGGCGTCGCCGAGTGCTCCGTGGTCGTGCTGGTCGTTCATGAAGTCCGTTCCTCGTTCTGCGTCATCGATGGACCGGGCGTCCGGTCCACTACTCAAGTCTCAAGTCTCGCTCAGCGCCCGGTGAGGCGCCTGGCGTTTTCCAGGTGGCGGGTGAGCCGCTCCTGAATGCGTACGGTCGCCTCGTCCAGCGCCGTACGGGTCCGCCGGCCGCTGCCGTCCCCGGCCTCGAAGGCGTCGCCGAAGACGACGTCCACCCGGCTGCGCAGGGGCGGCAGCGCCTTTATCAACCTTCCTCTGCGCTCGGTGCTTCCCAGCACCGCCACCGGGACGATCGGCGCCCCCGCCCGCAGGGCGAAGTAGGCGAGCCCGGCGCGCAGCGAGGCGAAGTCGCCCTCGCCCCGGGTGCCCTCGGGGAAGATCCCCAGCACACCGCCGCCGTCCAGCACCCCGATCGCCTGGTCGATCGCGGTTCGGTCGACGGTCGACCGGTCCACCTTCACCTGCCCGATCCCGCGCAGGAACGGGTCGAGCGGCCCGATGAAGGCTTCCTTCTTGATGAGGAAGTGCACCGGTCTCGGCGCGGTCCCCATCAGCATCGGCCCGTCGATGTTGTGCGCGTGGTTGACGGCCAGGATGACCGGGCCACTGACCGGCACCCGCCAGGCCCCGAGCACCCGGGGCTTCCACAGCCCGTACATCAGCCCGACGCCGATCCGGCGCCCGACCTCGGCGCCCTGCTGGGTGGGAACCGTCACCTGGCGGCCCGCTTCTCCTCGATGAGCGTGACCACGCACTCGATGACCTGGTCGAGGGTGAGCTCGGTGGTGTCGACCTCGACGGCGTCGCCCGCCTTGGCCAGCGGGGACGTCTTGCGGCCGGAGTCGGCCGCGTCCCGCTTCAGCAGGGCCTCCCGGGTGGTGGCGACGTCCGCGCCCTTCAGCTCGCCGCTGCGGCGGGCGGCGCGCGCCTCCGGGGAGGCGGTGAGGAACACCTTCAGGTCGGCGTCGGGCAGCACGGTCGTGCCGATGTCACGGCCCTCGACCACGATCCCGGCCGGGGCTGCCGCCGCGATGTCCCGCTGGAGCTGGGTGATGAGCGCCCGCACCTCCGGGACGGCGCTGACCGCGCTGACCTTGGCGGTGACCTCCTGCGTACGGATCGGGGCGGCCGCGTCGAGGCCGTCCACGGTGATGGTCGGCGCGCTGGGGTCGGTCCCCGAGACGATGACCGGCTTGGCGGCCGCGGTCGCGATCGCGGCCGGGTCGTCGGTGTCGATCTCGTTGGTGATCATCCACCAGGTGATCGCCCGGTACTGGGCGCCGGTGTCCAGATAGCTCAGCCCCAGCTTGGCGGCGACCGCCTTGGAGGTGCTGGACTTGCCGGTGCCGGAAGGGCCGTCGATGGCGACGATCACAGCTGCCGGGGCGGTCCGGGCGGCGCTTTCCACGGTGTCGGACACCTTCCTGGTACGGGGACGGGGTGGGCGGGCAGGCATCCGCCCCCACACAAGGTTACTGGCTCATACGTGCGCCCAGATCCCCGCCCGGCGCCCCCCGGGCCGGGCTCACTGCCGGATCGCCCAGCCCCGCTCCCGCAGGGACGCCGTCAGGCCGGGGGCCGCGGCCGGTTCGACCATCAGCTGGACCAGGCCCGCCTGCTGCCCGGTGGCGTGCTCGATGCGCACGTCCTCGATGTTGACCCCGGCGCGGCCCGCGTCCGCGAAGATCCGGGCCAGCTCGCCGGGCTGGTCGCTGATGAGCACCGCGACCACCTCGTACGCCGTGGGGGCGGCGCCGTGCTTGCCGGGGACGCGCTCGCGGCCCGCGTTGCCGCGCCGCAGCACGTCCTCGACGCCGGCCGCGCCGCCGCGCCGCTTCTGCTCGTCGGAGGACTCAAGAGAGCGCAGCGCCCGTACGGTCTCGTCCAGGTCGGAGGCGATCCCGGCCAGCACGTCCGCGACCGGGCCGGGGTTGGCGGAGAGGATCTCGACCCACATCCGGGGGTCGGACGCGGCGATCCGGGTGACGTCCCGGATGCCCTGACCGCACAGCCGTACCGCCGTCTCGTCGGCCTCCTCCAGCCGGGCGGCGACCATGGACGACACCAGCTGCGGGGTGTGCGAGACGAGGGCCACCGCGCGGTCGTGGGCGTCCGCGTCCATCACCACGGGCACGGCGCGGCAGAGCGCGACCAGCTCCAGGGCGAGGTTGAGCACCTCGGTGTCGGTGTCCCGGGTGGGGGTGAGCACCCAGGGGCGGCCCTCGAAGAGGTCGGCGGTGGCGGCGAGCGGGCCCGAGCGCTCCTTGCCGGACATCGGGTGCGTACCGATGTACGAGGTGAGGTCGCAGCCCAGCGCCTCCAGCTCGCGTCGCGGGCCGCCCTTGACGCTGGCGACGTCGATGTACGCGCGGGCCGCGTCCGAGCGGATCGCCTCCGCCAGGGTGGCGGCGACGTGGGCGGGCGGCACGGCCACGATCACCAGGTCCACGCGGCCCTCGGGCGCCTCGTCGGTCCCGGCGCCGAGCGCGGCGGCGGTGCGGGCCTGGCCCGGGTCGTGGTCGACGAGGTGGACGGCGACGCCGCGGGCGGCGAGGGCCAGCGCGGCGGACGTACCGATCAGGCCGGTACCGATGACGAGTGCGGTCCTCACGGGGTGATCCTTGCGAAGTGCGGCGGCTGCGCCGGGGCGGACGTACGGGCTTGCCCGTTCAGCCTAGTCAGCCCGGCGCGCGCACGGGCACGGATGCCCCCTGTATGGGGGCGGCGGAAGGCACGGCGGAACCTGCGGTAGAACGGGGGAATGATCTTCCATGTGGTGCCCGGTCCGCAGTGGACGGCGGCCGGGTCCGGCCCGTACGCCCCGGCGTCGCTCGCGTCCGAGGGCTTCGTCCACTGCTCGGCCGACCTGGCGTCCGCCCTGGCGGTCGCGAACGCCCACTACGCGCACGCGCCGGCTCCGCTCCTGCTGCTGAGCGTCGACGAGGCGGGGCTGGCCGCCGAGGTCCGCTGGGAGGGGAAGGGGCAGGCGTTCCCCCACGTCCACGGGCCGATCGAGCGGGAGGCCGTGGTGGCGGTGGCGGAGCTGCGCCGGGAGGCCGGGGGCACGGGCTGGGTTGGGCCATAGGGCGTACGGCACGCGCGCGTGCCGGGATTCGCCGCTGGGTTGCACCAGGATGCTGCCCATGACGACGCCAACCTCCCGCCGCGCGGTGCTCGCGGTGGCCGCGGGCACGGCCGCGCTGGCCGGCTGCGGCAGCAGCGACGACAAGAGCAGCGGTACGAGCGGCACGCCCAGCGCCGGCGAGACCTCTCCCCCGGTCGCGTTCGCCCCGAACACTCCGACGCGGTCCCCCTCGGCCTCGCACGGCGACGGCGACGTACTGGCGAAGACGTCGGACATCCCGGTCGGGGGAGGCAAGGTCTTCGCGGCCAGGAAGGTCGTGGTCACCCAGCCCGAGGAGGGCACCTTCAAGGCGTTCTCGGCGATCTGCACCCATCAGGGCTGCACGGTCAAGGACGTCGCCGGCGGAACGATCAACTGCCCCTGCCACGGCAGCAAGTACCGGGTGGCCGACGCCTCGGTCGCGGCGGGCCCGGCCCCCCGCCCGCTCGCGCCCGCGCGGATCACGGTCGAAAACGGCTCGATCCACCTGGCCTGACCAGCGAAAATCGGCGGATGACGCCCGAGCAGCTCGTCCGCGACCACACCATCTACTCCTGTGTGATGGGCTCGCGCGCCTTCGGTCTGGCCACCGACACCAGCGACACGGATCGCCGCGGCGTCTACGTGGCCCCGACCCCGCTCTTCTGGGCCTTCGACAAGCCGCCGACGCATGTGGAGGGCCCGGCCGAGGAGCAGTTCAGCTGGGAGCTGGAACGCTTCTGCGAACTGGCCCTGCGCGCCAACCCCAACATCCTGGAGTGTCTGCACTCACCGCTGGTCGAGCGGGTGGACGACACCGGCCGGGAGCTCCTCGCCCTGCGCGACGCGTTCCTCTCCCTCCGCGCCCACGCCAGCTTCACCGGCTACGCGCTGAGCCAGCGCAAGAAGCTGGAGGCGGACGTACGCCGGTACGGCGCCCCGCGCTGGAAACACGCGATGCATCTGGTGCGCCTCATGACGAGCTGCCGCGACCTCGTGCGCACCGGCACCCTGACGATCGAGGTGGGCCCCGACCGCGACCGCCTCCTGGCGGTAAAGCGCGGCGAGGTCCCCTGGCCCGAGGTCGAATCCTGGATGACCCGCCTGGCCGAGGAGGCCACGAAGGCCGCCACCCGCACCCCGCTTCCGGAGGAGCCGGACCGGGCCCGCGTGGCGGACTTCCTGTTCCGGGTGCGCCGGTCCTCAGCACTCCAGCCGCACCCGTACGACGAAGTCGTGCAGGGCGTCGTGCCCGGCGGCGGCGCCGGGCAGTAGCGAGTCCGCCTGCGCCCGGTCGAGCACGCCGTGCAGCGCCTCCACGTCGCCCGCCACCCGCTCCGGGTCGAGCCCGGTCGCGGCCCCGTGCTCGGCCTCGGCCTTCACCGCTATGAGGTCGGGCAGATAGGCGGGCGCGGCCACCTCGCCGAGCAGCGTGGGCAGGTCCGCCTGCACCTGGCCGCTACGCATCAGATGGATACCGGTGAGCAGCACCCGGAAGGTGTAGAGCAGCGGCTTCAGCTCGCCGGTCTTCTCGTACAGCCGCCACTGGGTGTTGGCGAACCCCCGGTAGTGGTGGGCGTGGTGCGAGGTCAGCACGGACGGGGCGGGTGCCACCAGCTCGGCGTGCGCGTCGGTCGTGTGCACCACCAGCGGTGAGAGCAGCTGTTCCAGCACATAGCCGTTGCGGCGCAGCATCAGCCGGACGAACTTGCGCAGGTCATGGGTGACCAGGTCCATCTCGACCCCGTCCCGGTCCCACATGAGGGACCGGCTCTCCTCCGGCTCGCGCAGCCCGAGCAGCGCCTCCGCCGGGAGCAGATGGACGCCGCGCAGGTCGACGTCGGAGTCCCGGGAGGGGAAGCCGTAGAGGTGGGCGCCGGAGACCGTGGCGAAGAGCAGCGGGTCGGGCTGCTCGCGCACCACGGCGGCGAGGTCGATGGCCTGGAGATCCGTCATGGATCAAGAATCCCAGAGCGCCCCGAGCGTCAGCAGTTCGCTGCGGTACTCGATGCGCTCCGCCCACTCCTTGGGCCAGGCGGCGGCTCCCAGGTGGGCGCCCGCGAAGGCGCCGGTCAGGCAGGCGATGGAGTCGGAGTCGCCCTTGGTGCAGGCCGCCCGGCGCAGGGCCGTCAGGGGGGCGTCCGGGAACAGCAGGAAGCAGACCAGGGCCGTGGCCAGGGCCTCCTCGGCGACCCAGCCGTCGCCCGTCTCCAGGCACGGGTCCGTCTCCGGGGACGGGTTGTGCAGGGCCTTGAGGACGCGGTCCAGGGCGTCCAGGCACTCGTCCCAGCCGCGGGCCATGAAGGCGGCGGGCGTCTCGTCGTGGGCGTAGGTCCACAGGTCGCCCAGCCAGCGGTCGTGGTAGCGGGTGCGGTTCTCGTACGCGTACGAGCGCAGCTGGCCGACCAGGCCCACCGGGTCCGCGCCCTGGGCCAGCAGGAAGACCGCCCGGGCCGTCAGGTCGCTGGCCGCCAGGGCCGTGGGGTGGCCGTGGGTGAGGGCCGACTGGAGCTGGGCCGCGCCCGCCCGCTGCTCCTCGCTCAGACCGGGCGCCAGGCCCACCGGCGCCACCCGCATGTTCGCGCCGCAGCCCTTGGAGCCGAGCCGGCTCGCCTGCTGCCAGGGCAGTTCGCTGTCGAGCAGCCCGCAGGCGACCATGCAGGTGCGGCCGGGCGCCCGGTTGTTCTCCGGGGAGTGGTACCAGCGCACGAACCCCTCGCGGACCGGCCGCTCCAGGCGGCGCGGGCCGAGGAGGCCGCGGTCCATGGCGGCCCGTATGCCGTGGCCGACCGCCAGGGTCATCTGGGTGTCGTCGGTGACGATCGCGGGCGTCGGCAGCCGCATCTCCCGCCAGGGCCCGCACTTGGCCAGGATCGCGGGCACGCCGATGAACTCGGTCGGGAAGCCCAGGGCGTCCCCGAGCGCGAGTCCGGTCAGCGAGCCGGTCGCCGCCTGCTTCGCCCGGCTGTTCACTCGACTGTTCATGAGGGTCGTCCTTCCGGCCGCAGGAGCGGGGGGTGCAGCGCGGTCGCCACGCCCGCCCGGTACAGCGCGGCCGGCTTGCCCCGGCCGCCGGTCAGACGCGCGGCGCCCGCCACCGGCTCGACGAAGCCGGGCGTGGCGAGGACCTTGCGTCGGAAGTTGGGGCGGTCGAGGGCGGTCCCCCAGACCGTCTCGTAGACCTGCTGGAGCTCGCCGAGCGTGAACTCGGGCGGGCAGAACGCCGTGGCGAGGCAGGTGTATTCGAGCTTGGCGCCGATCCGGTCGCGCGCGTCGGCCACGATCCGCTCGTGGTCGAAGGCGAGGCTGCCGAAAGCGCCGAACGGCAGCCACTGCGCGTGCGCCGCGTCGCCGCCGCCGTGCGGCTCCGGCAGATCCGGTACGAGCGCGGTGTACGCGACCGACACCACCCGCATCCGGGGGTCGCGGTCGGGGTCGCTGTAGGTGCGCAGCTGCTCCAGGTGCAGGCCCGCGACCAGGTCGTCCGGGAGCCCGGTCTCCTCGGCCAGCTCTCGCCGCGCCGCCTGCCCGGCGCTCTCCCGGGGCAGCACGAATCCGCCCGGCAGCGCCCACTCGCCCTTGTACGGCTCCTCGCCGCGCCGGATCAGCAGGACGTGCAGCCCGCCGTCGCGGACCGTGCAGACCGCGAGGTCGACGGTGACCGCGAACGGCTCGAAGGCGTACGGGTCGTAGCCCTCCGGCTTCCTGGCCGGGCCCGCCGCGCTCACCATCGCCCCGCGGGCGGCCCGTCCAGGCCCCAGTTCTCGCCCAGGAACGAGTCGACCGCGTCGACGGCGGCGCCCAGCATCGCGGCCGGACCCGCGCCCCGCAGCACGACCATGCGGCCCTGTCCGGGCAGCCCGCCGTCCTGCGGGCCCGCGAGCAGCCACAGGTGCCGCTCGGCACGGGCGGTCCCCGCGGCGCAGAAGAGCACCGGCGCCCCCGTGCGCGCGACCTGCTCCTCCCGCGCCCTCCCGCACCGGGGCACCCACCGGGTGCCCGCCCACACCCCGCCGCGCCGCTGGAAGCGCTCGGCCAGCGAGCGGGCCAGGGTCGTGGCGGCCGGGTCGGCGCCGAGCACCGCGACCCGCCGGGTCAGCCAGGCCCGTACGGGCTGCTCCAGGAAGTCCCAGCACCCCACCGGGTCCTTGCGCACGGCGGCCGCGGAGACCGGGAAAAGCGTGCGCTCGGCGTCGACGCACACGTGCTCGGCGCCGAAGGCCCCGGCGAGCCGGTCCCCGTACCGCTCGGACGTGAAGACCGCGTCCACCCTCCCGGTGGTGCGGACGGAGCGGACCGACCGGACGACGCGGGCGCGCGGATGGACCTCGGCCATCCAGCGCGCCCGCGTCCCGGCCGCCACGAGTTCCCCGGCCGCCGTGCACACCAGCACGGTCAGCGCCTCGCAGCGGTCCTCGGCGGTCCGTACGAGGTGGTGGTGGCCGGCGTGCGGCGGGCAGAACGTGCCGATCACCAGACCGTGTCCGTACCGCTTCATCGCCGTCACCCCCGCCCGCCGCACCGTCGCTCTTTAATAGTCATGCTGACTATAAAGGGCGCACGGGGGCGCGCACAACAGGTGCGTACGACATCTACGCAGGGCAGGTGCGCACAGCGGCGAGCCCGGCCCCCGTCGGTCGGGGGCCGGGCTCGGTACCGGAAACTCAGCGGGCGGCTACAGGCCGACCTCGCGCATCAGCATGCCCACCTCGGTGTTGGTGAGGCGGCGCAGCCAGCCGGACTTCTGGTCGCCGAGCCCGATCGGGCCGAAGGCGACCCGGACGAGCTTCTCGACCGGGAAGCCGGCCTCCGCCATCATGCGGCGCACGATGTGCTTGCGGCCCTCGTGGAGCTCGATCTCCACCAGGTAGTTCTTGCCGGTCTGCTGGATGACCCGGAAGGCGTCCGCGCGCGCGTAGCCGTCCTCCAGCTGGATGCCCTCCTTGAGCAGCTTGCCGATCTCGCGCGGCAGCGGGCCCGTGATGGCGGCCAGATAGGTCTTCTTCACGCCGTACTTGGGGTGGGTGAGACGGTGGGCCAGCTCGCCGTGGTTGGTGAGCAGGATGATGCCCTCGGTCTCGGTGTCGAGCCGGCCGACGTGGAAGAGCCGCGTCTCGCGGTTCGTCACGTAGTCACCGAGGCACTGGCGGCCGTCCGGGTCCTCCATCGTGGAGACGACGCCGGCGGGCTTGTTCAGCGCGAAGAACAGGTACGACTGGGTGGCGACGGTCAGGCCGTCCACCTTGATCTCGTCGCTCGGCTGGACACGCTTGCCCTGCTCCAGCACGATCTCGCCGTTGACCTCGACGCGGGCCTGCTCGATCAGCTCCTCGCAGGCGCGGCGCGAGCCCATGCCGGCGCGGGCGAGCACCTTCTGCAGCCGCTCGCCCTCCTGCTCGGCGCCCGGGAAGGTCTTGGGGGTCTTGATGTCCGGCTTGTCCGCGTACCGGTCGCGGTTGCGCTGCTCGATCTTGGCGTCGAGCTCGCGCGGGCGGGCCTGGCCGAGCCGCTGGCCGTGCGGGCCGCGGCGGACCGGGGTGCCGCCCTGGGGCGACTTGGGGCCGCCCTTGGCGCCGCCGCGCGCGGACGAGCCGCGACCGCTGCGGGGGGACTCGGAGGAGCCGCCCATCTCGTAGGTGCGCTCCTCGGGGCGGAGAGGGCGCGGCTTGCCGCCGCCACTCTGGCGCGGGCCACCGCCCTGGCGCTGGCCGTCCCGGCCTCCGCCGGCACCGCCGCGGCCGGCGCCGCCCCGGCCGCCACCGCCGCTGCTGCCGCGGCCGCCGCTGTTGCCACCACGGCTCCCGCCGTTGTTTCCGCTGCTGTTACTGCCGCTGCTTCGCATCAAATTTCCGTCTTGTCGTCTGCGTGGGTTTCCGGGGCGTCAGGTGCGTCCGGATCGAACGACGGCACACCCTCCAGGGTCTCGGCTTCGATCGCGTCCGCCTCGGGGAGGAAGGGCGCGAGCTCCGGGAGCTCGTCCAGGCCGCGCAGGCCCATCCGCTCCAGAAAGTAGTTCGTCGTCCTGTACAGGATCGCACCTGTTTCGGGTTCCGCGCCCGCCTCGTCGACCAGACCCCGCTGGAGCAGGGTCCGCATGACCCCGTCGCAGTTCACTCCGCGCACCGCCGAGACCCGCGACCGGCTCACCGGCTGGCGGTACGCGACGACCGCCAGGGTCTCCAGGGCCGCCTGGGTGAGCCGGGCCTGCTGCCCGTCCAGGACGAAGCCCTCGACGGCCGGCGCGTATGCCGCCCGGCTGTAGAACCGCCAGCCGCCCGCCACGAGCCGCAGCTCGAAGCCGCGGCCCTGGACGGTGTACTCGTCCGCCAGCTCGCGCAGGGCGTCCGCCACGGCCCTGCGGGGCCGCTCCAGCACCTTCGCCAGGTGCTCCTCGGTCGCGGGCTCGTCGACCACCATGAGAACGGCTTCAAGGGCAGGCTTGAGCGCAAGCTCCCCGGGTTCCTCGATTTTCTGGTTTTCCCCGATTTCCTCGATCACGCCGTCTCCACCTCCACAACTTGGTCGAACTCGTCCGTCACGGCGGGCTGGGACCCGTCGCCGCCGCTCCAGCGCACCACGAGCTCCCCGAGCGCCTCGTCCTGGTCGAGGACGACGGCCTTCTCGCGGTAGAGCTCCAGGAGGGCGAGGAAGCGGGCGACGACGGTGAGGGTGTCGGGCGCGTCCAGGGTCAGCTCCCGGAAACTGACGTCTCCGCGCTCCCGCAGCATCGCCACGACCACGGCGGCCTGCTCCCGGACGGAGACGAGCGGCGCGTGAATGTGATCGATGTAGACCTGGGGCTTGGCCTTCGGCTGCATGGCCTTGACCGCCAGCTTGGCGAATCCGTCGGCGCCGATGCTGATGACGACCTCGGGCAGCAGCTCGGCGTGGTGCGCCTCCAGCCCGACCGTACGGGGATGACGGCGCGCCTCGCTGTCGAGCCGCTCGCTGAAGATGTCCGCGATCTGCTTGTACGCGCGATACTGGAGCAGCCGTGCGAACAGCAGGTCCCGCGCCTCCAGGAGCGCCAGATCGGCCTCGTCCTCGACCTCGGCGGCGGGCAGCAGCCGGGCCGCCTTGAGGTCGAGCAGGGTGGCGGCGACGACGAGGAACTCGGTGGTCTGATCGAGGTCCCAGTCCGCTCCCATGGCGCGGATGTGCGCCATGAACTCATCGGTCACCTTGGACAGCGCGACCTCGGTCACGTCCATCTTGTGCTTCGAGATGAGCTGAAGCAGCAGGTCGAAGGGGCCTTCGAAGTTGGCGAGCCGAACGGTGAAGCGGCCGTCGGAGGGGGCGGGGGCCGCGGAGTCAGCGTCCGGCACGGTCTCGGGACCCGGGCTCCCGTTTGCCTGCGGGCCGGTGGGGGCTGGTCGCGCAGTTCCCCGCGCCCCTGGGGGGACGGGGTCCGGGGCGGAGCCAGGCGGGCGGGGTGCAGGGGCCGCAGGCCCCGCCGGGGGGTCCACCGGGAGATCCACCGCCGGGTCCGGGGGCGCAGCCTCCGAGGGGGTGCAGGGGCGCAGCCCCGCTCGGGGGTCCGGGGGCGCAGCCCCCGGGAAACCCTCCTCAGCCACTCCCCCGGCCGCCCGCCCAGGGCCTTCGGGAAGGAGCGGGGTGGGGGAAACACCCCCCGGCCCCCGCCCCAGCGCACGGCGAGCCCCCCGCGCAGCGGGAACGTTCGGGTCGTCGGCGGTGGGCAAGAGGCGGTCCAGGGGGATGCGGAACGGGCGGTACCAGGCGCGGCGCGGGCCGCACGGCGCAGGCTAGTGCTACCGGCCCCGCAGACGCCGTACGAGAATGCTCGCGTCGCCCCGGGACTCCAGATCGGCCAGGACCACCGCGACGGCCTCGCGGACGATCCGCCCGCGGTCGACGGCGAGCCCGTGCTCCCCGCGCAGGACCAGGCGCGCGTGCTCCAGGTCCATCAGCTCCTCCGCGGAGACGTACACCGTGATCTTCTCGTCGTGGCGCTCGCGCCCGCTGGGCCGCCGGTTGGCGGCCCGGGCCCGCCGCCGCTGCGCCGCGGTGCTGGAGGCGGCCGGAGCGCCCGGACGGGCCCCCTTGGCGGCCTCACCGGACGCGGCGGCCGTGCGGCTGCGGGGCTCGCCCGACGCCGGATCCTCCTCCGCCGCCGAGTGCTCGGCCCGCGCCGCGGACTCGTCCGTGACCGGGTCGCTCTCGCCCGCCGGTCCGGGCACCCTCGCCTCGCCGTTGGTCCGCCTCGGGGTGGAGGACTGGAGTGCCATTCCTCCGGTCGTACGGAACAGTTCGTCGGCCCCGGGCAGACTCACTCGGCGTGACACCGGGCGAGCACCTCCCTGGCGAGCTGGCGATAGGCGGCGGCACCCACGGAGTTGGACGCGTACGTCGTGATCGGCTCACCGGCGACCGTGGTCTCCGGGAAGCGCACGGTCCGGCCGATCACCGTGTGGTAGACGTGGTCGTCGAACGCCTCCACCACCCGGGCCAGGACCTCGCGGCTGTGCACCGTACGGGAGTCGTACATGGTCGCGAGGATGCCGTCGAGCTCCAGGTCGGGGTTGAGCCGCTCCTGGACCTTCTCGATCGTCTCGGTCAGCAGGGCGACGCCGCGCAGCGCGAAGAACTCGCACTCCAGCGGCACGATCACCTTGTGAGCCGCCGTCAGGGCGTTGACGGTGAGCAGGCCGAGCGAGGGCTGACAGTCGATCACGATGTAGTCGTAGTCGGCCATCAGGGGCTTCAGGGCGCGCTGGAGCGTCGACTCCCGGGCCACCTCGCTCACCAGCTGCACTTCGGCGGCGGAGAGGTCGATGTTGCTCGGGAGCAGGTCCATGTTGGGAACCGCGGTCTTGAGCAGGACCTCGTCGGCCGACATGCCCCGCTCCATGAGCAGGTTGTAGACCGTCAGGTCGAGCTCCATCGGGTTCACGCCCAGGCCCACCGAGAGGGCGCCCTGCGGGTCGAAGTCGACGAGCAGCACCCGGCGTCCGTACTCCGCGAGTGCGGCACCCAGGTTGATGGTCGACGTGGTCTTGCCGACGCCGCCCTTCTGGTTGCACATCGCGATGATCTTCGCGGGACCGTGGTCGGTCAGTGGACCCGGGATCGGGAAGTACGGCAGCGGCCGTCCGGTCGGGCCGATCCGCTCACGGCGCTGGCGTGCGGCGTCGGGAGCGAGGGTGGCCGCGTACTCGGGGTCGGGCTCGTATTCGGCGTCGGGGTCGTAGAAGTGCCCCTGGGGCACTTCCTCAAAGTCGGCGAGAGCAGCGGTGTCCCGGCCACTCTCGTTGCCGGCCATGGCGTTCACGTGTAGGCCGTCCATCATCCGTGGGGCTGTCGTCATGTGCGGGGTGGTTGCGAAGGCGCGGACCGCGACGGAGCCGACAGCCTCAGCAGGCCCCGAAGGGCCATGGCCCCGTGCGGGCATCCCTGGTTGACCACCTCCGGGAGTAAATGTCGACTCATTCACAAGTCGTCTTACCTCCTTGGAAGTGACCAGGAAACTTTATCGATAGGTCAGCGTGGCACCATGCCGACGGTTGGCGACTCTATGGCGTGTCACCGGTCCGCAGCAACACAATCCGCCGGACCCGGCCGGATGTGTCGGCAACCGAACACCGCTCTGTCAAGGGCGTACGGGCATCAGAGCGCGAGTTTCAGGGGTGCGCGAAACGGTTAAAGAGTTACGTTCGAGGCGAGTTGAGCGAGCCTGCCACACTCCGGTGGAAGTGTCGCGATACACATCCGGCCGGACCTTGGGCGACAAGGTCCGGCCGGGTGGGTGAGGTTGACGGCTCGCGTTGACGAACCGTTTCGTCAGCGCGCCGCCACAGTGCTCGGATCAGCCGAGGAGCGTGCTCAGCTCGACGGTCTCCAGGCCGTGGGCCTCGGCGACCGGGCCGTAAACGACCTGGCCGTCATGGGTGTTGAGGCCCAGGGCGAGCGCGGGGTCGCGGCGCAGCGCCTCGGCCCAGCCGTTGTTCGCCAGCGACACGATGTAGGGCAGCGTGGCGTTGGTGAGCGCGTAGGTCGAGGTGTTGGGCACCGCGCCCGGCATGTTGGCGACGCAGTAGAAGACCGAGTCGTGGACCATGAAGGTCGGCTCGGCGTGGGTGGTGGGACGCGAGTCCTCGAAGCAGCCGCCCTGGTCGATCGCGATGTCGACAAGGACACTTCCGGGCTTCATCTTGGCGACGAGCTCGTTGGTGACCAGCTTCGGGGCCTTGGCACCCGGGATGAGGACGGCGCCGATGACGAGGTCGGCCTCGATGACGGCCTTCTCCAGCTCGTAGGCGTTGGAGACGATCGTCTGCACCTTGGTGCCGAAGATCTTGTCGGCCTCGCGGAGCTTGTTGATGTCCTTGTCGAGCAGGGTCACGTGGAAGCCCATGCCGACGGCGATCTGGGTGGCGTTCCAGCCGGAGACGCCGCCGCCGATGACGACGGCCTTGCCCGCGTGCGTACCGGGGACGCCGCCGGGCAGGACGCCGCGGCCGCCGACCGAGCGCATCAGGTGGTACGCGCCGACCTGCGGGGCGAGACGGCCCGCGACCTCGGACATCGGGGCGAGCAGCGGCAGCGCGCGGCCCGCGGTCTCCACCGTCTCGTACGCGATGGCGGTGGTGCCGGACTCCAGGAGGGCGTCCGTGCACTCGCGGGACGCGGCGAGGTGCAGGTAGGTGAAGAGCGTCTGGTCCTTGCGGAGGCGGTGGTACTCCTCGGCGATGGGCTCCTTGACCTTCAGCAGCAGGTCGGCGGTGGCCCACACCTCGTCGGCGGTGCCCAGGATCTCGGCGCCGGCGGCCACGTACTCGGCGTCCGTGATCGACGAGCCGACACCGGCGTTCTGCTCGATGACGACCTGGTGGCCGTGGCGCACCAGCTCGTGCACGCCGGCGGGGGTGATGGCCACCCGGAACTCGTTGTTCTTGACCTCGCGGGGGATGCCGACCTTCACGTCGATCACGGTCCTTGGCTCAGGGGATGAAGGGGGTGTAATGCATTCATACCCGGATGCACCAAGGCGCACCGGGATACACCGCAAGAAGGTGCGGCGGAGCCAGTCTAATGAAGGTTTTCCCGCTGTCTACCCTTACAAACAACTAATCTTTGGCCGAAGCGCTACGGATTTCGTAGGCCGGAGCTTCATCTTCCTCCCCACTTCCTCCGTCAGGCCCCAACAGGGTCTCGGCCGCGCCCCGGTGCAGCCTGGCCCCCGCCGGGTCTCCCAGCCGGTCGAGGGTGTCCGCGAGGCGCAGCTGGAGCGCCGCCTGGAGACGCAGATCACCGGCCTGCCTCGCCCACTCGACCGCCTCGCGGCAGGTGCGCAGCGACTCCTCGGGCCGCCCGGCGTACTCCTGCACCCGGGCAGCCTCGCTCAGCGCCCGCGCCTGGCTCGGCAGATCGCCGAGACGGCGATATCCGGCCACCGCGGCGCGCCAACTGCGGAGCGCCTCGCCGTAGCGGCCCGCGTAGGTGAGCACCGCGCCGATGCGCCCGTAGAGGCGCGCCTCGTCCTCCCGCTCGCCCCGCGCGAGCCGCTGGGCCAGGGCTCGCCCGTACCAGTCGGCGGCCCGCGTCCAGTCGCCCAGCTCCTGGTGGGCGCCGCCTACGGATTCCATCGCGCGGCCCGTCGCATACGGGTCGTTCGCGGCCCGGCCCGCGTCCAGGGCCGCCCGGTAGCGCACCAGCGCGTCACCGGTGCGCCCGGCCTCCGCGTCCAGATCGCCCAGATTGAGCAGGGCCGCGGCCTTCTCCCGGTGCAGCTCGCGCCGCTCGGCGACGTCGAGAACCAGCTGGTGCAGACCATAGAGATCGGGTGCGGCGGCCCCGGTCCCCCGGTGCGCGGCCAGCGCCCGGACCAGCGCCGCGACCAGCCGTCTGGCCAGGGTGTCCAGCTCGCCGTCCTCGACCGCGAGCCGGGCGGCCGCCAGCAGCGCGGGCCTGCGGGTGTCCAGCCACGCGGCGGCCAGCCGCTCGTTGGGGAAGCGCAGGGCGCGGGGCAGCCCGGCGAGCTTCTTGCGGGCCGGGGAGCCGTCGGGCTCGGTGACCGCCCGGCAGGACTGGAGCAGCCGTACGGTCCGCTCCAGCATCCGGGCCCGGGCCAGCTGGAGCTCGCCGGGCCGGTCGGCGGCCTCCGCGAGCCTGTGCAACAGCGGAGCCAGCCAGCCGGGCACCGCGTACTGGGCGGGCCGCTCGTCCGGGTCGCCGAAGACCCTCAGCAGTCCGTACGCGACGAAGTCCTCCAGGGTGTTCTGGGCCGCCGACACCGAGCACCCGGCGAGCGCCGAGGCGGTCTGGGCGTCCACGATCCCGGCCGGGGCGAGCGAGAGCAGCCGCAGAAGGCGGGCGTTGGGCTGCGGCAGCGACTCGTACACCAGCCGGAAGGCGCGCACCAACGGGCGCTCCGCGACGGGTAGTTGGCCGCCGAGGGCCCCGCCGGCCCCGCCCTCGTCGGGGAGTGCGTGCAGCCGCTTGGCGACGTCGGAGACGGCCGCCTGGGGCCGGACCGCCAGCCAGCCGCCGACCAGGGCGATGGCGGCGGGCGCTCCCGCGCACTCCTCGACCAGGTTCTCGGCGGTGCGCGGGTCCACCGTGATCCGTACCGCCCCGGTGAAGCTCTCCAGGAATTCGACGGCCGCCTTGGGGTCGAGGCCGCCGAGGGTGCAGGGGCGGACGTCAGGGACGCCGGTGAGCGGTCCGCGGGCGGTCGCCACCACCAGGCAGTCGGCGTTCTGCGGCAGCAGCGGGTCGACCTGGTCGGCGCCGACCGCGTCGTCGAGCAGCAGCAGCGCCCGTCGCTGCGCGAGCGCCTCGCGCACCAGCTGGGCCAGCTCGTCCTCGCCGCCGCCGGGCGGCACCGGAACCTCAAGGGCGTCGAGCAGATCGCGGGCCACCCGCTCGGCGGGGACCGGGGTGCCGCCGGGTTCGCGCAGGGACGCGCGCAGCACCCCGTCGGGGTAGTCGGCGGCGAGCTGCCGGGCCAGCTCCTCGGCGAGGGCGGTCCGCCCGGAGCCGGGGCGTCCGGCGATCAGCAGCACCCGGGCGCGCGGCGACTTGCGGCCGGACAGGGTGTCGAGCCCGGCCCGCTCCACGTCCTCGCGCAGCTCCTTCAACTCCCGCTGGCGGCCGAAGAACTGACGGCCGGTCGTCTCCGGCGCATCCGGCTCGCACTCTGATGCAGAGCCGCCCACGTCCACCGCCTGATCCGTCACGGGCCACGCTCCGTCCGCTGCGCACGAGCCGAGCCCGGCGGGTCTCCGCACGGGCGTTCCGAGCGTAGTTCACGCGTGGTCAGCGGCCCGGCGGAGCGCGGCGGGCAGGTCGCCCGATCGGATCAGCGGATCGTCGGACGGACATACCGGCGTGTACGCCGGACGGGCCGGCGCGCTCCCCGCGCACCGGCCCGTCGACGGCTCAAAATCTCCGAGCGGCTCACCTCCGCGAGCGGCTCATTTCTCGAACGGGCGGGCCGGCCAGGGCGCCTCGGCCGGGCGCAGCGAATCGAGCCCGGACCCCGTCTGTGCGGCCGCGAGCGCGAGGACGCCCACCACCAGGCAGTTGTTGTGCAGCTCACCGGCGAGCACGCCCCGGACGAGCTCGTCGACGGGCACCCGGGCCAGCTCCATGTCGGCCTCCTCCTCGGAGACCTCGAAGCGCTCGCCCTCCGCCTCGGAGAGATCGCGGGCGAGGAAGATCCGTACGGCCTCGTCGCAGCCGCCGGGCGTGGTGTAGACGTCGGTGAGGACCCGCCAGTCCTCGGCCTTGACGTGCGCCTCCTCGTACAGCTCGCGCTGGGCGGCGTGCAGCGGGTTCTCGCCGGGCACGTCGAGCAGCCCGGCCGGGATCTCCCACAGCTTGTGGCGCACGGGGTGGCGGTACTGGCGCAGCACCAGGACCCGGCCCGCGCCGTCGAGGGCGAGGACGGCCACCGAGCCCGGGTGGACCTGGTAGTCGCGGCTCGCGACCGTGCCGTCGGGCATGACCACGTCGTCGGTGCGGACGCTGGTCTTGTTGCCCTCGAACGGGGTCCTGGTGGCGACGACCCGCCATTCCTCGGGGGTGTCCTGGAGCTGCATCGATGTCCTCCCGCAAAAGCAGAAACCGGGGTACGCGTCCCGAAGGACCCGTACCCCGGCAACCGTATCGTCTGGTTACTTCTTGCCGGCCTTGCGCGCGGCTTCCTGCCGTTCGACGGCCGCCTTCACCAGACCCGCGAAGAGCGGGTGCGGGCGGGTCGGGCGGGAGCGCAGCTCCGGGTGCGCCTGGGTGGCGACCAGGTAGGGGTGCACCTCGCGCGGGTACTCGACGTACTCGACGAGCTTGTTGTCCGGGGACGTGCCCGAGAAGACGATGCCCGCCTTCTTCTCCAGCTCCGCGCGGTAGGAGTTGTTGACCTCGTAGCGGTGGCGGTGGCGCTCCTCGACGTACCCCTGGTCGCCGTAGACCTCGCGCACGATCGAGCCCTCGGCGAGCTTCGCCGGGTACATGCCCAGGCGCATGGTGCCGCCCAGGTCGCCCGCGCCCTCGACGTACGCCAGCTGCTCCTCCATCGTCGAGATGACGGGGTGGGCGGTGGCGGCGTCGAACTCGGTGGAGTTGGCGTCGGGGATGCCGGCCAGGTTGCGGGCGGCCTCGATCACGATGCACTGCAGGCCCAGGCAGATGCCGAGCAGCGGCACCTTGTTCTCGCGGGCGTACTGGATCGCGCCGATCTTGCCGTTGACGCCGCGGTCGCCGAAGCCGCCGGGCACCAGGATCGCGTCCACGTCGCCGAGGTTCTTCTTGGCGCCGGCCGGGGTCTTGCAGTCGTCCGAGGTGACCCACTTGACCTTGACGCGGGCCTTGTTGGCGAAGCCGCCGGCGCGCATGGCCTCGGTGATCGAGAGGTAGGCGTCGGGCAGGTCGATGTACTTGCCGACGAGCGCGACGGTGACCTCGTGCTGCGGGTTGTGGACCCGGTCGAGCAGGTCGTCCCACTGCGTCCAGTCCACATCGCGGAACGGCAGGTCCAGCTTGCGGACGACGTACGCGTCCAGGCCCTCGGTGTGCAGCACCTTGGGGATGTCGTAGATCGACTTGGCGTCGATGGCGGCGACCACCGCGGCCTCGTCGACGTCGCACATCAGCGAGATCTTGCGCTTGATGGACAGCGGCACCTCGCGGTCGGCGCGCAGCACGATCGCGTCGGGCTGGATACCGATGTTGCGCAGGGCGGCGACCGAGTGCTGGGTCGGCTTGGTCTTCAGCTCGCCGGAGGGGCCGATGTAGGGCAGCAGCGAGATGTGCACGACGAAGACGTTGTCGCGGCCGACCTCGTGGCGGACCTGGCGGACGGTCTCCAGGAACGGCAGCGACTCGATGTCGCCGACCGTGCCGCCGACCTCGGTGATGACGACGTCGACGTCGTCGGTGGCCATCCGGCGGATGCGGTGCTTGATCTCGTTGGTGATGTGCGGGATGACCTGCACGGTGTCACCGAGGTACTCGCCGCGGCGCTCCTTGGCGATGACGGTGTTGTAGACCTGGCCGGTGGTGACGTTGGCCGAGCCGTCGAGGTCGACGTCGAGGAAGCGCTCGTAGTGGCCGATGTCCAGGTCGGTCTCGGCGCCGTCGTTGGTGACGAACACCTCGCCGTGCTGGAACGGGTTCATCGTGCCGGGGTCGACGTTCAGGTACGGGTCGAGCTTCTGCATGGTGACGCGCAGGCCGCGCGCCTTGAGGAGCGCACCCAGGCTGGAGGCAGTCAGACCCTTGCCGAGGGAAGAGGCGACACCCCCGGTGACGAAGATGTGCTTGGTCGTCGAGGATGCCAAGGATCGAGTCTGCATGGCCAAGAGGGGGCTCCCGTGGTCGCTGTCTGAAGTGCGTGCCGGTCACCCTCTGTGGATCTCGTACGAGTTGCCGTACGAGTTTCCGGGGGGCGCCGTCGCTGCGGTTCGGGGGTTTTTTCACCACCCGGCCACGGGCTACCAGGGTATCAGCGAGTGCGGCGGACCGCTTCCGGCCACGCTCCGCACACGCCCGGCCAACCCAGTGTGCTCCACTCACCCGGACGGCCGAACGGCGTTGCCGGAAGGCATCGGCGGATCACCCACGTGCGTCGTATCCTGCTCGGACACTCGCCGCCGAGCCGCTGGTAACACGGCGCCACCCCGGCCGTCACCCACAACATGCGCTCGTTGGCGATCCCTTGACCGCAGTCGCAGTAGCAGTAAGCGCCCCGCGGGGCGGACGTGGCCGTTCGACTGGAGATTGCACGTGGCCGGGCGCATCGAGGATTACGCACTCATCGGAGACATGCAGACCGCCGCACTGGTCTGCCGGGACGGCACGACCGACTGGCTGTGCCTGCCACGCTTCGACTCGCACGCCGTCTTCGCCGGACTGCTCGGCACTGATGAACACGGCTTCTGGCGGATCGGCCCGGCCCATGCGGCCGACGCGCCGCCACCCCGCGCGGACCGGCGCCGCTACCGGGGCGACTCGCTGATCCTGGAGTCGGAGTGGGACACCCCGCGCGGCACGGTCCGGGTGACCGACTTCATGCCGCCGCGCGACGGCGCGCCGCAGCTGATCCGGATCGTGGAGGGCGTCAGCGGCCGGGTGCCGATGCGCAGCGCCCTGCGGATGCGCTTCAGCTACGGGCGTGTCGTGCCCTGGGTGCACAAGGTCGACACCCGTACGGTCGCGGTGGCGGGACCCGACTCGGTCTGGCTGGACACGCCGGTCGACACCTACGGCAAGAACCTCACCACGTACGCCGACTTCACCGTCTCCCCCGGTGAGCGGATCGCCTTCACGATCAGCTGGCAGCCGTCCCACAAGGAGCCGCCCGCGCTCTCGGAGCCGGAGGCGGCCCTGGAGGCGACCGAGGACTTCTGGCGCGAGTGGGTCGAGCACTGTACGTACCACGGGCCCTACCGCGAGGCCGTGGTCCGCTCGCTGATCACGCTCAAGGCGCTCACCTACGCCCCCACCGGCGGCATCGTCGCCGCGCCCACCACCTCGCTGCCCGAGGACATCGGCGGCTCGCGCAACTGGGACTACCGCTACACCTGGCTGCGGGACGCGGCGATCACCCTCTCCTCGCTGCTGCGCACCGGCTACCGCGACGAGGCCCGCGCCTGGCGGGAGTGGCTGCTGCGGGCGGTCGCGGGCGACCCCGAGAACCTCCAGATCATGTACGGGATCGCGGGCGAGCGGGAGCTGGGCGAGGCCGAGCTGGACTGGCTGCCCGGATACGAGGACTCGGCCCCGGTCCGGGTCGGCAACGGCGCCGCCGGCCAACTCCAGCTGGACGTGTACGGCGAGGTCACCGAGGCCCTGCACCTGGCGCACATGACGGGCCTGGCCCGCAACGACTACGCCTCGCTGCTCCAGCTCAAGCTGATCCGGTACCTGGAGGACCACTGGGACCAGCCGGACGAGGGCATCTGGGAGGTGCGCGGCCCGCGCCGCCACTTCGTGCACTCCAAGGTGATGGCCTGGGTCGCCGTCGACCGCACCATCAAGCTGATCGAGTCGGGCGACGCGGACGGCCCCCTGGAGAAGTGGCGCGAGCTGCGCGACGACATCCACCGCGATGTGTGCGAGAAGGGGTACGACAAGGAGCGCAACACCTTCACGCAGTCGTACGGCTCCAAGGAGCTGGACGCCTCCCTGCTGCTGATCCCGCAGATGGGCTTCCTGCCGCCGGACGACAAGCGCGTGATCGGCACCATCGAGGCGATCCAGCGCGAGCTGTCCACGCCCGACGGGTTCATCCTGCGCTATCCGACGGCGGGCGAGGAGGCGGGCTGCGACGGTCTGGAGGGCGACGAGGGCGCGTTCCTGGCCTGCTCGTTCTGGATGGCGGACGACCTGGCCATGATCGGCCGGGTCGACGAGGCCCGGAAGCTCTTCGAGCGGCTGCTCTCGCTCCGCAACGACCTGGGGCTGCTCGCCGAGGAGTGGGACCCGCGGGAGCAGCGGCAGGTGGGGAACTTCCCGCAGGCCTTCAGCCACGTTCCGCTGATCGACACGGCACTGCGGCTGACCGCTTCGGGGGCGTACGGGGGGTAGTCGGCGCGCCCAGGACCCCGTGCCCGCTTAGAGTGGAAATGTCCTGTCCCCTCCTGGAAGGGGGCTGCGCCATGACCACCCCCTCGAAAGCGGGCACGGCCCTTGCCGAGCTCCGTGAAGACCTCGCCGGTGATGTGTTCGTGCCGGACGATCCGGGCTACGACGAGGCCCGGGCGGTCTTCAACGCCATGATCGACCGGCGCCCCGCCGTGATCGCCCAGTGCGAGTCCGACGCGGACGTGGTCACCTCCGTACGCTTCGCACGCGACCTGGACCTCAAGATCGCCGTACGCGGCGGCGGCCACAGCGTCTCCGGCCAGGCCCTCAACGACAACGGCCTGGTCATCGATCTGCGCCGGATGCACGAGGTGACCGTCCACCCGGCCGCCCACGCCGTCCGCGTCCAGGGCGGCACCATCATGAGCCAGCTGGACCGGGCCACCCAGGCGCACGGCCTGGCCACCACGGGCGGGCGCGTCTCCACCACCGGCGTCGGGGGCTTCGTCCTCGGCGGCGGATCGGGCTGGCTGGACCGCAGGTTCGGCCTCGCCGTCGACAACCTGCTCGGCGTCGAGCTGGTCACCGCCGACGGCAGCGTGGTGACGGCGAGCGCCGAGGAGAACCCCGAGCTGTTCTGGGCGCTGCACGGCGGCGGCGGCAACTTCGGCGTCGCCACCTCGATCACCCTGCGGCTGCACGAGCTGCCCGAGTACTCCATCGCCATGCTGCTGTACCAGCCCGAGAACGCCCCCGAGGTCACGCACATCTATCGCGAACTCATCGAGAACGGGCCGGACGAGGCGAGCGGCGGCGTCCTGTACATGACCGCACCGCCCGAGCCGTTCATCCCCGAGCACCTGGTCGGAAAGGTGCTGTGCGGCGCCCTCGTGGCCTACGCGGGCGGCGAGGAGGCCATGCGCAAGGTCGCCCAGCCGCTGATCGCCCTGCCGCACGAGGTCGAGATCGTCACGGCCATGCCGTACGCGGACATGCAGTGCATGATGGACGACCCGCCCGGGCTGCGGAACTACTGGTCGGCCGAGTATCTGACCGGTCTGCCCGACGAGCTCGTGGACGTCTTCTGCTCCCTGGGCGAGTCCATGCCGACGCCCACCGGCACCCAGCACGTGATCTTCCCGCTGGGCGGCGCCATCGCCGACGGCCCCGCCGAGTACCCCGTGCCCTACCGCGACGCGCCCTGGGCCGTACACCCCTTCGGGATCTGGGAGGACCCGGCCGACGACGAGCGCTGCCGCCAGTGGGTCAAGGACGTCCGGGTCAAGGTCCAGCCGTGGTCGACCGGCGCGGTCTACCTCAACTTCACCGGCGACGAGGGCGCCGACCGGGTGGTCGCGGGCCTCGGGGCCGAGAACATGCGGCGGCTCGCCGAGGTGAAGCGCGCCTACGACCCGGACAACGTCTTCCGCTTCAACCACAACATCGCCCCGGCCTGACGGAAACGGAGAAGTGTGTCGTACCGTGACCCGCATCACCGTCCGGTACGACAAAACACGAGGTGAACCCCATTGGACAGCCAGGGCGGGATCACCGTGCAGCGCGCTCTGGAGCTGCCCGGGCTGCGCGGCGGGCTCCCCGAGGTGGTCGCCGGGGCCGAGCGCCTGGGCCGCACTGTGCGCTGGGTGCACGCGGGCGAGGTCCCGAACATCGCCTCGCTGCTCAAGGGCGGCGAGCTGCTGCTGACCACGGGTCTGGGCCTGGGCACCCGCCCCGCCGAACAGCGCGCCTTCGTACGGCGCCTCGCCGAGCGGGGCATCGCCGCACTGGTCGTCGAGCTCGGCCCGCGCTTCAGCAGGCTGCCCGCCACCATCGTGGACACCGCGCGGGCGGCCGGGCTGCCCCTGGTCGCGCTGCACCGCGAGGTCCCGTTCGTGACGGTGACCGAGGAGATCCACACCGAGATCGTCAACGGCCACTACGCCCTGCTCCAGCGCGCCGAGGAGGTGCACCGGCGGTGTACCGGCGCGCTGCTCTCGGGCGGCGGCGTACCCCAGGTCCTGTCGATCCTGGCCGACTTCACGGCCAACCCGGTGTTCCTGGAGACCCCCGACGGCCAGCTGCTCTACGCGGCCGCCGGCTCCGGCGAGGTCGGCGCCGACCCGCTCCAGGTGTGGGAGGGGCTGCGCGGCCAGCGCGAGTCCCGCGAATCGGGGCCGCCGACCGGCGCGGTCCTGGTGGACGTGCCCGGCGGCGGCCACGGCACCGGCGCGGTACGGGCCCGGATCGCCCTGCTCGCCGTCGCCGCGCCGCTGCTGCCGGTCCACCGGATGGCGGCGGAGCGGGCCGCGGGCATCCTCGCGGTGGTGCTGATGCAGGCGCGCCAGGAGGAGGAGCTGGCGGCGCGCGGGCGCGGCGACTTCCTGACCGACCTCGCCGAGGGCCGCATCACCGCCGAGGACGCGCCCGCGCAGGCGAAGGTGCTGGGCTTCAAGCCGGGCGAGGACCCGCTGCTGCCCGTGGTGATGCGGCTGACCACAGAACTCTCGGCGTCTTCCCCCACCGGCAACTGGGCCGTCCTGGCACGTGCGGTCCTGGAGGAGCTGTCCTCGGTGGGCGTGCCCGTCCTGCTCGGCGTACGGCCGGTGGAGGGCCGGGTCCCGCTGCTGCTCGGGCTGCGCTCGGAGTCGGAGCGCACGGCGGTCGCCGACCGGGTGGCGGCGGCGCTGCGGGCCGGTGTGGAGCGCGCCGGGCTCGCCCGGGCCGGGGCGCAGCCGGTGGTGGTGGTCGGGGTCGCGGGCGGCTGGGCGGCGGCCTCGGCGGGGCTGCGCCACGCGGCCGAGACCGCCGCGGCCGCGCAGGGCCTGTCCGAGCGCCCCTGGTACGACGCCCGGCGCCTGGACATCGACCTGCTCCTTTGGCGGCTGCGCGAGCACCCGGACCTGGCGGCGTTCGTGGAGCGCGCCATCGGCCCGCTGCGCACCCACGACGCGGCCTCGCGCCCGCCGCTGCTGCCCACCCTGGAGACCTATCTGGCGCACGCCGGCCGCAAGGCGGAGACGGCCCGCGAGCTGCATCTCAACCGGCAGACGCTCTACAACCGGCTGGCCCGCATCGCGGAGCTGCTCGGCACGGACCTGGACGACCCGCAGACGGTACTGGCGCTGTCCCTGGCCCTGCGCGCCCGCCGCCACGTCCCGTAACCGCCCGGCCGGTCAGAGTCCCTGACGCTGGGTCAATTCGTCATAAACACTGAGCACTTGAGCCACGGTCTCGTCCTCGGTGGGCCAGCCCGCCGCCTGTACGATCCCGGCCTCGGCGAGCTCGCGGCGCCGTCCGGGGTCGGCGAGCAGCCGCGCCACGGCGTCCCCGAGCGCCGCCGCGTCCCCGTACGGCACCAGCTCGGCCGCGTCCCCGACGAGCTCGGGGACCCCGCCCACCGCGGTCGCCACCAGCGGCACCCCGAGCCGCAGCGCCTCCTGGGCCAGCAGCGAGCGCCCCTCCCAGCGGCTCGCCAGCACGGCCGCGTCGGCGGCGGCCAGCAGTTCGGTGACGTCGTCGCGCCGCCCGAGCAGCTTCACGGGCAGCGCCTCGGCCTCGATGCGCCGCTGGAGCGCAGCCCGCTGCCTGCCCTCCCCCGCGATCGCCAGCAGCGGTACGGGGTCGAGCGCCTTCCAGTGGTGGGCCGCGTCCAGGAGCACGTCGTACCCCCGGTGCTCGGCCAGACTGCCGACGGCCATCAGCAACGGCCGGTCCACGGCGCCCAGTTCGGCCCGCGCCTTGCCGTCCGGAACGGGCGTACGGGGCCCGGGCACCGCGACCGCGGCGAGCCGGGCGTCCCGGGCGCCGCGCCGCCGGGCGCGGTCGACCAGGTCCGACGAGGTGCCGAGCACCACGGCGGCCGCACGGGCCGCCCGCCGCTCCAGCACCCGCAGCACCCGGCCCCGGGCGCCCTCGGCGTGGGAGCAGGTGTGCCAGGTGACGACGAGGGGGACCGCGCGCCGCCCGCCCAGGGCGAGGGCGGTCCGTACGGCCGCGTGCAGCCCGTGCGCGTGCACCACGTCCGCACCCGCGCAGACCGCCCGCAGGGCGCCGACCGCCACCGGGTCGCCGCGCCGGGGCACAGGGACGAAGTGGGCGCCCGCGCCCCGGAAGTCGAACTCCCGCTCCAGCGCGGCGGGAGCGCAGACGGTGACCCGGACGCCCCGCGCGGCGAGCCCGGCCGCCAGCGAGCGCACATGCGCGCTGCTGCCCGCACTGCCGCCGCCCAGCACTTGCACCGTACGCAGCTGTGACACGTGAACAGGCTCCCGGGTCGGCGGTGGGCCGGTGTGGACCCCGGCCAAGGATGCCAGCCCGCACGGACGTTCCGCCCCCGTCCGGACGTTTCCCCGTGTCGACGGGCGGCGGACCGGGCCGGGGGACCACCCACACGGGTGAACCGCCGCGGCGGGGTGGTGACCCGTGGGGAGGGCGGAGCCGGGGCTATCCCTCCGCGCGTGCCGTCGCCAGCAGCTCCTCCGCGTGGGCCCGGGCCGTCTCGGAGTCCTCCTGGCCCGCCAGCATCCGGGAGAGCTCGCGGACGCGGTCCTCGCCCTCCAGGACGGTGACGCCGGACCGGGTGACCGTGCCGTCGTTGGTCTTCTCCACCAGGAGCTGGCGGTCCGCGAAGGCCGCCACCTGGGGCAGATGGGTGACCACCACGACCTGCGCCGACTTGGCGAGCTTCGCCAGGCGCCGGCCGATCTCGACCGCCGCCCGGCCGCCGACGCCCGCGTCGACCTCGTCGAAGAGGTACGTGGGCACCGGGTCCGTTCCCGCGAAGACCACCTCGACCGCGAGCATCACCCGGGAGAGCTCACCGCCCGAGGCGCCCTTGGCGATCGGCCGCGCCGGGGCGCCCGGGTGCGGGGCGAGCAGCAGCTCCACCTCGTCCGCGCCGGTCGGCCCGTACGCCACGGTCCGCCCGTCCACCTCGACGCCCTCGGCGTCCTCCACCTGCCGTACCGCGAACGACACCCGCGCGTGCGGCATCGCGAGCGACGCCAGCTCGGCCGTCACCGCGTCCGCGAAGCGCGCCGCCGCCTCGGTGCGGGCGTCGGTCAACTCCTGGGCCAGTACGGACAGTTCACCGCGCAGCCCGTCCCGCTCGGCCGTCAGCTCGCCGATCCGGTCGTCGTCGCCGTCCAGCTCGGTCAGCCGCGCGGCACCCTCCTGCGCCCAGGCCAGCACGGCCGCCATGCCGTCGCCGTACTGGCCGTACTTACGGCTGAGCCCGGTCAGCGCGGCCCGCCGCTCCTCCACGGCCGCGAGCCGCAGGGGGTCGGCGTCGAGGTCGTCCGCGTACCCGGCGAGCTCACCCGCCACATCGCCGAGGAGGATCCCGACCTCGCCGATGCGCTCGGCCAGCGCGGCCAGCGCGGGGTCGTGCGACCGTACGGCGTCCAGGGCCCGGTGCGCGCCCGCGACCAGGGTGGTCGCGTCGACGCTCTCCGGGTCCTCGGGGTTGCCCGCGAGGGCGGCGTGCGCGAGGGCGGCCGCGGACGCCAGCGCCTCGGCGTGCCCGAGCCGTCCGGCCTCGGCGGCGAGTTCCGTGTCCTCACCCGCCAGCGGCTCGACCGCCGCGATCTCGTCGAGCCCGAACCGCAGCAGATCGGCCTCCTGCGCCCGCTCGCGCGCCCGCGTGGTCAGCTCCTCCAGCTCCCCGGCGACGGCCCGCAGCCGCCGGTACGCCTCCGCGTACTTGGCCAGCGGCCCGGCCACGGCGTCCCCGGCGTACCGGTCGAGGGCCTCCCGCTGCCGGGCAGGCCTGAGCAGCCCCTGCTGATCGGTCTGCCCGTGCACGGCGACCAGCTCGTCGGCCAGCTCCGCGAGGACACCGACCGGCACGGAGCGCCCGCCGAGGAACGCCCGCGAGCGGCCCTCCGCCGAGACGGTACGGCTGAGCAGCAGCGCGCCGTCGTCGAGCTCGGCCCCGGCCTCCTCCGCGCGGATCGCCGCGGTGGCGCCCGCGCGCAGCGTGATCCGCCCCTCGACGACCGCCGACTTGGCGCCGATCCGCACCAGCGCGGGGTCGGCGCGCCCGCCGAGCAGCAGCCCCAGGCTGGTGACGACCATGGTCTTGCCCGCACCGGTCTCGCCGGTCACCGCGGTGAACCCGGGCGACAGCTCGACGACAGCGTCGTCGATGACCCCGAGCGACCGTATCCGCATCTCCTCCAACACGCCCCCGACCTTACGAGGTCCGCCCCCCGGTTTGCGACGCCCCCCACGCGCTCACCCTCCCGATTGACCCAGGCGCACGTTTTGCCCCACTCCGAGAATCAGCCCCTCCGGCGTGCAAGGAGGGGGACTCGGGCACATTCAGCCCCTCCGGCGTTTGAGGAGCGGGGTCCGGGGCGGAGCCCCGAAAGCGGGGGCGGGGGCGCAGCCCCGGCGGGGGTATCGGGGGCGGAGCCCCCGTGAGCGGGGTGCAGGGGCCGCAGGCCCCGCAAAAGGGGGTCCGGGGGCGCAGCCCCCGGGAAACCACCTCCACCCCCACCCACCCCCGGAGGGTTAAGGGAACGGGCGGGGAGGGGCACAAACCTCAGTGCGGCGCACCCCTCCACCCACTGACCGGCAGCGCGAACTTGGCCACCAGCCGGTCCGTGAACGACGCATGATGCAGCCGCGCCAGCCGCACCGGCACGGCCCCCCGCCGAACCTCCACCCGAGCCCCCGGCGGCAACTCGACCGTACGGCGCCCGTCGCACCACAGCACCCCGTGCGGCGTATGCGGCTGCACCTCCACCGCCAGCACCGAACTCGGCGACGTCACCAGCGGCTTGGCGAACAGCGCGTGCGCGCTGATCGGCACCATCAGCAGCGCCTCGACCTCCGGCCACACCACCGGCCCGCCCGCCGAGAAGGCATACGCCGTCGACCCGGTCGGCGTCGCGTACACGATCCCGTCGCAGCCGAACCCCGTCACCGGCCGCCCGTCGATCTCCAGGACGACTTCCAGCATCCGCTCGGGCGACACCTTCTGCACGGCGGCCTCGTTCAGCGCCCAGTCGGTGTGCACCACGTCGCCGTTGCTGTGCACCACGACATCGAGGGTCATCCGCTCCTCGACCTCGTAGGAGCGCGTGACCACCCGGTCCACGACCTTGTCCAGGTCGTCCCGCTCCGCCTCGGCGAGGAACCCGACCCGGCCGAGGTTGACGCCGAGCATCGGCACCCCGGACGCCCGCGCGAACTCGGCGCCGCGCAGCAGCGTCCCGTCCCCGCCGAGCACGATCAGCAGCTCACATCCGTCGAGGCACTGCGGGGTCGCCTCCTTGACCGTCTGCACGGATTCCGACTCCGGCAGCGGAATGTCGGCCGCCTCCGCCTCCAGGACCCGCACCCCGATACCGCAGCGCAGCAGCCCTCGTACCACCAGCTCCGCACTGCGGATGGCGGCGGGCCGCCCGGTGTGCGCGAGCAGGAACACCGTGCGCTCCGCCGCACCCCGCTCGCACGCGGCGTCCCCCCCGCGTGTCTCCTCCGCGTTCCCCAACGAGCTCAACTAGGTCCCTCCGCCACTGCACGCTCGACATCAGCCGGATCCAGCGCGGGCGCTCCGGCCCGCAGCCACAGAAAGTATTCGACATTGCCGGAGGGTCCGGGGAGCGGGCTGGCCGTGACCCCGAGCACACCGAGCCCGAGCCCGGCGGCCTGCGCGGCCACCGTGCGTACCGTCTCGGCCCGCAGCTCCGGGCTGCGCACCACACCGCCGCTGCCGAGCCGGTCCTTGCCGATCTCGAACTGCGGCTTGACCATGAGCACCAGGTCCGCGTCCGGCGCGCAGCACCGCACCAGCGCGGGCAGCACCAGGCCGAGCGCGATGAAGGACAGGTCCCCCACCACCAGGTCGGCCGGCTCGCCGTCGATGTCGTCGAGCGTCAACTCCCGTACGTTCGTACGGTCCTTGACGGTGACCCGGTCGTCGCTCTGGAGGGACCAGGCGAGCTGTCCGTACCCGACGTCCACGGCCACCACGTGCCCGGCGCCCGAGCGCAGCAGCACGTCCGTGAAGCCCCCGGTGGAGGCGCCCGCGTCCAGCGCCCGGCGCCCCTCGACCTTCAGCCCCTGCGGGACGAAGGCGGCCAGCGCGCCGGCCAGCTTGTGGCCGCCGCGCGAGACGTAGTCCGGGTCGCTGTCGTCCTCGGCCACGACGATGGCGGCGGCGGTCTCGACCTGGGTGGCGGACTTGGTGGCGGTGTTTCGGCCGACCGTCACCCGCCCGGCGGCGATCAGCTGCGCGGCGTGCTCACGGGACCGGGCGAGCTTCCGGCGGACCAGCTCGGCGTCGAGGCGGCGGCGTGCCACTCCTGCCACGTTCGGTTCAGCTCCTGTTGTCGTACGTATGTGACGCGGGGGACGGGGCCGGCGGCCCCGGGCGGGCGTCGAGCGCGCTCAGCGTCTCGCGCAGCCCCCCGTGTACATCCTCGTACACCTCGACGTGTCCGTCCGTATCGAGGTGGTCGACGTCCGCCAGCCGCTCGACCAGGGCGTCCACCCGGGGGTCGCCGGTGGGGTCGCGGGGCACGTCCAGGGGTGCCGGGCCGACAGGTTCGTCGGGCGCGCCGGCCTCCGCCTCGGGCTCCGGCATCAAGTCGCTCATGCCAAGACGCTACCGCGTGGGCCTGCGGTACGGTCGATCACGATGGCGACGATGGAGGAGTGCCGCGCCGCACTCGACGAACTTTCCGACAACCTGGCCGGCGCGAACGGCGACGTGCGCGCCGCCGCCGCGCTCGACCGCTCGCTGAGCTGCCACATCACGGACCTGGACCGCACGTTCACCGGGCGCCTGCGGGACGGCCGCATCGAGGTCGAGCGGACGCTGGACGGCCCGCCGCCCGAGCGCGCCCAGATCCGCCTCGCCATGAAGGGCGACGACCTGGTGGCGATGGTCGCGGGCGAGCTGAACTTCGCGCGGGCGTGGACGTCGGGGCGGGTCCGCCTGGAGGCGGGGTTCCGCGACCTGCTCAGGCTGCGGACGCTGCTGTAGGAATCCGGCCACTTCACGCCGTACGAATTCACGCTGCATGAATTCACGTCGTACGAAACCGGCGCCCGCGCGCCCGTCAGGACACCGGCGCCGCGTCCCGCTGCCGCGCCGCCGGCACCACCAGCGGCGTGCCCGTCTCCGGGTCGTCGATGACCTGGCAGCGGACCCCGAACACCTCCCGCACCAGCTCCGCCGTGACGATCCGCGACGGCGGCCCCTCGGCCACGATCTCGCCGCCGCGCATCGCGATCAGATGCGTGGCGTACCGGGCGGCCTGGTTGAGGTCGTGCAGCACCGCGACCAGTGTGCGCCCCTGGGACTCGTGCAGCTCGGCGCACAGGTCCAGGACCTCTATCTGGTGCTGGATGTCCAGGAACGTCGTCGGCTCGTCGAGCAGCAGCAGCGGGGTCTGCTGGGCCAGCGCCATCGCGATCCACACCCGCTGGCGCTGCCCGCCCGACAGCTCGTCGACGTACCGCTCCCCCAGCTCGCCCACACCGGTGGCGTCCATCGACTCCTGGACGATCCGCTCGTCCTCGGGCGACCACTGCCGCAGCAGCCCCTGGTGCGGGTAGCGGCCGCGCGCCACCAGGTCCGCGACCGTGATCCCGTCCGGCGCGATCGACGACTGGGGCAGCAGCCCGAGGGTCCTGGCGACCTTCTTCGCGGGCATCGAGTGGATGGTCTGCCCGTCGAGCAGCACCCGCCCCTCGCTCGGCTTCAGCATCCGCGACAGGGCGCGCAGGAGCGTGGACTTGCCGCAGGCGTTGGGGCCGACGATGACCGTGAACGAGTGGTCCGGGATCTCCACCGACAGGTCCTTGGCGATCACCCGCTGGTCGTAGCCGAGGGTCACCGAATCGGCGCTGAGGCGCTGCATGCTCGTACTCCTGGAGGAAGAACCGGAATCCGTACGAGTACGGGGGTCGGGGAGGTGCGGGCCGCTCATATCCGGCCCGCCTTGCGCTCGGTGACCAGCAGCCACAGCAGATAGAGGCCGCCGACCACCCCGGTCACCACGCCCACCGGCAGCTTGCTCTCGCCGAACAGCCGCTGGGAGGCCCAGTCGGCGGCGACGAGCAGGGTCGCGCCCATGCAGCCGGAGGCCAGGATGTTGGGCCCGGTGGCCCGGGTGAGACGGCGGGCGAGCTGCGGCGCGGTCAGCGCGACGAAGGAGATGGGACCTGCCGCCGCGGTCCCGGCGGCGTTGAGGAGCACGGCGGCGAGCATCAGCACGGTCCGGGTCCGCTGGACGGGCACGCCGAGCGCGTACGCCGCGTCGTCGCCCATCTCCAGCATCCGCAGCGGCCGCCCGTACGCGAGGATCACCGGCAGCAGCACCGCGAACAGCGCGAGCAGCGGCCACACCTGCGCCCAGTCCCGCCCGTCGAGCGAGCCGGTCAGCCACACCATGGCCCGGGTCGCGTCGACCAGCTGGGCCTTGGTGAGCAGGTACTGGATGCAGGCGGTGAGCATCGCGGCGGTGCCGATGCCGACGAGCACGAGGCGGTAGCCGTGCACGCCCTTCTTCCAGGCGAGCAGATAGACCGCGACCCCGGTCGCGAGCCCGCCGAGCAGGGCGCCGACCGCGACCTGGTTGGCACTGCCCCCGAACCAGACGATGACGACGAGGGCGCCGACGGACGACCCCTGACCGAAGCCGATGATGTCCGGACTGCCCAGCGGATTGCGGGAGATGGACTGGAAGACCGCGCCCGAGATGCCGAGCGCGGCGCCCACCAGGAGACCCACGAGCACCCGGGGCAGCCGCAGCTCGTTGATGATGAAGTCCTGCTGGGCGGTGCCGGAGCCGAAGAGCGTACGGACGACGTCGAGCGGCGCGATGTCGAAGTCGCCGCTGCCGACGAGGACCACGCCCGCCGTGAGCGCCGCGGCCAGCAGCGCCACGACGACGACCAGCGAGCGGGTGTCGGCCCGGAACGAGTAACCCCCGGGCGTGCGTACGGCCTTCACAGCTGAGCCATCCTCTTGCGGCGGACGAGAAAGATGAACACGGGCCCGCCGATGAGCGCCGTGACGATGCCCACCTGGAGCTCGGAGGGCCGGGTGATCACCCTTCCGACCACGTCGGAGCCGAGCAGCAGCACGGGCGAGAGGACGGCCGAGTACGGCAGGATCCAGCGCATGTCGGGCCCGGTGATGGCCCGGACGATGTGCGGGACCATCAGTCCGATGAAGACGATCGGCCCGCAGGCGGCGGTCGCGGCCCCGCACAGCAGCGTCACGGTGACCATCGACAGGACGCGGGTACGGGTGAGATGGGCGCCCAGGGCGCGAGCGGTGTCGTCGCCGAGGGCCATCGCGTTGAGCGGCCGGGCGATGAGCGCGGCGAGCACCAGGCCGGCCACCACGAACGGCGCGATCTCGGTGACGGTGTCCGCGTTGGCGGAGGCCAGCGAGCCGACCGACCAGAACCGCAGCCGGTCCAGGGCGGCCGAGTCCATCAGCTGCACGGCGTTGATGTAGCCGTAGAGCGCGGCCGTGGCGGCCGTCCCCGCGAGCGCGAGCCGGACCGGTGTGGCGGCCCGGCTGCCGCCCAGGACGTAGACGAGCGCCGAGACGACCGCGGCGCCGACGAAGGCGAACCACACATAGCCGGTCAGGCTGGTGACGCCGAAGAAGCTGATCGCCGAGACCACGGCGGCCGAGGCGCCCGCACTGACGCCGAGGATTCCTGGCTCGGCCAGCGGGTTGCGGGTGAGCGCCTGCATCACCGCGCCGGAGACGCCGAGCGCGGCCCCGACGAGCAGCCCGAGCAGGGTGCGGGGCACCCGGGTGTCGTGGACGATGACGTCGTCGGCGGTGCCGGAGTAGTGGAACAGCCCGTGCCAGACGTCCGCGAGCGGAATCTGTTTGGCGCCGACCGCGATGCTCGCGAGGGCCACGAGGGCCAGGACCCCCGTGGCCGTGAGCAGTCCGGCGGCGCGCAGGGCATGCCGCCGGGCGGTCGGGGTCGGGGGCGCGGGAGCTGTCTCCGCGCTCGGCTTGGAAGGGCTGTCTACCAACACGCAAGTTAGGTTAGCCTACCCTGCAAAGCGCCCGACAGGGCCCTTGATCCACAACCGGCCGCCACCGGGCCCGCAAGCGGCCGGTGACCTCCAGCGGCCGGCGGGAGGTCCCTGCCCAGGACCCCGGGGCCACGGGGTCACAACCCCAGCCGCCCCAGCACCTTCCCCGCATCCAGCTCGCACACACCCTCGCCCGCGTACGTCCACGCCGCCGCGCACAGCGCCCGCAGACCGTCCAGCGGCTCACCGTCGCCGTCCAGGGCGAACGCCTCGTCACGTACGGCCGCAGTCCACCCGCCGCACCCGAACTCACCGTCGTTTTCAGCCACTTCCGGCTGGCCGGTCAGCATCCCCCGCAGATCCGCGTCCACGAACGTCGGCCGGTGCTCGGGCCGGGCGGCGAGCAGCTGGGCGCCGTCGGTCACCCCGGTGAGGACGAGCAGCGAGTCCACCCCGCCGTTGAACGCCCCCTCGATGTCCGTGTCCAGCCGGTCCCCCACCACGAGCGGCTTGCGCGCACCCGTCCGCAGGACCGTCTCCCGGTGCATCGGGGGCAACGGCTTCCCGGCCACCTGCGGCTCGGCGCCGGTCGCGATCCGCACCACCTCCACCGCCGCCCCGTTGCCCGGCGCGATGCCGCGCCCGCTGGGGATCGTCAGATCGGTGTTGGACGCGAACCACGGCACCCCGGCCGCGATCGCGTAGCACGCCTCGGCGAACCTGCCCCACGCCAGATCGGGCCCGCCGTACCCCTGCACCACCGCCGCCGGGGCGTCCTCGGCCGACTCCACCGGCACGAGCCCGCGCTCGCGCAGCGCCACCCGCAGCCCCTCGCCGCCGATCACCAGCACCCGCGAACCCTCCGGCACCTGCTCGGAGATCAGCCGCGCCACCGCCTGCGCCGAGGTGATCACATCGCCCGGCTCGGCCGGCACACCGAGCTCCGTGAGGTGCTCCGCCACCACGTCCGGCGTCCGCAGCGCGTTGTTGGTCACGTACGCGAGGTGCATCCCGCCCTCGCGCGCCGTGCCCAGCGAGCCGACGGCGTGCTCGATCGCCTCGCCGCCCGCGTACACCACCCCGTCAAGATCCAGCAGAGCCGTGTCGTACGCCTCGCTCAGCGACTGCGCGCTGCCACTCGGCCGGGTCCTGCTCGGCTGGCTCATCCTCATCCACTCCTCGCTCGATGCTCTCCCCCGATCATCGCGCATGCCCGCACCCCACTTACGATGCACTAATGACCACAACACGGCGTGCGGACGACGACGGGCTGCGCCTGATCCCCTTCCGAGGCCTGCGCTATGTACCCGAGCGCGTCGGCAGCCTCGCGGCCGTGACCTCCCCGCCGTACGACGTGGTGGTGCGGCCCGACGGGCTCCTCCACCTGGAGTCGGCGGACCCGTACAACATCGTCCGGCTGATCCTCCCGCAGGCCGCCACGGCCACGGCACGGCACCGGCAGGCCGCGCTCACCCTCGACGACTGGCTCTCGGAGGGCGTCCTCGCCCCCGACCCGGAGCCCGCGCTGTATGTATACGAACAGCACGACGGCGGGCTGCTCCAGCGCGGCCTCATCGGGGCGCTGGCCCTCTCGGAGCCGTCCGAGGGGGTGGTGCTGCCGCACGAGGACGTGATGCCGCACGTCGTCGAGGACCGCGCCGACCTGATGCGGACGACGGCCGCGCACTTCGAGCCGCTGCTGCTGACGTACCGCGGCGACGCGGACGCCAACGGCGGCACGCCGGCGGGCGCGGGAGCAGGAGCGGTCATCGAGCGGACCGTACAGCGCGAGCCGCTGCTCGCGACGACCACCGAGGACGGCTACAGCCACCGTCTGTGGGCGGTCACGGACCCCGCCGACCTCGCCGAGATCCAGACGGAGCTCGCACACCACCAAGCGGTGATCGCCGACGGCCACCACCGCTGGGCGACCTATCTGCGGCTGCGCTCGGAACAGTCGGCGCCCGGCCCCTGGGACTTCGGCCTGGTCCTGCTCGTCGACACGGCCCGCTATCCCCTGCGGGTACGGGCCATCCACCGGCTGCTCCACCGGCTTCCGGTCAGCGACGCCCTGGCCGCGGTGGCCGAAACCGGTGCCTTCCGCGTCCGTACGCTCGCGGTGCCGCTGCCCGACGCGCTCGACGTCCTCGCAGAGGCGAGCACGGCGGGCAACGCGTTCCTGCTGGCGGGCGACGGACGCTTCCACCTCCTGGACCGCCCCGACGCGGACCTGCTCGCCCGCACCGTCCGCACGGACCGCCCGCAGGCCTGGCGCGACCTCGACGCGACCGTGCTCCACTCCACACTCCTGGACCACGTCTGGCGCATCCCGGACGCACCCGAGGACATCATGTACATCCACGACACGGCGGCCGCCGTCGAGCAGGCGGAACGGCGTGGCGGCACGGCGGTGCTCATGCACCCCGTACGCGAGGAGGTCGTCCGCGACCTGGCCCGCCAGGGCGTCACGATGCCCCGCAAGTCGACGTCCTTCGGCCCGAAGCCGGCAACGGGCCTGGTGCTGCGGAGCCTGACGGTGAACTGAGCGGCACGCGGATACGACAGAGGGCGGCACCCCGGCCGGGGTGCCGCCCTCTTCTCAACTGCCTACAGGAGCTCAGGCCTTGTCGGCCGGACCCTTGTCCGCGTCGACATCAACGTCGGCCTGGACCTCAACCTCGGCCTCAACCTCGACCTCGTCGAAGTCGTCGGCGTCCACGTCGTCCATGTCATCCACGTCGGCGCGGTCGTCGTCCTCGTCCGGCAGGCTGTCCGACTCGTCGGCGGCGTCGGCGAGGTCGGCGTCCGGCTCGTCGAGGAGTTCGGCCGCGGCCTGCTCTTCGTCGAGGGCGTCCACGAAGTCCACGCCGTCCATCTCGGCCAGCCGGTCGGAAGCGTCGGTGGCGCCGTCCTTGTCGGACTCCACCGCCTTGGCGAACCACTCGCGCGCCTCGTCCTCACGCCCGGCGGCGAGCAGCGCGTCGGCGTACGCGTACCGCAGACGCGCGGTCCACGGCTGCACCGAGTTCGACGCCAGCTCCGGGCTCTGCAGGGTCACGATGGCGGCGTCCAGCTGCCCAAGGTCCCGCCGCGCACCGGCCGCGACCAGGCGCATCTCGACCTGGCTCGCCTTGTCGAGCTTCTGCACCTCGGGCGCACCGGCCATCTCCAGCGCACGCTCGGGCCGGCCCATGCCGCGCTCGCAGTCGGCCATGACGGGCCACAGCTCGACGTGCCCGGTCATCCGCCGCGCGGCCCGGAACTCGGCCAGCGCCTCGGAGTACTTCTGCGTCGCGTACGCCGCGAACCCGGCCGCCTCGCGGACCGCCGCCACACGGGAGGCGAGCCGCAGCGCGATGCGCGAGTACGCGTACGCCTGCTCGGGGTCCTCGTCGATCAGCCGGGCCACCATGACCAGGTTCTGGGCGACGTCCTCGGCGAGGGTCTTCGGCAGGCTCAGCAGCTCCTGGTGAACGTCCTCGTCGATCTCGTTGCCCGTGACGTCCTCGTCGATCGGCAGCCGCTTGATCGGCTCACGGTCGCGCTCCCGCTCACGGCGGTCGTCGCCGCCACGGAACCCGCCACGGTCATCGTCGCGGCGCGGGCCACGGTCGTCCCGGCGGAAGCCGGAGCGGTCGTCGCGACGGTCATCGCGACGGGGGCCACGGTCGTCGTCCCGGCGGGGACCGGACGGACGGTCGTCGCGCCGGTCGTCGCGGCGGAAGCCACCACCGGAGGGGCGGCCGCCACGGTCGTCATCACGGCGGAAGGAGGGACGGTCGTCGTCACGACGGGGGCCGGACGGACGGTCGTCGCGGCGGCCGTAGCCACCGCCGCCACCGCCGCCGGAGGGACGGCCGTAGCCGCCACCGGACGGGCGGCCACCACGGTCATCGTCGCGGCGCGGGCCGCGGTCGTCGCGCCGGTCGTCGCCGCCACGGAAGCTCGGACGGTCGTCACGACGGAAACCGCCACCGCTGCTGCCACGGTTGTCGTCCCGGCGGCCGTAGCCACCACCCGTGGGACGGCCACCACGGTCGTCATCACGACGGGGGCCACGGTCGTCGCGCCGGTCGTCGCGGCGGAAACCGCCACCGGAGGGACGGCCGCCACGGTCGTCATCACGGCGGAAGGAGGGACGGTCATCGTCACGACGGGGACCGGACGGACGGTCGTCACGGCGGAAGCCACCACCGGACGGGCGACCACCACGGTCGTCATCACGACGGAAGGAGGGACGGTCATCGTCACGGCGCGGGCCGGACGGACGGTCGTCACGACGGCCATAGCCACCGCCACCACCGCCACCCGAGGGACGGCCATAGCCACCACCGGAGGGACGACCACCACGGTCATCGTCACGGCGGAAGGACGGACGGTCGTCATCGCGGCGCGGGCCACGGTCATCACGCCGGTCGTCGCGGCGGAAGCCACCACCGGAGGGGCGGCCGCCACGGTCGTCATCACGGCGGAAGGAGGGACGGTCGTCGTCACGGCGCGGGCCGGACGGACGGTCGTCACGGCGACCGTAGCCACCGCCACCACCGCCACCACCGCCGGAGGGACGGCCATAGCCACCACCAGAGGGGCGACCACCACGGTCGTCATCACGACGGGGGCCGGAGGGACGGTCGTCACGGCGACCGTAGCCACCGCCACCCGAGGGACGGCCGTAGCCACCACCGGACGGGCGGCCACCACGGTCATCGTCACGGCGCGGGCCGCGGTCGTCACGCCGGTCGTCGCCGCCACGGAAGCTCGGACGGTCGTCACGACGGAAACCGCCACCGCTGCTGCCGCCACGGCTGTCGTCACGGCGGAAGCCCCCGCCGGAGCCGCCACGGTCGTCACGGCGCGGACCACGGTCGTCGCGACCGCCCCGGTAGCCGCCCCTGTCACCGCCGTCACGGCTGCGCCCCTCGCGCTGCGGACGGTCCTCGGGAGAGTTGGTGGACATCGGTGCGACTCCTGTCTTCGGGTACTGCAGTCATTCTCGCGCAGTCGGCTGCCCGACGCGCTTCGGAAAATTGAAGCGAAAATAAAAAAGGACCCTTGGTCCCAGCGTGAACGCTGGGACCAAGGGTCCTTGAAAGATTGTTCGGCGGTGTCCTACTCTCCCACAGGGTCCCCCCTGCAGTACCATCGGCGCTGAAAGGCTTAGCTTCCGGGTTCGGAATGTAACCGGGCGTTTCCCTAACGCTATGACCACCGAAACCCTATCGGTTTCGAGCGAACAAGCACACTCTTCAATTAAGGTGGTTCTGCTCAAAGCCAGCAACTGTTCGTTGCTTCAGAACTAACACAGTGGACGCGAGCAACTGAGGACAAGCCCTCGGCCTATTAGTACCAGTCAGCTCCACCCCTTACGAGGCTTCCACATCTGGCCTATCAACCCAGTCGTCTACTGGGAGCCTTACCCTCTCAAGGAGGTGGGAATACTCATCTCGAAGCAGGCTTCCCGCTTAGATGCTTTCAGCGGTTATCCTTTCCGAACGTAGCCAACCAGCCATGCCCTTGGCAGGACAACTGGCACACCAGAGGTTCGTCCGTCCCGGTCCTCTCGTACTAGGGACAGCCCTTCTCAATATTCCTGCGCGCGCAGCGGATAGGGACCGAACTGTCTCACGACGTTCTAAACCCAGCTCGCGTACCGCTTTAATGGGCGAACAGCCCAACCCTTGGGACCGACTCCAGCCCCAGGATGCGACGAGCCGACATCGAGGTGCCAAACCATCCCGTCGATATGGACTCTTGGGGAAGATCAGCCTGTTATCCCCGGGGTACCTTTTATCCGTTGAGCGACGGCGCTTCCACAAGCCACCGCCGGATCACTAGTCCCGACTTTCGTCCCTGCTCGACCCGTCGGTCTCACAGTCAAGCTCCCTTGTGCACTTACACTCAACACCTGATTGCCAACCAGGCTGAGGGAACCTTTGGGCGCCTCCGTTACTCTTTAGGAGGCAACCGCCCCAGTTAAACTACCCATCAGACACTGTCCCTGATCCGGATCACGGACCCAGGTTAGACATCCAGCACGACCAGAGTGGTATTTCAACGACGACTCCACAACCACTGGCGTGGCCGCTTCACAGTCTCCCACCTATCCTACACAAGCCGAACCGAACACCAATATCAAACTGTAGTAAAGGTCCCGGGGTCTTTCCGTCCTGCTGCGCGAAACGAGCATCTTTACTCGTAGTGCAATTTCACCGGGCCTATGGTTGAGACAGTCGAGAAGTCGTTACGCCATTCGTGCAGGTCGGAACTTACCCGACAAGGAATTTCGCTACCTTAGGATGGTTATAGTTACCACCGCCGTTTACTGGCGCTTAAGTTCTCAGCTTCGCCACCCCGAAGAGTGACTAACCGGTCCCCTTAACGTTCCAGCACCGGGCAGGCGTCAGTCCGTATACATCGCCTTACGGCTTCGCACGGACCTGTGTTTTTAGTAAACAGTCGCTTCTCGCTGGTCTCTGCGGCCACCCCCAGCTCAGAGTGCAAGACTCATCACCGGTGATGGCCCCCCTTCTCCCGAAGTTACGGGGGCATTTTGCCGAGTTCCTTAACCATAGTTCACCCGAACGCCTCGGTATTCTCTACCTGACCACCTGAGTCGGTTTAGGGTACGGGCCGCCATGAAACTCGCTAGAGGCTTTTCTCGACAGCATAGGATCATCCACTTCACCACAATCGGCTCGGCATCAGGTCTCAGGCTTCGTGCTGTCCGGATTTGCCTAGACAGCGCCCTACACCCTTACCCCGGGACTACCACCGCCCGGGCTGGACTACCTTCCTGCGTCACCCCATCGCTTACCTACTACCACCTTGGATCGACGGCTCCACCACTTTCCTTTCCCCGAAGGGTCCGGAACGGCTTCACGGCCTTAGCATTAATGGATTCGATATTGGGCGTTTCAAAGCGGGTACCGGAATATCAACCGGTTGTCCATCGACTACGCCTGTCGGCCTCGCCTTAGGTCCCGACTTACCCTGGGCAGATCAGCTTGACCCAGGAACCCTTAGTCAATCGGCGCACACGTTTCTCACGTGTGTATCGCTACTCATGCCTGCATTCTCACTCGTGAACCGTCCACCACTAGCTTCCGCTGCGGCTTCACCCGGCACACGACGCTCCCCTACCCATCCATACGCCCGTTGGGGCTATGTGTATGAATGACACGACTTCGGCGGTACGCTTGAGCCCCGCTACATTGTCGGCGCGGAATCACTTGACCAGTGAGCTATTACGCACTCTTTCAAGGGTGGCTGCTTCTAAGCCAACCTCCTGGTTGTCTCTGCGACTCCACATCCTTTCCCACTTAGCGTACGCTTAGGGGCCTTAGTCGATGCTCTGGGCTGTTTCCCTCTCGACCATGGAGCTTATCCCCCACAGTCTCACTGCCGCGCTCTCACTTACCGGCATTCGGAGTTTGGCTAAGGTCAGTAACCCGGTAGGGCCCATCGCCTATCCAGTGCTCTACCTCCGGCAAGAAACACACGACGCTGCACCTAAATGCATTTCGGGGAGAACCAGCTATCACGGAGTTTGATTGGCCTTTCACCCCTAACCACAGGTCATCCCCCAGGTTTTCAACCCTGGTGGGTTCGGTCCTCCACGAAGTCTTACCTCCGCTTCAACCTGCCCATGGCTAGATCACTCCGCTTCGGGTCTAGAGCGTGCAACTCAAACGCCCTGTTCGGACTCGCTTTCGCTACGGCTTCCCCACACGGGTTAACCTCGCTACACACCGCTAACTCGCAGGCTCATTCTTCAAAAGGCACGCAGTCACGACGCACCGAGTAAACTCGATGCGCGACGCTCCCACGGCTTGTAGGCACACGGTTTCAGGTACTATTTCACTCCGCTCCCGCGGTACTTTTCACCATTCCCTCACGGTACTATCCGCTATCGGTCACCAGGGAATATTTAGGCTTAACGGGTGGTCCCGCCAGATTCACACGGGATTTCTCGGGCCCCGTGCTACTTGGGTGTCTCTTAAACGAGCCGTTGATGTTTCAGCTACGGGGGTCTTACCCTCTACGCCGGACCTTTCGCATGTCCTTCGCCTACATCAACGGTTTCTGACTCGTCTCACAGCCGGCAGACTGTGAAAAAGAGATCCCACAACCCCGTATGCGCAACCCCTGCCGGGTATCACACGCATACGGTTTGGCCTCATCCGGTTTCGCTCGCCACTACTCCCGGAATCACGGTTGTTTTCTCTTCCTGAGGGTACTGAGATGTTTCACTTCCCCTCGTTCCCTCCACATGCCCTATGTGTTCAGGCATGGGTGACAGCCCATGACGACTGCCGGGTTTCCCCATTCGGAAACCCCCGGATCAAAGCCTGGTTGACGGCTCCCCGGGGACTATCGTGGCCTCCCACGTCCTTCATCGGTTCCTGGTGCCAAGGCATCCACCGTGCGCCCTTAAAAACTTGGCCACAGATGCTCGCGTCCACTGTGCAGTTCTCAAACAACGACCAGCCACCCATCACCCCACCATCTACATGGTGAGTGCACTGGGGCCGGCATACCGAAGACAAGGCGTAAAGCCCGTGCCTTCAGACACCCAACAGCGTGCCCGGCCCTTCCAGACGATCCCCACGTTCCACGCCGAAGCAGTACTAGTGACAACCTTCCAGAAGTGCCGAATAGTCAACGTTCCACCCATGAGCTGACCGTGCAGAACATTTGCCTGCAATCGGTACTGTGCTCCTTAGAAAGGAGGTGATCCAGCCGCACCTTCCGGTACGGCTACCTTGTTACGACTTCGTCCCAATCGCCAGTCCCACCTTCGACAGCTCCCTCCCACAAGGGGTTGGGCCACCGGCTTCGGGTGTTACCGACTTTCGTGACGTGACGGGCGGTGTGTACAAGGCCCGGGAACGTATTCACCGCAGCAATGCTGATCTGCGATTACTAGCAACTCCGACTTCATGGGGTCGAGTTGCAGACCCCAATCCGAACTGAGACCGGCTTTTTGAGATTCGCTCCGCCTCACGGCATCGCAGCTCATTGTACCGGCCATTGTAGCACGTGTGCAGCCCAAGACATAAGGGGCATGATGACTTGACGTCGTCCCCACCTTCCTCCGAGTTGACCCCGGCAGTCTCCTGTGAGTCCCCATCACCCCGAAGGGCATGCTGGCAACACAGAACAAGGGTTGCGCTCGTTGCGGGACTTAACCCAACATCTCACGACACGAGCTGACGACAGCCATGCACCACCTGTATACCGACCACAAGGGGGCGACCATCTCTGGCCGTTTCCGGTATATGTCAAGCCTTGGTAAGGTTCTTCGCGTTGCGTCGAATTAAGCCACATGCTCCGCTGCTTGTGCGGGCCCCCGTCAATTCCTTTGAGTTTTAGCCTTGCGGCCGTACTCCCCAGGCGGGGAACTTAATGCGTTAGCTGCGGCACCGACGACGTGGAATGTCGCCAACACCTAGTTCCCAACGTTTACGGCGTGGACTACCAGGGTATCTAATCCTGTTCGCTCCCCACGCTTTCGCTCCTCAGCGTCAGTAATGGCCCAGAGATCCGCCTTCGCCACCGGTGTTCCTCCTGATATCTGCGCATTTCACCGCTACACCAGGAATTCCGATCTCCCCTACCACACTCTAGCTAGCCCGTATCGAATGCAGACCCGGGGTTAAGCCCCGGGCTTTCACATCCGACGTGACAAGCCGCCTACGAGCTCTTTACGCCCAATAATTCCGGACAACGCTTGCGCCCTACGTATTACCGCGGCTGCTGGCACGTAGTTAGCCGGCGCTTCTTCTGCAGGTACCGTCACTTTCGCTTCTTCCCTGCTGAAAGAGGTTTACAACCCGAAGGCCGTCATCCCTCACGCGGCGTCGCTGCATCAGGCTTTCGCCCATTGTGCAATATTCCCCACTGCTGCCTCCCGTAGGAGTCTGGGCCGTGTCTCAGTCCCAGTGTGGCCGGTCGCCCTCTCAGGCCGGCTACCCGTCGTCGCCTTGGTAGGCCATCACCCCACCAACAAGCTGATAGGCCGCGGGCTCATCCTTCACCGCCGGAGCTTTCAACCCCCGCCCATGCAGGCAGGAGTGTTATCCGGTATTAGACCCCGTTTCCAGGGCTTGTCCCAGAGTGAAGGGCAGATTGCCCACGTGTTACTCACCCGTTCGCCACTAATCCACCCCGAAAGGCTTCATCGTTCGACTTGCATGTGTTAAGCACGCCGCCAGCGTTCGTCCTGAGCCAGGATCAAACTCTCCATGAATGTTTACCGGTAATCCGGTCCACACACACGAAAGAGCGGGACAGCCATGTCGGAATAAGACCGACCGTCCTCAGCGTCCTCGCTGTGTAATTGCCTGCCCGCCACAAGGGCGCACAGGACTTTTCAAAGGAACCTCCAACCCACCACAAGGGATGGGCCGGGGTTGTCAATCTGGCGTTGACTTTTGGCACGCTGTTGAGTTCTCAAGGTACGGACGCTTCCTTTGTTCCCGTTTCCGGGCCCTCCGGGCGCTTCCTTCGTTTCCGACTCTATCAGACTCTTTCGTGTCCGATTCCCAGTCAGCGGGATTCGCTTTCCAGGTTTTCGCTTTCGCGTTTCCCTTTCGGCGTGGTCACTACTTTAGCTGATTTCCCAGGCGGCTCATAATCGAGCCACTGAATCCAAATTCCGGCATGCCGAAACAAGGACCCGTTGGGGTCAGTCGTAGGTAGTGGGTGGCCGCTTCGGGTTGCTGAACAGCAGGGCCCGTCTCAAGCGGCTCGGGCTACGTTAGGCGTCGGGCCGGGCCGAGTCAAGTTGCGCGGCGGCGTGGCTGATGTGCCCGGTACGGGCTGACTGTCGGGTCGTCAGAGATCCAGAACCGCCAGGGATGTGGGGCTCCGTCGCCGCCCACGCCGGTGCGCGGTCCGCTGCGTACCAGGTCGGCCGGTGGCGGGGTCCCCGTAAGTACGGAGAGCGGGGCATCCGTGCCGGTGCAGACGTCAGTGCCGTCGAGGGCTCGGTCGACGTCCAGGGCCGTGGCCAGCCGGGCCGGTCCTTTGGCCAGTTCCTTGTCGTTTCGGGCCGAGATTCGACGTTTACGCGCGAGCTCCGCGCCTACCTGGATCTCGCCCGCCCGCAGCAGGACCCCGCTCGCCGCACCCTCCTGCCCGCACACCACGTTCAGGCAGTGCCACATCCCGTACGTGAAGTAGACGTACGCGTGGCCGGCCGGGCCGAACATCACGCCGTTGCGCGCCGTGCGGCCGCGGAAGGCGTGCGACCCGGGGTCGTTCGCGCCGTCGTACGCCTCCACCTCCGTGAGCCGCAGCTCGACCGGGCCGTCGGCGGTGCGGCGCACGAGGGTGCGGCCGAGGAGGTCGGGTGCGACCTCCAGGACGGGGCGGTCGAAGAAACCGCGTGGGAGTGGCGTACGTTCGGGGCCCGCGATCATGGCGTCCGAGCGTACCGGGTGGGGAGACGGAACCGGAGGCCGCGGTTTTGCGTTTAGTGGGGGCAGGATCTATGGAGGGAACAGCATGGGGTTCAAGCGTCTGCTTGCGAGTCTGGGTGCCGGTGGCGCTTCGGTGGAGACCGAACTGACCGAGGCGAATGTGGTGCCGGGCGGTGTCGTCCAGGGCGAGGTGCGGATCCAGGGCGGATCCGTGGACCAGATGATCGAGGGGCTCTCGGTCGGTCTCCAGGCGCGGGTCGAGGTCGAGGGCGGTGACCACGAGACCAAGCAGGACATCGAGTTCACCAAGCTGCGCCTCGGCGGCGCGTTCGAGGTGAAGGCGGGCGCGGTGCACGTGGTGCCGTTCGGCCTGGAGATTCCGTGGGAGACGCCGGTCACGACGGTCGACGGTCAGCCGCTGCGCGGGATGCACATCGGTGTGACGACGGAGCTGGAGATCGCGCGCGCCCTGGACTCGGGCGACCTTGACCCGATCAACGTGCACCCGCTGCCGGCGCAGCAGGCGATCCTCAACGCCTTCATCCAGCTGGGCTTCCGCTTCAAGAGCGCGGACATGGAGCGCGGGCACATCCGCGGCACCCGCCAGCGGCTGCCGTTCTACCAGGAGATCGAGTTCTTCGCGCCGTCGGAGTACCGGGGTCTCAACCAGGTGGAGCTGACCTTCGTAGCGGACGACCGCGCGATGGACGTGGTCCTGGAGATGGACAAGAAGCCGGGTCTGTTCAGCGAGGGCAGCGACTCGTACCGCTCGTTCCAGGTGGGTCTGCACGACTACCAGGCGACGGACTGGTCGGCCTATCTGCACCAGTGGCTGGCGGAGGTCGGCGGCCGGCGCAACTGGTTCTAGGCTCGCCCTCGTCACTGGATCCCGGTGTCACCGGGATCCAGTGCCTATGGTCAGCGATGCCGATGGTTACCGATCAGGAGGTGCCCGCGTGAGCGAGCTCAAGAGGCCGCCGCTCCCCCATGACTTCCACCCCGAGGTGCCCTCGTTCACCGTGGTGAGCGAGGACGTCCAGGAGGGTGCGCCGCTGCAGGACGCCCAGGTGTACGCGGCCGGGAACATGTCTCCCCACCTTCGGTGGGAGGGGTTCCCGGCCGAGACCGAGAGCTTCGCGGTGACGTGCTTCGACCCGGACGCCCCGACGGGCAGCGGGTTCTGGCACTGGGTGGTGTTCGACATCCCGGCGTCGGTGACCGAGCTGCCGGTCGGCGCGGGCAGCGGGAAGTTCGAGGGTCTGCCGGCCGGGGCGGTCCAGGTCCGCAACGACTACGGGTCGAAGGAATTCGGCGGGGCGGCTCCGCCGGCCGGGGAATCGCACCGCTATGTCTTCACCGTGTACGCGGTGGATTCCGCGAAGCTGGGACCGGACGCGGACGTGTCGCCCGCCGTCGTCGGATTCAATCTCCGGTTCCACACTCTGGCACGCGCGCAGCTGATCGGTACGTACACGGGTCCCTCGAACAGCTGACTCCGGGTAGCTGATCGTTCCTTCATTGTTTGCCCTGCTCTGGTCTTGGAGAGATCAGAGCAGGGCATTTTTAATGCGTTGTCCGTCGTGGCGAGCCCGGCCAAAGTTGATCCAAGCCCGCCAGGGAGTGGGCCGGCACTACGCGGAGGTGGGCAGGATGCGGGACACGCTGGTACTGAACGCGAGCTTCGAGCCGCTGTCGACGGTCACTCTCAACCGTGCGGTGGTGCTGGTCCTCCAGGACAAGGCCGTCGTCGAGCAGGAGCATCCCGAGCTCAGGATGCGTGCGGCCGCCGTGGAGATACCGGTGCCGCGGGTGATCAGGCTCTGCCGTTACGTACGGGTGCCCTTCCGAAGACAGGCTCCGTGGTCGAGAAGGGGGGTGCTGGTCCGGGACCAGCACCGGTGCGCGTACTGCGGAAGGCGCGCGACCACCGTGGACCACGTGGTGCCGCGGGCCCAGGGCGGGCGGGACAGCTGGCTCAATACGGTGGCGTCCTGCGCCGAGGACAACCACCGCAAGGCCGACCGGACGCCGGACGAGGCGGGGATGCCGCTGTTGCGGGAACCGTTCGAGCCGTCGCCCGCGGACGCGATGCTGCTCGGCATGGCGGCCGGTGATCGGTCCGCGCTGCCGGAGTGGTTGGCTCGCGGGGCTGCGTAAGCACACGCTGCAAGCGTCGGGATTCGGGTGCGGACCGTGGGTGGCTGGGCGCGCCCACGCGGCGGAGCCGCAAATAGACACAGCCCCGCGCCCCTAACCGCGCAGGACCAACTGCACGATCGCCACCACGCCCACCGCGATGATCACCCCCCGCAGCACCGTCGGCTTCAGGCGGCGGCCTACCTTGGCGCCGATCTGGCCTCCTATGGTCGAGCCGACCGCGATGAGCAGGACGGCGGTCCAGTCGAAGTCGGCGACGAAGAGGAAGAAGACGGCGGCGATGCCGTTGACCAGGGCCGCGAGGATGTTCTTGACGGCGTTGACGCGCTGCAGGCTCTCGGGGAGCAGCAGGCCCATCAGGGAGAGGTAGAGCACGCCCTGGGCCGCACCGAAGTAGCCCCCGTAGATGCTGGCGAAGAAGAGGCCGACGAGCAGGACGGGGCCGCCGTCGGGGCGGGCCTGGGTGCCGGTGGCCTCGCGGCGGCGCTTGACGGCGGCGGCGATGCGCGGCTGGAAGAGGACGAGCAGCAGCGCGAGGCCGACCAGTACGGGGACGATCGCGTCGAACGCGTCGGACGGCAGGGCGAGCAGCAGGATGGCGCCGACGAGCCCGCCGATCAGCGCGGTGGACGCGAGGCGCAGGATGCGGCGGGTCTGGCCGCGCAGTTCGCGGCGGTAGCCGATGGCTCCGCTGATGGAGCCGGAGACCAGGCCGAGGGTGTTGGACACGTTCGCCGTGATCGGCGGGAGACCGGTGGCCAGCAGCACGGGAAAGGTGATCAGGGTGCCTGAGCCGACGATCGTGTTGATGGTGCCGGCGCCGATGCCGGCCGCGAAGACCGCGAGTGCTTCCCAGATGGACAAGGCCATCTCCTTACACAATCAGTGAGACGCCTCCCCGCCATGGAGGTCGAGGGGCCGCACTGATCATGCACGGATGATGTACTACGCAGTCAACTGGTCTCAGTCGACGGGCGGTTCTTCGCGGCGCTCGGATCCCGTGTTGAAGCCGGACATCCCGCTGCCGAGGTTGCCGAACGCGCCGGACAGGCCCTTGAGCGCGTCGCCGATCTCGCTGGGCACGATCCAGAGCTTGTTGGCGTCGCCCTCGGCGATCTTCGGGAGCATCTGGAGGTACTGGTACGAGAGGAGCTTCTGGTCGGGGTCGCCCGCGTGGATGGACTCGAAGACCGTACGGATCGCCTGGGCCTCGCCCTCGGCGCGCAGGGCGGCCGCCTTGGCCTCACCTTCGGCGCGCAGGATCGCGGACTGCTTCTCGCCCTCGGCGCGCAGGATCTCGGACTGCCGGACACCTTCGGCCTGGAGGATCGCGGCGCGCTTGTCACGGTCGGCGCGCATCTGCTTCTCCATCGAGTCCTGGATGGAGGTCGGCGGCTCGATCGCCTTCAGCTCGACGCGGTTGACGCGGATGCCCCACTTGCCGGTGGCCTCGTCGAGGACGCCGCGCAGGGCCGCGTTGATCTCCTCGCGGGAGGTGAGGGTCCGCTCCAGGTCCATGCCGCCGATGATGTTGCGGAGGGTGGTGACGGTGAGCTGTTCGATCGCCTGGATGTAGCTGGCGACTTCGTACGTGGCGGCGCGGGCGTCGGTCACCTGGTAGTAGATGACCGTGTCGATGTTGACGACCAGGTTGTCCTGGGTGATCACCGGCTGCGGCGGGAACGGCACGACCTGCTCACGCAGGTCGATGCGGTTGCGGATCGAGTCGATGAACGGGACGACGATGTTCAGGCCCGCGTTCAGCGTCCTCGTATAGCGGCCGAAGCGCTCGACGATGGCCGCGCTGGCCTGCGGGATCACCTGGATGGTCTTGATCAGGGCGATGAAGACCAGCACCACCAGAATGATCAGGACGATGATGATCGCTGACATCGCGTTCCCCGTGCCTTTCTTGCCTCTAGGAAGTGCGCGGCAGCTGTGCGGCTCCCGGCCCGGATGATCCTGGCATGGTTCACATGACGATGGCAGTCGCTCCGTCGATCTCGACCACATCGACCTGCTGGCCGGGTTCGAAGGACTGGCCGCCGTCGAGGGTGCGGGCCGACCACACCTCGCCCGCCAGCTTGATCCTGCCGCCGCTGCTGTCGACTCTCTCCAGGACGACGGCCTGACGGCCCTTCAGCGCGTCGATGCCGGTGGCGAGGCGGGGCCGCTCGGCGCTGTGCCGGGCCGCGATGGGCCGGACGACGGCGATGAGGGCGACCGAGACCACGACGAAGACGAGGACCTGCGCGACGGTGCCCAGGCCGAGGCCCGCGGCCACGGCCGCGGCGACCGCGCCGACGGCCAGCATGCCGAATTCCGGCATGGCGGTCAGCACCAGAGGAATTCCGAGACCCGCCGCCGCGATCAGCCACCCAACCCATGCGTCCACGAGGTCATCGTAGGTCCGGGCACCCCGCCACGGACAGTGCGCCCGGGGAGCGCCCGGGGTCAGCCGAGGGGCAGACCGGTCGCGGAGTAGCGGTCGCCGCGGTGTTCGACGACCAGCGGGAGCCCGAAGCAGAGGGAGAGGTTGCGGGAGGTGAGCTCGGTCTCCATGGGGCCCGCGGCGAGCACCTTGCCCTGGCGGATCATGAGGACGTGGGTGAAGCCGGGGGCGATCTCCTCGACGTGGTGCGTGACCATGACCATCGAGGGCGCGTACGGGTCGCGGGCGAGGCGGCCGAGGCGGCGGACCAGGTCCTCGCGGCCGCCCAGGTCGAGACCGGCGGCCGGCTCGTCGAGGAGCAGCAGCTCGGGGTCGGTCATCATCGCGCGGGCGATCAGGGTGCGCTTGCGCTCGCCCTCGGAGAGGGTGCCGAACTTCCGGTCGACGTACTCGGTCATGCCGAGCCGGTCGAGGAAGGCGCGGGCGCGCTCCTCGTCGACGGCGTCGTACTGCTCCTGCCAGGTGGCGGTCATGCCGTACGCGGCGGTGAGCACCGTCTGGAGCACGGTCTGGCGCTTGGGCAGCTTGTCGGCCATGGCGACGCCGGCCATGCCGATGCGCGGGCGCAGCTCGAACACGTCGACCTTGCCGAGCGGGTCGCCGAGGATCTTCGCCGTACCGGTGGTCGGGAAGAGGTAGCTGGAGGCGATGTTGAGGAGGGTGGTCTTGCCGGCGCCGTTGGGGCCGAGGATCACCCAGCGCTCGCCCTCCTTGACCGACCAGGAGACGTCGTCCACCAGAGCGCGTCCGTCGCGGACCACGGATACGTCCACCAGCTCCAGTACATCGCTCATGAGCGCGTTGTCTCCCCATGCAATCGTCTTGAGGTCCGGGCTGTTCCTGTGGGCAGGGTCCCGGGGAAATCTCCCAGGGAAAACCTACGCCACTGAGGGAGTGGACCTGCCGTGAGGGCCAGTACCTAGGCTGGGTCCATGTTCTCGGAACCACGTTCAGGTCGGCTGGCCGCATGGGGAAATGCCCTGTTGGCCGGGAAAGTTTCACCGGATGACGCCGCGTCGGCGATCGTCGGGGACGACACGGTGCACCGGGTGGCGGGGCTGCCGGGTGAAGCGACGCCGGTGGGGCTCACGCTGGCGCTCGGGCGGCTGCGGGGGCTCGGGGTGACCGGCTTCCGGGTCGCGCTGCCCGCGCCGGGGCATCCGCTGGGGCTCAGCGGGCCGCCGGAGTTCAACGCGCGGGCGCTGGACGCGGAGGAGGCCGTCGTCGGATTCGGGGCGCCGCACGGGCTGGTGCCGGAGGTCAGCGAGGTGGGGCCCGCGGGTGATGTGCGGGTGGAGGTCGTCTGGCAGTGCCTGGCGGTACGGGAGGCGCCGCCGGCCGATGTGCCCTCGCTCGGGGAGGCGGAGCGGGAGCTGGCGGAGGCTCTGCGGGAGGCGACGGTCGTGCTGACCCGGCTCGACGTCGCCGGATCGGGGCCGGCGGCGGAGGCGGCGATCGACGCGTACCGGGCGCGGGCGGAGGGGCCGGACGACATGGTCCTGGCTCCTGGCTATCCGGCGCGGGCGGTACGGGTGTTGGAGCTGGCCCGGCGGGTCGCGCTGCTGGTCGAGGTGGCGCGCGGGGCGGAGCACATCGGCGGGGCGGTGAGCGCGTCGGAGCTGGCGGTTCGGGCGGAGGCGTTGCGGCCGGTGGAGCGGGTGGCTCGGCGGGCTCGGGTGGCGGCGTACAACTCGTACGTGGAGGGTCCCCCACCCCGCCCGTTCCCTTAACCCTCCGGGGGTGGGTGGGGGTGGAGGCTCGTTTCCCGGGGGCTGCGCCCCCGGACCCCCGTTGCGGGGCCTGCGGCCCCTGCACCCCGCTTCGGGGCTCCGCCCCGGACCCCGTTGCTTCGGGCTCCGCCCCGGATCCCGTTCGTCTGCGGGCCGTCTGTGGCTGGTCGCGCAGTTCCCCGCGCCCCTAACCCCTCAGGGGCGCGGGGAGCCCCCACCCACCCGCAGCCAAAAACCGCGTCCGGGGGCGTAGCCCCTGGCGGGGGTGGGGGCACAAGCCTCTGGGGCGCAGCGGACATTTCCGCGCGCCCCGGGGCTCGACCGCTTTGCGGTCAGGAGTTGGAGGACTCGTTGCCGAAGGCCGGGTTGAGGAGGCCGACGACGTTCACCGAGTTGCCCGTGGCGTTGACCGGGACCTGGATCGGCGCCTGGACCAGGTTGCCGGAGACGACGCCGGGGGAGTTCTTGGCCTCGCCGTCCGCGTTCGCTCCGTGCGCGGCGGCGGCACCGGCACCGGCTGCGACGATTCCTCCGGCGACCATGGCGACGGCGGCGGCCTTCTTCAGGTTCTTCACTTCAGGTTCCTCCTGGTCTCGCTGCGACGGTCCGCCGCAGCACGCCCTGGAGAACGCCCACCGGTCGCCGGAGATACGCCGGACGGGTGACATACACCCGACGGTATGAATCTCTCACTGGAGCGTGACGATCCGTATTTACGGACCTACACCTTTTTATACGGCGCCCCGTCAGTCCGTCAGGCCGTGGCGGACCGCCCACAGGGCCGCCTGGGTGCGGTCCGCCAGGTCCAGCTTCATCAGGATGTTGGAGACGTGTGTTTTCACCGTCTTCTCGGACAGGACCAGTGCTCGGGCGATCTCCCGGTTCGAGCGGCCGTCCGCGATCAGGCCAAGGACTTCGCGCTCGCGCTCGGTGAGCGAGGTGCCCCGGCCCTGGCCGCCGCCCGCGTCGTCCTGGGAGAGCAGTGCGCCCGCGACCTCGGGCTGGAGCAGCACGTGCCCGGCGTGCACCGAGCGGATCGCGCCGGCCAGTGCCTCCGGGTCGACGTCCTTGTACACATAGCCCGCCGCGCCCGCCCGCAGCGCGGGCACCACCGTGCGCTGCTCGGTGAAGCTGGTGACGATCAGCACCTTCGCCGGGTTGGCCAGCGTGCGCAGCTTGCGCAGCGCCTCGATGCCGTCCATGCCGGGCATCTTCACGTCCATCAGGACGACGTCCGGCTTCAGCTCCTCGGCTCGGGCGACCCCCTCGGCCCCGTCGGCGGCCTCGCCGACGACCTCTATGTCGTCCTGGACCTCCAGGAACGTCCGCAGGCCGCGGCGGACCACCTGGTGGTCGTCGACCAGGAGGACTTTGATGCTGTCAGCCACCTGGCACCTCCATCTCGATCGTGGCGCCCTCTCCGGGCGCCGATTTCACGATGAGCCGGCCCCCGACGCCGCTCGCCCGGTGCCGCATCGACACCAGGCCGAGGTGACGGCCGGCGCGGCGGACCGCACGGGGTTCGAATCCGCGGCCGTCGTCGACGATCCGCAGGGCGGCGCCCTGGCCGCGTCGTATGAGAACGACCGAGACGTGCTCGGCGTCCGAGTGGCGCAGGGCGTTGTGCAGGGCCTCCTGGGCGACGCGCAGCAGCGCCTCCTCCTGGGCGGGCGGCAGTGCCCGTACTCCACAGTTCTCGAAGGTGACCTCGGCGCTGTGGGCGCGGTCGAGGACCTGGATCTGGGTGCGCAGGGTGTTGACCAGGCCGTCTTCCTCCAGGGCGGCCGGGCGCAGTTCGACCACGGCCGCGCGCAGTTCGTCGGCGGCCTCGGCGGCGAGCGCGGCGACCTGCTGGAGCTCGCCCTTGGCGCGCGCGGGGTCGCGGTCCACGAGGGCGGCGGCGGCCTGGGCGGTCAGCCGGAGCGAGAAGAGCTTCTGGCTGACCGCGTCGTGCAGCTCGTGGGCGAGGCGGGTGCGCTCCTCGGTGATGGTGAGCTCGCGGCTGCGCTCGTAGAGGCGCGCGTTGGTCAGGGCGATCGCCGCGTGCTGGGCGAGGATGCCAAGCAGTTCGGCGTCGTCCTCGGTGAAGCCGCAGCCGCCCTCCGGCTTGGGGCAGCGCTTGTTGGCGAGGAAGAGCGTGCCCAGCGTCTCGTCGCCGTCGCGGATCGGCACGCCCAGGAAGTCGGACATGTCGGGGTGCGCGGCGGGCCAGCCGCCGAAGCGGGGGTCCTTGCGGACGTCGGCGATCCGCTCCGGCTTCTGCTCGTTGAGCATCGCCGCGAGGATGCCGTGCTGGCGCGGCAGCGGGCCGATCGCCTTCCACTGCTCGTCGCTGACGCCGTCGACCACGAACTGCGCGAAGCCGCCGTGGTCGTCGGGGACGCCGAGTGCCGCGTACTCCGCGTCGAGCAGGTCGCGGGCCGACGCGACGATCGTCTTGAGGACGTCGCGCACCTCAAGATGCCTGCTCATCGCGAGGAGCGCGGTGCTCACGGCGGCGAGGCCGGAGCTCGGTCGGTGACTCATGGGATCACCGTACCCGTGGGGTGTGACGGTCCGTATCCGCCTGTGGACGGCGGTCGGCTGGGTCCCGGGGACTAGGTCGAAGTGCCTTGGGCGGCTGGGGCGCGCGGCTGAGGCGGCGGGGGCGGGCGGGGAGTGACGCTGGGGCTGTCGGCGGCCCGCGCGGCCGACGCGCACCGCCGACGCGAGACAGCGATGCAGCGGACTACGAGGGGACGGAAGATCATGCCGGTAGCGATCATCACGGGGGCTTCGAAGGGACTCGGGCGGGCGCTCGCGCGGGCGCTGGCCGCACGCGGCTGGGACCTCGTCCTGGATGCCAGGACGGCGTCCGTACTGAAGGAGACGGCCGACGCGCTCGATGGACACGGAACGAAGGTCGTGGCGCTCGCCGGGGACGTGACGGACGCCGTGCACCGCCGGGCGCTGGTGGCGGCGGCCGGGGAGCTGGGCGGGCTCGACCTGCTGGTGCACAACGCGAGCGCGCTCGGCGCCGAGCCGCTGGTGGCGCTGGAGCGGCAGAGCCTGGACGGGTTCCGGGCGGCCCTGGAGACCAATGTGGTGGCGGCGCTGGGGCTCGTACAGGAGTCGCTCGGCCTGCTGCGGGGCTCGGGGGCGGGGGCGGTACTGGCGGTGAGTTCGGACGCGGCGGCCGAGGCCTATGCGACCTGGGGCGGGTACGGGGCGTCCAAGGCGGCGCTCGACCAGCTGGCGGCCGTGCTCGCGGTGGAGGAGCCGGGGCTGCGGGTGTGGGCGGTGGACCCGGGCGACATGCGGACCGATCTGTACCGGGCGGCCGTGCCGGGTGACGAGGAGGAGCGGCCGGAGCCGGAGACGGTGGTGCCCGGCTTCCTGAGCCTGATCGAGCGCCGCCCCGCGAGCGGGCGGTACGCGGCTCCCGCGCTGGTGGAGACGGCGCGATGAGGCGGAGCCCGGCCGGGACGGGGGCGCGATGACGGCGGACATCGCCATCCGGGTGCCCGAGGAGCTGATGGCCTCGGAGCCCGCCGAGGTGCGCGGCTCGGGGCGGGACGACGTGCGGCTGATGGTGTCGCGCGGCACCGAGGTCTCCCATCACGCGTTCCGGGACCTGGCCGGGCAGCTGCGGGCCGGGGACGTCCTGGTCGTCAACACGTCGGCGACCATGCCGTCGGCCGTGGACGGCACGCTGGACGGCGAGCGGGTGGTCGTGCACTTCTCGACGCTGGGCCCGGACGGGCGCTGGGCGGTCGAGCTGCGCGCCCCGGAGCCGTCGGGCAGTACCCGGCGGCGTACCGGTACGCGCGCGCGGACGACGGTGGCGCTGCCGGGCGGGCGGCGCCTGGCCCTGGAGGAGCCGCTCAGCGCGGCCGGGGACCGCCTGTGGTGGGCCCGTGCGGACACCCCGGACGTGCCGGGGCTGCTCGCGCGGTACGGGCGGCCGATCCGGTACGCGTACACCTCGGGCGACCAGCCTCTCTCCGCGTACCAGACGGTCTTCGCGCTGCCCTCGCCGGACGGGGTGGGCTCGGCGGAGATGCCGAGCGCGGCGCGGCCCTTCACGGTGGAGCTGGTCGCGGAGCTGGTGCGGCGCGGGGTGTGGTTCGCGCCGGTCACCCTGCATACGGGGGTGGCCTCGCCGGAGGCGCACGAGCCGCCGTATCCGGAGCGGTTCGAGGTGCCGGTGTCCACGGCGCGGCTGGTGAACGCCGCGCGGGCCGGGAGAAGGCGGGGCGCGCGAGGCGCTTCCCCGAAAGGGCGGTGGCGGGCGGCGGGTGGGCGGATCGTGGCGGTGGGGACGACCGCGGTGCGGGCGCTGCAGTCGGCCGCCGGGGTGGACGGGGTGGTGCGGCCCGCGTCGGGGTGGACGGATCTGGTGGTGACGCCCGGGCGCGGGGTGCGCGTGGTGGACGGGCTGCTGACCGGGCTGCATGAGCCGGAGGCCTCGCACCTTTTGATGCTGGAGGCGCTCGCGGGGCGGGCGGCGATCGGCGCCGCGTACGCCGAGGCGCTGAGCGGGCTCTACCTCTGGCACGAGTTCGGCGACGTCCACCTCATCCTTCCGGACGAGAACCGTCACGCACCGAATTGCTCCTGCAACGGATGGTGAGACTGTTACGTGGCCGATGTGAGCCCGCGCATAGGACGCACATCACTTACGAAGCAGCGTAGTGGATCCATAAAGGCCCTGTGAGCGGGGCGGGCGGGGGCGGGAGGCGCTTTTTCCCGGCCCCTGATCCACTATCCGGGTTCGTATGTCGCATCTTTGCCACAGGATTTTGCGGCCGCTAAGAATGGCTCCCGTCGCACAGCGCTGCGGCTCACCGCCGCGGCGCTTTCGTGTGCCGTCCCCGTCATTCGGAAGAGGTCCTACAACCATGCCCGAGTCCAGCAACCCTGGTCACAGTCGTCTGAACAAGACGCACAAGATCTCGATTGCCGGTGTCGCCGCTCTCGGCGCCGCCGCCCTCGCCTTCTCGGTCCTGCCGGGCAGCGGCGAGTCGGGTACCGCCGTGGCCGCCGAGCCCGTCGCCTTCTCCGTGACCGCCGCCGGCACCAACGCGAAGGCCGTCGAGGCCAGCGTCGCCAAGCAGCACGTCACCGCCGTCAAGCAGGCCAAGGCGAAGGCCGAGGCCGACGCGAAGGCCAAGGCCGAGGCCGAGGCGAAGAAGCGCGCGGCCGACGCCGCCGCGAGCCGCGCCGCCGCCCGCAAGCCGGTGTACGCCAACAACCTGGACGGCTGGATCAAGCAGTCCCTGGACATCATGAAGTCCAAGGGCATCCCGGGTTCGTACAACGGTCTGTACCGCAACATCATGCGCGAGTCGACCGGCAACCCGAACGCGATCAACGGCTGGGACATCAACGCCATCAACGGCGTCCCGTCGAAGGGCCTTCTCCAGGTCATCCAGCCGACGTTCAACGCGTTCCACGTGTCCGGCACGTCGACCAACATCTACGACCCGGTCGCCAACATCACCGCCGCGGCGAACTACGCGGCCAACAAGTACGGCTCGATCGACAACGTCAACGGCGCCTACTGACGGACGCCGACGGCACACGCCGAAGGGCGGCACCCCATCAGGGATGCCGCCCTTCGGCGTGCGTGCGGGGCCCGCGCTACTTGCGCATGACCTCCGGCTCGTGGCGGCGCAGCAGGCGCGCGACCGCGAAGCCGCAGATGACACCGAGGGCGATCAGCACGGTGATGTTGATGCCCCACTGGGCCACCGAGTGCTCCCACAGCGGGTCCAGGTCGTTGGGCTTGTTCTGGTCCCACGGCGGCATGAGGTGCGCGAGGTCCAGGGTCGTACCGGCGCCCGCGATGGCCCAGCGCGACGGCATCAGCCAGGCGAACTGCTCCAGGCCGAGCGAGCCGAAGACCTTGAAGAGGATGCCGGTGAAGACGACCTGCACGATCGCGAACATGACCAGCAGCGGCATGGTCTTCTCGGCGGTCTTCACCAGCGAGGAGATGACCAGGCCGAACATCATCGAGGTGAAGCCGAGGGCGATGACCACCAGGCAGATCTCGATGGCCGGCGGCATGATCAGGCCCTCCTCGGGGAGGTCCCGGGTGGAGAAGCCGATGCCGCAGATGATGACGCCCTGGATGGCGGTGATCACTCCGAGCACGATGACCTTGGACATCAGGTACGCCGAGCGGGAGAGGCCGGTGGCCCGTTCCCGTTCGTAGATGACCCGTTCCTTGATCAGCTCTCGTACGGAGTTGGCCGCGCCCGAGAAGCACATGCCGACCGCGAGGATCAGCATGATCGTGCCCGCGTCGGCGTTGAACTTGTTGGCGCCGGTCGGCGGGGCCAGGCCGAACTTCGCCGGGATGACCACGCTGACCGCGCCGAGTACGGCGGGCAGGATCACCATCAGGCCCAGGAAGCCCTTGTCGGAGGCGATGACCGACGAGTACCGCCGGATCAGCGTCCACAGCTGGGCGCCCCAGCTCTGCGGCTTGGGCGGGCGCATCTGGTTCGGCGCCGGCATCTGGACCGACTGGGCGGCCACGGCGTCGATGTCCGCGGCGTACATCTGGTAGTGCTGCGAGCCCTTCCAGCGGCCCGCCCAGTCGTAGTCGCGGTAGTTCTCGAAGGCGGAGAAGACATCGGCCCAGGTGCTGTAGCCGAAGAAGTTCAGCGCCTCCTCGGGCGGACCGAAGTACGCCACCGAGCCGCCCGGCGCCATCACCAGGAGCTTGTCGCAGATCGCCAGCTCGGCCACCGAGTGGGTCACGACGAGGACGGTGCGGCCGTCGTCGGCGAGCCCGCGCAGCAGCTGCATGACATCGCGGTCCATGCCCGGGTCGAGGCCGGAGGTCGGCTCGTCCAGGAAGATCAGGGACGGCTTGGTCAGCAGCTCCAGGGCGACGGAGACGCGCTTGCGCTGGCCACCGGAGAGGGAGGTGACCTTCTTCTCCTTGTGGATGTCCAGCTTGAGCTCGCCCAGCACCTCGTTTATGCGCTGCTCGCGCTCGGACTCGGTGGTGTCGGCGGGGAAGCGCAGCTTGGCCGCGTACTTCAGCGCCTTCTTGACGGTCAGCTCCTTGTGCAAGATGTCGTCCTGCGGGACCAGACCGATGCGCTGGCGCAGCTCGGCGAACTGCTTGTACAGGTTCCGGTTGTCGTAGAGGACGTCGCCCCGGTTGGCGGGCCGGTAGCCGGTGAGCGCCTTGAGCAGGGTGGACTTGCCGGAACCCGAGGGGCCGATGACCGCGATGAGGGACTTCTCGGGGACGCCGAAGGAGACGTCCTTGAGGATGTCCTTGCCGCCGTCGACCGTCACCGTGAGGTGGCGGGCCGAGAAGGAGACGTCACCGGTGTCGACGAACTCCTCAAGGCGGTCGCCGATGACGCGGAAGGTGGAGTGGCCGACGCCGACGATGTCGTTCGGGCCGAGCAGCGCGGAGCCGCCCTTGGCGATCGGCATGCCGTTGACGTACGTGCCGTTGTGCGAGCCGAGGTCGCGGATCTCCATGCGGCCGTCGGGCGTCGAGTGGAACTCGGCGTGGTTGCGCGAGACCTGGAGGTCGGAGACGACCAGCTCGTTCTCCAGCGCACGGCCGATGCGCATCACCCGGCCCAGCGCCACCTGGTGGAACGTGGTGGGGCTGCGGTCGCCGTAGACCGCCGACGCGCCCGCTCCCTGGCCGGGGCCCTGCTGCTGCGGGACCTGGGCCTGCGGGGGCTGGTGGGCCGGGGCCTGCTGCTGCGGCGCCTGCTGCCACGCCTGCTGCGGGACCTGGGCCTGCGGCGCCTGCTGCTGGGGCTGCTGCGGCGCCCAGCCGCCCGCTTGGGGCTGCTGCTGCGGCGGGGCCTGCTGCGGCGCCTGCTGGGCGGCGGCGGGCGCGCTGTACGCGGCGGCTCCGGCCGGGGCCGCGGCTGCGGCACCGGTGAGATTCAGCCGCGGGCCGTCGGTCGCGTTGCCCAGGTGCACCGCGGAGCCGGGGCCGATTTCCATCTGGTGGATCCGCTGACCCTGCACATAGGTGCCGTTGGTGCTGCCGTGGTCCTCGATGACCCAACTGCGCCCGCCCCAGCTGATCGTGGCGTGCCGCCACGAGACCCTGGCGTCGTCGATCACCATGTCGCCCTGCGGATCACGTCCGAGGGTGTACGACCGGGACGCGTCGAGCGTCCAGGTCCTGCCATTCAATTCCAGTACGAGTTCCGGCACTCCATGCCCCACTTGTTGTCCCCCGAGCAATCCCCCGATACAGGGAGTCTAGGGATGGCGAACATCGTGGGGAACTATTTCAGGCCCGGGCTCGTATCCGAAACCCGACCCTTGTGAATAACGTGCACAGACCTGTTGCAGTCGAGCAACAGGTGTGTACGCACGCGCCGTTGACTCAGGAGAAACGCGCCCGGAAAGTAGTAAGCACCCATGACTGCGTACGGATCATGCGCGAATGGGACAACTTGGACCAATCCCGGGGGGCCTGATGAGCATGGGCGACAGGGGCGGGAAGAGGGTCTCCGGGGGGCTCGGGACCCCGGGTGCGACCGGGGCCCGAGGGGCGCCCGGCGGCATTCCCTGGGCCGATGTACTGCTGGCTTCGGTCGCCTCGGTCAGCTGGGCGCTGGTCGCGATGGCGGGCGTGGCGGCCCTCGGGCTGCACCTGCTCGGCGCCGACGCGGCCGGGGCGCTGGGGCCGATGACGGCGGCCGTGGTGGTGCTCGGGGCGGGCGGCTCCGTCACCCCGTCGGGCGACGTCTCGGCGTTCGGTCTCACCGGCGCGCAGGCGAAGACGGCCGTCGAGATCACGCCACTGGGGGTGTCGCTCGCCGGGGCCGTGCTGCTCGCCTTCTTCTTCCTGCGCTCGCTGCGGGCGGCGGGCGCGGTCCTGCCCGGGGCGGAGCTCGCCGCGCGGGCGGGCGGCGTCGTGGTGCTGTTCGTCGGCGTGGTGGCGGGGCTCGCCTGGGCCGGGCACGACCTGGTCACCATCGACGGGGCCTCGCTCGGCCTCGACACGGAGAAGCCGCCGGGCGGCGGCGGGGTGTCCATCCCCGGGCTCGGCGACCTGGGCGACCTCGGGGACATCGGCGGGCTGCTGCCGGACCGGCTCGGCAAGCTCGCCGACGCCAAGGCGCAGGTCGGCTTCACCGTGAACACGGCGGACTCGCTGGCGGGCGCGGTGTTCTGGGTACTCGGGGTGCTGCTGATCGCACTGCTCGCCTCGCGGCGCTCCCCGCTGCCGCGCGGCTGGGAGTGGGTGCACCGGGTCGTGCGGCCGGCCGCGTCGGCGCTGGTCGCGGTGGCCCTGGTGGCGGTCGTGGCGGGGCTCGCGGCGGCCGCGTACGCGATGGTGGGCGACGCCCATCCCGGGCGCATCGCGGGCGCCGCGCTGCTCGGCGCGCCGAACGGAGTGTGGCTCGCGCTTCCGCTCGGCCTGTTCGTCCCCTGGAACGGCCATGCCACGGGGGCGCTGGTGAAGGTGCTGCCGGACCCGCTGGACAAGCTGCTCGGCTTCAAGAACGACCAGAGCGTGAGCCTCGGGCGGCTGGCCGAACTCGACGGGCGTGTCTGGCTGTTGGCGGTCGCCACGGGTGTGGTGATGCTGTACGCGGGGGTGCTCGCGGCGGCGCGCACGCCGGTGCGGGGGCTGTCCGCGGGCGCGTTCGCGGGGCGGTGCGCGGTGGCGCTGGGGGCCGTGACGGCGGTCGCCCTGCCGCTGATGGTGTGGCTGACGGGAGTGTCCGCGGACGCGTCGCTGTCCGTGCTGGGGTTCAACGCGTTCGGGGCGGGGGTGGAGCTGCACGGCAACGCGGGGCTCGCGCTGGTTCTGGGGGCGGGGTGGGGGGCGGTCGCGGGGGGCGTGGGGGGGCTGCTGGCGTACGGGGTGGGGGCGGCGGGGCGGCGGGTGGCCCCGCAGGCTGGTCCCGCGTCCGTTCCGGCTCCGGATGGGCCTTCCGCGGACGAGGTGTACGGGCGGGCGGGCCCCTACAGCCCCTCCCCCGTGTACCGGCCGCCGCACGACGAGACGAATCCGTATTTGCGGGGGCCGGGGGATGGGGTGGGGTGAGTTGCGTGGGTTGCCTGTGGCTGGTCGCGCAGCCCCCACCGGCCCGCAGACGAACCCGCAACCAACTCCCACCCCACCCCTGAGTGACCAGCAGGTTTCGCTCCGCTGTCAATTTGGGCCGGGGTCGTGACACAGCTGTCCGGTGGGCGGGACAGGGGGTCGGGGTCCGGTGGCGGGCCTATACGGTGGGAACACCATGAGCGCTTCTCAGCCCCCTCGCCCCGCTGGTCACAGCAGTGACGCCGCCCTCCCGGGCGCGGACATCGCGGACATGCCGACCCTGCTCGTCAAGATCTTCGGGAAGGACCGGCCCGGGATCACCGCCGGGCTCTTCGACACCCTGGCCGCCTACTCCGTCGACGTCGTCGACATCGAGCAGGTCGTCACCCGTGGCCGTATCGTCCTGTGCGCGCTCGTCACCGAGCCGACCGTGAGCACGGCGGGCGAGCTGCGGGCCACCGTGCACAGCTGGGCGGAGTCGCTCAGGCTCCAGGCCGAGATCATCTCCGGTACCGGCGACAACCGGCCGCGCGGCAGCGGGCGTTCGCACGTCACCGTGCTCGGACACCCGCTCACCGCCGAGTCCACGGCGGCCATAGCGGCCCGGATCACCGCGACCGGCGGCAACATCGACCGTGTCTTCCGGCTCGCCAAGTACCCCGTGACCGCTGTCGAGTTCGCCGTCTCCGGCACCGAGACCGAGCCGCTGCGCACGGCGCTGGCCACCGAGGCCGCGGTGCAGGGCGTGGACGTCGCCGTCGTCTCGGCGGGGCTGCACCGCCGCGCCCAGCGGCTGGTCGTCATGGACGTGGACTCCACGCTCATCCAGGACGAGGTCATCGAGCTCTTCGCCGCGCACGCCGGGTGCGAGGACAAAGTGGCCGAGGTCACCGCCCAGGCGATGCGGGGCGAGCTCGACTTCGAGCAGTCGCTGCACGCGCGCGTGGCGCTGCTCGCGGGGCTCGACGCGTCCGTCGTGGACAAGGTCCGCGCCGAGGTGCGGCTCACCCCCGGCGCGCGCACCCTGATCCGTACGCTCAAGCGGCTCGGCTACCAAGTCGGCGTGGTGTCCGGCGGGTTCACCCAGGTCACCGACGACCTGCGGGAGCGGCTCGGCCTCGACTTCGCCTCCGCCAACACCCTGGAGATCGTCGACGGCAAGCTCACCGGGCGCGTCACCGGGGCCGTGGTGGACCGGGCCGGGAAGGCGCGGCTGCTGCGCGAGTTCGCGGCCGAGGCGGGCGTCCCGCTCGACCAGACCGTGGCGATCGGCGACGGGGCCAATGACCTCGACATGCTCAACGCGGCGGGTCTTGGCGTCGCGTTCAACGCCAAGCCGGTGGTCCGCCGGGCCGCCGACACCGCCGTGAACGTGCCGTTCCTGGACACCGTGCTCTACCTCCTCGGCATCACCCGCGAAGAGGTCGAGGCCGCCGACGGCTCCGTGGACCTGCCCCACTAGGGCCTGTCCGGCGGATCTGGTCGCCCGCGAGGTGCCTTCGCCTTTCGGTCCTGGTGAGCGGGGTCCTGGTGCGTCCAGCTGCAAGGCGGAGGAGGGCGTCGACGCGGAGCGTCGGCAACCGACGACAACGCCGCAGATGGGCGTGCCAGGACCCCGCGTCCCAGACAAGATCCGCCGGACAGGCCCTAGTCCCCCCGGACAGCGACAAAGCCCCGGAGCGGTTCTCCGCTCCGGGGCCCTTTCACGTACGTACGCCTTACGTGTGCGGTGCCCAGAAGTCCGTCAGCCTGCCGACGCCGGGCTCGACCGTCTTCCACGAGCCGTTGAACGCCACCACCGCGAACGCGGCGGTCGGGAAGCCACTGCGGTTCATCCTCGGCAGTACGTCCCCCTCCGCCTCGCCCGCCAGCACGTCGGCGAGCGCGTGCATCCCGGGGTTGTGGCCGACCAGGAGGACGTTGTCGACGTCGTCCGGCGTCTCGTTCAGGAGGGCGAGCAGCTCGCCGGGCGAGGCCTCGTACAGCCGCTCCTCGTACACGGTCCTGGGGCGGTGCGGCAGTTCCTGCACGGCCAGCTTCCAGGTCTCGCGGGTACGGGCCGCGGTCGAGCAGAGAGTCAGGTCGAAGGCGATTCCGGTCTCGGCGAGCCTGCGCCCGGCCACCGGGGCGTCCGTGCGGCCGCGGTCGGCGAGCGGCCGGTCGTGGTCGGACACCTGGGGCCAGTCGGCTTTCGCATGCCGGAGGAGGACGATCCTGCGGGGTGTGTCGACGCTCATGCCCAACAGCTTCGCACGAATCACGCCATCGGGCTCAGGGTCCCGGTGCGCTCTCGCGCCAGGGTTGACAAGGGTGTTCACCGGGACAGCGTGTGCTGAATGCGGTCCATGAGGTGGCTGATAGCGGGGTCTCCCGAGGCGGCCTCGGCGTCGTGCGAGCCCGTGATGAGCAACAGCAGCACGACGAAGGCGACGGTGGGGAGCGCGACGGCCCACCAGGGGAGCCGGAAGTCGGCGCGGGCAGTGGCCGGCCGGGTGGACCGGGTGTGCGTACTGGCCGACATGGCCGCCTCCGTAAATCCGTAAAGGTGAAGTACGTGGTCTCGCTGACGTACTTCGAACCTACGGAAGGGGGCGCCCGGAGCCCATCGGGTGACCCACCCACTTACCCCGGGGCTTTTCCCCCTAGGGGTTAGGGGGGCCAGCACCACCATGGGCGCGTCGGTGCAGGTCAGGGGGAGGCGATCGTCGCGATCACGGCGATGACCACTGTGATCGCCAGCATCGCGCCGAGCACGATGAGGAGCTTCTTCTGACCGTTCTGGGGGTTCGGATCGAGCACAGGCATGCGCTCAGTCTCGCATCCCCGCTTCGTCCTCCACCGTCCGGTCCCGGCCCGCCAGCGACCCGACGACGATCTGCGGCACCATCAGGCCCGCCATCAGCGCGATCGGCAGGCCCCAGCCGCCGCTGCTGTCGTAGAGGGCGCCGACCAGGGTGGGGCCGGGGATGGAGATGAGGTAGCCGGTGGACTGGGCGAAGGCGGAGAGCCGCACCACGCCGGTGCCGGTCCGGGTGCGCATCCCGATCATGGTGAGGGCGAGCGGGAAGGCGCAGTTGGAGATGCCGAGGAGCAGCGCCCAGGCCCAGGCGCCGGCGGCCGGGGCGAAGTAGAGGCCCGCGTAACCGGCGAGGCCGCAGGCGCCAAGGACGGCGACGATCGGGCCCTGGTTGCGCATCCGGGTGGCGACGCGCGGGATGACGAACGCGAGCGGCACGCCCATCACCATGGTCACCGCGAGCAGGACGCCCGCGGTCCCGGCGGACACCCCGGCGTCCCGGAAGATCTGCGGCATCCAGCCCATCGTGATGTAGGCGGCGGTGGCCTGGAGACCGAAGAAGCAGGCGAGCGCCCAGGCGGTACGGCTGCGGGTGATCTTGAAGGCGGGAGCCTCCGCGTCCTCCCGGGCGGCCGAGGGCCGACCGGCCGGCCGGTCCGAGCGGTCGCGGACGAGCAGCAGCCACGGCAGTACGGCGACGACGGCGAGCAGCGCCCACACGCTAAGCCCGGCGCGCCAGCTGCCGCCGAGCACATCGGTGACCGGGACGGTGGCCGCGGCGGCCAGTGCGGTACCGAGGGCGAGGGCCATCGAGTACAGGCCGGTCATGGAGCCGACGCGGTCCGGGAAGTACCGCTTGACGATCACCGGCATCAGTACGTTGCTGACGGCTATGCCCATCAGGGCGAGCGCGCTGGCCGCGAGGAAGCCCGGGGTGCCGCCGGCGAACGGCCGCAGCAGCAGGCCCGCGGCGATCGCGACCATGCCCGCGCAGACGACGACGGCGGGGCCGAAGCGGCGGGCGAGGCGGGGGGCGAAGACGCCGAAGACGGCGAAGCAGAACGGCGGTACGGAGGTGAGGACACCGGCGACGCTGCCGCTCATGTGCAGCCCGTCGCGCACCTCTTCGAAGAGCGCGCCGAGGCTGGTGATGGCGGGGCGCAGATTGATCGCGGCGAGGACGAGGCCGACGAGCACGAGGCGGATGGTCCACGGCGCCGGGCCGCCCGTGCGGGTGCCCGCGAGGGCTTCTTGGGAGGTGTGGGGCGTGGTGCCCGGCGCGGGGCTCAGGGTGCGGGTCTCGTCGGCCATGACCCCATCATAGAATCATGGGATGATTGGTTGTCCAATCACTTGGGCCTGCCCTCACTACAATCTGGGCGACTCTCACTACAAGGAGCGGCATGACGCTGAGCTCTCCCCGGCGGTCCGCCCTCGCCGACCAGGTGATCGCGCAGCTGCGCAACCAGATCACCTCGGGCGAGTGGCCGGTGGGATCGCGCATCCCCACCGAACCCGAGCTGGTCGAACAGCTGGGGGTGGCGCGCAACACGGTCCGCGAGGCGGTCCGGGCGCTCGCGCACAACGGGCTGCTCGACATCCGCCAGGGCTCGGGCACCTATGTGGTCGCGACGAGCGAGCTGGCGGGCGTGATGCACCGGCGCTTCGCCGACGCCGACCCCCGCCATGTGGCCGAACTGCGCTCCACCCTGGAGTCGTCGGCGGCCCGCCTCGCGGCCGAACGGCGTACGGCACGCGATCTGGCGCAGCTGGACGCGCTGCTCGCGCGGCGCGAGGAGACCTGGGAGTCGGGCGACGCGGAGGCGTTCGTCGCCGCCGACGCCACGCTGCACCTGGCGATCGTCGCGGCCTCGCACAACGACGTCCTGACCGAGCTCTACGCCGACCTCGGCGACCTCCTGCGCGACTGGCTCCGCGACGACGTGGGCCGCGAGCTGCGGCCGGAGAACCACATGGACCATGCCCGGCTGGTCGAGGCGATCCGGGCGGGCGACGGGGAGACGGCGGCCACGGAGGCCGCGGGCCACGCGTTCTTCTGCATCGGCGAACGGCTCTAGCGAACGGCTCTGGCGAACGGCTCTGGCGATCGGCTCTGGCGAAGACTTTTACCGGACGGCCGGCGACGGCTTCGGCGTCGGCGCCGCGTCCGGCTTCTCATGGGTGACCCACACCGCCCGCACCTCCTTCCAGCAGCGGTCGGTGAGCCGTACGGTCTGGGCGGGCGCGACCTCCACCGGGGCCGCGTCGGCGTCGATGTCCCACCAGCGGGCGCACTCGGCGTGCAGCCGCACCCGGTCGGTGTCGGGGTACGGGTTGTGGCAGTACGCGATGACGTGCGAGCCCCGCACCGAGGTGCGGCAGTCGGCCCCGAAGGGCTCGGGCGGCGCGGCCGGGGCGGGGTCCTCCGAGGTGGCGGCCCGTACGACCGAGGGGGCCGCGAGTGCGGCGAGTGCCGTGAGCAGGAGCGCCACCAGGGCGACGGCTCGGCGCTGGGCCGTACGCAAGGGCCGCACCGCCCCACCTCCTCCCCGGCCGACTGCCCGACTTGTCCGCTTCGCTCAGTCTGCGGGGAAGTGGCCGGACACGCACGACGGCCGCCCTCCGTCCGCGCGAGCGGACGGAGGGCGGCCGTCGAAAAGCCGGAGGCTCAGGCCCCCGTGAGGGAGGACGCTCAGGCCCCCATCATGTGCACGCCGCCGTCGACGTGGACGATCTCGCCCGTCGTCTTCGGGAACCAGTCCGAGAGCAGGGCCACGACGCCGCGGCCGGCCGGCTCCGGGTCGGCCATGTTCCACTCCAGCGGGGAGCGGGTGTTCCACACGTCCGCCAGCTCCGAGAAGCCCGGGATGGACTTGGCGGCCATCGAGCCGATCGGGCCCGCCGAGACCAGGTTGCAGCGGATGTTCTCCTTGCCCAGGTCGCGGGCGAGGTAGCGGGAGGTCGCCTCCAGGGCGGCCTTCGCCGGGCCCATCCAGTCGTACTGCGGCCAGGCGAACTGCGCGTCGAAGGTCAGGCCGACGACCGCGCTGCCGGAGCTCATCAGCGGGCGACAGGCCATGGTCAGCGACTTCAGCGAGAACGCCGAGACGTGCATCGCCGTCGACACCGAGTCGAACGGGGTGTTGAGGAAGTTGCCGCCGAGGGCGTCCTGCGGGGCGAAGCCGATGGAGTGGACGACGCCGTCCAGGCCGCCGAGCTCCTCCTTGACCAGGTCCGCCAGCCGGTCCAGGTGCTCCTGGTTGGTCACGTCGAGCTCGATGACCTTGGCGGGCTTGGGGAGCTTGCGGGCGATGCGCTCGGTGAGCGTGGGCCGCGGGAAGGCGGTCAGGATGACCTCGGCGCCCTGCTCCTGAGCCAGCTTCGCGGTGTGGAAGGCGATGGAGGACTCCATCAGCACACCCGTGATCAGGACGCGCTTGCCGTCGAGAATTCCGCTCATGTGATCAGTGACCCATGCCCAATCCGCCGTCAACCGGGATGACGGCACCAGTGATGTACGAGGCGTCGTCCGAGGCGAGGAAGCGGACCGCGGCAGCGATCTCCTCGGGCTGCGCGTAGCGGCCCAGCGGTACCCCGGAAAGGATCGAGGTGCGCTGCTCGTCAGTGAGCACCTTGGTCATGTCGGTGTCGACAAAACCGGGTGCGACGACGTTGAAAGTGATGTTGCGGGAGCCCAGCTCGCGCGCGAGGGAGCGGGCGAACCCGACGAGACCGGCCTTGGAGGCCGCGTAGTTGGCCTGGCCGGGCGAGCCCATCAGGCCGACGACGGACGAGATCAGGACGACGCGGCCCTTCTTGGCGCGCAGCATGGCGCGGTTGGCACGCTTCACGACCCGGAAGGTGCCGGTGAGGTTGGTGTCCAGGACCGAGGTGAAGTCCTCCTCGGACATCCGCATCAGCAGCTGGTCCTTGGTGACTCCGGCGTTGGCGACGAGCACCTCGACGGGCCCGTGGGCCTCCTCGATCTGCTTGTAGGCCTGCTCCACCTGCTCGGTGTCGGTGATGTCGCACTTGACGGCGAGGAACCCCTCCTCCTGGAGGGCGTCCGGCTCGCCGGAGCGGTAGGTGATCGCGACCTTGTCGCCCATGGAGGCGAAAGCGCGGGCGATGGCGAGGCCGATGCCCCGGTTTCCTCCGGTGACGAGAACCGAGCGGCTCAACGGATCACCCTTTCGATAGCGGTTTCGTACTTCCGCAAACTATCGGTACCGGCCGTTGTACGGGGAATCGACCTGTGACAGTGGCGTACGGAAAGCGCTGTGGGGTCCCTACAGAAAGGGATAGGCAGGCGGCCCCGAACCGCGACATGATCGGGTCGACCGGTCTCACACGACAGGAGACATCCGTGCCTCATTCCATCGACGCAGCCTTCACGGCGCTGCCGCTGCGGGCGCTCGCCGACGCCGCGCTGGCGCGCGCCCGTGCGCTCGGCGCCGACCATGCCGACTTCCGCCTGGAGCGGGTGCGCAGCGCGGCCTGGCGGCTGCGCGACGCCCGGCCCGCGGGGTCGTCCGACACCACGGACCTCGGTTACGCGGTCCGGGTGGTGCACGGCGGCGCCTGGGGCTTCGCCTCCGGCGTCGACCTCACCATGGACGCCGCCGCCAAGGTCGCCTCGCAGGCCGTGGCGATGGCGAAGCTCTCGGCGCAGGTGATCGCGGCCGCCGGGTCCGACGAGCGCGTGGAGCTGGCCCCGGAGCCGGTGCACGCCGACAGGACCTGGATCTCCTCGTACGAGATCGACCCGTTCTCCGTACCGGACGAGGAGAAGAGCGCGCTGCTCGCCGACTGGAGCCGGCGGCTGCTCGGGGCGGACGGGGTGGCGCACGTGGACGCCTCGCTGCTCACCGTCCACGAGAACAAGTTCTACGCGGACACGGCGGGCACCGTCACCACCCAGCAGCGGGTGCGGCTGCACCCGCAGCTCACCGCGGTCGCCGTGGACGGCAAGACCGGCGAGTTCGACTCGATGCGCACGATCGCGCCACCGGCGGGCCGCGGCTGGGAGTACCTCACGGGCACCGGCTGGGACTGGGACTCCGAGCTGGAGCAGATCCCGGCGCTGCTCGCGGAGAAGATGCGGGCGCCGAGCGTCGAGGCCGGGTCGTACGACCTGGTGGTCGACCCGTCGAACCTGTGGCTGACCATCCACGAGTCGATCGGCCACGCCACCGAGCTGGACCGGGCGCTGGGCTACGAGGCGGCGTACGCGGGCACCTCGTTCGCCACCTTCGACCAGCTGGGCAAGCTGGCGTACGGCTCGTCGGTGATGAACGTGACCGGTGACCGCACCGCCGAGCACGGTCTCGCGACCATCGGGTACGACGACGAGGGCGTCGAGGGGCAGTCCTGGGACCTGGTGAAGGACGGCACGCTGGTCGGCTACCAACTGGACCGCCGCATCGCCAAGTTGACGGGCCTGGGCCGTTCGAACGGCTGCGCCTTCGCGGACTCCCCCGGGCACGTCCCGGTCCAGCGCATGGCCAACGTCTCGCTCCAGCCGGACCCGGGCGGGCTCTCCACGGAGGACCTGATCGGGGGCGTGGAGCGCGGGATCTACGTGGTCGGCGACCGCTCGTGGTCGATCGACATGCAGCGCTACAACTTCCAGTTCACCGGCCAGCGCTTCTTCCGGATCGAGAACGGCAAGCTGGCGGGCCAGTTGCGCGATGTCGCCTACCAGGCGACGACGACCGACTTCTGGGGCTCGATGGAGAAGGTCGGCGGCCCGCAGACGTATGTGCTCGGCGGCGCCTTCAACTGCGGCAAGGCCCAGCCGGGCCAGGTGGCGGCGGTCTCCCACGGCTGCCCCTCCGCCCTGTTCCGGGGCGTGAACATTCTGAACACCACGCAGGAGGCCGGGCGATGAGCTCCCGTACGACCGTCAAGCCGCACGAGATCGTCGAGCGGGCGCTCGCGCTGTCCACCGCCGACGGGTGCGTCGTCATCGCGGACGAGCAGTCCTCCGCCAATCTGCGCTGGGCCGGCAACGCGCTGACCACCAACGGCGTGACCCGCGGCCGCACCCTCACCGTCATCGCGACCGTCGACGGGGCGCAGGGCACGGCCTCGGGCGTGGTGTCCCGGTCCGCCGTGACCGCCGACGACCTGGAGCCGCTGGTCCGGGCGGCGGAGGCGGCGGCGCGCGGCGCCGGGCCCGCCGAGGACGCCCAGCCGCTGGTCGAGGGCGTGCCGGTGGCGGCCGACTTCACCGACGGGCCCGCCGAGACCTCCTCGGCGGTCTTCGCGGAGTTCGCCCCCGCCCTCGGCGAGGCCTTCGCCCGGGCCCGCTCGGGCGGGCGCGAGCTGTACGGCTTCGCCAACCACGAGATGACCTCCTCGTACCTGGGTACCTCGACGGGCCTGCGGCTGCGCCACGACCAGCCGACCGGCACGCTCGAACTCAACGCCAAGTCGCCGGACCGGACGCGTTCGGCCTGGGCCGGGCGCTCCACGCGGGACTTCAAGGACGTCGACCCCGGCGCCCTGGACGAGGAGCTCGCCGTCCGGCTCGGCTGGGCCGAGCGCCGTATCGACCTGCCCGCGGGCCGGTACGAGACGCTGCTGCCGCCCACCGCGGTGGCCGATCTGCTGATCTACCAGCTGTGGTCGTCGAACGCGCGGGACGCCACCGAGGGCCGGACCGTGTTCTCCAAGCCCGGCGGCGGCACCAGGCTCGGCGAGACGCTGGCCCGGCTGCCGCTGACGTTGCGCAGCGACCCGAACGAGCCGGGTCTGGAGTCCGCGCCGTTCCAGCTGGCGCACTCCTCCGGCGACGACGCCTCCGTCTTCGACAACGGCCTGCCGCTGGCCCCCACCGACTGGATCCGGGACGGGAAGCTGGAGCGGCTGATCACCACCCGGCACAGCGCCGGGCTCACTCAGCTGCCCGTGACCCCGTCGATCGGCAACCTGGTCCTGGACGGCGGTGGCGAACGCTCCCTTGAGGAGATGGTCGCGGCCACCGAGCGGGGTCTGCTGCTGACCTGCCTCTGGTACATCCGCGAGGTGGACCCGGCGACGCTGCTGCTCACCGGGCTGACCCGGGACGGCGTCTACCTCGTCGAGAACGGCGAGGTGGTCGGGGAGGTCAACAACTTCCGGTTCAACGAGTCGCCGGTGGACCTGCTGTCGCGGGCCACCGAGGCCGGGCGGACCGAGAAGACCCTGCCGCGCGAGTGGAGCGACTGGTTCACCCGGGCCGCGATGCCGGCCCTGCGGGTGCCGGACTTCAATATGAGCTCGGTCAGCCAGGGCGTCTGACCCCCATAGACTGACTGCTGCACATCCACACACCTGAGCCGAGGAGACGTACGACCGTGACGGACATCGTCGATGAGCTGCAGTGGCGCGGGCTGATCGCCCTCTCCACTGACGAGGACGCACTGCGCAAGGCGTTCGCGGACGGTCCCGTCACGTTCTATTGCGGCTTCGACCCGACCGCGCCCAGCCTGCACCTCGGCAACCTGGTGCAGATCCTGACCATGCGCCGGATCCAGCAGGCGGGCAACCGCCCGCTGGGCCTGGTCGGCGGGGCCACCGGTCTGATCGGCGACCCCAAGCCGAACTCGGAGCGCACGCTGAACGCGCCCGAGGTCGTCGCGGGCTGGGTCGAGCGGCTGCGCGGGCAGATCGAGCGGTTCCTCGACTTCGAGGGCCCGCACGCCGCGACCATGGTCAACAACCTGGACTGGACGTCGGGCCTGTCGGCCATCGACTTCCTGCGTGACATCGGCAAGTACTTCCGGGTCAACAAGATGATCGCGAAGGAGGCGGTCGCCCGGCGGCTGAACTCCGACGCGGGCATCAGCTACACCGAGTTCAGCTACCAGATCCTGCAGGGCATGGACTTCCTGGAGCTGTACCGGCGGTACGGCTGTGTGCTGCAGACCGGCGGCAGCGACCAGTGGGGCAACCTCACCGCGGGCACCGACCTGATCCACCGGGTCGCCCCGGAGGCCGAGGTGCACGCGCTGGCCACCCCGCTGATCACCAAGGCCGACGGCACCAAGTTCGGCAAGACGGAGTCCGGCACGGTCTGGCTGGACCCCGAGCGCACCACGCCGTACGCGTTCTACCAGTTCTGGCTGAACGCGGACGACCGCGATGTCTCCAAGTTCCTGCGGATCTTCAGCTTCAAGTCCCGCGAGGAGATCGAGGAGCTGGAGCAGCTCACCGAGGAGCGCCCGCAGGCGCGTGCCGCGCAGCGCGCGCTCGCCGAGGAGCTGACGACGCTGGTGCACGGCGCCGACCAGTGCGCGGCGGTCGTCGCCGCGTCGAAGGCGCTGTTCGGGCAGGGCGAGCTGGCGGACCTGGACGAGGCCACGCTGGCCTCCGCGCTCTCCGAGCTGCCGCACGCCGAGGTCGCCGAGGCCGGTCTGGTGGTGGACCTGTTCGCCGCGGTGGAGCTGGTGGCGAGCAAGTCGGCGGCCCGGCGCACGGTGAAGGAGGGCGGCGCCTACGTGAACAACGCGAAGGTGACGTCCGAGGACGCGGTGATCACGGCCGACGATCTGCTGCACGGCCGCTGGCTGGTGCTGCGCCGGGGCAAGAAGAACCTGGCCGCGATCGAGGTCACGGGCGCCTGACCTGCACATACGGTAAGTGGTGAGGGGGCGGTTCCGGTACGGGGCCGCCCCCTCACCGTACCGTCAGGCCCGCTGTTTGTTGCCCCGCAGCGCCATGTAGAGCATGTCGCCGAGGAAGACGATGACGACCGCCGCCGCGACCTGGAGGCCGTGCCGGCCCCAGTCGATGCCCTTGGTCTCGGCGATTCCGATCGCCCGGGCGATCGAGTTGCCGACCACACCGCCGATGATGCCGAAGATGGTGGTCAGCCAGAGCGGACTGTGCTGCTTCCCGGGAAGGATCGCCTTCGCGATGAGACCCAGCACGAATCCCACGATGATCGCCCACAACCAGCCCATGGCTGCCTCCTCGTTCGCTCGACATGAGCAGTCGCAGTCAGTGTTGACCCATCCGCCATACGGCGCATGTCGGACTCGTCCGTACGCAGTACGGATCGGGTCAATCACGCAGGCCGGACCGGCCCCGGTCTCGAACCCGACGGATACCGGGCGTACCGTGTGAACAGTCCGGACCGGGGAGAGTCCGGTGTGGAGTCGGGTGGTGGAGCTTGATGCGGAAGCGGAGCGGAGCCGAGGTCTTCCGGATCACCGGGGCCCGGCAGAGTCTCGCCGAGGACGTGCGGGGGCGGCAGCGCCGCTATGTGATCTCGATGTCGATCCGTACGGTGTCGGTCGTGCTGACGGCCGTCCTGTGGAACATCGAGCGCCCTGTCGCAATCGTGACCCTGGTGTTGGGAGCCCTGCTCCCTTATGTGGCTGTGGTGCTCGCCAACGCCGGGCGGGAGAACGTGCCTTCACTGCCGTCGACGTACATCCCCGCACCGTCGCGGCCGATGCTCGGGGCGGCTCCGGCGGGGGGTCCGACGGCGGCTCCGACGGAACCCACAGAGGCCTCCGGAACCCCTGACCACGAACCGTGGTCACGCGAGCAGACCTGATCCGTCACCGTCTGCAAAGCTCAAGAAAAGCTCAGATCAATCATGAAGTTACGGTGCACCACATAGGGTCCCCCGTGACATACTGCGTAGGCGCTCCGCATCCCCCGTCGGAGCGACGGACCGACGCCGGGCAGCTCCCCCCGTGGCTGCTCGGCGTCGCCATGTCACCCCCGGTTCATGGCGCAGAATGTATCCGTGAGTGACGAGATCGCCGACGAGGCGCCCACATGTTCCGCCAAGGGCTGCCGCACCGCGGCCATATGGGTCCTGGCATGGAACAACCCGAAGATCCACACGCCGGAGCGGCGCAAGACCTGGCTCGCGTGCGACGAACACCGCGAGCACCTCTCCCAGTTCCTGGGCGTGCGCGGGTTCCTCAAGGACGTGGTGCCGCTGGCCGAGTGGGAGTCAGCCGCCGATCGCTGACATCGGGCGGTCGGGCTGAAGGAAAGCCGGGTCGTCCAGACCGGATCCGGCCTTCTTTCCCCACATCGCCAGCCGCCACAGCCGGGCGATCTCCTCGTCCGGCGCGCCCGAGCGCAGGGCCGCGCGCAGGTCGGACTCCTCGCGCGCGAAGAGGCAGGTGCGCACCTGGCCGTCGGCGGTGAGCCGGGTCCGGTCGCAGGCCGAGCAGAACGGGCGGGTCACCGAGGCGATGACGCCGACCCGGTGCGGTCCGCCGTCCACCACCCAGCGCTCGGCGGGCGCGGAGCCCCGCTCGTCGTCGCCCTCGGCGGTGAGCGAGAACCTCGTACGCAGCGAGGCGAGGATGTCACCGGCGGTGATCATGCCGTCGCGCTTCCAGCCGTGCTGGGCGTCGAGCGGCATCTGCTCGATGAACCTCAGCTCGTAGTCGTGCGCCACGGCCCAGGCCAGCAGGTCGGGGGCCTCGTCGTCGTTGAGCCCCGGCATCAGGACCGCGTTGACCTTGACCGGGGTGAGCCCGGCGGCGCGGGCGGCCTCCATGCCCTCGATGACGTCCTTGTGGCGGTCGCGGCGGGTGAGGGTCTTGAAGACCTCGGGGCGCAGGGTGTCGAGGGAGACGTTGACCCGGTCGAGACCGGCCGACTGCAGCGCGGCCGCGGTGCGCTTCAGACCGATGCCGTTGGTGGTGATCGACATCCGGGGGCGGGGCTCCAGGGCCGCGCAGCGCTCCACGATGCCGACCAGGCCCGGGCGCAGCAGCGGCTCGCCGCCGGTGAAGCGGACCTCGGTGATGCCGAGCTCGGTCACGGCGATGCGGATGAGGCGGACGATCTCGTCGTCGGTGAGCAGGTCCGGCTTGGCCAGCCACTGCAGGCCCTCTTCCGGCATGCAGTACGTGCACCGCAGATTGCAGCGGTCCGTGAGTGAGACACGCAGGTCAGTGGCCACACGGCCGTATGTGTCGATGAGCACTGTGGGCCCCCTCCCCCGATTACCGGTTGGTTTATACAGCCGAGCCTACGCGAGAGGGGTGACAACAGCGGGGGCCGTTTGCCACGAGGTGCGACGCGGCCGCGTCGTAGAGTCCTACGACGCGGCCGCGGCTCGTACCCGTGGGGAACGCCCTAGTGGGCACCGATTCCGGTGAGGGACTTGACCTCCAGCTCCGCGTACTTTCCGGCGTCCGGCTCCTCCTTCGAGAGCAGCGATCCGATCAGACCTAGCAGGAAGCCGACGGGGATCGAGATCAGGCCGGGGTTCTCCAGCGGGAACCAGTGGAAGTCGACGCCCTTGAACATCGACGTCTTCGGGTTGCCGGAGACGACCGGCGAGAACAGCACGAGCACGACCGCCGTGGTCAGACCGCCGTAGATCGACCACAGCGCGCCCTGGGTGGTGAACCGCTTCCAGAAGAGGCTGTAGAGGATGGTCGGCAGGTTGGCGGAGGCGGCGACCGCGAAGGCGAGCGCCACCAGACCGGCGACGTTCAGATCGCGGGCGAAGGCGCCGAGCACGATGGCGGCGGCCCCGATGAAGACGGTCGCCCAGCGCGCGGCCCGGACCTCCTCCTGCTCGGTCGCCTTCCCCTTGCGGATGACGTTGGCGTAGATGTCGTGCGCGAAGGAGGACGACGAGGCGAGGGTGAGGCCCGCGACGACCGCGAGGATCGTGGCGAAGGCGACCGCCGAGATCACCGCGAGCAGGATCGCGCCCCCGTTGGAGCCGCTGCCGCCGCCGATCTCCAGGGCCGCCAGTGGCGCCGCGGTGTTGCCCGCCGGGTTGGAGGCGATGATGTCGCCCGGTTTGAGGAGCGCGGCCGCGCCGAAGCCGAGCACGATCGTCATCAGGTAGAAGGCGCCGATGATGCCGATCGCCCAGTTCACCGACTTACGGGCGGCCTTGGCCGTGGGGACGGTGTAGAAGCGGATCAGGATGTGCGGCAGGCCGGCCGTGCCCAGCACCAGGGCGATGCCGAGCGAGATGAAGTCCAGCTTGGAGGTGCCCGTCTTGCCGTACTTGAGGCCGGGCTCCAGGAAGGCGCTGCCCTTGCCGCTGTTCTTGGCGGCCGTGCCGAGCAGGTCCGAGAGGTTGAAGTTGAACTTCAGCAGGATCAGGAAGGTGATCAGGATGGTGCCCGCGATGAGCAGGACCGCCTTGACCATCTGCACCCAGGTGGTGCCCTTCATCCCGCCGATCGTCACGTACACGATCATGAGCACGCCGACCAGGGCGACGATCAGGACCTTGCCCGCGTCGCTGGTGATGCCGAGCAGCAGCGAGACCAGGACGCCGGCGCCGGCCATCTGCGCCAGCAGGTAGAAGATCGAGACGACGATGGTGGAGGTGCCCGCGGCCGTGCGTACGGGACGCTGGCGCATCCGGTACGCGAGCACGTCGCCCATGGTGTAGCGGCCGGAGTTGCGCAGCGGCTCGGCGACCAGGAGCAGCGCCACCAGCCAGGCGACCAGGAAGCCGATCGAGTACAGGAAGCCGTCGTAGCCGAAGAGCGCGATGGCTCCGGCGATGCCGAGGAAGGACGCGGCGGACATGTAGTCGCCGGAGACCGCCAGGCCGTTCTGGAAGGCGGTGAACTGGCGGCCGCCCGCGTAGAAGTCGGCCGCGCTCTTGGTCTGGCGGCCCGCCCAGACCGTGATGACCAGGGTCGCGACGACGAACACCGAGAAGAGCGTGATGATCAGCGGCCGGTGCTCGGTGGTGGCGGTCGCCGCGAGCGGGAGGTGGGCGTACGGGGCGCTCATGCGTCGGCCTCCATGCGGGACTTGATCGCCTCGGCACGGGGGTCGAGCTTGGCGACCGCGTACCGCGAGTAGAACCAGGCGATGAGGAAGGTGGTGAGGAACTGGGCGAGACCGAAGACGAGCGCCACGTTGATGTTGCCGAACAGCTTGTGGCCCATAAAGCCGCCCGCGTAGTTGGACAGCAGGACGTACAGCAGGTACCAGGCGATGAAGGCGACCGTCAGGGGGAACGCGAACCGGCGGTGCGTGCGGCGCAGTTCGGCGAATTCCTCGCTCGCCTGCACCTCGACGAACTTCTCGGTGGGGGGCTGGGCGGGGCGCGTGTCGATACCGCCTTCGGGCGGTGGCACGTCGGTGGCCACGGAGTCTCCTCGCGATGCGGGTGCGGTGGGGATGGACGTCAAGGGGGACCTCACTGTCGGGGACGGGGTGATGGTGGTCCCCCTGACAACGGCACGGAGAGCGTCGCGTCTCGGTTCAGACCGGTCGTTTTTCTCGGCACCTCCTCCCGGCGCCGTCTTCACTGCGTTCGCACAACTTCTCGGACCAAGACGCCCGAACTCGTTGATGGGCCCGCATGATCAGCGATAGCTTCGCTGGTCATGTACCCGTCCATCCGTGACCCGCGGTTGGACGGCTCTCACGGATGATGTGGAGAACCCATGGCTCATCTGGGATCCGGACGGCGACGGGCCCTCGTGCTCCCCGCCGGCCTGGCGCTCACGGCCTCGCTCGGCTTCCTCCCGGCGGGCACGGCCTCGGCCGCACCGGCCCCCGCCGCCGACGGACCGGACCTCTCGTACGTCGTCAACACCACGGGCGGACACGGCACTTCGGCCCGCGTGCAGAAGGCGATAGCGAAGGCGGGCGGCACGGTCGTCGTCTCGTACGACCGGATAGGCGTGGTCGTCGTGCACTCCACGAACCCCGCGTTCGCCCGGGAGATACGCCGGGCCAGGGGCGTCACCTCCGCCGGTGCCACCCGTACGACGCCTCTGAAGGCGCAGGCCACCACCGAGGAGGGCACCACCCAGGCCCTCACCCCGGCCGAGGCCGCCAAGGCGAAGGCGGCGGCCGCACCCGGCCAGGAGCCGCTGGAGGCCAACCAGTGGAACCTGCGGGCGATCGGCGCCGACAAGGCCGCCAAGATCTACCCGGGCAGCCGCCGGGTCACCGTCGGCGTGATCGACACCGGGGTCGACGACACCCACCCCGACCTCGCCCCGAACTTCTCCGCCTCCCAGTCGGCCAACTGCGTGGGCGGCGTCGCCGACACCTCGCCGGGCGCCTGGCGGCCGTACGTGGGCGGCAGCGACCACGGCACACACGTCGCGGGCGAGATAGCCGCGGCCCGCAACGGGATCGGCGTCGCCGGGGTCGCGCCCGGCGTCAAGGTCGCCGGGATCAAGGTCGCCGAGCAGGGCAGCGGGCTGTTCTTCACCGAGGCGGTGGTCTGCGGGTTCGTCTTCGCCGCCGAGCACCACATCGACGTCACCAACAACAGCTATTACGTGGACCCCTGGTACTTCAACTGCAAGGCCGACCCGGACCAGAAGGCGCTGCTCGACGCGGTGACCCGGGCGAGCAAGTACGCCGAGCACAAGGGCGTCCTCAACGTCGCGGCGGCGGGCAACGAGAACTACGACCTGTCCAAGCACGCCATCACCGACACCACCAGCCCGGACGACCAGCCCGCACCGCACCCCACGGTGACCGTGGACCCGGCCAAGTGCCCGGACATCCCGGCCCAGTTGCCGGGTGTCGTCACGGTCGCGGCGACCGGGGTGCAGAACGTCAAGTCGTACTACTCCAGCTACGGCCTGGGCCAGATCGACGTGGCCGCGCCCGGCGGTGACAAGTACCAGATCCCGGACACCCCGGACAAGAACGGGCGGATCCTGGCGACGCTCCCGGGCGGGCAGTACGGCTACAAGCAGGGCACGTCCATGGCCACGCCGCACGTCGTCGGCGTCGCCGCGCTCCTGAAGTCCAAGAACCCGTGGGCATCGCCGGCCGAGCTGCGGGAGATGCTCAAGGAGCAGGCCGACAACCCCGGCTGCCCCACCGGCCTGTACGACCCGGACGGCAACGGCGTCCAGGACTCCACGTGTGAGGGCGGCAAGCGCGTCAACGGCTTCTACGGCCGGGGCGTCGTCAACGCGCTGAGCGCGGTCACCGAGTAGCACGACCGAACAGGCGCGGCCGGACGGCTCCGCGCCGCGCCTGTTCGCACAGCTCCTTTCCGTACGTAACGAGACCTTCGTCAACCACATGGAGATCCCATGACGTTGCACTTCTCCCGTACGCACCGCGCCCTCGCCGCTTCCGTCGGCATGGCGACCATCACCGCGCTCGCGATCCTGCCGGGCACGGCGTCGGCCATGCCGGCCGGCGGCGCGGCCACCAAGGCCGCCCCGGCCGCCGCCTCGCCCTCGCTCAGCTATGTCGTCAACCTCCGCAAGGGATACGGGCACGCGGACCGGGTCAGAAGGGCGATCGAGGCGGCCGGTGGCACGGTCGTCCAGTCCTACGACCGGATCGGCGTGATCGTCGTCCACTCCGCCGACCCCGGCTTCGCGACGGCCATGCGGGCGGTACGGGGAGTGGAGTCGGCCGGGGCGACCCGGACCGCGCCGCTGCCCGCGCAGACGACGACCGACGTCGGCACGCCCAAGACGCTCAGCGCCGAGGAGGTCCGGGCCGCCACCGCCGGGGCCGCGGCAGGCGAGGACCCGCTGGAGCCGCTCCAGTGGGACCTGAAGGCCATCAAGGCCGACAAGGCCCACGAGAAGACCCTGGGCAGCTCCAGGGTGACCGTCGGCGTCGTCGACACGGGCGTGGACGACACCCACCCCGACATCGCGCCCAACTTCGACCGCGCCAAGTCGGTGAGCTGCATCGGCGGCAAGCCGGACACCACCGACGGCGCCTGGCGGCCGTTCACCACCGGCGGCTCCCCGCACGGCACGCATGTGGCGGGCGAGATAGCCGCGGCCAAGAACGGCGTCGGCGTCACCGGTGTGGCGCCCGGGGTGAAGGTCGCCGCCATCAAGGTCTCCACCCAGGGCGGCAGCTTCTTCTACACGGAGGCCGTCGTCTGCGGCTTCATGTGGGCCGCCGACCACGGCATCGACGTGACCAACAACAGCTATTACACCGACCCCTGGTACTTCAACTGCAAGACCGACCCGGACCAGAAGGCGCTGGTCGAGGCGATCACCCGGGCCAGCCGGTACGCCGAGTCCAAGGGCACGGTGAACGTGGCGGCGGCGGGCAACGAGAGCTACGACCTCGCGGCCGACTCGCTCACCGACCCGGCCAGCCCCAACGACTCCACGCCGGGCGACCGGACGGTCGACCCGAGCGAGTGCTTCGACATCCCCACGCAGCTGCCGGGGGTGGTCACGGTCGCCTCGACCGGGGCCAAGGGCCTGAAGTCCTCGTTCTCCAACTACGGTCTGGGCGTGGTCGACGTGGCGGCGCCGGGCGGCGACTCGACCGCCTACCAGCCGCCGCAGGCCCCGGCCACCAGCGGTCTGATCCTCGGCCCGGTGCCCGGCGGCAAGTGGGCCTACATGGCGGGTACGTCGATGGCGACCCCGCACGTGGTGGGCGTGGCCGCACTGCTCAAGTCCGCGCACCCGCACGCGCCCGCCTGGAAGATCAAGGAGCTCCTGAAGGAGGGCGCGGACGCGACGGCCTGCCCCGACCCGTACGACATCGACGGGGACGGGAAGGTCGACGCGGTGTGCGAGGGCGGGAAGCGCCACAGCGGGTTCTATGGGGCGGGGGTTGTGAACGCGCTGCGGGCGGTGCGGTAGCGCTCCGCGGGGGCGCGGGTTCGTCTGCGGGCCGTGTGTGGCTGGTCGCGCCCACGCGGCGGAGCCGCAAATGTCACAGCCCCGCGCCCCTCAGGGGGCCCGTAGGCGAAGCCCCCTACGGCTTGATCAGGACCTTCAGGGCCGTGCGCTCGTCCATCGCCTTGTAGCCGCCGGGGACGCCGTCGATGCCGACCGTCACGTCGAAGACCGGGGACGGGTCGATCGCGCCGGACAGGACGTCCGGCAGCAGCTCCGGGATGTAGGCGCGGACCGGGGCGACGCCGCCCCGCAGCGCGATGTTGCGGTCGAACATGACGCTGAGGTCGAGGCCGGTGCCGCTGCCGTGCGGGACGCCCACGTAGCCGATGGCGCCGCCGTCGCGGGTAATCTCGACGGCGGTGCGCATCGACTGCTCGGTGCCGACCGCCTCGATGACCGCGTGCGCGCCCTGGCCCCGGGTCAGCTCGCGCACCGCGTCGACGGCGGCCTCGCCGCGCTCGGCGACGACGTCCGTGGCGCCGAAGGTCCGCGCGATGTCCGTACGGGCCTGGTGGCGCCCGAGCGCGATGATCCGCTCGGCGCCGAGCCGCTTGGCCGCCAGGACGCCGCAGAGGCCGACGGCCCCGTCACCGACGACGGCGACCGTGGAGCCGCGCTTCACGCCCGCGCCGACGGCCGCGTGGTGGCCCGTGCCGAGCACGTCGGAGAGGGCGAGCAGGGCGGTGAGCAGGTGGTCGTCGGAGGCCGCGGCGGCGGGCAGCTTGACCAGCGTGCCGTCGGCGAACGGCACCCGGACCGCCTCGCCCTGGCCGCCGTCGGAGCCCACCGAGCCCCAGAACCCGCCCTGCGGGCAGGACGTCTGGAGCCCCTCGGCGCAGTACTCGCAGTTGCCGTCGGACCAGACGAAGGGCGCGACCACGAGGTCCCCGGCCCGGAACCCGTTCACCTCGGAGCCCGCCTCCTCGACCACACCGAGGAACTCGTGCCCGATCCGCTGCCCGGGCTGCCGGGCGGACTCGCCCCGGTAGGCCCACAGGTCGCTGCCGCAGATACAGGCCCGCAGCACCCGGACGACCGCGTCGGTGGGGAACCGGACCACGGGGTCGGGCACGTCCTCCACCCGGATGTCGTGGGGGGCGTGGATGACGGTGGCGCGCATGGGGCAGGTCCTTGCTGGTCAGTCAGGGGTGGTACGGAGAACAGCGGGCCACCGGCGGTACGGCTCGGTCGCCCGGGGGGGTCCGTTCTCACCGTACGCCCCTCACACCCCCGCCGCCCCCAGCGCCGCCCCCGCCGCGTACGTCACTCCCATGGCCACCGCGCCCCCGGCCATGTTGCGCAGTACCGCCGCGCCGGCCGGGGCCGAGCCCAGGCGGGCGCTGCCCCAGCCGGTGAGGGCCAGGGCGGCCAGGACCGAGGTGACCGTCACGTACAGGCGGAGCGAGGACGGGGGCAGGACGATGGCCAGGAGGGGGAGCAGGGCGCCGGCCGTGAAGGCCAGGAAGCTGGCGCCCGCCGCGTGCCAGGGGTTGGCCAGCTCGTCGGGGTCGATGCCGAGCTCCACGCGCGCGTGGGCGCGCAGGGCGTCGCGCTCGGTGAGCTGCCGCGCCGCCTCCCGCGCCACCTCGGCGCTGAGGCCGCGGTCCTCCAACAGGCCGCTCAGCTCCTCCAGTTCGGCCTCCGGCTCCTCGCGCAGCTCGCGCCGCTCCTGCGCCAGGGCGGCCTTCTCGGAGTCGCGCTGGGTCGACACGGAGACGTACTCGCCCGCCGCCATCGACATCGAGCCGGCAAGCAGCCCGGCGAGGCCCGCCGTCAGCAGGGCGGAGCGGTCGTCCGTCGCGCCCGCCACGCCGACGACGAGGCCCGCCGTGGACACGATGCCGTCGTTGGCGCCGAGGACCGCCGCCCGCAGCCAGTTCAGGCGCGTGCCGAGGGCGCCCTGGTGGGCCTCGTCGTGGCCCTGGGCGGTCTCCGCTTCCGTCATGCGGCGAAGGGTCTCACCCGCCGCCTCACCACACCCGTACCGACCCACCCAGCGCGAACACCGGGCTCGTCGCGTCCGCCGGGACCTCCTTGAGCGGCTCGGCGATCTCCTCGACGGTCGGGCCCACCCTCGCCGCGATCCCGTCCAGGAACGGCAGGTCGAAGCCGTACACCCGGGCCGCGTTGCCGCCCGCCATCCGCGCCACCTCGTCCCTCGGCAGCCCCGCGTAGGCGATCCGCAGGCCCTCGCGGGAGTAGGGGGTGGTGCCCTCGTCGTGCGGGTAGTCGCTGCCCCACATGATCTTGTCGAGGCCGATCCGGTCGCGCAGCGGCACCTCGTGGGGGCGCATGAAGCTGGCGCCCACATAGCAGTTGTCGCGCCAGATCCGGCTCGGCCCCGCGCCCATCGACTCCGCGAGGCCCGCGCCGAACTTGGACTCCGCCGTCGCCGCCCGGGTCGCCGCCGACACCAGGCGCTCGTGGTAGTAGTCGAGCATCTCGATCACGCCGGGGATCCAGCCCGAGCCCTGCTCGGTGAGGATCAGCTTCAGCGCCGGGTGGCGGCGGAACGCGCCACCGAAGATCAGGTGCCACAGGGCCCGGTGCGAGAACCAGGTCGTCTCCACCATGAAGACGGCCCGCGCGGCCGGTTCCTCGCCGAGCGGCGGCGACGCGGAGCCGCCGTGGTGGTTGACCGGTACGTCGAGGTCGGCGCAGGCCGCCCAGATCGGGTCGTAGACGGCCGAGTACAGCTCGGGTACGCCCGAGCCGGGCGGGGCGCCAGGGAGCATGATGCCGCCGGTCAGACCCGCCTCCTTCACCCGGTGGATCTCCGCCACCGCCGCGTCGACGTCGTTCAGCAGGATCTGCGCCACACCCGCCCTGCGGCCCGGCACCAGCGCGCAGAAGTCGGCCAGCCAGCGGTTGTGGGCCCGCAGCCCCGCCCAGCGCTGATCGAGCTCCTCCCGCGTCGGCGCGGGGGCCATCAGCGAGGCCGAGGGGAAGAACGGCGGGATGGTGTTGGGGAACACCACCTCCGCGACGATCCCGTCCGCCTCCAGCTCGGCCACCCGCCGCTCGGAGTTCCAGTTGCGGTCGGCGGTGTCGGCGAGCAGGTCCTCGTGCGGATTGACGTAGGTGGCGGCCCAGGCGTCGAAGTCGTCGTGGTGGCGCTTCTCCAGGTACGGCTTGTAGTCGAGGAGGTCGGCGCCCGCGTGGCAGTCGGCCGAGATCACCGTGTACCGGTCGGCGGTCATGACACCCCCAGGACCGGGAAGTCGTGGTCGGTCAGCCAGTGCCGGCCCACCTCGCGCGACCGCGCCCAGGACGCCTCGACCGCCGATTGGTCCTCGCTCTGGCCGAGTTCGGCCGGGGTCGGGCCGATGCGCCGGGCCAGCGGGGCCAGTTTCGCGGTGTCGAAGCCGAAGACCTCCGCCGCCGCCAGGCCCAGCATCCGGCGCGTCTCCGCCACCGGTATGTCGTGGAAGGTCTTGCGCAGCCACTCGCGGGTATGCGGCCAGGTGCCCTCCGGGTGCGGGAAGTCGGAGCCCCAGAGGATGTTGTCGACGCCGATCTCGTAGCGCTGGGCCAGCTCGCGCCGTTTGGTGTTGGTGGCGCAGACGAAGATCTGGCGGTCCAGGTACTCGCTCGGCGGGCGCTTGAGCTCGGCGAACGGCGAGAGCTTCTTGCCGCCGTGCGCGCCCAGGTACAGCCGGTCCATGAACCACAGCAGGTTCGGCAGCCACCAGCAGCCCGACTCCGCGACCCCGAAGCGGAGTCCGGGGTGGCGCTCGAAGACACCGGACCAGAGCAGGAACCACAGCGGCCGGGCCGGCCACCAGGTGACCTCGCTGACGTAGATGCCGAGGTGGTCGCCGTACTCGTGGCGGGGCGCCGCTCCCGAGTGGGTGACGACCGGCATCCCGGTCTCGGCGGCCGCCGCCCAGACGGGGTCGTAACGGCGGTCGTGGTACGGGGCCTTGTCCACCCACATCGAGGGGATCATCAGCGCGCCGAGCCCGGACTCCTTGGCCCGGTGGATCTCCGCGACCACGCGCGCGACGTCGCCCGTCACCGGCAGCAGGGCGACCCCGCAGTGCCGTGCCGCGTTTTCGGCGCTCCCACCCACGAACTCGGCGAGCCAGCGGTTGTGCGCCTGCGCGCCCGCCATGCCGAGGTCGGGGTCCTGGTCGCCGGAGAGGCCGAGGCCCACCCCGAAGGGCGCGGCGGTCCGGCTGTCGACGGCGTCCGCGTCGGGGAAGACGACCTCGGCGGCCACCCCGTCCCCGTCGAGCTCCTTGAGCCTGCGGGCGGCGTCCCAACCGCCCTTCAGACCCTCTTCGTTGTCGGCGAACCACTTGTCCGCGAATGCCTCGTTGCGGACGCCCAGACGGGTCATCTCCTCGCGGCGGCGCTCCCGCCCGTCGAGGAAGCCGTCGAAGTCCCGATGGAAGCGGGAGTCGAGATAGGGCCGGTACCGCTCGGTGGGGAGCCCGGCGTGGCAGTCGGAGGAGATGATCAGGTACGGGTCGTTATGTGCACCTTTGGACGTGCTGTTCTCTGGCATGACGCATCCCTCAGTCCAGAATGAAGTTCTCCAGGTACGACGGATCGGTCCGGTCCAGCATCGACTGCGACCTCGCCCTGATCTGGCGGTCGCTGTGCTCGCTCGGCGGGAGCATCCAGAAGCGGTCGGCCCGGATGCCGTCGACGACCGTTTCGGCGACCTCCTCGACCGGGGTGAACTCGACCTCCTGCCCGGCCGCCCGCATCGCCGCCTCCCACTGGCCAAGGCTGCGGTAGGGCGCCTTGCGCGGGCGCTCCTTGGCGTACCGGTCGGGGCGGTTGCGGTGCGACTCCCACAGTCCGGTGCGCAGCATGTGCGGCCCGGGGAAGAGCACGGACGCGCCCACGCGCGCGTGCTCCGCCTTCAGGTGCGCGTACAGCGACTCGGTCATGGTGACGACGGCCGCCTTGGTGACCGCGTACACGGAGGCGGTGGGCAGCGGTGCGATCCCGCCGTCGCCCGACGAGGTGTTGACGACATGGCCCGGCTCACCGGAGGCGATCATGCGGGGCACGAAGGCCTGGATGCCGTGGAAGACGCCCCACACATTGACGGCGAAGGCCCACTTCCAGTCGTTGACCTCGTGCTCCCACATCCGGCCCTCGGCGCCCGAGCCGACGCCCGCGTTGTTGCACAGGACGTGGACGGCCCCGAACGTGTCGTACGCCGCGTCCGCCAGCTGTTGCACGGACGCCCGCTCCGAGACGTCGACCACACGCGCGTGGACGCGCGCCCCCTCCTCGCGCAGCTCCTGCGCCGCCTTCTCCAGGGCCGCCTCCTCGACATCCGCGAGGACCACCTTGAGCCCCTCGGCCGCGAACCCGCGGGCCATCGCGAGCCCGATCCCGCTCGCCGCGCCGGTGACGACGGCGACCTGCCCCTCGGTGAGCCGCATCACACACTCCCCGCCGGCGGGCCGTCGAGGATCTGCTGCGGGTCGTCGTAGCGCTGGTGGATGTACGGCAACAGGGCCTGGGCGCTGACCCGTTCGGCCACCCGGCCCCGCTGGTCGGTGGTCTTCTCGCCGATCGTGATCTCCACGACGCGCCGGACCGGGAGGTCCGCGACCGGGTCGTACATGGACTCGCGCAGCACCACGTCACCGGTGATCCGCTCCAGCTTGCGGACCTTCTCGTTGCGTACGCAGTACACGAGCACCGGGTCCGCGTCGAAGCCCTCGCCGTCCACGGCGGGCAGGAACTTGAAGTAGAAGTCGACCTTCTCCGTCGGCTCCGGCAGCGGCAGCGCGCTGTCGACCGCGCCGCGCACCTCGACGAAGGCGATGCCGTGCCGGGCGAGCGCGGCCCGGACGACCAGGCCGTCCCGCTCGACGGTGACCTCGCCGAGCTTCTTCGGCTCGCCGAACACCTCGCGCCCACCGATCAGCGCCCGCTCATGGGTCATCGGCATCACCAGCGGATACCAGCCGGGCTGCCCGTCGTGCACGGCGGAGACCGCCACCGAGCCCGCGCCGAGCGGATAGCCGGGCAGGTCCACCCGGCTGATGTTGGCCCGTACGAGTGAATCCCCGGCGGGCTTGAGCGGCGGCGGCAGCACGGCCGCCACCGCGTCGGGGTCGCTCTCCCAGACGGCCACCACACCGGTGGACCAGATGTCGGGGAGACGGGAGCTCGCGGTGCGCGCGGCCCGGATCTCGTCCTCGGTCCGCGCTCCGTACCGTACGCGTGCCATGGCGTACCACCCTTCCTGGGTTGTGCCTCGCAGTGCGTTCCCCCGGGTCTGTAACACAGTTACACCGAGCCCGATGAAGGGTAAAGAGCCGTGCAGCAACCGGAGTTGGGAGGGGGCGGACCATGACGCGTACGTCTCTGAGCCGCGAGGAGGTCCTGGAGGCCGCCGGGGCCCTGGTCAGACAGCACGGCCCGGCCGCCCTCACCATGCGTAAGCTCGCCGCCGAGCTCGGCACGGCGGTCACCTCGATCTACTGGCACGTCGGCAACCGCGAGTCGCTGCTAGACGCGCTCGTCGAGCGGACCGTGCGGGAGCTGGGCGAGATCAGACCGCGCGGGCGCACCCCGGCCGCCCGGATCGTCTCGGTCGCCACCGCGCTGCGCCGGGAGCTGCGCGAGCGCCCGCACCTGATCGCGATGGTCCACGAACGCGGCTTGACCGAGCGGATGTTCCTGCCCGCCCAGCAGGCCCTGGTCCACGAGGTCCACGAGGCCGGGCTGCGCGGGACCGCCGCCGCGCGGGTGGTACGGGCGGTCCAGTTCCAGGTCGTCGGCCATGTCCTGGTCGAGCGCTACCGCGAGCGGGCTCCGGCGCAGCACCCCGGCGAGGACGAGCTCTGGCACACCGCGCCCGCCGAGCACGACCCGGCGCTCGCCCGTGCGCTGGCCCGGCCGCCGGACCCGGAGCGGCTGTTCGCGGCGTCGGTGCGGGCCCTGGTCGACGGGCTGCTCGCACAGCCGTGTTGACGGGCGCCGGTCGCACTGTCAGTGCGGCCCCGTATTCTCTGTGACCATGCTCGACGACCGTACGACAGCAGCAGCGACATGGCCGGCCGCCTACCCACAGGGGTACGCGGTCGTCGACGTGGAGACCACCGGCCTCGCCCGCGACGACCGGATAGTGTCGGCTGCCGTCTACCGCCTGGACGCCCAGGGCAACGTCGAGGACCACTGGTACACGCTGGTCAACCCGGAGCGCGACCCCGGCCCCGTGTGGATCCACGGGCTGACCACCGACGTCCTGGCGGACGCGCCGCTCTTCCCGGAGATCGCCGCGGAGTTCGCCGAGCGCCTGGACGGCCGGGTCCTGGTCGCGCACAACGCGATCTTCGACTGGCAGATGATCTCCAGGGAGTACGCACGGGCGAAGCGCACCGCGCCGGTGCGCCAGCGGCTGTGCACCATCGCGCTCTCCAAGGAGCTCGACCTGCCGCTGCCCAACCACAAACTGGAGTCGCTGGCCGCGCACTACGGAGTGGTGCAGCAGCGCGCGCACCACGCGCTGGACGACGCGCGCGTGCTGGCCGAGGCGTTCCGCCCGAGCCTGCACGAGGCGGCGCGGGTCGGGGCCCGGCTGCCGCTGCTCGAATGCCGCCCGCTCACCGAGTGGTCGGACGGCCCGGCCGCCCCCCGCATCGGCTACCAGGCCACCGGTTCGTACGGGAGCCGGGGCTCCAGCTGGCGGCCCGCGCGCAAGCGCCCGGTGTGCCCGCACCCCAACCCCGGCCGTTACGAAGTGGATAAACCACTCAAGCAGGGCATGCGGGTGGCGTTCTCCGGCGACACCTCCATCGACCGGGAGCTCCTGGAGGACCGCGCGATCGAGGCCGGGCTGCACGTGGCGACCAGCGTCTCCCGGCTGACCAGCCTCCTGGTGACCAACGATCCGGACTCGGCGACCTCCAAGACCGTGAAGGCGAAGTCGTTCGGCACCCCGGTCGTCGACGAGGCGGCCTTCACCCAGCTGCTGCGGGACGTGGCTCCGGCAGACGGGTGACCGCGTGGCGTGCCGCCCGCCGTTGCGGCGCGGTGCGTCGCACCCTGTGGCGCATGGCACGTTGTGAGGTCTGCGGAAACGACTACGGGATGTCCTTCGAGGTGCACGCGCAGGGCGTGGTGCACGTCTTCGACTGCTTCTCGTGCGCCATCCACCGCATGGCGCCCATCTGCGAACACTGCCGGGTCCAGATCATCGGCCAGGGCGTCGAGGTCGAGGGGCACTGGTACTGCGGCGGGCACTGCGCCCGAGCGGAGGGCCGGGTGGGCATCGTCGACAAGGTCTGATCCCCCGTACCCCGACCCCCTTCCGAACACCCCACGGCCGAGTTGTACCGTCGTGGGGTGTATCGCTTCCTGTTGTCCCGGCAGTGGGTGCTCGTCACCCTCCTCGCCCTCGTTCTCATCCCCACGATGATCGAGCTGGGCTTCTGGCAGCTGCACCGCCATCAGCACCGCGTCGCGCAGAACACCGTCATCGCGGACAACCTGAAGGCCAAGACGGTCCCGGTGACCGCGCTCACCTCCCCCGGCCACACCGTCCCGCACGCCCAGTACTGGCGCCGGGTCACCGCCACCGGCACGTACGACACCGCCCACGAGGTCGTGGTGCGCCGTCGGACCGCCGCCGACGGGCAGGTCGGGTACCACGTCCTCACCCCGTTCGTCCTCGACGGCGGACCGACCGTGCTGATCAACCGCGGCTGGGTGCCGGACAACGGCAGCCAGACCGAGTTCCCGCAGATCCCGGCCCCGCCCAAGGGCGAGGTCACGGTCACCGGGCGGCTGATGGCCGACCAGACGACCGCGGCCAGCGGCATCAAGGACATCAAGGGCCTGCCGCCCCGCCAGGTGATGCTGATCAGCAGCGCCCAGCAGCAGAAGGCGCTCGGCCGCCCGGTCCTGGGCGGCTACATCGAGCAGACCGCGCCCGAGTCCGGCGACTCCCCCGAGCTGATCCCGGCCCCGGACCACTCCTCGATCGGCCCGCACATGGCGTACGCCGTGCAGTGGTGGCTGTTCACCGCCGGGGTCCCGGTCGGCTGGGTGATCCTGGTCCGCCGCGAGAAGCGGGACCGGGCCGAGGCGGCGGCGAAGGCCGGGGCGGCGGAGCCCGCACCCGCGACGGCCTGACCGGGACCGCACCGGCCGTCGCCCGATCCGATCCGCACCGTCCGGTCCTATTGACGTACTTGCCTGATTGACAATTCCGCCGGGCGGGAACACGCCAGAGCGTGACGCGACGTATCCAACGCATCGAGGACTACGCCCTCATCGGCGACCTCCAGACCGCCGCCCTCGTCGGCCGCGACGGCTCCATCGACTGGCTCTGCCTGCCCCGCTTCGACTCGGCGGCCTGTTTCGCGGCGCTGCTCGGCGACGACGACAACGGCCACTGGCGGATCGCCCCGGCGGGCGCCGGGGACTGTACGCGCCGCGCCTACCTCGACGACTCGCTCGTCCTGGAGTCCGTCTGGGAGACCCGCACCGGCACGGTCCGCGTCCTCGACCTCATGCCCCAGCGCGACACCGCCCCCGACGTCGTACGGATCATCGAGGGCGTCAGCGGCAGCGTCGAGATGAGCTCCGTGCTGCGGCTGCGCTTCGACTACGGCCGGGTGGTGCCCTGGGTGCGCCGCGCCGACGGCCACCGGGTCATGGTCGCCGGCCCCGACTCGGTCTGGCTGCGCACCGAACCCGCCGTCAAGACCTGGGGCCAGCAGATGAGCACCCGCTCGTCGTTCACCGTGGGCCCCGGCGAGAAGGTCGCGATGGTCCTGACCTGGCACCCCTCGCATGAGCCCCGGCCGTCGATAATCGATCCGTTCGAGGCGCTGGAGCAGAGCCTGGCGGACTGGCGCGAGTGGGCGGGCAAGTGCCGCTGCACCGGCCCCCACCGGGACGCCGTCGTCCGCTCCCTCATCACCCTCAAGGCCCTCACCTACGCACCGACCGGCGGCATCGTCGCCGCCCCCACCACCTCGCTTCCGGAGGAGCTCGGGGGCGTGCGCAACTGGGACTACCGCTACTGCTGGCTGCGCGACTCGACGCTGACGCTGGGCGCGCTGGTCTCGGCCGGCTACCTCGACGAGGCGGCGGCCTGGCGCGACTGGCTGCTGCGCGCGGTCGCGGGCGACCCGGCCGACCTCCAGATCATGTACGGCCTCGGCGGCGAGCGGCGCCTGCCGGAGACCGAACTGCCGTGGCTGCGCGGCCACTTGGGCTCCGCCCCGGTCCGGATCGGCAACGCCGCCGTCAAACAGCTCCAGCTCGATGTGTACGGCGAGGTCATCGACTCCCTCCATCTGGCCCGTAAAGCGGGCATGGCCGCCAAGCCGCACACCTGGAACGTCGAACTCAGCCTGCTCGGCTTTCTGGAGTCCCGCTGGCGCGAGCCGGACGAGGGCCTGTGGGAGGTGCGCGGGGAGCGCCGCCACTTCGTGCACTCCAAGGTGATGGCGTGGGTCGCCGCCGACCGGGCGGTGCAGGCCCTGGAGTCCGACCCGTCCCGGCGCGGCGACGCGGAGCGCTGGCGGCGGATGCGGGACGAGGTGCACCGGGAGGTGTGCGAGAAGGGGTTCGACGCCGAGCGGAACACCTTCACCCAGGCGTACGGGTCCGCGGAGCTGGACGCGGCCACGCTGCTCATCCCCCGGGTCGGGTTCCTGCCGGGCGACGACCCGCGGGTGATCGGGACGGTGGACGCGGTGCGCGCCGAGCTGGGCCACGACGGCTTCGTGCGCCGCTACAGCACCGAGGGCAGCGCGGTGGACGGTCTGCCCGGCGACGAGGGCACCTTCCTGGTCTGCTCGTTCTGGCTGGCCGACGCGCTGCGGCTGACCGGCCGCGAGAAGGAGGCGCGGGAGCTGTTCGAGCGGCTCCTCGCGCTCCGCAACGACGTCGGGCTGCTGGCCGAGGAGTACGACCCGGCGGCCGGCCGGCAGCTGGGCAACTTCCCGCAGGCCTTCAGCCACATCGGGCTGGTGGCGACCGCGCTGGGGCTGGAGGCAGGATAGGCGCATGGATCTTGGACTGAAGGACCGCGTCTACGTCGTCACCGGTGCCTCCCGGGGCCTCGGCCTCGCCTCGGCGCGGGCGCTCACGGCCGACGGCGCGAAGGCGGTGCTCAGCGGCCGCGACGAGAAGGCGGTGGCGAAGGCCGCCGAGGAGCTGGGCCCGAACGCGCTGGGCGTGGCCGTCGACAACGCCGACACCGGCGCGGCCGCCCGTCTGATCGCCACCGCCCGCGAGCGGTTCGGCCGCTTCGACGGCGTGCTGATCAGCGTGGGCGGCCCGCCGCCCGGCTTCGTCGCCGACAACACGGACGAGCAGTGGCGCTCGGCCTTCGAGTCGGTGTTCCTGGGTGCGGTACGGATGGCGCGCACGGCGGCGGAGGAGCTGGACGAGGGCGGCGTGATCGGCTTCGTCCTGTCGGGCTCGGTCCACGAGCCGATCCCCGGCCTGACCGTCTCCAACGGCCTGCGCCCGGGCCTCGCGGGCTTCGCCAAGTCCCTGGCGGACGAGCTGGGCCCGCGCGGCATCCGGGTGGTCGGTCTGCTCCCGGCCCGCATCGACACCGACCGCGTCCGCCACCTGGACGCCCTCTCCGGCGACGCGGAGGCCGCCCGCACGGCCAACGAGGCCCGGATCCCGCTGCGCCGCTACGGCACCCCGGAGGAGTTCGGCCGCACGGCCGCGTTCCTGCTCTCGCCCGCCGCGTCGTATCTGACGGGCCTGATGCTGCCGGTGGACGGCGGGTCACGGCACGGGTTCTGAGGCAACGGCGACCGCCCCCTACCGCCGTGGCACCGGCGGCCGGGTTGAGCGGGCTCGCCGTGGCCCTCGGTGCCCTCGGCGAGGCGCGCGCCGCGCGCGGGGTGTCGAGGCGGGCCGCCCGGATCCAGCGGCGGCCGGCCCGGGACATCGGCGGGCCGCTGTGGACCGGGGTCAACTCACCCGCTGCGCCCGGTGCTTGACCCCGCGCAGCCGTACCTCGGCCGGGAGTGCGGCGAGGCCCGCCGAGTCGCGGGCGTGGGCGAGGGCCTCCGAGGTGAGGCGGGAGAGGGCTTCGGCGGGGGCCGCGTGGGGCTCCAGGAGGAGGGCGACGCGGGCCGCCGGGGTGGTGCGGCGGCCGTGCAGGGTCACCTGGGCGCGGGCCACGCCCGGCAGCGACTCCGCCTCGCCCGCCAGGACCGTCTCCATGGCGCGGCCGCGCAGCAGCGCGCCCTCGCCGTCGCCCGAGTCCACCAGGACCTCGGCCAGCCGCGCCCGGCGCAGCTGGGCGAAGAGCCACCAGAGGGTGAGCAGGACGAGTACGGCCAGCGCCGCGATGACCGTCGGCCACCACCAGCCGTGGTGGTGCCAGCGCTCCCGGCGCGCGCGGTCGAGCAGTACCTCGTCGGTGCCCTCCCAGGGCCACCACGCCGGGACCGAGAGACCCGCCCCGGCCGCCAGGACCGCGCCGCCCGCCGCCACCAGGATCAGCCCGACGAGGCCGATCAGCACCCGGTTCACCGTCCTGAGCATGGGTCACCTCTTCCTGGCGGCACGGCCCACGTGCACGGCGAGCCCGGGCTGTCCGGCGAGCCCGAGCTCCTTGATGCCCGCGCCCAGAGCGGCGTCCAGATCGGCCCGTACGTCGTCGAGCTCGCGGAAGTGCGAGACGGCCCGTACGGCGACCTTGGCGCGGCCCATCCTGACCCGCACCGACTGCACGCCCGGGACCTCCATCGCCCGGTCCCGCAGCACCAGCGCGGCGGCGGAGCGGTCGAGCCCGGCGCGCACCCCGGCCGAGGCGCGCCGCATCGGCAGCACGTCCCGCATCCCCGGCGTCACCGCGAGCACGATCAGCCAGATCCCGACGGCCACCACGACGCCCGCGCCGGTGAGCACCACCGCCTCGTCCACGGCGTGCCGGGCCATCCAGTCCGCGAGCCGACGGCGCCAGTGCATCGCGGGGCGGTCCGCGCGTACGGCCGCGATGTCGTACAACAGGGGCCCGGACACGGCCAGTACGGCCACGGCGACCAGTACGGCGGGCACCCGCCGCACCGACCAGAAGCGCCCGGCCCGGCCGCCCTCGTCCTCGGCGAGGACCGGCACGGGGTCGTAGGCGGCGGACGACTGCGACTGATCGAGCCCGCCGTCGGGGTCCTTGGCGGGGCCCTTCTCCATGACGACGGGGAGGCGCCGGGTGCCGCTCGCGCCACTCGTTCCACTGGACGGGTCGTGCCCGCCCGGCTCGCTGGGCTCGCTCATGTGATCCTCCCCCGGTCCGCCGTACCGGTGTGCGCCGAGTGCAGACGCTCGATCTGCACCGCCACCTCGGGCACCTCCATGCCCGCCAACGCCCTTACCCGCTCGGCCACTTGCCGACGCACGGCACCGCACTGGGCGCCGAGATCGGAGGGGTAGCTGAGCTCCAGGCTGACCCGCACCCGGGCCACGTCCTGGTGCACCGTGACCGCCGCGTGGGGCGCGGTGCCGCCCTCGGGGAGCGCGCCCAGCACCTCGCGCGCCGCCTGTGCGGCGATCTTCGCGACGACCCGGTCGGCGATACGGGTCGCCCCGCGCTCGGCGGGCGCGATCCGGCGGGGCGCGGCGGCCGGCCCGGGGCCGTTGGGGTCCGACGTGACGGCGGGGCCGTCTCCGCCCCGCGCGCCGGTCCTCCCCCGGCCGGGCCGGGCCTCACCGGACCCGGACGCCGCCGTCGACGACACCGTCATGAGCCCGCGTCACCGCCGCCGGTCGCCGCGGTCGCGGTCCCGGGGACGGAAGAAGTCGCCGGGTTCGAGATCGCCGTCCAGGAACCTGCCCACCACGAATCCGATCGCGCCGAGCGCCGCGACCAGCAGGAACGCCCCGAAACCGCCGAAGTATCCGGCGAAGCCGAGCGCCATGCCGGCCACCATGCCGATCACCGCCATGCTCATCCTGAGCTCCTCAGTCGCTCCTCAGCCGGGGGCCGGGGCCTCATCGGGGGCCTCACTGGAGCCGGGGCTCCGGCCCGTCCTCTTCCTCATCCGGAAGTTTCACGTCGCTCACCGCGATGTTGACCTCGACGACCTCAAGCCCCGTCATGCGCTCCACGGCCGCGATCACGTTCTCCCGTACGGCACGGGCCACATCCGAGATCGACACGCCGTATTCGACGACGATCTCCAGGTCGAGCGCCGTCTGGACCTCGCCGACCTCGGCCTTCACCCCGCGCGCCACGGCGGATTTGCTGCCACCGGGCACCCGGTCGCGAACCGCGCCGAAGGTACGGGACAGACCGCTGCCCATCGCATGGACGCCGACGACCTCACGGGCCGCGAGCCCCGCGATCTTCTCCACCACGCCGTCGGCGATGGTGGTACGGCCGCGCGTGCCGGGGTCGCCACCGCCGCGCTTGGCGGTGGAGCTCTTTCTGGTCCCGCTCTCGGCGGTGTCCCTGCCGCCCGCGCCGGACGGTTCGGGGCTGCTGCGTTCCACGGTGTCGCTCATGGCGTTCATCCCTTTCGGCTTCCCCTTCCCCTCAGCTGCCCACACTAAGTGCGGTTGCCCCTTCTCGCGCCGGGGATGCGGCAGGCTGGAGCAATGACGCCAGACGTGTGGAGCACGGAGGTACGGCGCCGACTGGCCCTGGGCAGGCTGCTGCCGCTCGGGGACGCGGCGGACGGCGCATGGGTGACGGAGCGGGCGGCGGGGGCAGTGCTGCGGGCCGCCTGCGCGTCGGTTCCCGGCCTGGCGGTCACGTCCCTGCGCCTCGCGCTCGCCGACCCGGCGGCGGCCGGGGTGCCCGCGGTTCCGCCACCGCCGAGCGGGCTGCCGCCGGGGGATGTACGGGCGGTGGTGGAGGTGGCGGTGTGGGGTGACGGTCGTCCGCGTACGGAGGGGGTGCGGGAGGCGATGCTGTCGGCGTCGTCCGCGCGACTGGGCCTGCGCCTGTCCCGGGTCGACATCCGGGTGACGTCCCTGCTGGACGCCCCCGCGCATCCGGCTCCCCCGGATCCCCCACCCGGGGTACACCCCGGGCCCCCGCTCTCCGTCCCCGGCGTGGCGTTCCTGACGTCGGAGCTGGCGGGGCCGCTGGGGGCGACGCCGGAGTGCCTGGAGGTGGCGGTCGCGCCGGGGCACCGGGCGGTGGAGGTGGTGCGGGAGGTCCGGGCGGTGGTGGGGGGCGGGGTCGCGGTGCTGGTGACGTGGGCGGGGTGAGCCTCCGGCGGGCGGCCGGGTTCGTCGACTGCGGGCTCGGTGGGGGCTGGTCGCGCAGTTCCCCGCGCCCCTTAGGTAACTCCAGCACCTTTAGGGGCGCGGGGAACTGCGCGCCCAGCCACAGACGACCCGCAGCCGAACGGGGCCCGGGGCGCAGCCCCGGGGAAATCAGTCCGCGAGGCCCGCCAAGTCGCGCAGGCGGCGCGCCTGAGCGCCCCGCTCCGCGACCCGCTGCTCCTCGTACGACCGCCCCGACGCCCCTCGCAGCAGCGCCTTCGTCTCGATCACCGCATCCCGCGGCGCAGCAAGAAGCGCCGCCGCCAAGTCGCGTACGGACGCGTCCAGTTCCGCCCCCGGCACCGCGAGATTCGCGAGCCCGATCCGCTCGGACTCCTCCGCTCCGACGAAGCGGCCGGTCGCGCAGATCTCCAGGGCGCGGGCGTAGCCCACCAGGCTCACCAGGGGGTGGGTGCCCGTCAGGTCCGGCACCAGGCCCAGGCTGGTCTCGCGCATGGCGAACTGCACGTCGTCGGCGACGACGCGCAGGTCACAGGCGAGCGCGAGCTGGAAGCCCGCACCGATCGCGTGCCCCTGGACCGCCGCGATCGACACGATGTCGTTGCGGCGCCACCAGGTGAACGCCTCCTGGTACTCGGCGATGACCCCGTCCAGCTCCGCGTCGGAGCCGCGTGCGAGGTCGATGAAGGACGGCTCGCCGTCGAAGCCTTCGGGAGTGAAGGCCTGACGGTCGAGCCCGGCGGAGAAGGACTTGCCCTCTCCCCGCAGCACAACGACCCGGACGGTGCCGGGCAGTTCCTGACCGGCGGCAGCCAACGCCCGCCACAGAGCGGGAGACTGGGCGTTGCGCTTGTCCGGGTTGGTCAGGGTCACCGTGGCGACTGCGTCGTCGACGGTGAGCCGGACGCCGTCCTTGTCGAGTACGGGGTCGGGCGAAGCCATGGGGCGCCTCCGGGTCGGGTGCGGTCAAATAAGTGACTGCACAGTAACTACCCGGCCGACCGTGCGACCGACCGGGTGGCAACCCGACCCGGCGAGCCCATGGTTCCGCCCGGCCCCGGTCAGGCCGAGGCGGTCTTCTTGCCGCGTGTCGCTCCGCCGCGTCCGCGCAGTACCACCCCGGACTCGCTGAGCATCCGGTGGACGAATCCGTAGGAGCGGCCGGTCTCTTCGGCCAACGCCCGGATGCTCGCACCGGAGTCGTACTTTTTCTTCAGGTCTGCCGCGAGCTTGTCGCGCGCGGCGCCGGTAACCCGGCTGCCCTTCTTCAGAGTCTCGGCCACCCGTGCCTCCTCATGGGAAGTGCGCTCTGGACTTCTCATGATCACCCCTCCCGGGCTTCCTGGCCACCCATTCGGCAAGGTCCGTGCAACCGGGTTTCGGCGCAGGGCGGCGCAAGACGGGGCCGGAATCACAAATTCCGCACGGCCACGGAACCGCCCCGAATTCGAGCGCGGCAAGAACGCGCTGGTCAGGGGTGTGTTCGGGGTCACACTCCGGAATCAGTCCGTCCCGTACCCATCGGATCTTGATCCCGTGCATGACACGCCGGGGTACGAGACGCACTCACTCAGATTGAGGATCACACGTAAGCCGAATGATCCATATGGAGTGGATCAGTCGCCCTGGGTCAGGCGAGGGCGACCAGATCCGCGTAGTCGGGACCCCACAGGTCCTCGACCCCGTCGGGCAGAAGAATGATGCGCTCGGGCTGTAGAGCCTCGACCGCGCCCTCGTCGTGCGTCACTAGAACGACCGCGCCCTTGTACGTACGCAGCGCGCCCAGGATCTCCTCGCGGCTGGCCGGGTCGAGGTTGTTGGTCGGCTCGTCGAGGAGCAGGACGTTGGCGGACGAGACCACCAGCGTGGCCAGGGCCAGCCGGGTCTTCTCGCCGCCGGAGAGCACACCGGCCGGCTTGTCCACGTCGTCGCCGGAGAACAGGAACGAGCCCAGCGTCTTGCGGACCGCGACCAGGTCCAGGTCGGGCGCGGAGGAGCGCATGTTCTCCAGGACCGTGCGGTCCGGATCGAGCGTCTCGTGCTCCTGGGCGTAGTAGCCGAGCTTGAGGCCGTGGCCCGGGGTGACCTCGCCGGTGTCCGCCTTCTCGGCCCCGGCGAGCAGCCGCAGCAGGGTCGTCTTGCCGGCGCCGTTCAGACCGAGGATGACCACCCTCGACCCCTTGTCGATGGCCAGGTCGACGTCGGTGAAGATCTCCAGGGAGCCGTACGACTTGGACAGGCCCTCGGCGGTCAGCGGGGTCTTGCCGCAGGGCGCCGGGTCCGGGAAGCGCAGCTTGGCGACCTTGTCGGAGACCCGTACCGCGTCCAGGCCGGAGAGCAGCCGCTCGGCGCGCTTGGCCATGTTCTGCGCGGCCACCGTCTTGGTCGCCTTGGCGCGCATCTTGTCGGCCTGGGAGTTGAGGGCCGCGGCCTTCTTCTCGGCGTTCTGGCGCTCGCGCTTGCGGCGCTTCTCGTCGGCCTCGCGCTGCTGCTGGTAGAGCTTCCAGCCCATGTTGTAGACGTCGATCTGGGAGCGGTTGGCGTCCAGGTAGAACACCTTGTTGACGACCGTCTCGACCAGGTCCACATCGTGGGAGATCACGATGAAGCCGCCGCGGTACGTCTTGAGGTAGTCGCGCAGCCAGACGATCGAGTCGGCGTCGAGGTGGTTGGTCGGCTCGTCGAGGAGCAGGGTGTCGGCGTCCGAGAACAGGATCCGGGCGAGCTCGACACGGCGGCGCTGACCACCGGAGAGGGTGTGCAGCGGCTGGCCGAGCACCCGGTCGGGCAGCCCGAGCGCGGCCGCGATGGTGGCGGCCTCGGCCTCGGCGGCGTACCCGCCCCTGGTGAGGAACTCGGTCTCCAGGCGCTCGTACTTCTTCATCGCCTTCTCGCGCGTGGCGCCCTTGCCGTTCGCCATGCGCTCCTCGTTCTCGCGCATCTTGCGCAGCACCTCGTCGAGGCCGCGTGCGGAGAGCACGCGGTCGCGCGCGAGGACGTCGAGGTCGCCGGTCCGGGGGTCCTGCGGCAGATAGCCGACCTCGCCGGAGCGGGTGATGGTGCCGCCGGCCGGGGTTCCCTCGCCGGCCAGGCACTTGGTGAGGGTGGTCTTGCCGGCTCCGTTACGGCCGACGAGACCGATGCGGTCGCCCTTGGCGACTCGGAAGGACGCGTTCTCGATGAGGATGCGGGCGCCGGCGCGCAGCTCGATGCCGGTGGCGGTGATCACGGAAATACTCCAGGGCGGTATGGACGGCGGGACGGACGGGGGTCGAGGGAGCGTCGACGCCGTCTAATGCACAAGGAGAATTGCCATGGGCCAATTCTAGCGGTGGTGTGCAACTGCTTTTACGTGCGGTGATCTCTTACGAAAGGTGATCACCCGGGCGCGGTGACGACCCCCGTGGGGCGGCCCGGGCACCGGTCCGCCGGGCGGCCTCACACGCCCCGGGCGGCGCCCACGCGCGCGGGGAGCTCGTTGCCCAGCGGGGTGCGGCCGGGGGCGATGCGCCCGAGGGTGTCCACCGCCACCACCTCCTGGGTCCACACGTCCCGGTCGCGGCAGGGCTGGGCGACGAGCAGAACGCCCGCCACGCGCGCGATGCGGCCCGGGTCGAAGGCGCACTCCCGCCGGGCGGGCAGCATCCAGCGCAGATCCCCGTCGGCGGTGCGGTACGCGGCGATGCGCTCGGGGGTGACGACGGCGAGCATCCCGCCGCCCCGGGCGCCCGGAGCCAGCTGCTGGAGCACGCCCGCGGCCCGGCCGGGGCGCCCGGCGAGCCAGCCCGCGAGGCCCGGGACGGCCCGGTGCCAGCGGACCGCGTCGACCGAGAGCACGCGCGCGGTGTCGGTGACCATGCCGTCGCTCCACAGCGCGAAGGCGTGCCCCGGCGCGGTGCGCACCGCGAGCGGACGGCGCCCCTCGCGGCGGTACGTCCAGCTGCGCGCCCCGCTCCTCGGGTCGTACGCCTCGACGGCCGCGCCCCGCACCCGTACCGCCGGGCGGGCCGGCGCGGCGGCGGGCAGCACGGTGAGGCGGTCGCCGTAGGGGGCGGGGCGGGCGTGCTGTGCCTCGGTGACCAGGGGAAGGGCCAGTACGGCGGCGACGGCGGCCAGCGCGAGACGGTTCCGGTCCATGAGGCGCCGAGCGTATCGGCCACCGTGTCAAAAGGGGCGCAACGCAATGAACTGTTTGATACTCGGGGTGATATCGGGTGACGGAGGGTGGTGGGCCCGTGCAGTTCGACGACGACGCCGATCTGGACGCGTCCGAGGTCAAGGACGTGCGGGGCAGTCGGGTTCCCGGCGGCAGGGCGACCATCGGCGGCGGCATCGTCGGACTCGTCGCGCTCGTGCTCGGCCTGCTGTTCGGGGTCGGCCCCGAAGAGCTGGGCCTCTCCTCCGGCGACTCCACCCCGGCGACCTCGGTGTCGTCCCAGGGGCAGGTGCGGGAGAGCTGCCGCAAGGGGCGCGACGCCAACACCAAGGAGGACTGCCGGATCCTCGCGGTGGTCAACAGCGTGCAGGACTACTGGTCGCAGGAGTTCCCGCGCCGGGGCGGCCGCTACACGCCCGCGCAGACCGTCTTCTTCACCGGCCGGGTCACGACCGCGTGCGGGACGGCGACCTCGGCGGTCGGGCCGTTCTACTGCCCGGGCGACCGGCAGGTCTATCTGGACCTCGGGTTCTTCGACGACCTGCGGACCAAGTTCGGCTCCACCGGCGGGCCTTTCGCCCAGGCGTACGTGGTGGCGCACGAGTACGGGCACCACGTCCAGAACCTGATGGGCACCCTCGCCCGGTCGCAGGACGGACAGCAGGGCGCGAACAGCAACGCCGTGAAGGTCGAGCTCCAGGCCGACTGCTACGCCGGGGTGTGGGCGCACCACGCCACGACGACCCCGGACCCCAGGACCGGCAGGCCGCTGCTGACCCGGCTGACCGACCAGGACATCGAGGACGGCCTGGACGCGGCGGCGGCCGTGGGTGACGACCGGATCCAGGAGAAGTTCCAGGGCCGCGTCACCCCGGAGTCCTGGACGCACGGCTCGGCCCAGCAGCGCCGGCAGTGGTTCTCCACCGGCTTCGGCACGGGCGACATGGGCCGCTGCGACACGTTCGCGCGCTGAGCCGGCGGGCCGCCCGCACACGGCCTGCCGCCGGTCCGAGGGGCGTTGTCAGTGCCGGGTGCCAGACTGAGATCCAGGTCACATCGAGGCAGGCCGACGAGTGGGACGGGAGTTCGTGATGAGTGTGTATCCGACGATTCTGTACGCGGACGCGAAGGCCGCGATCAATCTGTTGAAGGACGCCTTCGGGTTCACGGAGACGAGTGTCTACGAGGACGCGGACGGCTTGGTGCTGCACGCCGAACTCGCCAGCGGCACCGGGGTGGTGATGCTCGGCTCGAAGGGCCGGGGCGGCCTCTTCGCGGACGCCATGCGCGACGCGGGCCCGGTCGGTGTCTACGTGGTGGTGGACGACGTGGACGCGCACCACAAACGGGCGGTGGAGCACGGCGTGGAGATCCTGATGGAGCCCACCGACCAGGACTACGGCTCACGGGACTACATGGCGCGCGACGCCGAGGGCAACGTGTGGAGCTTCGGTACGTACGCCCCCGGCGCGGCGGGCTGACCCCGGCTACACGCCGCCGGTGTGGACCTGGAAGGCCGCGCGGCGCACGGCCTTGGCCAGGGCCGGGTCCGGATGGGCGGCGGCGAGGGCGACCAGGACCTGGACGGTACGGGGGTGGCCGACGGCCCTGACCTCGTCGAGCAGGGCGGGCACGGTGCCCTGCACGGCCGAGTCGAGGTGGCGCACCATCAGCTCGACCTCGCCGTGGTCGGCGACGGCCGCGGCGGTGTCGACCCAGAGCCAGGTGGACTCCTCGCGGGTCAGGACGGCGGTGACGTCCTCGGGGTCGCTCCCCTCGTGCTCGGCGAGCCAGAGCAGGGCGTAGGGGCGCAGGAAGATCTCGTCGGTGGCGGCGCGCACCTCGGGCTCGGCGGGAGCGCCGACGACCCGGAGCGCCTCGAAGGCGAGCCCGCGCACCAGGGCGTCCTCGCCCCGGGCCGCGTCGAGCAGTTCGGTCACCGCGCTGCCGACGGGCCGGGCGGCGAGCCAGGCGCGGTACTCGGCGCGGGCCGGGCCGGGGGTGAGCCGGGCGCAGCCGCGCAGCATGTCCTCGGCGGACTGCTCGATGTTGCCGGCCGGGCTCTGCGCGGCGACGCAGATCTGCTCCAGCTTGACCCACACCGCCCAGCTGCCCAGCGGGGTGAGGGTGGCCGAGCCCTCGCCGAGGGTGAGCGCGCCGACGGCGGCGAGCCCGGCGAGCACCCAGTCCAGGAGGAGGGAGAGGAAGGCAAGGGAGGCGGGGCGGTCGCCGCCGGTGCCGTCCGCGTCGGTGCCGTATGGGACTTCGCAGCGCTCGTCGCGCAGTTCGTCGACGCGCTGGCCGAGCAGATCGAGCAGGGCGGGTACGAGGACGGGACCGGCCGAGAGCTGGAGGAGGGAGAGCACCTGGGGGACGGCTTCGACGACCTCGGCCACGGCGGCGGGCGCGATGGCGGCCGGGGCGGGGTGGACGATCGACCAGGCGTCGAAGAGGGCGACCCAGCCGCGCAGCACCGCGGCGTCGTCGCGGTCCCAGGCGCGCAGCCGCCAGCCGGGGCGCGCGGTGCCGCCGTGCAGCTCGACGAGTCCGGCGAGCCGGGCCCGGTCCCAGCCGGCCCGCACCTGGGCGGGCGTCAGCCGCAGGGTGGCGGCGGCCAGTTCGGCGGCGGCGCCGGACAGGGTGCCCGTCGGGGCGGGGCGGGGCGCGCTGCCCCGGGCGCGCTCGGCCTCGGCCCAGCGGGCGACGCGTACGGCGTCGGCGAGGACCGCTCTGGCCTGGCGGGCCAGTTCGGCGGCGGCCGGGGTGCCCTCGGGCGGCCGGGAGCCCGCCGGGGAGCGGCGGTCGCTCACGGCCCGGCGTGCGCTGGCGAGGGGTCGGGCATCCTTCGCGTGCGGTGCGCGGACAAGCCGCAGTCTGGAGTCTCGCGGCAACTTCTCTTCAGGCTTCCGGGACGTCACGGATGCAGTCTTCCCGTTGACAGGCAGAAAGCCCAAACGGAATGGGGGAAGTCCGGCTCCCGCACGGGCCGGGCGCGGCCGGGCTCCGGGGCTGTCCTCTGGGGTGGCGCGGTCCGTTGACGGGCCGATTGCAGAAACGGAATGGGCGCCCTGATCGTCGGGGCGGTGCGGCGCGCCCCCCGTGCGCCGCTTCGGGGGATCCGGCCCCGCGCGTCACATGAGCGGGGTCAGGAAGCGCCGCAGTGCCTCCTCGTAGCGGGCGGGGTCCGCGTTCCACATCGAGGCGTGCGGGGCGTGCTGGACTGTGTGAAGGGTCACCAGATCGGGGCGGCGGGCCGCGAGTTCACGGGTGAGGTGCCAGGAGGCCAGGGTGTCGTCGGGGCCGTGGAAGACCAGCGCCGGGACGCGCAGGGCGGCCGGGTCGGCCGCCTCGCGCAGATGGTCGCCGTGCGGACCGGTGCGGCCTTGCGCGGCCCGGACGGCGAGCGGAAGCAGCGCGCTGGGGGCGCCGTGGGCGAGGGCGAGGGCGCGCAGCGTGCCCTCCCAGTCGAGCACCGGCGAGTCGAGGACGACGCCCCGGATGTGCTCGCGCATCCCGGAGCTCGCGGCGGCGTGCAGCGCCATGGTGGCGCCGGTGGACCAGCCGTGCAGGATGACGCGCTCGGCGCCGGAGCGCACGGCGTAGCGGATGGCGGCGTCCAGGTCGCGCCACTCCGAGTCGCCGAGGTGGCCGAGGCCGTCCGGGGACCGGGGGGCGCCCTCGTCGCCCCGGTAGGCGAGGTCGAGCACCGGCAGCCGATGGCGGTGCAGGAACCCGATGACGTTGAGCGGGTGTTCGCGGGTGGTGCCCAGGCCGTGCACGGTGATCACCCAGGTGTTCCGTACGCCCTGCACCAGCCAGGCGGGCAGCACACCGAGCTCGGCGGGGATCTCGACGTCCTGGTAGTCGAGGCCGAGCGCCTCCTTCGGGGTGCCGTGGTGGAGCTGTGGGGTGAGCCGGACCCGGTCCCCCGGCTGCGGGGTGCCCCGGGTGACCCGCTCCAGGCGGCGCACCACGGTGTCCGCCGGATGCGGCACGTCGACGACCTCGCCGACCACCGCGCGGATGCCGGGACCCTCGATCCCGTACGTCCCGGGGCGCAGCGAGGCCAGGCACCGGGTCAGGGCGATCCGCCCGGGCCCGGTGGCGTGCACGGTGAGCTCGGGGTCGGTGGGCAGCGGGCGGCCTGGCGGCGCCTTGAGGGCCGCGTCGCTCGCGTACCGTCCGGCGGCCACCGCTGCCGCGCCGACGCCGATGAGTGTGGTGACGGCCGCTGCCGTCGCTGTAGCCGGGCGCACCGTTCCAGTGTCGGCAGTGCGCGGCCGCACGGCCAGTGGGCGGGGGCCTACCGGAGCACGGCCGGGCCGGGGGCGTCCCCCTGTCCGTACCCCCGGAACTGTTCGGCGGCCCGGTCGAGGTCGGCGCCGGAGAGCAGGGAGGGGGTGCGGCCGGGGACGGAGGAGGCGGCGAGCCAGAGGCGGCACATCCACTCCAGCTGGGCGGTGCGGTCGTATGCCTGGGAAAGAGTGGTTCCGTAGGTGATCGTCCCGTGGTTCTGGAGGAGACAGCCGGTGCGGCCTTCGAGGGCGCGCAGCATGTTCCGCGCCAGTTCCTCGGTCCCGTACAACGCGTAGGGCGCGACCTGGACCGGACCACCGAGCGTGGCGGTCATGTAGTGGACCGGCGGGAGCTCGGTGACCAGGGTGGAGACGGCCGTGGCGTGCACGGCGTGGGTGTGGACGACGGCCAGGGCGTCGGTGTGCCGGTATACGGCCAGGTGCATCGGCAGCTCGCTGGTGGGCCGCAGTGTGCCGGTCACCTGGCGGCCGGTGAGGTCGACAGCGACGGTGTCGTCCGGGCCGAGGCGGTCGTAGGGGACCCCGGTGGGGGTGACCAGGACCAGCTCCCCGACGCGTACGGAGACGTTGCCCGAGGTGCCCACGACCAGGCCTTCCTCGGCGGTGCGGCGCGCGGTGGCGGTCAGTTCGGCCCAGGCCGCGGCGGTCGCTCCGGAGTCGTTCGGCTCTCCCATGGGGGCGATCCTCGCAGGCTCCGAGCCGGGGGTAGCAGAGTGACCAGAATCTCTTCAATAGGACCTATGGCCGGTTCGCGGGGTTTGTCAGGGGCTGCCCATGTCAAAAACCACGCCAAAAACCGGTCAGATACACCGTGAAGCCCGACCCAGTTCACCTTCCGTTCATCCAGGTTACTTACGTTCGTCCAGCCACTGACGTCGAACGATTGACTGGGTAAATGGAACACATCACGCTGCTGCTCGCCATTGTGGTCGTGACAGCTCTAGTGTTCGATTTCACGAACGGTTTCCATGACACCGCCAACGCGATGGCCACGACCATCTCGACCGGCGCCCTGAAGCCCAAAGCCGCGGTCGCCATGTCCGCCGCGCTCAACCTGGTCGGCGCGTTCCTGTCAGTGGAGGTCGCCAAGACGATCTCCGGCGGGATCATCAACGAAAAGGGCATCAGAACAGAGGTGATCTTCGCGGCGCTCGTCGGCGCGATCCTCTGGAACCTGGTGACCTGGCTGCTCGGCCTGCCGTCCAGCTCGTCCCACGCCCTGTTCGGCGGTCTGATCGGCGCGGCCGTGATGTCGGCCGGCTGGTCCTCGGTGAACGGCTCGACCGTCGTCACCAAGGTGCTGCTCCCCGCCGTCGCCGCCCCGATCGTCGCGGGCGTCGCCTCGATGCTGGCCACGCGTCTGACGTACCGGATCAACCGGAATACGGACGAGAAGGCCACCGCCAAGGGCTACCGGGCCGGTCAGATCGCCTCCGCCGGTCTCGTCTCGCTCGCCCACGGCACCAACGACGCGCAGAAGACCATGGGCATCATCACGCTCGCCCTGGTCGCCGGCGGTGTGCTGCACCCGGGCGCCAACCCCCCGCTGTGGGTCATCGTCTCGGCCGGCATGGCCATCGCCATGGGCACCTACCTCGGCGGCTGGCGCATCATCCGCACCATGGGCAAGGGCCTGACCGAGCTGGCGCCGCCGCAGGGCTTCGCCGCCCAGTCCGGTGCCGCGACCGTCATCCTGGCCTCCTCGCACATCGGCTTCTCGCTCTCCACCACCCAGGTCTGCTCCGGCTCCGTCATGGGCGCCGGCCTCGGCCGCAAGGGCGGTGTGGTCCGCTGGTCCACCGCGACCCGCATGTTCATCGCGTGGGGCCTGACCCTGCCCGCCGCGGGTCTGGTCGGCGCCGGCGCCGAGTTCCTGACCGGCCAGGGCACCTGGGGCATCGTCCTCGTGGCGATCCTGCTGATCGCGGGTTCCGGCTTCATCTGGAAGCTGTCGCGCCGCGAGCCGGTCGACCACAACGACGTCATTGCCACCGCCACCCCGGCCGAGTCCCCGGCCGAGCCCGCGGGCGTCGTGACCACCGCGATCGCCGCCGTCACCCCGCCGCCCACCGCCGCCGCCGTGGCCGCCGATCTGACGGCCACCATCCCGGCCCCGGCCCCGGTGGCCCCCGTCGACCCGGCCCGCCCGGCTGTCGTCTAACGGGCCGACCCGGCCGCGCACCCCAAAGGAATCGTCATGCACATCGACTGGGCAGCTCTCGGCACCGTCTTCGGTGTCAGCCTCATCGTCACCGTCGGCCTGGTGGGCCTGTTCACCGTCGGGATCGTCGGCCTCAGCAAGCAGCAGTCGGCCGCGGCCGGCAAGGGCAACGTCGCCGTGGCCCGCACCACCGCCTACCTCTGCTTCGCGCTCTGCGCGGCGGCCGTCGCGTACGGCATCAACCTGATCGTCGGCAAGTAGCCCGGCGAGCAGCGCCGCACACACCTCTGAACCGCCCTCCGGCCCGGCCGGAGGGCGGTTCTCTGTGTGCCCCAACACACTCTCCCGTCGCAGGTCAGCAGCGAGTTGACGGGCGTTCCCGGGCGTGGTGGACTGCCCGAGCCATTTACGGCGGCAGAAGAGGAAGCCGGTGCGAATCCGGCGCGGTCCCGCCACTGTCATCGGGGAATCATCCCCGTGAGCCAGGAACTCTCACCGCCGGTCGACGTCGTACCAGGGCGCGGACACCCTGAGTGAGGACATACCGCCATGCGCGCCTGCCTGTTGTCGGCACCCCCCGGAAGTACCAGAGCTCTTCGCGGCGTTGCGGCGGGCTGATCCCATGCGTGCCGATCGCACTTTCGCGTACGGCGCCACCGCCGGTCTCCTCGGCGACCTCCTCCTCGGCGACCCCCGCCGCGGGCACCCGGTCGCCGCGTTCGGCCGTGCCGCGGCCGCCGTGGAGCGCGCGCTGTGGCGCGACCACCGGGGCTGGGGCGCGCTGCACACCGCCGTGTGCGCCGGAGGCGCCGCGGGCGCCGCGCTGCTCGCCACGCGCGCGGTACGGAAGCTTCCCGCCGCGTCCGTCGCGCTGACCGCCGCCGCCACCTGGGCCGTCGTGGGAGGCACTTCGCTGGGCCGGGAGGCCCGCGCGATCGGCGAGGCGCTGGAGGCCGGGGACGTCGAGGCGGCCCGCGCGCGCCTGCCGCACCTGTGCGGGCGCGACCCGCAGTCCCTTGACGCGCCCGGCATCGCGCGCGCGGTCGTCGAGTCCGTCGCCGAGAACACCTCGGACGCCGTGGTGGGCGCGCTGGTGTGGGGGGCGCTCGCGGGGGTGCCGGGCCTGGTCGCGTTCCGCGCGGTCAACACGCTGGACGCGATGGTCGGCCACCGCTCGCCGCGCCATCTGCGGTACGGCTGGGCCTCGGCGCGGCTGGACGACGTGGCGGGCTGGCCGGGCGCCCGGCTCACCGCCGCGCTGGCGGTGGCCGCCGGGGGCGCGCCGCGCTCCGCCACGCGCGCGTGGCGGGACGACGCCCGCAAGCACCCGAGCCCCAACGCCGGCCCCGTCGAGGCGTCGTTCGCGGGCGCGCTGGGCGTACGGCTGGGCGGCACCCTCTCGTACGGCGGCCGTGTCGAGCACCGGCCCGTCCTGAACGGGGGCGGCCGGGCGGTGGAGGTCCCGGACATCGAGCGGGCGGTGCGGCTGTCGCGCCGGGTGGGCTGGCTGGCGCTGGGTGTGGCGATCGCGGTGAGGAAGGTACGTACATGAGCGGCGGACTGCTGGTCGCGGGCACCACATCGGACGCGGGGAAGAGCGTCGTCACCGCGGGGATCTGCCGGTGGCTGGTGCGCCAGGGCGTGAAGGTCGCGCCGTTCAAGGGACAGAACATGTCCCTCAACTCGTTCGTCACGCGCGAGGGCGCCGAGATCGGGCGGGCGCAGGCGATGCAGGCGCAGGCGGCGCGCGTCGAGCCGTCCGCGCTGATGAACCCCGTGCTGCTCAAGCCGGGGAGCGACCGGTCGAGCCAGGTCGTACTGATGGGCAAGCCGGTGGGCGAACTGAGCGCCAGCGGCTACCACGGCGGACGCCAGGAAGCGCTTCTCGGCACCGTCGTGGACTGTCTGGAGCGGCTGCGGGGCACATATGACGCCGTGATCTGCGAGGGGGCGGGCAGTCCGGCCGAGATCAACCTGCGGCGCACGGACATCGTCAACATGGGCATCGCGCGCGCCGCGAAGCTGCCGGTGGTGGTGGTCGGCGACATCGACCGGGGCGGGGTGTTCGCCTCGTTCTTCGGTACGACGGCGCTGCTGAGCCCCGAGGACCAGGCCCTGGTCGCCGGGTACATCGTCAACAAGTTCCGCGGCGACGTCTCGCTCCTCGAACCCGGCATCGACATGCTGCGCGGGCTCACCGGGCGCCACACGTACGGGATCCTGCCGTTCGCGCACGGGCTCGGCATCGACGAGGAGGACGGCCTTCGCGTGTCGCTGCGCGGCGCCGTGCGCGAATCCGTGGTGGCGCCGCCGGTGGGCGAGGACGTGCTGCGGGTCGCGGTCTGCGCCGTCCCGCTGATGTCCAACTTCACGGACGTGGACGCGCTCGCCGCCGAACCGGGCGTGATCGTACGGTTCGTGGACCGGCCGGAGGAGCTGGCCGACGCGGATCTGGTGGTCGTGCCGGGAACCCGGGGCACGGTCCGGGCGTTGGAATGGCTGAGGGAACGGGGGCTGGCGCGGGAGCTGGCGCGCAGGGCGGCCGAGGGGCGCCCGGTGCTGGGGATCTGCGGCGGGTACCAGGTGCTCTCAGAGCACATCGAGGACGAGGTCGAGTCACGGGCGGGTTCCGTGGCGGGGCTCGGACTGCTGCCCGTACGGGTGCGGTTCGCGGCCGAGAAGACACTTGCACGGCCGACCGGCGAGGCGCTGGGCGAGCACGTGGAGGGATACGAGATCCACCACGGGGTCGCCGAAGTTCTTGGCGGGGAAGCCTTCTTGGACGGATGCCGGGTCGGGGCGGTCTGGGGCACGCACTGGCACGGGTCACTTGAGAGCGACGGATTCAGGCGACGGTTCCTGGAGCTGGTCGCGAGCGCCGCAGGACGGCGTTTCGTGCCCGCCCCCGACACGTCGTTCGGCGCGCTGCGCGAAGAGCAGCTGGACCGCCTCGGCGACCTCATCGAAGAACACGCGGACACGGACGCGCTCATGCGGCTCATCGAGCAGGGCGCGCCCGCCGGACTTCCCTTCATCGCACCTGGAGCACCCGCATGAGCACTGTGCTGTTGTTGTCGACCGCCGACACGGATCTGCTGGCGGCCCGGGCCTCCGGGGCGCCCTTCCGGATCGGCAACCCGACCCGTATCGATGTGGCCGATGAGCTGCCCGCGCTGATCGAGGGCGCGTCCGTGGCCGTCGTGCGCCTGCTGGGCGGCAAGCGCGCCTGGGAGGACGGGCTTGCGGCGCTGAAGGCGTCCGGCATCCCGACGGTGCTGCTCGGCGGCGAGTCCGTGCCGGACGCGGAGCTGATGGCCGAGTCGTCGGTCCCGGCCGGTGTGGTCGCCGAGGCCCTGCGCTATCTGGTCGAGGGCGGACCGGGCAACCTGGTGGAGCTGTCCCGGTTCCTCTCCGACACCGTGCTCCTGACCGGCGTGGGCTTCGCCGAGCCGGAGAAGATGCCGGAGTGGGGCGTGCACGGCACGCGCGCGTACGTGGAGGGGCGCCCCACGGTGGGCGTGCTCTTCTACCGCGCCCACGAGCTCTCCGGCAACACCGCCTTCGTCGACGTCCTCTGCGACCGCATCGAGGCCCGGGGCGCCAACGCCCTTGCGGTGTACGTGGGTTCGCTGCGCGGCGCCGAGCCCGCGCTGTACGAGACGCTGGGCCGGGCGGACGCGCTGATCGCCACCGTCCTGGCGGCGGGCGGCACCACCGCCTCGCAGGCCAGCGCGGGCGGCGACGAGGAGGCGTGGGACATCGGCGCCCTGGCCGACCTGAACGTCCCGGTGCTGCAAGGGCTCTGCCTCACCTCGTCCAAGGCGGCGTGGGAGGCCTCGGACGCCGCGCTCTCCCCCATGGACGCGGCGATGCAGGTCGCCATCCCCGAGTTCGACGGCCGACTGATCACCGTCCCCTTCTCCTTCAAGGAGCAGGGCCCGGACGACGTGCCGGTCTATGTCGCCGACCCCGAGCGGGCCTCCCGGGTCGCCGGAATCGCGGTGCGCCACGCCCGGCTGAAGCACAAGCCGAACGCGGAGAAGAAGCTGGCCCTGGTCTTCACCGCGTACCCGACCAAGCACTCCCGCGTCGGCAACGCGGTGGGCCTGGACACGCCCGCCTCCGCCGTGCGCGTCCTGGACGCGCTGCGCGACGCCGGTTACGTGGTGGAGGGCCACCCGGACAACGGCGACGAGCTGATCCACCGCCTGATCAACGCGGGCGGCCACGACGTGGAGTGGCTCACCGAGGAGCAGCTGGCGGCCGCCCCCGCGCGCGTGCCGCTCGCCGACTACCGCGCCTGGTTCGAGAAGCTGGAGCCGGAGCTGCGCGACAGCATGCTGGAGCACTGGGGCGAGCCCCCGGGCCAGTTGTACGTGGACGGCGACGAGATCGTGCTCGCCTCCCTCCAGTTCGGCAACGTCGTCGTGATGATCCAGCCGCCGCGCGGCTTCGGCGAGAACCCCATCGCGATCTACCACGACCCCGACATGCCTCCGTCGCACCACTACATGGCCGCCTACCGCTGGCTGGAGAACAGTTTCGGCGCCGACGCGATCGTCCACATGGGCAAGCACGGCACCATGGAGTGGCTGCCCGGCAAGGGCCTCGGCCTGTCCTCCGGCTGCGGCCCGGACGCGGTCCTGGGCGAGCTGCCGCTGGTCTACCCGTTCATCGTCAACGACCCGGGCGAGGGCACCCAGGCCAAGCGGCGCGGCCACGCCACGGTCGTGGACCACCTGGTCCCGCCGATGGCCCGCGCCGACACGTACGGCGACCTGGCCAAGCTGGAGCAACTCCTCGACGAGTACGCGCTGGTGAGCGACCTCGACCCGACGAAGGCCCCGGCCGTGCGGGCCCAGATCTGGACGCTGGTGAAGGCCGCCGAGCTCCACCACGACCTGCACATCGCCGAGCAGCCGGACGACGGCGACTTCGACGAGTTCGTCATGCACATCGACGGCTATCTCTGCGAGATCAAGGACGTCCAGATCCGCGACGGCCTCCACATCCTCGGCGGCGGCCCCGAGGCCGAGCCCCGGGTCAACCTGGTGCTCGCGGTGCTGCGCGCCTCCCAGGTGTGGGGCGGCCAGGCCAACGCGCTGCCCGGTCTGCGCGCCTCGCTGGCCGAGCACTTCGGCCTCGTGGAGAAGGAACTGCTCGCCGAGCCGGGCACACCGGTGAAGGTGCCGGTGGAGCTCACGGACTTGGTCGAGGGCCCTGCCCGTACGGCGGCCGACACCATCGACCTCCTGGAGCAGCTGTGCCGCCGCCTGGCGGAGGGCATGGAGGAGCGCGGCTGGGACGCGGCCGCGTGCGGCCCGCTGGTGGCCGAGGTCCTGCGCACCGAACTCGCCCCGGCCATCGCGGTCCTCGACTTCGCCTGCCGCGAAGTGGTGCCGCGCCTGGCGCGTACGACGGACGAGATCACCCACATCCTGCGGGCGCTCGACGGCGGCTACGTCCCGGCGGGCCCGTCCGGCTCCCCCACCCGGGGCCTGGTCAACGTCCTGCCGACCGGCCGCAACTTCTACTCCGTCGACCCCAAGGCCATCCCGTCCAGGCTGAGTTGGGAGGTCGGCCAGTCGCTGGCGGACTCGCTGCTGCAGCGCTACCTCGCGGACAACGGCGAGTACCCCAAGTCCGTGGGCCTCACGGTCTGGGGCACCTCCGCGATGCGCACCCAGGGCGACGACATCGCCGAGATCCTGGCGCTGCTCGGCTGCCGCCCGGTGTGGGACGACGCGTCGCGGCGCGTCACCGGCTTCGAGGTGGTCCCGGCCGCGGAGCTGGGCCGCCCCCGCATCGATGTGACCGTCCGCATCTCCGGCTTCTTCCGGGACGCGTTCCCGCACGTGGTCGGCCTGATCGACGACGCGGTGCGGACGGTGGCGGAGCTGGACGAGCCGGCCGACTCCAACTATGTACGGGCGCACGCCGACGAGGACACCGCCGAGCACGGCGACCGCCGCCGCGCCACGGCCCGTATCTTCGGCTCCAAGCCGGGGGCGTACGGGGCGGGCCTGCTGCCGCTGATCGACGCGCGCAACTGGCGCTCGGACGCGGACCTGGCCGAGGTCTACGCGGTGTGGGGCGGCTATGCGTACGGGCGCGGGCTCGACGGGCGCGCGGCACGGGGCGACATGGAGACGGCGTTCCGCCGGATCGCGGTGGCCGCGAAGAACGTCGACACCCGCGAGCACGACCTGGTCGACGCCGACGACTACTTCCAGTACCACGGCGGCATGGTCGCCATGGTCCGCCATCTGACGGGCGAGTCCCCCGAGGCGTACGTGGGCGACTCGGCCACCCCGGACCAGGTCAAGACCCGCACCCTGGGCGAAGAGACCCACCGCGTCTTCCGCGCGCGCGTGGTCAACCCGCGCTGGATGGCGGCGATGCGGCGGCACGGCTACAAGGGTGCCTTCGAGATGGCGGCGACCGTCGACTACCTCTTCGGCTACGACGCGACGGCGGGCGTGGTCGACGACTGGATGTACGAGAAGCTCAGCGCGGAGTACGTGTTCGACGAGACGAACCGGGACTTCATGAAGAAGTCCAACCCCTGGGCGCTGCGCGGCATCACGGAACGGCTGCTGGAAGCGGCCGACCGCGGCCTGTGGGCCGAACCGGACGCGGAGACGCTGGAGCAGCTCCGCGCGACCTATCTGCAGCTTGAGGGCGACCTGGAGGGTGACGACGCATGAGCACGCCTTATCCGTTCACCGCGATCGTCGGTCAGGACGATCTGCGCCTGGCCCTCCTGCTGAACGCGGTCAGCCCCGCGGTCGGCGGCGTCCTCGTCCGGGGCGAGAAGGGCACCGCCAAGTCGACCGCCGTGCGGGCGCTCTCGGCGCTGCTGCCCGAGGTCGACGTGATAGCGGGATGCCGGTTCTCCTGTGAGCCGACGGCGCCCGATCCGGCATGCCCCGACGGGCCGCACGAGGCCGGGACCGGGGCGGCCCGGGCCGCGCGGATGGTGGAGCTGCCGGTCGGCGCGTCCGAGGACCGCCTCGTGGGCGCGCTCGACATCGAGCGGGCGCTCGCCGAGGGCGTGAAGGCCTTCGAGCCCGGTCTGCTTGCCCACGCCCACCGCGGGATCCTGTACGTCGACGAGGTCAACCTCCTCCACGACCACCTGGTCGACCTGCTGCTCGACGCCGCCGCCATGGGCGCCTCGTACGTGGAGCGCGAAGGCGTCTCCGTACGGCACGCCGCGCGCTTCCTGCTGGTGGGGACCATGAACCCCGAAGAGGGGGAGCTGCGGCCGCAGTTGCTGGACCGGTTCGGGCTGACCGTCGAGGTGAAGGCGTCCCGGGAGCCGGACCAGCGCGTCGAGGTGGTCCGCCGCAGGCTCGCCTACGACGACGCGCCCGCCGCGTTCGCCGCGCGCTGGGACGACGAGGAGAGCTCCGTACGGGCGCGGATCGTCGCGGCGCGTGCGCTGCTGCCCGAGGTGCGCCTCGGCGACGCCGCGCTCCGGCAGATCGCCGCGACCTGCGCGGCCTTCGAGGTCGACGGCATGCGGGCCGACATCGTGATGGCGCGTACCGCCACGGCGCTGGCCGCCTGGGCGGGGCGTACGGACGTGCTCGCCGAGGACGTCCGGCAGGCGGCACTCCTCGCGCTGCCCCACCGGCGCCGGCGCAACCCGTTCGACGCCCCGGGCCTCGACGAGGACAAGCTCGACGACACCCTCCAGGAGTTCGGCGACCAGGGCGAGGACGACGACCCGGATCCGGACGGGCCGGGCGGCGGGGGCGGGCAGCCTCCGCAGGACGGCGGCCCGACGCCGGACGCGGGCGCCGGGGACACCCCCGCGCGCCCCGAGGCGGGCGAGGGCGGCGAGCCGCAGACGTCCGGCGCGGGAGAGCAGCAGGCCGTACGGGCGGGCGAGCCGTTCCGTACGAAGATGCTGAGCGTGCCGGGGCTCGGCGAGGGCGCGGCCGGGCGCCGCTCGCGGGCCCGCACGGCGCACGGGCGCACGACCGGGGCCCGCCGCCCCCAAGGCGCCCTCACCAAGCTGCACTTGGCGGCGACCGTCCAGGCGGCCGCGCCGCACCAGCGGGCGCGCGGGCGCTCGGGGCGCGGCCTGGTCGTCCGGCGCGACGATCTGCGCCAGGCGACCCGGGAGGGCCGCGAGGGCAACCTGGTGCTCTTCGTCGTCGACGCCTCCGGCTCGATGGCGGCCCGGCAGCGGATGGGCGCGGTCAAGGGCGCGGTGCTCTCGCTGCTGCTCGACGCGTATCAGCGGCGGGACAAGGTCGGTCTGGTCACCTTCCGGGGCAAGGACGCGGAGGTGGCCCTGCCGCCGACGTCGTCGGTGGACGCGGCGGCGGTCCGCCTGGAGACGCTGCCGACGGGCGGGCGCACCCCGCTCGCGGCCGGGCTGCTCAAGGCGCACGACGTGCTGCGCGTGGAGCGGATGCGGGATCCGTCGCGGCGGCCGCTGCTCGTGGTGGTGACGGACGGACGGGCCACCGGTGGCGTGGACCCGGTGGCGCTCGCGGGCCGGTCGGCCCGGCTGTTCGCCGCCGAAGGGGTCGCTTCGGTGGTCGTGGACTGCGAGGCGGGCGCGGTGCGCCTCGGGCTCGCGGCCGAGCTGGCGCGGGAGCTGGGCGGCCCGGCGGTGACGCTCGACGAGCTGCGGGCCGACTCGATCGCCGGTCTGGTCAAGGACGTTCAAGGGACTTCGAGGAGGGCCGCCTGATGCCGCAGGGACAGCCGAGCGTGGTGCCCGAGGACGGACTGACGACCCGTCAGAGGCGTAACCGGCCGCTGGTCGTGGTGCACACGGGCATCGGCAAGGGCAAGTCGACGGCCGCGTTCGGGCTCGCGCTGCGGGCCTGGAACCAGGGCTGGCCGATCGGGGTGTTCCAGTTCGTCAAGTCGGCGAAGTGGAAGGTCGGCGAGGAGAACGCACTGAAGGTGCTGGGCGCCTCCGGCGAGGGTGGGAGCGTCGACTGGCACAAGATGGGCGAGGGGTGGTCGTGGGTCCAGCGCGACGAGCAGCTGGATAACGAGGACAAGGCTCGCGAGGGCTGGGAGCAGGTCAAGCGGGATCTGGCGGCCGAGACGTACAAGCTGTACGTGCTCGACGAGTTCGCGTACCCCATGCACTGGGGATGGGTGGACACGGACGAGGTCATCGCGGTGCTGCGGGACCGCCCGGGCACCCAGCACGTGGTGATCACGGGGCGCAACGCACCGGAGAAGCTGGTGGACTTCGCGGATCTGGTGACCGACATGTCCAAGGTCAAGCACCCGATGGACGCCGGTCAGAAGGGGCAGCGGGGCATCGAGTGGTAGCACGTCTCGTCATCGCGGCCCCCTCGTCGGGCAGCGGGAAGACCACGGTCGCGACGGGCCTGATGGCCGCGCTCGCCGCGACCGGGCTGACCGTGTCCCCGCACAAGGTCGGCCCCGACTACATCGACCCCGGCTACCACGCCCTGGCCACGGGGCGCCCCGGGCGCAACCTCGACGCGTATCTGTGCGGCGAGGAGCTGATCGCTCCCCTGTTCGCGCACGGCGCGCGGGGGTGCGACGTCGCGGTGGTCGAGGGCGTGATGGGGCTGTACGACGGGGCGGCGGGGCTCGGTGAGCTCGCCTCCACCGCGCAGGTGGCGAAGCTGCTGCGGGCGCCGGTGGTGCTGGTCGTCGACGCGTCCTCGCAGTCGCGGTCGGTGGCGGCACTGGTGCACGGGTTCGCGTCCTGGGATCCCCGGGTGCGGATCGGCGGCGTGATCCTCAACAAGGTGGCGTCGGAGCGGCACGAGGAGCTGCTGCGGTCGGCGCTGGACGAGTCCGGGGTGCCGGTGCTCGGGGCCCTGCGGCGCGCCGCCCCCGTGTCGACGCCGTCGCGGCACCTCGGGCTCGTGCCGGTCGCCGAGCGGCGGGCCGACGCGGTGGCCGCTGTCGCGGCGATGGGGGAGCAGGTGCGGCGGGGGTGCGACCTGGCGGCTCTGCTGGCGCTGGCCCGGTCTGCGCCGACGCTCGGCTGCGAGCCGTGGGACCCGGCGGGGATGTTTCCCCACCCCGCCCCTTCCCTCAACCCTCCGGGGGTGGGTGGGGGTAAAGGTGGTCTCCCGGGGGCTACGCCCCCGGACCCCCTGGCGGGGCCTGCGGCCCCTGCACCCCACTTTCGGGGCTCCGCCCCGGACCCCGCTCCTCAAACGCCGGAGGGGCTGAATGTGCCCGAGCCCCGCTCCTTGCACGCCGGAGAGGCTGGAGGTGCCTTCAGGGGCGCGGGGAACTGCGCGACCAGCCCCCACCCGACCCGCAGACGAACCCCGGGCCACCCCGTCGTCGCCCTCGCCGGCGGCCCCGCCTTCACCTTCTCGTACGCCGAGCACGCCGAGCTGCTCTCCGCCGCCGGGGCGGACGTCGTCGTGTTCGACCCGCTCAGGGACGAGCAACTGCCCCCCGACACCGCCGGGTTGGTGATCGGCGGCGGGTTCCCCGAGGTGTACGCCTCGGAGCTCAGCGCCAATGAGCCGCTGCGTAAAGCCGTCGGCGAGCTCGCGCGGTCCGGCGCGGCCGTCGCCGCCGAGTGCGCCGGGCTGCTCTATCTGGCGCGGTCGCTCGACGGGCAGCCGATGTGCGGGGTCCTGGACGCCGACGCCCGGATGTCGGAGCGGCTCACGCTCGGGTACCGGGAGGCCGTCGCGGTCGGGGACAGCTGTCTGGCTCCCGCCGGCGCGAGGCTGCGTGGACACGAGTTCCACCGGACCGTCCTCGACCCGGGGGCGGGGCCCGCGCCCGCGTGGGGTCTGGTGCACCCGGAGCGCCGGGTCGAAGGTTTCGTACAGCAGGGCGTGCACGCGAGCTATCTGCACACGCACTGGGCCGCCCGGCCCGCCATCGCCCGTCGGTTCGTCGAAAGGTGCACTCCATGAGCAAGCTTGTCGGAGTCGGAGTGGGACCCGGTGACCCGGAGCTGGTGACCGTGAAGGGCGTACGGGCCCTTCGGGAGGCCGATGTCGTCGTGGTGCCCGTGATGGCCGCGGCCGACGGGCAGGACGGCGGCGAGCCCGGCCGCGCCGAGGCGACCGTCCTGCACTACGCGGACCGGGAGAAGGTCGTCCGGGTCGTCTTCGCGCTCAACGAGCGCTCCGACCGGGGACGGCGCGAGGCCGCCTGGGACGCGGCGGGCGAGGCGGTCGCCGAGCTGCTGCGCGCGCACGACTCGGTGGCCTTCGCGACCATCGGCGACCCCAATGTGTATTCGACGTTCACGTATCTCGCCCAGACCATCACCGAGCTGGTGCCGGGGACGGAGATCGTGACCGTGCCCGGGATCACCGCGATGCAGGACCTCGCCGCGCGTTCGGGCGCCGTGCTCACGGAGGGGACCGAGCCGCTCACCCTCGTCCCCGTCACGGCCGGGGCGACCGTGCTCAAGGACGCGCTTGAGGGGCCGGGGACGGTGGTGGCGTACAAGTTCGGGCGCCAGGCCGGTGAGGTGGCGGCGGCGCTGCGGGCGACCGGGCGGATCGACGACGCGGTGTGGGGCTCGGCGCTCGGCCTGGACGAGGAGTTCATCCGCCCGGCCGCGGAGCTCGACGGCGGCACGCTGCCCTACCTCTCGACGCTCATCGCGCCCGCGCGGCGCGAGGGCGGGCGCGGCGGCAAGCTGTGACAGCGCCCAGGGCTCCGTACGCGGTGGGCTCACCCCGCGAGCCCCACCACCAGCCAGATGAAGGCCACCCCGCCGACCGTGAACAGCAGCGTCGAGAGCGCCGGGTGGTCGTGGTGGGCCTCGGGCAGGATCTCGGCGGCGGCCAGATAGAGCAGCACCCCGCCGAAGAAGCCCAGATAGCTTCCGAGCAACTCGGCCGGAAGAGTGAACAGCAGCGTCGAGGCGGCGCCGACCATCGGGGCGAGCGCGTCCGCGATCAGCATGGCGACGGCCTTGCGCTTCTCGTTCCCGTACAGGCTGGTGATCGTGTAGGTGTTGAAGCCGTCGGCGAAGTCGTGCGTGATCACGGCGACCGCCACGGCCGCGCCCATGCCGCCGCCCACCTGGAAGGCCGCGCCGATCGCGATGCCGTCCATCAGGCTGTGGCCGACCATCGCCGCGGCGGCCGTCAGACCCACCTGCGGCACTCTCTTCTCTCCCCCATGGGCCGCCCTGCGCACCGCGAGGACGCGTTCCACCAGGTGGGCGAGGAGGAAGCCGCCGACGAACAGAAGCAGCGCGGCCGGTACGCCGAAGACGTCGTCGCCCGCCGCCTCCATCGCCTCCGGCAGCAGGTCGAGTCCGACCACGCCGAGCATCAGCCCGCCCGCCAGACCCAGCACGAGATGGCGCCGGTCGGTGACGCGCTGGGCCGTCCAGCCGCCGACCAGTGTCATCAGGAACGCGCCGAGCGCCACGAGCACTGCCATGCGCCCTTGCTAACCGACTGACCCACCCCCGCGCATTTCGCTTTACCGACTGTGTGACGTACGAGAGGACCCCTCCCATGGCCGATGCCCCCACCGGCAGGCTGACCGTCGTCGGCGCCGGCCCCGGCGCCGCCGATCTGCTGACGTTCCGCGCCGCCCGGGCGATCGCCGAGGCCGACGTGGTCATCTGGGCCGCGAGCCTGGTGCAGGCCGAGGTCCTGGACCACGCGCGCGAAGGCGCCGAGATCCTGGACTCGGCGGCGATGTCCCTGGAGGAGGTCGTCGGGGTGTACGAGCGGGCCGCCCGGGAAGGGCTGAAGGTCGCCCGTATCCACTCCGGCGACCCGGCGCTGTGGGGCGGCACCCAGGAGCAGCTCGACCGGGTGGCGGGGCTCGGCCTGGAGGTCGAGGTCATCCCGGGTGTCTCGTCGTTCTCGGCGGTCGCCGCGATCGCCCAGCGCGAGCTGACCATCCCGGAGATAGCCCAGTCCGTCATCCTCACGCGCCTGGGCGGCGGCAAGACGCCGATGCCGCCCGGCGAGGAGGTCCGCGAGTTCGCCCGGCACGGCACCACGATGGCGGTCTTCCTGTCCGCCGCCCGCTCGGGCCAGCTGGTGGAGGAGCTGCTGGAGGGCGGCTACCCGACCTCGACCCCGGTCGTCATCGCGTACCAGGCGACCTGGCCCGAGGAGCTGGTGCTGCGCTGCACGATCGAGACGCTGGAGGAGACGGTCAAGGAGCACAAGCTCTGGAAGCACACGCTCTTCCTGGTCGGCCCGGCCCTCTCGGCCTCCGGCACCCGCTCGCACCTCTACCACCCGGGTCACTTCCACGGCTTCCGCCGGGCGGACCCGGCGGCCCGCCGCGCGCTGAAGGCCGAGAAGGCGGAGCGCACCCCGTCATGATCACCGTCATCGGTACGGGGACGGGGGCGCCGCTGGCACCGGACGCCCTGGCGGCGCTGGCCGAGGCCACGCTGGTCACCGGCGCCGCCCGCCATCTGGCGGCGGCCGAAGCCGCGGCCGAACTCCCGCCGCAGGCCAAGCAGGTGGTGCTCGGCCCGCTGGCGCCCGCCCTAGACGCCGTCGCCGAGCACCACGAGCGCGGTGGCCGGGCCGTGGTGCTGGCCTCCGGGGATCCCGGGTTCTTCGGGATCGTACGGGCGCTGGCCGAGCGGTTCGGGCCGCAGGAGCTGGACGTACGGCCGGGGACCGCGTCGGTGGCGGTCGCCTTCGCCCGGCTGGGGCTGCCCTGGGACGACGCGCTGGTGGTCAGCGCGCACGGGCGGGACCTGCGGACGGCCGCCAACGTGTGCCGGGCGCACCCCAAGACCGCCGTGCTGACCGGGCCCGGTGCCGGGCCCGCCGAGCTGGGCGCCGAGCTCGCCCGCCGGGCGCCCGAGCGGCTCCTGGTGGTGGCGTCGGCGCTCGGCGACCCGGAGCGGGAGCGGCTGGTGCGGGTGAGCCCGGCCGAGGCCGCCGCCCGGGAGTGGGACGCGGTCAGCGTGATCGTCTGTCTGGACGAGGAGAAGGCGCTCTCGCCGGTACGCACGGTCGCGGGCGGCCGGGCCACGCCCGACCGCTGGGCGCTGGACGAGAGCGCGTTCGCCCATCGCGACTCGATGATCACCAAGGCCGAGGTGCGGGCGCTTGCGCTGGCCCGGCTCGGGCCGCGCCTCGGCGATCTGGTCTGGGACATAGGGGCCGGGTCGGGCTCGGTGGCCGTGGAGTGCGCCCGGTTCGGGGCGGCGGCGGTCGCGGTCGAGAAGACCGCCGAGGGCTGCGAGCACGTCCGGGCCAACGCGGCGGCGCACGGTGTGGACGTACGGGTGGTGCACGGCGCGGCGCCCACGGTCCTGTCGGATCTCGCGGATCCGGACGCGGTGTTCATCGGCGGGGGCGGCCGCGAGCTGCCCGCGATCGTGACCGCGTGCGCCCGGCGGGCCCGGCGCTCGGTCGTGGTGGCGCTGGCCGCGCTGGACCGCGTTCCGGCGGTGCGGGCGGCGCTGGCCGGGGCCGGTCTGGAGACCGACGGCGTCCTGTTGCAGTCGTCGCGGCTCGCGCCGCTGCCCGGGGACGTGACCCGGCTCGCCGCCACCAACCCCGTCTTCCTGCTGTGGGGCGACCGCCCCGCACCTGTATCGGTTGTCGAAGGAGCTGTTCAGTGATCGGCCTGATCTCCGCCACGGCGGCGGGCGCCGTAGCCCGCGACCGGCTGGCCGCGGCCTGGCCCGGCCGGGTCCGGGTGTACGAAGGACCCGTGCGGGAGGCCGTGGAGCGGGCCTTCGCGGAGTGCGACGCGCTGGTGTGCTTCCTCGCCACGGGCGCCACGGTCCGGCTGCTCGCGCCGCTCCTCGCGGACAAGGCGTCCGACCCGGGTGTGGTCTGCGTGGACGAGGGCGGGCGCTTCGCCGTCTCGCTGCTCGGGGGCCACGGGGGCGGCGCCAACGCGCTGGCCGCCGAGGTGGCCGAAGTCCTCGGCTGTACGCCGGTGGTGACCACGGCGACGGACGCGGTGGGCGTCCCGGGCCTGGACACGCTGGGCCTGCCGGTGGAGGGCGCGGTGGCGGCGGTGTCCCGGGCGGTCCTGGACGGCTCGCCGGTGGCGCTGCGGGCGGACGGGGTGTGGCCGCTGCCGGCGCTGCCCCCGAACGTGACCCCGGCCGCCGAGGACGCGGTCGCCACCCTCCACCTGACCGACCGTCTTCTCGAACTCGGCGCGGGCGAGGCCGTGTTGCGCCCCAAGTCGCTCGTCGTCGGGGTCGGCGCCTCCAAGGGCGCGCCCGTCGACGAGGTGCTCGGGCTCGTCGAGGACGCGATCCGGGGCGCGGGGCTCAGCCTCCTCAGCGTGGCCGAACTCGCCACCGTGGACGCCAAGTCCGAGGAGCCGGGGATCGTCGAGGCGGCCTCCCGGCTCGGGGTGCCGCTCACCACGTACAGCGCGCAGGAGCTCTCCCGTATCGAGGTGCCGAACCCTTCCGACGCGCCTCTGGACGCCGTGGGGACGCCCTCCGTCGCGGAGGCCGCCGCGCTCGCGGGCGGCGGTGAACTCCTCGTGCCGAAGCGGAAGTCGAGCCCCGAGGGGCGGGCCGCGATGGCCACCTGCGCGGTCGTGCGGCGCGCCCCGCGCGGGCGGCTCGCGGTCGTCGGGCTCGGGCCCGGTGCCCGGGACCTGCTCACCCCGCGCGCCAAGGACGAGCTGCGCCGGGCCTCGGTGCTCGTCGGGCTCGACCAGTATGTGGACCAGATCCGCGATCTGCTGCGGCCCGGCACCACGGTCCTGGAGTCGGGGCTCGGCGCCGAGGAGGAGCGGGCCCGTACCGCCGTCGCCCAGGCGCGCGAGGGGCACGCGGTCGCGCTGATCGGATCGGGTGACGCGGGGGTGTACGCGATGGCGTCGCCCGCGCTCGCCGAGGCCGCCGACGACATCGAGGTGGTCGGCGTCCCGGGCGTGACGGCCGCGCTGGCCGCCGCGGCGATCCTGGGCGCGCCGCTGGGGCACGACCACGTCTCCATCTCGCTCTCGGACCTGCACACGCCGTGGGAGGTGATCGAGCGCCGGGTGCGCGCGGCCGCCGAGGCGGACATCGTGGTCACCTTCTACAACCCGCGCAGCCGGGGCCGCGACTGGCAGCTGCCCAAGGCGCTCGGCATCCTCGCCGAGCACCGCGCCCCGCACACCCCGGTCGGCGTGGTGCGCAACGCCTCGCGCCCCGACGAGAGCAGCCGGCTGACCACGCTCGGCACGCTGGATCCGGCGACCGTGGACATGATGACGGTCGTGACCGTGGGCAACACGGCCACCCGCGAGATCGCCGGCCGCATGGTGACCCCGCGCGGCTACCGGTGGCAGTCCGCGACCGCCGAGGGGGCCGAGTGAGCAGGCCCTGGGAGCGTACGGTCCACCCGATCGAGGTGGAGTCGTACCGGCGGATGCGCGCCCGCCTCGACACCTCGCACTTCGCGCCGCTCACCAGGGCCGTGGTGGAGCGGGTCGTCCACTCCGCCGCCGACCTCGGCTACGCCACAGACCTCGTCTGCGACGAGGAGTCGCTGGCGAAGGCGCACGCGGCGCTGCACGCCGGGGCGCCGGTCGTCACCGATGTGGAGATGGTCGCGGCCGGGATCACCCGGCGCGAGACCGTCTGCCGTCTGCGGGACGCCGAGTCCGGCCCCGGGCTCACGCGTTCGGCGCACGCCATCCGGCTCGCGTACGAGGAGGTGGGACCCGGCGCGCTCTGGGTGATCGGCAACGCGCCCACCGCGCTCGAAGAACTCCTCACCCTCGACACCGCGCCCGCGCTGGTGATCGGCCTTCCGGTCGGCTTCGTCGGAGCCGTCGAGTCCAAGCAGGCGCTGCGCGAGAGCGGCCTGCCCGCCGTCAGCAACGTTTCCGAGAAGGGCGGCTCGGCGGTGGCCTCCGCCGCGCTCAACGCCCTTCTGTACCACCCCCTCTCCAAGGAGAACCCGTGACCACCCCCCAGACCAAGCCCGCACTGCTCATCGCCGGGCACGGCACCCGGGACGACGCCGGGGCCGAGGCGTTCCGCGCGTTCGTCGAGGAGCTCGGCCGCCGCAACCCCGAGCTGCCCGTCGCGGGCGGCTTCATCGAGCTGTCGCCACCGCCGCTGGGCGAGGCCGTGACCTCGCTGGTGGAGCAGGGCGTCAAGCGGTTCGCCGCCGTGCCCCTGATGCTGGTGTCGGCCGGGCACGCCAAGGGCGACATCCCGGCCGCGCTCACCCGCGAGAAGGAGCGCCACCCCGGCATCTCCTACACGTACGGGCGCCCGCTCGGCCCGCACCCGTCGCTGCTCGCGGTCCTGGAGCGCCGGGTCGACGAGGTCATCGGCGACCTCGACCGCTCGGAGGTGACGGTCCTCCTGGTCGGCCGGGGCTCGACCGACCCGGACGCCAACTCCGAGGTGCACAAGGCGGCCCGGCTGTTCTGGGAAGGGCGCGGTTACGCGGGCGTGGAGACGGCGTTCGTGTCGCTGGCGGCGCCGGACGTGCCGGCGGGCCTGGAGCGCTGCGAGAAGCTGGGCGCCCGGCGGATCGTGGTCCTGCCGTACTTCCTGTTCACCGGCATCCTGCCGGACCGGGTGCGGCAGCAGACCGAGGAGTGGGCGGCGGCGCACCCCGGCCTCGACGTCCGTTCCGCCGACGTCATCGGGGCGGCCGAGGAGCTGCACGCGCTGGTCATGGAGCGGTACGAGGAGGCGGTGAAGGGGGATCTGCGGATGAACTGCGACTCCTGCGTCTACCGGATCGCGCTGCCCGGTTTCGAGGACAAGGTGGGACTGCCCCAGCAGCCGCACTTCCACCCGGACGACGACGGCCACCATCATCACCACCATGGCAGCCATGCGCACGCACATCACTGAGCACGATCTGCGCCACCACGGGGACGCCGAGGTCCGTGACGCCGGCGACGGTCTGACCGATCTGGCGGTCAACGTACGGGCGGGTACTCCCCCGGACTGGCTGCGGGAGCGGATCGCCGCGTCGCTGACCGGTCTCGCCGCCTACCCCGACGGGCGGGCGGCGCGGGCGGCGGTCGCGGGGCGGCACGGGCTGCCCGTGGAGCGGGTGCTGCTCACGGCGGGGGCGGCGGAGGCGTTCGTCCTGCTGGCGCGGGCGCTTTCGTTCCGGCACCCCGTGGTGGTGCACCCGCAGTTCACCGAGCCGGAGGCGGCGCTGCGGGACGCGGGGCACGAGGTCCGCCGGGTCCTGCTGCGCCCGGAGGACGGGTTCCGGCTCGACCCGGCGACGGTGCCGTCGGAGGCGGACCTCGTGGTGGTCGGCAACCCGACGAACCCCACGTCGGTGCTGCACCCCCGTGGGGTGCTGGCCGCGCTGGCCAGGCCCGGGCGGACGCTGGTCGTGGACGAGGCGTTCATGGACGCGGTGCCCGGCGAGCGGGAGGGGCTGGCGGGCCGGACGGATGTGCCGGGCCTGGTGGTCCTGCGCAGCCTCACCAAAACGTGGGGGCTCGCGGGGCTGCGGATCGGCTATGTGCTGGCTGATCCTTCCGTGGTGTCCGCCCTGTCGCGGGCCCAGCCGCTGTGGCCCGTCTCCACGCCCGCCCTGGTGGCGGCGGAGGCGTGTGTGTCGCCCCGGGCGCTGGCGGAGGCGGAGGAGGCGGCGCACCGCCTCGCCGCGGACCGGGCGCATCTGGTGGCGGGGCTCGGGGAGTTCGAGGAGATACGGGTGGTGGGGGCGGCGGAGGGGCCGTTCGTGCTGGTCCGCACGGCGGGGGCCGAGGCGGTGCGGGCGCGGCTTCGTGGGCTGGGGTTCCTTGCCCGGCGCGGCGACACGTTCCCGGGCCTGGGCCCGGAGTGGCTGCGTCTGGCGGTCCGGGACCGGGCGACCACGAACCGGTTCCTCCAGGCACTGGACCAGGCACTGACGCTGACGTCGGGCTGACCCGGGTCGAGCCCCCACCCCGCCCCTCCCCTAAACCCTCCGGGGGTGGGTGGGGGTGGAGGTGGTTCCTCCCGGGGGCTGCGCCCCGGACCCCGTTCGTCTGCGGGCCGTCTTGGGCTGGTCGCGCCGTTCCCCGCGCCCCTGAGAATGCCGCTGCGCGGCAATCCCCTGGGCGGCCCGGAGGGGCGCATCCAGGGGCGCGGGGAACTGCGCGACCAGCCCCCACCGAACCCGCAGACAAACCCCCGCTCAGCCCCGCCGGCTCCGCCGGCCCCGCCCCACCGCCACCCCTCCCGCCGCCAGCAGCGCGACCGCCCCGCCGATCACGTACGGCGTCCCCGACGACCCGCCCGTCTCCGCGAGCTCCGGGTCCGCCGACACCGTCTGGGGGCGTACGGACGTGCTCGACGCGCGTGAGGGCCGCGCGGTCGGGGACTCGCACGTGGCCTCCGCCAGGGTCACCTCGCCCTCCACCTCCGCCACGTTGAGCTTCAGCGGGTTCACCGAGACCCGTAGGCGCAGGGCCGTCGCCGCCGCCGTGCGGGACGTCGTGCGGGTCGAGGACAGGTCGAGGGTCACCTCGCCCACCCCGGGCACCGCCACCCGTGTCGTCCCGCCCGTCGTCAGGGTCAGCTTCTTGCCCAGTACCGTCACCGCACCCAGCAGGTTGGACGACGCCACCGGGCGGGCGCCCGCCGTGCAGACCGCCTTCGAGGTGACGTCCTGGACCTCGACCAGGGAGAGCAGCGGGAGGCCGGGGACGTGCAGCCGGGCGTGGAGCAGGTGCGTGGCGCCCTCCGCCCGGTCCGCCGCCACCGTCGCCGTCGCGGTCGCCACGTCCGCCTTGAGGACGCTGACCGGCCGGCCCTTGTCGACGCCGTCCAGCTTCACCTCCAGCGCCGTCTCCCCCGCCGTACGCGAACCGGCCGGCGCCTGGGCCTCGTTGAGTGTGGTCTTCAGAGGGACTTCGATGGTCTTGTTGAGCAGGGAGACGTCCAGGCCGGTGCGCAGCACTACCGCGCTCGCCCTGCCCTCGCCGCCCGTCGCGTGCGCCGGGACGGGCGTCGCGAGGGCCAGTGAGCCGAGCGTCAGCGCCAGCGCGGCCGAAGTGCTTACGGGCAGGCGGAAGTTGATGGTGTTCAAGGTGGTGGAACCCCCACGGGAGACATGAGCCGTCACCCCGCGCCCGCCCACGGGGACTCGTGGGGCTCGGGTGAGCCAGGGGCGCGCCGGTGACTTGAGACACCGGAATCTTTACGCACGGAGAGTGAACTCGCGTACACCTGGCGTCAGTTCACCCCAAGGGAGGTCGATGCGGCCTTCCGTTCGAGCCGACTCGTGTATGCGTTCCCCCGTGACGCCCTATCCGCCTCCCCGCGGCGTACGCCGGTGGTCCGCGCGGGCGGTCGCGTCATCGCGCCGAAACAGCTACAACGAGCCTCTCCCCCGGACCGTCACCCTCCGCGTCAACTCCCCGCCCTCATCCCACGATCCGCCCGTTCAGCACGATCCGGCTCGGCGACGCCAGTACGCGTACGTCCGCTCGGGGGTCCTGCTCGTACACCACGAGGTCCGCCGGGGCGCCCTCCTCCAGGACCGGGCGGCCCAGCCAGGTGCGGGCGCCCCAGGCCGTGGCGGAGAGGGCCTCGACCGGCGGGATGCCCGCCTTGACCAGCTCCGCCACCTCCGCCGCGACCAGGCCGTGCGCCATCGAGCCGCCCGCGTCGGTGCCGACGAAGATCGGGATTCCGGCGTCGTGGGCCGCGCGGACCGTGTCGTAGCGGCGGGCGTGCAGTCGGCGCATATGGGCCGACCAGACCGGGAACTTGGCCTCCCCGCCGTCCGCGAGGTGCGGGAACGTGGCGATGTTGACCAGCGTCGGGACGATGGCGACGCCGCGCTCCGCGAACAGCGGGATCGTGTCCTCGGTCAGCCCGGTGGCGTGCTCGACACAGTCGATACCCGCCTCGACCAGGTCGCGCAGCGAGTCCTCCGCGAAGCAGTGGGCCGTCACCCGCGCGCCCAGCCGGTGCGCCTCGGCGATCGCCGCCTCGACCTCGCCGCGCGGCCAGCACGGCGACAGGTCGCCCACCTCGCGGTCGATCCAGTCCCCGACCAGCTTGACCCAGCCGTCGCCGCGCCGCGCCTCGCGGGCCACGTACGCGACGAGGTCGCCGGGCTCGATCTCGTGGGCGTAGTTGCGGATGTAGCGGCGGGTGCGCGCGATGTGGCGGCCCGCGCGGATGATCTTCGGCAGGTCGTCGCGGTCGTCGATCCAGCGGGTGTCGGAGGGCGAGCCCGCGTCCCGTACCAGCAGGGTGCCCGCCTCCCGGTCCTGGAGGGCCTGCTTCTCGCTGGTCTCGTCGTCGACCGGGCCGTGCTGGTCGAGCCCGACGTGACAGTGCGCGTCGACCAGGCCGGGCAGCGCCCAGCCGGTGACCGTGACCGCGTCCACGGCACCCGGCGGGCGCTCGTAGGTGATCCGGCCGTCCACCGCCCACAGTTCGTCCCGCACCTCCTCGGGACCTACGAGCACCCGCCCCTTCACATGCAGCACCACGTGATCGCTCATGGTCAGCACTGTACGAGGCGCTGGGTAGGCTCGACCGGGCACACCCGCTGAAGCAGCGGATACACCCACCGAAGTACCGAGCACACCCGATGACGTGAAGAAGGCACCGCTGTGACGCACCCGTTCCTCGACCTGGCCCCGCTGACCGCCGGCCGCTTCGCGGCCATCGAGCGGCGGGTGGCCGCGCTGCTCGCCACCGAGCAGGACGTGGTGATCATGCAGGGCGAGGCGCTGCTGCCGCTGGAGGGCTGCATCCGGGGCGCCGCGCACCCGGGCTCCACCGCCCTGAACGTGGTGACCGGCCCGTACGGCCAGACCTTCGGCAACTGGCTGCGGGACTGCGGCGCCGAGGTCGTGGACCTGGAGGTGCCGTTCCACACAGCGGTGTCCGCCGAGCAGATCGACCGGGCGCTCAGCGAGCACCCGGAGATCGACTTCGTCTCCCTGGTGCACGCGGAGGCGGCGACCGGGAACACCAACCCGGTGGCGGAGATCGGCGAGGTGGTCCGCCGGCACGGCGCGCTGTTCATGCTGGACGCGGTCGCCTCGGTGGCCGCCGAGCCGCTGCTGCCGGACGCGTGGGGCGTGGACCTGTGCGTGATCGGCGCGCAGAAGGCGATGGGCGGCCCGGCGGGCGTCTCCGCGGTGTCGGTGAGCGAGCGCGCCTGGGCCCGGATCGCCGCCAACCCGCGTGCCCCGCGCCGCTCCTACCTGTCGCTGCTCGACTGGAGGGAGCGCTGGATCGACGGCGGCCGCAAGGCGCTGCTGCACGCCCCGGCGCAGCTGGAGATGCTGGCCCTGGAGGCGTGTGTGGAGCGGATCGAGGCGGAGGGTCTGGACACGGTGACGGCCCGGCACGCGTCGGCCGCGGCCGCGACCCGGGCGGGCGCCTCGGCGCTCGGCGGCGGTCTGGAGCCCTATGTGTACGAGGCGCGGGACGCGGCCCCGGTGGCCACGACGCTGCGCACGCCCGAGGGCGTCGACGCCTCCGAGCTGGTCGCCAAGGCGCTGGCCGCCGATCCCGCGCTGCCGCTGATCGCAGGCGGCGGGGCGCTGGCGAAGGAGATGATCCGGGTCAATCACTACGGCGCCGATGCCACTCGGGGTGCGGTCCAGGGCTCGCTCGCGGCGCTGGGGGCGGCGCTGGGCGAGACGGGCCGGCGGGTCGATACGGAAGCTGCCCGCAAGGCCGTTTCACAAACCTGGTAACACCTTTACCGCACACAAATAGCAGATTAATTCCAGTAAACGGGAAGCCGCTTTATCCAGAGCAGCTTCCCGTTTTCTTCTGCCCCGGCTTGTTGATCTCAAACGCAAGATCTCAACAAGGTTTTCGCGGCTCCCCGGCGGGTGTGATCGACCCCACAAGGGTGCCTTTTTGTCCCGGAATTACCGGACAAAACGCCTTGCGCGTGTACCCGCGTGATAACACAGACCCGCGCCGCGCACACCCCCTCCCGGGAATGCGATTTCGATTTCCGCTGGGTAAATTCCCTCCGCATGACCGCCGCACAGACCGTTGTCCATATCGACACCCCACGCGTCGAGGACGGCGCCGCGATCTGGCGTATCGCCCGCGATTCGCAAGTCCTGGACCTCAACTCCTCGTACAGCTATCTGCTCTGGTGCCGCGACTTCGCCGCGACCTCCGTGGTGGCGCGCGACGCCACCGGTGAGCCGATCGCCTTCGTCACCGGATACATCAGGCCCGCCCGGCCCGAGACGCTCGTCGTCTGGCAGGTCGCCGTCGACCGCGAGCACCGGGGGCGGGGCCTCGCCGGCACCCTGCTCGAAGCGCTGACCGGGAAGGTCGCCGACTCGCACGGGGTCAGCTCCGTCGAGACCACCGTGACCCCCGACAACACCGCCTCCGACCGGCTGTTCATCGCCTTCGCCGAGCGACGCGGCACCGCGCCCCACCGCGAAGTCCTCTTCGACAGCGGCCTGTTCCCCGACGAGGGGCACCAGGCGGAAGTCCTCTACCGGATCGACCTGGGAGTACGACTGTGACCATCACCCCGCCCGCACTGAGCGTCTTCGAGACCGTCGAGTCGGAGGTGCGCAGCTACTGCCGCGGCTGGCCGGCCGTCTTCGACCGCGCCCAGGGTGCCCGGCTCACCGACGAGGACGGCCACGAGTACCTCGACTTCTTCGCCGGGGCCGGTTCGCTCAACTACGGGCACAACAACCCGGTGTTGAAACGCGCCCTGCTCGACTATCTGGAACGCGACGGCATCACCCACGGCCTGGACATGGCGACCACCGCGAAACGCACGTTCCTGGAGACCTTCCAGAACGTGGTCCTGCGCCCGCGCGACCTGCCGTACAAGGTGATGTTCCCCGGCCCGACCGGCACCAACGCCGTCGAGGCGGCGCTGAAGCTGGCGCGGAAGGTGAAGGGCCGCGAGTCGATCGTCTCCTTCACCAACGCCTTCCACGGCATGTCGCTCGGCTCGCTCGCCGTCACCGGCAACGCCTTCAAGCGGGCCGGGGCCGGCATCCCGCTGGTGCACGGCACGCCGATGCCGTTCGACAACTACCTGGACGGGCAGACCCCCGACTTCCTGTGGTTCGAGCGGCTCCTGGAGGACCAGGGCTCCGGGCTCAACAAGCCCGCCGCCGTGATCGTGGAGACCGTGCAGGGCGAAGGCGGCATCAACGTGGCCCGCCCCGAGTGGCTGCGCGCGCTCGCGGACCTGTGCCGGCGCCAGGACATGCTCCTGATCGTCGACGACATCCAGATGGGGTGCGGGCGCACCGGCGCGTTCTTCTCGTTCGAGGAGGCGGGCATCACCCCGGACATCGTCACCCTGTCCAAGTCGATCAGCGGCTACGGACTGCCCATGTCGCTCTGCCTGTTCCGGCCGGAGCTGGACGTGTGGGAGCCGGGCGAGCACAACGGCACGTTCCGCGGCAACAACCCGGCCTTCGTCACCGCGACCGCGGCCCTGGAGGCGTACTGGGCCGACGGCGGCGCCCTGGAGAAGCAGACCCGGGCCCGCGGCGAACAGGTCGAGCAGGCGCTGATCTCGATCACCGAGGAGAACCTGGTCGACATCAAGGAGTACCGGGGCCACGGCCTGGTCTGGGGCATCGAGTTCCACGACAAGGCGCGGGCGGGCGCGGTGGCGCGGCGCGCCTTCGAGCTCGGCCTGCTGGTCGAGACGTCGGGCCCGCAGAGCGAGGTCGCCAAGCTGCTCCCGCCGCTGACGATCACGCAGGACGAGCTCGACGAGGGGCTGCGCACCCTCGCCCGCGCGGTCCGCGAAACGGCCGTCTGACCCGTACGCACGAAGAAAGAGAGCAACCCGCTGTGATCGTCCGCTCGTTGAAGGACATCGAGAACACCGAACGCCATGTCCGCGCCGCCTCCGGCACCTGGGAGAGCAAGCGGATCGTCCTCGCCAAGGAGAAGGTCGGCTTCTCCCTGCACGAGACGGTTCTGTACGCGGGCACCGAGACGTCGATGTGGTACGCCAACCACATCGAGGCGGTGCTGTGCGTGGAGGGCGAGGCCGAGCTCACCGACCACGAGACCGGCGAGACCCACTGGATCGCGCCCGGCACGATGTACCTGCTGAACGGCCATGAGCGCCACACCCTGCGCCCCAAGACCGACTTCCGCTGCGTCTGCGTCTTCAACCCGCCCGTCACCGGACGGGAGGACCACGACGAGAACGGCGTCTACCCGCTGCTGACCGAACCCGAGGAGGGCTGATCTCTATGCAGGACCTGTACCCCACCCGTGGCGCCACCGAAGTGGTGACCCCCCGTCAGGACCCCGTCGTCTGGGGGCCGTCCGCCGGGCTCGAATCGTACGAGAAGGACGGCTTCCTCACCGTCGACCAGCTGCTGGCCGACGACGAAGTGGCCTTCTACCGGCGCGAGTTGGAGCGGATGATCGCCGATCCGGCGGTCCGCGCCGACGAGCGGTCGATCATCGAGCCGCAGTCCCAGTCGGTGCGCTCGGTCTTCGAGGTGCACCGGATGAGCGAGATCTTCGCGGGTCTGGTGCGCGACGAGCGCGTGGTCGGCACCGCCCGGCGGATCCTGGGCTCGGACGTGTACGTCCACCAGTCGCGCATCAACGTGAAGCCGGGGTTCGGGGCGTCGGGCTTCTACTGGCACTCGGACTTCGAGACCTGGCACGCGGAGGACGGTCTGCCGAACATGCGGACCGTGTCCGTGTCGATCGCGCTCACCGAGAACCACGACACCAACGGCGGCCTGATGATCATGCCCGGTTCGCACCGGGACTTCCTGGGGTGCGCCGGGGCCACGCCGAAGGACAACTACAAGAAGTCGCTCCAGATGCAGGACGCGGGCACGCCGTCCGACGAGGCGCTGACGAAGATGGCGGACCGGCACGGCATCCGGCTGTTCACCGGGCGCGCGGGCTCGGCGACCTGGTTCGACTGCAACTGCATGCACGGCTCCGGGGACAACATCACCCCGTATCCGCGCAGCAACGTCTTCATCGTCTTCAACAGCGTGGAGAACGCGGCGGCCGAGCCGTTCGCGGCCCCGATCCGCCGCCCGGAGTTCATCGGCGCCAGGGACTTCACGCCGGTGGGGTGACCGGCCCCGGCCGGGGGTGCTGTGACTCCCGGGGGGTGCCCCCGGGAGTCACAGCACCCCCGCACAGTGATCGTTGGTACGGTCGCCCCATGGCTGATGAATCTTCACGAACTCCCGTCACCGCGGCCGATGTCGAGCACGTCGTACGGCTCTCGGTCACCGCACTGCGGGCGGGGCTTGCCGCGGACTGGAGCGTGAAGGCCGGTTCCCTGGAGTGGGACTGCTGGGAGACCGTCGAGCACCTCTCGGACGACCTCTTCGCGTACGCCGTGCAGCTCGGCCCGCAGCAGCCCCCGCTCGACGGCGAGGTGCCGTACCTGTGGGAGGCGAAACGTCCCGGCGGGCCGCGCAACGCGGTGCACGCGGACCGCGCGGCCGGGCCCGCCGGGCTCCTCCAGACCCTGGAGGCCAGCGGCGCCCTGCTGACCGCGATGGTCCGCACGGCGTCCCCGGACGTCCGCGCCCACCACGGTTTCGGCAACTCGGACCCGGAGGGCTTCGCGGCGATGGGTGTCGTGGAGACGCTGCTGCACACCTACGACGTGGCGGCGGGCCTCGGGGTCACCTGGGCGCCGCCGGGCGGGCTGTGCGACCGGGTGCTCGCCCGGCTGTTCCGCGAGGTTCCGGCGGATCCGGACCGGTGGCGCGTGCTGCTGTGGGCCACCGGCCGGGCGGATCTGCCGGACCTGCCGCGCCAGGAGTCCTGGCGCTGGTACGGAGAACCGCTCAGTGGCGCAGCCAGATCCTGAGCCCGCCGACCGGGGTGAACCCGGCGCGGACGGCGGCCGCGAGGTCGTCGCCGCTCTCGTAGCCGACCACGTCGAGGCCGGGCCGGTGCCGGGCGAGCGCGCCCAGGCAGCCGGCCCAGGCCGCGTCCAGGTCGCCGTCGGCCGCGAACAGGTTGGAGACGCCCACCACCGAGGCGCCCTCGCTGGCGACGGCGCCCGCGACGATCCGGCCCGCCGCGTCCCGCGCCGCGAGGAACGCGTGGGAGCCGTCGGCGAGGAGCGCGGCCGGGAACAGTCCACTGCTGTCCCCGTCCGACCACGCCTGCTCCCACCGCGCCAACTCGGCTTCCGTGCGCACGAGTTCCCACCCTCCCGCGCCCGTCTCCGGCGCGGGGCGGTGGATCCACTGGGCGTCGAAGAGGACCTCGAAGCCGTCGGCCGTCAGGTCGAGAGCGGCGAAGCTGTCCTTGACCGAGGCGCCCGGTGAGGCGTCGATCCGCTCCACGATCTCGCGCGGCCCGGCGCCCGGGTCGAGGGTCACCGCGTCGGGGTAGAGCGGCGGGGTGCGCTGCGCGCTGGTCCAGGCGCGGGGGTCCCACTCGCCCGTGATGCCGTGTGCACGGCAGAGCGCCGCACACCAGTCGGCGTTGTTGCGGGCGGCGGCACGCACCCGTACGTCCTGCTCGATGTCGCTCTCGATATCCCTGGTCACGGCCCGATCCTCCCCCGTAGGACCGGGCCGTGACCAGGGGTTTTTCGCCCGGCTCAGACGACGAGGGCGGCGTCCAGTGCCGGGTAGTCGAGGTAGCCCTTGTCGTCGCCGCCGAAGAAGGTGGCCGGGTCGGGGGCGTTGAACGGGCCGCCCGTCTCAAGGCGCTGCGGCAGGTCCGGGTTGGCGAGGAAGAGCGCCCCGTACGAGAGCAGGTCGGCGGTGCCGTCCTCGATGAGCGCGAGCGCGTCCGGGCCGGTGGGGCCGTCGGTGGCCGCGTTGAGCACGACCGTGCCGTTGAACAGCTTGCGCAGGGTCCCGGTGAGCTCGCGGAGCCCGGGGCCGCCCTCCAGGATGTGCAGATAGGCGAGCCCGACGGTCTCCAGCTCGCGCACCAGCGCGGTGTACGTGGCCTCCGGCGCGGGCTCGCTGATGTCGTTGTAGCCGTTCGCGGGCGAGATGCGCAGGGCGGTGCGGCCCGCGCCGATCTCGGCGGCGACGGCCTTGACGACCTCGACGGCGAACCGGGTGCGGGCCTCGTCGGAGCCGCCCCAGCGGTCGGTGCGCAGGTTGGTGGTGGGCGCCAGGAACTGGTGGATGAGATAGCCGTTGGCGCCGTGCAGCTCGACCCCGTCGAAGCCGGCCGCGATGGCGTTGCGCGCCGCCGACGCGTACTGGCCGATGGTCTCGACGACCTCGGCGTCCGTCAGCTCGCGCGGGGTGACGAAGTCCAGCGGGCCGTCGTGCGTGTAGACCTTCCCGGCGGCGGCAACCGGCGACGGGGCGACGTTGACCAGGTCGCCGGGCAGCAGGTCGGGGTGGCCGATGCGGCCGGCGTGCATCAGCTGGGCGAAGATGCGCCCGCCCTGGGCGTGCACGGCGTCGGTGACCTCGCGCCAGGCGGCGACCTGCTCCTCGCTGTGCAGGCCGGGGGTGTCGGGGTAGCCCTGGCCGACGGCGGCCGGCTGGATGCCCTCGCTGATGATCAGCCCGGCACCGGCCCGCTGGGCGTAGTACGCGGCCGTGGACGCGGTGGGCGAGTTGCCCGGGCCGTAGGCGCGGCTGCGGGTCATCGGCGCCATGGCGATGCGGTTGGGGAGGCGGAGGCCGGGCAGGTCGATCGGGTCGAAGGCGGTGCTCATGACAGCTCCAGGGGAGGGTTATGTTGGTCGGCCAAGTAATTCGACGCGCTTCACTGTAACCCATTGATTGGCCGACCAAGGTAAAGTTGTGGCATGACCACGGACGCGCGCAGCCAAGACCCCCTCTGTACGGAGTTGTCCCGCACCCCGGGTGCGGCGCGCGGCGGCCCGATCAGCCACGCCGTCTCACGGGTGGCCCGGCTGCACCGCGTCGCCGCGGGCCGGCTGCTGCGCGCGACCGGGCTCTACGCGGGCCAGGAGATCTTGATGATGCATCTGTGGGACGCGGGCGCGGTGCGCCAGTCCGAGCTGATCAAGGCGCTGGAGCTGGACCCGTCGACGGTGACGAAGATGCTCCAGCGCCTGGAGCAGACGGGCCAGGTTCGCCGCCGCCCCGACCCCGCCGACCGCCGCGCCTCCCTGGTGGAGGCGACGGAGGCCAGCTGCGCCCTGCACGACGCGGTGGAGGCGGCGTGGAACGGCCTGGAGGAGAAGACCCTGGCGGGCCTGACCACGGCGGAACGCGCCGAACTGGCCCGCCTGTTGAACAAGGTGGAGGCGAACTTGTGCCCGATGGCGGCGGCGGAGTGCCCGTCCGGAGAGGGCGCTCCCCCGGCGGGTGCGTGATTCACCTGCGGGTCGTGGTGGGCTGGTCGCGCAGTTCCCCGCGCCCCTTAAATGCGCCCCTCCGGGCCGCCCAGGGGATTGGCCGCGACCAGCCCAGCACGGTCCGCAGCCAAAATCCGGCCCTAAAGCGCCGCGCCCAGCACCTCCAGCGCCCGGTCGACGTCCGCGGACGAGTTGTACAGGTGGACGGCGAACCGCAGATTCCCACCCCGCGCGGACGCGTACACCCCGCCCCGCACCAACTCCGGCTGAAGGCCGTCCAGCCCCGGCACGGCGACGACCGCCGAGGACTCGGAGACGGCCCGGTGCCCCAGGTCGGCGAGCCCCGCCCGCAACCGCCCCGCCAGCGCCAGGTCGTGCGCACACACCGCCTCGATCCCCACGGCCTCAAGAAGCGCTAGCGACTCCGCGGCCGCGTGGTACGACAGGAACGAGCCGGGCTCGTCGTAGCGCCGCGCGGACCCGGCGAGCTCCCGGACCGGCCCGTAGTTGTCGGACAGGTCCTCCGCCGCGAACCACCCCGAGTGCAGCGGCGCCAGCTGCTCCTGCGCCTCCTCCGTCACGGTGAGGAACGACGTGCCGCGCGGGCAGGCAAGAAACTTGAAACCGGCCGTGACCGTGTAGTCGTACGCGCCCGCGTCCAGGGGCAGCCAGCCCGCCGACTGGCTGGCGTCGAGGAGCGTACGGGCCCCGTGCGCGGCCGCGGCGGCCCGTACGGCGTCGAGGTCCGCGACCCGCCCGTCGACGGACTGGACGGACGAGAAGGCGACCAGGGCGGTGCCCGGCCGTACCGCCTCGGCCAGCGACTCCAGCGGCACGTACCGCATCTTGAGGTCGCCGCGCACCGCGAAGGGCTGCACCACCGAGCTGAACTCGCCCTCGGGGGCGAGGACTTCGGCCCCGGCGGGCAGCGAGTGGGCGACGAGGGCGACGTGCACCGAGACCGACGAGCCGAGCGCGACCCGGTCGGCGCCGACCCCGGTGAGCCGGGCGAACGAGCCTCGGACGGCGGCGAGCGCGTCGAAGCTGCCCGCGCCCTCGCGGGTGCCCGCCAGGTTCTCCCCGGCGAGCCGCGCGATGGCGTCCACGGCACGCCGGGGCAGCAGACCGCAGCCGGAGGTGTTCAGATACGTCGTCTCGGGCGCGAACGCGTCGCCCGACAAAGGCTCCAGGATCTCCATGATCCCACCCTGCGGTCCCCCCGCCCCGGGGTCAATCGACAAAAGGCGGAGGGAACCGTCAACGGTTGCTTACGGGTTGGGCCGAGACAGCCGACGCCACGCCCGTACGTACGTCACGCGCGCGGGACCTCGCACCCGTCCGGGCCGCACGCCTCGCCCTCGGCCGAGGCGGCGCCGAGCGTGGCGAGGACGGGCGTGTGCTCCTGCCAGGCCTGCTCAAGGGCCTGCGTGAACACCTCGGCGGGCTGGCCGCCGGAGATCCCGTACTTGCGGTCGACCACGAAGAACGGCACCGCGCTCGCGCCGAGCGCGGCGGCCTCGGCCTCGTCCGCGCGCACCTCGTCGGCGTACGCGCTCTCGTCGGCGAGCACAGCCTTCGCCTCGTCGGCGTCCAGGCCCGCCTCGACGGCCAGCTCCAGCAGGACGGCGGCGTCGAAGACCGAGCGCTCCTCGGCGAAGTTGGCCCGGTAGGCGAGGTCGAGCAGCGCCTCCTGGCGGCCCCGGGCCTTGGCGAGGTGGAGCAGCCGGTGGATGTCGAAGGTGTTGCCGTGGTCCCGGCCCTCGGTGAGGTAGCCCAGCCCCTCGGCGTGCGCGTTGGAGGCGACGTGCTCCTCCATGCCCCGGGCCTCGTCCAGGGTGCGACCGTACTTCTCGGCCAGCATCGGGATCACCGGGCCGACCGCGTCCTTGGCGCGGTTCGGGTCGAGCTCGAAGGAGCGGTGCACGACCTCGATGCCGTCGCGGTGGGCGAACTCCGCCAGGCCCTTCTCGAAACGGGCCTTGCCGATGTAGCACCACGGGCAGGCGATGTCGCTCCAGATCTCGACGCGCATGTCACTTCTCTCGGATTCTCTCGGGGGAGGTTGTATCACTTTCAAGTATTAGAACGTACGGGGCGGCCGCCGCATTCCCCGGTCAGCCCACCGCGGTCGTCTCCAGCCTGCTGAAGGTGGCCCGGTACGAGCTCGGGGTCAGACCGGTGCGCCGGACCAGATGGGCGCGGAGCGAGTCGGCGCTGCCCAGGCCGCTGGCCTCGGCGATCTGGTCCATGGCGAGCGCGGTGGTCTCCAGGAGCTCCTTGGCCCGCTCGATGCGCTGGTGCAGCAGCCACTGCAGCGGGCTGACCCCGCTCTCGGCGTGGAAGCGGCGGGTCAGGGTGCGCACGCTCACCCCCGCGTGCCGGGCCAGGTCGGTGAGGGTGAGCGGCTTGTCCAGGTTGCGCATCGCCCAGCCCCGGGTGTCGGCGCAGACCACGCCCCGCTCGGCGGGCAGCGGGGTCTGGGTGAACTGGGTCTGCCCGCCGGGCCGCACCGGGGCGACCAGCGCGGCCCTCGCCACCTGGTTGGCGACGGCGGCGCCGTAGTCGGTACGGATGACGTGCAGGCACATGTCGATCCCGGCCGCGTATCCGGACGAGGTCATGACGTCCCCGTCCTCGACGTAGAGGACATCGCCCTTGAGGTCGAGGGTCGGGTAGCGCCGGCGCAGCTCCTCGGCGAGCTCCCAGTACGTGGTGGCACTGCGCCCGTCGAGCAGTCCGGCCTCGGCGAGGACGAAGGCGCCGCTGCAGATGGAGGTGATCCGGGTTCCGTCGGCGGCGGCCGCGCGGACGGCCTCCACCATGCGCGGGTCGGGCACATAGCGCTGCCCCGTCCCCGCGACCAGGACGGTGTCGGCGTCCGCCACGGCGTCCAGGCCCCGGCCCACGTACAGATCGAGCCCGCCGGTGGTGGCGACCGGGCCCGGCTCCGGGGTGCAGACGGTCAGCTCGTACCCGGGGGCACCGTCGATCTCCACCTTGGCGAAGAGCAGCTCGGGGATGGCGAGGTTGAACATCGATACGGGGGAGGGCGCGATGACGACGACGCGGTGGGGCCGCCACGGGGCGGACGGCCGGTCGGTGGGCTTGCCCTCAGCGGGCTGCCGGTCGGACTTCATGGCCAGAACCTCCGGGTGCATGGCATTCAGGCCACTACTCTAACCGGCTGCGGTTCGTCAGGCTGAGGGCATGCCATCCAACGCCGTACGCCAACCCGTCCCCTCCGCCGACCAGTTGACCACCGACCAGTTGACCGCCGACGGGTCGATACGGCCGAAGTCGCCCCGCTCCACCTCCCCCTCCCCCGGCCTCACCCTCGCCGCCGCGCTCCTCGGCTTCGCCCTGATCACGCTGGACGCGTCCGTGGTGAACGTGGCGCTGCCCGCGATCGGCTCCGACCTGGGCGGCGGGATGTCCGGGCTGCAGTGGGTGGTCGACGCGTACACGCTCGCGTTCGCGGCGCTGATGCTGTCGACCGGCGCCTTCGCGGACCGGATCGGCTCGGCTCGGGCGTACGCACTGGGCACGGTCGTCTTCGTCCTCGCCTCGGCCGCCTGCGGCCTCGCCCCGGACCTGGGGGTGTTGATCGGGGCCCGGGTGGTGCAGGGCGCGGCCGCCGCCGTGGTGCTGCCCGCCTCGCTCGCCCTGGTGCGCCAGGCGTACGCGGATCCGGCGCGGCGGGCCCGCGCGGTGGCGCTGTGGGCGGCGGGCGGCTCGGTCGCGGTGGCGCTCGGCCCCGTCGCGGGCGGGGCGCTCACCACGGCCTGGGACTGGCGCGGGATCTTCTTCATCAACCTCCCGCTGGGCCTGGCGGCCCTGGCCCTGACGGCCCGCGCCCCGCGCTCCGAGCGCCGCCCCGCGCCGCTGGACCTGCCCGGCCAGCTGACGGCGGTGGTGGCCCTGGCCGCGCTCGCCTTCGCCGTGATCGAGTCCGGACCGGTACGGGTGGTGGCGGGCGCGGTGGCGCTCGTCTCCGGATCGGCCTTCCTGCTGATCGAGTCGCGCGCGGCCCATCCGGTCGTCCCGCTCGGCCTGTTCCGTACGCCGACGGTCGCGGTGGCGGTCGCGGTCGGCGCGGCGGCGAGTGTGGCGTTCTACGGAGTGATCTTCGTCTTCTCTCTCTACTTCCAGCGGGTGCGGGGGGAGTCGGCGCTGGCGGCGGGACTGATGTTCCTGCCGATGACGGCCCTGATCCCGGCGACGAACGTCCTCTCCGGCAAACTCGCCAACCGCTACGGCCCGCGCCGCCCGATGATGATCGGCCAGCTGGTGGCCCTGGCGGGCCTGCTCCTGCTCCTCGTCCCCGACGAGCACACACCCACCCTGCTGGTGGCCTTCCTCCTGATCCCCCTGGCCCTCGGCTGCGGCCTATCGATCCCGGCCCTGACCGCCGCGATGATGGAGTCCCTGCCGCAGGAACGGGCGGGCCTGGCGGCGGGCGTACTGAACGCGGCGCGCCAGGTCGCCGGGGCGCTGAGTGTGGCGATGTCGGGGGCGCTGGTGGCGGGGGGATTCGTGCCCGGGATGAGGGTGTGGCTGGTAGTGGCGGCGACCCTGTTCGCGGGAACGGCGGTCGCTACGCGGCGGCTGCGGTAGCCCTCCGGGGGGTGCGGGATTTGTCTGCGGGCCCGGTGGGGGCTGGTCGCGCAGTTCCCCGCGCCCCTTAAGGCACCTCCAGCCCCGGCCAAATCCAGCCCCTCCGGCGTTTGAGGAGCGGGGTCCGGGGCGGAGCCCCGAAGCGGGGTGCAGGGGGCGGAGCCCCCGCAACGGAGGTCCGGGGGCGCAGCCCCCGGGAAACCCCACCTCCACCCCCACCCACCCCCGGAGGGTTTAGGGAAGGGGCGGGGTGGGGAGCTCCAACCGGCCGTCCACCCGGCGAGGGACCCCCACCCCACCCCCCTCCCGCAACTCCTCCGGAAGCAGCCCCTCCGGCGTGCTCTGGTACGTCACCGGCCGCAGCCACCGCTCGACCGCCGTCGCCCCCACCGACGTGGACGTCGACGTCGTGGCCGGGTACGGCCCCCCGTGATGCTGGGCCGGCGCCACCGCCACCCCCGTCGGCCACCCGTCCACCAGGACCCGCCCCGCGAGAGCCGTCAGCTCGGCGAGGAGCAGCCGCGCCGCAGCCCCGCCCTCGGCCCCCGCCGCCTCCCCCGCCGACAGCTGAAGCGTCGCCGTCAGGTTCCCCGGCAACCGCGAGAGCACCGCTCCGATTTCGGACGGGTGCTCATACCGCGCCACCACCGTCACCGGCCCGAAGCACTCCTCCAGGAGCAGATCGTGCGGTCCCGGCGAGCCGAGCACAGCCGCCCCCACCGTCAGGAACCCCGCGCTCACCGTGTGCTCCCCGCCGGAACCCGGCGTCACCGGCGCCCCGACCCCGTCGAGCGCGGCCCGCTCGGCGACCCCGGCCACGAACGCGTCCCGCATCCGGTGGTCGAGCATCACCCCCGCCTCGGAGTCGCTCACCACCGCCATCAGCGCCTTGACCAGCGCGTCACCCCCGGCACCGACGGGCGCCAGTACAAAGCCCGGCTTGGTGCAGAACTGGCCGACGCCCAGCGTCATCGACGCCCCGAGCCCCGCCCCGATCTGCTCGCCGCGCTCCTCGGCCGCCGCCTCGGTGACCACGACCGGGTTCAGCGACCCCAGTTCGCCGTGGAAGGGGATCGGCACCGGCCGGGCCGCCGCCGCGTCGAAGAGGGCGCGCCCTCCCCGTACCGAACCGGTGAAGCCCGCCGCCGAGACCAGCGGGTGGCGCACCAGCGCGACGCCCGCGTCGAAGCCGTGCACCAGCGCCACCACGTCCTGCGGCAGCCCGACCCGTACCGCCGCCCGCCGCAGCAGCGAGACGCACAGCTCGGAGGTGGCCGGGTGGGCCGGGTGCGCCTTGACCACGACCGGGCAGCCGGCCGCCAGCGCGCTCGCCGTGTCCCCGCCGGGAACGGAGAAGGCGAGCGGGAAGTTGGACGCCGAGTAGACCGCGACCACCCCCAGCGGCACCTTCATCCGGCGCAGGTCCGGCCACGGCGGGGTGCGGCCCGCATCGGCGTGGTCGATGCGCACGTCGAGGAAGGCGCCCTCGTCCACGACGTCCGCGAACGCCCGCAACTGGGCGGTGGTCCGGGCGAGTTCGCCGGTGAGCCGGACCGGCCCGAGGGCCGTCTCGGCGTCGGCGGCCTCCACCACGTGCTCGGCCGCCCCGTCGAGAAGGTCGGCGGCGGTCCGCAGCAGCGCGGCCCGTACGGTCCGGTCGGCGAGCGCGCCGCGCACCGCCCAGGCGGCCCGGACCGCTTCGTCGACCTCGTACTCCGTCGCCTCGGAAGCGACTTCCTCGCGCGGCTTCCCGGTACGGGGGTCGACACTCCAGACTGGTGCTGTGCTCACCACGATGTCCTTCCGGCTTCCGGCCCTGCCCGTGGTCCGGGAACGGGACCTTGCTCGTCATCCTTGCCCGCCCTGCTCCGCCACCAGGATTTGTTCGGTATTCTGAACAGCGTTCCTGTTGGTGAATATGCTGGACTCTATTGACGGGCGTTCTGCGTTGGCAAGACGCGCAGACGAAGAAGGGGCGAGGGCGAATGTCGGCTGCCGAGACAGGTGGGGCCCAGGTCAAGTCCGCCGTGCGTACGGTGGAGTTGCTGGAGTACTTCGCGGGGCGCCCCGGAATGCACTCCCTCGCCGCGGTCCAAGAGGCGGTCGGATACCCGAAATCCAGCCTCTACATGCTGCTGCGCACCCTGGTGGAGCTCGGCTGGGTGGAGACCGACGCCACCGGCACACGGTACGGGATCGGCGTCCGGGCCCTGCTGGTCGGCACCTCGTACATCGACGGCGACGAGGTCGTCACGGCCGCCCGGCCCACCCTGGACCGGCTCTCCGACGACACCACGGAGACCATCCACCTCGCCCGCCTCGACGGCACCAACGTGGTCTACCTCGCCACCCGCCAGTCCCAGCACTATCTGCGCCCCTTCACCCGCGTCGGCCGCCGACTGCCCGCGCACTCGACCTCGCTCGGCAAGGCGCTGCTCGCCACCCACAGCGACGAGCAGGTGCGCAAGCTGCTCCCGGAGACCCTCCAGCAGCTGACCGAGCACACCATCACCGACCGCGAGAAGCTCATCGAGGAGCTGCACCAGATCCGCGAGCAGGGGTACGCGGTGGACCGCGAGGAGAACACGCTGGGGCTGCGCTGCTTCGGCGTCGCGATCCCGTACCGGACCCCCGCGCGCGACGCGATCAGCTGCTCGGTGCCGGTCGCGCGGCTGACCCCGGCGCACGAACAGATGGTCAAGGACGCCCTGTTCGACGCCCGCGACCGGCTCACCCTGGCCACCCGTAGGCTCTGACCCATGACGCTCGCCTCCTCCTCGCACGCCCGGCCGGCCGTCCTCCTGCGGGAGGTGCGCGACGACGATCTGCCGGTGTTCTTCTCGCACATGAGCGACCCCGAGTCGGTGCGGGTCGCGGCCTTCGCCGCCGAGGACCCCACCGACCGGGCCCGCTTCGACAGTCACTGGGCCCGGCTCCGCGCCTCGGACGACCTGATACGCACGGTGCTCGCCGACGGCGAAGTGGCGGGCCACGCGGCGGTCTACGGCCCGCCGGACCACCGCGAGGTGACGTACTGGGTGGACCGCGCGCACTGGGGCCGCGGCATCGCCACCGCGGCCCTGTCGGCGCTGGTCGGGCTCGTGCCGCAGCGCCCGCTGCACGCCCGTGCCGCCGCCGACAACACCGGCTCGATCCGGGTGCTCCAGAAGTGCGGCTTCGAGATCGTCGGCCACGACCGCGGCTTCGCCAACGCCCGGGGCGCGGAGATCGACGAGGTCGTCCTCGCGCTGGCGCGCTGACCCCCCGCGGGCCGAACTCCACCGGACCGGGACCCCGCCCGCCGTCCTCCCCTACGCTGTGCGGATGATCATCGCTACCCGGCTGCTCGGCCGGACGGCCCGGCTGCGCTGGGTCCATCTGGTGCTCGGCGGCGCGGCGTTGATGCCGTACTTCCTGCTCGGCGCGGTGATCGTGGGTGCGGTCACCGGCGGCGCGGACGTCTACACCACCCTTCACCTCCAACTCGCCGCGTTCGCCTGCGCGTTGCCGATCGCCGCCGTCTCCGCGCTGTTCCCGGTCGCCCGCCCGCTGTCGGTGGCGGCGGCCCGGGCGCTGTGCGGGGTCGCCCCGGCCGCACTCGCGGACGGGCCCGCCGGCTCGCGGGCGGCCCGGGCGCGCACGGCCGGGTGGTTCACGCTCCACATCGGCCTCGGCGGGGTCATCAGCGGGATGACGCTCGCGCTGCCGCCGTTCGCCCTGACCCTGATCGTGCTGCCGTTCTTCGCGGCGCTGCGGGACTCCCGCCTCGGGCTGCCCGCCTTCGGCGGCTGGGCGGTGCTGCTCGCCCCGCCACTCGGCCTCGCCGGACTGCTGGCGCTGAACTGCTGCGCGGCCGGTGCCGGGGCGCTCCTCGCCCGCTGGGCGCCCCGGCTGCTCGGCCCCACGCCCGCGGACCGGCTGGCGGCGGCCGAGCAGCGGGCGGCGGAGCTGGCCGTGCGCAACCGGCTGGCCCGCGAGCTGCACGACTCGGTGGGCCACGCGCTGAGCGCGGTGACGCTCCAGGCGGGCGCGGCCCGCAGGGTGTTCGACAGCGACCCCGCCTTCGTACGGGAGGCGCTGGCGGCGATCGAGGAGACGACCCGGCGCACGGTCGGTGAACTCGACTCCGTGCTCGGCCTGTTGCGGCAGGGGGACGACGAGGCGGCCGGGGGCGCCGGGCCCGGGCTCGCCGGTCTCGACGGGCTGCTGTCGCATACCGGCGTGAAGGTGTCGTACACGGCGGCCGGCGACCTCGCCACCGTACCGGAACTGGTCTCGCGCGAGGCGTACCGGATCGTGCAGGAGGGGCTGAGCAACGCCCTGCGGCACGGCGGCGCCGCGCCCGTGGCCCTGCGGATCGCCGTCGACGGCGAGGAAGTGGAGATCGTGATGGAGAACCCCATGCCGGGTACGGCCCAGGTGGTGCGCCCGGGGGGCGGCCGGGGCCTGCGCGGGATAGCCGAGCGGGCCGCCCTGCTCGGCGGCCGCGCGCAGGCGGGCCCCGAGGACGGCCGGTGGCGGCTCGCCGTCCGCTTCCCGGTCGCGGGCAGGCCCGGGGGTGCGCGATGAGCGCGGTCCGGGTGGTGCTCGCGGACGACGAGCGGATGGTGCGCACCGCGCTGCGGGCCATCCTGGAGGCGGAGGCGGACCTGGAGGTCGTGGGCGAGGCCGCGACCGGCGCGCAGGCCGTCTCGGTGGTGCGCGAACTGCGCCCCGACGTCGTCCTGATGGATGTGCGCATGCCCGAGATCGACGGCATCCGCGCCACCGAGCAGATCCTGGCGACGCTCCCCTCGCCGCCGCGGATCGTGGTGGTGACGACCTTCGAGAACGACTCGTACGTGTACGACGCGCTGCGCGCCGGGGCCGCCGGGTTCCTGCTGAAGCGGGCGGCGGCCGAGGAGCTGGTCCAGGCGGTGCGCCTGGTGGCCCGCAGCGACTCGCTGCTCTATCCGTCGGCGGTGCGGGAGCTCGCCGCGCTGCACTCCTCGGCCCGGCCCGCGCCCCCGCCCTGGGCGGCCCGGCTCACCGAGCGCGAGGCGGACGTACTGCGGCTGATGGCGACCGGGCTGTCCAACGCGGAGATCGCGGGCCGGATGGGCGTCGGCCCGGCGACGGCGAAGACGCATGTGGCGTCGGTGCTCGCGAAGACGGGCGCGCGGGACCGCACCCAGGCGGTGATCGCGGCGTACGAGTCGGGCTTCATCACACCGCGCTGAGGCCTCTGAGACCTCTGAGATCTCTGCGACAGATGAGAGCTTCCTGAGAAAACCGGCCAAACGGAACGATTCGCGTCAGCCGCCTCGTCCCTTTCATGGGATGAACAAGACGATCAGGCGCGCCTCGGTCTGCTGTCTGCTCATGGTGCTCGCCCTCCTGGGGCGGGCCACCTATGTGCAGTTCTACAAAGGCCAGGCCCTCGCGGACGACAAGCTGAACCGGCGGAACACCATCGCGCAGTACGCGAACCCGCTCGGGGACATCATCGTGGCCGGCTCCCCGGTCACCGGATCGGAGAGGACGGCGAGCGGCGACCTCGCGTACAAACGCACGTACAAGAACGGTGAGCTGTACTCGGCGGTGACCGGCTTCAGCTCGCAGGTGTACGGGGCGACCCAGCTGGAGGGGATCTACGGCAAGGTGCTCGACGGCACCGACACCCGGATGAAGGACCCGCTCTCGGTGCTCACCGGCGAGCGGGCCCGCGGCGGCAACGTGCTGACCACCATCGACCCGGCGGTGCAGAAGGCCGCCTACCAGGCGCTCGGGAGCAAGAAGGGCGCGGCCGTCGCCATCGACCCGAAGACCGGCCGCATCCTCGGCATGGTCTCGACGCCGTCGTACGACCCGTCGAAGATCGCCGGTTCGACGGACGGCGACGCCTGGAAGGCGCTCTCCGAGGACCCGGACAAGCCGATGGTCAACCGGGCGCTGCGGCAGCCGCTGCCGCCGGGTTCGACGTTCAAGCTGGTGGTCGCGGCAGCGGCGCTGGAGAACGGCCTGTACCCGTCGGTGGACACCAAGACCGACAGCCCCAACCCGTACACCCTGCCCGGCACCCGCACCGTACTGACCAACGAGAACCCGTCCGCCCCGTGCGAGAACGCCACCGTCCGCACGGCGCTCCAGTACTCGTGCAACAACGTCTTCGCGAAGATGGCGGACCAGCTGGGCCAGGACAAGGTCCGGGCCATGGCGGAGAAGTTCGGCTTCAACGACGCGAAGCAGGACGTGCCGGTACGGGCCTCGGCGAGCGTGTACCCGAAGGGCATGGACAAGGCGCAGACCGCGCTGACCGGCATCGGCCAGTTCGATGTGACGGCGACGCCGCTCCAGATGGCCATGGTGTCCGCCGCCATAGCCAACGATGGAGTCATGGCATCGCCCCATATGGTCTCCGAGGTGACGGACGCCGACGGCACGGTCCTGCAGTCCTACGAGGACAAGGACGGCGACGGGAAGCGGATCATGTCGTCGGAGACCGCGCGCCAGCTGCGCGCCGCGATGGTGACGGTCGTCGAGGACGGCACCGGATCCAACGCCAGGGTGAGCGGCGCCGAGGTCGGCGGCAAGACGGGCACGGCCCAGCACGGCGTGGGCAACTCCAAGACGCCGTACGCCTGGTTCACGTCGTACGCGAAGGATTCCGCTACCGGCAAGGAGGTGGCGGTGGCCGTACTCATCGAGGACTCGGGCGCGGCGCGCTCCGAAGTGAGCGGCAACGGCCTGGCGGCGCCGGTGGCGCAGAAGATGATGCGGGCGGCGCTGGGCTCGTCGTAGGGCATCGGCGGGGGCGGGAATAGGGCGTTCGCCGGATCCGCCGGGGTCGCCTCACAGGCCAGATTGACGCCTGTGAAGACGAGGACGATTGAGAGGGCGGTCCGGACCGGCCCGCTCGTACGGGTGCTGACGGACCGCAACGCGGGGCTGTATCTGACCGGGGTGGTGGTGTCCGGGTTCGGGTCGTCGGCGATGTGGCTGACGGCCGGGATCTGGGCCAAGTCGCTGACCGGCTCGGACGCGTTGGCGGCGCTCACCGTCTTCGCCATGTGGGCGCCGACGCTGGTGGGGCCACTGCTGGGAACGGTGGCGGACCGGGTACGCCGCCGGCCGCTCCTGGTGGGGATCAACATCGCGATGGCGGCCCTGCTGACGTCCCTGCTCGCGCTGGACTCGGCGGGCCGGATCTGGATCCTGTTCACGGTGCTCGTGGTGTACGGCGTGAACGGCGTCGTCCAGGACGCGGCCGAGGCGGCGCTGGTGGCCAACGCCGTGGACCGGGACCTCCTCGGCGACTTCAACGGCCTGCGGATGATGGCCAACGAGGGCATGAAGCTGGTGGCTCCGCTGGCGGGGGCGGGGCTGTACGCGCGGTTCGGCGGGGCGGCGGTGGCGGCCCTGGACGCGGTGACGTTCCTGCTGGCGGCGGGGATCTTCGCGCTGATACGGGTACGGGAGGCGCGGCCCGTGCCGGGCGGCCACTGGCTGGCCGACACGGCGGAGGGGGCGCGTACGGTGTGGCGCTCGCCGGTGCTGCGGCCGCTGGTGCTCGCGGGCGGGGCGACGATGCTGTGCGCGGGCCTGAACGGGGCGGCGATCTATGCCGTGGTGGACGATCGGCTCGGCCACTCGGCGGCGTACGTGGGCGTGCTGTACGCGGTGCAGGGCGTGGGCTCGGTGGCGGCGGGCCTGCTGGCGGGCCCACTGCTGCGCCGCCTGCCGGGCCACCGATTCGCGGCGGCGGGCATCGCGTTGTTCGCGGTGGCCGTGTTCGGACGGGTCCTTCCGTACGACGCGGTGGCGCTGGCGTGCAGCGCGGCGATCGGGCTCGGGTTGCCGTGCGTGCTGGTGGCGGCGATGACGGCGGTGCAGCGGTCGGTCCCGGACGCGGTGCTCGGGCGCACGGCGGCCACGGCGAACACGCTGCTGTTCGTCCCGAACGCGGTGGGGTTGGGGGTGGGGGCGGGCCTGGTGGGTCTGGTGGGGCCGGGGGTGCTGCTGCCAGTGGTGGGGGCGGGGGCGCTGGTCGCTGCGCTGACCCTGACGCGGGGGTGAGTGGGGCTGAAGATGGCTCTCCCGGGGGCTTCGCCCTCGGACCCCCGTTTGTCTGCGGGCCCGGTGGGGGCTGGGGTCACCCGGGTTGCCGCAGGGATCGCCCCGCAGGGGCGCTCTTAGGGGCGCGGGGCTGTGACATTTGCGGCTCCGCCGCGTGGGCGCGAGCAACCCAGCACGGTCCGCAGACGAACACCGAGCCCCGGGGCGCAGCCCCACCCGGCCGCCCGCCCGAGGGCTTGAGGGAACGGGCGGGGTGGGGGTCAACCCACCGCCCCCGACCGCCGCACCGCCACCGCGTCCTCCCCCGACACCAACCCCCCGTGGTACAGCCGCAACTCCGTCGCCCCCGCCCCCTCCGCCCGCACCGCGTCCTCCCCCAGCGCCCCGGGCCGACCCCCCATCCCCGCCACCACCGTGAAGTTCGCCGCGACCACCGCCCCGGACCCGGCGTGTGCCGCGAACGGCCGCAGCAGGTCCGGGCGGCCACCGGGGCAGGGGACGACCACGCCGTCCGCCAGGCCGAACACCCCCGCCGGATCCACCCCCACGTTCGCCCCGCACCGGTGCACACCGGGATCCGCGTGCAGCAGCACCTGGAAACCGGGGCCCGCCGCACCCCGCACAGCGCCGACCACCTCCTCCTGAAGGCTTCGCGCCACGGCGGCGCGGTAGTCGACCGTCGCCTCCAGCAGCTCCCCGCCCGCACACGGGCCCCCGCGCCACACCGGCTCCAGCGCCGCCCGCACCTCCCCGGCCAGCCGTTCCGCGTCCAGGCCCCACTCCCCGTACCCCTGTCGGCACGAGCCGCAGAAGCACAGGGACATCAGGTACTGGGCCGTGTCGTCCAGCGCGACCCCCGCGGTCTTGTCGTGGGCGTGCAGGTGCGCGAGGCCGTACCAGCCGCAGGATTCGAGTTCCGTCCCGCGCGCCCCGGGCCGTACCGCCGCCTCCGCCGCGAGGGCGACCAGGTAGGCGCGGACCTCCGGGCGCGCTATGCAGGGCGCCCAGGGGTAGCGGTCGCCGTACGCGTTGACCACCGAGGTCTCGGGGTGCTCCGCGCCGAGGCGGGAGTTGTGGGCGAGGACGACCCAGGAGTGGACGTCGAGCCCGGCCGCCGCGAGCGCCTCGGCGGCCTCGCCGTACGCGTCCCCGGGCGCCCACCTCCCGGCGGCGTACGGCCGCAGCGCACGGCCGGACCAGCGGCGTTCGTCGACGGGGTAGAGGACCGCCGCGTGTTCGGCTGTGACCACCCGGTGGCGCGGGTGGTGCGGGGTGAGGGCCCGGGTCGAGTGGTAGGCGGCGGCGAGCGTCACCTGTCCGACCCCGAGGCCGGCGATCCGCGCGGGCGCGTCCGGGTCGCCGATGACGTCCCAGGGGTAGAGGAACGCCGACGCCTTCACGCGCCCGCCCCGCCCCGCCCGGCGGGCTCCCCTTCGCCCTCCGTCAGCAGTGAGCGGCCCCGCTCGATCAGCGCGGCCAGCTGCTTGATGTGGGCCTCGTCGGGCTCGTTCAGCGGCGGCCGCACCTCGCCGACCTCCAGGCCCGCCAGCCGTACGCCCGCTTTGACGAGGGAAACGGCGTAGCCGCGGCCCTGGTTGCGCAGTTCGACGAGCGGCACGTAGAAGCCGTCCAGGAGGCGGTTCACGGTGGCGTCGTCGCCGGTGTCGAGCGCCCGGTGGAAGGCGAGCGCGATGTCGGGGGCGAAGCAGAAGACCGCCGACGAGTAGAGCGTGACGCCGATGCCCCGGTAGGCGAGGCCGGTGAGCTCGGCCGTGGGCAGGCCGTTGAAGTAGAGGAACTCGCGGTCGGGCTCCTCGCGGCGGACCGTGCTGACGATCCGCTGCATCAGGTCGAGGTCGCCGATGCCGTCCTTGAGGCCGATGATGCCGTCGGCGCGGGCGAGTTCGACGGCGGTGGCGGGGGTGAGGACCGCGTTGTCGCGCTGGTAGACGATGACGTCGAGGGAGGTGGCGGCGGCGAGCGCGGTGTAGTGGCGCAGCAGCCCCTCCTGGTCGGCGACCACGAGGTACGGCGGCATGGCGAGCAGCCCGTCGGCGCCCGCGTCCTCGGCGAGCTCGGCGTACTGGATCGCGAGGGCCGTCCCGTATCCCGCACCGGCCACCACCGGGACGTGGCCCGCGGCCTCCTCGACGGCGGCGGCCACGCAGGCGTGGAACTCCTCCGGGGTGAGCGCGTGGAACTCTCCCGTACCGCAGCAGGCGAACACCGCGGCCGCGCCCGCGTCGATGCCGCTCCTCACGTGCGCGCGGAAGGCGCCGAGGTCGAGGCCGCCGTCCAGCCCGAAGGGGGTGACCGGGAAGAAGAGGAGACCGTCCAGGCGGGCGGCGAGGGGGGATGGGTTCTTGGGCGTCACGGGCGCTCCCAGGGCAAGGCCGTTGTGCACAATTCTGATCGGCGTCTATATTTCTGAACGCCGCCACGCTATGGCAGCCCTACGACGACGGTCAAGACGCGAAACCCCGGCGCGCGGGTGTTTTCCGCGCGGGTGTCACCTCTGCCGCCATGGCGCCGGCAGGCGCTCCGCGCCACACTTGACGAGGCCGGAGACCGCTCCCTAGCTTGTCCATGGTTATGAATGACATCCATGAGGGTGTCCATCCGGCCCGCACGGCCGCCGTCCCGCCCGCGCACCGAGGAGATCCCCATGCCCGCTCCCCGCACCGTCCTGCTCACCGGCGCCGCCGGCGGACTCGGCACCCTGATGCGGGGGCTGCTTCCGGCGTACGGCTACGACCTGCGCCTTCTCGACGCACGGGCCATTCCCGGGGAGCCGGACGCGATCACCGCCGACCTCGGTGACCGGGGCGCGCTGCGGGAGGCGGTCCGGGGCGTCGACGCGGTCCTGCACCTGGCGGGCATCTCGCTGGAGTCCACGTTCGACAAGATCCTGCGGGCCAACATCGAGGGCACGTACAACCTCTACGAGGCCGCGCGCGAGGAGGGCGTCGCGCGCGTGGTCTTCGCCTCCTCCAATCACGCGGTCGGCTTCACCCCGCGCCCGCGCGGCGAGGCGCCGCTGGAGCGGGACGCCCTGATCCCGGTCGACACCCCCCGCCGCCCCGACACCTTCTACGGCCTCTCCAAGTCGTTCGGCGAGGACCTGGCCCAGTTCTACTGGGACAAGTACGGCCTGGAGAGCGTCTCGGTGCGCATCGGCTCCTGCTTCATGGAACCCACCTCCGTACGGATGCTCTCCATCTGGATGAGCCCCGGCGACGGCGCCCGCCTCTTCCACGCGGCCCTCACCGCCGACGGCGTCGGCCACACGGTGGTCTACGGCTCCTCCGCCAACACCCGGCTGTGGTGGGACCTCTCATCGGCACGGGCGCTGGGGTACGAGCCGCGGGACGACTCCGAGCAGTACGCCGAGAAGCTGGTCGCCGAGCAGGGCGAGCTCGACCCCGACAGCCCGGACCACGCGTACGTCGGCGGCCACTTCGCCACCGACCCGCCGGTGTGGCCGTACTGAACCAGGGGCAGGTGGGGGCGGGGGGACGGGGAGCGCCCGCGGCCGTTCACGAATTGGCGGGACGCTCACCGAATTGGCGGGACGTTCAAGGAACCGTAAAGCCGTGCCGCTCGTTCCCGGAGCATGACCGCAATGACACCTGGCTCGAACCTTCCGCTCCCGACCGCCCGCGTGGCGGTGGACGTCGCCGCCCCGGTGCGGCTCGACGTGTCGGGCCTGTTGCTCACCGCCGACGGCAAGGTGCGCTCGGACGACGACTTCATCTTCTACAACCAGCCCTCGGGCCCCGGTGTCACCTACCGGTCCGGCGGCGGCACCGCCCCGGACGCGATCGTGGTGGACACGACGGCGGTGCCGCCCGGCATCGAGAAGATCGTCGTCACCGCCAGCCCCGACGCCGCGGGCCAGACCTTCCAGGGCATCGAGCCCACCGCCACCCTGCGCAACGCCGACGACGGCAGCGTGATCGCCACCTTCACCCCGCCGCAGCTCGGCGGCGAGACCGCGCTGGTCGTCATGGAGGTCTATCTGCGCGGCGGCGCCTGGAAGGCCCGCGCGGTGGGCCAGGGGTATGCGAACGGGCTGGCGGGCATCGCCACCGACTTCGGCGTCTCGGTCGAGGAGCCCCCGGCCGCCGCGCCCGCTCCCGCCGCACCGGCCCCGGTCGCCCCCGTGACCGCGCCGCCGATGCCCGCCGCTCCCCCGGCCCCGGCCGCGCCGGCCGCCGCGCCGAGCGGGAAGATCAACCTGGACAAGGGCCGCGTCAGCCTCCAGAAGAACCAGACGGTGTCGCTGGTCAAGGGCGGCCGCCCGCTGCTCTCCCAGGTCAAGATGGGCCTCGGCTGGGAGCCCGCGTTCCGCGGCAAGGACATCGACCTGGACGCCTCGGTGATCGCGTACGGGCCGCAGCGCAACCACCTGGACAGCTGCTACTTCGGCAAGCTCTCGATCCTGGGCGGCGCGGTCAAGCACTCCGGCGACAACCTCACGGGCGAGGGCGCGGGCGACGACGAGGTGATCGTCGTCGACCTGGGCCGTATCCCGGCGGAGGCGACGGGCCTGGTCTTCACGGTGAACTCGTTCTCCGGCCAGAAGTTCACCGAGGTCGCCAAGGCGTACTGCCGACTGATGGACGCGGCGACCGGTGAGGAGCTGGTCCGCTTCGAGCTGACCAGCGCCGAGCCGCAGACGGGCGTGATGATGGCCAAGCTGATCAAGCAGTTCTCCGGCGAGTGGGAGATGACGGCGCTGGGGAACTTCGTGAAGTCCCGGACGGTGCGCGGGATGGTGAAGCCGTCGGCCGAGGCGCTCTGACCCGCCGGAAGACCACGACGACGGCCCGAGACGACCGGGGCCCGTCACCCGCTGCACGCGGGTGACGGGCCCCGCGCGTTTCCGTGACGCGAGGCGATACGGAACACCTGTTGTCTGAACCCCACAACCCTCCTGGGACAAATCGATCCGTTCGGCCCCTCCCCGCACCTGCCCGCGGCTGGCAGGGTCGAGGGCATGAACGATCATGAAGACGTGCTGGTGACCGGTCTCGGCGCGATCACCCCGCTCGGCGCGGACGCCGCATCCACCTGGTCCGGTCTGCTCACCGGCAAGTCCGGGGTGTCCCTGCTCACCGAGGAGTGGGCGGCGGACCTGCCGGTCCGGGTCGCGGCGGGACTGTCCGTCGACCCGGTCTCGCTGCTCGACCGGGTGGAGGCGCGGCGCCTTGACCGATGTGAACAACTGGCCCTGATCAGCTCCCGCGAGGCCTGGCGGGACGCGGGCACCCCCGAGGTGGAGCCCGAGCGGCTGGCGGTGGTGATCGGCACCGGCACCGGTGGCCTGCTGACCACGCTGGTCCAGGACGACACGTACGAGAAGAGCGGCGCGCGCAGGCTCTCGCCGTACGCCGTGCCGATGCTGATGCCCAACGGCCCGGCGGCCTGGGTCTCCATGGAGCTGGGCGCGCGGGGCGGGGCGCGCACGCCCGTGAGCGCCTGCGCGTCCGGGGCCGAGGCCATCGCGATGGGGCTCGACCTCATCCGCGCGGGCCGGGCCGACGTGGTGGTCGCGGGCGGCACGGAGGCCTGTCTGCACCCGTTCACGCTCGCCGCGTTCGCGCAGATGAAGGCGCTGTCGCCGCAGGACCACGACCCCGAGACGGTGTCCCGGCCGTTCGACGCGGACCGCAGCGGTTTCGTGATGGGCGAGGGCGCGGGCGTACTCGTCCTGGAGCGGGCCTCCTTCGCGCGGGCCCGGCGGGCGCGGGTGTACGGGGCGGTGGCGGGGGCGGCCGTGACCTCCAGCGCCGACCACATCACCGCGTCGGACGTGGCAGGGCAGGTCCGGGCGATCGAAACGGCGCTGCGGGACGCCGACTTGAGCCCCGCCGACATCGGCGTGGTGCACGCGCACGCCACGTCGACGCCGTCGGGCGACCTGGCCGAGGCGGACGCGGTGGCGCGGGCGATCGGCACCCATCCGGTGGTCACCGCGACCAAGTCGATGACCGGCCATATGCTCGGCGCGTCCGGGGCGGTGGGGGCGATGGCGGCCCTGCTCGCCCTCCACGACGGCACGGTCCCGGCCACGCGCAACCTGGACCGGCTGGATCCGGCGGTGGAGCTGGATGTGGTGGCGGGCACGAACCGTACCGGCGAGTGGGACGCGGCGCTCGCCAACTCCTTCGGCTTCGGGGGGCATAACGTGAGCCTGATCCTGACGCGGGTGAGCGGGTGAGCGGGTGACTCGCTGGGGGCCCCGGGGGGGCGGGTGCTTCGTCTGCGGGTGAGTGGGGGCTGGTCGCGCAGTTCCCCGCGCCCCTTAGGCACCTCCAGCCCCTTCAGGGGCGCGGGGAACTGCGCGGCCAGCCCCCACCGGGCCCGCGGACGAGTGAGGTCCGGGGCGCAGCCCCCGGGAAAACCGCCTCCCCCGAGAGTGTGAGAGAACGGGCGGAGTGGGGCGCAACCACGGGTGGGGTGGGCCGCGTCGCACATGCTGATGGCCGTAAGGTCGAGGCGGAGCGGATCGGGAGGTGCGGTGCGGGAGATCGGCGGGTACCGCCTCGTCGCGCTGCTCGGCGACGGCGGCATGGGCCAGGTGCACCTCGCCCGCGCCGCCTCCGGGCGGCTGGTCGCGCTGAAGACCGTGCACCCGCACCTCGCCGCCGACCCCCGCTTCCGCGAGCGGTTCCGCCGCGAGGTGGCGGCCGCCAGGGCGGTGGACGGCCCGTACACCGCAGGCGTACTCGCGGCCGACCCGGACGCCGAACCCCCGTGGCTGGCCACGGCGTACGCCGCCGGCCCCGCCCTCTCCGAGGCCGTCTCCGCGCTCGGCCCCCTCGGCCCCCGACAGCTCGCCGCGCTCGGCGCCCTGCTGGCGGAGGCGCTGGCCACCGTGCACGCCGCGCACCTCGTCCACCGCGACCTCAAGCCCGCCAATGTGATCGTGACCCGGGACGGGCCGAAGGTCATCGACTTCGGGATCGCCAAGGGGACCGTGGAAGGGGTGGCAGGAGAGGCGCTCACCCACTCCGGCGAGACCCTCGGCTCCCCCGGCTTCATCGCCCCGGAGCAGCTCGCCCGCGACGGCGAACCCGGCCCCGCCGCCGATGTGTTCGCCCTCGGCGGGCTGCTCGCGCTCTGCGCCACCGGCCGCAACCCGTTCGGCGCGGGCAGCGCCCCGCAGGTCCTCTACCGCACGCTCCACGAGGAGCCGGACCTCGACGGTGTGCCGGGGGACGACTGGCGGGAGTTCCTCGGGCGGTGTCTGGCCCGCGAGCCCGCCGACCGGCCCGCCGTCGCCGAGGTCCTGGCGTGGTGCGCCGGGCGCAGCGCCCCCGAGCCCTGGTGGGAGCAGGAGCCGGTCACCGGTCTGATACGCCAGCACGAGGAAGCCACCGCCGAGTTGATCGAGGCGGCACCCGCCCCGGCCGGCACAGCGCTGCCCGACTCCGGCCGCGCCTCCCGCCGCCGCTTCCTCCTCTGGTCCGCCTCCGGCGCCGTCGCCGCCGCCGGAATCTCCACCGCGGTCGCACTCGGCGAAGACGAAGACGAAAGCGGAAGCGGAAGCGGACAGTCCGCCGACCCCGACCCCACCTCCTGGCCCCGCGGCCGCGCCCTGTGGACCCGTACCCTCGGCCCCACCCAGTACGGCGGCGCCCTGATCCGCCACGGCGACGCCCTCTACGTCCGCGACAACGCCTCCCTCACCCGCCTCGACCCCGCCACCGGCGCCGTCCGCTGGCAGCGGGACGCCAAGGGCGTCGGCCAGGTCGTGCCGCACGGCACGGACCTCGTCTACCTCGTACGCACCGAGCTCGCCGGTGCCCCGACCCTCGCCGCGCTCGACTCCGCCACCGGCGACACCCGCTGGGAGACCCGCGATCCGCGGCTCGAAGGGCTGCGGCCGCGCACCTCGCTGCTGCCCGACGACGTCGAACTGGAGGGCTCCCGGGGCATGTTCGCGCTCGGCGACGCGGTCGTCTGCTTCGTCACGTACGAGTCGTACGACACCGAATGGTCGCGGCGGACCGGGCAGAAGCGGCCCTGGCGGGCGTACGGCTACGACCCGGCGACCGGCGAGGGGCTCTGGTACCACGAGGGGACGGCCGCCGGGGTGACGGCGGTGCGGCACGCGGGCGGGCGGTTCGCGGTCGCCGCGTCCGGCTACGCCCAGTCGGACGAGCCCGAGCAGCTCAAGGTCCGCGCGCAGGAGCCGCTCCACGTGCTGCGGGCCTCCGACGGCAGCCCGGAGACGACCGTCGCGGGCGGGGCGCTGCGGCCGGACGCCCATCCGGGGGCCACCGGCACGGGCTACTTCGCGCTCGGCGAGGCGGTCAGCGCCGTCGATCTGGCGACCCGGACCACGCTGTGGTCCCGGGGCGTCACCGGCTCGGTGTCCGTGACGCCGACGGCCACCGGCGGTCTGGTGCACGCCGCTTCGCACTCGGAGGTGAGCGCGCTGGACGCGGCCACCGGCCGGACCCGCTGGCTGCGTACGGACGTACGGCGGCTCACCGAGGCACCCCACGCGTCACCCCCGCCACTGCTCTCCGAGGGGCGGCTGTACGTCACCGGGCCGGAGCCGGGCAGTGACCGGCTCGCGCTGAGCGGGCCGAAGTGGGGGCTGCACGCGCTGGACCCGGCGACGGGGAAGCTGGTGTGGGCCGTGCCGTTCGAGGGCCGCGACGAACTGCTCGGGAGCGCCGGGGGCGGACTGGTGCACGTATGCGTCGGGTCGGTCCTCACCACCTTCCGCGGCCCTGACGGCGCCGCATGACGGATCCGTTACTCGCCTCGGATCCGCGTCAGCTGGGCGGGATCCGTCTGCTCGGCCGGCTCGGCGCGGGCGGGATGGGTCAGGTGTACCTCGGGCGTACGCGGGGCGGGCGGCTGGTCGCCGTGAAGACCGTCCACGAGCACCTCGCGGACGACCCGCACTACCGGGAGCGGTTCCGGCGCGAGGCGGCCGCCGCACGGGCCGTGACGGGCGCGCACACGGCCCCGGTCCTGGACGCCGATCCCGACTCGCCGGTGCCGTGGCTGGCCACGGCGTTCCTGCCCGGCGTGACACTGAGCCGGGCCGTGGCCGCGGGCGGTGCACTGCGGCCCGACGCGGTGCGGGCGCTGGGCGCGGCCCTCGCCGAGGCGCTCACCGCGATCCACGCGGCGGGTCTGGTGCACCGCGATCTGAAGCCGTCGAACGTGCTGGTGACGGCGGACGGGCCGCGCGTCATCGACTTCGGCATCGCCCGGGCGGTGGACGGGCAGGGGCTGACGGAGGCCGGCGCGATCATCGGGACGCCGGGCTATCTGGCCCCCGAGCTGATCGCCGGGGACGGCCCGCCCGCGACGGCGGCCGCCGATGTGTTCGCGCTGGGCGCGGTGCTCGCGTTCGCGGCGACCGGCCGTACCCCGTTCGGCACCGGCACGGTGGCGATCCTGCTGTTCCGCACGGTCCACGAGGAGCCCGAACTGTCCGGCGTCACGCGCTCGTCGGGGCTGCGGGAGCTGGTGGAGCGCTGTCTGGGCAAGGATCCCGAGGCCCGTCCGACCGTACGGACCGTGCTGCGGGCGCTGCGCGATCCCCGGCCCCCGCTGTGGTGGCGCGAGGAGCCCGTGCGGTCGCTGGTCCTCGCCGACGAGCCGGTGCCGGAGCCGCAGGACGCGCCGCCGCCGACCGTGCAGGAGGCCGTACGGGAGCCGGTGGCCGGTCCCGTACGCCCGTGGCGCGGCCGGGCGGTGGCCCGGCGGGGCCTGCTGCTCGCCGGCGGGGGCGGGCTCGCCGCGTTCCTCGCGTACGCGGTGCTGCGGCCCACCCCGGACGGCGGCGGGTCCGGGTCTTCGTGGGACCCGGTGGTGCGCACGGGCGCGGCGGCGGGCGGGGCTCGCTGGAGTCTGGAGCCCAGGAGCGGCGAGGTGGACGCGCTGCTGGTGGCCGGGGCGTCCGTGCTGGTGCACGGCACCGACGCGGCGGGCTCGTCCTCCGGTGTGGTCGAGGCGCGCGCGGGCGCCGACGGGGCGCCGCTCTGGCAGCGGAAGGCGGACGGGACGGCGAGCGGGTGGTGGGGCGCGTCCGACAGGCTGCTCCTCGCGCCGGACCTCGGACTCCCGGCCGTCGCCCTCGCGTCGGGCACCGTCCGGGTGAAGGCGCCCCAACTGGCGCCCACCCTGGGCTGGTTCACCGCGACGGGCGGGCTGCTCGTCGACTCGTACGGTGAGACGAGCTCCGAGTGGCGCACCCGGGCCACCGACCCGGCCGGCGGCGCCGTGCGCTGGACCACGCCACCGGGCCCGGCGACTGTGGCGCCCGCCGTGCTCGGCGACGCGCTCCTGCTCGCCCCCGTGCCCGCCGCGTCGACGCGGCTGCGGTGCGTGGGAGCGAAGGACGGCGCCGAGCGGTGGACGTATCCGCTCGCGGCGGGCGACGGGGGCGCCCTTGGAGTGTGCGCGCTGCCGGACGGGTTCGCGGTGCTCACCACGACGGGCCGGGTGCATCTCGTGGGCGCGGACGGCCGGGCGGTCCGCCCCGTGCAGACGCTCGCGGACGTGGCCCTTCCGGCCGGGTCCACCGCGCTGGGACAGTCGGCCGGAAGGCTGCTGGTCGCCGCCGGGAACAGGCTGTACGGCTTCCCCGCCAACGACGTACACGAACACTGGTCGCGGGCCACCCTGGGGCTCGACGCGAGCTGGCCCAAGCGGCTCGGCGGGGCCCGCGCGCCGGTGACGGGCGGCGGGCTGCTGCTGCACTGGCGGGACGCGGGCACCCTGGAGGCGGTGGCCCCGGCGACCGGGCGGGTCCACTGGAGCGCGCCGGTGGGCGGCGGGGTCGCCCAGGTCCCGCCGGTCGTGGCGGGCCCGGTGGTCTACGCGGCGGCGGGCAGCGGCTGCACCGCACTGCGCCTCACCGACGGCCGCGCGCTGCGGAGCTGGCCGCTGCCGGACCGGGTGAGCGAGCTCGCGGCGGACGGCGCGGGCTGGTACGCCCGTATCGGCAAGGCGTCGATACGGGCGTACGACAAACCCTCCGGGGCCTAACGCGGCTGACGGCGCCAGGGGCCGGTGATGGCGAGCATGATGCCCGGATCCTGGATGTTGGCGAACAGGGTCCGCCCGTCCGGCGAGAAGGTCACGCCGGTGAACTCGCTGTACTCCGGGGCCTGTTCGGTGCCCTGGTTGAGCTCGTTGCGGGCGATCGGATACGTACGCCCGGAGTCGGTCGCGCCGAAGAGGTGCTGGATGCCCGCGCCGTCCTCGGCGATGACCAGACCGCCGTACGGCGACACGGTGATGTTGTCCGGGCCGTCGAAGGCGCCGTCCTGGCCGGGCGCGGCGTTGACGCCGAGCAGCACCTTGAGGGTGAGGGTGCGACGGCGCGGGTCGTAGAACCACACCTGGCCGTCGTGCTGGACCGGGGACTCCTCACGGGCGTACGAGGAGACGATGTACACGCCGCCGTCGCCCCACCACATGCCCTCCAGCTTGCGGGCGCGGGTGACGTCCTGGCCGGTGAACTGCTTGCGCACGGAGGTGGTGCGGGCGTCGCGGTCCGGCACGTCGACCCAGTCGACCCCGTACACCGTGCCGATCTTCGTGGCCCGTGAGAGGTCGTCGACGAACTGGCCGCCCGCGTCGAAGCACTTGGTGGCCTGGAGGACTCCGGCGTCGTCGGCCAGCGTGCGCAGCTTCCCGCGGCCGTGCTTGAAGCCGTGCGGCGGGGTCCAGCGATAGAGCAGGCCGTTGGGCCCCGAGGCGTCCTCGGTCAGGAAGAGGTGGCCGCGCCGGGGGTCGACGACGACGGCCTCGTGGGCGTACCGGCCGAGCGCCTTGAGGGGCTTGGGGGCGCGGTTGGCGCGCCGGTCGTAGGGGTCGACCTCGAAGACATAGCCGTGGTCCTTGGTCATCCCGTTGGAGCCGGCCTTGTCCTCGGTCTCCTCGCAGGTCAGCCAGGTGCCCCAGGGGGTGGCGCCGCCCGCGCAGTTGGTGGAGGTGCCCGCTATGCCGACCCACTCCGCGACCGGGCCGCCGTGCGGGTGCACCTCGACGACGGTGCAGCCGCCGGACGCGGCCGGGTCGTACACCAGGCCCTCGGTGAGCGGCACCGGGTGCGGCCAGCTCTTGCGCGGGCCCTTCAGCTCGTGGTTGTTGACGAGCAGGGTGACGCCGCGCGGCCCTTCGAAGGCGGCGGTGCCGTCGTGGTTGGACGGGGTGATCTCGCCGGACTCCAGCTTGGTTACGCCGCTGTGGGTGACGATCCGGTACGAGAAGCCCTTCGGCAGCGCGAGTACGCCCTTGGGGTCGGGCAGCAGCGGGCCGTAGCCCGGCTCGTGGTGCCCGTGACCTGCGGCGCCGTACGCGTCCTCGGCGGCCAGCGCGCCCGGCGCCGTGGCCAGCGCCCCGACGGATCCGGTGAGGGCGACCCCGGCACCGGTGAGGGCGGAATTCCTGGCGAACTCCCTGCGGCTGAGCGACATCGCGGGTCTCCTGACGGGGTTGCGGGGGGCGGGCCCAGGGTCCCGGTGGCGGGCGAACAGCGCAATAACACGGGGTGTCGCCCACCCCAACTCCCGCGCCCCGGGAGGCCGCCCTTCTGGGCGCGCAGTTCCCCGCGCCCCTAAAAATGCCGCTCCGCGGCAATCCCCTGGGCGCCCCGCAGGGGCGCATTCAGGGGCGCATTCAGGGGCGCATTCAGGGGCGCGGGGAACTGCGCGCCCAGCCACGCACGGTCCGCAGCCGAACAGCCGCAACCACCCCAAGGACTACGCCCGCGAGCGGGCCTTGAACGCCGCCTTGCGGGCCTCCTTGGCCACCTTCTTGTCCGGGTGCAGACGGCCCATCGCCTCCAGGACGTCCGCCGTCGCGGGGTGCTCCACCCGCCAGGCCGCGTCGAAGAAGCCGCTGTGCTGGCCGACCAGGCCCTCCACCAGGCCCTGGAGCTCCTCCAGGTCCCCGTCCACCGCCAGCTGCGCGGCGATCGTGTCCACGGCGAGCCAGAACACCATCGCCTCCGGCGGCGCGGGGACGTCCGCCGCGCCGCGCTCGGCGAGCCACACCCGGGCGAGGCCGCCCAGCTCCGCGTCGTCCAGGACCTCGCGCAGCGCGGGCTCGGCCTCGGGGCCGGTGAGGGCGAGCGCCTGCTGGCAGTGCAGGCGGCGCAGCGGGCCGCGCTCGTCCGAGCCGCGGGACGCCGCCAGCAACTCCCGTACGGCGGCCGGGAGTTCGTGCCGAGACAGCCACTGCTCGGTCTCGGCGCGGGCGGCCGCCTCCGGGTAGTACGCGATGCCGTCGAGCAGCACGTCCGCGCCCTTGTCCGCGAGGTCGCCGACGGCCGGCGCCTCGACGCCCGCCTCCAGCATCCGGGCCCGTACGCCGTAGAGGCCGAGCGGGGTGAGGCGGACCATGCCGTACCGGGCGACGTCCTCGTCGTCGACGGGCGGCGCGGGCTCCTCGCCCTCCTCGGCCATCAGCGCCTCGTCCACCGGCCGGTACTCCACCAGGCCGATCGGTTCGAGGAGGCGGAACTGGTCGTCGAGGCGCATCATCGCGTCCGACACCTGCTCCAGGATGTCGTCGGTGGGCTCCCCCATGTCGTCGGGGACGATCATCGACGCGGCGAGCGCGGGCAGCGGCACCGGGCCCTCGCCCGCGCCGCCCTCGGTCACGGTGAGCAGATACAGGTTGCCGAGCACGCCCTCCAGGAAGTCCGCCTCCGCCTGCGGGTCCCAGTCGAGCCGGTCGAAGTCGAGCTCGCCGTCGTCCCCGATGAGGTCGGCGAAGTCGTCGAGCACGGGGGCGGTCGCGTCCGCGAAGACCGCGTCGAAGGCGTCCAGCCAGGTGGTGAGGACGTCCTGCGGGGAGCCGGAGGTGAGCAGGGCGAGGCTCTCGCCCGTCGCGGCCGTGCCCTCGCCGTCCTCGTCCTCCGCGTCGGTGACGTCGACCAGGCCCGCGTCGACGGCGATCCGCCACGCCTCGCTCGCGTCCGCCGCGCCGTCGTCGTCGGCGGTGAGGCCCAGTGCCTCGGCCGCCGCGGGCAGTTGCTCCTCGACGAGCTCGCCCCCGGCGCCGACCCGGGTCGCGGGCCCGGCCCAGCGGGCGAGCCGGGCCGCGCGGGCGAGCAGCGGGGCGGCGAGCGCCGCCCGCGCGAGTTCGGCCTCGGAGTGCAGCCGCACCGGCGGCAGGGTGGGGCGGTCTCCGGACATCTGTGGCGTACTCCTCGGGCGAAGCGATGTGATTCGAGAGACACCCAGCGTAGACGTATTTCACCGGGTATCGCCGCGCCCGGCGAGAGCCCGGGCCGGACCGCACGGCGGGTTCCGGCCGGGGCGGCGACGGTTGCGTACGGGAATCGCCGGGCGGCGTCCGGTCTCCCACGGCGGCCGGTTCATCCAGCCGTCAGATTCCGGCCACCCGGCGACCCTTGACAACTGCCCCGCTCAGCCAAGAGATTGACGCGCGTAGAACTTGCTGCACACCTGAGCAGCACCGCACCCGCACGTGCACCGATCCCTCATCTTCCGGAGTTCCTTGATGCCCGTTCCGAGATCCGCCGCCGTCTCCGCCGTCGTCGCCGCAGCGCTGGGCGCCGGTCTGCTCGCCGGCACCGCGGCGGCCGCGGCCGACCCGACCGCCCCCGCCCCGGCCCGCATCCACGACATCCAGGGCACGACCCGCACCTCGCCGCTGGCCGGCAAGCAGGTCGCGGAGGTGCCGGGCGTCGTCACGGGCGTGCGGACGTACGGCTCCTCGAAGGGCTTCTGGTTCCAGGACACCGCACCGGACGACAACCCGGCCACCAGCGAGGGCGTCTTCGTCTTCACGGGCTCGGCCCCGACCGTGGCCGTGGGCGACGCGGTGCTGGTCTCCGGCACGGTCACCGAGTACGTCCCGGGCGGCCTGTCCTCCGGCAACCAGTCACTGACCCAGATATCGAAGCCGACCGTGGCGGTCGTCTCCCCGGGCAACGCGCTGCCCGCCCCGGTCACGGTGACGGCCCGTACCGTTCCCGGCCGCTACGCCCCGGCGGGCGACCCGGCCGCCGGCAACAGCGTCAACGGGCTGACCCTCCAGCCGAAGAAGTACGCCCTGGACTACTACGAGTCCCTTGAGGGCATGAACGTCCGCATCGGCACCTCGCGGATCGTCGGCGCCACCGACCCGTACAGCGAGCTGTGGGTCACCGTGAAGCCGCGCGAGAACCGCACCGAGCGGGGCGGCTCGCTCTACTCGTCGTACGACGACCAGAACACCGGCCGCCTCCAGATCCAGAGCCTGGTGCCGGCCGCGCAGCAGCCCTTCCCCAAGGCGAACGTCGGTGACACGCTGACCGGCGCCACCGAAGGGCCGCTGGACTTCAACCAGTTCGGCGGGTACACGATCACCGCCCGTACGCTCGGCACGGTCAAGGACGGCGGCCTCAAGCGGGAGACCACCCGCAAGCAGCGCACCGGCGAGCTCGCGGTCGCCACGTACAACGTGGAGAACCTGGACCCGAGCGACCCGCAGGCCAAGTTCGACGCGCTGGCCGACGGTGTGGTCACCCACCTCGCCTCGCCCGACATCGTGGCCCTGGAGGAGATCCAGGACAACAACGGCGCCAAGAACGACGGCACGGTCGACGCGTCCGCCACCCTCAAGAAGTTCACGGACGCGATCGTCGCCAAGGGCGGTCCCGCCTACCAGTGGCGCTCGATCGACCCCGAGAACCTCAAGGACGGCGGCGAGCCCGGCGGCAACATCCGCCAGGTGTTCCTCTTCAACCCGGCGCGGGTCTCGTTCACCGACCGCCCCGGCGGCGACTCCAGGACCGCCGTCGCCGTCACCGGCACCAAGGGCCGCCCGGCCCTGACCCTCTCCCCCGGCCGTATCGACCCGGCGAACCCGGCGTGGGCGGACAGCCGCAAGCCGCTCGCGGGCGAGTTCGTCTTCAAGGGGCAGACGGTCTTCGTCATCGCCAACCACTTCGCCTCCAAGGGCGGCGACGAGGGCCTGGCCTCGCAGCACCAGCCGGTGCCGCGCTCCTCCGAGGCCAAGCGGCTGCTCCAGGCGCAGGCCGTCAACGGCTTCGTGAAGCAGATCCTCGCGGTCGACAAGCACGCCCGGGTGCTCGCACTCGGCGACATCAACGACTTCGACTTCTCGGGCACCACCAAGGCCCTGGAGGACGGCGGCGCGCTGCGCTCGGCGTTCCGCACGCTGCCGAAGAAGGAGCGTTACTCCTACGTGTACCAGGGCAACACCCAGGTGCTCGACCAGATCCTGACCAGCCCGGGCGTCCGCGGCTTCGACTACGACAGCGTGCACATCAACGCCGAGTTCTCGGACCAGAACAGCGACCACGACCCGCAGGTCATCCGCTTCCGCCCGTAGGTCACCCGGCCGGGGTGACGGTCAGCGCCGGAAGGTAGCGCGTCACCCCGCCACCGGTCACACCCGGGTAGTTCTGCACCCGGGCCCACTGCGGGGTCTTCGAGCCGACCCCGTCGCTGCCCGCGGCCAGCGCGTCGATGTGGGCCCGCTCGCTCTCCCACTCGGCGTAGTTGAGGACACGGGTGCCGTCCAGGCTCGCGTGGAAGTGCGCGGAGATGCCGCCGGGCGGCAGGTCCGGGTCGGTGTCGAGGGCCTCGAAGACGCCGTCCACCCAGGCGCGCTGGCGGTCCGGGTCCGGTCCTTCGAACTCGACGTCGACGATCACGATGCAGCCGGGCGTACGGGGGTCGCCCGGCTGCGGGCCGCCGCTGCGGTAGAGCTCGTACGAGTGCAGGCCCGCGCGCTCGATGCCGGGGACGGCCGCGTCGATCTCGGCGTTGCGGCCGTCCCGGAACCGCCGGAAGAAGTCCTGGTAGGCCGCCTCGCTCTGCCACTGCGAGTAGTGCAGGAGCGCGTCGCCGTCGGTGCCGGTGTAGACGCTGTACGAGAGCAGGCCCACATCCGGCCAGTCCCGGCTGCCCCACGCCTTGGCGATCGCCTCGACGGCGGCCCGCTGCCGCTCGGGGCCGCCCATGCGCCAGACGCTGGACTTGACGACGCCGACGCCGGGGCGGCGGAGGTCGGGCAGGGCGTCGAACTTCACGTCGGTGGGAGTGGCGGACATGGCGGTCTCCTGGTGATCGTCGCGGTGCTGTGCTGCGTTGACGATCACCATCCTGAAACGTCAAGGTCACTTGAGGTCAAGGACGGACAGAGGCCCTCTCAGTCCTTGTGCAGCCAGTCCCCCTGTCGGGGGTCCCCGTTGTCGCCGAGCCGCACCAACTCGCTCTGGAACCAGTCGAGCCGGGCCTGGAGCAGCGCCGCCTCCGCGACCAGCTCCGGGAAGGTCCGGCCGGGCTCGGGGGCGCCCGCGTCGACGGCGGGCGCGGCCAGGACCTTCAGCCCCGCGCCGCCGCGCCGGGCGAAGTCGTCGAACGCCACGGTCGCGCGCGACCCCGCGCACACCGCGCAGACCGGCTCCACGACCCGCCACCCGGGCCGCCCCCGGCCCGCGTCGGCGAGGCCGGTCGCCCGCCGTCGACAGCGGCACGGCCCGGCCGTGGCGATGCCCACCCGCTGGCGGGCGTAGCGCATCCCGCGCTCGAACCGGATGTAGCGCCCGAGCACCGCCACTTCGAGCAGCAGCGCCCCTCGGTGCTCGGCCGTGCAGGTCAACGCCTCGGCCTCGGCGCGCGCGTGCAGACAGTGGAAGCCGCAGTCGCAGAGCCTGGACGGCGAGCGGTGGCGCCGCCCGTAGGCGCAGTGGGCGTCGTCGAGGACGCCGTAGGGCAGGGCGGCGCCCAGCGAGATGCCGAGGAATCCGGCCCGGGAACCGTCCTGGGAGAGCGCCGCGTGGGCGATCTTGTAGCCGGTGGGCGGCTCCGTCGGGCGTTCCTCGGGGAGCCGCAGCCTCATCGGCCCGCCGTCACCTCGGCCGGGCCCGCGGCCTGGATCTCCGCCGGGACCTCCTCGGGCACGGGCGGCGCCTCGTTCCGTACGACATCCTCGGGCTGTTCCTCCGCGACACCAGTGGCGAGAGCCTTGCCGAGCTTCATGACGACCTCCGACAGTACGACGGTACGGACATGAACGGACACACCGGTCTCTCATCGTGACGTACGCCCTCGCGGCCGCCAAGAGCGCCTGCGCACCCAACACTTCAGCGATGCTGTTGATGAACCGAAAGCAAATCTAAGTAGACCTTCACGCTTACTTCGGCCCAGACTTCGCGAATGAACACTCCCCGCCCTTTCGGGCGCGCACTTTGCGCCATGATCACTCCCTTCACCGCCGACGACCGCCTCGACCTCGACCACGCGCGGCGGCTGGCGGCGCACCTGGTCGCCGAGGGCTGCGACGGCCTGGTGCTCAGCGGCACCACGGGCGAGTCGCCCACCACGACCGACGCCGAGAAGGCGGCGCTGGTACGGGCGGTGCGCGAGGAGGTCGGGACGGACATCCACGTCCTGGCCGGGGTCGGCACCGCCTCCACCCGGCACACCGTGGAGCTGGCCCGACAGGCCGAAGAGGCGGGCGCGAACGGCCTGTTGGTGGTCTCGCCGTACTACAGCCGCCCGCCGCAGGACGCGGTGGAGGCGCACTTCCGCACGGTGGCCGACGCCACGGGGCTCCCTGTGATGCTCTACGACATCCCCGGCCGGACGGGGGTGCGGATCGGAACGGAGTCGCTGCTGCGCCTGGCGGAGCACGACCGAATCGTGGCGGTCAAGGACTGCGCGTACGACCTGCTCGCCTCCACCAAGGTCATCGGCCGCACCTCGCTGGCGTACTACTCGGGCTGCGAGGAGACGAACCTGCCGCTGTACGCGGTAGGGGGCGCGGGCTATGTGAGCACGGTGGCGAACGTGGTCCCGGCCCTGATGCGGGCCCCACTGGACGCCTACGACAAGGGCGATGTGGCGGAGGCGACCCGCCTCAACCACCTCACGCTCCCGCTGTCGGAACTGATGATGGCGAGCGGCCTACCGGGCACGGTGACGACGAAGGCGCTGCTGAACAATCCAGTCCGCGAACCCTTGCAACCCGCGACCCCGGAGCAGGTCGCCGTGTTGCAAAAGGCATACGCCGACCTGCTCTCTTAGGGGCGCGGGGAACTGCGCGACCAGCCCACGACGGCCCGCAGTCGACAACGCGCCCCCTCAAGACCCTCAGTTGTGCGCGTGCAGAATCTCGTTCAGCCCGCCCCACACGGCATTGTTCGGCCGAGCCTCAACCGCACCCGTGACCGAGTTCCGCCGGAACAGGATGTTCGACGCACCCGAAAGCTCACGAGCCTTCACGATCTGCCCGTCCGGCATGGTCACCCGCGTACCGGCGGTGACGTACAGCCCGGCCTCGACGACGCACTCGTCACCGAGCGCGATCCCCACCCCGGCCTCCGCGCCGACCAGGCACCGCTCACCGATGACGATACGGACGTTGCCGCCCCCGGACAGCGTGCCCATGGTGGACGCGCCGCCGCCGATGTCGGAGCCGTTGCCGACGACGACACCGGCGGAGATGCGGCCCTCGACCATCGACGTGCCCAGCGTGCCCGCGTTGAAGTTCACGAAGCCCTCGTGCATCACGGTGGTGCCCTCGGCCAGGTGGGCGCCGAGGCGCACCCGGTCGGCGTCGGCGATGCGGACGCCCTTGGGGGCCACGTAGTCCGTCATGCGCGGGAACTTGTCGATGGACGTCACCTGGAGGTGCAGCCCGGCGGCGCGGGCGTTCAGGCGCACCTTCTCGATGTCGTCGACGGCGACCGGGCCGAGCGAGGTCCAGGCGACGTTGGCGAGCAGGCCGAAGAGGCCGTCCAGGTTCTGGCCGTGCGGCTTGACCAGGCGGTGCGAGAGCAGGTGCAGACGCAGATACGCGTCGTGCGCGTCCAGCGGCTTGTCGTCGAGCGAGGCGATGACCGTACGGACGGCGACGACCTCGACACCCCGGCGCTCGTCGACGCCGAGGGCGTCGGCCGCGCCCTTGCCGACGAGGGCGAGGGCCTGGTCGGCGGTGAGCCGCTCGGTGCCGGCCGGGCCGGGCTCTTCGACGAGCTCGGGGGCGGGGAACCAGGTGTCGAGAACGGTGCCGTCGCCGGCGAGGGTGGCGAGGCCGGCGGCGACGGCGCCGGTGGAGCGAGAAGCAGTAGCAGTCGTGTCGGTCATGGCAGAAAACCTAACCGGCGACGGCACGCCGGGGCGAACCGGTCTCATGTCCCGGGCGCGCGTCACCCCCGGCCGGCCGCGCAGCAAGGCCGCGCGCCCACAGCACGGCGAGCCCGGCGAGGCCCGCGAGGGCGGCGCACAGCGGCCAGAGCAGACCGGGCGCGGCGCTGTAGAGGGCGCCGCCGAGCGGCGGGGCGAGCACCTGGCCGCTGATGGAGGCGCCCGCGTACAGGCTCTGGAAGCGGCCCTGGGCGTGGGCGGGCGCCTGGTCGGCCACGTACGCGGTGGCGGTGGTCTTGTAGAGGATCTCACCGAGGGTGAGCGACACCATCAGGGCGAGGGCCCAGCCGAGGGCGGCGCCCGGGATGAGCAGCGCGTAGCCGAGGCCGACCAGGAGCAGCCCGCAGCCGACGACCGACAGCGGGGCGCGGCCGCGCAGGGCGTGGACGGCGGGGAGTTCGAGGCAGAGGATCACCCCGCTGTTGAGGGCGATCAGCCAGCCGTAGACGTGGGCGTCCATGCCGTGGTCGCCGAGGAAGACCGGCAGGGTGGAGTACTGCTGGCGGTAGACGAGGTCGACGCAGACGATCGCGACGAGCAGCACGAGCACGGCGGGCCGGACCTGTAGCTCCCGCCACAGGCCGGGCGCGCCCGGGTCGTAGGACGGCTTGGCGTGGGCGGCCGCGCGGGCGGGCAGCACCCGGGCGGCGTACGCGGCGAAGAGCAGGCTGCCGACGCCGTCGGCGGCGAAGAGCCAGTCGTACGACCAGTGGGCGGCGACCAGGGCGCCGAGCGGCGGTCCCACGGTGAAGCCCGCGTTGGCCGCGAACCGCATCACGGCGAAGCCCTGGCGGCGGCTTCCCTCGGGGACTCCGACGGCGACGAGCGCGGAGTTGGCGGACCGCACGACTCCGGAGGCGTACTGGGCGAGCGGCAGGGCGACGGCCAGCAGGGCGGTCGGCAGCAGCCCGAGGGTGGTCAGGAGGAGGCCGCTGACCACGGCGCCCGCGAGCAGGGCGCGCCGGTGGCCGTACCGATCGCCGAACCAGCCGCCGGTGAAGTTCCCGGCCACCAGGCCGACGCCGCCGATCCCGCTGATCACTCCGGCCTGGCCGACGCTCAGGCCGCGCGGGCCGGTCAGGTACACGAAGAGGTAGATGAACGTGAAGCTGACGACGGCGTTGAAGAACATGCCGAAGCACAGCAGTCGGACGGTTCTCGGCACCGCGCGCAAGGTCTTCACGCCGTCGCCCCCCTGAGCTCGTTCGATCTCGTTTCCGAGTGAGTTCCTTATGGGAACGGACTATGTCAGCATGGAGACCGCAGGTCAACGGCGTACGGAAGGATGGGGACCATGCCTCAACGCACCCGTCTCCACGACGAGCACTGCGCCATCGCCCAGGCCCTGGACGTCGTCGGCGACTGGTGGACCCTGCTGATCGTGCGCGACGCCGCACGCGGGGTGCACCGCTTCGACGCCCTCCAGCGCGAACTCGGCATGTCCCGCAAGGTGCTCGCCGAGCGGCTGAAGCTGCTGGTCGAGACGGGGGTGCTGACCCGGGAGCCGTACCAGGACCGCCCGGTGCGGTACGAGTACCGGCTCACTCCGCGCGGCCGTGCCCTGCTGCCCGTACTGATCGCACTCCAGGACTGGGGAGACACCTGGGTGCTGGGAGAAGGAGAGACGATGGCCACGGCGACGGAGAACTCCGGGGAGACCGAACGGGTGCGGGAGCTGGTCGGCACGAAGGTGCCGGAGCTCCGACTCACCGACTTCGACGGCGAGTTGCGTGACCCGGTGGCGCAGGACAGCGCGTACACCGTGCTCTACTGCTTCCCCGGCGCCTACGCCCGCAAGGAGTCCTATCCGCCCGGCTGGGCGGGGATCCCGGGGGCACCGGGCTGCACGCTCGAATCGTGCACGTTCCGCGACCAGCTCGCGGAGTTCACCGCGGCGGGCGCGACGGTGCACGGCGTGTCCACCCAACGCCCGGACGAGCAGCGGGCGTTCGCGGACAAGGAGCGGCTGCGCTTCCCGCTCCTGTCGGACGCGGACCTGACGCTGACGGCCGCGCTGCGGCTGCCGACGTTCCGCACGGCGGGGGTCAGCAGACTGAAGCGCCTGACGCTGGTGGTCGACCGGGACCGTACGGTGATCGAGGCGCTGTACCCGATCACCGACATCGAGGCGAGCGTGCGGGCGGCGCTGGAGGCGGTGCGGCGGGCGGGCGCCGGGGGCTGAGCCGCCGGCCGGCGGTGCTCAGTGCGCGGCGCCGCCGAGGTTGAGCAGCACCACGCCGCCGATGATCAGCGCGATCCCGGCGAGCTTGGCGGCCGTCATCGTCTCGCCCAGGAAGAGCATCCCGATGGCTGCGATGACGGCCGTGCCCGCGCCGGACCAGATCGCGTACGCCGTGCCGACGGACATCGACTTCAGGGTGAGCGAGAGCAGATAGAACGCGAGGAGGTATCCGCAGGCGGTGACCAGCGAGGGCCAGAGCCGCGTGAAGCCCTCGCTGTACTTCATCGCGGAGGTGGCGGCGATCTCCGACGCGATGGCGCAGGAGAGCAGGACGTACGGCATGGAGACAAGCGTACCCAGTGATGCGTACGGGCGTACATAACGATCGGGGCGCGGAAACTCGGTCCGGTACCCGTCCCCGTAAGGGGCGCGGGGAACTGCGCGACAAACCCCCACCGGCCCGCAGCCGACGAACCACGCACCCCGCGGAGCGCTACCGCAACAGCCGCCCCAGCAACTCCCGCGCGTAACCCTGGTCATAGGCCCCGCCGGTCAGCAGCGCCTGGAGGCAGATCCCGTCCATCAGGGCGACCAGGCCCCGGGCCGTCACCGCGTCCGTGTGCCGGGCCAGGACCTCCGCCACGCCTTCGGTCCACTCGGCGGCGACGGGCCGCAGCGGGGGCCGTCGCAGCGCCGCCAGATAGAGCTCGTACTCCAGCTCCACCCGCGACCGGTCCCCCGCGATCCACTCGCCCATCAGCCGCGCGAGCTCCGCGGCCACGTCCACGCCCGGCTCCGCCAGCGCCCCGCTGTCGCGGATCGCGGCGGCGAAGCCCTCGTTGGCCTGGCGCAGCGCGGCGACCATGAGCTCGTCGAGCGTCTTGAAGTGGTACGTGGTGGAGCCGAGCGGCACATCGGCCTCGGCGGCGACGCTGCGGTGGCTGAGCCCGGCGATACCGCGCTCGCCGACCACCCGGATCGCGGCGTCGATGATGCGGCGCCGCCGGTCGGGGTCGTACCGGCGGGCCATCAGTCGCACGTTCCTGGGACGGGGACCATGGCACGACCGTACCGGGCGGCCGGCCTCAGCCCTTGGGCGCCCGCGCGGCCAGCCAGTGGGAGAAGGCCTCGACGCGGGGCCGCAGCCGGGTGTTCTGGAAGGCCCGGATGCGCCAACGGCCGTCCGCGCCACGGACGATGACGTACGTCTGCACGGAGAGCGCGCGCCGCGAGGGCTTGCGCGCCCGACCCTTGAGCACGGCACCGCGCGCGTGGACGAGGGCGACGCCGGGTGCGGGGAAGTCGGCGGCGGTGATCTCCGCGTACAGCCGTGAGCCCTTGAGGACCCCGTCGAAGAGCCCACGGTGCCCCTCGACCACTGCCTCGCGGCCGACGAGACGGCCGCCGAAGAAGGTGACGTAGTCGGCGTCCTCGGTGAAGTGCGCCCCGTACGCGTCGGCGTCGCCCCAGGCGAGGCGGTGGCTCTCGAAGAGCTCGCGGACGGAGTGGAGATCGGCGTCGACGGTCGACGTGGGCATGGCTGTCTCCTGAGGTTCGGGTACGATTAATTGCACACATGCAATATATGCACGCATGCATGTGTTGGGCAATCCCTCACGGAGACAGGACGAGACATGCCGGACCAGGAGAGAGCGCGTGAGACCGAGGATCTGCTGCGGCGGGGCGCGGGCACGTACCGCGCGTATCTGACCGCCGTCGTCCTGCACGGCCAGGCGGCGGCCGACGTCCTCGGCCAGAACCCGACCGACCTCTACGCCCTCAACGTCCTGGAACTGGCGGGGCCGCTCACCACGGGCGCGCTCGCCGAGCGGATCGGGCTGACCCAGTCCGCGACGACGCGGCTGGTGGACCGGCTGGAGAAGGCGGGACGGCTGCGCCGCGCCCCGGACCCGGCCGACCGCCGCCGGGTGGTGGTCGAGTCCGTCCCGGTCCCGGCGGAGGAGGACGAGCAGGCGTTCGGCGCCGCGCGCCGGCGGATGGCGGAGGTGTTCGGCGGCTTCGACCCGGACGAACTCCGCGTCCTGTTCCGCTACTTCGAAGCCGCCGCCCCCGCACTGCGGGAGGCGACGGCCGAGACGAAGGGGGTGCCGCCGACGGGCGGCGCACAGGTCAGCCGGTGACGGTGAACCAGGTGGCGCGGGACTTCTTCCACTCGGGGTGGGTGAGATCCTTCGCGTCGGTCCCGTCCCCGTACAGGTCGGCCGACCCGTCGTCGGTGATCAGCTGGGCGCGGGCCCCCGGCACCGACAGGTCCGGCACGTCCACGACGGCCTCCCAGCCGCCCGGGTCGCTGGTGGGCAGGTCGCGCAGCTTGACCGGGGCGTGCGCGGGGAGACCGTCCCAGGAGTAGAGGGCGTACGGGTCGGAGTTGTCGTCGGCCGCCCACGACCCGGCGACGATGAGGTACTGGTCGGCGGAGTTCTTACGGATGTCCCGAATGCTCAGCCCCCCGAGATCGAGCTCGATGGGCGCCCCGAAGACGGCCTTGACCCCACTCCCCACCACCTTGTCGATATTGGTGACGGGCACGATGAGGGCCTTGCCGCCGTTGGCGGGCGGCACGAGCGGCGCCCGGAAGCCGACGTACGCGGTGGTGACGGAGCCCGGCGCGAACTCCAGCCCCTCCACGTTGAACCCGTCGATCTGCTTGGGCGCCTGCCCGGCGGCGGTCGCGGCGGCGAAGCCGTACCGGTCGCCGTTGGCGCGGTCCCAGGCGACGAGGTCGTCGCGCAGCTTCTTGTACGAGCGGCCGAGCGTGAGCTGGGTGTTCGCCCCGGACCCGGTGACGGTGGTGGTGAAGACGGTGTTGCGGTCGGCCTTGTACTCGCCGTCCTTGTTGTTGCCGAGCGAGCCGGTCCAGTAGATGGTGTCGCCGACGCGGGCGACGCCCTCGATGTCGATCTCCTTGCTGACCCCGAGCCCGGAGCTGAAGTCCCAGGTCCGCACGGGCGCCCCGGAGGCCGAACGGTCGTGGAGCCGCAGCGTGTTGGACTCGTCGTCGGCGACGACGACGTACCCGCCGCCCACGTCGACGGCGGCGGAGGCGTCGCTGGACCCGGTGAAGTACCGGGTGTCGGAGGCGTACTGGACGGCGGCCGAGGCGGCGTAGTGCAGCGTCTTGGTGACGCCCTTGCCGCCCAGCCCGGTGACCTTGAGGGTGAGGTCGGTGTACCCGCGCCCGTGCGCGGCCACCGCCACCTGCCGGGTGGCCCCGGTCCCGGTGACCTTCACGTCCCCGGTCCCGGCGACGGAGGGCCTGGTGCTGGCCGAGGCGGCGACGGTGAGCGCGGAGGCGTCGGCCCCGCTCTGCCCCACGGTCACGGTCACCACGGGGTCCCCGCTCGCCCCCACCGCGCCCGAGAGATATCCGGCCGAAAGCGAGAGGGTCGGGGTGCCGTATCCGGCCGCGTGCGCGGGTGCGTTCAGGCCCATGCCGGCCAGCGTAAGAGCCCCGCTCACAACCGCAAGGGCGACGCGCTTCGAAGGGGAAACGTCATACAGCACTGGGTGCCTCTCGTCGGCGTGATGTCGACGAGAAGACTCCGGCGCGTGCGCCAATTTCGGCCGTACGAGATACGTACACAGGGCGAACAGATCCGTACGCCGCCGGACGGCCCGGCTCACCTCGGCCGATCAGTGGCCCCGCTGACGCCGAAGGGGCCCAGGCGTGACGCCGGGGCCCCTCGGGTACTGCGATCGGACGGGGAGGATCAGACGTTGAACCCGAGCGCCCGCAGCTGCTCGCGGCCGTCGTCCGTGATCTTGTCCGGGCCCCACGGCGGCATCCAGACCCAGTTGATCTTGAGCTCGTTGACGATGCCCTCCGTCGCCGACTTCGCCTGGTCCTCGATCACATCGGTCAGCGGGCAGGCCGCCGACGTCAGGGTCATGTCCAGGGTGGCGATGTTGGCGTCGTCGATGTGGATGCCGTAGATGAGGCCCAGGTTGACGACGTCGATGCCCAGTTCGGGGTCGACGACGTCGTACAGCGCCTCGCGGACTTCTTCCTCCGAGGCCGGCTTCAGTGTGGCCTCTGCGTTCTCGGTCATGCGCTCTTCCTCTCGGCTCCGGCGCCCAGCGCCTGGGCCGTCGCGTCCTTCCAGGCCATCCAGCTCAGCAGAGCACACTTGACGCGCGCGGGGTACTTGGAGACGCCGGCGAAAGCCACCGCGTCCTCCAGGACCTCCTCCATCGCGTCGTCCGGCTCCAGCTGGCCCTTGGACTGCATCAGCGCCAGGAAGGTCTCCTGGATCCGCTGTGCCTCTTCCAGGTCCTTGCCGACCAGGAGGTCGTTGAGGACCGAGGCGCTCGCCTGGCTGATCGAGCAGCCCTGACCCTCGTACGAGATGTCGGAGATCTGCGAGCCCTCATACTTCACCCGCAGGGTGATCTCGTCGCCGCACGTCGGGTTCACGTGGTGCACCTCGGCGTCACCGTCCCGCAAGCCCCGCCCGTGCGGGTGCTTGTAGTGGTCCAGGATGACGTCCTGGTACATCGAATCCAGCTTCACGTCGGTTAACCCCTAGCCGAAGAAGTTTCGTACGTGCTCCAGACCGTCCACCAGGGCGTCGACCTCGGCGGGCGTGGAGTACAGGTAGAAAGACGCTCGCGTGGTCGCGGGAATTCCGTAGCGCAGGCAGACCGGGCGCGCGCAGTGGTGGCCGACCCGGACCGCGATGCCCTCCTCGTCGAGGACCTGGCCCACGTCGTGCGGGTGGATGTCGCCGAGCACGAAGGAGATCGCGGCGCCGCGGTCCTCGGCCGTGGTGGGGCCGATGATCCGCAGGTCGGGGACCTCCTGGAGGCGCTTCACCGCGTACTCGGTGATCGCGTGCTCATGCGCTGCGATCTTGTCCATGCCGATCGCCGAGAGGTAGTCCACCGCCGCACCGAGGCCGACGGCCTGGGCGATCGGGGGCGTACCGGCCTCGAACTTGTGCGGCGCCGGAGCGTACGTCGACGAGTGCATCGAGACCGTCTCGATCATCTCGCCGCCGCCGAGGAAGGGGGGAAGGTCCTCCAGCAGCTCCTGGCGGCCCCACAGGACGCCGATGCCGGTCGGGCCGCACATCTTGTGGCCGGTGAAGGCCACGAAGTCGGCCTGGAGCGCCTGCACGTCCAGCGGCATGTGCGGCGCGGCCTGCGAGGCGTCGATGCAGAGCAGCGCGCCGACCTCCTGGGCGCGGCGGACGATCGCCTCGACCGGGTTGACGGTGCCCAGCAGGTTGGAGACCAGCGTGAAGGAGACGATCTTCGTCTTCTCGGTGATGATCTCGTCGATGTTGGAGAGGTCCAGACGGCCGTCGTCGGTGAGGCCGAACCACTTCAGCTTCGCGCCGGTGCGCTGCGAGAGCAGCTGCCACGGCACGATGTTGGAGTGGTGCTCCATCTCCGTGATGACTATCTCGGTCTCGTGGTCCACGCGGTAGGGCTCGTCGGCCCAGCCCAGCATGTTGGCGACCAGGTTGAGCGACTCCGAGGCGTTCTTGGTGAAGATCACCTCGTCGCGGCTCGGCGCGTTGATGAACGCGGCGACCTTGTCGCGCGCGCCCTCGTACAGCGCCGTGGCCTCCTCGGCCACCGTGTACACACCACGGTGGACGTTGGCGTTGTGCCGCTCGTAGTACTCGTTGAGGGCGTCGAGCACCTGGCGCGGCTTCTGCGAAGTCGCCGCGCTGTCGAGGTACACGATCTTCTTCCCGTCGTGGACCACACGGTCCAGCAAGGGGAAGTCCTTGCGGATCGCCTCGGTGTCGAGGAGGCCCGGCAGAATCGTCACTCGGAAGCGCCGCCCTTCGTGCTGTAGGCCTCGTAACCCTCGTTCTCCAGCTTGTCGGCGAGCTCGGCGCCGCCGGACTCGGCGATGCGGCCCTCGGAGAAGACGTGGACGAAGTCAGGCTTGATGTAGCGCAGGATGCGCGTGTAGTGGGTGATCAGCAGGGTGCCGACCTCGCCGGTCGCGCGGACGCGGTTGACGCCCTCGGAGACCTGGCGCAGCGCGTCGACGTCCAGACCGGAGTCGGTCTCGTCGAGGATCGCGATCTTCGGCTTGAGGAGCTCCAGCTGAAGGATCTCGTGGCGCTTCTTCTCACCGCCGGAGAAGCCCTCGTTGACGTTGCGCTCGGCGAAGGCCGGGTCCATCTGGAGCTGCTCCATCGCGGACTTGACCTCCTTCACCCAGGTGCGCAGCTTGGGCGCCTCGCCGCGCATGGCGGTGGCGGAGGTGCGCAGGAAGTTGGAGACCGAGACGCCGGGGACCTCGACCGGGTACTGCATGGCCAGGAAGACGCCGGCGCGGGCGCGCTCGTCGACGGACATCTCCAGGACGTCCTCGCCGTCCAGCGTGACCGTGCCGCTGGTGATCGTGTACTTGGGGTGACCCGCGAGCGAGTACGCGAGGGTGGACTTGCCGGAGCCGTTGGGGCCCATGATGGCGTGGGTCTCGCCCTGCTTCACGGTCAGGTCGACGCCCTTGAGGATCTCCCGGGGGCCGTTCTCGGCTTCCACGGAGACGTGCAGGTCGCGGATTTCAAGCGTTGCCATGGGGACTTAGTTCTCCTGGGATACGGAGACGAGCACATCGTCCCCTTCGATCTTTACGGGGTAAACGGGCACGGGTCGCGTCGCGGGCAGGCCCGACGGCTTGCCGGTGCGCAGGTCGAACGTGGAGCCGTGCAGCCAGCACTCGATCTGGCAGTCCTCCACCTCGCCCTCCGACAGCGAGACGTTCGCGTGCGAGCAGATGTCGTGGATCGCGAACACCTCGCCCCCGGTGCGGACGAGCGACACCGGCGTGCCGTCGAGTTCCACCCGCTTCGGGGTGTCCTCTTCCAGCTCGCTCAGTGCGCAGACGCGGACGAAGGCGGACATCAGACGGACGCCTCCAGCTCCGCCTCGATCTTGGCGAGCAGTCGCTCCTCGACGTCCGCGACACCGATCTGCTGGACCAGCTCGGCGAAGAAGCCGCGGACCACCAGACGGCGGGCCTCGGCCGCGGGGATGCCGCGCGCCATCAGGTAGAACAGCTGCTCGTCGTCGAAGCGGCCGGTGGCGGAGGCGTGACCGGCGCCGGCGATCTCGCCGGTCTCGATCTCCAGGTTCGGCACGGAGTCGACGCGGGCGCCGTCCGTCAGGACCAGGTTGCGGTTCATCTCGTAGGTGTCGGTGCCCTCGGCCTTGGCCTGGATGAGGACGTCACCGATCCACACGGCGTGCGCGCCGTCGCCCTGCAGAGCGCCCTTGTACACGGCGTTGGACTTGCAGTGCGGCATGTTGTGGTCGACGAGGAGGCGGTGCTCCTGGTGCTGGCCCTTGTCGGTGAAGTACAGACCGAAGAGCTCGGCCTCGCCGCCGGTGCCCGCGTAGGAGACGCGCGGGTGCAGGCGGACCAGGTCGCCGCCGAAGGTGACCACGACGGACTTGAAGGAGGCGTCGCGGCCGACCAGCGCGTTGTGCTGGGCGACGTGGACGGCCTTGGCGTCCCAGTCCTGCACGGAGACGACGGTCAGCTTGGCGCCGTCGCCGAGGACGAAGTCCACGTTGGCGGCGAGCACCGCGTCACCGGTGTGGTCGATGACCACGACGGCCTCGGCGAACGCGCCGAGCTCGACGACCTGGTGCGCGAAGACGGTGCCGCCCTCGCCGTGCACGGCGATGCGGATCGGCTCGGTGAGGACCGCCTCCTTGGCGACGGTGACGACCGAGGCCTTCTCGAACGAGGAGTACGCCTGGGCGGCGACGCGGTCGACGGGCTTGCCTGCCCGGCCGAGCCGGGCGTCGTCGCGGCCGACGGTCTCGACGGTGACGCCCTCGGGGGCCGTCACCTCGACGCGCAGTCCGTCACCGGTCGCGACGGCGGTGCCGTCGTGCAGCCCGCGCAGCCGCTCCAGCGGCGTGAACCGCCACTCCTCCTCGCGGCCGTGCGGAACCGGGAAGTCCGCCACGTCGAAGGAGGGGGGCGCGCTCATGCGCGTGGCGACGGTGGACTCGGCGGCCACCGCGATCGAACCGGCAGTGGTGGAGCCCGCCGGAATGTTCTGAGCCTCAGCCATGGCTGTCGTAGTGCTCTCTTCCTAGATCAGTCTGCGTGCGCTGCTGGGGGTCGGTCGTCAGGCTGTGCTAGCCGACCGAACCCTCCATCTGCAGCTCGATCAGCCGGTTGAGCTCCAGGGCGTACTCCATGGGCAGCTCCTTGGCGATCGGCTCGACGAAGCCGCGCACGATCATCGCCATCGCCTCGAACTCGGTCAGACCGCGGCTCATCAGGTAGAAGAGCTGGTCCTCGGAGACCTTGGAGACGGTCGCCTCGTGGCCCATGGACACGTCGTCCTCGCGGACGTCGACGTACGGGTACGTGTCGGAGCGGGAGATCGTGTCGACGAGCAGCGCGTCGCACAGCACGTTCGACTTCGATCCGTGGGCGCCCTCGCCGATCTCGACCAGACCGCGGTACGAGGTGCGGCCGCCGCCACGGGCCACCGACTTCGACACGATGTTGGACGACGTGTTCGGCGCCATGTGGACCATCTTGGAGCCGGCGTCCTGGTGCTGGCCCTCGCCCGCGAAGGCGATGGACAGAGTCTCGCCCTTGGCGTGCTCGCCCATCAGGTAGACGGCCGGGTACTTCATGGTGACCTTGGAACCGATGTTGCCGTCGATCCACTCCATGGTCGCGCCCTCGTACGCCACGGCGCGCTTGGTGACCAGGTTGTAGACGTTGTTCGACCAGTTCTGGATCGTCGTGTAGCGGCAGCGGCCGCCCTTCTTGACGATGATCTCGACGACGGCGCTGTGCAGCGAGTCCGAGGAGTAGATCGGGGCGGTGCAGCCCTCGACGTAGTGGACGTACGCGTCCTCGTCGACGATGATCAGCGTCCGCTCGAACTGGCCCATGTTCTCCGTGTTGATACGGAAGTAGGCCTGGAGCGGGATGTCGACCTTGACGCCCTTGGGCACGTAGATGAACGAGCCGCCGGACCACACGGCCGTGTTCAGCGACGCGAACTTGTTGTCGCCGACCGGGATGACGGTGCCGAAGTACTCCTGGAAGAGCTCCGGGTGCTCCTTCAGCGCGGTGTCCGTGTCGAGGAAGATGACGCCCTGCTCCTCCAGGTCCTCACGGATCTGGTGGTAGACGACCTCGGACTCGTACTGGGCCGCGACACCGGCGACGAGGCGCTGCTTCTCCGCCTCCGGGATGCCGAGCTTGTCGTACGTGTTCTTGATGTCCTCCGGCAGGTCCTCCCAGGAAGCGGCCTGCTTCTCGGTGGAGCGCACGAAGTACTTGATGTTGTCGAAGTCGATGCCCGAGAGGTCGGAGCCCCAGTTCGGCATGGGCTTCCTGTCGAACAGCCGAAGGCCCTTGAGGCGCAGCTTCAGCATCCACTCGGGCTCGTTCTTCTTCGAGGAGATGTCGCGGACGACGTCCTCGGAGAGCCCGCGCTTGGCAGTGGCGCCCGCCGCGTCGGAGTCGGCCCAGCCGTACTCGTAGTTGCCCAGGCCCTCAAGTTCGGGGTGGGCAGTCTCCGTGGGGAGAGTCATGCGGGGTTCCTCCCGGCCGTGCTTGTGGATGCTGATTCGGTGGTGGTCTGTGGTGCGCTGTGCGGGATGAACGTCGTGCACACCCCGTCGCCGTGGGCGATGGTGGCCAGACGCTGCACATGGGTCCCGAGGAGGCGGGAGAAGAACTCCGTCTCCGCCTCGCACAGCTGCGGGAACTGCTCGGCGGCGTGGGCGACCGGGCAGTGGTGCTGGCAGAGCTGCTCGCCCCGTCCGGGGAGGGGCGCGCTGCGCGCCGTAGCAGCGTACCCGTCGGCGGTCAAGGCCTTGGCCAGCGCCTCGGTGCGCTCCTCGGGCGGTGCCGCCTCGACGGCCTCGCGATAGCCCTCGGACTGGGACTCGATCCGCGCCCGGGCGAAGGCGACGACGGCTTCCTCGCCGGCCGCGCCGCCGCCCGCGGACTTCTCGATCCAGCGGAGCGCGTCCACGGCCAGCTTGTCGTACGACTGGTCGAAGGCGTCCCGCCCGCAGTCCGTGAGGGCGAAGACCTTGGCGGGCCTGCCCCGGGTCCGTGCCCCGTACACCCGCTGTTCGCGGGGGGCCACGACCTCGTCGGCCACCAGGGCGTCGAGGTGGCGGCGGACGGCGGCCTGGGTGAGGCCGAGGCGCTTCGCGAGGTCCGCGACGGTCGAGGGCCCGTGGTCCAGGACGGAGCGCGCGATCCGGTTGCGGGTGGACCGCTCACCGGTCGCGAGTTCCTCCTGCGGAGCCTCGCCAACGTTTTTCACAACACCATTGTTGCGTAATTCCTCAGAGCCTGACAAGCCACCTCTTGATCATTGAACGGTGCGGTGCATCACTTAGGCATACCTAAGCTGACCTGCGGAAACGATCTCTGATCGATCAAATGAGGCACCTCGCAAAAAGACCCCGCCGACCGGTTTGACCTCGGGGTATGGCGTGCGGGGACCCCTTTCGCACACCTCTCCGAACGCCCTTCCGGACGGGTCCGCACAGGGCACCCGGCCGGGCCTGCGGTGGCCGAAAAAGAGAGGTCGCGCGTTCGCGCGTCCGTGCCCCCGTACGACCCCCGCCCCACGGTCCGGGGCGCCGTCCGCCCTGCCTAGACTTGCCGGTCATGAAGAGCGAGTCCGTCGTCCAGGTCAGCGGCCTGGTCAAACGGTACGGATCGAAGACCGCCGTGGACGGCCTCGACCTGCGGGTCGCCGCCGGGACCGTCACCGCTGTCCTCGGCCCCAACGGTGCCGGCAAGACCACCACGATCGAGATCTGCGAGGGCTACCGCAGACCGGACGCCGGCACGGTCCGCGTCCTGGGCCTCGACCCGGTCACCGAGGCCGAGCGGCTCCGCCCGCGCATCGGCGTGATGCTCCAGTCCGGCGGCGTCTACTCCGGCGCCCGCGCCGAGGAGATGCTCCGCCACATGGCCAAGCTGCACGCCCACCCGCTGGACGTGCCCGCGCTCATCGAGCGCCTCGGCCTGGAGAGCTGCGGGCGCACCACCTACCGCCGACTCTCCGGCGGCCAGCAGCAGCGCCTCGCGCTCGCCATGGCCGTGGTCGGCCGCCCCGAGCTGGTCTTCCTGGACGAGCCGACCGCGGGCCTGGACCCGCAGGCCCGCCGCGCCACCTGGGACCTCGTACGGGAACTGCGCGCCGACGGCGTCTCCGTGGTCCTGACCACGCACTTCATGGACGAGGCCGAGGAGCTCGCGGACGACGTGGCGATCGTCGACGCGGGCAAGGTCGTCGCCCAGGGCTCCCCCGAGGCGCTCTGCCGCGGCGGCGCCGAGAACACGCTCCGCTTCACCGGCCGCCCCGGACTCGACCTCGCCTCCCTCCTCAAGGCACTGCCCGACGGCTCGGCCGCGGCGGAGCTCACCTCGGGCGCGTACCGCATCAGCGGCACCGTCGACCCGCAGCTGCTCGCCACCGTCACCTCCTGGTGCGCCCAGCACGGCGTGATGCCCGACGGCATCGCGGTCGAACGCCACACCCTCGAAGACGTCTTTTTGGAACTGACCGGTAGGGAGCTGCGCTCGTGATGCTGGAGGACACCTGGATCGGCCGGGGGTCCGGGGGTTGTCCCCCGGGAAGACACAGCCTGGAACTCACGGGCAGGGAGCTGCGCCGATGAGCGCCGGTACCGGTACGTACACGCCGAACCCGGGGGCCGCGCCCGTCGGCCGGATGATCGGCGCGCAGACCGCCCTTGAGACCCGGATGCTGCTGCGCAACGGCGAGCAGCTGCTGCTCACCGTGGTCATCCCGGCGCTGCTGCTCGTGCTGTTCAGCGCGGTCGACATCATCGACACCGGCGCGGGCGAGTCGGTGGACTTCCTCACCCCCGGGATCCTCGCGCTCGCCGTGATGTCCACCGCCTTCACCGGCCAGGCCATCGCCACCGGCTTCGACCGCCGCTACGGCGTGCTGAAGCGGCTCGGTGCCTCCCCGCTGCCGCGCTGGGCGCTGATGACCGCCAAGACGCTGTCGGTGCTGGTCACCGAGGTCCTCCAGGTCGTCCTGCTGACGGTGATCGCCTTCGCGCTCGGCTGGTCGCCGCACGGCAACCCGTTCGCCGTACTGCTGCTCCTGGTGCTCGGCACGGCCGCGTTCTCCGGGCTCGGGCTGCTGATGGCGGGCACCCTCAAGGCCGAGGCGACGCTCGCCGCGGCCAATCTGGTGTTCCTGCTGCTGCTCGTGGGCGGCGGGGTCATCGTGCCGATGGACAAATTCCCGGACGGCGTGCAGACGGCGCTCGGCCTGCTGCCCGTCTCGGCCCTCTCGGACGGGCTGCGGGACGTCCTTCAGCACGGGGCGTCGATGCCCTGGGGCGACCTGGGGATCCTGGCGGTCTGGACGGTCCTGGGCCTGGGCGCGGCGGCGAAGTTCTTCCGCTGGGAGTAGGCGGCCCACCGGGTGCGCGGACCCCTCGTGCTGTGTTCTCCCGGGGGAGACGACTCCCCCGGACCCCCCTCGTGAAAACGTGCACAAACGGCCCCCTACGATAGGGCGCATGCCGAACGTGACCCGAGCCGATGTGGCTCAGGCGGTGCGCAACCCGCTCGCCTTCATCGCCGAGCGGTGGACACCGTCCCCGCGGACCGTCCAGCGCGCGGCGCTCATCGCCGTCGTCATGGCCGTCGTCATCGTGGTGACCGGCGGCGCGGTCCGGCTCACCGGGTCCGGGCTCGGCTGCCCGACCTGGCCCAAGTGCACCGACCAGAGCCTGACGCCGACCGGCGAGATGGACTTCCACAGCGCCGTCGAGTTCGGCAACCGGATGCTGACGTACGTGCTGTGCGCGGCCGTCGGCTGGGCGATCATCGCGGCCCGGGCCGCGAGCCCGTGGCGGCGCGGTGTCACCCGGCTCGGCTGGATCCAGTTCTGGATCGTCATGGGCAACGCGGTCCTGGGCGGCATCGTCGTCCTGGTCGGCCTCAACCCGTACACCGTCGCGGCGCACTTCCTGCTCTCCACCGCGCTCCTCACGGTCGCGATGACGACCTGGCAGCGCACCCGCGAGGGCGACGGCGAGCCGCGCCCGCTGGTGGGCAAGGCCGTGGTCCAGCTGACCTGGCTGCTCGTGGTCGCGGCGGGCGCGCTGGTCGCGGTCGGCACGGTCGTCACCGGCGCCGGGCGCCACGCGGGCGACTCCAGCGACGTGGAGCGCATCCCGCTGAACTGGACGATGATCAGCCAGCTCCACGCCGACCTCGCCTGGGTCGTGGTGGCCCTGACCGTCGCGCTCTGGTTCGTCCTGAAGGCCGTGGACGCCCCGGTCGGCCCGCGCAACCGGGCCCGTGACCTGTTCCTGGTGCTGATGAGCCAGGGCATCATCGGATACGTCCAGTACTTCACCAAGACCCCCGAGGCCCTGGTCGCGCTGCACATGTTCGGCTCGTGCCTGGTGTGGATCGCCGTGGTGCGGGTGCTGCTCTCGCTGCGCGAGCGGCCGGAGGTCACCGCGCCCGTCCCGGCCCAGTCAGACCCGGCGCTCACCCGCGCCTGACAGCCCGTACACCCGCCGCGCGTTGCCCGCCCCGATCATCGCGGCGACCCGCTCCGCGTCCGTACGGGCCCACGCGCCGTCGGCCACCCAGGCGCCCAGGACGCGGCTCAGCGCGTGGGTGAACAGCCGCGCGCCCACCACGTGCAGTTCGGGCAGCCCGCGCGCGCCGCTGGAGTAGAGCAGCTTCCCGAACGGCGCCAGCTCCAGGAGCTCCGCCAGCACGTCGGCGGCCCTCGCCCCCGTACGCACCAGGGCGGGCCCCACGTCCGCGTACACATGCGGGAAGACGCTCGCCAGATGGGCGGCCTGGCGGTGGTACGGATAGCCGTGCAGCAGCACCAGGTCCGTGCCCAGGCCGTTGGTCGCGGCGGCGAAGGAGGCGAGCCCGGTCGCGTCGTCCATGCCGAGCCTCAGCTGGAGCGGCCGCCCCGAGGCGACCGCGCTCCACAGCAGGTGCCGCAGCAGCACGGGGTCCTCCAGCGGCTCCTGGATGCGGCGCCGGGTGAGCCAGCGGCCCGCCGCCCCGCGCACCTCGCCGGGCCCGGGCGGGTCCGGGTCGAGGCACTGGCGCACGGCCGTGACGGAGATGAAGGCGACGGCCGAGGCGGCCGCGGTGTGCACGGCCTCGGCGAGGTTGGCGAGGAACGCGTCGACGGTGCCCGAGGTGTCGGCGACCTGCTCGGCGAGGAGTTCGAGCCGGACGATCTCATGGGCGTCGGCGGCCCCGGCGGCGGCCAGCTCGCCCGGCCCGGTCAGATCGCCCGGCAGGCCGGTGTCCACCAGATAGGTGGAGACGCCCGAGCCGCGCAGGAGCCTTCTGACGGTCTCCAGGACGCCCAGCTCGCGCCGGCGGGCGAGATAGCGGGCCGGGGCGCAGTGCGCCTCCAGGCCCAGCAGTGGCGGGCACCAGCGGCGGACGGCGAAGCCGGTCTGGGTGTCGAAGAACGTGGTGCCGGGGGCGGGCGGACCGCCGGTCCTGCCGAGCTGGGTCTCGAACGTGCCGAGCCCCAGCTCGGTGCGGAGCACTCCATGGCAGTACTGGTCCACCAGCTCCGGCTGCGGCACGGCGAGGATCATCCGGGGCTCCCTGGGTGGTGTGCTTCCACCTCACTAACGGGTGAGCCCCGGATGAGTGTTGCTGTTGCCGTTCAGCCGTTCTTAGGACCGCCGAGCTGGATCCCGGCCATCCGGGTCCACTCGTAGCGACCGGTCTTCACCTTGGCCGCGAACTCGCCGTCGAAGTCCTCGTGGACGGTGATCCCGGCCTTCTCGACCGCGCTCAGCGCGATCGCGTGGCTGGGGGCCACCAGGTCGCCCCAGCCGCCGTCCTCGCCGACGAGCACGATCCGCGCGCCGCGCTGGCCGATGTACGCCACCTGGCCCTCGGCGCCGCCGTGCTCCTTGGCGAAGTGGCCGATCTGCTTGGCGAGGCGCGCCGCCCGCCGCTCGGCCTTGGCGGCCTGCTTCTCGTCAACCTGGGTTTCTGCCATGTCCAGGATGCTACTCGCGAGTAGATCCACATGCGACGGGAGGGCCCAGTGGTTTCCACCACTGGGCCCTCCCGTCGAAGAGTGGGCCGACTACCGCAGGAACGGGTCCACCGCGACCGCCACGAACAGCAGCGAGACGTATGTGATCGACCAGTGGAACAGGCGCATCTCCTTGAGCTTGCCGCCTGTCACCTCCGCCTTCGCCCGGTTCTGCAGCCCGTGCGCCTCCCACAGCCAGAAGCCGCCGGCCAGCAGCGCCACCAGCGTGTAGAACCAGCCGGTGTAGCCCAGCGGGGTCAGCAGCAGGGAGACGGCGACCATCAGCCAGCTGTAGATCACGATCTGCTTGGCGACCACCTTGTTGGAGGCGACGACCGGCAGCATCGGCACGCCCACGCGCGCGTAGTCCTCCCGGACCTTCATGGACAGCGGCCAGTAGTGCGGCGGCGTCCAGAAGAACATCACGAGGAAGAGGATGACCGGCGCCCACGACATGGAGTTGGTGACGGACGACCAGCCGATGAGCACCGGGAGGCAGCCGGCGATGCCGCCCCACACGATGTTCTGCGAGGTGCGGCGCTTGAGGATCATCGTGTAGACGACGACGTAGAAGAGGAGCGCTCCGAGTGACAGCCAGGCCGACAGCCAGTTGACGGCGAACCCGAACAGCAGCGTGGAGACGACCGCGAGGGTGATGCCGAAGGCGAGGCACTCGCGCGGCGACACCATCCCGGTGACCAGCGGCCGCTGCGAGGTGCGGTCCATCAGGGCGTCGATGTCGCGGTCGATGTACATGTTCAGCGCGTTGGCGCCGCCCGCCGAGAGGAAGCCGCCGACGGTGGTGGTCAACACCAGCCAGAGCGACGGCACCCCCTGCTCGGCCAGGAACATCACCGGAATGGTGGTGATGAGGAGCAGTTCGATGATCCGCGGCTTGGTCAGTGCCACGAACGCCTTGACGCGGGCCCCGAACGGCCGATGGGCCCCCGGGCTGGGAGTCAAGACGACCCCTGCGGGTCGGGACTCGACGGCCGTCACGTACACCCCTGACAGAGAATTCCCAGCAAGTCCCGGGGCAATCGGTCGGATGGGCCCGGACGTTCCGGGCATGAGAGCCCGGTGAAGACTTGCGCGTACCACGCCACTGTAGACGTTGCCCATACGCCGCCCTTCGCGGGGGTGGGCTCGTGTTGGGGCCGGGTCGCGAAGACTACGCCGTGAGGCGGAAGTGACCGGTCTTGGGCACTCTGGAGGTGTGTGTCCCAACCGGTGGGCAGTCGAAAAAATGAGCGTTCCGGCGGGGGTAGGCTCGACAGCGCCCGGTGCGCCCACAGTCACCGGGATCGAACATGTGGAGAGGAGCCCTGACTCAGGGTGAGCACCAAGCCGACCACCACAGACCTTGAGTGGACCGAACTGGACCAGCGGGCCGTAGACACCGGCCGCGTCCTGGCCGCGGATGCCGTACAGAAGGTCGGCAACGGCCATCCTGGTACGGCCATGAGCCTGTCCCCGGCCGCGTACACCCTCTTCCAGAAGGTGATGCGCCACGACCCGGCGGACGCCGACTGGACCGGGCGCGACCGCTTCGTGCTGTCCGCGGGCCACTCGTCCCTCACGCTGTACATCCAGCTCTACCTGGCCGGGTACGGCCTGGAGCTGGACGACCTGAAGGCGTTCCGCACCTGGGGCTCCAAGACCCCGGGCCACCCGGAGTACGGCCACACCACCGGCGTGGAGACCACCACCGGCCCGCTGGGCCAGGGTGTCGCCAACGCGGTGGGCATGGCCATGGCCGCCCGCTACGAGCGCGGCCTGTTCGACCCGGAGGCGGCCCCCGGCACCTCCCCGTTCGACCACTTCGTCTTCGCGATCGCGGGCGACGGCTGCCTCCAGGAGGGCATCTCCGCCGAGGCGTCCTCGATGGCCGGTCACCAGAAGCTGGGCAACCTGGTCCTGCTCTGGGACGACAACCACATCTCGATCGAGGGCGACACCGAGACCGCCGTCTCCGAGGACACCCTGAAGCGGTACGAGGCGTACGGCTGGCACGTCCAGCGCGTGGCGCCGCAGGAGAACGGCGACCTCGACCCGCAGGCGCTGTTCGAGGCGATCGAGGCCGCCAAGGCCGAGACCGAGCGCCCGTCCTTCATCGCGATGCGCTCGATCATCGCCTGGCCCGCCCCGCACGCGCAGAACACCGAGGCCGCGCACGGCTCGGCGCTCGGCGACGACGAGGTCGCGGCCACCAAGCGCGTCCTGGGCTTCGACCCGGAGCAGACCTTCGAGGTCGCCGACGAGGTCATCGCGCACACCCGCGCCGTCCTGGACCGCGGCCGTGAGGCCCGCGGCGAGTGGGAGAAGTCGTTCGCCGCCTGGCGCACCGCCAACCCCCAGCGCGCCGCCGAGTTCGACCGCGTCAACGCGGGCGAGCTGCCCGAGGGCTGGGAGAAGAAGCTCCCGGTCTTCGAGTCCGGCAAGGGCGTCGCCACCCGCGCCGCCTCCGGCAAGGTCCTGCAGGCGCTGGGCGCGGTCATCCCCGAGCTGTGGGGCGGCTCGGCCGACCTCGCGGGCTCGAACAACACGACGATCGACAAGAACTCGTCGTTCCTGCCCGAGGGCAACCCGCTGCCGGAGGCCGACCCGTACGGCCGCACGATCCACTACGGCATCCGCGAGCACTCGATGGCCGCCGAGATGAACGGCATCGCGCTGCACGGCAACACCCGTATCTACGGCGGCACCTTCCTGGTGTTCTCCGACTACATGCGCAACGCGGTGCGTCTGTCGGCCCTGATGCACCTGCCGGTGACGTACGTGTGGACGCACGACTCCATCGGTCTGGGCGAGGACGGCCCGACCCACCAGCCGGTCGAGCACCTGGCCTCGCTGCGCGCCATCCCGGGCCTCAACGTCGTCCGCCCGGCGGACGCCAACGAGACCGCGATCGCCTGGCGCGAGATCCTCAAGCGCTACACCAAGGTGTTCGGCAAGGGCGCCCCGCACGGCCTGGTGCTGACCCGCCAGGGCGTGCCGACGTACGAGGCCAACGAGGCCGCGGCCAAGGGCGGTTACGTGCTGTTCGAGGCCACTGGCCCGTCGGGCGAGACCGCTGACGCCCAGGTCGTTCTGATCGGCACCGGCTCCGAGGTCCAGCTCGCCGTCGAGGCGCGCGAGGCGCTCCAGGCCGAGGGCGTCCCGACCCGCGTGGTCTCGATGCCGTCCGTCGAGTGGTTCGAGGAGCAGGACCAGGCGTACAAGGACAGCGTCCTGCCGCCGTCGGTCAAGGCGCGGGTCGCGGTCGAGGCCGGTATCGGCCTGACCTGGCACCGGTACGTGGGCGACGCGGGCCGCATCGTCTCGCTGGAGCACTTCGGTGCTTCCGCCGACGGCAAGGTGCTCTTCCGCGAGTTCGGCTTCACCGCCGAGAACGTGGCCGCCGCCGCCCGGGAATCTCTCGCCGCCGCCGCGCGCTGACGCCGGTATACGAACTAGTAGGAGATGCATTTCTCATGACAGACGCACTCAAGCGCCTCTCCGACGAAGGCGTCGCGATCTGGCTCGACGACCTGTCGCGCAAGCGGATCACCTCCGGCAACCTCGCCGAGCTGATCGACCAGCAGCACGTCGTGGGCGTCACGACCAACCCGTCGATCTTCCAGAAGGCGATCTCCTCGGGTGACGGCTACGAGCAGCAGCTCGCCGACCTCGCCGCCCGCAAGGTCACCGTCGAAGAGGCCATCCGCATGATCACGACGGCGGACGTGAGGGACGCCGCCGACATCCTGCGCCCGGTCTTCGACGCCACCGAGGGCCAGGACGGCCGGGTCTCCATCGAGGTCGACCCGCGCCTGGCGCACAACACCAAGGCCACCGTCGCCGAGGCCAAGCAGCTGGCCTGGCTGGTGGACCGGCCGAACACGCTCATCAAGATCCCGGCGACCAAGGCGGGCCTGCCCGCGATCACCGAGGTCATCGGCAAGGGCATCAGCGTCAACGTCACGCTGATCTTCTCCCTCGCGCGCTACCGCGAGGTCATGGACGCCTACCTGGCCGGCCTGGAGAAGGCCAAGGAGCGCGGCCTGGACCTGGCGAAGATCCACTCCGTGGCGTCCTTCTTCGTGTCCCGCGTGGACACCGAGATCGACAAGCGCATCGACGCGCTGGGCACGGACGAGGCCAAGGCCGCCCGCGGCAAGGCCGGTCTCGCCAACGCCCGCCTGGCCTACGAGGCGTACGAGGAGGTCTTCTCCTCCGACCGCTGGGCCGCGCTGGACAAGGCGCACGCCAACAAGCAGCGCGCGCTGTGGGCCTCCACCGGCGTCAAGGACAAGGCGTACAAGGACACCCTGTACGTGGACGACCTGGTCGCCCCCAACACGGTGAACACCATGCCGGAGGCCACCCTGGAGGCGGCCGCCGACCACGGGCAGATCACCGGCGACACCGTCTCGGGCACCTACGAGCAGGCGCGCGCCGAGCTCGACGCCGTCGAGAAGCTGGGCATCTCGTACGACGAGGTCGTGCAGCTCCTTGAGGACGAGGGCGTCGAGAAGTTCGAGGCCGCCTGGAACGACCTGCTCAAGTCCACCGAGGCGGAGCTCCAGCGCCTCGCACCCTCGGAGGCGTAAATCTTGACTGCGATTCGCCAAGCGAATCCGCTTCGTGACGCCGCAGACCGACGGCTCCCGCGTATCGCGGGGCCGTCGGGCCTGGTGATCTTTGGCGTCACGGGCGATTTGTCCCGTAAAAAGCTGATGCCCGCTGTCTATGACCTCGCCAACCGGGGTCTGCTTCCGCCGGGCTTCTCCCTGATCGGCTTCGCCCGCCGCGAGTGGCAGGACGAGGACTTCGCGCAGGAGGTCCACGACGCCGTCAAGGCGCACGCGCGGACCCCCTTCCGCGAGGAGGTCTGGCAGCAGCTCATCCAGGGCATGCGCTTCGTCCAGGGCGACTTCGACGACGACGACGCCTTCGAGCAGCTGAAGTCGACGATCGCCGAGCTCGACAAGGCGCAGGGCACCGGCGGCAACTTCGCCTTCTACCTCTCGGTGCCGCCGAAGTTCTTCCCCCAGGTCGTCCAGCAGCTCAAGAAGCACGGGCTCGCCGACCAGAAGGACGGCTCCTGGCGCCGCGCGGTCATCGAGAAGCCCTTCGGCCACGACCTGATCTCCGCCCAGGAGCTCAACAAGGTCGTCCACGAGGTCTTCCCGGCGGACGAGGTCTTCCGGATCGACCACTACCTCGGCAAGGAGACCGTCCAGAACATCCTGGCGCTCCGCTTCGCCAACACCATGTTCGAGCCGCTCTGGAACCGGTCGTACGTCGACCACGTCCAGATCACCATGGCCGAGGACATCGGCATCGGCGGCCGGGCCGGCTACTACGACGGCATCGGCGCGGCCCGTGACGTCATCCAGAACCACCTCCTCCAGCTGCTCGCGCTGACCGCGATGGAGGAGCCCGCCTCCTTCGACGCGGACGCGCTGGCGGCGGAGAAGACCAAGGTCCTGGGCGCCGTGCGGCTGCCGAAGGACCTGGGCGCCAACGCCGTGCGCGGTCAGTACGCGGCGGGGTGGCAGGGCGGCGAGAAGGCCGTCGGCTACCTCCAGGAAGACGGCATCGACCCCAAGTCGAAGACCGACACCTACGCCGCGGTCAAGCTGGAGATCGACAACCGCCGCTGGGCGGGCGTCCCGTTCTACCTGCGCACCGGCAAGCGCCTGGGCCGCCGGGTCACCGAGATCGCGGTGGTCTTCCAGCGCGCCCCGCACTCCCCCTTCGACCACACGGCGACGGAGGAGCTGGGGCAGAACGCGCTGGTCATCCGGGTCCAGCCGGACGAGGGCGTCACCGTCCGGTTCGGCTCCAAGGTGCCGGGCACCTCGATGGAGGTCCGGGACGTGTCGATGGACTTCGCCTACGGCGAGTCCTTCACCGAGTCCAGCCCCGAGGCGTACGAGCGGCTCATCCTCGACGTCCTGCTCGGCGACTCCAACCTCTTCCCGCGCTTGGAGGAGGTCGAGCTGTCCTGGAAGATCCTCGACCCGATCGAGCAGTACTGGGACGCCCACGGCAAGCCCGCGCAGTACGCGTCGGGCACCTGGGGCCCGGTCGAGGCGGACGAAATGCTCGCACGAGACGGACGGAGCTGGCGCCGGCCATGAAGATCGACCTTACGGACACCACGGCCAGCAAGATCAACAAGGCGCTCGTCCAGGGCCGCCGCGCCGTCGGCACACCCGCCGTCGGCATGGTCCTGACCCTGGTCATCGTCACCGACGAGGAGAACGCGTACGACGCGCTCCGCGCCGCGAGCGACGCCTCGCGCGAACACCCCTCGCGCACCCTCGTGGTCATCAAGCGGGTCTCGCGCTCGCCGCGCGACCGCACCCAGTCGCGCCTGGACGCCGAGGTGCGGGTCGGCGCGGACGCGGGCACCGGTGAGACGGTCGTCCTGCGGCTGTACGGCGAGGTGGTCAACCACGCCCAGTCGGTGGTGCTGCCGCTGCTGCTGCCGGACGCGCCGGTCGTCGTCTGGTGGCCGGTGAACTCGCCGATCGACCCGGCCAACGACCCGCTGGGCGCGCTCGCCCAGCGCCGGGTCACCGACACCTACTCGGCCGAGCAGCCCATAGAGGAGCTGACCGGCCGCGCCGAGACCTACACCCCGGGCGACACCGACCTGTCGTGGACCCGCATCACGCCCTGGCGCTCGATGCTGGCCGCGGCGCTCGACCAGGTGTCGTGCAAGGTGACCTCGGTCGAGGTGGAGGGCGAGGAGTTCAACCCGAGCTGCGAGCTGCTGGCCATGTGGCTCGCGGACCGGCTGGACGTGCCGGTGCGGCGCTCGCAGTCCTCGGGCCCGGGCCTGACCGCCGTACGGATGGAGACGGACTGCGGCCCGATCGTCCTGGGCCGCTCCGACGGCTCGCTGGCCACGCTCTCGATCCAGGGCCAGCCGGACCGCGCGGTGGCGCTCAAGCGGCGCGAGACGGCCGAGCTGATCGCCGAGGAGCTGCGGCGCCTCGACCCGGACGACACCTACGCCTCCGCGCTGAGGTTCGGCGTGGACCGGCTCAGCGATCCGACAAACGGGAAGGCAGCGGCCCCGGCCGCGGTCGCGGGTCCCGCTTCCGCCTCCGCTTCCGGTGACTCCTCGGACGCCAAGCCCGCCGCGAAGAAGGCTCCGGCCAAGAAGGCGGCGGCGAAGTGAGTACCCCTCAGCTCGTCGTCCACCGCGACAAGGAGCTGATGGCGCAGGCCGCGGCGGCCCGGCTGATCACGAAGATCGTGGACGCCCAGGCCGCCCGCGGCTCGGCGTCCGTGGTCCTCACCGGCGGCCGCAACGGCAACGGGCTGCTCGCGGCCCTCGCCTCCTCGCCGGCCCGGGACGCGATCGACTGGTCGCGGCTCGACCTGTGGTGGGGCGACGAGCGGTACCTGCCCGAGGGCGACCCGGAGCGCAATGTCACCCAGGCCCGGGCGGCGCTGCTCGACGCGGTGCCGGTCGACCCGAAGCGGGTGCACGCGATGCCCGCCTCGGACGGCCCGTACGGCAGTGACGTGGATGCGGCCGCCGCCGCGTACGCGGAGGAGCTGGCCGCCGCGTCCGGCCCGGAGGACCACGGCGACGTGCCGACGTTCGACGTGCTGATGCTGGGGGTCGGCCCCGACACCCATGTGGCGTCGCTCTTCCCGGAGCTGCCCGCGGTGCGCGAGACCGAGCGGACGGTGGTCGGGGTGCACGGTGCGCCCAAGCCGCCGCCGGTCCGGGTCTCGATGACGCTGCCGGCGATCCGGGCGGCCCGCGAGGTGTGGCTGCTCGCGGCGGGCGAGGACAAGGCGCAGGCCGCGGCCATCGCCCTGTCGGGCGCGGGCGAGGTGCAGGCTCCGGCCGCGGGTGCGTACGGCCGTGGCCGCACCCTGTGGCTGCTCGACTCGGCGGCCGCGTCCCGGCTGCCGCGCGCGCTGTATCCGCCGGCGTCGCCCTGACACCGGCGCCGCCGACGCGGACGGGCCCGGTCCACCTTCAGGTGGGCCGGGCCCGCTGCTTTTCCCCTGGTGCGGCGCGAGCGTCAGAGGATGATCTGCTCGCCGCCGGACGCCTCCAGGCGGGCGACGGCGGTACGGACCGCCGCCACGAAGCCGTCGTAGACGGCGGTGGTGCTGGTCGCCCGGCCCGCGATGGTGTTCACGGTGAACATGGCCTTGCGCAGCTCGGTGGTGATCTCCAGCTGGGCGCCCTTGCCGAGCAGCGTCCTGTTGCAGATGTTGGTCGGATCGACGCCCGCCAGGTCCGGCTCGGTCGAGCCGTCGATGGTCTGGAAGCCCGCGGCGCGCAGCGCGTCGTGCAGATACGTCTTGAGGGTGGCGTTGAGACCGCCGACCACGACGGCCTCCGGGCGCGAGGTGGGCGCCCCGGCCTGGCTCGCGGTGCAGCCGTGCAGGCTCACCACGTTGAGGTTCGCGGCGGCGATGGACAGGGCCACCTTGTCGTCGCAGTTCTTCGACGTGACGTGCAGCTCGGCGTTGTTGCTGCTCCGGATCGCCTCGAACATCCAGTAGTCGTACGCCGGGCCGCCCTTGGGCGCGAGCGTGGCCGGGTCGTATCCGGCGATGCCGAGGCAGAGCTCGGAGGTGCCGCCCTCGATGCCACCGCCGTGCAGCGCGAGGATCGCGGTGCGGCCGTAGGCAACGGCCGTCTTCTGGTCGCTGTCGACCTGCTCGTGCCGCTTGTAGCGTCTGCCGAAGTCGGTGCCCTCCGTGAGCTGGGTGTAGAGGTCGGTGTTGGACGAGTAGAGGTCGTTCGTCCCGGTGGCGTGCGCGGCACTCGCGCCGAGCCCGCCCATCAGCGGACCGGCGACAGTGGCGGTGGCCAGAGCGGTGAGAACCGTACGACGGCTGGTGGAAGTCATGCGCGTAATAATCCATACGCTGTACCTGCGCACGGCACCGGGGTCGGTTTCCGGCCGGATCAGCACGCGTCGGCCGACCCGCCGGGCCCCGGCTCCCGTATCAGGAACGGCTCCAGGAGCCCCGGGACCGCCTCCGCCGCGAAGGCCAGGCCCTCGGCCTCGGCGGCGTCGCGCACCGAGTACGCCCCGGCTCCGGCGGCCGTCGTGGCGGTCAGCGTGAGAAGCCCGGCGCGGCGCTGGAAGACGGACTGCTTCACCGTCCAGCCGATGACGCCCCCGCGCTGGAGGGCCACCGTGGCCCGGCGGACCGTGCCCGAACGGGCCACCAGATACGCCCCGTCGAGGCCGTGCCCCAGGTTCCGGTACGCGTCGAGGGCGAGGGCCACCGCCGGCGGCGCCCCCGCCGCCGCGCACCCGGCCGCCACATAGAGCAGGACCGGTGTCAGCAGCACCCCGAGCAGGGCAAGCACCGCCACCGGGACGAGGACGGCGAGCAGCGCCCACCGCAGCCGCCGGGCCCGCGCCGCACGCGGGTGCGCGGTCAGGGCGGCGCCGGTCGGGGCCGCCGGTTCGCGCAGCACCCGGGCGGCCACCTCGGCCGCGACCGCCCGGGGCGCGGGCGGCAGCAGCGTCTTGTGGTCGGCGTGCTCGTCGTCCTCGCTCTTGGCCAGGCCGGTGGCGATCGCGTCGAGCCGGGCCGCGCCGCACAGCCGGATGCCCAGCGGCTCGACCAGCTCGACGCCCCGCAGCCTGCGCTCCTCGATGGAGATCGAGCGGGAGGTGAGCAGCCCCCGGCGCACCCGCAGGGTGCCGCCGGGCTCCCGCTCCAGGCGGTAGTTCCACCACATCTCGACCCAGAGGCCGAGCGCGCCGCCCACGCCCACGACCAGGGCGGCGACGACGAGGGTGAGGACGATCCAGCCGAGCGGGGTGTCGTGGAAGCGGTCCCCGGCCCAGTGCACCACCTTGCCCTGGACTCCGAACCAGTCGCTGATCTGCATCAGTCCGCCGAACGCGGCCCCGGCGAGCGCGGGGGCCACGAACGACACCGGCGCGTACCGGATCCAGCCGGGGTCGAGCGCCGCCAGCTCGCCCGTGCGGTGGGCGTCTTCGGGCCCGGCCGTCTCACGGGCGAGCAGCACCCGGCGCAGCCGCTCGCCCTCGGCCCGGGTGACCGCGTCGAGTTCGAGCGTGGACTCGCCGCCGCTCTGCTCGCCGGTGCCGATCCTCACGTGGACCAGACCGAGGATGCGCAGCAGCGGGTTGGCGGTGAGGTCGACGCTGCGGATCCGCTCACGGGCCAGCGAGCGGCGCTTCACCAGGAGCAGTCCGGTGTGCAGCTCGGCCCGTTCGGGGCCGATCCGGTACCGGGTGCGGCGCCAGCCGACGTATCCGGCGAGGGCGCCGCCGCCGAGCGGGAGCACGATCCAGCCGAAGAGCACCGCGAAGGCCCACCCGGCCGGTGCCCTGCCCAGCATGGCGAGCGCCGTGGGCAGCCCGGCGCCCAGGGCGAGACCGGCCCCGAGCACCGTGGAGACGAGCACCCGCCGTCGGTCGAGCCGCAGCCAGGCGTCGGCGGGGGCCGGTTCGGGAACGGAGCCGGAGGCGCCCGGGAGGTCGCCGCTCATGTGGCGTCGCCCGGGGTCGCCCCCGTGATCCTGGTCAGCCGTTCGGCCAGTTCGGCCGCCACCTCGTGGTGCAGGCCCTCGATCTTCAGGGCGCCCTTGGCGGAGGCGGTGGTGACGGTGACCGTGGCCAGCCGGAACGACCGCTCCAGCGGGCCGCGTACGGTGTCCACGGTCTGGATGCGGGACATCGGCGCGATCCGCGACTCCCGCCAGAAGTAGCCGGTCCGTACGTACACCGCGTCGTCGGTGACCTCCCAGCGGTGCACCCGGTACCACCACGGGGGCAGCACGGCGGCGCAGAGCGCCCCGAGGACGGCGAGCGCCGCCGCCACCGCGAGCAGCCACGGCCGGGCGGGGGCGATGAGCGCGCCGAGCACGGCCAGGACCACCACCGGCGCCGCGGTGAGAGCCAGCCACTGCGCCCGCCACCAGCCGACGACCGCGGGGTCCAGCTCGTTCTTCGGCGGTCTCAGCACCGCCCCCTCCCCCGTCATGGCCTCAACGGCCCCGCAGCGCCCGGTACTTGGCGACCAGGGCCTTGCTGGACTGGTCCAGGCCCGGCACGTCGGCCCCTTCGCTCAGCGCGGGCTCGACACGCTTGGCGAGGACCTTGCCCAGCTCCACGCCCCACTGGTCGAAGGAGTCGATGTTCCAGATCGCGCCCTGGACGAACACCTTGTGCTCGTACAGCGCGATGAGCTGGCCGAGGACGGACGGCGTCAGCTCGCGCGCCAGGACGGTGGTCGTGGGGTGGTTGCCGCGGAACGTCTTGTGCGGCACCAGCTCCTCGGCCACGCCCTCCGCCCGGACCTCCTCCGGCGTCTTGCCGAAGGCCAGGGCCTGCGTCTGGGCGAAGAAGTTGGCCATCAGCAGGTCGTGCTGGGCGGCCAGGCCGGGCCGGAGGTCGGCGACCGGCTCGGCGAAGCCGATGAAGTCGGCCGGGATGACCTTGGTGCCCTGGTGGATCAACTGGTAGTAGGCGTGCTGCCCGTTGGTGCCCGGGGTGCCCCAGACGACCGGGCCGGTCTGCCACTCGACCGGGTTGCCGTCGCGGTCCACGGACTTGCCGTTGGACTCCATGTCGAGCTGCTGGAGGTAGGCGGTGAACTTCGACAGATAGTGGCTGTAGGGCAGCACGGCGTGCGACTGGGCGTCGAAGAACGCCCCGTACCAGACGCCGAGCAGGCCGAGCAGGAGCGGCGCGTTGGCCTCGGCGGGGGCGGTGCGGAAGTGCTCGTCGACCAGGTGGAAGCCGTCCAGCAGCTCGCGGAAGCGGTCCGGGCCGATGGCGATCATCAGCGAGAGGCCGATCGCCGAGTCGAACGAGTAGCGCCCGCCGACCCAGTCCCAGAACTCGAACATGTTGGCCGTGTCGATGCCGAAGTCCGCGACCTTCTCGGCGTTGGTGGAGAGCGCCACGAAGTGCTTGGCGACCGCGTCCTGACCCGCGCTCAGCCCGGTGAGGAGCCAGTCGCGCGCGGAGGTGGCGTTGGTGATGGTCTCGATGGTGGTGAAGGTCTTGGACGCGATGATGAACAGCGTCTCGGCCGCGTCCAGGTCGCGGACCGCCTCGTGGAGGTCGGCGCCGTCGACGTTGGAGACGAAACGGACCGTCAGACCCCGGTCGGTGAACGAGCGCAGCGCCTCGTACGCCATCGCCGGACCGAGGTCGGATCCGCCGATGCCGATGTTGACGACGTTCTTGATCCGCTTGCCGGTGTGCCCGGTCCACGCGCCCGACCGGACGCGCTCGGAGAAGGCGGCCATCTTGTCGAGCACCGCGTGCACGCCCGGCACCACGTTCTCGCCGTCGACCTCGACGGCCGCGTCGCGCGGGGCGCGCAGCGCGGTGTGCAGCACCGCGCGGTCCTCGGTCGTGTTGATCTTCTCGCCGCGGAACATGGCGTCGCGCAGCCCCGCCACGTCGGCGGCCGCGGCCAGCTCGCGCAGCAGCTCAAGCGTCTCGTCGGTGACGAGGTGCTTCGAGTAGTCGAGATGCAGATCGCCGACCGTCAGGGTGTATCCGGTGCCGCGGCCGGGGTCGGCGGCGAACAGCTCGCGCAGATGGGTGTCCCCCAACTGCTCGCGGTGCTTGCCCAGTGCGGTCCACTCGGGCATCTGGTTGAGCCTGGTACGGCCTTCTGCGTTCATCTCGGACATCAGCCCACTTCCTCGTACTCGCGTACGTACCTGCCCCGCTGCCCTTCCAACCTAGTTGATCAGGACGTAAGGGCAGGAATCAGAGCGGCCACGGCGGCCAGGAACAATCCGGACGCCACCAGGGCGGGGGTGTTGAGCCCCCAGGAGGAGGCCGCCGCGCCGCCCATCAGGGCGCCCAGCGGCGTCCCCGCCACGGCGAGCGTGCGGAAGGCCGCGCTCGTCCGTCCCAGCATGGCCTGCGGGGTGCGCTCCTGCATCAGGGTCACCTGGTTGACGTTCCACACCATTCCCATCACCGCGAACACCGCCATGGCCGCGATCGATACCCACAACTCCCGTATGGACCCCATCGCCGCAAGGCACACCGTCTGGACCGCGCCCGCGAGGAGCACGCTCCCCATCCGGCCCAGCCGGCGGGCCAGCCGGTGGGTGAGCAGACCGCCCGCCACACTGCCCGCCCCGTACGCCGTGATCGCCGCCGCGTAGCCGCCGTGGCCCGCGTGGAGCCAGCCGGTGATGTGCAGGACCAGGGTGGCGATGAGCGCGCCCATGCCGATGTTGCAGAGCGTCGTGGCCACGCAGAGCGCGCGCAGGCTCCGCTCGCCCCACAGCGCGCGCAGCCCCTCGGCCGTCTCGCTCCGCAGGGTGGAGCCGGGCTTGCGGGCGGGCCGCTCCGGGGCGGTCCGGCGCAGCGAGGCCACCAGCGCCGCCGCAAGTCCAAAACTCAGGGCGTCCGCCACGTACGGCACGCCCGCCCCTGCCGTCAGGAGCAGCGGCACCAGCGGCGCGGCGAGGAAGCCGCCGGCTATCTGCTGGCCGGTCATCAGGCGGGCGTTGGCGCGGCCCAGCGCGGGCTGCGGCACCAGCGAGGGCAGCAGGGCGGTGGCCGCGTTGTCGAAGAGCGTCTGGAGCGAGGTGAGCGCGAAGGCGAGCGCGATGAGCAGGGCTATCGAGGCGTGCCCCAGGGCCACGGCCGCGGCGAAGGCGGCCATGAGCGCGCCGCGCACCAGGTCGACGGCCCACATCGCCCGGCGCTGGTCGACCCGGTCCGCGACGGCGCCGCCGAGCAGCCCGAAGAGCAGCCACGGCAGGAAGCCGCACGCCGTGACCAGCGCGACCAGCATCGGATCGCTGGTCAGCGAGGCCGCCAGCAGGGGCAGCGCGGCGGCGCGCAGCGAGTCCCCGAACCGGGACACGACCGCGGCCGTCCAGAGTCTCCCGAACCCCCCGCGCCACGCGGGCACCTCGGCTGCCGCGTCGGCGGCACTCTCCAGCGTTGCCACAACTCCCCCATGCGATCGACTGATTCACACGGTAGGGGGAGCCACTGACAATCCCCTTTGACCTGGGGTGATACCGAAGGGCCCGGCAGACGAACCGAGTTCGTCTGCCGGGCCCTTCGCTGTCAGATCTCGCCGCGGAGCTTGGCGAGCGCCTCCGCGAGGATCGCCTCGCCGTCCGCGTCGCTGCGCCGCTCCCGTACGTACGCGAGGTGGGTCTTGTACGGCTCCGTGCGCGGCGGGTCCGGCGGGTTGTCCCGGTCCTGACCGGCCGGGAAACCGCAGCGCGGGCAGTCCCACGTCTCCGGAACCTGTGCGTCACTGGCGAAGCTCGGCTGCGTCTCGTGCCCGTTCGAGCACCAGAAGGAGATGCGGAGACGCGGCGCGGACTCGCCGCGCTCGGCCTCACCCATCGGCCCCGCTCCGACCCGGCTTCCCCGGATCGCGTTGCCACTTGCCACGGTCGTAACTCCCTGCGTGATGGTGCTCGAAGATGCCCCAGTCTACGTAAGGCCCAACGCGCGTCCAGTGATTGTAGTTACACCCACCCCTGAACGCGGAGACGACAGATCAGCTGTCCAGCTTCATCAGCAGACCAAGTACGACAATGCTCGCGAACCACAGCAGACCGACCACGACGGTGATCCGGTCCAGGTTGCGCTCGGCGACCGAGGAACCGCCGACGGACGACTGCATTCCGCCACCGAACATGTCGGAGAGGCCGCCGCCCTTTCCCTTGTGCATCAGCACCAGCAGCATCAGCAGCAGGCTGAAGACGATCAGGGCAATCGAGAACCCGACAATCACGGCTGGACCAACTTCCTAGGACTGATATGGCGACGGGGGCCGGGGGGACGTCTTCCTGATCCCGAGCCCGACCCCCGCAAGGGTACGACGGATCCGCGCTACCGCATACTCACTGGTCGCGGAAGCGGACGATCTTGACGAACTCCTCGGCGTCCAGCGCCGCGCCGCCCACCAGGGCCCCGTCCACATCCGGCTGCGCCATGATCGCGGCCACGTTCGAGGCCTTGACCGAGCCGCCGTACTGGATGCGGACCTTGTCGGCCAGCTCCTGCGAGTAGAGCTCCGCGAGGCGGCCGCGGATGGCGCCGCACACCTCCTGGGCGTCCTCGGGGGTGGCGACCTCGCCGGTGCCGATGGCCCACACCGGCTCGTACGCGATCACGATGGACTCGGCCTGCTCGGCCGGGACGTCCTGGAGGCCGCCGTCCAGCTGGGCCAGCGTGTACGGAACCTGCTGGCCGGCCTTGCGGACGTCCAGGCCCTCGCCGACGCAGAGGATCGGGGTCAGACCGTGCTTGAACGCGGCCTTCACCTTGGCGTTGCAGAGCTCGTCGCTCTCCTGGTGGTACTGACGGCGCTCGGAGTGGCCCACGGCCACATAGGTGCACTTCAGCTTGGAGAGCATCGGGCCCGAGATCTCGCCGGTGTAGGCACCGGAGTCCTGCGCCGAGATGTCCTGGGCGCCGTACTTGATCTTGAGCTTGTCGCCGTCGACCAGGGTCTGCACCGACCGCAGGTCCACGAAGGGCGGCAGGACCGCGACCTCGACTGCGTCGTAGTCCTTGTCGGCCAGGGCGAAGGCGAGCTTCTGGACGTGCGCGATGGCCTCAAGGTGGTTGAGGTTCATCTTCCAGTTGCCGGCCATCAGCGGGATACGCGTGGTCACGGTGTTCAGTCCTCCAGTGCGGCAAGGCCGGGAAGCGTCTTGCCCTCAAGGTATTCGAGGCTCGCGCCGCCGCCGGTCGAGATGTGACCGAAGGCGTTCTCGTCGAAGCCGAGCGTGCGCACGGCCGCGGCGGAGTCGCCGCCGCCGACGACGGTGAAGCCGTCGCAGTTCAGGAGCGCCCGGGCGATGGCCTGGGTGCCGCCGGCGTAGTCGGGGTGCTCGAAGACGCCGACCGGACCGTTCCAGAACACGGTCTCGGCGTCGGCGATCTTCGACGCGTACAGCTCACGGGTCTTGGGACCGATGTCCAGACCCTCCTTGTCGGCGGGGATCTGGTCCGCGTCGACGGTGACGAAGTCGGCCGGGGCCTTGGTCTTCAGGTCCGGGAAGTCGCCCGAGGCCAGGATGTCCAGCGGCAGGACCAGCTCGACGCCGTTCTTCTCGGCGCGCTCCATGTACTCCGTGACGACCGGGATCTGGTCCTCCTGGAGCAGCGAGATGCCGACCTCGTAGCCCTTGGCCTTGAGGAAGGTGTACGCCATGCCGCCGCCGATGAGGATGCGGTCGGCCTTGCCGAGCAGCTGGTCGATGACGGCGAGCTTGTCGGAGACCTTGGCGCCGCCGAGCACCACCACGTACGGGCGCTTGACGTCGGCGGTGAGCTTCTTCAGGACGCCGACCTCGGTGGCGATGAGGAAGCCGGCCGCGTGCGGCAGCCGCGCGGGCAGGTCGACGACCGAGGCGTGCTTGCGGTGCACCGCGCCGAAGCCGTCGCCCACGTAGACGTCGGCGAGTTCGGCGAGCCGGTCGGCGAAGGCGCCGCGCTCGGCGTCGTCCTTGCTCGTCTCACCGGCGTTGAAGCGCAGGTTCTCCAGGACGGCGACCTGGCCGTCGGCCAGCGCCGCGACGGTCTCCTTGGCGGAGGCGCCCACGGTGTCGGTGGCGAACGCGACGTCCGCGCCCAGCAGTTCACCGAGCCGCGCGGCCGCCGGGGCGAGCGAGAAGGCCGGGTCCGGGGCACCCTTGGGGCGGCCCAGGTGCGAGGCGACGACCACGCGCGCGCCGGCCTCGGCGAGCTTGGCGATCGTCGGCTGGACGGCGCGGATGCGGCCGTCGTCGGTGATGGCGGTGCCGTCGAGCGGCACATTGAGGTCGGCGCGGACGAATACCCGCTTGCCGGAGACGCCCTCGGCGAGAAGTTCGTCGATCGTCTTCATGTGTTTCTGCGACTCCTTGGAGAAGGACGAGGCAAGCGACAGGGCTCGTGCGGCGCATCGTTGCGCTGCCCGAGCCCTGTGCTCACATCGAGATGCCTGCCCTGAGACTTATCAGACTTAGAGCTGGCCGCCGACGAAGACGGTGAGGTCGACGAGGCGGTTCGAGTAGCCCCACTCATTGTCGTACCAGCCGAGGATCTTCACCGACTTGCCCTCCTGGACCATGGTCAGGGAGGAGTCGAAGGTGCAGGAGGCCGGGTCGCCGACGATGTCGGAGGACACGATCTGGTCCTCGGTGTACGCCAGGATGCCCTGCAGCTCGCCCTCGGCGGCCTTCTTGAACGCGGCGTTGACCTCGTCCTTGGTCACCTCGCGCTCCAGCTCCACGACCAGGTCGGTGGCCGAGCCCGTCGGAACCGGGACGCGCATCGCGATGCCGTCGAGCTTGCCCTTGAGCTTGGGGAGCACCAGCGCGGTGGCCTTCGCGGCACCGGTGGTGGTGGGGATGATGTTCTCGGCGGCGGCGCGGGCGCGGCGCAGGTCCGAGTGCGGGAAGTCCAGGATCCGCTGGTCGTTCGTGTACGCGTGGACCGTCGTCATCAGGCCCTTGACGATGCCGAAGTTCTCGTCGAGAACCTTGGCCATCGGCGCCACACAGTTGGTGGTGCAGGAGGCGTTGGAGATGACGTGGTGGTTGGCCGCGTCGTACTTGTCCTGGTTGACGCCCATCACGATGGTGATGTCCTCGTCCTTGGCCGGAGCCGAGATGAGGACCTTCTTGGCGCCACCGGCGATGTGCTTCTCGGCGTCGGCCTTCTTGGTGAAGATGCCGGTCGACTCGATGACGATGTCGACGCCCAGCTGACCCCAGGGGATGTCGGCCGGGTTGCGCTCGGAGAGCACCTTGATGGTGTGGCCGTCGACGCTGATGGTGTCGGCGGTGTGCGTGACCTCGGCCTTGAGACGACCCAGAATCGTGTCGTACTTCAGCAGGTGAGCAGTGGTCGCGGTGTCACCCAGGTCGTTGACAGCCACAATCTCGATGTCAGCACCCTGCTCCAGCAGCGCGCGGAAGTAGTTGCGCCCGATGCGGCCAAAGCCGTTGATGCCTACGCGGATCGTCACGAACCGATCTCCTCGTTAGGTACGCCGGTTTTCGACGCCGGCGAGTTGTATGGGATGTCCCCGACCGCTTATGACCCTACCTCTCCCGGAGCCGTGGAGTGACATCGAGCGCACCCCCATGAGCGGCCACAACACGCCGGACATGGCCGACGGCCCATACCTACCAACGGGTAAGGGCCGCCGGGGGGACCTTCGTCCCGACTACGGAGCGTGATGTCCGGGTGTGGCCCCGGACCGGATCAGTCGATCAGTCCCTCAGCGCGCGGAGGGCCTTGCCGATCACGTTCTTGCGGTCGGCCGCCGACGGCACGTGCTCAAGGCCGAAGCCGAGCAGCACGGTGTCGTGGGTGGTGACGGCCGCCTGGGAGTGGAAGAGCGCCTGGGAGCGGGCCCAGTCGCCGGCGTTGCCGGGGCTGCCGGCCGGCGGTCCCGGCACGCTCCACGGGCCGAGCGCCGTCTCGAAGCCCTCGGCGCCCTGTGCGGTACCGCCGATGACCAGCTTGGTGTCGTCGACGAAGGCGCCCACCCCACCGCTGCCGGGGTCCGACACATAGGAGAGGGAGAGCTCGACCTGCTTGCCCGCGTAGGCGCTGAGGTCGACCGAGACCGGCTGCCAGCCGTTGGAGGAGCCGGTGAAGCGGTTCCACGCGCCCGAGGTGCCGGTCGCCGTGCAGGCGCCGGAGCCGACGGTCAGGTAGTGCGCCAGGAACGGGTGGCCCTGGACGTAGTAGCCCTGCTCGCACTGGGTGGGCACCGCGGTGCTGGTGCCGCCGTTGGCGTCCGGCAGGGTCGTCCAGTCGTCCTGCCCGGCCGTGTGCGCCTCGACGATCACGTTGTCGAAGCCGGGCTCGGTGTCATAGCTGAGCTGGAACTGCAGGCTCGGCTTGGCGGCCGCCGCCGTGCCGCTCAGGTCGACGGACCTGGACAGCCGCATATAGGCGCCGTCCTGGTGCTTGGCCGCAGCGAACCAGTCGCCGACGGCAGGCTCGAACGGGGTGCGGATCCCCGGGTAGCTGCCCGCGGCCGCGCTCTTGAACTGCGGGAACTGGTCGGGCTTGAGCGTGTCCGAGGTGATCGTGTACGCCCCGGCCAGATCCAGCGGGTTGCCGCCCGCGTCGCCGAGGGCAGCCTTGGCGCCCGCCAGGCTCCCGGTGCCCTCGAAGGCCGGCGGGGACTTCAGGCCGACGCGGTTGTAGGCGCCGAGGTAGTACTGGGCGAAGTCGTCGGAGTCGGCGCCGCCGAGGTCGACGGTGCCGCCCGCCTTCTCACCGGCGTTGACGAGCCGGCCGCCCTCGTTGAGGTAGTCGCGCACGGCCACGGTGACCGCGGCGGTGGGCCGCTCGGCGCCCGTGTACCAGACGGCCGTCCGGAAGTGGCTGAGCACGCCGAGCGCGCTCGGGATGCCCTGGGTGGCCACGTCCCAGACCGCGGACTTGCCGCCGTTGTCGGCGAGCGCCTTGGTGTACGCGCCGACGTGCTGGGCGGGCGCGGTGCCGCCCTCCTCCGCGATCACCAGGGTGTCGCCCTTGGGCCGGGCGGCCACGGTGTAGGTGAACGGCGTGCTGGAGGTGCGCTCGCCGGCCCGGGTGCGCCCGGTGAACCAGACCTCCACCTTGGAGCCGGTGTCCGCGCCCTCGACGGTGGCCCGGTACTGGTCGAAGTGGATGTTGTCCTCGCCGCCGTAGACGTCGCCGCCCTCCCAGGCCTTGAGGTCCTCGGTGTGCGTACGGCCGCCGTCGATGCGGTAGTTGAGGGTCTTGTCGCGCACCGACTTGCGTACGGTGACGGCGACTTCCTGGTCCTCGCCGCGGGCGTACGAGGTGGTGAAGGCGTTCGGGGTGAAGTCGGGGGCCTCGATGCCGACCGGGGAGACCGGCTGGTCGGGCCGGCGCGCGGAGTCGGCGACGGCCAGCGCGAACGGAATGTTCTTGGTGAACTCCTGCTGGATCAGCTTCTCGTCGTCCGGGAAGTTGAAGACCGACTGGCAGTCACCGGGCTTCCACTGGTCGCCCGGGTCGATCCGGGAGACGGTCTGGCAGGTCGACATCTCCGGGGTGAACATGTGGATCCCGTTGACGTTCCCCGCGTGGCCGTCGGCCTCGCCGTTGGTCGTGTACAGCTCGGAGGAGAGCTGGGAGTGGTAGCCGGGGATCGCGGGCTTTTCGGGCGTGCCGGCCAGCGACTTGTAGAGGACGTCGTCCGGGGTCGGGCTGGCGACCTGCCAGCCCACGCCGTACAGCAGCAGCTCCGCCGCCGAGTGGTAGTTGATCGCGTAGGAGAAGCCGAGCCGCTTCTCGAAGGAGTCCAGCGCGCGGGTCTCCGGCTCGGAGCCGGCGGAGGGGCCGCGGTAGGTCTCGTCGGCGGGGTCGGGGGACGAACCCTCGTTGTCGTAGCCCCACTTGTACGGGAAGTTGCGGTTGGGGTCGACGCCGTCGCCGGGGGCGGTCTTCCCGTCGCCGTTGTTGTCGCGCAGGTTCTTGCGCCACAGGCGCTGCTGGGTGCCGGTGAAGGTGTAGTCGTACCCGTCGGGGTTGGCGGAGAGCACGAACCACAGCTCGGTGGAGTCCACGATCTTGGTGATCCGCGGGTCCTTGCCGTAGTTGTCGAGGTAGTAGTGCATCAGCCGCCGGGTCATCTCCGGGGTGATCCACTCACGGGCGTGCTGGTTCGACATGTACAGCACGGAGGGCTTGGAGCCGTCGCGGCTCTTGGCCGCGCCCTTGGTGAGCCTGAGGGCGAGGATGTCCTGGCCCTTGACGGTCTTGCCGATCGACTCGACCTTGGTGAGGTCCGGGTGGGCGAGCTGGGTGTCGACGATCTCCTTCCGCAGGCCGTTGTCCCCGCTGTAGGGGCGGAAGACGCCGTCTCCCTGGGCCTTGAGGCGCTTCTCGGTCGCCGTCGAGAGCGTGTGCTCGGTGAGGTCGACGCCCTGCTTCTTCAGCGTGCCGGCCTGCTTCTCGGTGAGGTAGAGCTCGACCTTGGCGGTCCCCCGGTCGGGTACCTGCGCGGTCAGTTCCTGACCGTCCGCGCCCTGGCGGAGCAGCAGTGGCAGCTGCGCCTTGGTGACGTTGGCGTACCAGACGGAGAGTCCTTCGCCTCCGCCGCCGCCCGGGCTGGCGTGGGCGGCTGGTACCGCCACCAGTCCGGCCGTGAGCAGTGAAGCCGCGGCGAGGATCGCTCTCGCTCTGCGTCTCATTGGCCCCCCTTGCTGTTGTGTGCCACGAAAGTGGACAGACGCCAGGCTCATGACACTTCATGATCATGTCAATACCGTGGAAGGGTGGTGAAACCGGAACCGGCGCCCACCAAGTGGGCGCCGGTCACGGCGAGTTGAACTCTAGGGCCTGACAGCGGTACGAGAGGGAAACCGACGCGAAGCGGAGGGAGCGGTCCCCCGATCAGCCGACCAGGCCGTCCGCCATCTCCTCGGTCAGATTGGACTCGGTGCCGGGGATGCCGAGGTCCTGGGCCCGCTTGTCCGCCATCGCGAGCAGCCGACGGATCCGGCCCGCGACCGCGTCCTTGGTCAGCGGCGGGTCGGCGAGCGCGCCCAGCTCCTCCAGGGAGGCCTGCTTGTGCTCCATGCGCAGCCGGCCCGCCGCCGCCAGATGCTCGGGCACCTCGTCGGCGAGGATCTCCAGGGCGCGCTGGACGCGGGCCCCGGCGGCGACGGCGGCCCGCGCCGAGCGGCGCAGATTGGCGTCGTCGAAGTTGGCGAGGCGGTTGGCGGTGGCGCGCACCTCGCGCCGCATCCGCCGCTCCTCCCAGGCCAGCACCGAATCGTGCGCGCCGAGCCGGGTGAGCAGGGCGCCGATCGCGTCCCCGTCCCGCACGACCACCCGGTCCACACCGCGCACCTCGCGGGCCTTGGCCGGGATCTGCAGCCTGCGGGCCGCGCCGACCAGCGCGAGCGCTGCCTCCGGACCCGGGCACGTCACCTCCAGGGAGGAGGAGCGGCCCGGCTCGGTGAGCGAGCCGTGGGCGAGGAAGGCCCCGCGCCAGGCCGCCTCGGCGTCACAGGTGGCCCCCGAGACCACCTGGGGCGGGAGACCCCGGATGGGGCGGCCCCGGCCGTCCACGAGGCCGGTCTGGCGCGCCAGCTGGTCGCCGCCCGCCACCACCCGTACGACGAAGCGCGAACCGCGGCGCAGCCCGCCCGGAGCCATCACGATCAACTCGGAGCTGTGGCCGAAGATCTCCAGGATGTCCCGCTTGAGCCGACGCGCCGCCATCGCGGTGTCCAGCTCCGCCTCGATCACGATGCGGCCGCTGACCAGGTGGAGGCCGCCCGCGAACCGCAGGATCGACGAGACCTCCGCCTTTCTGCAGCAGGTCCGGGTGACGGGGAGCCGGGAGATCTCATCCTTCACCGCTGCCGTCATCGCCATGGGCCGATCCTTCCATGCATCCGAAAAATACGGTCGTACGCGGCGGCCAACAGCTCCCGGTCGTGCTTCGGGGACCCGTCGGGCGCGGCGACCGCCGCCAGCTCGACCACGGCACCGAGCTGCTTGGCGGCATCGGCGAGGGACTCGCGGTCGGGCACGGCGGCCTCGTCGGCCAGCACCACGTCCAGGGCGAGTTTAGGGGCGTGTCGTCCCAAAACCTCCAAATGACGCTGCGGAGAGAAGCCATCGGTTTCGCCGGGCTGGGGCGCCAGGTTCAACGAGAGCACCTTGCGGGCCTTGGTGACCGTGAGCGCGTCGAGCAGCTCGGGCACCAGCAGGTGCGGGATCACCGAGGAGAACCAGGAGCCCGGGCCGAGCACCACCCAGTCGGCGTCCAGGACGGCCTCCACCGCCTCCGGGACCGCCGGCGGGTCGTGCGGAACCAGGTTGACGGACTGCACCTCGCCGGGGGTGAGCGCCACCGTGGCCTGGCCACGGACCGTGTCCACATCGGTGGGGCGGGCCGGGTCGTGGCCCCGGACCAGCGCCTCCAGCTCCAGCGGGACGGCGGACATCGGCAGCACCCTGCCGTGCGCCCCGAGGAGCTTGCCGACCAGGTCGAGCGCCTGGACGTGGTCGCCCAGCTGCTCCCACAGGGCCACGATCAGCAGATTGCCGACCGCGTGCTCGTGCAGCTCGCCCTGGGACTGGAAGCGGTGCTGGATGACCCGGGCCCAGGTCTGACCCCAGTCGTCGTCGCCGCAGAGCGCCGCCAGCGCCTTGCGCAGGTCGCCCGGCGGCAACACGCCCAGCTCCTCCCGGAGCCGGCCGCTGGAACCGCCGTCGTCGGCCACGGTGACGACGGCGGTCAGGTCGCCGGTGATCCGGCGCAGCGCCGCGAGCGACGCGGAGAGACCCATGCCGCCGCCGAGGGCGACGACCTTGGGCTGGGCGCCACGTTTGCGGCCGGTGCGCAGCACCGGTCCGCTCGTGCGCCGTCGGTACACCTTCACTCGCGCCCCATGTCCCGGTGTACGACGACGGTCTCGATCCCCTCGGAGGCGAGGCGGGCGGCCAGCTTCTCGGACATCGCGACGGAGCGGTGCTTGCCGCCGGTGCAGCCCACGGCGACCGTCACGTACCGCTTGCCCTCGCGGCGGTAGCCGGTCGCGATCAGCTGGAGCAGCTCGCTGTACTGGTTGAGGAACTCCTTGGCGCCCGGCTGGTTGAAGACGTAGCCGGACACCTCCTCGTTCAGACCCGTGAACGGGCGGAGCTCCGGCACCCAGTGCGGGTTCGGCAGGAAGCGGCAGTCCACCACCAGGTCGGCGTCGACCGGCAGGCCGTACTTGTAGCCGAACGACATCACCGTGGCGCGCAGCTCCGGCTCCTCGTCCCCGGCGAACTGGGCGTCCATCTTGGCGCGCAGCTCGTGGACGTTGAGGCTGGAGGTGTCGATCACCAGGTCGGCGTCGCCGCGCAGCTCGCGCAGCAGATCGCGCTCGGCCGCGATGCCGTCGACGATCCGGCCGTCGCCCTGGAGCGGGTGCGGGCGGCGGACCGACTCGAAGCGGCGCACCAGCGCGTCGTCGGACGACTCCAGGAAGACGATCCGCCGGGTGACCTGCTTGGAGTCCAGGTCGGCCAGCGACTCGCGGAGGTTGTCGAAGAAACGGCGGCCGCGCACGTCGACGACGACGGCGATGCGGGCCACATTGCCCTGGGACCGGGCGCCGAGCTCCACCATGGTGGGGATCAGCGCGGGCGGCAGGTTGTCGACGACGAACCAGCCGAGGTCCTCCAGGCACTTGGCGGCGGTGCTGCGTCCGGCGCCGGACATCCCGGAGATGATCACCAGCTCGGGGATGGCCGCCTCTGCGGCGGCGTCGTTCGTCGTGCCCGTACTCACGTGTTCGGCTCCAGCTTCTGCTTCTGTTCGGTCGTGCTCAGTCATTTCGCGTCTCCCCCGTCGTCTTCAATGATCTCTCCTGTCGCCGTGTTCACGGCGGGTGCGGCCGGGGCTGTCCGGGCCAGGGCCGCTGCCACGGTCTCGGCCGTCTTGCGGCCTATCCCGGGAACTTCACAGATCTGCTCGATTGTCGCCGACCGGAGCCGTTTCACCGAGCCGAAATGCTTGACCAGAGCCTGTTTGCGGGACTCGCCGAGGCCCGGCACCTCGTCCAGGGGGCTCGCCTTGAACCGCTTCGTCCGCTTGACCCGCTGATAGGTGATGGCGAACCGGTGAGCCTCGTCACGCACGCGCTGGAGCAGATACAGCCCCTCGCTGGAGCGGGGCAGGACGACCGGGTCGTCGTCGTTCGGCAGCCAGACCTCCTCCAGACGCTTGGCCAGCCCGCAGACCGCCACGTCGTCCATCCCCAGCTCGTCCAGGGCCCGCTTGGCGGCCGCCACCTGCGGCTGCCCGCCGTCGACCACCACGAGCTGCGGCGGGTAGGCGAACCGCTTGGGCCGCCCGTCCTCGGTGCGGGGCCCGGCCTCCACGGAGGCCTCGCCGGGCGCCGGGACCTCGCCGGAGGGAGCCGGGCCCGCCTCGGTGCCCTCGCCCTCCTCGCCGTCCGCCCACTCCCCCAGCCGGGCGCTCTCGGCCAGATAGCGCTTGAAGCGGCGGGTGATCACCTCGTGCATGGACCGGACGTCGTCCTGGCCCTCGAAGCCCTTGATCTGGAAGCGCCGGTACTCGCTCTTCCTGGCCAGGCCGTCCTCGAAGACGACCATGGACGCCACCACGTCCTCGCCCTGGAGGTGCGAGATGTCGAAGCACTCGATCCGCAGCGGGGCGCTGTCCAGCTCCAGCGCCTGAGCGATCTCCTCCAGGGCCCGGGAGCGGGTGGTCAGGTCGGAGGCGCGCTTGGTCTTGTGCAGCGCGAGCGCCTGCTGCGCGTTGCGCGCGACCGTCGCCATCAGGTCCTTCTTGTCGCCGCGCTGCGGGATCCGCAGCGACACCTGCGACCCGCGCCGCCCGGCCAGCCAGGCGCCGACCGACTCGGCGTCCTCGGGCAGCGCCGGGACCAGTACCTCCTTCGGTACGGAGTCGCCGGTCTCCTCCCCGTACAGCTGCTGGAGGGCGTGCTCGACCAGGCCCGCCGTGTCGACGGCCTCGACCTTGTCGGTGACCCAGCCGCGCTGGCCCCGCACGCGCCCGCCGCGCACGTGGAAGATCTGGACGGCCGCCTCCAGCTCGTCCTCGGCGACCGCGATCAGGTCCGCGTCGGTGGCGTCGGTGAAGACCACCGCGTTCTTCTCCAGGGCGCGGCGCAGCGCCCCTATGTCGTCGCGCAGCCGCGCGGCCCGCTCGTACTCCATCTCCTCCGCCGCCGCCGTCATGTCCTTCTCCAGGCGGCGGATGTACGTGCCGGTGCGCCCGGCCATGAAGTCGCAGAAGTCGTCGGCCAGTTCGCGGTGCTCCTCGGGCGTCACCCGGCCGACGCAGGGGGCCGCGCACTTGCCGATGTAGCCGAGCAGACAGGGCCGGCCGATCTGGGCGGAGCGCTTGAACACCCCGGCGGAGCACGTCCGTACGGGAAAGACGCGGAGCATCAGGTCCACGGTCTCGCGGATCGCCCACGCGTGTCCGTACGGACCGAAGTAGCGCACGCCCTTCTTCTTGGCGCCGCGCATCACCTGGACCCTCGGGAACTCCTCGTTGAGGGTGACCGCCAGGTACGGATAGCTCTTGTCGTCGCGGTACTTGACGTTGAAGCGGGGGTCGAACTCCTTGATCCACGAATATTCGAGCTGAAGCGCCTCGACCTCGGTGGAGACGACCGTCCACTCCACGGACGCGGCCGTGGTGACCATCGTCGCCGTGCGCGGGTGCAGGCTCGTGAGCGGCTGGAAGTAGTTCGCGAGCCGCTGGCGCAGGGACTTGGCCTTGCCGACGTAGATCACCCGGCGGTGTTCGTCCCGGAACTTGTAGACCCCCGGCGAGTCGGGGATCTGTCCCGGCTTGGGGCGGTAGGTGGAGGGGTCTGCCATGCCCACCACCCTACTGGCGGGGACCGACAACGCGGTTTCACGGGGCTGCGCCCCTTTGCGGGGCGCGGGGAACCGCGCGACCAGCCACGCACGATCCGCGGCTGGTCACACAGTCCGAGGGACGGCTTACGCCTGGCTCACCCGCCGCCTACGGCGACGCAGTAGGGCCCCCGACAGTCCGAGCGCGGCGAGCGCACCCGCACCGGCGGTCACCGAGGTGGCCGTGGCCGTGCCGCCGTGGCCGGCGGAACCGGACGACGTGGCCGCCGCCTGGGCCCGCGCTTCCTCAGGGCTCTGCCCGTACCCCCCGGCCTTGCCGGACTTCGCGTACGCGGAGCCGGGCAGCTTGTCGCCGTAGGCCCGCTGGACGCGCTGCCGGTAGGCGGCCAGGGTGGTGCCCTTGGCGCCGACCGCACGCACCGCGTCCTCGTCCAGGGGGAGCACGGTGGCACCCTTCTGGACGTACCAGGCGTTGATCTGCGGCTCCTGGAAGACGGTGCCGCCCGGCAGCCTGCTCGCGCCCGCCGCGGCATAGCGGGACTCGTCGTCACCGGTGGCTATGTTCACCACCTTCCAGGTGGTGCCCTGCGGAACGGACCACAAGGAGGCCTTCTGCCCGTCCGAGGAGACGGCCGTGGAGGCGAGGTACTCCAGCTTCGCCACGGGAGCACCCGCCCGCCCGGCGACGAACTCCGGGGAGAGCGTGTAGACGGGCACCGCGTCGCCCTGGATGCGCGGGGCGGCGGCGGTCAGGGACACCTTGCCGTCCCGGGCGAAGAAGCGGGAGAGCGTGTCGAGAGTCGCGGGGGCCGCGGCCGCCCGGTGGGCTGCCGCCTTGGAGTCGGCCGTCGCGGTGGGGTTGTCGGCGGCCGACGCGTACGGGGCGCAGAGGCCGGCGAGGCCGGTGAGCAGCGCCGCGACGGCGGCGGCGGAGGACAGACGTCGCTGGGTCATCGTCGTCACGCCCCGATCCGGTAGAGCGAGTGGGTCCAGGAGAACGAGTCGTTGTCGACGTACCAGTCGTGCGAGGCCCAGTTGTAGCGGTTGCTGGAGGGCCAGGGGTCGCCCCAGTAGACCCAGCTGCTGGCGGTGTCGTACCCGTAGATCACATGCATGTGACCGCCGCCGCTGGACCACTGGATCCGGCTTTCCATGGGCCGGTTGGCGTTGATCTCGGTCTGTACGGTCGAGTAGCGCAGCCAGCCGGTGACGTACGAGCCGGAGTTGATCCCGGCCCAGCCCAGGGCGTTCTGCACATTGCCCAGGTCCGCCTGCCAGTTGGGGCAGTCGTAGCCCTGCTGACGCCCGAAGGCGGCGTTGCAGAACTGGTTCTGGCTGTAGTTGCGCCCGAACCAGGTGGCGATGGTGTTTCCGCTGGCGGCCCAGCACCAGTTGTTCTTCTGCTGGGCCTGCATGGTGATGTTGAGCCGCTTCGACGTGGCTGCCGTGGCGGACGGCGAGTCGGCGGCGGTACGGGTGTCGGATGTGCGGGTGTCGGCGGCGGTCGTGGTGGCGGCTGTGGTGGTGCCGTGCTCGTGCGGGGATGCGACGGCGCTCGCCGTGGGGGCGACGAGCAGGGCCGTCACCACGAGGGCGAGGGCCGAAAGCCGTCTCTTGCGGTTGTGCATCGCGTTCCTCCCGAAGCGGGGGGTGTGGGGATTGGAGGAGCGCGTCCGGACGCTTTCGGTGAGCATCGAACGTTGTCGTGGGCTGGTCAACGCGCTTCAATGCGGGGTGAGACGCGGGTGTGAACGGAGTGGCCTCCATGTGAACAGGCCTTCCGGGCCCACCAGGCCGCCCGGGTCCCGCGGCGACCCGTGACCACCCCCCGCCGTGAACGTTCACTGTGCGGCCCGACCCCCCGGACCAGCAGCGCAGTTGAACCAGGCCGCCCTGTACGGCCACCCCCCACCGAGATCCGAGCAGTCCCGAGGGAGTCCCCCATGCTCCACACCGATGCCGATCTGGCACAGGTGCTGCACACCGGCCCGTTCCATCTGGCGCTGCGCGCCGCGCTCGCCGTCCGCGGACTTCCGCTGCAACGCGTCCAGCACCATCTCGCCGGGCGCGGCGTCAAGGTCGGCGTGACCAGCCTGAGTTACTGGCAGCAGGGCGCCCGGCGGCCGCAGCGCGCCGAGTCGCTGCGGGCGGTGCGCGCCCTGGAGGAGGTCCTCGGGCTGCCGGAGCGGTCGCTGCTGCGGCTGCTCGACGACGGCGAGGCGCGCGAGGCGGAACGCCCGGCGGGCCGCTCCTACCGCTCCCTGGTGGAGGCCTCCGGCGTCGTCGAGCGGCTGATAGCGGGCCTGGAGTCGCCGGTGGACGGCGGGCTGCACACCGTCGGCCACCAGGAGCGGGTGAGCATCGGGGCGCACCGGGAGCTGCTGGGCCGCGACTCCCAGCAGGTGGTGCGGGCCCACCGCGACGGCGTCGACCGCTATCTCGCCATCCACCACGGCGATCCGGGCTGCGACCCGTCCCGGGTCCAGGTGCGCGCCGCCGAGAACTGCCGCACCGGCCGGGTGCGCTGGGACACCGAGACCGGCGTCCTGGTGGCCGAGCTGCTCTTCGACGCCCGGCTGCGGGCCGGTGAGACGTACTTCTTCGGCTACGGCTTCGAGGACGGCACGGCGGGGTCGAGCAGCGAGTACGTACGCGGCTTCAGCTTCGCGGGCGGGCAGTACGTGCTCCAGGTCCGCTTCGACGAGCACGCGCTGCCCGCACGGTGCCGCCGCTTCGCGCAGACGTCGGCCGGCTCGACCCGCTCACCCCGCGGCGACCTGACGCTGAGCGGCCGGCACCGGACGGTGCACCTGGTCGAGCAGGGGGTACGGCCGGGGATCCTGGGGATCGACTGGGACTGGGCGTAGCGGTCCGCCTACGTACTACGTACGTAGGCAGCAGAGGCTAGGCGTCCGGACCCGCGACGAGCTTGCCGTCCTTGACCTTCACCGGGACGGAGGGCAGCGGGACGGTCGCCGGGCCGTGGACCGGCTGTCCGGTCATCACGTTGAAGCGGCTGCCGTGGCAGGGGCAGTTCCCGTGCCCGTCCTCGATCTTGTCGAGGACGCAGCCGGCGTGGGTGCACTGGGCGCTGAACGCCTTGTACTCGCCCTTGGCCGGGCAGGACACCATCACGCGCTGCTCGCGGTAGAGCTTGGCCCCGCCGACCGGGATCTCCTCGGGCGCACCCAGGGCGACCGGCTCGGTCGGGGTCGGCGTCTCGGCGTGGCCGAGCTTGGAGTCGGTGGAGCAGGCGGCCACTCCCAGCCCGGCGGCCCCGGCGAGGGCCGCGCCTTTCAGCACGGTACGACGGGCGGCGGGCTGGCCGGACATGGGGTCTCCACAGGTCATGGGGGGTTGGTGACGTATCCGACGATACCGGCGGGAGCTGTGGGGCTGAGGGGTGGGTGGTGGCGGGGCCGGGGCTGGACGGGACCGGTCCGGATGGGTGTACGTTCGGCCGCGTGATCGTCGTCGCCGGAGAAGCCCTCATCGACCTCGTCCCCGAGCGCCCCGGCGACCGGCTGGGTCCCCTGTCGCCCCGGCTCGGGGGCGGCCCGTACAACACGGCGGTGGCCCTCGGGCGGCTCGGCGCCGAGGCCGCGTTCTGCTCCCGGGTGTCGACGGACGGCTTCGGCGAGGCCCTGCTCGACGGCCTGCGCGCCGCCGGTGTCGACACCTCCCTGGTCCAGCGCGGCCCCGAGCCGACGACGCTGGCGGTGGCGGCGGTCGGGGCGGACGGGGCCGCCGGATACGGCTTCTACGCCTCCGGCACCGCGGACCGCCTCTTCGAGCTGCCGCCCGAACTCCCCTCCGGTGTACGGGCGCTGGCGCTCGGCACGTGCTCGCTGGTCCTGGAGCCCGGGGCGAGCGCGTACGAGGCGTTGCTTCGGCGGGAGTCGGGGCGGGGCGTGTTCACCCTGCTCGACCCGAACGTCCGCCCCGGCCTGGTCCCGGACGCGGACGCCTACCGGGCCCGCTTCCGCTCCTGGCTGCCGTACGTGTCCCTCCTGAAGCTGTCCGAGGAGGACGCGGCGTGGCTGGGCGGCGGGGTTCAGGAGTGGCTGGCGGCGGGGCCGGAGGCGGTGGTACTGACGCGGGGCGCGGCGGGGATGACCGTGTGGACCCGGTCCGGCGAGGAGGTCTCCGTCCCGGGCGAGCGGGTCGAGGTGGTCGACACGATCGGGGCGGGCGACACGGTGAACGCGGCGCTGCTGCATGCGGTGGCGGGGCGGGGTCCGCTGCCCGCGTCCGCGTGGTCCGCCGCGCTCGCGTACGCGGCCCACGCGGCGGCCCTGACCTGCGCGAAGCGGGGCGCACAGCCGCCACACGCCGAGTCCCTGAGAACCCCCACCCCGCCCGTTCCCTAAACCCTCCGGGGGTGGGTGGGGGCTGAGGTGGTTCTCCCGGGGGCTACGCCCCCGGACCCCCGAGCGGGGCTACGCCCCTGCACCCGCTTGCGGGGCCTGCGGCCCCTGCACCCCGCTCCCGGGGGCCTTCTCGCCCCCGATACCCCCGCCGGGGCTGTGCCCCGGACCTCCGTTCGTCTGCGGGCCGTATGTGGCTGGTCGCGCAGTTCCCCGCGCCCCTGAAGGGGCGGGGCCTGCGGCCCCTGCCCCGCTCCTCGCACACCGGAGGGGCTGGAGGTGCCTTAAGGGGCGCGGGGAACTGCGCGACCAGCCCCCACCGGGCCCGCAGACAAACACGGGATCCGGGGCACAGCCCCCGCGGGAGCCGGGCCCGCAGCCGGAGAACCGGGGCCCCGGGGGCCGAAACCCCCGGGACCAAGGGGCTCAGGCCTTCCGGGCCCGGGATGCCGTCTTCTTGGCCGGGGCCTTGGCCACCGCCTTCTTCGCCGGCGCCCGCTTCGCCGCCCTCCGCACAGGAGCCGACTCCGCGTCGCTGATCCGGTCCGCGCCCAGAATGTCGCGCAGGAACTTCCCCGTGTGGCTCGCGGCCACCGACGCGACCTGCTCCGGCGTGCCCTCGGCGATCACCAGGCCACCGCCGCTGCCGCCCTCGGGGCCCATGTCCACGACCCAGTCCGCCGTCTTGATGACATCGAGGTTGTGCTCGATGACGATCACCGAGTTCCCCTTGTCGACGAGTCCCGACAAGACCTTGATCAGCTTCGAGATGTCCTCGAAGTGGAGGCCGGTCGTCGGCTCGTCCAGGACGTACACCGTCCGCCCCGTCGACCGCTTCTGCAGCTCCGACGCGAGCTTCACGCGCTGCGCCTCGCCGCCCGACAGCGTCGGGGCCGACTGGCCGAGCCGGACGTAGCCGAGCCCCACCTCGTTCAGCGTCCGCAGGTGACGGGCGATCGTCGGCACCGCCTCGAAGAAGTCCAGCGCCTCCTCGATCGGCATGTCGAGGACCTCGGCGATGGACTTGCCCTTGTAGTGGACCTCCAGCGTCTCCCGGTTGTAGCGCGCCCCGTGGCAGACCTCGCACGGCACGTACACGTCCGGAAGGAAGTTCATCTCGATCTTGATCGTGCCGTCGCCCGAGCAGTTCTCGCAGCGGCCACCCTTGACGTTGAAGGAGAACCGGCCCGGGAGGTACCCCCGCACCTTCGCCTCCATCGTCTCGGCGAACAGCTTGCGCACGTTGTCGAAGACGCCCGTGTACGTCGCCGGGTTCGACCGCGGCGTACGGCCGATCGGCGACTGGTCGACGTGGACGACCTTGTCGACCAGGTCGTCGCCCTCCACGCGCGTGTGCCGCCCGGGCACCGCCCGCGCGCCGTTCAGCTCGCGCGCCAGGTGCGTGTAGAGGATGTCGTTGACCAGGGTCGACTTTCCGGAGCCGGAGACACCGGTAACCGCGGTCAGCACGCCGAGCGGGAACGAGACGTCGATGTCCCGGAGGTTGTTCTCCTTGGCCCCGTGCACGGTGAGCTGGCGCGAGGGGTCCGCGGGGCGCCGTAGGTCCGGCAGCGGGATGGACTTCTTGCCCGACAGATACTGCCCCGTCATCGACTCCTTGTTGGCGAGGAGCTGCTTCAACGGGCCGCTGTGGACGACCTTTCCGCCGTGCTCACCGGCGCCCGGGCCGATGTCGACGACCCAGTCGGCCACCTTGATGGTGTCCTCGTCGTGCTCGACGACGATGAGCGTGTTGCCCATGTCGCGCAGGCGGACCAGCGTCTCGATCAACCGGTGGTTGTCCCGCTGGTGCAGACCGATCGACGGCTCGTCCAGCACGTACAGCACGCCGACCAGGCCCGAGCCGATCTGGGTGGCGAGGCGGATGCGCTGGGCTTCGCCGCCCGACAGCGTCCCGGCGGCGCGGTTGAGCGAGAGGTAGTCGAGGCCGACGTCGACGAGGAAGCGCAGCCGCTCGTTGACCTCCTTCAGGACCCGCTCGGCGATCTTCTTGTCGCGCGCGTTGAGCTTGAGCTCGCCGAGGAAGTCGGCGCAGTCGCTGATCGACATCGCGGAGACCTCGGCGATGGAGCGGTCCATCACGGTGACCGCGAGGACCAGCGGCTTCAGTCGCGAGCCCTCACAGGTCGGGCAGTGGACCTCGCGCATATAGCCCTCGAAGCGCTCGCGCGCCCCGTCGGACTCCGCCTCCGAGTGACGCCGCTTGACGAACGGCACGGCGCCCTCGAAGGAGGTCGTGTACGCGCGCTCCCGCCCGTACCGGTTCCGGTAGCGCACCTCGATCTGCGTCTTGTGGCCGTACAGCAGCGCCTTCTTGGCGCGCTGCGGCAGTCCCGCCCAGGGGATGTCCGTACGGAAGCCGAGCTCTTCGGCGAGCGCGCCGACCAGGCGGGCGAAGTAGTCCTTGGTGTGGCCGAGCGACCACGGGGAGACCGCGCCCTCGTCGAGGGACTTCTCCTCGTCCGGGATGATCAGCTCGGGGTCGACCTCCATGCGCGTACCGATGCCCGTGCAGTCGGGGCAGGCGCCGAAGGGCGAGTTGAAGGAGAAGGAGCGCGGCTCCAGCTCCTCGAAGGACAGGTCGTCGTACGGGCAGTACAGATGCTCCGAGTACATCCGCTCGCGCTCGGGGTCGTCGGCGGCCAGGTCGACGAAGTCGAGCACCACCATGCCGCCGGACAGGCCGAGCGCGGTCTCCACCGAGTCGGTGAGGCGGCGCTTGGCGGAGTCCTTCACGGTGAGGCGGTCGATGACCACCTCGATGGTGTGCTTCTCCTGCTTCTTGAGCTTGGGCGGCTCGGAGAGCTGGATCGTCTCGCCGTCCACGCGCGCGCGGCTGTAGCCCTTGGTCTGGAGGTCGGCGAAGAGGTCGACGAACTCGCCCTTGCGCTCGCGCACCAGCGGCGAGAGCACCTGGAAGCGGCTGCCCTCGGGGAGTTCGAGCACCTTGTCGACGATGGCCTGCGGCGACTGGCGGGTGATCGGCCGGCGGCACTCGGGGCAGTGCGGCTTGCCGATGCGCGCGAAGAGCAGACGCAGGTAGTCGTAGACCTCGGTGATGGTGCCGACCGTCGAGCGCGGGTTGCGCGAGGTCGACTTCTGGTCGATGGAGACCGCGGGCGACAGACCTTCAATGAAGTCGACGTCCGGCTTGTCCATCTGGCCGAGGAACTGGCGGGCGTACGAGGAGAGCGACTCGACGTAACGGCGCTGCCCCTCGGCGAAGATCGTGTCGAACGCGAGGGACGACTTGCCCGACCCCGAGAGCCCGGTGAAGACGATGAGGGAGTCGCGCGGGAGGTCGAGCGAGACGTTCTTGAGATTGTGCTCGCGCGCGCCACGGACGATGAGACGGTCGGCCACGCCGGTCCGCACCTTTCTTGAAGAGAAGCAGGGGGCTGAGCCCCCGTCTCAGACTATGGGGGGCCGCCAGGGCGATGGATCGTTTTACAGCCAAGGATGCCTGATGCCACTGACGAGCCTATAGCACGCGCATTCGATTTACGGACTCGTCCAAGCGGCTTCACCCGAATGAGTGGCGGGACTATCGTCGGCGCCATGATTGATCATGCGCACGACCTGGCATCTGTACGGGAAGCCACCGACCGGCTGCTCACCGCAGCCGCCGAACTGGACAACGCGGCAGTCGCCGAGCCGTCACGGCTGCCGGGCTGGAGCCGCGGGCACGTGCTCGCCCATGTCGCCCGCAACGCGGACGCGCTCGTCAACGTGCTCGCCGGCCGCCCCATGTACGAGAGCGCCGAGGCCCGGGACGCCGACATCGCGCGCGACGCGGCGCGCCCGCTCGACGCCCACCTCGCCGACCTGCGCGAGAGCGCGGCCCGCTTCCAGGAGGAGGGCGCCCGGCCCGCCGACTGGACCCGCACGGTCGAGCTCCGCAACGGCGTCCTCGACCAGGCCGCCCGCATCCCCTTCCGGCGGCTGATCGAGGTCGAGCTGCACCACGTCGACCTGGGGGTCGGCTACGACCTTGAGGACCTGCCGGACGAGTTCGTCCGGCGCGAGATCCAGTTCCTGGCCGACCGCTTCTCGGGGAGCGCCTCGGTTCCGCCGGTCACCCTCACCGGCAACAACGGCCACACCCTGCGCACCGGCGGCACCGAGGGCACCCCGGTGACCGTCGGCGGCCCGGCATGGGACCTGCTGGGCTGGCTCGCGGGCCGCAGGGACGGCGCCGCCCTGGAGGCCTCGGGCGGCCCGCTGCCCGCCCTGCCGCCCCTGTAGGCCCGGCGTTACGCTGAGCCCATGACGTACAGCGGCACGGTGAAGGTCGGCGGTCCGGCGGATGTCCACGAGCTCGGGGATCTGATGATCTCCAAGGTCGCGGTCGGCCCGATGGACAACAACGCGTATTTGCTGCGCTGCCGGGCCACCGGCGAGCAGCTGCTGATCGACGCGGCGGCCGAGCCCTCGACCCTCCTGACGCTGATCGGTGACGACGGCATCAAGTCCGTCGTCACCACCCACCGTCACGGCGACCACTGGCAGGCGCTCGCCGAGGTCGTCGCCGCCACCGGCGCGACGACCTACGCGGGCCGCTACGACGCCGAGGGGATCCCCGTGCCGACCGACGTCCCCGTCGAAGACGGGGACACGATCCGCGTCGGCCGGGTCGAGCTGACCGCCCGCCGCCTGGTCGGCCACACCCCGGGCTCGATCGCGCTGTTCTACGACGACCCGCACGGCCACCCGCACCTGTTCACCGGCGACTGCCTGTTCCCGGGCGGGGTCGGCAACACCCACAAGGACCCGCAGGCCTTCGCCAGCCTCATCCACGACGTGGAGACCAAGCTCTTCGCGGTCCTGCCGGACGAGACCTGGGTCTACCCGGGCCACGGCAACGACACCACGCTCGGCGAGGAACGCCCCAAGCTGCCGGAGTGGCACGCGCGCGGCTGGTAGCCCCATCGGGCCGAGCGCTCGTTCACGGCGCGGGCGTGCTTCCGCACGCCCCCCGTAACCGCCCGTAAGCACGGGTAGTTGGCGCGGCATGCGCTTCTCCCCCGCCTCTCCCCCCACACACGCACCACCGTCGATGACCCGGCTCGCCGCCGCCTCGCTCGCCGGGACGGCGGTCGAGTTCTACGACTTCTTTGTGTACGGGACGGCCGCCGCGCTCGTCCTGGGCCCGCTCTTCTTCCCGACGTTCTCCCCGCTCGCCGGCACCTTGGCCGCTTTCGGCACCTTCGGGATCGGGTTCATCGCCCGTCCGCTCGGTTCTGTCGTCTTCGGTCATATCGGTGACCGGTACGGACGACGACCGGTGCTGTTCCTCTCGCTGCTCCTGACCGGTCTCGCCACGGTCGCCATCGGCTGTGTGCCCTCGTACGCGACGATCGGGGCCGCCGCCCCCGTCCTGCTGCTCGTGCTGCGCTTCCTTCAGGGGCTCGGGCTCGGCGGCGAGTGGGGCGGGGCGGTGCTGCTCACCGTGGAACACGCGCCCGCGCGGCGCCGCGCCCTGTGGTCGTCCATTCCGCAGATGGGCCCGTCCCTGGGGTTCCTGCTGGCCAACGGCGTGATGCTGGCGCTGTCGGCGGGGCTGACGGACGCCGAGTTCCGGGCGTGGGGGTGGCGGATCCCGTTCTGGGGGGCGGGGCTGCTCGCGGCGGGCGGGCTGCTGCTGCGCTCCTCCCTCACCGAGACCCCGCAGTTCCAGGAGCTCGGCGAACGCGCCCGGCTGCCGCTGGCGGAGGTGCTCCGCGACCACTGGCGGCTGGTGCTGCTGACGGCGGGGGCGCTGTCGGTCGGGTACGCCGTCTTCTACGCGGTGACCACCTGGGCCCTGGCGTACGCCACCGAGCGCCTCGGCGTGAGCCGTACGGTCATGCTCGTCTGCGTCATGGCCGCCGTCGCCGTCAAGGGCGCGCTGACCCCGGTCTCGGCCATGCTCGCCGACCGCTACGGGCGGCGGCCGCTCTGTCTGGCGGGGTGCACGGCCTGCGCGCTGTGGATGTTCCCGACGGTCGCGCTGCTCCAGACCGGCGAACCGCTGCTGATGTTCGCCGGGATCCTGGGTGCGCTGCTCGCGTTCATCACCATGTTCGCGGTGATCGCGGCCTATCTGCCGGAGCTCTACGAGCCCCGGGTGCGCTGCACGGGCGCGGCCGTCGGCTACAACCTGGGCGGGGTGCTGGGCGGCGCGCTGACCCCGCTCGTGGCGACCGCGCTGGCACGGGGCGAGGGGCCGCCGTGGGGCGTGGCGGCCTATCTGACCGGGGTCGCGCTGCTGAGCCTCGGCTGTTTCGCTCTCCTGCCGGAGACCCGGCCGGTGCCCGAGCCGGCGGAGACCGGCCCGGAGGCGGCACCCGCCTGACCGCCTGGGGCGCCCGCCGGATCCGGCGGGCGCCGGGCGCTACAGGGACTCCGACTCCGCCACGTCGCAGTCCGTGAAGGCGGGCGGTCGCGTCGACAGCGCCGCGAGCTGCTTGGCGAGCTCGGTCGTCTCCGGCGCGTCGCTGTTGGCCATCGCGTCCTCGTACGAGTCGAACTCGACCACGGCCAGATAGCGGTTCGGATTGGCCCGGTCGCGCAGCAGGGTGCGGTGCGAGGGGCCGAGCTTGCGGCCCTCCGCCCGGGCCCTCTCCTCGTACTGGCGGATGAGCTCGCGCATCTCGTCCGCACGCTCGGTCTCGAAGTCGATGATCTGCGCGAACTTCATGGGGTCCTCCTGGTCCGCGGCGCCCCCGCGGACCGGGAGCTCTCCCCGTCCAAGCAAGCACCGGCCGACGGGCACGGCAACTCCGCGCCCGGCCGACCGGTGCGCGCGCCGGTGCGGTTGCACCGCGCGCCCCCGGGGGTCAGACCCCGACGCTCTTCTTCTCGGACTCCTCGGCCGCCGTCTGCTTCTTGGCGGCCATCAGGCTGGTGATCGTGGTGACGACCAGCACGCCGCAGATGACAGCGAGCGAGACGGGGATGGAGATCTCGGGGACGTCCACCCCGTTCTCGTGCAGGGCGTGCAGCACCAGCTTCACACCGATGAAGCCGAGGATCACCGAGAGGCCGTAGCTGAGGTGGACCAGCTTCTTGAGCAGTCCGCCGATGAGGAAGTACAGCTGGCGCAGGCCCATCAGCGCGAAGGCGTTGGCGGTGAAGACGATGTACGGGTCCTGGGTCAGGCCGAAGATCGCGGGGATCGAGTCCATCGCGAACAGCACGTCGGTCATGCCGATGGCGAGCATGACGACGAGCAGCGGCGTCATGACCTTCTTGCCGTGCTCCTGGATGAAGAGCTTGGTGCCGTGGTACCGGTCGGCGACACCGAACCGCTTCTCGATGGTCTTGAGGAGGCGGTTCTCCTCGAACTCCTCTTCCTCGTCGTCGGAGCGTGCCTCCTGGATGAGCTTCCAGGCGGTGTAGATCAGGAAGGCGCCGAAGAGGTAGAAGACCCAGGAGAAGCTGGCGATGATGGCGGCGCCGGCCGCGATGAATATCGCCCGCAGCACCAGGGCTATCAGCACACCGAAGAGCAGCACGCGCTGCTGGAGGTGGGTCGGCACCGAGAACTTCGCCATGATCAGGATGAAGACGAAGAGGTTGTCGACGGAGAGCGACTTCTCGGTGATGAAGCCCGCGAAGAACTCGCCGGACGCCTTGCTGTCGCCGAAGACCAGCAGGCCGACGCCGAAGAGCGCGGCGAGCACGATCCAGACGACCGTCCAGATTCCGGCTTCCTTGACCGACACGTCATGGGGTTTGCGCCCGATGAAGAAGTCGGCCGCGATCAGGGCGCACAGACCGAGAATGGTCAGCACCCAAAGGGTCAGGGAAACGTCCACAGTGCCTCCGGCTTCGTACCGCTACAGATCAGCGTCGTCGCTGCCGGAGGTCTCCTCCACCCGGGCACATCACGTGCCGTGGGCCGACGCCCCGGAACCGGTCACTTCGGTCCGTACTGACGGGAACGCCGCAGTCGGGAGTACTCCCCTCCGCACCAAGAACCCTACCCCAATCACCAAGAGAAGGTAAAGGGGAGGGTAAAGGATAGCCAAGTCCGTGAATGGGTAAGGGAGTACGGCCGGGCGCGCGCCGGATCGCGCGCGCCCGGCCGGAGGTCAGCGCGGCGAGGCGCGCCGCGCGTCCGCGACCTGGCCGAGCACCTGCCCCAGGATCGCGCTGCCGGACGGGACCAGTGGCGGCTCGTACGTCCACGCGTGCCCCACCCACGGATCGGCGAGATGATCGTCCGGGACCGGTGTGAGCCGCAGCAGCGAGCGCCACAGCGGTTGCAGCACCGGCCCGTACGCGCTGGCGTCCTCGCGGTCCGCGACCATCAGCAGATGGACCCCGACCGACGGGCCCTCGTCCGCGAGATAGCGCAGCTGGTTGACCGCGCGGTCGTCGAAACCGTGCGGGAAGTCATTGACGATCAGGAGCTGCTCGGCGGTGTCCATACCGGGCGGCAGCGCGTCCGCCCCGGCGCCGCCTCGCGCGGCCATCTGGAGCAGGTCGACGCGCTGGGTGAGCCGGGCGAGCACGGCCGCCACTCCCTGGGCACCGGCCGCGGGCGGCTCACCGAGCACCCCCGCCCCCGTGAGGGGCGCGAACGCCCCGGCCGCCGACCCTGCCGGGTCCACGACGTGCACGGCGAACTCGTGCGCCGGGTACACCGCGAGCAGCCGGGCCGCCAGCGCCACCGCGGTCTCCACGGCGAGCCGCTTGACCTGCTCGGCGTCCATGAAGGCGGCGGCCTCGGAGGCCGAACGCCCGGAGTCGATCCACAGCCCGCGCTCCAGCGGCAGCCGCACCAGCATCGGAATCCGCAGCTCCGGCCGCTCCGGCAGCCGCAGGTCCCCGACGCGCAGGGCCATCGGGATCTCCATCGGCACCCGGTAGGCGTGCCAGACGGGGTTGTCCCAGCGGGCGTAGGCGGGCGGCAGGGCGGGCTCGACGACCCCGGACTCGGCGGTCAGCTGCGCGAGGTCCCGGTCGAAGGCCTCGCGCGCGCGCTCGACCAGCTGCTCGCGCCGGGCCGAGGCCTCCTCGCGGGCCCGGTCGCCGGTGGAGCCGATCCGGCTGCGCGGATCCGCGAGGGCCCGGTCGAGCTCCTGCTCCATCCGCGAGTCCGCGAAGTCGACGGCGCTGCGGTACGAGGCGGTGGTGCGGGCCAGGTCCTCGAACATGCCCCACACCTGGTTGTAGAGCCGCTCGTCCATGGACCAGCCGGTGGCGTCGCCCGCCACGGGGGACGGCGGCTCGCCGGGGGCGCCGGGCGGCGCGGTGGGAGGCGGCGGCGGAGGCGCGCTGGTCGTGCGGCGCGGGTGCGCGTAGTCGATCGGCCCGCCGTCCGTCAGGGGCTGCTGGGCGGCCTCCGGCGGGGGTGCGGCGCCCGCCGGACCGGCGTCGCTCCCGCCCGTGCCGGGCGCGCCGGCCCGTACCCGTGCCTCGTCGGACGTACGGGGCGGGGGCGCCGCGACCGAGCGGGAGGCGCCCAGGGCGACCGCGTCCAGGATGACGGCGGCGAGCTCACGGGCCTGCGGCAGGCCCTGGTCGACCAGCATGTCGGCGAGGCCGCCCGCGTAGCCCTGGCCGATCGCGCGGACCTTCCAGGCGCCGCCTCGCAGATAGAGCTCCAGCGCGACGACCGCCGACTCCGCGTCCAGGCCGGTGATCGTGTAGCTGGCGACCTCGCTGCCGTCGAGGCCGGTGACGGCCACGAAGGGCGCGGCGACGGCGGCGAACCGGCTCGGGCCCGCCGCCCCGGGCGGCAGCGCGAGCAGCACGCTCACCCGGTGCACGTCCTGCGGCAGCGCCTCCAGGTCCACGGCGAGGCGGTGGTCGGCGGCGGCCTGCCGGGAGACCTCCAGGCCCGGCAGCGTGGGCGTGCCGGGGTGGGCCACCCACTCCGTACCGCGCACCGTGCCGCTCTCGTCTCCCAGAGTGGCGCCGGCGACGATCGGTGTGCCGGCCGACACCCGGATCTCCAGTCGGGTCCGGGGCAGGGGATGGTTCTGTCCCCGTACCAGCTCGGCCGTCATCGCTCTGTCCCCTCGTCGAGTTGCCGGTGGTGCACGGTGGTGCGGGGCAGCTCCCGGCGGCCTGGCCTCCGGGAGCTGCGGTTACGGCCGTGATGGCCGGTGGTGCCTGCGTACGGCCGCGTCTACAGATGCGGCAGGATCGCCGGCATCAGGTCCTGGAAGGTGCGGCCGTTGGACGGGTTGCCGATGGCGGTCATCTGCCAGCCCGTGCCCGCGCGGTGCACCTTGGCCATGATCTGCGCCGTGTACTGACCGCCGCCGTCCAGCGTGTAGCGCGCCAGCTCCTGGCCGTTGCTCTCGTCGACGATGCGGCAGAACGCGTTCTGCACTTCCTGGAACGTCTGGCCGGTGAACGAGTTCACCGTGAAGACGATCTGGTCGATGTGGACCGGGACGCGCTGGAGGTCGACGAGGATCGACTCGTCGTCGCCGCCCTGGCCCGCGCCGCCCACCAGGTTGTCGCCGGTGTGCCGGACCGAGCCGTCGTCACTGACGAGGTGGCGGAAGAACACCACGTCCACCGGCTGCTTGTCGGCGAAGAGCACCGCCGAGGCGTCCAGGTCGATCTCCCGGGTGCGCGAGCCGAACAGGCCGCGGCGCGGCGCCGCCTGCCAACCGAGCCCCATCCGCACCGCGGTCAGGGTGCCGCCACCCTGCTTCTCCAGGCTGATGGCCTGGCCCTTGGTCAGATTGACCGTCACGCGCTGTCCCCTCTCCGCATTTCTTACGTTCTCGGCCCGACCCTACGCAGTGGCGCGATGTGCGCCACCGCGCAGGGCGGATTTGTGTCGGTCTTGCAACACAGCGAGTGGCGGACCGTCAGGCCTGACCCGCCTCCCGCATCTGCCGCAACTCCTTCTTCAGCTCCCCGACTTCGTCGCGCAATCTGGCGGCGATCTCGAACTGCAACTCGGCGGCGGCGGCCCGCATTCGGTCGGTCATCTCCTCGATCTGCTCGGCGAGTTCGGCGGCCGGGCGGTCGGTGAGGACCTCGCCGCCCTTGCCCGCCTTCGCCTTCGACTTCGCCGCCTTGCCACCGAGCGCGGGGACCGGCGCCTTGGCGCCCTTGCCGTCCTTCGCCTTGCGGTAGCCGGAGCCGAGCAGCTGCTCGGTGTCGACCTCCTCGCGCGCGATGGTCGCGACGATGTCGTTGATCTTCTTCCGCAGCGGCTGCGGGTCGATGCCGCGCTCCTTGTTGTACGCGACCTGCTTCTCCCGGCGGCGGTTGGTCTCCTCGATGGCCTTCTCCATCGACGGGGTGATCCTGTCGGCGTACATGTGGACCTGGCCGGAGACGTTGCGCGCCGCGCGGCCGATGGTCTGGATCAGCGAGGTGCCCGAGCGGAGGAAGCCCTCCTTGTCGGCGTCGAGGATCGCGACCAGCGACACCTCGGGCAGGTCCAGGCCCTCGCGGAGCAGGTTGATGCCGACCAGCACGTCGAACTCGCCCGCCCGCAGCTCCCGCAGCAGCTCGACGCGGCGCAGCGTGTCGACGTCGCTGTGCAGGTACCGCACCTGGATGCCCATCTCCAGGAAGTAGTCGGTCAGGTCCTCGGCCATCTTCTTGGTGAGGGTGGTGACCAGGACGCGCTCGTCCTTCTCGGTGCGCTTGCGGATCTCGTGCACCAGGTCGTCGATCTGCCCCTCGGTGGGCTTGACCACGACCTCCGGGTCGACCAGGCCGGTGGGGCGGATGATCTGCTCCACGAAGCCGTCGCCGCGCGACAGCTCGTACTTGCCGGGCGTCGCCGAGAGGTAGACGGTCTGGTCGACGCGACCCAGGAACTCCTCCCACTTCAGCGGCCGGTTGTCCATCGCGGAGGGCAGCCGGAAGCCGTGGTCGACCAGGGTGCGCTTGCGGGAGGCGTCCCCCTCGTACATCGCGCCGATCTGGGGGACGGTCACGTGCGACTCGTCGAGGACGAGCAGGAAGTCGTCCGGGAAGTAGTCGAGCAGCGTGTTGGGCGCGGTGCCGGGGTCGCGGCCGTCGAAGTGCATCGAGTAGTTCTCGACGCCCGAGCAGCTGCCGATCTGGCGCAGCATCTCGATGTCGTACGTGGTGCGCATCCGCAGCCGCTGGGCCTCCAGGAGCTTGCCCTGCTTGTCCAGCTCGGCCAGGCGCTGCTCCAGCTCCTGCTCGATGCCGGTGACCGCCTTCTCCATGCGCTCCGGCCCTGCCACGTAGTGGCTGGCGGGGAAGACGTAGAGCTCCCGGTCCTCGCTGATGATCTCGCCGGTGAGCGGGTGGAGCGTGGACAGCGCCTCGATCTCGTCGCCGAACATCTCGATCCGGACGGCCAGCTCCTCGTAGACCGGGAAGATCTCGATGGTGTCACCGCGCACCCGGAACGTGCCGCGCGAGAAGGCCACGTCGTTGCGCGTGTACTGGATGTCGACGAAGCGGCGCAGCAGCTGGTCGCGGTCGATCTCCTCGCCGACCTTCAGCGGCACCATCCGGTCGACGTACTCCTGCGGCGTGCCCAGGCCGTAGATGCACGAGACGGAGGCCACGACGATCACGTCGCGGCGGGTCAGCAGCGAGTTCGTCGCCGAGTGGCGCAGCCGCTCGACCTCCTCGTTGATCGAGGAGTCCTTCTCGATGTACGTGTCCGACTGCGGGACGTACGCCTCGGGCTGGTAGTAGTCGTAGTACGACACGAAGTACTCGACGGCGTTGTTGGGCAGGAGCTCGCGGAACTCGTTCGCCAGCTGGGCCGCCAGCGTCTTGTTCGGCGCCATGACGAGCGTGGGGCGCTGGAGCTTCTCGATCATCCAGGCAGTCGTCGCCGACTTTCCGGTGCCGGTCGCGCCCAGCAGGACGACATCCTTCTCACCTGCACGGATGCGCCGCTCCAGCTCGGCGATGGCCGCCGGCTGGTCGCCGCTGGGCTGGTAGGGGCTGACGACCTCGAAAGGCGCCACCGTACGTTCGATCTTGGAAACGGGCCGCATGGAACCACCGTACGACCCCCCACTGACAGTCGGGCGCGATCGGCCCGGACGCGGGCTCGCCCGGCCCCCGGGTCACCAGTCGTGCGGCGACGAAGAGCCCTCGCCCGGCCGGTGCGGGGCGGCCCACTCGGTCCGGTCCGGGAACGAGGGCAGATGGCGGGGGACGGGCGCCGGGCGGGGCGGCCGCTTCTCCCACTCGGGCTTGCCCATCACCACGAGCGGGTCGAACATCACGACGACGCCCGCGAGCACCAGGAACGCGACCGGGCCGATGAGCATCGGCGCGAGCACGGTGGCGGAGGAGTCCCCGGCGGCGGTGCCCGCTCCGTCGTGCAGATGGACGCTGAGCGCGGCCATCCCCGTGTAGTGCATGCCGCTCACGGCGAGGCCCATGACGACGCTGGCGCCGAGGCTGGCCAGGAAGCCGTTGACCGAGACGGCCGCCCAGAGGGCGGCGGTGGCCGCGACGACCGCGATCACCACGGAGAGGCTGACGGTGAGGGTGTTGTACGCGAACTCGCCGTGCAGTCGAATTCCGGCCATCCCGAGGTAGTGCATCGACGCCACGCCGAGCCCGGTGATGGTCCCGCCGGTGACCAGGGCCAGGGGTGTGGCCCCCCGGTAGCCGACGATGAAGATGCCGATGCCGACCATGACGACGGCCAGGCCCAGGCTGGCGAACGTGATCGGCCGGTCGTAGCTCAGCACCTCCTGGCGGACCGTGAAGCCCATCATCGCGATGAAGTGCATGGTCCATATGCCGGAGCCTATGGAGGTGGCGCCGAGCGCCAGCCAGAGCGCTCTGAAGGGCCGGTCGGCCCGCAGTGACCTGGCCGTGCAGCGCAGCCCGAGCGCACCGCCCAGACAGGCCATGAGGAACGCCACGACTGGCGTGACGAGGCCATAGGTGAAGCCGTCGACCGTCCCGTGCATATGCGTGTGCCCTTCACCCCGTACCGACTACCGACTGAAGAGGCCGACTGCTGTCGCGGAGGCCCTGGTTCGGGGCGACATTAAGGCTCGCCGAGCGACAGGCAAACATTTTCACGCCAATTTGTCGACACCCCGGACCCGGGGGGTCCGTTTCCGGCGGTTCGGAGAGCGTGGCCGGGCCCGTCCGATGGGCGGCGACCGGCCCTCCGGTGACCGGACGGACCGGCGCCCTCGGCCGGCCCGCGGGCGTTGTCAGTGGCGGGTCGTACGGTGGCGACATGAACAGCGACGAGCAGTTCGAGCGGGCCTCGCGGGGGCCGGAGCGGGTGGTGTGGGCGGTCGTCGGCAGCGACATCGGCCCCCTGCTGCTCGCCGCGACCGACCAGGGGCTGGTGAACGTGGCCTTCCACGCCCGGGAGGCGGTCCGGGACAGGGCGCTGCGCGGCCTGGCGGCCCGGCTGGGGGCCGAGCCGGTCCCGGCCGGCCCCGGCGGGACGGGCCCGCTGGCCGAGCCCATACGCCAGCTGGAGGCGTACTTCGCGGGTGACCTGCGCGCGTTCGAGCTGCCGCTGGACTGGTCGCTGTCCTCCGGGTTCAACCGCCAGGTGCTCCGCGAGCTGGAGGCGACCGTTCCATACGGGACGGTGGTGGGGTACGGCGACCTCGCCGACCGGGTCGGCCAGCCCCGGGCGGCGCAGGCGGTGGGCGCCGCGATGGGGTCCAACCCGCTGCCGGTCGTGGTGCCCTGCCACCGGGTGGTGGAGAGCGACGGCGGGCTCGGCGGGTTCGGCGGCGGCCTGGAGACCAAGCGGCAGCTGCTCGCCCTGGAAGGGGTGCTTCCGCAGCCTCTGTTCTGAGCGCTCCAGGCCGGGCCGGGCACCGCGAAGGCACTGGGGGGGGTGCTAGAGGCTGATGTGGTACGCCTTGCGCAGCGTCTCGTGCACGGTCCACGTCGTCCGGTCGCCCTCGCGCAGCACGCACGCGTCGCCGGGGCCGAGCTCCAGGGTGTCGCCGCCCGCCACCTCGACGGTCGCGCGCCCGCTGACCACCACGAAGAGCTCATTGGCCTCGGTGTCGGTCACCACGCCGGGAGTGATCTGCCAGATGCCGCGCACCTGCTTGCCGTCGGGCGACTCCCAGAGCACCTTGCCGGTGACCTCGGGGGAGCCCGAGACGATCTGGCCGGGGTCCAGGGGCTCCGGCTCCAGCTCGGCGTCCGGGATGTGGACAACGAACGAGGCCGGTGCGGCCGCGACAACGGAAGGGGTCTCGATGTGATCATTGGTCGTCATGGCGCGCCAATCTAGCCATGTCCTTCGACGTCCTCGACGCCGCCTCTGGCCGGAACCGCCGACCGGGAGCAGACTCCCCGTGAGTGGGTCGCGGGGGCGGGCCCCGTAGGCCTCGCGGCCGCCGCCTCCGCGCGCCTCGCACAGGTGATCGCAGGAGAGACGTTTACACGGTGCGCGGGCGCGCCAGGGATGGTGCATGTCCTACGACGACGTACTCAAGGTGTCCGAAGAGGTGCGCGACGCCCTCGCCGAGGGCCGTCCCGTGGTCGCTCTGGAGTCCACGATCATCGCGCACGGACTGCCGCGCCCGCGCAATCTGCGGGTGGCGACGGAGCTGGAGGAGCTGGTACGGGCCGGGGGCGCCGTCCCCGCCACGATCGCGGTCCTGGACGGGCGGCCCTATGCCGGCCTGGACAAGGACCAGTTGGAGCGGGTCGCGGGCGGCGGGCTGCGCAAGCTCGGCCACCGCGATCTGCCGATGGCGCTGGCCACGGGCGCGAGCGGGGCCACCACCGTCTCCGCGACCGCGTATCTGGCCCACTGGGCGGACATCCGCGTCTTCGCCACCGGCGGGCTCGGCGGCGTCCACCGAGGCTGGACCGAGACCCAGGACGAGTCGGCGGACCTGCGGCTCCTCGCCCGGACGCCGGTCGCGGTGGTGTGCGCGGGGGTGAAGTCGATCCTCGACGTACCGGCGACGCTGCAACGGCTGGAGACACTGGGCATCGGGGTGGTCGGCTACGGAACGGACCGCTTCCCGGGGTTCTATCTGGCCGACTCCGGCGAGCCGGTCGACTGGACGGTGCGGACCCCCGAGGAGGCCGCCGACGTACTGCGGTCCCATGACGCGATCGGCCCCGACTCGGCGCTGATCGTGGCCAATCCGGTGCCGGAGGCCGAACAGCTCGATCCCGAACTGCACGACCGGGTGCTGGCCCAGGCCCTGGCCGCGTGCCGGGAGCAGGGGATCACGGGCCAGGCCGTCACCCCGTTCCTGCTCGACCATCTGGTGCGGCACACCGGCGGGGCCTCCCTGAAGGCGAACGTGGCGGCGGTGCGCGGCAACGTACGGCTCGCGGCGGCGATCGCGGCGGCGCTGTGACCGATGCGCCCGCCGGGACGGGGCAGGGCGCGGCGGCCCCCGGCGGCGGCGCGCCCCGCGGCCTCCTGGTCGTCGGGGACGTGGTGACCGACGTCGTCGCCCGGCACCGGGGGCCGCTGGCGCCCGCCACGGACACGGCGGCCGAGATCCGTACGGTCCCGGGCGGAGCAGGAGCCAACGCGGCCTGCTGGGCCGCCCGTTCGGGCTGCGCGGACGTACGCGTCCTGGGCCGGGTCGGGAGCGACGCGCTGGCCTGGCACAAGCGCCGGCTGCGGCGCGCGGGCGTACGGCCGCTGCTGATCCCGGACCCGGCGGCGCCCACCGCCACCGTCGTCTCGCTGGTCGACACCGCGACCGCCGAGCGCACCTTCCTCACCGACAGCGGCGCCGTGCTGCGCATATCCCCCGCCGACTGGAACCCCGCGTTCCTGGACGGCGTCGGCCGGCTGCACCTCTCCGGCTATCTGTTCTTCGCCGACACGAGCCGCGAACTGGCCCTCACCGCCTGCCGGTCGGCGCTGGACGCCGGGATTCCGGTGAGCCTGGACCCCGCGTCGGCGGGGTTCCTGGCCGAGCTGGGCGTCGAGCGGTTCCTGGCGGCGGCCAAGGGCGTGGAGGTGCTGCTGCCCAACGCCGACGAGGCGCGGCTGCTCACCGGGCTAGCCGAACCGGCGGGAGCCGCCGCGGAGTTGAGCCGTAGGTTCCCGCTGGTCGCGGTCACGCTCGGGGCGGCCGGGGCGCTGGTGGCGGTGGCCGGCGAGGTCGTCGCCCGGGTGGCGGCCCCGCCGCCGGACGCGGCCGCCGTCGACTCGACGGGCGCGGGCGACGCCTTCACCGGCGGCTTCCTCGCCGCCCTCCTCGCGGGCGCGGGCCCGGCCGAGGCGGCGGCGGCCGGCTGCCGGGCGGGCGCGGAGGCGGTGACGGTAGTGGGCGGACGGCCGCCCGTACCCGACTGATCGCCCGTACCCGACCGATCCGCTAGCGGGCCGTGCCGTTCCATGCCGGATGCCTGGGGTCGTCGGCGCGCACGACCACGTCGGCGGCCTCGGCGGGCCGCACCTCCTCCTCGTACCGCTCGAACGCGGACAGCGTCCACCGGGCGCCGTCCTCCGTGCGCCGCCGCAGCGCGCCCGGCGAGAGACGAACGTGGACGGTGAGGTCGAAGGGGAACCAGCGCCCCAGGAGCAACGGCCCGTGCACCAGCAGCACTCCTCCCTTCGGGAGGAGCCGGTACTCGCTCCGGGTCGCTCGGTCCGTCACCGGGTCCCAGAGGTCGGGCAGCACCCGACCGCTGCCCCCGGCCTCCAGCGGATCGAACACCTCCCGCCAGAGCGCGGCGGTGTCGAACCAGCCGTCGAAGTACGTGTCCGGGTCCTCGCGGCCGTACTCGTAGCGCAGCGAGGCGGGCCGCAGGAAGCCCTCCGTGGACAGGGCGAGCACCGACCGCCCCCGTACGCGCAGCGCCTCGGCGAGCGACTGCGCCAGCTCACCGGGACGGGCCGCGGGCGCCCCGTCGACGCCGACGCGCAGCCAGGGGACGTCGCCCTCGGCCTGCGCGTCCACGGCCCGTTCCGCCAGGGCCTCGGTCAGCCGTTCCCATGTGATCGCTTCGAGTCGCACGCCTCCATGATGCGGGCTGCTCCGACGGGTGCGGCTGCGGCCCCGGAGTGCACAGAGACGTTGCGTACGGCCATGCCGTACGGCGGGCGGTCACTCGCCCCGCAGTGCCGCCGCGACGGGCCCCTCGCCCGTCACCTCGATCCGCCCGGTCTTGACGCCCTCCTCGACCGTCAGCGTGCCTTCCGCGAGCGCGCGGCAGGTGTCGGCGTCCATGGCGAGCCGGGCGTCGGCGTCCGGCGCCGACCCGTCCCCGTACACCGCGCCGCCGTCGCCCTCGTCCCCGCCGGTCCGGACGTGGAACTCGCCCTCGTCCAGGCGTACGTCGAGGACCGCCGGGGCGTACGGCAGGCGCCGCAGCAGGGGGATCAGCGGGATCGCGAACCAGTGCGCGCGCACTGCGTCGGTGGGCCGCCGCTCGGCGAGTTCCGGCGCGCCCCACGCCGCGAGGGCGGTCAGTACGGGCAGCAACTCTCGTCCGCGCGGGGTCAGTTCGTACACCGTCGCGGCCGCGGGCGGGGGCAGCTTGCGGCGGGTCGCCAGCTCCTCGCGCTCCATGTCCTTGAGCCGGGAGGCGAGCACGTCCGTGGAGACGCCCGGCAGATCTGCGTGCAGATCTGTATAACGACGCGGTCCGGCGAGGAGTTCCCGGACGATCAGCAGCGTCCACCGGTCCCCGACGGCGTCGAGGGCGCGGGCAGCGGCGCAGTACTGGTCGTAACTTCGACGGCGTGGCTGACGTGGCATACAACGCAGTCTAGACAACATGTTGGACTTTCCAAGCTCTAACTTGGTAAAACCAAGTGACGCAGAACAGGCGAGTCACGCCAGAGGGACCAGAGGGATCTGGGCAACGCGGGAGGGCCACGGCATGGAGTTCCGGCAGTCGAGCAAGCTGAGCGAGGTCTGTTACGAGATCCGCGGCCCGGTGATCGAGCACGCCAACGCGCTGGAGGAGGCGGGCCACAGCGTGCTGCGCCTGAACACCGGCAACCCGGCGCTCTTCGGCTTCGAGGCGCCGGAGGAGATCCTCCAGGACATGATCCGGATGCTCCCGCAGGCCCACGGCTACACGGATTCGCGCGGCATCCTCTCGGCCCGCCGCGCCGTCGCCCAGCGTTACCAGGCGATGGGCCTGCCGGACGTCTCCGTCGACGACGTCTTCCTCGGCAACGGTGTCTCCGAGCTGGTCTCCATGGCTGTGCAGGCACTGCTCGAAGACGGCGACGAAGTCCTCATCCCCGCGCCCGACTTCCCCCTCTGGACCGCCGTCACCACGCTCGCCGGCGGAAAGGCCGTCCACTACATCTGCGACGAGTCGGCCGACTGGTACCCCGACCTCGACGACATGGCGTCGAAGATCACCGACCGCACCAGGGCCGTCGTCATCATCAACCCCAACAACCCCACGGGCGCGGTGTATCCGAAGGAGATCCTGGAGGGCATCCTCGATCTGGCCCGCCGCCACCAGCTGATGGTGTTCGCGGACGAGATCTACGACCAGATCGTCTACGACGACGCCGTCGCCCACACCGCCGCCGCGCTCGCCCCCGACCTGGTCGTCCTCACCTTCAGCGGGCTGTCGAAGACGTACCGCGTGGCCGGATTCCGCTCCGGCTGGCTGGTCGTCAGCGGCCCCCAGCAGCACGCCAAGAACTATCTGGAGGGGCTGACCATGCTCGCCTCCATGCGACTGTGCCCCAACGCGCCCGCCCAATACGCCATCCAGGCCGCGCTCGGCGGGCGCCAGTCCATCAAGGAGCTGACCGCGCCGGGCGGGCGGCTGTACGAGCAGCGCAACCGGGCCTGGGAGAAGCTGAACGAGATCCCGGGCGTGTCCTGCGTGAAGCCGAAGGGCGCGCTGTACGCGTTCCCCCGGATCGACCCCAAGGTTCACCCGATCGAAGACGACGAGCGGTTCGTACTTGACCTGCTGCTGCGCGAGAAGATCCAGGTGGTCCAGGGCACGGGCTTCAACTGGCCGCGCCCGGACCACTTCCGGATCCTGACGCTGCCGCACGCGGACGACCTGGACGCGGCGATCAGCCGGATCGGGCGGTTCTTGAGCGGGTACCGGCAGTAGTCCGGAACCGGGTGTGCAGTCCGGGCGCCCCAGGTCCGTAGCCCGCGCACGCGGTTTACCCGAACGCGCATCGCGGGATCGGGAGGGTGGGGGGAAGCGGGAGAGGGAGGCGCCCCATTCTCGTCATCGAACCCAGACGCCATCACCGCTGCGCCGAGTGCGACCGAGGTCCCCTCCCCCGGCTGGTCCTGGACACGGGCGCCCCGCGCTGTCTGGACTGCGCGGATCTCGGCCATCTCGTGTTCCTGCCGCGCGGTGACACGGCCCTGACGCGCCGCGCCCGCGAGGAGAGCACGCTCTCGGCCGTCGTGATCCGTTTCCACCGCCGTCGGCGCCGGTACGAACGCCAGGGCGTGCTAGTCGAGGAGGCGGCGCTCACCTACGCCGAGGAACGCTGTCTGGCCGACGCGGAGGCCCGCGCGCGCCGCCGCGCCCGCGACGCACTCCGGCGGGCCGCCGAGGACATCCGTTTCACCGCGGCACTGGAGGCCGAGATCCTGCGCCTGTTCCCGGGCTGCCCGCCCGAACGGGCCCATGACGTCGCGGTCCACGCCTCGTTACGCGGCAGCGGGCGCGTGGGCCGCAGCGCGGCGGGCCGAGCCCTGGACGAGGACGCGGTGACGGCGGCGGTCCGCGCGTCCGTACGCCACCTGGACACGCCCTACGACGAGCTCCTGATGGCCCGGGTGCCACGCAACCGTGCGCGGGCGCGGGTGGCGGCGCGGATCGAGGGGGTGCTGGCGGCGTGGGCGGCGGACGGGGCGTAGCGCAACGGGCCGGGGAGAGGCCGCGACAGCAGCGGGCGAGCGGCGCGGGGAATTCATGCCTCTCCTCCGCCGGCGGCTGGCTCCCGCGCCGGGCGGGGACGCGGCGGACGCGCTGCTGCAGGGAGAGGCGGGGCCGTTCCAAACAGCTGATGGCCCTCGCAGCGGAGGAGGTACGCGAGCGTGAGCAGTTCGTCCTCCTTGACGATCAACAGGTAGTGCGTCCCGGCGAGATGGGCACGGTGGCGGAGATCCAAGCAACCGCGACGGACAAGGGGCTCGCATGCCGGGTCGTACCGCTGGACAGTCAGTTCCGGTGCGATGGCAGTGATGCCTACGTCCGCTGGGTGGTGCGACTGCTCGGACTGGAACCGGAGGGCCTTTCCCCTGGGATCCCGACGGCCTGATGGAGTTGCTGGTCGCCGACGCTCCCGAGGAAATGGAGGCGTTCCTCGACGGCCGCCGCGAGCGAGGGAATTCGGCGAGGATGTCAGCCGGGTACAGCTGGCCATGGACCAAGGAAGTCCCACCCGGGCAGACGCTGCCGCCGGACGTCGTGATCGGACGGTGGGCTCGACCGTGGAACGTGTTCGGCGACCGCGCGGTTGCCGGAGCACCTTCGGCTGCGCTCTGGGTAACCGATCCCGCTGGATTCGGCTAGATCGGATGCGTTTGCAGCACACAGGGCTTCGAATGTGACTGGAGCGGCGTGATCACCGGACCCGAGCTCGTGTGGCGTGGTGACCGCCGAGTCACCGACCGTACGGCGTCGCCTGTGGAGCCACGGCAGGCAGGTCCAGGCCATACGAAACAAGACTTGACGTCTTTTCTCATACGGCTCGGCCTGCAGGTTCCAGGTGAGTAAGCTGCACTTCAGGCTCTTGGGGAGAGCCTCAACATCCGTGAAAAAGAGGGCAGTTCGGCCATGCCCGTGCAGCCCTCCCATCCCGTGGGGGGATCTCGCGTGCACGAAATGGTCAAGGGTTCAAACGTCAGCCTGTCCTCGCTCAGCGAGCACGCCGACTCCGCCATGGTGAGCCTGAGTTGGAGCAGCCCCAGTGGTGAAGGCGATGCCGATGTCTCCGTACTCCTGATCGACGCCAGCGGGAAGGTCCGCAGCAACAGCGACTTCTACTTCTACAACAACCCCACCGCGGCCGACGGCAGTGTGCAGCTCCTGGGATTGACTCCGACCGAGAACGGCAATGAGGATCGCATCCGGCTCGATCTCACCGCACTTCCCGCCGACGTAGACCGCGCCGTAATCGCAGCGAGCCGCCATCAGCGGGCCCATTTCGGCGAGTTGGAGAACATCCGGCTCACTCTCACAGATGGATCCGGCGACGGCGTTCTGGGATTCTCCATCGCCGACGCGACCGTGGAGAGCGCCTTCGTCTTCGGCGAGATCTACCGGCGTAACGACGAGTGGAAGTTCCGGGCCGTCGGTCAGGGTTACGAAACCGGGCTGGCGGGGCTGGCCACCGACTACGGTATCGAGATCGACGAAGACGACGAGGCGGATGACGAGTCGGGCGGTATCACCGACGCCCCTGAGCACGACGTACCGGGCGCCGAAGAGAACGGGGCCGCCGACCCCTCGGGCGGGGAAGAGTCAGGTCCAGTCGAGCTGGCGGTCGTTGCAGAGCCAACTGCCGCGCCCCTGCCCGTCCCGACGCCGCGTGAACCGGAGTCGACCGCCCCCGCCCCGCCGCGCCGAGTGCGTACGGCCAAGAAGAAGGTCATTCTCCCCCGAACGGCAAAAGTCTCCCTGGCCGAGAACGACAGCTGGCGGACCGCCCGTCTCTTCCCCGCCTCTTCGCTCAAGAGCGACCGGGAGCGTGAAGTGCGAGCGACATCCATCCTGTTGTCAGTGATGGCCCAGGTTCCCGAATTCGGGCGCCGGCTCACCGCCGCCTTCGGCGCGCCCGCCGGGCGCATGGAGACCTTCACCGAGGTTTCGCTTCCCCACGGCGAGAACCCGAAGCGGCCGGACGGGATCCTTCGTGTCGAGCGTGCCGGAAAACTATGGACGGCTCTCGTAGAGACAAAGACGAACGGCAACGCGCTCAAGCCCGAGCAGGTCCAGGACTACATGGACATCGCCGCCCGGCGCGGTTACGAGGCCGTCATCACGCTCTCCAACGACGTGGCCCTCGAAGGAAGCCCGCTGGTCGATGTGAAGGTCGACGGGCGGCGCAAGCACAAAGTGACGCTGTGGCACCTCTCCTGGGCTGAGGTGACCCAGCAGGCGCAGATGCTGCTCCGCCACGAGGGCGTACGCCAGGAGTCGCACGCCTGGCTGCTGCAGGAACTTCTCCACTATCTCCAGCACGAGAACTCTGGCTGCCACGGCTTCCAGAACATGGGCTCGGCCTGGGTCCCGGTGCGCAACGGGATCGACGAAGAGACTTTGTGCCCCGGCGATCCTCGGACAGTGCAGGTCGTGGAGAGCTGGGAACGGCTGGTACGCCAAGTCTGTCTCCGGCTCGGCGGAGAACTCGGCACCAAGGTCGTGCCGGTTCAGCGCGCCAAGCGCGGGACCGACCCGCAGTCGCGCCGCGTCGAGGTGGCGGACCGGTTCTGCGTGGACGGAAGACTGGACGCCGAGATCCGGATCGACGGCGTACCCGGCATTCTCGGCATCGGCGCTGATCTGCGCACGGGGAAGCTGCGGACGTCCATCGAGGTGCCCGCCCCTGAGCAGGGCTACCCGCTTTCATGGGTGAAGCGGCTCATGAAGCAGCTCAGCGAGGCACCGGCGGATCTGCATGTACAAACGCTGCTGGATGGCGCAGCCGTCGGCCCGCGCGGGACGTTGGAGAAGCTTCGGCCGGAGCCGGGCGACCTCCTTCCGAAGGGACCGGAGCGCATCACCGGATTCCGGCTGTCGCTCTCCAAGAGCGTGGGTAATACGCGCGGCAACTCCGAGAACGGATTCATCCGCAGCGTGGACGCCGCGGTCGACCGCTTCCACACCACGGTGGTGGCCAAGCTGGAGCAGCGTGCCGTACGGCGCCCCAAGTCCGCCGCCGCTCCGGACGCCGCTGCCTGATCCCCCCTCCCCTCCCCCGCCCGGCCCTCAGCGGTCCGACCAGGCCTTGAGTACCCCCACCGGATCCGGGCCCGGTATCCCCCGCGGCCACCAGTCCTCGCGCCCAGGGTCGGACTCGTACGCGTACCAGAGGCCGTCGCGGCCGTAGCGGAGTTGGGTGGTGGGGGTGGAGAGGTGGTTGCGCCAGGGGCGGAAGCCGGGGTGGCCTGCTGCTGTCAGGGCGGGGCGGGCGCGGTCGAAGGGGCCCGCCGGAGGGTCCCAGGGGGCTTCCAGGACGGCGAGCGCCGCGAGGCCGCCCTGGCGCCAGGCGGCCACCGCTCGGGCCAGATCGGTGGGGGTGCGGCCGGTGGCCCGGGAGAGGGCGGCGTACAGCGCCCTGGTCGTGGAGGTCACGCCGGAGCCCGGGTGGGCCGCCGCCAGGCGGACCGCGTCCTGCCACGTCGACAGGGACGCGATCGGGTCCTCCCCGGTGGTCAGCAGGGCGTGCGCCCGGGCCGCCGCCTCGGTGGCCAGCAGATCGAGCGCGAGCGGGTCGGGGGCGCCCTGGAGCGTGGGGAAGGCCGGCGGATGGCCCGCGCGCGGCGGGGGCGGGAACGGGGGCGGCAGCTCGGGCCGCGAGGCGGCCCGGACGGCCTCGCGGGCGGCGACCGTGGGGAGTTCGGGCGCGGCGGTCTCCCGTTCCACCGCCATCCGGGCGGTGTTGCGGCGGGTGAGCGCGGCGAGCGTCTCCTGCTCGCCGCGGCCGCGCATCAGCAGGAGGACGAACGGGTCCTCGTCGAGCAGCCGGGCCGTCTGGTAGCAGAGCGCCGCGGCGTGCTTGCACGGGTAACCGTCGTCGGGGCAGGAGCAGTCGGGGACCAGGTCGCCGGAGGCGGGGAGCAGGTCCACCCGGTCGGCGAGGGTGTGCGGCAGGTCCTTGTCGAGCAGCGCCGCGATGTGGGAGGGGTCCTGGGCCGCCGTGTCCAGGAAGTCCTCCCACGCCTGGTCGGGCAGGGTGCGAAGGCGCAGTTCCGTGCGGTAGGGGCGGGGGCGGGAGCCGTGTACGTACGCGGTGATCCGGCCGGGCGTGACGGTGATGGCGTCGACATGGCCCGCCTCCGCGTACTTTCGACCGCGGGCCAGCCGGGCCGGGTCCAGGGCCAGGTCCTCCAGCGCCTCGACCCAGGCCCCACCCCACCACGTGCCGGTCCGCTCCGAACGGGCGCCCAGGGCCGGGAAGGTGCGGCGGCGGTCGTCGTACCGGGTGGTCGGGAGCGGACTCATACGGGCCTCCTCTCGGGGGCGGAACGGGGGGCGGCAAGCCCTGTCGGGGGCGCGGGCGTGGGGAGCCGGTGGGCGTTCATGCTCCCCTCCGCAGGGAGATGAGGTCCGCGAGCTCGCGGTCGGTGAGTTCGGTCAGGGCGCTCTCGCCGGAGCCGAGGACCGCGTCGGCCAGGGCGCGCTTCGCCGCGAGCATCTCCGCGATGCGGTCCTCCACGGTGCCTTCCGCGATCAGCCGGTGGACCTGCACCGGCTGGGTCTGGCCGATGCGGTACGCGCGGTCGGTGGCCTGCTCCTCCACGGCCGGGTTCCACCAGCGGTCGTAGTGGACGACGTGGCCCGCCCGGGTGAGGTTGAGGCCGGTGCCGGCCGCCTTCAGGGAGAGCAGGAAGACGGGGACCTCGCCGGACTGGAACGCGTCCACCAGCCGGTCCCGCTCCGCCACCGGCGTTCCGCCGTGCAGGAGTTGGGAGGGGACTCCGCGCGCGGTGAGGTGCGCGGAGAGCAGCCGGGCCATCGACACGTACTGGGTGAAGACGAGGACCGAGCCGTCCTCCGCCAGGATCGTGTCGAGCAGTTCGTCGAGGAGGGTGAGCTTGCCGGAGCGGGCGTGCAGCCGGGGCGCGGTCTCCTTCAGATACTGCGCCGGATGGTTGCAGATCTGCTTCAGGGCCGTCAGCAGCTTCATGATCAGGGCGCGGCGGGCGATGCCCTCGGCGGCCTCGACCCCGGCCATGGCCTCCCGGACGACCGCCTCGTAGAGCGAGGCCTGTTCGCGGGTGAGCGGGACCGGGTGGTCGGTCTCCGTCTTGGGCGGCAGCTCGGGCACGATGCCCGGGTCGGACTTCTTCCTCCGAAGGAGGAAGGGGCGGACCAGCCGGGCCAGGCGCTCGGCCGCCTGTGCGTCCTCACCGTTCTCCACGGCCCGCGCGTGCCGGGCGCGGAACGACTTGAGCGGACCGAGCAGCCCGGGCGTCGTCCAGTCGAGCAGGGCCCACAGCTCGGAGAGGTTGTTCTCGACCGGGGTGCCGGTGAGCGCGATCCGCGCGGGCGCGGGGACGGTGCGCAGGGCCTTCGCCGTCGCCGAGAACGGGTTCTTGACGTGCTGCGCCTCGTCCGCGACGACCATCCCCCAGGTGTGCGCGGCCAGTTGGGGGGCGCTGCCGCGCATCGTGCCGTACGTGGTGAGGACGAAGCCGCCCGCCATGTCCGCCAGGCTGCGGTCGCTGCCGTGGAAGCGCCGCACGGGAACGCCGGGCGCGAACCGGGCGATCTCGCGCTGCCAGTTGCCGAGCAGCGAGGCCGGGCAGACCACCAGCGTCGGCTCGGGGCGCGCGCGCCGCAGATGGAGGGCGATCACGGTGATCGTCTTGCCCAGACCCATGTCGTCCGCGAGGCAGCCACCGAGGCCGAGCGAGGTCATCAGGTCCAGCCAGGCGAGGCCGCGCAGCTGGTAGTCGCGCAGGGTGGCGTCCAGGCCCGGGGGCTGGACGCCACCCTGCGGGCCCTCGGTGAGGCGGTCGCGCAAAACGGCCAGCGCGCCGGCGGGGATCGCCTCGACCGTCTCGCCGTCGACCTCGGCGGTTCCGGTGAGCGCGACGGAGAGCGCGTCCACGGGGTCGAGCAGCCCCAGGTCCCGCTTCCTGGCCTTGCGTACGAGCTCGGGGTCGGCCACCACCCACTGGCCGCGCAGCCGCACGATCGGGCGGTGGGCCTCGGCCAGGGTGTCCATCTCGGACTGGCTGAGCGGCTCGCCGCCGAGCGCCAGCTCCCAGTTGAAGGCGAGCAGTTCCCCGGCGTCGAAGAACGCCGTGCCGTCGGTCGCCGAGCCCGGCGCGGGCCGTACGACGGCGGTGGCGCTCAGGGTGCGGGCCAGCTCGCGCGGCCAGTGCACGGCGACCCCAGCCGCGTCCAGGCGGGTCGCAGCCGAGCCGAGCAGGTCATACAGCTCGCTCTCGGTGAGCGGCAGCACATCCGGCACCGACCGTTCGAGCAGCAGGCTCAGGGGCGGCCAGACCCGGGCGGCCCGGCGCAGCGCGAGCAGGGCGTCGATCCGCGCGCGCGGGCCGAACGCGTCGGACCGCTCGCCCGCCCACAGGCCCGCCGCGTCGATGACCAGGGTGGGGTCGGCGAGGCTGTGGACCTGGACGACCGCCGAGCCCGCGCGCCGCGCGTCCTCCTCGTCGTCGCTGTCGAACATCCCGTATCCGGACAGGTCCAGGCGCAGGGACACCCGTACGCCCGCGTCCATGCCTGCCGCCGCCTCCGCCGCCCACACGCGCGCGCCGGGCAGGTGCTGGGGCGCGGCCGCCGCGAACGCCGGGCCGACGGCGTGGGCGGCGGCCGGGGTGCGCGGCAGGCTGTCCGCGACAGCGTCCAGGAAGGCCCGCACCAGCGCCTCGGGGTCGGGCAGCCGCAGCGGGCCACGGCCCGGCGCCGGGACTCCGTACGCCTCGTACGGCATGGCGGCGGCGATGGCCCGGAGCTGGGCGATGTCGTCGGCGTCCAGCGGGCCCGCCCGCCAGGCGTCGTGATCGGTCCCGGTCAGCCCGGGCAGCAGCCTGCCGCGCGCGACCAGGTGCAGGGCGTGCAGCGCGGCTGCGCCCCAGCAGGCGGCCGCGGGGTGCGCGGCGGGGTGGTGCCGGGCCCGGACCAGCAGGGGCAGGGCCTCGGTGACGGGCAGCAGGCGGGCCGCGACGGTGCGCCGCCCGGCGCCGCTGCCGTGGCGCCGCACCACGGTCAGCTCGGTGACCTCGCCCGCGCCGGGATCGCCCTGGGGCAGCGGGCCGCCCGCCGGGTCCCAGAAGGCGACCTTGCCCTCGCGGGGCAGCCCTGCGGGCAGGAACACCGCGGCCGCGGACACGCCGGGCAGCGGCGCGAGCGCCGTCGTCCACTCGGACCGCGTCATGTCAGGTCACCTCCCCTCGTGCGTAGGGCCGTGGATCAGCACGCGATCCACGACTGCTCTACGACCTTACGGGCGGGGTCTGACAATCGGGCACCACGGCCTCAGCGCACCCCCTCCCACAAGGCACGTTCCGCCGCCCGCGGGTCCCGGACCAGCTCGGTCGGGGCGTCCGGGGACGCGCCGAAGACCATCGTCGTACGGGTCTCCCGGTCGTAGACGTCCCAGCCCGGGTCGCCGGTCGCCGCGAAGGCCACCCAGGCGCCGTGCATCGCGTCCGCGAGGTCCTGCGGCGGGCGGTCGCCGAGCATCGGGGCGTACACGGGGTCGCGCAGGTTGTCGAAGACGAAGCCGAGCTCCGCGCTGTGACAGGCGCCCAGCAGACCGCCGTACTGGGGCGAGCGCCAGGCGAACTCGTACACGCGCGTGCCGGGCACGGACTCGGCGACGCGGAGGGCCGGGATCCGGTAGAACCAGTCGGTCGCGACGGCGTCGAAGAGCTCGCCCGGGTCCGCGCCGGGGCGGCTCTCGGCGTAGACGGGCAACGCCTTGTCGGGGTCGAGCCCGTAGGCCTCGGTCGTCGCGCGCAGCTTCCGCTCGCTCAGGAGGTGCAGCCGTTCGGTGGGGACCAGGAAGAGGCGGTACTCCTCGCGGTTGCTGCCGACGAGCAGGTCCACCCCGCAGTCGGCAGCGGGCAGCGGCAGCGCGTCCAGGACCGGTTCGAAGGGCATCATGTTGAGCATCGCCTCACCCCACAGCGCCGGGTCCGGGCGGGCGCCCATCTCGGCCCGCAGCCCGGCCTGGGCGGGCAGCAGGTCCCCGAAGGCGACACGGGCGAACGCGTCGGTCAGCTCGGTCCCCGTGGCCTCGATGCCCAGCCCGGCCGCGAGGTGCGCGGTGATCAGGTCGGCCGTGGCGGGCCGCAGGAAGTGGTGGGCGGCGCCGCTCTGCAGGACCGCCCGGCGGAACAGCCCACGCGCGCGTGGCTGCGCGAGCAGGACGCCGATGCTCATCCCGCCCGCCGACTCGCCGAACACGGTCACTTGGTCCGGGTCGCCGCCGAAGCCCTCGATGTTGTCGCGCACCCACTCCAGGGCGGCGATCTGGTCGAGCAGCCCGCGGTTGTCCGGCCTGCCCGGCAGCCGCAGGAAACCGTCCGTACCGAGGCGGTAGTTGACGTTCACGCAGACGACGCCGTCGCGCGCGAAGGCGGTGCCGTCGTACGCCGGACCCACCCCCGAGCCGTTGGAGAACGCCCCGCCGTGCAGCCAGACCATCACCGGCAGGCCGCCGCCCGATCCGGGGTGCGGGGTCCACACGCTGAGGTTGAGGCAGTCCTCGCCCTGCCCGCCGTCGGCGTCGGGGATCAGGGCGTCCATGGGCGGGGCGTACGGGGCCCGGGGCGCCGACGGGCCGTGCGTGAAGGCGTCCCGTACGCCTTCCCAGGAGGCCGCCGGGGCCGGCTCACGGAACCGCAGCGGGCCGAACGGCGGTGCCGCGTACGGGATGCCGAGGAAGGACGTCACCGCGTCGCTCCCGGTCCGGCCGCGCACCGCGCCCTGCCGGGTCGTGCACACACGCGTCACGGTCGGTTCCACCCGCTTGATCGGTTCCATCTACGCCTCAGACTCCTTCGGCCAGCGTCTCCAACAGGGCTTCGCCGAACTCCTTGGGGCGTTCGACGTGCACCGCGTGCCCTGCTCCGGGCACCGTCACCTCTCGTACCCTGCCGCCCACGCGCGCGTAAAGGGCGAGAACGTGCCGTGTCTGGGCGACCATCGGCTGCGCCGGGGTGCCGTCCCAGCCGGGCACCGCGCCGATCGCGCCCAGGTGGGCGAGGTCGAAGAGCGAGGTGTCGGAGACGATCACGTCGTCCTCGCCGCGCACCCAGGTCACCGGCGGCTTTGCGGGGAGCGCGGCGAGGACGGTGTGCAGGTCGTCGAGGCGGAAGTGGGTCGGAGCGAGGCAGTTGAGCACCCCGCGCGTGCCCGGGGCGGTGCCGGGCCAGACCTCGCAGGGCCTGCTGTCACCCGGGTAGTGATCATCGCCGAGCCGGGTGCTGAGCATCGACTCGACGTACTCGTCCTCCCGTTCGAGCCGCAGCGGGGGCTTGACGTAGCAGAGGGCGAGCACGCGGCGGGGCGAGAGCGGGGACTCCTCGCCGCGGTCGCCCTCGGCCAGCAGCCGCACGAAGTCGGGGTTGGCGGTGCCGCCGCCCGAGCCCGCGCCGTCCGGCGAGTTGAGCCGCCCGTCCACGCCTTTGGTGCCGCCGAAGCCGTACGGGGAAACCGGGTTGACCAGTGTCAGCGAGCGCACCATGGCGGGCCGGTCCCGCATGTGTTGCAGCACCACACCACCTCCCATGGACCAGCCGACGAAGTGTGCGCGCTCCATATGCAGCGCATCGAGGAGCGCGACCAAGTCGTCGGCGTAGTCGCGCAGTCCACGGGTCGCGTCGACCGGCAGCGGGTCGGTGCCGCCGAAGCCGCGCAGGTCGACGGCGATCGGCCGGTAGCGCTCGGGCAGGGCGAGCATCGCGTCCTGCCAGAAGGCGGAGGAGGAGACGTTGCCGTGGACGAAGACGACCGGTTCGCCCGAGCCCCTGGAGGCGTCCTCCAGGATCTGCTGGGTGAGCCGGGCGGTCGGTACCCGGCGTGCGGTGAGCGTGGACATACGGGCCGTCCTTCGACTTCAGGGTTCGACTTCAGGGGGCTTCAGGACCTCGGCCCTCGGCTCCGGCAGGCCGCCGGAGCCGAGGGCCGGGCGACGGGCTCAGGCGGCCAGCCAGGAGGCGACCTGGGCCTGCGAGGCGCTGTTCCAGCCGAGTTCGAGGTGGTTGGCGCCGCTCACGGTGACCGTGCCGCCGACCTTGGCCACGCCGGTCGTGTCGAGCGCGCTGGAGACGAAGACGACCCCGTCGCTCGGGCCGCGGTTCTCGTTGAAGATGCCGATGACGTCCGGCGAGCCGCCCGCCAGCAGGTACGTGGTGACGGAGGACGGGATTCCGGCCCGCTGCAGCGGGGCGACCAGCGAGCCCGCGTCGATGGCCGGCTGGATGCCGTCACCGGCCGTGTAGAAGCCCTGGCCTCCGTAGTACGTCGTGTACCAGTCCTGGGCCGTCTGATCGACGCCGTACACGCCGTCCCAGCGGGCCAGCATCTGCCGCTGGCCGGGGTAGTCGTCGTAGCCGCCGGACGGCGTCATGGAGAACTCGGGGTGCGCCGTGTACGTCCCGTAGCAGGTCATCCGGGAGTGCGGGGAGGGCGCGTTGATCTTGCCGCCGCACTCCGGCCAGATCGAGAAGTCGTGGGCCCAGCCGTGGGCGTACGGGTAGTCGAAGCCGCCGTTGGGGCCGCCGAGCGTGAGCAGCTTCCGTACGTCACCGGCGTACGCACGGCCCCACGAAGGCTTCAGGGACGACACGTACGCGCGCGTGGAGAGCTCTCCCTTGCTCCAGCCGACCAGGTCCACCTGACCGACGCCCAGCTTCGCCTTGATGAGGGCGACGGCGTCGCCGACGGCCTGCGCCTGCATCAGGTTGTCGCCCTGCTTGTGGGCGAAGCCGATGGCGAAGACGCGGTGGCCGCGGGCCGTGAGGTACTGCATCATGCCGGTCGAGGGGCACGACAGGGCGCCGCAACCGTAGCCGCCGGACTCGCCCGGGTTGGCCCAGGCCCGGTCGGCGGTGTCGTTGGCGCCGTGCACCAGGAGGACGGGGGTGGTCTTGGCGCCCGTGTTCCAGCCAGGGGCCGAGTAGAGCAGGAAGCGGTCGGAGGTGGGGCGGGCGACGCCACCGAAATAGGTGACGCGGACGCCGTCCTGGTTGCCGCGCCCGTCCGGCGGGTAGCCCTCGGCGGCGGCCGCCTGGAAGCCCGGGGTGGTGTCGCGGTAGCGCTCGACCTTCTCCCAGCCATTGGTGACGGTGCCGGAGCCGTAGGCGGCTTCCTGGGTGAGGTACGGGGGTGGGGCGGCGGCGGTCGTGGGGCTGCCCTCTGTGGCGGTGCTCCCGGCGGTGGCGGTGCCGCCCGCCGACAGGAGCGCGCCGAGTGCCGCTGTCACGGCCAGCGCCGCTCTCCATCCCCCACGGTGTCTGCTGCGCACGTCTTGGGCCCCCTTGCCTAGGCTGATCTGGCTGCGACCAAGACGCTAGGCAGGCGGTGCACGGGTGGGGGATGTGTGCGCGCCACATAAGCGGGCTAGTGGATGTGGGGCTGAGCGTGCGCGGGCCACCAGCCGGGGGCTCGTGGGAGTGGTGTCGCCCGGCCGGCCGCGCACGGGATGCCCGGGTGGCGTGCACCGGGCAGGGTGACGGTACTGACCGCCGTACCACCGCCGTACACGTACAGACGAGGACCGCTCATGTCCGTGCCTGTGTCCCAGCTCGCGCCGCGCCCGTCCGAGCCGTCCCCGTCCACACCGTCCCCGTCCACGTCGGGTCGCTCCATGTGGGGGCGGTCGGCGTCCGCCAGGCGGCGACTCGGCTTCGCCGCCGGGGCGGCACTGCTCACGCTCGCCACCGCGGCCTGCTCCGCCCTCGGCCGTACGGCGGTCGGCACCTTCTCGTACTCGACCACGGCGGAGCGGATCGTCAAGATCAGCAGCCCGCCGGTCAAGGGCTGCCACCGGATGGCCCCATCGGGCGCCACGGCCGTCCTCAACAACACGCTGGCGGACGTCCGCGTGTACCGGACACTGAACTGCCGCGGCAAGGAGATGGCGTACATCCCGAGCCGTCTCGGGGACAACATCGCGCCGAACACACTGCCCTGGCGCAGCTACGCGTTCGTGCACTGACGCCGGGCGGGGCGCGTGCCGGGCGCCCGGATCACAGCTCGAACCACCCGTGTCCGCGGTACCAGTGCTCGCCCGCGAGCAGATGGGTGGCGACGGCGCGCTCCACCGCGGTCCGCTGGAGCAACGACTCCACGGGCAGGTCCGGGTCTCCGAAGACGAAGAAGACCGGAAGCTGATCGTCCGCCTCGGTCTCCCAATAGGGAGTACGGAACCGGCGCTGGAAGCGGACGATGTTGGATTCATCGGGCAGGTACTTCTGCAGCTGCGTGTCGAGCAGCCATGAGTGGCAGACGGCGACCCGGTAGGCCTCGTCGGGGTAGTGGAGCGCGAAGAAGTCCCTGGCCAGCGCGAGCGAGGCATCGCACGCCTGCGGGGTCAACGGCCCTCGGAAGTCCGGGATGTGGATGCTGAGGCAGGCGTCGCCGGGCCCGAGCGGCAACCCGGCGGCCCGCACCGCCTCACCGGTGCGCCCGCCCAGCCGAGCCCGCTGGAACTGCAACCGTCCCAACTGGTAGAGCTCACCGCGAAAGTGCGGCCACAGCCAGCGTGGCTCGTCCAGACCGGCGTTCCCGTAGCGCCTGCGGTGAACGGCCATGTGGCGTCCGAGGTCGGCCAGGGTGCGGCGGGCGATGTCGGCGGGCACGGCGCGTTCGTCGTGGTACGCGCGCGTATGCGACAGTGCGGCGAGCAGGACGAGGATGGGAAAGAGGCGTTGGACAGCTGCGGCTCCCCCCAACCCCTCGGGAACCTCCGGCATTTCAGGCTGAAATCCCACGCCTCCGATGTCCCGCACGAGCGCCCGAACGGACTCCTCCAGAAGCCCGCCGACCTCCGGATCGCGCACCAACCTCCTTGCCGTCCCCACCAGTTCGTTGATGTCCTCGTGCGGTACGGCGAGGTCGAGCAGCACCTCGGGCAGCTCGTCCCCCACCGGCAACAGCGCATCCTCGTCCACCATGCGCGTCACCCTATGCGGGACCGGGGCACGGGACGCGGGGGTTGCCGGACAACCGAGCTTCGCCGGACAGCGCTATCCAGCCACCCAGTGGGTAAAATTCCCCTGGAAGAGGCGATGGCCATGCGCACTGGGAGTGAACCCACGACTGCGCGCAGTCCCCTGCGGATGCGGTTCTGGCTGAGCGTATGGGGGCTGATCTGGGCCCTCGCCGGCACAGCGGGCTTCGCCTGGGAGGGCCGCCCCGGCTGGACGGCCGCATGCGCGGCACTCGCCCTGGTGATCACGATCGACCTCTGCATGATCATCCACCACATTCACCAGGGCCCGCACTACCAGCCGGGCCCGAACATCCCGCCGTACGAGCCGCCTCGGCGGCGTTAGGCGTCGTCCGCGTCGAACCGCGCCGCCTCCAGATACTCCGGCTTCGGGTCCAGGGCCGCCGCGAGGCGGAAGTGGCGGACCGCCTGGTCGGGGCGGGCCGTGCGCTCGTAGGTGCGGGCCAGGGCGAAGTGGGCGAAGGCGTTGTCCGGTTCGCGTTCCAGGACCAGCTGGAACTCCAGTTCCGCCGCCCGGAGTTGGGCCGAGGCGAAGAACGCGCGGGCGCGCAGGAGGCGGGCCGCGGTGTTCTCAGGGTGGGCCGCGACGACCGAGTCGAGGAGCTTCACCGCACCGCGAGGGTCACGGGCAGCCAGCAGCTGCTCCGCCGCGCGAAAGTCGATGACGTGTGTTTCCGGCGTGCTCTCGGCCACGGTCGAGTCCTTTCCCTCGCTGCGCGTTGACAACGCACTGCCCAGTTCCCGTATTCCGTATTCATTCCGCCCGTCACGGAGTGCGAGGCCCGTTCACAGCGCGGCCATCGCCAGGACCAGACCCACGGCCAGTACGGCGGCTCCTGCCGCTACAAACGTACGGTCCAGGCCCGTTCGTTCCCGGCCGAGCAGAATGACTTCGCGCGGGTCGGCCGGGTCGTAGGAGAGGCGGACGCGCGCGCCCGGGGTCAGTGGCTCGCGGCGCGTGGGCGGTACGGGGGACGGCAGCTCCATGACTTGGCCGTCGGCCGTCTCGTACTGGAGGAGCGGGCGCCCGGACCCGGGCGGGGCGGGCTTGACCAGCGCCCAGGCGGCGCCGCCCGCCGCCGCGACGCGCCGGGTCTCGCGCAGCCCGTACGCACCGGCCAGCAGCGCCACCAGCCCGCCGAAGACCGTGAAACCCGCCAGTACGAAGAGCACATCGGGATCGTAATCCCGGGAGGCGAAGTGGTGCGGGGATTTCAGACTTCCGGCCGGGAGGTCGGCCTAGCGCGCGGCCGCCCGCTCCAGGAGCTCGCCCCACACCTTCCTGACCTGGGGTTCCAGCGCTTCCAGCGAGCCGTCGTTGTCGATGACCAGGTCCGCCACGGCCAGCCGCTGCTCGCGGGTCGCCTGGGCCGCCATCCGGGCCTCGGCCTCGGGCTTCGCCATGCCGCGCAGCCGCGTCAGCCGGTCCAGCTGCGTGGCGGGCGCGGCGTCGACGACCACCACCAGGTCGTAGAGGGGGGCCAGACCGTTCTCGGTCAGCAGCGGAACGTCGTGGATCACCACCGAGTCCGGGCCCGCGGCCGCCTCCAGCTCCGCCGAGCGCGCGCCGACCAGCGGGTGGACGATGCCGTTCAGGACCGCGAGCTTCGCGGGGTCGGCGAAGACGATCGCGCCCAGGGCCGGGCGGTCCAGGGTGCCGTCCGCCGCGAGGATCCCGGCGCCGAATGCCTCGACCACCGCCGCCAGCCCCTCGGTTCCGGGCTCGACCACCTCGCGGGCAATCTTGTCGGCGTCGATCAGCACCGCCCCGTACGAGACGAGCATGCGCGACACTTCGCTCTTGCCGGCGCCGATTCCGCCGGTCAGACCCACCTTCAGCATGAGCGGCAGCCTAGGGGATGCCGCTCATGCCGTCGGTTCCAGGGCCTGCGGGCCATTACAGCGGCCGCCGCCCCACCGTCACAGATCTCCCTCGCGCTCCGCGAGGAACCGCTCGAACTCCCGGCCCAGTTCGTCCGCCGAAGGCAGGTCCGCCGGTTCGGCCACCAGGTTGCCCCGGGTCTCGGCGCCGGCGACCGCGTCGTACTGGTGCTCAAGTCCCTGCACCAGCGTGACGAGTTCCTCGTCGCCCTCGCCGATCTGGCGCTCGATCTCCGTCTGGGTGCGCTGCGCCTCGGTCCGCAGGCCGTGGGCGATGGTCGGCAGCACCAGACCCGTGGCCGCCGTGATCGCCTCCAGGGCGGTCAGCGCGGCATCCGGGTAGGCCGACCGCGCCACGTAGTGCGGGACGTGCGTGGCCACGCCGAGGACGTCGTACCCGGCCTCCATCAGCCGGTACTCGATCAACGACTCGGCGCTGCCGGGCACTTGCGCCTCGTCGAAGGGCGAGCGGTGACCCGGCATCAGATCCGTGCGGTTGCCGTGCGGGGTGATGCCGACGGGGCGGGTGTGCGGAACGCCCATCGGGATGCCGTGGAAGTTGACCGAAAGGCGTACGCCGAGGCGCTCGACGATCTGCCGTACGGCAACGGCGAAACGCTCCCACTCCACGTCCGGCTCGGGACCGGACATCAGCAGGAACGGCGCGCCCGTGGCGTCCTGCACCAGGCGCACCTCGATCGCGGGGGTCTCGAATTCCGTCCAGCGGTCCCGCTTGAAGGTCAGCAGCGGTCGGCGGGCGCGGTAGTCGACGAGTCTGTCGTGGTCGAAGCGGGCCACCACCTGGTGGGGCAGGCTGTCCAGCAGCTTCCCGACGATCTGCTCGCCGGTCTCACCCGCATCGATGTATCCGTCGAAGTGGTACAGCATGACCAGGCCGGCCGACTCCTGCGCGAGCGCCATGTCGACGACTGCGAGGCCCTTCGGCTCCCATTCGTACAAACCCTGCGGATCAAGCACGATTACCGCTCCTCCTCGTGTTCGTAGGGAAGAACGCCCCATGGGACAGCGGCATTCCCGCGCGCGTCCGTTTCACATGCTGTTCTCACAGCGGCCGGTACGGGGTCCAGTCCGCGATTTCCGGCCGCTGGTCCAGACCTTGACATGCCCACACACCCTCCCTACCGTCACCTGACGGCACGAAGTTCAGAAACACATCCAGCGTTCAGGTAAGAGAACTTCCCGCGTACGAGAACGGTTACCCCACCTCGCCCCGGAGGACCCCCATGCGTAACCGCCCGCTGCTCACCTCCCTGCTCACCGGCGCCCTCGCCGCCGGTGGACTCGGTCTCGCCGCCGCATCCGCCGACGCGTCCGCCGCCGTCATCGACGTGTCCACGGCCGCCCAGTTGAAGGCCGCGCTCACCACCGCCGAACCCGGCGACACCATCCGGCTCGCGGACGGCACGTACACCGGCAACTTCAAGACGACCGCCGCCGGCACCTCGTCCGCGCGGATCACCCTCACTGGCTCGTCGAAAGCCGTACTCAAGGCGAGCGGCGGCTACGGCCTGTACCTCAACGGGGCCTCGTACTGGACGGTCCAGGGCCTCAGCGTCACCGGCGGCCAGAAGGGGATCATGATGGACGCGGCGAGCGGCGTCGTCATCGACTCCGTGACCGTGCACGGCCTCGCCATGGAGGGCGTCCACTTCCGCAAGTCCAGCAAGAACGGCGTCATCAAGAACTCGCGCATCTACGACACCGGCCGGGACGGCTCGGGCATGGGCGAGGGCGTGTACGTCGGCACAGCCGGCGACCTCTCCGACAGGAGCGACCAGGTCCAGATACTCACCAACACCATCGGCCCCGGGGTCGGCGGCGAGAACGTCGACGTAAAAGAGGGCACCACCGGGACCCGGATCACCGGCAACCACTTCGACGGCAGCGGGCTGACCAACGCCAACTACGACGACTCATGGGTCGACGTGAAGGGCAACAAGGTCGTGGTCGAGGGCAACACCGGCGTCCACACCCTGAACAACGGCTACGAGACGCACACCCAGCAGTCCGGCTGGGGCTGCGGCACCGTCTTCGGCTCCAACAAGTCGGATCTGAGCGACTCCCCCGGCTCGCTGCGACTCGCCGTCAACGTGACCAACTACAGCGCGAGCGGCTGCCCGACGACCGTCTACAGCAGCAACACCGTCACCGGCGGAAAGGGGCTGACCAACATCCCGGTCACCCCGTGACGGCCGTCCGCCCCTGGAGAACGATGTAAGGCCCGCCCCCCAATGGGGAGCGGGCCTTACATTTTCGGCTATCTACCGACCGGGGTCAGAGCGTCAGCTCTGGCCGCCCGCCAGCTTCTCGCGCAGGGCAGCAAGAGCCTCGTCCGACGCCAGGGCGCCGGAGTTGTCGTCCGACTCCGAGGAGTACGAACCACCCGAGATGCCGGCGCTGGCGGTGCCACCGGCGGCCGGGGCGGCAGCGCCCTCGGCAGCGGCGGCCTCGTCGGCCTCGCGGGACTTGATGACCTGGGCCTGGTGCTGCTCGAAGCGCTGCTGCGCCTCGGCGTACTGGCCCTCCCACGCCTCGCGCTGGGTCTCGTAGCCCTCGAGCCAGTCGTTGGTCTCGGGGTCGAAGCCCTCGGGGTAGATGTAGTTGCCCTGGTCGTCGTAGGACGCGGCCATGCCGTACAGGGTCGGGTCGAACTCGACCGACGCCGGGTCGGCACCGAAGGACTCGTTGGCCTGCTTCAGGGACAGCGAGATCCGGCGACGCTCAAGGTCGATGTCGATGACCTTGACGAAGATCTCGTCGTTGACCTGGACGACCTGCTCCGGGATCTCCACGTGGCGCTCGGCCAGCTCGGAGATGTGGACCAGGCCCTCGATGCCCTCGTCGACGCGCACGAACGCACCGAACGGAACGAGCTTGGTGACCTTACCCGGGACGACCTGACCGATCTGGTGCGTACGGGCGAACTGCTGCCACGGGTCCTCCTGCGTCGCCTTCAGCGACAGGGAGACACGCTCGCGGTCCATGTCCACGTCGAGAACCTCGACGGTGACTTCCTGGCCGACCTCGACAACCTCGGACGGGTGGTCGATGTGCTTCCAGGACAGCTCGGAGACGTGCACGAGACCGTCGACGCCACCCAGGTCCACGAAGGCACCGAAGTTGACGATCGAGGAAACGACGCCGGAGCGGACCTGACCCTTCTGCAGGGTGGTGAGGAACGTCTGGCGAACCTCGGACTGGGTCTGCTCAAGCCAGGCGCGGCGGGACAGGACCACGTTGTTGCGGTTCTTGTCCAGCTCGATGATCTTCGCCTCGAGCTCCTTGCCCACGTAGGGCTGGAGGTCGCGGACACGACGCATCTCGACGAGAGAGGCCGGCAGGAAGCCACGGAGGCCGATGTCGAGGATGAGACCACCCTTGACGACCTCGATGACGGTACCGGTGACGATGCCGTCTTCTTCCTTGATCTTCTCGATCGTGCCCCAGGCACGCTCGTACTGAGCGCGCTTCTTGGACAGGATCAGACGGCCTTCCTTGTCCTCCTTCTGGAGAACCAGGGCCTCGATCTCGTCGCCAACCTTGACGACCTCGTTCGGGTCGACATCGTGCTTGATCGAGAGCTCACGGCTCGGGATCACGCCTTCGGTCTTGTAACCGATGTCGAGCAGGACCTCGTCCCGGTCGACCTTCACGATGACGCCGTCGACGATGTCGCCGTCGTTGAAGTACTTGATCGTCTCGTCGATCGCGGCGAGGAATGCTTCCTCGTCACCGATGTCGTTGACCGCAACCTGCGGGGTGGTGGCGGTGGTCTCGGTGCTGCTCGTCATGTGGGTAAGGGCTCCGGTTACGGACAGAAAGTCGTAGGTACTGCTACGCCGAAAGCCCTCATCGCCCTCTGCAGAAGCCGGACAGCCTGGGAAGCGCCACTCCGGGTCGGTCCGGTGGGCGCCTCGAGAACCGAGGGGACATGCAACAGATGGAAGCGCGCCTGCTACGTCTGAGGTGCGCAGGCTCGCAGCGCAACTTGTAGCATACGGGGGCAGCCGGACACGGTCAATGCGCGAAGGCGCACACCGGGGGCGGATCCCCGCAATCCCGGCAGAATTAAGGTTCCCCGAGGCCACACTGGCCCATGCCGGACCAAGCAGAAAGCGACGGCTCAGCCGCGCTCGTGCTTCTGCGCAAACTACAACGACGGGCACGATGATCCAAGAGTACGAGGCCGAATACGAGCCCGATGCGACGCGGCGTGACGCAGGCGACGCGGAGAGCAGCCGGGCCAGCCGCGGCTGGTGGGACCGGAACGCCGACGAGTACCAGACCGACCACGGAGCGTTCCTGGGGGACGACCGTTTCGTCTGGGGCCCCGAGGGGCTCGACGAGGCGGACGCGGCACTGCTCGGCCCCGTGGAGTCCCTGAAGGGACTGGACGTCCTGGAGATCGGCGCCGGGGCGGCCCAGTGCTCGCGCTGGCTGGCCGCCCAGGGCGCCCGTCCGGTCGCCCTGGACCTCTCGCACCGCCAGCTCCAGCACGCGCTGCGCATCGACGGCGGTGCGGTTCCGCTGGTGGAGGCGGACGCGGGGGCGCTCCCGTTCGCGGACGGCTCTTTCGACCTCGCGTGTTCGGCTTACGGGGCGGTCCCGTTCGTGGCCGAGCCGGTGCGGGTCTTCCGCGAGGTGCGCCGGGTGCTGCGGCCCGGCGGGCGCTGGGTCTTCAGCGTCACCCACCCCATCCGCTGGGCGTTCCCGGACGAGCCGGGCCCGGAGGGGCTGAGCGTGGCCGCGTCCTACTTCGACCGCACGCCTTATGTGGAGCAGGACGAGGCCGGGCACGCGGTCTACGTCGAGCACCACCGGACGCTGGGCGACCGGGTGCGCGACGTGGTGGCCGGGGGCTTCCGGCTGGTGGACCTGGTCGAGCCGGAGTGGCCGGCCTGGAACACGCAGGAGTGGGGCGGCTGGTCCCCGCTGCGGGGCAATCTGATTCCGGGCACGGCGATCTTCGTGTGCGAGCGGGATTAGTTCGTGCGCGGCGGGGCTCGCGCCGGGTTCGACTGTCCCGGCGGAGGCCCCGCCGCACCCCATTAGTAATACGAACCCACAAACCAGCTGGTCTGTGGACGACCGGAAACGGGTCCGGGCCGGGACGTACGAAACTGTGGTCGTGATCCGAACCGACGCGATCGAGCGTCTTCCCGTACGCCACGCCGTGCCCGAGCTGCTGAGCGCACTCGACGGGCACGGCACGGCGGTCCTGTCCGCGCCCCCGGGCACCGGCAAGACCACGCTGGTGCCACTGGCGCTGGCCGGGCTGACCGGGGCCGGTCCACGGCGGCGGGTGCTGGTGGCCGAGCCGCGGCGGATGGCGGTCCGGGCCGCCGCCCGCCGAATGGCCTGGCTGCTCGGCCAGGAGGTCGGGGACGCGGTCGGTTTCTCCGTGCGCGGCGAGCGCCGCACCGGCCCCCGCACGGTCGTCGAAGTGGTGACCACCGGCGTCCTGCTGCAACGGCTGCAACGCGACCCCGAGCTCGCGGGGGTGGACGTGGTGCTGCTCGACGAGTGCCACGAGCGCCATCTGGACGCGGATACCGCGATCGCCTTCCTGGTGGACGTACGGGCCGCCCTGCGACCGGAGCTCCAGCTGATCGCGGCGTCCGCCACCAGCGACGCGGAGGCCTGGTCACAGCTCCTCACAGTGGCCGACGGCTCGGGCCCGGCCCCGGTGGTGCGGAGTACGGGACAGGGCCACGGGGCGGCAATCCACTACGCCCCGCCGCCCGCCGGGATCCGCCCGGCCCACGGCACCTGGGTGGACCAGCAGCTGCTGCGCCACGTCGCGGCGACGGTCCGGCTGGCCCTGGAGGCGCACGAAGGGGATCTGCTCTGCTTCCTGCCGGGCACCGGCGAGATCGCCCGGACGGCCGGAATGCTGGACGGGGTGGACGCCGAGGTCCTCCAGTTGCACGGGCGGGCTCCGGCGGCGGTCCAGGACGCGGTGCTGCGGGGAGGCGAGGGGCGTCGACGGGTGGTCCTCGCGACCTCCGTGGCCGAGTCCAGCCTGACCGTGCCGGGCGTGCGGATCGTCGTCGACTCGGGGCTGGCCCGCGAGCCGCGCGTCGACCACGCACGCGGGCTCGGCTCGCTGGCGACCGTGACGGTGTCGGACGCCGGGGCGACCCAGCGGCTGGGCCGCGCGGGCCGGGAGGCGTTCGGCGCGGTGTACCGGTGCTGGGCGCCGGCCGACGACGCACGGCGCCCGCGCTTCCCGTCTCCCGAAATCAAGATCGCGGATCTGGCGTCCTTCGCCCTGCGGGCCGCGTGCTGGGGCGATCCGACCGCACGGGGACTGGCGCTGCTCGACGCCCCGCCCACCGGGGCGATGGCGGCGGCCCGCTCCGTCCTGACCGCGATCGGCGCGGTGGACGAGGACGGCCGGGCCACCGAGCGGGGCGCGCGGATGGCCCGGCTCGGGGTGCACCCCCGGCTGGCCCGGGCGCTCCTGGACGGCGCGGCCGAGGTGGGCGCGCGCCGGGCGGCCGAGGTGGTGGCGCTGCTGAGCGAGGAGCCGCCGAGGGAGTACGGGGACGACCTGGCGGCGGCGTGGCGCACGGCCCGCCGGGGCGGCGACGGATACGCGGCGCGTTGGCGCCAGGAGGTGCGGCGGCTGACGTCGGCGGCGACGGGAGCGGGTTCCGTGTCCACGGCGACGGGAGCGGGCCCGGTGTCCACCTCTCCCTCGGGCTCCGGGCCGGAACACTCCCCGGGTTCGGGGTCGGACGATGCCGTTGCCGGGCTGGTCACCGCGCTGGCGTTTCCGGAGCGGGTGGCGCGGGCTCGGGGTGAGGGCTCGTTCCTGATGGTGTCCGGTACCCGTGCCGAGCTGGGGAAGGGGTCCGGGCTGAGGAATGCCGGGTGGCTCGCGGTGGCCGTGGCGGACCGGCCGGTGCAGGCCGCTTCGGCGCGGGTGCGGCTGGCCGCCGTCGTAGACGAGGGCATCGCCCGCGTGGCGGCCGGGCCGCTGGGGGCCGAGGGCGAGGAGGTGCACTGGGAGGACGGCGATGTGGTCGCCCGGGAGGTGGAGCGACTGGGCGCGGTGGAGCTGTCCGTGCGTCCGCTGAAGCAGCCCGACCCCGCTCTGGTGCGGCGGGCGCTCCTGGACGGGCTGGCGAGGGATGGCATAGGGCTGCTGCGGTGGTCGCGGGAGTCCGGGGGGTTGCGGGAGCGGCTGGCGTTTCTGCACCGGACGCTGGGCGAGCCTTGGCCGGACATGTCGGACGGGGCGCTGCTCGCGCGGGCCGAGGAGTGGCTGGAGCCGGAGCTGTCCCGGGCGCGGCGCCGGGCCGATCTGGGGAGGCTGGACGCGGGGCAGGCGCTGACCCGGCTGCTGCCGTGGGCGAGCGGCGAGGCGGCGCGCCTGGACGAGCTGGCACCGGAGCGCATCGAGGTGCCGAGCGGGTCGCGGATCAGGGTGGAGTACGGGGGCGCGCAGCCGGTGCTCGCGGTGAAGCTCCAGGAGATGTTCGGGCTGGAGGGAACGCCGGAGGTCGCCGGGGTGCCGGTGCTCATACATCTGCTCTCCCCGGCCGGGCGGCCCGCCGCAGTCACCGCCGACCTGGCGAACTTCTGGCGGGAGGGGTACCGGGCGGTCCGCGCCGAGCTGCGCGGGCGCTACCCCAAGCACCCCTGGCCGGAGGACCCTTCACGGGCCCAACCGACGCGCCACACCAACGCCCGGCTCAAACGGTGACCTGCGGGAAAGGCGACCTGCGGAAATCCGACCCGCTCTCGCGCCGAGGTCACGCGTTGACCGGCTCCGGTTCCGTACGGGCCGTCGGGGCCGGGGTGCCGGGGCGGCGGCTGCGGGCCTCCAGCCACAGGGAGAGGGCGAGCAGTGCGGTGCCGAGTCCGAGGAAGGCCCAGGGGAAGTAGGAGGTGAGCAGCAGGACCAGGGTGCGGTTCTTCTTGATCAGCGCGACCGTGTGGTCGACGTAGTCCTCGCGCATCTTCACATGACCGGAGAAGGCGGTGATCTTGTCTTGGCCGAACAGAGCCGTGGCGTTGCGGAGTTCCTCCTGGTGGATCTCCTCGCCGTTGACCGGTCCGCCGGTCACCGGGTCGACCCAGAACATCCGCTTGGTGCTGTACCACCGGGTCAGGCCGGTCTGCTTGGCGACCTCGGGGGTGACGCCGAGGGGCATCGCCTTGGGGAAGGGGACCCGGGTCCAGGGGATGGTCTGCTCGAAGTAGTAGACCCTCAGGCCGTGGAAGGCGATCGTGCCCTTGTAGTGGATGGGGGCGCTGGTGCGGCTCTGGGCGTCGAAGTACTCGTAGTCCCGCTTCTCGGTGAGGAACGGCCACTTGAACTCGATGCCCTCGCGCTTGACCGGGTCGCCGTCGACCATCTCGCCGGTGGCGTGGACCGGGGCCTGGCTGTGGGCGTCGAAGATATAGCGCTCGGGGTTCTTGGAGACGAACTGGCCCTTGTCGTCGAGGACATACGTCAGGGAGTCCCAGACGACGACGTCCTTGCCCGAGGTCTTCTCGATCTTCCGGGACTCCTCGACGTTGCCCTTGAGGGTCTGCACGATGGTCACCTTGGGGACCGTCACGGACTTGAACCGCTTGTAGTCGAGGAGGGTGGCGTCCTTCGCCTCCAGGACCGTCTCCTGGTACTGGCTGGGCGGGACCTTGGCGAGCCGGGGGAAGGCGTACCAGCGCAGCAGCGGGGAGAGCGCCGCGAAGAAGACGGCGAGGGCGAGCAGGATCAGGCTGGCTTTGCGTCGCATGCGGCCGGCTCTCCTCTACTTCCCGGGCGGGATGGCCCCGGGGGCGGTGGGGACGGTGGTGAGCAGGGGCTTGGGCGAGGTGGTGCCCTCGGGTGCGCCGATCGCCGAGACGGTCAGGACGATGGCGAGGGCGGCGGCGAGCCCGATGGCCGCGGCGACGAGGGCGCGCATGCTCGGCCTCCCGGAACTGATGGGTCGTCAGGGTTGGGGCACCGTAGCAACGCGGGAGTGAGATGAGAACACGTGGGACCGCCCCCGCTGCACTTGCGGCAGCGGGGGCGGTCCGGAGACGACGGCGGCGGGTTGCCGCGGGAGGGGAGGCGGTCAGGCGACCTTGAGCTGGATGTCGAGGGTGGCGCCGCCCGGGGTGGTGAGGCGGAGCACGAAGGTGCCGGTCTGGCCGTCCGCGTAGATCTTGGGAAGACGCAGCACACCGTGGGCGTCGGTCTTCAGATCCTTCAGGGACCGGATCGGGTTGCCCTTGTCGTCCTTGAAGTAGGGGCCCTTGTCGTTGACCTTGGGGTCGGCGGCCGCGGTGCCGGTGGCGGGCGCCTCCGGGGTGACGATCATCGCGGCGGCGACGGCGATGCCGGGGACGACGGCTCCCTTGTACGTGGCCTTGACCTCCACGTAGTTGGCGAACTCGGCGCCGGGGGCGGCCGTCAGCTCCTTGGTGTCGGTGCGCGCCAGGGCGTCCGCCTGGCGGGCGTTGACGGTGGCGGTCCACTTGATCTCGGGCAGGGTGGTGCCGACGACGGTGGCCCGGACGGTGAAGTTGCCGGTCTGCTCGCCCGCCAGCAGTGCGGGGGCGGTGGCGCGGCCGTCGGCGCCGGTGGTGACCGTGACCTGGGTGGCGCCGCCCGGGAAGCGGGCGTCGGTGGCGCCGATGACCTGGAAGCGGACGGTCGCCTTGCCCATCGGCCGGCCGAACTGGTCCTTGACGCGCACCTTGGGCTGCCCGGCGAACGAGGAGCCCGCGGTGGCCGTCAGGGGCGCGGTGGCCGCGTCCTCGAACGTGCTCGCCTTCTTCGACGGCAGCGGCCTGGGCGAGCCGGGGTCGCTCGGGGTGGGCTTGGAGGGCTCCGGGCGCGTCGGCGTCGGGCCCGGCTTGGACGGGGTGGGCTTCGGCGTCGGGCCGGGGGTCGACGGGTGCGGGGTCGGGACCGTGCCGGAGGGCCGGCGGCCGGGGGTGTCGCTGCGGTTGCCCGGCAGCACGCCCGTACCGTTCGGGACCTCGTGCGAGCCGCGCTTGTAGTAGGCGAACCACGACAGGACCGTGCTCAGGTACTCCTGCGAGTGGTTGTAGCTGAGCACCGCCTTGTCCAGGTCGGACTGGACGGCGAGGTCGCGGCTGCCGCAGAGGTAGTAGGCGGCGGCGAGCGAGGCGTCGTAGACGTTGTTGGGGTCCTTGCGGCCGTCGCCGTTGCCGTCGCGGCCGGAGCTCGCCCAGGTGGAGGGGATGAACTGCATGGGGCCGACGGCGCGGTCGTGGACCCTGTCGCCGTCGTAGGAGCCGCCGTCGGTGTCGGTGATGTTCTCGAAGCCGACGCCGTTGAGGACCGGGCCCAGGATCGGGGTGAGGGTCGTGCCGTTGGCGTCGACGCGGCCGCCGTTGGCCTGGCCGGACTCGACCTTGCCGATGGCCGCGAGTATCTGCCAGGGGAGGTGGCAGGAGGCCCGGTCGCGGGCGACCTCGGCCTCGGCCTTCTTGTACGCGTCGAGGAGGGTAGCGGGTATGCCCTGCAGGTCCGCGCCGATGACGGGCGAGCCGGTGGTCGGGGCGCCCGGCGGCGGGTTCGGGGAGACGAGGGGCGGGAGGTCCGTGTAGTACGGCGAGTTGCCGCTGGCGGGGGCTCCGGGGGGAGGCGTCGGGGTGCCGGACGCCGCGTGTTCACCCGCCGGGCCGTTGGCCAGGACGCCCGGTCCCTGGGAGGCGGAGAGCGCCGCCACCGCCACCGCGGCCACAGCGGTCGTGGTCGCTCCCCTGCGCAGCCGTCGCCCGATCTGCGGTGCCATACGTCCAGCCCCTCCCCATGGTCAGCAGTTCACGCTCCCCAGCGCAGGTCCGGTCGTCAAGGTGCCGTCGTTCGCCCGAAGGGCGTGCCGCGCGGCGTCTGGTGCGTGCGATCGCAAGGCGCCGGAAGGCCCTTGTAGCGGAGCTACCAGAGCGTTTCGGCAACGCCGCGAGCGTGCGTGCCGGACGCCGCGCGGCAGGCGGCACCTTGACGACCGGACCTGGGCCTCAGGTGACCCTAACGGACCTACCGGGTGCGGCGACACCGTCCCCTGACCCTTATTCACCTTTTCACCGCTTCGTCACCCGGCGGCTTCCCAGATATGGCGGAGAATCGGCTCCCCCTACCGCACAAGGGTCTGCCCGCCGGGTATGGCACTCGGCGGGCAGGTCCTCGTGGGCCCGGTGGTCCGGGCCGGTGGTCAGTGCGCGGCGGACTCCCAGTCCGCGCCCGCGCCCACCGACACGTCCAGCGGGGCGCGCAGGGACACCGCCGAGGCCATCTCCCGGCGGACCAGGGCCTCGACCTTCTCGCGCTCGCCCGGCGCGATCTCCAGGACGATTTCGTCGTGGACCTGGAGCAGCAGACGGGAGCCCAGGCCCGCCTCGGCCAGGGCGCGGTCCACCTTGAGCATGGCGACCTTGACGATGTCCGCCGCCGTGCCCTGGATCGGGGCGTTGAGCGCCATCCGCTCGGCCATCTCGCGGCGCTGGCGGTTGTCGCTGTTGAGGTCCGGCAGATAGCGGCGGCGGCCGAGCATCGTCTCCGTGTAACCGGTCGCCCTGGCCTCCTCCACCACGCGCTGGAGGTAGTCCCGTACGCCGCCGAAGCGTTCGAAGAACGTGTCCATCAGGCCGCGCGCCTCGGCTGCCTCGATGTTCAGCTGCTGGGAGAGGCCGAACGCCGAGAGGCCGTAGGCCAGGCCGTACGACATGGCCTTGATCTTGCGGCGCATCTCCGGGTCGACCTGGGTCTTGTCGACGCCGAAGACCTGGGACGCCACCGTCGTGTGCAGGTCCTCGCCCGAGGCGAAGGCCTCGATCAGGCCCTCGTCCTCCGAGAGGTGGGCCATCACCCGGAGCTCGATCTGGCTGTAGTCGGCGGTGAGCAGCGACTCGAAGCCCTCGCCGACCACGAAGCCGCGGCGGATGGCGCGGCCCTCGTCCGTACGCACCGGGATGTTCTGGAGGTTGGGGTCGGTCGACGAGAGGCGGCCGGTCGCCGCGACCGTCTGGTTGAAGGTGGTGTGGATACGGCCGTCCGCCGCGACGGTCTTGATCAGACCCTCGACGGTGACCCGCAGCTTCGCCTGCTCGCGGTGGCGCAGCATGATGACCGGCAGCTCGTGCTCGGTCTGGGCGGCCAGCCACGCCAGCGCGTCCGCGTCCGTCGTGTAGCCCGTCTTGGTCTTCTTGGTCTTGGGCAGGGCGAGCTCGCCGAAGAGGACTTCCTGGAGCTGCTTGGGCGAGCCGAGGTTGAACTCGTGGCCCACCGAGGCGTGCGCCTCCTTCACCGCCTGCTGCACCGCGCCCGCGAACTGCTGCTCCATCGCCTCCAGATGGGGGCGGTCGGCCGCGATGCCGTACCGCTCCATCTTGGCGAGGAGGGTCGAGGTGGGCAGCTCCACGTCGTGGAGCAGGTCGGTCGCACCGACCTCCTTGAGGCGCTCGGTGAAGGCGTCGCCCAGGTCCAGGACCGCGCGCGCCTGGGTCATCAGGGCCTCGGCCTCGGCCTGGTCGTCGGCGCCGAAGGCGAGCTGGCCGTCGGCGGCCGCCGGGGCGAGCTCGCGGCCCAGGTACTCCACGGACAGCGCGTCCAGGGCGAAGGAGCGGCGGCCGGGCTTGACCAGGTACGCGGCGAGCGCCGTGTCCATGGCGACGCCGTCGACGCTCCAGCCGTGCTCGGGGAAGACCCGCATCGTGGCCTTCGCGTTGTGCAGGACCTTCGGCTTGGCGGCGTCCGCGATCCAGGCGGCGAAGGCGCGCTCGTCCGCCTCGTCGAGTTCGGAGGGGTCGAACCAGGCCGCGGGGCCGTCGGCGGTGGCCAGCGCGATCTCGCTGACGCTGCCCGTGCCGAGCGCCCAGGCGTCGACGGTGGCCAGGCCCAGCGGCCCGGAGCCGTGCTCGGCGAGCCAGGGGGCGAGCTCGCCCGCGCTCAGCACCGCGCCGTCCAGCTCCACGCCGGCGGCGGGGGCCGGGGCCTCCTCCTCGCCCGCGCCCGGGTCGACCGCGAGCAGCCGCTCGCGCAGCGACGCGTTGCGGATCTCCAGCACGTCCAGGACGCCGATCAGCGCCGTCCTGTCGTACGGCGCGCGCTCCAGGTCGGCCGGGGTCTTGGCCAGTTCCACGTCGCGCACCATCTCGGTGAGGCGGCGGTTGAGGCTGACGGACTCCAGATGGTCCCTGAAGTTCTGCCCGGCCTTGCCCTTGACCTCGTCGGCGCGCGCGACCAGCTGCTCGAAGGAGCCGAACTGGTTGATCCACTTCGCGGCGGTCTTCTCGCCCACGCCGGGAATGCCGGGCAGGTTGTCGGACGGGTCGCCGCGCAGGGCCGCGAAGTCCGGGTACTGCTGCGGGGTCAGGCCGTACTTCTCCTCGACCTTCTCCGGGGTGAAGCGGGTCAGCTCGGAGACGCCCTTGGTGGGGTAGAGCACCGTCACGCTCGGGGAGACGAGCTGGAAGGAGTCGCGGTCGCCGGTGACGATGAGGACCTCGAAGCCCTCGGCCTCGGCCTGGGTGGCGAGCGTCGCGATGATGTCGTCGGCCTCGAAGCCCTCGGTCGCGAAGCGCGGTGCGTTCATCGCGTCCAGGAGCTCGCCGATCAGCTCGACCTGGCCCTTGAACTCGTCGGGGGTCTTGGAGCGGTTCGCCTTGTATTCCGGGAACTCCTCGGAGCGCCAGGTCTTGCGCGACACGTCGAACGCCACCGCGAAGTGCGTGGGCGCCTCGTCACGCAGCGTGTTCGCCAGCATCGACGCGAAGCCGTACACGGCGTTGGTCGGCTGACCTGCGCCGGTCGTGAAGTTCTCCGCGGGCAGCGCGAAGAACGCCCGGTACGCCAGGGAGTGCCCGTCCATGAGGAGCAGGCGCGGTCGGTTGTCTGGGGTCTTCTTCGATGCTGTCTCAGCCACGTCCCCGATCCTGCCACGCCCCACTGACAATCCCGGCCAGTGTGCGGCGGGGACCGCGCCGGGACGGCTGTCAGTGGTCCGTGACAGGATCGGAACCGTACGTATCGCACACGTCGCTCGAAGGGGAGCGCCATGGCCACCAAGCCGCCCGATGGGGACCCGGTTCAGGACGCGCCGCAGGTCGCGCCGCCCAAGCACGCCGCCGCCGGGCTCACCGCCATCGGGTACACGGCGCTGGTGGCCCAGCAGCAGATGGGCGTGGCCCGGGCCACGCGGACGCTGCTGAAGGTCAACCAGAAGGACGGCTTCGACTGTCCGGGGTGCGCCTGGCCGGAGGGCGACAAGCGGCACGTCGCGGAGTTCTGTGAGAACGGGGCGAAGGCGGTCGCCGAGGAGGCGACGCTGCGCCGCGTCACCCCCGACTTCTTCGCCGCGCACCCCCTCGCCGACCTCGCGGGCCGCAGTGGGTACTGGCTGGGCCAGCAGGGCCGGATCACCCAGCCCATGTATCTGCCGGAGGGCGCCGACCGGTACGAGGCGGTGACCTGGGAGCGGGCGTTCGAGATCATCGCGGCCGAGCTGAAGGCGCTGGACTCACCCGACGAGGCGCTCTTCTACACATCGGGACGCACCAGCAACGAGGCCGCGTTCCTGCTCCAGCTCTTCGCGCGCGAGTTCGGCACCAACAATCTGCCGGACTGCTCCAACATGTGCCACGAGTCGTCCGGCTCGGCGCTCACCGAGACCATCGGCATCGGCAAGGGCAGCGTCTCCCTGGAAGACATGCACCAGGCCGACCTGATCATCGTCGCCGGGCAGAACCCGGGCACGAACCACCCCCGGATGCTCTCGGCCCTGGAGCAGGCCAAGGCGGCGGGCGCGAAGATCATCTCGGTGAACCCGCTGCCCGAGGCGGGCATGGAGCGCTTCAAGAACCCGCAGACCGCCAAGGGCCTCGCGCTCGGCGGCCAAGCGCTCAACGACCTGTTCCTCCAGATCCGCATCGGCGGCGACCAGGCCCTGTTCCGCCTGCTCAACAAGCTGATCGTGGAGACCGAGGGGGGTGTCGACGAGCTGTTCGTCCGCGAACACACCCATGGGTACGAGGAGTTCGCCGCGGCGGCCCGGGCGGCCGACTGGGACGAGACGCTGGCCGCGACCGGGCTCACGCGCGCGGAGATCGAGCAGGCGCTGTCCATGGCGCTCGCCTCCAGGCGCACCATCGTCTGCTGGGCGATGGGCCTGACCCAGCACAAGCACGCGGTGGCGACGATCCGGGAAGTGGTCAACTTCCTTCTGCTGCGCGGCAACATCGGCCGCACCGGCGCGGGGGTCTGCCCGGTGCGCGGCCATTCGAACGTGCAGGGCGACCGCACCATGGGCATCTTCGAGCGGCCCGCGCCCGCGTTCCTCGACGCCCTGGAGAAGGAGTTCGGCTTCGCGCCGCCGCGCCACCACGGCTATGACGTGGTCCGCTCCATCGAGGCGCTGCGCGACGGCAAGGCGAAGGTGTTCTTCGCGATGGGCGGCAACTTCGTGGGGGCCACGCCCGACACCGAGGTCACCGAGGCCGCGATGCGCCGCGCCTCGCTCACCGTCCATGTGTCGACCAAGCTCAACCGTTCGCATGCGGTCACCGGCCGCCGTGCGCTGATCCTGCCGACGCTCGGGCGCACCGACAAGGACGTCCGCAAGAGCACACTCGGCAAAAAGGACACAGTGCAGTTCGTGACCGTCGAGGACTCGATGGGGCTGGTGCACTCCTCGCGCGGCAACCTCAAGCCCGCGAGCCCGCATCTGCTCTCCGAGCCCGCCATCGTCGCCCGCCTCGCGCGCGCCACGCTCGGCACCGACTCCACGGTGGACTGGGAGGAGTTCGAGAAGGACTACGCGACGATCCGCGACCGCATCGCGCGCGTGGTCCCCGGCTTCGAGGACTTCAACGCGCGCGTGGCGAAGCCCGGCGGCTTCCGGCTGCCGCACGCGCCGCGCGACGAGCGCCGCTTCCCCACCGCGACCGGCAAGGCCAACTTCACGGCCGCGCCGGTGGAGTATCCGACGGTGCCCGAGGGCCGACTGCTGCTCCAGACCCTGCGCTCGCACGACCAGTACAACACCACGATCTACGGCCTGGACGACCGGTACCGGGGCATCAAGGGCGGCCGCCGGGTGGTGCTCGTGAACCCCGAGGACGCGCGCGAGCTGGGGTTCGCGGACGGTTCGTACACGGATCTGGTGAGCGAGTGGAAGGACGGCGTGGACCGGCGGGCGCCCGGTTTCCGCGTCGTGTACTACCCGACGACCCGGGGGTGCGCGGCGGCGTACTACCCGGAGACCAACGTCCTGGTGCCGCTGGACTCCACGGCGGACACCAGCAACACCCCTGCCAGCAAGTCCGTGATCGTACGTCTGGAACAATCGGCGACCGTCTAAGCGTTCGCTCAGACAGGTCGGCCGCGCGGGCCGTCGCCGGCCGAACAGCCAGATGGAACCGGACCACGATCGGAGTCCCACCCATGGGTGAGCAGAGCAAGGTGAAGTTCCCGCAGGAGGTCATCGACGAGTACGCGGCGCTGGGCATCGACCTGCCCGCGCTGTTCTCCGCGGGGCACCTCGGCATCCGGATGGGCGTGCAGATCCTGGAGGCGTCGGCGGAGCGCGTCGTCGGCACGATGCCGGTCGAGGGGAACACCCAGCCGTACGGGCTGCTGCACGGGGGTGCGTCGGCGGTGCTCGCCGAGACGCTCGGGTCGATCGGGTCGATGCTGCACGGGGGGATCTCCAAGATCGCGGTGGGGGTCGATCTGAACTGCACGCATCACCGGGGGGTGCGCAGTGGGCTGGTCACCGGGGTGGCCACGCCTGTGCATCGGGGGCGCTCTACGGCGACGTACGAGGTCGTGATCACGGATGAGCAGGACAAGCGGGTCTGTACTGCGCGGCTGACGTGTCTGCTGCGGGACGCGGAGGCGCCGAAGGGCTGATGGGGCCCCACCCCGCCCCTTCCCTAAACCCTCCGGGGGTGGGAGGGGGTGAAGGTGGGGTTTCCCGGGGGCTGCGCCCCCGGACCCCGGGCGGGGGCTCCGCCCCCTGCACCCCTCTCGCGGGGCCTGCGGCCCCTGCACCCCGCCCACGGGGGCTCCGCCCCCCGTACCCCCCGCTGGGGCTCCGCCCCTGCCCCCGCTGCCGGGTGGGTGGGTTGCTGCGGGCGAAGCCCGCTGCCCTGCGCGGGGGCTCCGCCCCCGATACCCCCGCCGGGGCTGCGCCCCCGCCCCCGCTACGGGGCTCCGCCCCGGACCCCGGCTCGGGGGTGGGTGGGCTACCTGGGGACGCGGCCCCAGGTCCCCGCTCTCGGGGCTCCGCCCCGAACCCCGCTCCTCAAACGCCGGAGGGGCTGAATTTGCCCGGGCCCCGGCTCCAAGCCGGAGGGGCTGAATTTCCCGCCGCCGGGCCTCGCATCGTGGCCGCACCCCATCCCCCTAAGGGGCGCGGGGAACTGCGCGGCCAGCCCCCACCGGCCCGCAGACAAACACCGGGCCAAAAAGGCGCGTGGGGAACTGCGCGACCAGCCACAGACGACCCGCAGCCGAACACGGGCCCGGGCCCGGGCCAACCCCCCAACCCCCTTCCCCCTCACCCCAGTTGTGTCACCGATCGTGACCCCCTACCGTTCCCGTCATGGCCAGCCCATCGGGAACCGGTCACCGTGCCGCGGCGCGGTACCGCTCGCTCCGGATCGTTGCCTGCGCGCTGATCGTCGCCGTGGCGGTCGTCGGGTGTGGCGGTGGCAAGCGCGCCGCATCCCACGCCACCCCTGTCCCGGCGCCCTCGACCACCACTCCGGAGGAGGACTGCCGGCGGCTGGTCGAGTACTGGGGGCGGGCCATGATCCAGGGCAACCCCTGGTCGGGCCTCGACTGGGAGCAGAAGGGGTTCTCGATCGACCAGCACTCCATCCACGACCGGGTCGTCGCGGCCGCCCGCGCCGAGCAGCGTGCGCGCGGCACCGAGGCCGCGCTCCAGCTGATAGGTCGTCAGGCCCGGCAGGAGTGCACCGCACGGCGCGGAGCGATGGGAGGTGGTCGGCACTAGGTCCGTACCGGGTCCATACCAACCTTCCGGCCACTCCCGATCGTAACGCTCCGTAACTCGGGCGAAATGGATAAACGGGATCCGCGCCTCCGGTCCGCATTCACAAGATCATCACCGAAATCCCCTCCACGGACATCACCGCAGGTGGGGCCGCTACCCCCGACAGACCCCTCTGTCAGTAGCAAGATCAGCTCAAGCCCCTTAGCGGAACTGGGAATTCTCAGCATGTGGGCGCTCTTCGGGCTCACCAATGCCCCCATCTGTCCACAGAGCTCCCCTCGGCGTGTCCGCTCGTCATAACAAGAAAGTCACATCCTGACCTTCCCTGGTCCCGGACTCAGCAACCGCGCCTAGAGTCACGGCCAGTCACCGCGCCGCCGGGCGCGTCTGCTGCACGGCACCTGCACCACCCCCAGTACGGCCCGGCGAGTCACACGGCGCCTCAGCGGAGGCGTCGCGCCAGGGAGAGGACATATCGTGCGACACCGTTCCTTGCTCATACTCACCACCGTGCTCACCACGGGGGCGCTCACCCTCACCGCGTGCGGTTCGCGCGACAAGAAGGACGACGGCGACAGCGGCGGCAAGAAGACGACCGTGGTCATCGGTGTGGACGCACCCCTGACCGGCCAGAACTCCGCCACCGGCCTCGGCATCCAGTACGGCGTGCAGATCGCCGTCGACGACGCCAACGCGAAGAACCTGGTCCCGGGCGTCAAATTCGTGGTCAAGGCGCTCGACGACAAGGCGCTGCCGCCGAGCGGCCAGCAGAACGCCACCGCGCTCGTCGCCAACAAGGACGTCCTCGGTGTGGTCGGCCCGCTGAACTCCGGCGTCGCCCAGACGATGCAGCAGGTCTTCGCGACGGCCAACCTCGTCGAGATCTCCCCCTCGAACACCAACCCCACCCTGACCCAGGGCAAGGACTGGGCGGCCGGGAACAAGACCCGCCCGTTCAAGACCTACTTCCGTACCGCCACCACCGACGCCATCCAGGGCGGTTTCGCCGCGGACTACGCGTTCAACACCCTGAAGAAGAAGAGCGTCTTCGTCGTCGACGACAAGCAGACCTACGGCGCCGGTCTCGCCGCGCTCTTCAAGCAGGGCTTCACCAAGGCGGGCGGCAAGGTCGCCGGCGAGGACCACGTCAACGTGGGCGACAAGGACTTCGCCACCCTCGTCACCAAGATCAAGAACTCGGGTGCCGACCTCGTCTACTACGGCGGTCAGTACGACGAGGCGCAGATCGTCACCAAGCAGCTCAAGGACTCGGGCGCCAAGCTCCCGCTCTTCGGCGGTGACGGCATCTACAGCGACACCTTCATCACCACCGCCGGCAAGGCGGGCGAGGGCGACCTCGCCACCTCGGTCGGCGTGCCGGTCGACACCCTGGACGCCGCCAAGGACTTCATCCAGAAGTACAAGGACAAGAAGTACCCGGGCGACTACGGCACCTACGGCGGCTACTCGTACGACGCGGCCACCGCGATCATCAAGGCCGTCGGCAACGTGGTGAAGGACGGCAAGGTCCCGGCCGACGCCCGCCAGCAGATCGTCGCCGAGGTCCAGAAGGCCCAGTTCGACGGCATCGCCGGCAAGGTCGCCTTCGACGAGTTCGGTGACACCACCAACAAGCAGCTGACCGTCTACCAGGTCACCAACGGCAAGTGGAAGGCCGTCAAGAGCGGCACGTACAACGCCGGCTGATCCAGCCCCGTACCACCCGTTCCACCGCACCACCGCACGACAACAGGGCCGCGCGGCCACGACAACCGTCCGACCGCGCGGCCCGACGTCTACTCCCCTGCACTCACTCCCCATCCACATGGAGGCCATGCGGTGCACACTCTGCCGCAACAGCTGGCCAACGGGCTGCTCCTCGGCTCGATGTACGGGCTGATCGCCATCGGCTACACGATGGTGTACGGCATCGTCCAGCTCATCAACTTCGCCCACGGCGAGATCTTCATGACCGGCGCCTTCGGCGGACTCACGGTCTACCTCTACGTGCTGCCCGACGGCATATCCATGTGGATAGCCCTCCCCCTGATGCTCATCGGCGGCGCACTCGTCTCCGTGCTCATCGCACTGGGAGCGGAACGCTTCGCCTACCGACCACTGCGCGGCGCGCCACGCCTGGCGCCACTGATCACCGCGATCGGCCTCTCGCTCGCGCTCCAGCAGGCGGTCTTCAACTGGTACCCGAACGCCAAGAACGACGAGGTCTTCCCGCAGCTCCCCGGCGGACCCTTCAGCATCGGTTCGGTCTCCTTCGGCAGCGGCGACATCTTCCTGATCACCGCCGCCCCGCTCTGTATGGCCGCGCTCGCCCTGTTCGTCCGCTCCTCGCGCACCGGCCGCGCCATGCAGGCCACCGCGCAGGACCCGGACACCGCGCAGCTGATGGGCATCGACACCAACCGCATCATCATGATCGCCTTCGCCATCGGCGGCCTCTTCGCCGCCGTCGCGGGCATCGCCTGGGGCCTGAAGTACGGCTCCATCAAGTACGAGATGGGCTTCCAGGCCGGTCTCAAGGCGTTCACCGCCGCCGTCCTCGGCGGCATCGGCAACATCTACGGCGCCATGATCGGCGGTGTGGTCCTCGGCCTCGCCGAGACCATGGCCAGCGCGTACATCGCCGACGTCCCCGGGATGCAGCAGCTCGGCGGCTCGGGCTGGGCCAACGTCTGGGCGTTCGTCCTCCTCATCCTCGTCCTGCTCTTCAGGCCACAAGGCCTGGTGGGCGAACGCGTCGCGGACAGGGCGTGATCGACATGACCACCAGCACCACCAAGACCGTCGCCCCCGCGGCCGAGCCGCGCGGCATCGTCCCGCTGCCGGCGCCCGTCGCCCGGCTGCTCATCGCGGTCGGCGCCGTCGCCACCATCGCCTCCACCTTCCTCGCCTGGACCTGGGACTCCGAGTTCCCCGGTGACCTCACCGTCACCGGCTACCCGGCCGGGCTCCAGACCCTCGCCCTGGTCGCCGGAGCGCTCACCCTGCTCTACGCCCTCGCGGGCCAGGGCATCCGCGGCCTGGGCTGGCTCAACCCGGGCGGCACCAACAACCCGGTGCTCCTCGCCGCGTTCTCCGCGTTCGCGGTCGTCTGGTACACCGCGATCGCCATCTCGTACGACCTGGGCGGCCTGGCCAACCTGGAGCCGGGCGCGTTCGTCGCGGCCGTCTCGTCCCTGCTGCCGGTCGTCGGCGCGCTCGCGCTGCCCCACCCGGGCCGCTCGCTGCGCGACCACATCTCCAAGCCCGACGGCATCCCGGCGGCCGCGCCGCTGCCCAGCTGGGCCCAGCGTCTGATCATCTCGCTGGCCACCGCGCTCGGCCTGGTCGTCTTCACGTACGGCATCGGCGTCAACGACGACGAGAGCGAGACCTTCATCGGTCTGCTGCTCCTGGTCCTGTTCGGTTCGATGGCGCTGTTCGCCGCCGGGCTCTTCGAGCGGTTCACCGAACTCAACGTCCAGCACAAGGGGTTCGCGACCACCGCGGTCTTCCTGGCGGCCGTGATCTTCCCCTTCACCCAGAGCGAGGACCACAACGCCAACCTCGGCGCCAACATCCTCATCTTCGGCACCGTCGCCCTCGGCCTCAACATCGTCGTCGGCCTCACCGGTCTGCTCGACCTCGGTTACGTGGCCTTCCTCGGCGTCGGCGCCTACGGGGCCGCGCTGGTCTCCGGCTCCGAGTTCTCCCGCTTCTCCGGTGTGCAGGTCCCGTTCTGGGCCGCCGCGCTGATCGGCATGGGAGCGTCGCTAGTCTTCGGCGTCATCATCGGCGCACCGACCCTGCGACTGCGCGGCGACTACCTCGCCATCGTCACCCTCGGCTTCGGAGAGATCTTCCGGATCACCGTCAACAACCTCGACGGCGCCTCCGGCCCCAACCTCACCAACGGCCCCAACGGCATCTCCCAGATCCCCGACCTGGAGATCTTCGGGTTCAACCTCGGCGCCGCGCACGACATCGCCGGACGCACCATCGGCCGCTTCGGCAACTACCTGTTCCTGATGCTGCTGATCACGGCACTCATCGTGCTCGTCTTCAACCGCGCCGCGAACTCCCGCATCGGCCGCTCCTGGATCGCCATCCGCGAGGACGAGACCGCCGCGACCGCCATGGGCATCAACGGCTTCCGGGTCAAGCTCATCGCCTTCGCCCTGGGTGCCTCGCTCGCCGGTCTCGCGGGCACGGTCTTCGCCCACGTCAACTACAGCGTGGTGCCGAGCCCCTTCCAGTTCGCCGGCGCCGCTCCGCCCAACTCGGCCTTCCTGCTCGCGGCCGTGGTCCTCGGCGGCATGGGCACGGTGAGCGGTCCGCTGCTGGGCGCCTCGCTGCTCTACCTCATCCCCGAGAAGCTGGGCTTCCTCAAGGAGTACGAGCTCTTCGGCTTCGGCGTCGCCCTCATCCTGCTGATGCGGTTCCGCCCCGAGGGCATCGTCGCCAACCGGCGCAGCCAGCTCGAATTCCACGAGACCGGCCAACTGGACGTGCCCGAAAAGGGGCTTCCGGACACCACCGTCGGCGTCACCAAGGCGGAGGCGTAACCATCATGACCACCACCATCGCCCCCAGCCCGGTGCTCGAAGCGTCCGGCGTCACCATGCGGTTCGGCGGTCTGACCGCCGTACGCAATGTCGACCTCACCGTCAACAGCGGCGAGATCGTCGGTCTCATCGGCCCCAACGGCGCCGGCAAGACCACCTTCTTCAACTGCCTCACGGGGCTCTACGTCCCCACCGAGGGCAAGGTCTCGTACAAGGGGACCGTGCTCCCGCCCAAGCCGCACCTGGTCACCCAGGCCGGCATCGCGCGCACCTTCCAGAACATCCGGCTCTTCGCCAATATGACCGTTCTGGAGAACGTGCTGGTCGGGCGGCACACCCGCACCAAGGAGGGCCTCTGGTCCGCCCTGCTGCGCGGCCCCGGCTTCAAGAAGGCCGAGGCGAAGTCCCGCGAACGGGCCATGGAACTCCTGGAGTTCATCGGCCTGGAGCACAAGGCGGACCACCTCGCCCGCAATCTGCCCTACGGCGAGCAGCGCAAGCTGGAGATCGCCCGGGCGCTGGCGAGCGAGCCGGGGCTGCTGCTCCTGGACGAGCCGACCGCCGGTATGAACCCGCAGGAGACCCGGACCACCGAGGAACTGGTCTTCGCCATCCGGGACATGGGCATCGCCGTCCTCGTCATCGAGCACGACATGCGCTTCATCTTCAACCTGTGCGACCGGGTGACCGTGCTGCTCCAGGGCGAGAAGCTCGTCGAGGGCACGTCCGAGGTGGTGCAGGGCGACGAGCGCGTCGTCGCGGCGTACCTCGGCACCCCGTTCGAGGGGGCGCCCGGGGGCGAGGAGGTCGCGGAGGTGGAGGCGGCGGCAGCGGCTGCCGCGGACGCGGCGGCCGGGGACGCCCCGGTCGCTCCGGCCGACGAGGCTCCGGCGGCCGCCGAGGAGGCGGAGGCCGAGGCCACCCCGGCGCCCGAGGCCGAGGCTTCCGCCGAAGCCGACACCGCCTCCCCCGAGGCCGACGCTCCAGGAAAGACCCGTACCGAAGGAGACTCCCAGTGACCGCTCTTCTGGAAGTCGAAGACCTCCGCGTCGCCTACGGCAAGATCGAGGCCGTCAAGGGGATCTCCTTCAGCGTCGAGGCGGGCCAGGTCGTCACGCTCATCGGCACCAACGGCGCCGGCAAGACCACGACCCTGCGGACCCTGTCGGGGCTCCTCAAGCCCTCCGGCGGCCGGATCACCTTCGACGGGAAGCCCCTGTCGAACATCCCCGCGCACAAGATCGTCGCGCTGGGGCTTGCCCACTCCCCCGAGGGCCGGCATATCTTCCCGCGGCTGAGCATCGCCGAGAACCTCCAGCTCGGAGCGTTTCTGCGGAGCGACAAGGCGGGCATCGAGAAGGACATCGAGCGCGCCTACGAGCTGTTCCCCATCCTGGGCGAACGGCGCAAGCAGGCGGCCGGCACCCTCTCCGGCGGTGAGCAGCAGATGCTCGCGATGGGCCGGGCGCTGATGTCCCAGCCCAAGCTGCTGATGCTGGACGAGCCGTCGATGGGCCTCTCCCCGATCATGATGCAGAAGATCATGGAGACCATCGTCGAGCTCAAGGCCCAGGGCACCACGATTCTGCTCGTCGAGCAGAACGCCCAGGCCGCACTCTCCCTGGCGGACCACGCCCATGTGATGGAGGTCGGCGAGATCAAGCTCTCCGGCTCCGGGCAGGACCTCCTCCACGACGAGAACGTCCGCAAGACGTACCTCGGCGAGGACTAGCAGGGGTTACGGATACGGGCCGCGCCACGAAATGTGGCGCGGCCCGTACGGCATTTAGGGGCGCGGGGAACTGCGCGAGCAACCCACCACCGGCCCGCAGACAAAGACCGGGCCTACCCTTACCCCTTCGCCGCCTTCTTCTCCTCCGCGTCCTCGATGACCGCCTCCGCGACCTGCTGCATCGACAGGCGCCGGTCCATCGACGTCTTCTGGATCCAGCGGAACGCGGCGGGCTCGGACAGCCCGTACTGCGTCTGGAGGATCGACTTGGCGCGGTCGACGAGCTTGCGCGTCTCCAGGCGCTGGGAGAGGTCCGCGACCTCCTGCTCCAGCGCCTTCAGCTCGGTGAACCGGGACACCGCCATCTCGATCGCGGGCACGACGTCGCTCTTGGAGAACGGCTTCACCAGGTACGCCATCGCCCCGGCGTCCCGGGCCCGCTCCACCAGGTCGCGCTGCGAGAACGCGGTGAGCATCAGGACGGGCGCGATGGAGTCCTTGGCGATCTGCTCGGCGGCCGAGATGCCGTCCAGGACCGGCATCTTCACATCGAGGATGACCAGGTCGGGGCGGTGCTCCCGGGCCAGCTCGACGGCCCTCTGCCCGTCCCCGGCCTCGCCGACGACCGCGTAGCCCTCTTCTTCGAGCATCTCTTTGAGGTCGAGGCGGATGAGGGCCTCGTCCTCGGCGATGACGACGCGGGTCGTCAGCGGCGGGACGTGCGACTGGTCGTCGTCGGCGACGGGCTGGGGCGACTCGGGGGCGGTCACGGGGGCTCCTTGTTGCGGGGCAAAGTACTGCTTCCCAAGAGCGTACCCAGCTGCGGTAAGGTGTGGTCACGGCGGGTAGCCGCCTACCTTTGGTTCCAAGGATGCCCCGGTAGCCCAGCGGTAGAGGCAATGGTCTCAAACACCATCCAGCGTCGGTTCGAATCCGACCCGGGGTACTTTTCGTGCGAATCCATGGTCACGCACCGTTGAGGTTCGCGTCACCCCCTACCCCTTCTCGAAGCAGGGCCCCCGCCCGTACGACAGGGGCCCGGGGCCTCAGTGCGGCGTGCCGAGGTAGGGGAACTCCAGGAGCAGGTCCGTATGCGGACCGATGTGGTCCGTGGAGATCTTCCCGCCGGAGACCATGGCCAGCCGGGCCGAAGTGACGTCGTCCGTGAGCGTGCGGCCGTTGGGGTACGCGGCGGGCCTGCTCCGGTCGTAGCGCAGGACGTCGGGGAGCACCGTGCGCAGGGCCGCTTCGGCCGACTCCTCCGTGTAGCCGCCGGTGTGCTGGAGGACCGCTGTCCAAGGGGCCAGATAGGTGTCCCGGTCGTCGGCCGGTTCGCCCGCGTTGTAGGCGTCCTTGACCTCCTCCGCGTTGAAGTACGCCGTGAGGGAGGGGTGGGCGCCCCGGTCGACCGACTTCAGCGTCCCGTTCTGGTGGACGCTGACGCGGGCCCAGACGCCGATCGTGGGGTCGGCGCCGAGTTCGGAGTCGGGCACTTCCAGGACGATGCCGAAGACGTTCTTGTCGGCGCCCCAGTCGGTGCCGGTCCACTGGAACTCCTTGACGATGCCGTCGAGGTCCGCGAAGAACGGGTCGCTGCGCAGCCCGGCCGAGACGAGGTACTGGCCCGCCTCGGTGACCTGCGGATGGGGGCCGAAGCTGACGGGCGCGTCGGTGAAGAGCGGGGTGCCGGCGGCCTCGTGGGCGCGGGCCTCGGCGCCGGTGGCCCGGTGGACGGTGAGGGTCTGCTCCCCGTCGTCGGCGGGGTCGGAGAAGGTGAAGCTGTAGGCGACGTCGGCCCGGTGGTCGCCGTCGGTGTCGATGTTGAGGCGGTAGACGGCGTCCGGGTGGAAGGCCCGGCCGCCGGTGGGGGCGATCGGGTTGACGTTCATGATGAGGACGGTGCGGCCGCCCGGGACCGTGAAGGCGAACACGTCGGTGAGGTCGAGGCGCGCGTCGCCCATGGGCGAGCGGAGGTTCGGCCCGCTGAGGTGATGTGACATGGCGTCAGCGTGGCGGCGGACCCCGGTCCCGGCCCCCGAGGCCGGGCCGTCGGGTCATCCCTTCGGCCCGGCCCCGTACCGGTGTGGGCGACGCGTGCCGGTGCGGGCGACGCGTGCCGGTGCGGGCGACGCGTGCCGGTGCGGGCGACGCGCTCAGCTCTTGGGGAGGTCGTCCTCGCCGATGTGGTGGACGCGGACGAGGTTGGTCGAGCCGGGCACTCCGGGCGGGGAGCCCGCCGTGATGACCACGATGTCGCCCCGCTCGCAGCGGCCGATCTTCAAGAGTTGTTCGTCGACCTGGGCGACCATCGCGTCCGTCGACTCCACGTGCGGCCCGAGGAAGGCCTCCACGCCCCAGGTGAGGTTGAGCTGGGAGCGGGTGGCCGGGTCGGGCGTGAAGGCGAGCAGCGGGATCGGCGAGCGGTAGCGGGACAGGCGCTTGACGGTGTCGCCGGACTGGGTGAAGGCGACGAGGTACTTGGCGTTCAGGAAGTCGCCCATCTCGGCCGCCGCGCGGGCCACCGCGCCGCCCTGGGTGCGGGGCTTGCTGCGCTCGGTGAGCGGCGGCAGGCCCTTGGCCAGGACGTCCTCCTCGGCCGCCTCGACGATGCGGCTCATCGTACGGACGGTCTCGACGGGGTACTTGCCCACGCTCGTCTCGCCGGAGAGCATCACCGCGTCCGTGCCGTCGATGACCGCGTTGGCCACGTCGCTCGCCTCGGCCCTGGTGGGGCGGGAGTTGTCGATCATCGAGTCGAGCATCTGGGTGGCCACGATGACCGGCTTGGCGTTCCGCTTGGCGAGCTTGATCGCTCGCTTCTGCACGATCGGGACCAGTTCGAGGGGCATTTCGACACCCAGGTCGCCGCGCGCCACCATGATTCCGTCGAAGGCCGCGACGATGTCGTCAATGCTGTCGACGGCCTGCGGCTTCTCGATCTTGGCGATCACCGGGACGCGGCGGCCCTCCTCGTCCATGACGCGGTGGACGTCGTCGATGTCGCGGCCGCTGCGGACGAAGGAGAGCGCGACGACGTCGGCGCCGGTGCGCAGGGCCCAGCGCAGGTCCTCGACGTCCTTCTCGGAGAGCGCGGGCACGGAGACGGCGACGCCGGGGAGGTTGAGCCCCTTATGGTCGGAGACCATGCCGCCCTCGACGACGCGGGTACGCACGCGCGGGCCGTCGACGCCGACGACCTCCAGGGCCACCTTGCCGTCGTCGACGAGGACGCGTTCGCCGACGGTGACGTCGTCCGCCAGGCCCGAGTAGGTGGTGCCGCAGGTGTGGCGGTCGCCCTCGACGTCCTCGACGGTGATGGTGAACTCGTCGCCGCGTTCAAGCAGTACGGGACCTTCGCGAAAACGTCCGAGACGGATCTTCGGGCCTTGAAGGTCGGCGAGCACTCCGACACTGCGGCCCGTTTCGTCGGACGCCTTGCGCACGCGCTGATAGCGCTCCTCGTGGTCGGCGTACGTGCCGTGGCTGAGGTTGAAGCGGGCGACGTCCATTCCGGCCTCGACCAGTGCCTTGATCTGGTCGTACGTGTCGGTGGCGGGCCCCAGGGTACAGACGATCTTTGCTCGACGCATGCTTCGAGCCTAGGCCTTACCGGCCGGTAGAGAATTGGCCCCGCGTGACTACTCAACAACCTTTACATGAAGGGGTATTGACAACTGTTGAATTGGGCGCGGGCGTGCTCCGATGAGCGCGGAGCATCGGCCAGCGCCCCCGCGCAAACCCTTGACATGTTCAGGCCCCAGCGCTGAGATATGTTCGTTTTCGTTCGACCTCGTTGAATTGCGTGCTACTACACCGACGGAGCCGCACATGTCATCGTTCAGAACGCCGTTCAGAAAACGGGCCGGGGCCGCACTCGCCTCGCTCCCCCTCCTCGCCGGCGGGCTCGTCGCCCTCGCCACCACGGCCGCCGCCCCCGCCGCGGCCGTCGACAACGGCCTCGCCCGGACCCCGCAGATGGGGTTCAACAACTGGAACTCCACGCACTGCCGGGCCGAGTTCAACGAGGCGATGGTCAAGGGGATCGCCGACACCTTCGTCTCGCAGGGCCTCAAGGACGCCGGGTACACCTACGTCAACCTCGACGACTGCTGGGCGCTGCCCGACCGGGACGCGAGCGGCAACCTCGTCCCCGACCCGGTGCGCTTCCCCCACGGCATCAAGGCCGTCGCCGACTATGTGCACTCCAAGGGCCTGAAGTTCGGCCTCTACTCCAGCGCGGGCACCAAGACGTGCGACGTCCTGGGCTTCCCCGGCGGGCTCGGCCACGAGCAGCAGGACGCCAACCTGTGGGCCTCCTGGGGCGTCGACTACCTCAAGTACGACAACTGCAACAACAGCGGCGTCGACGCCAAGCAGCGCTACAAGGCGATGGGCGACGCGCTCACGGCGGCCACGCGCTCGACCGGCCGCCCGATCCTCTACAGCATCTGCGAGTGGGGCTCCAACCAGCCCTGGACCTGGGCCCCGGCCGTCGGCAACTCCTGGCGGACCACCGGCGACATCAGCGACTCCTGGTCGAGCATGATCTCCATCGCGCACCAGAACCAGTCGCTCGCGCCGTACGCCGGGCCGGGCGCCTGGAACGACCCCGACATGCTGGAGGTCGGCAACGGCGGGATGACCGACACCGAGTACCGCACCCACTTCAGCCTCTGGTCGCAGATGGCCGCGCCGCTGCTGATCGGCAGCGATCTGCGCACCGCGAGCGCCTCGACGCTCGCCATCCTCAAGAACACCGATGTGATCGCGGTGGACCAGGACCCGCTCGGCAAGCAGGGCACGGTCGTCTCCAGCTCCGGCGGCCTGGTCGTGATGTCCAAGCCCCTCGCCGACGGCGGCCGTTCGGTGACGCTGACGAACGAGAACACCTCGACGAAGACGGTCTCCACGACCGTGAAGGACATCGGGATCGGCGGGGCGTCGTCGTACGCGCTCAAGGACCTGTGGTCCAAGGCGACGAGCACGACCACCAGCGCCATCAGCGCGTCGGTGCCCGCGCACGGCACGGTCATGTTCCGGGTGACGCCGGGCAGCCCGGTGCCGCCGCCGACCGGCCTGAACCAGCTGAGCGATCTGCCGTGGACGTCGGCGGTGGGCGGCTGGGGCCCGGTGGAGCGCGACCGCAGCAACGGCGAGCAGACGGCCGGCGACGGCCGCACGCTCACCATCGGCGGCACGGCCTACGCCAAGGGCCTCGGCACGCACGCGCCCAGCGACATCTCCTACTACCTGGGCGGCGCCTGCTCCTCGCTCGGGGTCGACGTGGGCGTCGACGACGAGTCAACGAAGGGCGGGTCCGTACGGTTCCAGATCTGGCGCGACGGGACGATGGTCGCCGACAGCGGAGTACGGACCGCCGCCGATCCGGCGAAGCACTTGAGTGTCGATCTCAAGGGCGGGACGAAGCTGCGGCTCGTCGTCACGGACGGCGGCGACGGCATCAACTACGACCACGCCGACTGGGCCGACGCGAAGCTGGCCTGTGGGGCCGGGCCCTCGGCCGGTACGCATGAGTTGAGTGACCTGACCTGGTCGTCGGCCACGAACGGGTGGGGGCCGGTCGAGCGCGACCGCAGCAACGCCGAGCAGGCTGCGGGGGACGGTACGCCGCTCACCGTCAACGGCACGGTGTACGCGAAGGGGCTCGGTACGCATGCGGCGAGCTCCGTCGCCTATTACCTGGGCGGGAGTTGCTCCTCCCTGACCACGGCGGTCGGCGTGGACGACGAGGTCACCACGAAGGGGTCTGTGGTGTTCCAGGTCTGGCGGGACAGCTCGCTTGTCGCGGACAGCGGGAAGATGACGTCGGCGGACCCTGCGAAGCAGTTGTCTGTCGATCTGACGGGGGCGCTTGATGTGCGGCTCGTCGTCACCGACGCGGGTGATGGTGTCGACTATGACCACGGTGACTGGGGTGGGCCCCGGCTTGTTTGCGCGTAGTCGCTGCGCGGCGGGTCGGGTTTTCGACTGCGAGTCCGCTGTGGCTGGGCGCGCAGTTCCCCGCGCCCCTTAAACGCAGGGGGTACAGCGGTCCCGGGTGGCGATGTCGCCCGGGGCCGTGCGTCTTCTCGTGGTCATCGGATTGAAACCCGCGAAGGGTGTTGCGGATGGACTGTTCTGCGCCAAAATCCTCTCGACCTTCTACGCGCGTCGCGTACGTCTACGCGCGTAACACACCGTCAGGGAGTGCATCACATGCCGCTGAACCGTAGGACGTTCCTGGGCACCACGGCCGCCGCCGGAGCCGGTGCGGCCATAGTCGGGGGTGTCGCGGCCCCCGCCGAGGCCCATGAGCACGGGCACGGCCACGGGCGTGCGCCGAAGCGGTACTCGTTCAGCGTCATGGGCACCACCGACCTGCACGGCAACGTCTTCAACTGGGACTACTTCACGGACAAGGAGTTCGACGACAAGGCGCACAACGACATCGGCCTCGCCAAGATCTCCACGCTCGTCGAGCAGGTCCGCAAGGAGAAGGGCCGCCACAACACCCTGATGATCGACGCGGGTGACACCATCCAGGGCACCCAGCTGTCGTACTACTACGCCAAGGTCGACCCGATCACGGCCAAGCACGGCCCGGTGCACCCGATGGCGCAGGCCATGAACGCGATCGGCTACCACGCCGCCGCCCTCGGCAACCACGAGTTCAACTACGGCATCCCGGTGCTGCGCAAGTTCGAGGAGCAGTGCCACTTCCCGCTGCTCGGCGCCAACGCGCTGGACGCCAAGACGCTGAAGCCGGCCTTCCAGCCGTACGTCATCAAGCGGCTGTGCACCCCGCACGGGCGGGACGTCCGGGTCGCGATCCTCGGTCTCACCAACCCCGGCATCGCCATCTGGGACAAGGCCAACGTCAGCGGCAAGATGGTCTTCCCCGGCCTTGAGGAGCAGGCCGCGAAGTGGGTGCCCAAGCTGCGCTCGATGGGCGCGGACGTGGTGATCGTGGCCGCCCACTCGGGCTCCTCCGGCACCTCGTCGTACGGCGACCAGCTGCCGTACATCGAGAACGCGGCCGCGCTGGTGGCCGAGCAGGTGCCGGGGATCGACGCGATCCTGGTCGGGCACGCGCACACGGAGATTCCCGAGTACCGGGTGAAGAACAAGCAGACCGGCAAGGACGTCGTGCTGTCCGAGCCGCTGAAGTGGGGGCAGCGGCTGACCGTGTTCGACTTCGACCTGGTGTGGGAGAAGGGCCACTGGGCGGTCGAGAAGGCCGGATCCAAGGTCCTCAACTCCAGTGCCGTTGTCGAGGACCCGAAGATCGTCCGGCTGCTCTCCGACGAGCACAGGAAGGTCGTGGCGTACGTCAACCAGGTCATCGGCACGTCGAAGGCGGCGATGACCACCGCCGAGGCGGCCTGGAAGGACGAGCCGATCATCGACCTGATCAACGCGGTCCAGGTGGACACCGTGAAGGCGGCGCTCGCGGGTGGCGCCTACGCGGCCCTGCCGGTGCTGTCGCAGGCGTCCTGCTTCTCGCGCACGGCCGTCATCCCGTCAGGCCAGGTCACCATCAAGGACGCGGCCGGGCTCTACCCGTTCGAGAACACGCTGGAGGCGCGGCTTCTGACCGGCGCCCAGATCAAGGACTATCTGGAGTTCTCGGCGCGGTACTACGTCCAGACGGCTGCCGGGGCGCCCGTCGACACGTCGAAGCTGACGAACGCCGGCAACACGCCCGACTACAACTACGACGCGGTGTCGGGGCTGACGTACGACATCGACATCGCGAAGGCGGCGGGGGCGCGGATCTCGAACCTTTCGTTCCAGGGCAAGCCGTTGGATCCTGCGGCTCAGTTTGTACTGGCGGTCAACAATTACCGGGCCAATGGTGGGGGCAACTTCCCGCATGTCGCGGGCGCGAAGCAGCTTTGGGCGAACTCCGAGGAGATTCGCAACACGATCATCTCGTGGGTGAAGGTGAAGGGGGTTGTCGACCCCGCCGCGTTTGCTTCCGTGGACTGGAAGCTGGTCCGGGACGGGGTCGCCGTGTTCTAAGCCTTCGTCTGCGGGCCGGTGGGGGCTGGTCGCGCAGTTCCCCGCGCCCCTAAAGGCAAGGGGGGGGCGGGGCGGCCCTCCAGCGAGAGCGGGCCAAACCCACTCCTAGGTCACCCCTCCAGCGGGATCAAGCCGCCCGGTGCCCTCTGTGCCGGGCGGGTCTCCTGTGGCTTGGTCAGGCCGAACGTCGTGAATGCCGTGCGCGTCGGTAGCGGGTACGGCTCCTTGCCCGTCAGGGAGTTCAGGATCGCCGCGCTGCGCCAGGCCGCCAGGCCCAGGTCGGGGGCGCCCACCCCGTGTGTGTGCTTCTCGGCGTTCTGGACGTACACCGCGCCCGTGACCGAGCTGTCCAGGACCAGGCGGAAGTCGGCGTCGATGCGCGGGCGTTCGGAGGAGTCCAGGCGCATATAGGGGTCGAGGCCGGACAGCATGCGGGCCAGGGGGCGCTCCCGGTAGCCGGTGGCGAGGATCACCGCGTCGGTGGTGAGCCGGGAGCGCACGCCCTGCTGGGCGTGTTCCAGGTGCAGCTCGACCTTGGTGGTGGCGACGCGGCCCGCCGTGCGGACGCTGACCCCGGGCGTGAGGGTCGCGTCGGGCCAGCCGCCGTGCTGGGTGCGGCGGTAGAGCTCGTCGTGGATGGCGGCGATGGTGTCCGCGTCGATGCCCTTGTGGAGCTGCCACTGGCGGGGCACCAGCTCGTCGCGGACGGGCTCGGTCAGGGCGTGGAAGTAGCGCGTGTAGTCGGGGGTGAAGTGCTCCAGGCCCAGCTTGGAGTACTCCATCGGCGCGAAGGTCTCGGTGCGGGCGAGCCAGGTGATCCGCTCGCGGCCCGCCGGGCGGTTGCGGAGCAGGTCGAGGAAGACCTCGGCGCCGGACTGGCCGGAGCCGACGACGGTGATGTGGTCGGCGGCGAGGAACCGCTCGCGGTGGTCGAGGTAGTCGGCCGAGTGGATCACCGGCACCGCGGGCGCGTCCGCGAGCGGCTTGAGCGGCTCCGGCACATACGGTTCGGTGCCGACGCCGAGGACCAGGTTGCGGGCGAAGGCGCGGCCGAGGGCCTCGGCCTGGCCGTGGATGTCGAGCTGGGTGAAGTCGACCTCGAACACCTCCCGTTCGGGGTTCCAGCGCACCGCGTCCACCTGGTGTCCGAAGTGCATCCCGGGCAGGCTCTCGCTGACCCAGCGGCAGTACGCGTCGTACTCGGTGCGCTGGATGTGGAAGCGCTCGGCGAAGTAGAACGGGAAGAGCCGCTCCCGGTGGCGCAGGTAGTTGAGGAACGACCAGGGGCTGGCGGGGTCGGCGAGGGTCACCAGGTCGGCCAGGAACGGGACTTGGAGGGTGGCGCCCTCGATGAGCAGGCCGGGGTGCCAGTGGAAGGCGCGGCGCTGTTCGTAGAAGGCGGTCGAGAGTCCGCCGGGCACACCGTGGGCGAGGGCGGCGAGCGAGAGGTTGAACGGGCCCACCCCGATGCCCACCAGGTCGTGCGGACGGTCGATGTCTTGGACGGGTGCCGGTGCGGTCATCGCGGGATGCTGCCTTCCACGGTCTTGAGGAGCTGTGCCAGGTCGCCGGTGGTGGTGTGGGGGTTGAGCAGGGTGGCCTTGAGCCAGAGGCGCCCGTCGGCGCGGGCCCTGCCGAGGACGGCCCGGCCTTCGGTGAGCAGGGCGCGGCGGATCCCGGCGACCTCGTCGTCGGGGGCGTCCGTCGGGCGGAACAGGACGGTGGAGATCGCGGGGCGCTCGTACAGGTCGAGGCGTGGGTGTTCCTCGACGAGGTCCGCGAAGGTCCGCGCGAGGGCGAGCGTGCGGTCGACGAGCTCGGCGAGGCCGGTGCGGCCGAGGGCGCGGAGCGTGACGGCGATCTTCAGTACGTCCGGTCTGCGGGTGGTGCGCAGGGAGCGGCCGAGGAGGTCGGGCAGGCCCGCTTCGGTGTCGTCGTCGGCGTTGAGGTAGTCGGCGGTGTGCGCGAGCGGGGCGAGGCGGGCCGGGTCGGGGACCGCGAGCAGCCCGGCGGCGACCGGCTGCCAGCCGAGTTTGTGCAGGTCGAGCGTGACGGAGTGGGCGTGTTCCAGGCCGCGCAGCTTGGTGCGGTGGGTGTCGCTGAAGATCAGCGGCCCGCCGTACGCGGCGTCGACGTGCAGTTCGGCGCCGTGCCGGGCGCACAGGGCGGCGATCTCGGGGAGCGGGTCGACGGCGCCCGTGTCGGTGGTGCCGGCCGTGGCGGTGACCAGGACCTGGTGGTGCGGGTCGGTGAGCGCCTCGTCGAGGGCGGCGAGGTCGAGGGTGCCGGAGGGGGCGGGGACGGTGACCGGCTCGGGGAGGCCGAGCAGCCAGGCGGCGCGGGAGACCGAGTGGTGGGCGTTGGCGCCCTGGACGACCTGGACGGCGCCGTGCCGTTCGCGGGCGAGCAGGAGGGCGAGCTGGTTGGACTCGGTGCCGCCGCTGGTGACCAGCGCGTCGCCGCCGGGCCAGAACTCGGCGGCCAGCGCCCGGGTGACGAGGGCTTCGAGCTCGGCGGCGGCGGGGGCCTGGTCCCAGGAGTCGAGCGACGGGTTGAGGGCGGAGGCGGCGAGGTCGGCGGCCGCGGCGAGGGCCAGCGGCGGGGTGTGCAGATGGGCGGCGCAGCGGGGGTCGGCGGGGTCGGCCGCGCCTTCCGCCAGTGCCCGCACGAGCGTGGTCAGCGCCTCCTCGGCACTGGTGCCCCGTAACGGGAACGCCTCCCCGACCGCGGCTCCGACCCGCACGGCCACCGCCTCCGGCCCGCCGCCCGGCAGCGGTCCGCCCCGGGCCACCGCGCCCTGGTGCAGCGCGTCGAGGACGACGCCGAGGAGGGGGTGCAGGGCGGTGGGGCCAGTGGGGCCGCCGGCGAGGGGCGGGGTGTGCATGGGGGGAGTCCTTCGGGTGCGCGAACGACGGCCTCACCAGCCTGGAGCGTCCCGGCGCGATGGGGCTGCCCTGCACAACGATCTCAACCCGAAAGTGGTACTGGCCCCCGGAGGTGGGGTGTTGGGGGGTGGCGCGCTGGTATGAGCACGCCACCCCCCAAGGCCGTCGTACGGCGGCCCGGGTCAGGCGTTCCGTACCGCCAGCGCCCTGCGCAGGTCGTCGACCTGGTCGGTCAGCTTGCGCCGCAGGGCCGGGAGAAGGTCGCCCTGGGACAGGCACTCCTCGCCCAGGGCCACCGCCTCCGCGTCGACCGCGAAGTCCGGGAAGGCGTAGCGGCCCGCCGCCTCCGCGATCGCGGGGCCGCGCCGGGCGGCCAGCGGGACCGCGTCCACGTAGTAGCGCGTCACGTACTCCCGTACGAGCTCGGCCTGTTCGGGCTGCCAGAAGCCCTGGGCGGTCGCCGTGAACAGGTAGTTGGAGAGCGCGTCGCCCTCGAACATCGCGGCCCACGCGGCCGCCTTCGCGGGCGCGTCCGGCAGCGCGGCGCGGCAGCGGGCCGCGCCCTCCTCGCCGGTCGCGCTGGGGTCGCGCGCCAGCTCGGCGGCGATCTCCGCCTCGGAGGTCGCGCCCAGCACCGCGAGCCGGTACAGGACGCGCCAGCGCAGCTCCGGGTCGAGCTCGGGGCCGCCGGGGACGCTGCCGTCGGCCAGCCACTCCTGGATGGTGTGGGGCTGGGCGGCGCAGTCGATGAAGTGGCGGACGGCGGTGAGGCGCAGGCCCGGGTTGTCGCCGTCCTCGGTGCGCCGGATCAGGTCCCGGGTCAGCTCGCCGAGGAGCGCGAGCGCGGCGGGGCGCGCGCCGTCCGCGAGGTAGCGGTCGACCACCTGCCCGTGGGCGAAGGTGAGGACGCCCTGCACGATGGCCAGGTCCGACTCGTGCGGGAGGTGGGCGCGGGCCGCCTCCAGATAGGCGGCGGGCGGGAGCTGGCCGTCGCGGACCATGTCGCGGGCGGCGTTCCAGACGACCGCGCGGGCGAGGGGGTCGGGCAGTCCGGAGAGGGAGCGCAGGGCCGTCTGCCACGATTCGGCGTCCAGGCGCACCTTGGCGTAGCTGAAGTCGCCGTCGTTGAGGAGCACCAGCGCGGGGCGCGCGCCGGCGCGGGTCACCGGCTCGGCGGCGGGCACGTCGGTCTCGAAGCGCTCGCGCAGCACCAGCTGTCCGGGGCGCGCCGGGTCGATGTCGTACGCGCCGACGGCGATCCGGTGCGGCCGGTCCCCGTCCTGCTCCACGGCGAGCGTCCAGGAGCCCCCGTCCTCCCCGACCACCGGCGTCAGCGTGTCCACGCCGGTCGTGCGCAGCCACTTGTCGGCCCAGGCGTGCACATCGCGGTCGGTGGCGGAGGCCAGGTTGTCGATGAAGTCGGCGAGCGTGGCGTTGCCGAACTTGTGCCGCTTGAAGTGGGTGTTGATGCCCGCGAGGAAGTCCTTCTCGCCCAGCCAGGTCACCAGCTGGCGCAGTGCGGACGCGCCCTTGGCGTAGGAGATGCCGTCGAAGTTGAGCATCGCGGAGGCGGTGTCGGGCACGGCGGCCGGGTCGGGGGCGACGGGGTGGGTGGAGGGCCGCTGGTCGGCGTCGTACCCCCAGGCCTTGCGGACGATCCCGAAGTCCACCCAGGTGTCGGTGAAGCGGGTGGCCTCGGTGAGGGTCTGGTAGCCCATGTACTCGGCGAACGACTCGTTCAGCCAGATGTCGTCCCACCAGCGCAGGGTGACCAGGTCGCCGAACCACATGTGGGCCATCTCGTGCGCGACGACCATGGCGCGGGTCTGGCGCTCGGTGTCGGTGACGGCGGAGCGGTAGATGAACTCGTCGCGGAAGGTGACCAGGCCCGGGTTCTCCATCGCGCCCGCGTTGAACTCGGGCACGAAGGCCTGGTCGTACGAGTCGAACGGGTACGGCTCGTCGAACTTCTCGTGGTAGCGGTCGAAGCACTGCCGGGTGATCTCGAAGAGTTCCTCGGCGTCGGCGTCCAGATACGGCGCGAGCGAGCGGCGGCAGTGCAGACCGAAGGGCAGGCCCGCGTGCTCGGTGGTCACCGAGTGCCAGGGGCCGGCGGCGAGCGCCACGAAGTAGGTGGAGAGCAGCGGGGTGGTGGCGGCCTTCCAGCGGCCGTCGCCCTGCTGCTCGGTGATGCCGTTGGCCAGCACGGTGCAGCCTTCGGGCGCGGTGACCGTGAAGTCGAAGGCGGCCTTCAGGTCGGGCTGGTCGAAGGCGGCGAAGACGCGCTGCACGTCCTCCATGAAGAGCTGGGTGTACGTGTAGGTCTCGCCGTCGACCGGGTCGGTGAAGCGGTGCAGCCCCTCACCGGTGTGCGAGTACGTCATCTCCGCCTCGACGCGCAGCTCGTGCGGGCCCTCGGCGAGACCGGTGAGCGCCAGGCGGTTCTCGACCAGGGCGGCGGGGTCCAGCGGCTGTCCGTCGAGGCTGACCGAGCGCAGGGTGGCGGGCTTGACCTCGACGAACGTGTCCCCGGCCGCGCGTGCGGTGAAGTGGATGACGGTCTGGGAGTCGAAGGTCTCCTCGCCGGTGGTGAGATCGAGCTCGATCTCGTACCGCTGGACGTCGAGGAGCCGGGCACGGGTCTGCGCTTCGTCGCGCGTCAGTACGGACATGGAGGCCATGCTGCCCGATGCGCCCCGGTCCGCACACGGGGATTGCGTTGCGCTCTCAGCGCAGGGCGCTCGGACAGACGGCGGCTCACGACGACATCACGACGACTTGGCGATCGTCTCGTGGTGCCTGATCACCTCCGCGATGATGAAGTTCAGGAGCTTCTCGGCGAAGGCCGGGTCCAGTTTGGCGTTCTCCGCCAGGCGGCGCAGCCGGTCGATCTGCTCGGCCTCGCGGGCCGGGTCGGCCGGCGGCAGCTTGTGCTCGGCCTTCAGATGGCCGACCTGCTGGGTGCACTTGAAGCGCTCGGCGAGCATGTGGACGACGGCCGCGTCGATGTTGTCGATGCTGTCCCGGAGCCGGGCGAGCTCCGCCTGCACGGAGGGGTCGATCGTGGTCATGGTCGTCGAGCTTACGTGGCCGGGCCCGGGATCGTCGGAGGGTGTTCAGGATCCGGGATCCTGCTGCTCCAGCCGCCGGGGACGGCTCGGCCCTGCTGCTCGCGGAAGCGGACCGGGGCGGTGCCGACACGTCGGGTGAACAGGCGCGAGAAGTACGCGGGGTCGTCGTAGCCCACCCGGCGGGCCACGGCGGCGACCGGCAGCTCGGTGGCCGCGAGGAGCTCCTTGGCGCGGCCGAGCCGGATGCCCAGGAGGTAGTCCTTGGGGCTGCACCCCGCGCCCCGGCGCACCGCCGTGCGCAGCTCCGCGGGGGTCATGCCGTGCCGGGCGGCGTGCTCGGCCACCGACAGCGGCTGGAAGGCGTCGCGCGCGAGCGCCTGCAGAACGGGGTCGCCGTCGGGCGCGAGGTCGGCGCGGGCGCGGCGCAGGGCGACGAGGAGTTCGTGGACGGCGGCGCCCGTCTCGACCTCCAGGAGCGGGTTGCCCCGGCGGGCCGCCCGGGCGATCCGGCCGACGGCGGCCCGGGCGCCCGCCGTGTCGGCGAGCGGCACGACGGGCCGCTCGGGTTCGATGTAGCCGAGCTCGGTGTACGTGGCGGTGGCGGGCCCGGTGAAGTCGACGAACGACTCGTCCCAGCCGGTGGCCGGGTCGGGCCCGTAGTGGTGCGGCACGCCCGGGGTGAGCCAGATCAGCGCGGGCGCGGTCACGGTGAGGCGCTCCCCGTCCGCGCCCCGGAACCAGCCGCCGCCCGCGCCGATCACCACGGCGACGTGGTGGTCCAGGGTGCGCGGCCCGACGGTGGGCAGCGTGCCGTGCTGCATCCCGACGCCGAGACAGACCAGGCCGAGCCGGTGGTGGACCGGGCTCGGCGTGAAATAGCGCATCCAGGTGTGGTACATGCCGGTTCCGCCGCCTCCCGTCCCCCTTTGCGTCCAATCAGCGCCGATCTTTGTCCATGGACCGGCGCCCGCGCCAGGGGTGAGGCTGACCCCGGAAGATCGAGAGACGGGCGGGGCCGGTGGCTGACTTCACCGTGGGTGACGAGGACTTTCTGCTGGACGGGCGGCCGGTGCGGCTGCTCTCGGGGGCGCTGCACTACTTCCGGGTGCACGAGTCCCAGTGGGGCCACCGCCTCGCGATGCTGCGGGCGATGGGGCTGAACTGCGTCGAGACGTATGTGCCGTGGAACCTGCACGAGCCGACCCCGGGCCGCTACCGGGACCCGGACGCGCTGGGCCGGTTCCTGGACGCGGCCCGCGCCGCCGGGCTGTGGGCGATCGTGCGCCCCGGCCCGTACATCTGCGCCGAGTGGGAGAACGGCGGCCTGCCGCACTGGCTGACGGGCGCGCTCGGGCGGCGGGTGCGCACCCGGGACCCGGAGTATCTGCGGCACGTGGAGCGCTGGTTCGAGGCGCTGCTGCCGCAGGTGGTGGCCCGCCAGGCCGACCGGGGCGGCCCGGTGGTCATGGTGCAGGTGGAGAACGAGTACGGCAGCTACGGCTCGGACCGGGTGTATCTGCGGGCGCTCGCGGACCTCCTCGCCGAACTGGGCGTGACCGTCCCGCTGTTCACCTCCGACGGCCCCGAGGACCACATGCTGACCGGCGGCTGTCTGCCGGGTGTGCTCGCCACCGCGAACTTCGGCTCGGGCGCCCTCGAAGCCTTCGAGGTGCTGCGCCGCCACCGCCCCAAGGGGCCGCTGATGTGCATGGAGTTCTGGTGCGGCTGGTTCGAGCACTGGGGCGCGGAGCCGGTGGTGCGGGACGCGCGCGAGGCGGCCGGGGCGCTGCGCGAGATCCTGGAGTGCGGCGCCTCCGTCAACCTCTACATGGCGCACGGCGGCACCAGCTTCGCCGGGTGGGCGGGCGCCAACCGGGACGGCGAGGCCCATCTGGGCACGCTGCGGCCGGACGTCACGTCGTACGACTACGACGCGCCCATCGACGAGTACGGCCGCCCGACGCCGAAGTTCTGGGCGTTCCGCGAGGTGCTCGCCGAGTACGCGCGGGACCCGCTTCCCGAACTTCCGCCCGCGCCCCCGGTGTTGGGCGCCCCGGTCACCGTGGCGCTGACGGAGTGGGTGGCGGCCGAGGACGTACTGGAGGCGCTGGGGTCGGCGGAGGGTGTGTACGGGACGCCGCCGACGTTCGAGGAGCTGGACGTGGACCGGGGCGTGGTGCGCTACCGGTTCGAGGTGCCCGGGCCCCGGCAGCCGTATCCGCTGCGGGTGCTCGGTCTGCGGGACCGGGCGGTCGTATACGTCGACGGGGTGCGGGCCGGGGTGCTCACCGAGGACGACGCGGTGCTGCCGGAGCCGGTGGCGGGGCCCGCCGTGGTCGAGCTGTGGGTGGAGTCGTTGGGGCGCGTCAACTACGGGCCGACGCTCGCCGAACCCAAGGGGATCACCGTCGGGGTGCTGCACGAACGGCAGTTCCTGCACGGTGTGAGGGTGCGGGGGCTGGGGCTGGACGCGTTCGAGGACGCCGAGCGGGTGCGGCGGTTGCCGTTCCGTTCAACTGCGGAGGCGGGCAGGGGGCTGTTTCGCGGCACCTTCGACGCCCCCATTCCGGGTGACGCGCGGCTCGAACTCCACGGCCTGGTCCGAGGTTTCGTGTGGGTTAACGGCTTCAACCTCGGGCGTTATTGGAATACCGGTCCGCAGCATTTTTTTCACGTCCCCGGAGCGGTGCTGCGGGATCAAGCCAACGAGGTATGGGTGTGGGAGCTCGAAGTTGAGGACGCAACGGGTCCGGAAGTGAGGCTCCACTAACCTCGAAGAGCGCCCAAGAAAGCGCATTCCACCTTTCCGACGCACACTTTGAGGTTGACATGAAGGATCTCATCACCCGGTCCCGCATCGCCAAGTTGGCCGCCTCTGGAGCCGCCGTGGCAGCGACCGTGCTGCTCGCCACTCCCGCGTCCGCCGCGACCGCGATCTCGGTCACCCCGAGCAGCGGTCTCTCCGACGGCCAGACGGTTTCGATCTCCGGTTCCGGCTACACGCCCGGCGCCGCCGTGAACGTGGGCGAGTGCGCCTCCTCCACCCTCTGTTCCAACGATGTCAAGAACCTCACGGCCGACGCCAACGGCGCCATATCGGTGACGCTCGACGTCAAGAAGGCCTTCGTCGCCAAGGACTGGTCCACGGGCCAGGACGTCAATGTGGACTGCTCCGCAGCGGGCACGCAGTGCAACATCACCGCCTGGGAGCAGACCACCGGCAACACGGTCCAGAACATCTCCTTCAGCTGAGCACGTGAGTGAATGACCGCCCGGCGGCCTCCCTCCGGCCGCCGGACGGTCCGCCTCTGCCTACAACTCCGTCACCTCGAAGGCGTCCAGCGTGAACTCCGCCGTGCCGTCGTCACCGGTCTTGCGCAGTCCGACCCACGCCTCGCCGGTCGCGGGGGCCGTGAACTCGTAGACCAAGGCGGTCGGTCCGGTAGCCGCCCCGAACACCTCGCGGCTCAGTTCGCGCGTTTCGGCGCCCTCGTCGACGGCCGTGATCCACGCGTACTGGCCGGCCTTCTCGCTCTCGTAACGGAAGCCGACGCGGTAGCGCTTACTGGGGAGGAACCGGACAGTGAAGGGCACGGTCCGGTAGACCAGTCCGTCGTTCTCGCCGCGTGACTTCAGCGACTGGCCGCCGTCGATCACGTCGTCGATCGCCTTCCCGTTCCAGCCGCGCCGGGTGTACGGGGCGTGCCGCTGCGCGAGGTGGGTGCGGGGGTCGGTGGCGCCGCCCGCGTCGCCCTTGACGAAGACGCCCCAGCCCTGCGGCACGTTCTCGAAGTCCTCGAAGGCCAGCGCGCCCTCCTTGGCGGTGGGCCGGGCCGCCACGACCCGTACGTTGTCGAACCGCACCCGGGCCTCCCCCGCCTCCGCGCACAGGGCCAGTTCGACCGGGCCGCCGCCCTCGGGGACCGCGAAGTGGGTGAACATCCGCTGGAAGCGGGTGCCGTGCTTGCGGTCGGCGGCGACGTGGTTGCCCGCCGTGGAGGTCGCCGTCCAGTTGCGCGCGGCCACACCGTCGGCGGTGCGCACCTCCAGGGCCGCGACGCGCCGCTCCCCCGCCCGCTCGCCCACCTCGACCTGCACGGACGCGGCGTACGTACCGGGCGCGAGGCGGGTCAGGCGCTGGCTCGCCGAGGCCGCCGCGCCCGCGCCGATCACCAGCTCGTAGTCACCGAGTGCGCTGCGGCGTACGGACGCGGGGCCGCTGACCGTCCAGCCCTTCAGGGAGCCGGAGTGGAAGCCGGGGTCGTAGAGGCCGGTGCCCTGGCCCCAGCGCGGGTCCCGGTTCCGGGCGCGCTCGCGCAGGACGACATAGGGCTGTCCGGCCGCCGCGCCCTCGATGGTGACCGTGCCGGAGCGCACGGGCAGCTCGCGCTCGTACGCCCGGCCCTGGTCGGTGAGCCGGTACAGGACCACCGTGCGGGCCCCGGACCAGCCGCGCGGCAGCCGCCAACTGGTCGTGCCACCGGCCGGGTTGTAGTGGTAGAGCTTGGCCGGGTCGGCCGCGCGACGGGGCTCCCAGGGCAGCAGATAGGCGCCGCCGTCGTACACCACGCGCGCGTCCGTGGTGATCCGGCGGGTGCCGTCGGCGTCGGAGACCGAGGTGGCTCCGGGCCCGAAGAAGGTGATCTCGTGCTCGCTCCAGCGCCGGATCGGATACGCCTGGAGGTACTTGGCGGGCAGCGACCGCGTCCAGATCAGCTCGTAGAACGCCGTCCAGTCGGTCTTGCCGACCCACCCCTCGAAGTTGCCCATGCGGGCATGGCCGAGCAGGGTCGGCCACTTGTCGGCGAAGACGTCCTTCTGGTGGTTCCGGACGAAGCGGATCAGCCGGGAGTTGATGCCGCGCGAGGTGTCGCCGCCGTAGTCGGTCTCGTTGGCCCAGTGCGACCAGAGCGAGGAGCGCTCCAGGCCGTGGCCCCACTCGGAGGTGACCAGCCAGCCCTGGGCGCGCAGTTCGCGCTGGAGGCGGTCGGAGGTCCAGCCGGACTCGCGGAACACGTCGATGTAGAGGGCGCCCAGCGCCGGGTCCGCGTCGCGGCGCAGCGCGGCGAAGCGCCGCGCGATGTCACCGGAGACCAGGTCGCGGCGCTGGTCGATGCGGTACGACTGGTCGAGCCAGTCCCACTGCTCGTTCGCCTTGTCGACCAGCGTCTCGGAGAAGGCGTGGGCGACGGGGTAGGACTCGGTGGCGTTGACGTGGACGGCGAAGTCGCTGTTCCACTTCTTCCCTTCGCGGACCAGGTGGTTGAGGTCCTCGATGCCGCCCGCGCGCTCGTTGTAGTTGCCCGCGTAGTCGGGGTGGGCCGAGTCGTGGCCCTCGGACTGGTAGCCCTTGAGCAGTGTGTACTGGCGCAGGCCGTCGGTGGCGAGCGAGATCCGCTTGACGTTGTCGAGGGTGGCCAGGAACGGGTTGGTCGCCTGCGAGGCGAAGTTGAACGGGATGTGCGGGACGACCCGCAGATGCTGCTCGTCGGCGCCGAGCGGGCTGACCATGATGTCGCGGAACGCGATGGCCGCGTCCTGCCAGTCGACGGTGCCGTCGCCGTTTCGGTCACCGGTGACGATCACGGTGGCGTACGGCAGCGGCTCGGTGTCCGGCACGGCGGCGGTGGCGGCCCGGTGCGTCCACTGGCCGGGGACGAGCCGCGCCTCCACGTACCCGTCGCGCTTGCGGGTCTGGCGCCACAGCCGCCCGTTCTCCCAGGTGGTCCCGGCCGCGCTGTCGGGCTTGTCGTAGACGGTGTTGGTCTCGACGGCCCCGCCGAGCCCGTCGTGCGCGAGCACCGCGTACGCGCAGCCGACCGGCGCCGCGTCCGGGGCGGTGTCCGCGGTGACCCGGACGAGCGTGTCTCCGCTCTTCGCCTTGTCCAACTGGATCCGGGCGGCGAGCAGCGCCGCGCCCGGCTGGTCGCTGCGCACGGAGAGCAGGGCGAGGCCGGGGATCTGGAGGGTGCCCACGCGCAGGGCCGCGGTGTCGTCGATCCGGGTCACCCGCCAGTCGACGCGGTGCCCCTCGACGCGGATCTCCACGCCGATCTCGGTGCCGCCCTCGAAGGCGAGCGTGTACGCGGCCCGGTCCCGGCCCGTCCGCACGGTGACCCGGGGCGTGTGCGCGACCCCGTCGACCAGCACGCTCGTGACCGGCTCCTCCTGCCCGTACAGCTTCGCGCCGGTCGCGCGGTCGGTGTACGAGACGATGCGCGGGAACGCGGTGCCGACCCGCACCTCCAGGTCGCGCGAGCGGATGGCGCTCTCCCCGGCGGCGAGCGCGACCCCGGGCGCCCCCAGCGCGACCCCGGCCCCGGCCAGCGCGGTGGCCGCCACCACCGTCCTCCGCTTCGGTCCGCTTGCTTCAGCGTTCACGCCGGCTTCCTCCTCGTGACGGGGTCTCGTGCCAGGTCACGATGGGCCGGGAGGGGGGTGCGCGCCCATGGACAAAGGGGGAGGGGGTGTTGGACTAAGCGCTTCGGGTGCGGGTTGTGGTGGGCTGGTCGCGCAGTTCCCCGCGCCCCTAAAAATGCCGCTTCGCGGCAATCACCTGGGCGCCCCGCAGGGGCGCTTCAGGGGCGCGGGGAACTGCGCGACCAGCCCCCGCCCACCCGCAGACGAACCCCGGGCTAAAGAAGCGGCAGGACTGCCAGCACCAGCCAGCCCCCCTCCGGCGCCGGGCCCGCCGTCAGTTCGCCGCCGAGGGCCGTCACCCGCTCGCCCAGGCCCGCGAGGCCGAACCCCCCACCCCGCGCGCTCGGCGGCAGCCTCGCCGCGCGGGAGCCGTCGTCCGCGACCCGGACCTCAAGGCCGTCCTCGACCAGCCGCAGCCCCACCCGCACCGCACTCGCGTCGGCCGCGTGCTTGCGCACATTGGTCAGGGCCTCGCGGACCACGCGGTAGGCGGCCGCCGCGACCTCGCCGGGGAGGCTTTCGTCCAGGCCCGCCTCCACGTACAGCACGGCCGGCGGGCCCGCCAGGGAGAAGCGGTCGGTCAGCTCGCGCAGCTGCGCCAGGCCCGCGACCGGCTCGGTCTCCGGCTCGCCCTCGCGCAGCACCCGCACCAGCCGGCGCATGGCGCTCAGCGCCTCGCCGCCCGCCTCCTCGATCCGGCCGAAGGTATCGGCGGCCCGCTGCCCCTCGACCGAGGTGAAGCGGGCCGCGCGGGCCTGGACGACGATGCCGGTGACGTGGTGGGCGATCAGGTCGTGGAGCTCGCGGGCGAGTTCGATGCGCTCGGCCGTGCGGACGGCCTGGAGGTCGCGCACGCGCTGCCAGGACTGGGCGCGCAGCAGCAGCGAGTACGCACTGACGACCACCGTGAGCACCGCGAAGAGCAGGGTGAACCGGCCGGGCGAGGCGTCCCGGACCGGCACCGCCATACAGCCGAGCCCGAGCACAGGACCGAGGACGGCGGCGGTGCGGGACGGCGCCCGCAGCAGGACCGCCGCGAGCAGCACCAGGAGCGCCACCGCCTCGCCCATCCCCCAGACGACCTCCGGGCGGTCGAGGAACATCAGCCCGGTCGCGGCCCAGGTGACGACCGCGGCGGCCCAGGCCCGTACGACGAGGTCGAGTCGGGGCCACGGCAGTGCGCACAGACAGACCACCAGGCCCGAGGCCCAGACGACGGCGTGCGGCGAGGTGGGCCGGCGGGCCAGCGCCAGGCCTTCGAAGACGACGAGCCCGACCAGGACGGCGGCGAGCGCCGCGCGGGCGGCCTCGGCCCACCGGGGGTGGCGGCGCAGCCAGCGGCGGAGCGGGCTCACGCCGCGCCCGTGGCCAGTCCGCTCTCCCAGGCCCAGGCGGCGATCTCCACCCGGTTACGGGCGCCGAGCTTGCCCTGCACATTGGCCAGATGGGTCTTCACGGTGGAGAGGGAGACGTACAGTTCGGCGGCGATCTCGGCGTTGGTGGCGCCGCGCGCCAGACAGCGCACGACGTCGCGTTCGCGCTCGGTGAGGGGTTCGGCGGGCTGCCGCAGGGACGTGGCGGGGCGGGCGGCGGCGAGCTCGCGCAGCAGCCGGACCGTGATCGCCGGGGAGACCAGGGAGTCCCCGGCGGCCGCCGCCCGTACCGCCTCGACCAGCATCTCGGGGCTGGCGTCCTTGAGGAGGAAGCCGGAGGCGCCGCCGTGCAGGGCGGCGTGGACGTACTCGTCCAGGTCGAAGGTGGTGACGATGACGATGTGCGGGCGGTCGCGGCCGGAGAGGCGCCGGGTGACTTCGAGCCCGTCGAGGCCGGGCATGCGGATGTCGAGGAGCAGGACGTCCGGGTCGTGCCGGTCCACCGCCTCCAGGGCGGACGGGCCGTCGAAGACGTCGTCGAGGACGTCGATGTCGGGCCTGCTCTCCAGGATCATGCGGAACCCGGTCCTGACCATCTCCTGGTCGTCCGCGATGACCACTGTGATCGGCATGTCCACATATGACCAGATTGGGCCGGACGCCCGCAAATTCGGGGCGCCCGGCCGGGAGGAGCCGTGCGGTGCGAGCGGCGCGCTAGAGGGTGGCCGCGGCCTTCGCGATGTCGGCGGCGAAGGTCGAGACCTCGCTGTACACGCCCGGGTAGCCGGGCTCGGCGCAGCCCTGGCCCCAGCTCACGATGCCGACCTGGATCCAGGCGTTGTTGTTGTCCTTGCGGAACATGGGGCCGCCGGAGTCACCCTGGCAGGTGTCGACGCCACCCTGCTGGACGTAGCCCGCGCAGATCTCGTCGCTCGGGACGAGGTCGCTGCCGTACGCCTGCTGGCACTGGGCGTCGGAGACGAACGGGACCGTCGCCTTGTAGAGGTAGCGCTGCTGGCCGCCGCCCTCGCTGCGGGCGCCCCAGCCGGCGATGGTGAAGGTGCCGTTGTTGAACGCGGTGGTGGTGGCGAGCTTGAGGGTGGGCTGGTCGACCGGCTTGGCGAGCTTGATCAGCGCCCAGTCCTTGCCCTGGCCGTTGTAGCCGGGCGCCTGGAGCACCTTGGTCGACTTCACCTTGATGGCGCTGCTGCTTTGGAGGTCGACGACGCCCGCGGTCGCGGTGATGGAGGTGTTGTTGCCGGAGCCGCTCACGCAGTGGGCGGCGGTGAGAACGATCTGCTGGGTGTAGAAGGCGCCGCCGCAGCCCATGGAGAGGCGGACCATGAACGGGAACTCGCCCTGGGCGGCCCGGGTTCCGCCGACCACGGGCGCCTGGGACGCGGAGGCTCCCGTGACGGGCTGGAGGGTGAACGCGGCGAGGGTGACCGCCGCGACGGCTATGCATCTCTTGAGCGCACGCACGAGGGTGTTCTTCAAGGGACTGCCTTTCGTGGGGGGGTTGAACGTGGGGGGGGTTGAGCGTGGGGATTGTCGGACGTTGGGGATTGTCGGACGTGGGGATTGGACGTCTCCGCGCTCCGGCGCGCCGCTGGGATGACATGGGCGCGTCAATGCGCGTGTTGTGGATTATCGGAGCTCCCCGGGCGCCCAACAAGGGCGACTTTCCGGCCATGTGTACGAAGGCGGGGTGCCGCGGGTCCCTCGTACAGTGGAGGCTGGTTCACCGTCGTACGGGGGTGACAGCGTGGCCCATACGAACGCGGCCGGGTCCGGGGCGAGTCACGGCTCCAGTCCTGTCGTCCACGGGTATCCGCACATCGAGACCGTGCGGGCGGCGATCACCGCGCTGTACCGGCGGCTGTCGTCCGACGGGATCCAGGGGTACGCCACGAGCATCCTCCCCGCCGACGTGGCCTTCGCCGACCACGACGACCTCCATCTGGGGGCCCAGCGGGTGGCCCGGGCGCTGGTCCAGCACCTGCATCTGCCGGACGCCCGGATGATCGTCGGATTCCGCGAGATGCAGCACGCGGCGTCGGTCGAACTGGCCGCGGGGCCCGAGTACTTCATCGAACTCAACGACCGCTTCCGGCGCCACCGGCGGGACATCGGGGCGGCCCTCGCGCACGAGATCACGCATGTGCTGCTGCACCGGCTCGGGCTGGAGTTCCCGGGGACGCGGGACAACGAGATCCTCACGGACACGGCGACCACGTACCTGGGGGCGGGGTGGCTGCTGCTCGACGCGTTCCGGGAGGACGGGGTGTCCAGCCAGAAGCTGGGGTACCTGACGCCGGAGGAGTTCGGTTACGTACTGGCGAAGCGGGCGGCCGTGTTCGGCGAGGACCCGTCGCCGTGGTTCACCAGCCCGCAGGCGTACCCCGCGTACCAGGCCGGGCTCGCCCGGGCCCGGCGCGACGAGCAGCAGCCGCCGCTGGTGGCGGCCGGGTGGGCGGGGCGGCGGCGGTACGCCCGCGACCGGCGGGGTGCGCGGGGGTCGGTGGGGGCGCCGTACTCCTTCGAGGGGGAAGGTTCCTCGCTGCGGGTGTGCTTCTCGTGCCCGACGTGCGGGCAGCGGAATCGGGTGGGGGTTCGGGGGAGGGTGCGGGTGCGGTGCGGGGTGTGCCGGACGGTACTGACCTGCGATACGTAACCCCCCTCCGGGGCTGCGCCCGCGGACCCCGTTCGTCTGCGGGCCGCGTGTGGCTGGTCGCGCAGTTCCCCGCGCCCCTAACGGGGCCCGCACCTCGAACGCCGGAGGAGCTGGAATTACCTAAGGGGCGCGGGGAACTGCGCGACCAGCCCCCACCGGACCCGCAGACGAACCCGCAAATCAGCCACCACCCCACCGGCCCGGCCGAAATTCGCCCCCTCCCGCCCTCCCCGACGCCCCGCGTTCACCGCCGCGTCACGCCCCACCCCCGTAATGAAGGAGTTGTCTGTACAACAGTTGGCTGTACAACCTCGCCCCTCATGGAGCCCTCGTGACGACCGCCCCCCGTATCCGCACCGCCGGTATCGCCCTCGCGCTCACCGCATCCGCGTTCGCTCTTGCCGCCTGTGGCGCGAAGAGTGACGCCAAGAACGTCGACTCGGGCGGGAAGGGCGGCGGGGTTTCCGCCGCGGCCGCCGGGTCCGCCGCCGAGGCCGGCGGGATGGATGCCCTCATCGCCGCCGCCAAGAAGGAAGGCACGCTCAACGCCATCGCCATCCCCCGCGACTGGGCCAACTACGGGGCCCTCATCGACGGGTTCCAGAAGAAGTACGGGATCAAGGTCGCCGTCGAGAACCCGGACGGGACCAGTCAGGACGAGATCAACGCGGTCAAGACCCGCAAGGGCCAGGACCGCGCCCCGGACGTGCTCGACCTCGGTGCCTCGTTCGCGCAGGCCGCGGCCCAGCAGGGGCTGACCGCCCCGTACAAGGTGACCGCGTACGACAAGATCGCCGAGGGGCAGAAGGACGCGCAGGCCCGCTGGTTCAACGACTACGGCGGCTACGTCTCCATCGGCTGTGACGCCAAGCGTGTGAAGCAGTGCCCGCAGACCTTCGCCGATCTGCTGAAGCCGCAGTACAAGGGGCAGGTCGCGCTCAACGGCAACCCGACCAAGTCGGGTTCGGCCTTCGCCGGTGTGTATGCCGCCGCCCTCGCCTCCGGCGGGTCCTTCGACGACATCCAGCCCGGTCTCGACTTCTTCGGCAAGCTCAAGAAGAACGGGAACTACAACCCCGTCGAGTCCACCCCGGCCACCGTCGAGAAGGGTGAGACCCCGATCAGCATCGACTGGGACTACCTCAACGCCGGGTATGGGGAAGAGTTCAAGAGCAAGGGGCTGGACTGGAAGGTCGCCGTGCCCAGTGACGGCATCTATGCCCAGTACTACTCCCAGGCCATCAACAAGGACGCGCCGCACCCCGCCGCCGCCCGACTGTGGCAGGAGTACCTGTACTCCGCCGAGGGGCAGAACCTGTGGCTGAAGGGGCACGCCCGTCCCGCGCTGATGACCGCCATGGAGCAGGACGGCTCGCTCGACAAGGCCGCCGCGGCCGCGCTGCCCAAGGTCGCGGGCACCCCGAAGTTCCCGGCCGAGGCGCAGACCGCCAAGGCCAAGCAGGTCCTCGCCGCGGGCTGGGCCAAGGCGATCTCGGGCTGATCTGATCCATGACCTCGTCACTCATCACCTCCTCCTCGTCGGGGGCCGGCGCCGCGACCGACGTGCGCCGTCCCCGGCGGCGGGGCCTCAAGGCCCCCGGGCCCTGGCTCGCCGCCCTGCCCCTGCTCGCCTTCGTGGCCCTCGCCTTCGGGCTCCCCGCCGTCGCCATGTTCAACGGCGCGCTCACCGTCAACGGCTCGTACGGGCTCGGCAACCTCGACCAGTCCCTGCACGGCGCCTACCGCACCGCGCTCCTCGGCAGCCTCAAGCTGGCCGCCGTCACCGCGGGCATCGGCTCGGTGCTCGGACTGCTGCTCGCCCAGGCCGTCGTCACCTCGCGCGGCCGGGCGCTGCGCGAGGCCGTGCTCACCGCGTCCGGCGTCCTCGCCAACTTCGGCGGTGTGCCGCTGGCGTTCGCCTTCGTCGCGACCCTCGGCAACGCCGGTGTGCTCACCACCCGCCTCGGCCTCGACCGGCACGGGTGGAGTCTCTACAGCTTCTGGGGACTCACCCTTACCTATCTGTACTTCCTGGTGCCGCTGATGGTCCTCACCGTCGCTCCCGCGCTCGACGGGCTGCGGCCGCAGTGGCGCGAGGCCGCCCTCAACTCCGGTGCCAGTGCCTGGCAGTACTGGCGGCACGTGGGCATCCCGGTGCTGCTGCCGACGCTGCTCGGCGGGTTCGTGCTGCTCTTCGGCAGCGCCTTCGCCGCGTACGCCACGGCCGCCGCGATGGTCGGCAGCTCGGTGCCGCTGGTGACGCTCCAGATCGCGGACGCGCTCTCCGGCAACGTCCTGATCGGCCAGGAGAACGTGGCGCTCGCCCTCAGCCTCGACATGATCCTGGTCGCGGCGCTCGTCATGGCCGTCCATCTGCCGCTGCAGCGAAGGAGCGCCCGATGGCTCGCCTGATCCCGGCCGGGGTGCGCCCGTGGCGCGGCGTCGTCCTCGGCGCCGCCGGGCTCTACTTCCTGGTTCCGCTGATCGCGGCTCTCGTTTTCACGGTGGATGTGCCGGGTCAGGGGTTCACCCTTGATTCGTACACGCAGATCTTCTCCGCCGACGGCTTCACCACCGCACTGCTGCTCTCCCTCGGCCTCGGGCTCACCACGGTCGCCCTGGCGCTGCTCCTGACGCTCCCGGCCGCGCTCGCGGTGCGGCTCTCCGGCTCGGGGCGGCTGCGCTCGGTGCTCGAAGTGGTCTGCACACTTCCGCTGGTGGTGCCGCCGGTCGCGCTGGTCGCCGGGATCGGGACCGTGCTGAAGTGGGGGCCCGACCACCTCGCCACCACTCCGCTGTACGAGACGTTCGTCGCGGTGCAGGACCCCGACTTCCCCGTAGTGCTGGTGCTCGCGTACGTGGTGATGGCGCTGCCGTTCGTCTACCGCTCGCTGGAGGCGGGGCTGCGGGCCGTCGACGTCCGTACGCTCGTCGAGGCCGCCCGTGACCTGGGCGCCTCCTGGCCCCGGGCGATCGTCTCGGTCGTCCTGCCCAATCTGCGCACCGCGCTGCTCAACGCCTCGTTCCTGGCGCTCGCGCTGGTGCTCGGCGAGTTCACCGTGGCGCAGCTGCTCGGATTCCAGCCGTTCGCGGTGTGGATCGTGCAGGCGTCCGGCTCCAACGCCCAGCTGTCCGTGGCCGTCTCGCTGCTCAGCCTGGTGCTGACCTGGGTGCTGCTGCTGGCTCTGACCGCCGTCTTCCGTACGCGTGCCGCCCGTTCGGCGCGCGCCCCCCGCAGTGACAAGACCAAGAAGGAGGCGGGCGCGTGACGATCACCGACGCACCTGCGCGCACCGGAACCGCCCTGAGGATCCGGGGGCTGCGCCGCACCTTCGGCTCCGCCGTCGCGCTCGACGGGCTCGACCTCGATGTCGCACCCGGTGAACTCCTCGCCCTGCTCGGCCCGTCGGGCTGCGGCAAGACCACGGCGCTGCGGGTCCTCGCGGGCTTCGAGAAGCCCGACTCCGGTCAGGTGCTGCTCGACGGCGAGGACATCGTGCCGGTCCCGGCCAACCGTCGCGACACCGGGATGGTCTTCCAGTCGTACAGCCTCTTCCCGCATCTGACCGCGGCCGACAACGTGGCCTTCGGGATGCGGATGCGCAGGGTCGCGGCGGCCGAACGGCGTTCGCGCGCCGCCGAGTTGCTGGAGCTCGTGGGTCTGCCCGACCACGGCGGGCGCTTTCCGCACCAGCTCTCCGGCGGTCAGCAGCAGCGCGTGGCGCTGGCCCGGGCGCTCGCCCTGCGGCCCCGGCTGCTGCTCCTCGACGAGCCGCTCTCGGCGCTCGACGCCCAGGTGCGGGTGAACCTGCGCGAGGAGATCCGGCGGCTCCAGCTGGAGCTCGGGATCACCACCGTGTTCGTCACGCACGACCAGGAGGAGGCCCTGTCGATGGCCGACCGGGTCGCGGTGATGCGCGGCGGACGGCTCGAACAGTGCGCGACCCCGGCCGAGTTGTACGACCGTCCGGCGACCGCGTTCGTGGCGTCCTTCATCGGCACCATGAACCGCGTCCCGGGGCGCCTCGCCCCCGACGGGCAGGCCGAGGTCCTCGGCGTCACGCTTCCCGTGGACGGCCCGGCGGCCGGTGCCACCGCGTTCCTGGTGCGCCCCGAGGCGCTCGACGTGTCGGCGGACGGCCCCGACCTCGTGACCGGCAGCTCCTTCCACGGGGCCAGCACCCGGCTGCGCGTCCGGCTCGCGGACGGCACCGAGGTGAAGGCCGATCTGCCCTCGCACGCGGCGGGCGCGTTCGGCGCGGGCGCGGCCGTCACCGTACGGCCGCAGCGGCGTCCGGTGCTCGCGGCGGGTGAGGAGGCGTGAGCGGGCTGCGGGCGGTGCTCTTCGACATGGACGGCACCCTGGTCGACACCGAGCGGGCCTGGGTCGAGGTCGTCGAGCAGATCGCGGCCCGGCACGGGTACGCGCTGGTGGGCACCGGGCGCACAGCGGTGTACGGGCGGTCCGTCGAGGACACCGCCACGATGCTGTACGAGCCGCTCGGCGTTCAACAGGACGTTCTGGCAGCCGAGTTGGGCGACGGGTTCGCCGCGCGGCTCGCCGACGGGGCCGAGCCCCGGCCGGGCGCGCTGCGGCTGCTTTCGGTGCTGCGCCGCAACCACGTGCCGACCGCGCTGGTGTCGGCGTCGCCGCGCGCCGTCGTCGACCGGGTCGCGGCCTCCCTGGCCGGGCACCGCTTCGACGCGGTGTACGGGGCGGAGGACACCGTACGGACCAAGCCCGCGCCCGATCCCTATCTGGCGGCGGCAGCGGCGCTCGGCGCCGAGCCTTCACGGTGCGTGGCCGTCGAGGACACGGTGACGGGAGTGACGTCGGCCGAGGCGGCGGGGTGCGCGGTGCTCGCGGTGCCGTCGATGGAACCCATCGCGCCCGCGGCGGGCCGGACCGTGCTGGCTAGTCTGGAGGAAGCCGATCTGGCGTTGCTGCGCTCGCTGATCAGCGTGCACTAGCGGGCAGTTGACGGGGACAGGAACGGGGACGGGGAACGACATGGCAGGCAAGGCGGCGCCGCTGTACCGGAAGGTGGCCGGCGATCTGCGGGCGGCCATCACCGCCGGGGAGTACGGGTCGGGGGCGCGGCTGCCCGCCGAGGACGAACTCGCCCGTACCTACGGCGTGTCCAGGGGCACGGTCCGCCAGGCGCTCGCCGCGCTGCGGGCCGACGGTCTGGTCACCTCGCGGCGCGGGGCGCGGCGGGTGGTGCTCGGCGGGGGCGGGACGCGGCTCCAGAGCTTCGAGGAGCTGCGGTCGTTCGCGCGCTGGGCGCGCTCGCAGGGCGAGGAGCCGGGCGGCCGGACGGTCGCGGTGGATCCGGGCGGGGCGACCGAGGAGGAGGCGTACCACCTGCGACTCCCGGTCGGGGAGCGGATCTTCCGCGTCCTTCGGGTCCGTACGCTCTCCGGGACCCCGGTGATGGTGGAGCGCACGACCTACCCGGAGCGGGTGGGCGAGCTGGTGGCGGCGATGGACCCGGGCCTCGCCTCCCACGCCGACGAGCTGGAGGCGCACGGGGTGCTGTTCAGCGACGCCCTGCACACGATCGACGTGGTCCCGGCGGACGCCGCCGACGCGGAGCTGCTCGGCTGCCGGGCCGGTGACGGCCTGCTGCGCGAGCGCCGCCGCTCCACCGACCCGGCCGGCCTGCCGCTGGAGTGGTCCCAGGACCGCTATCTGCCGGGCACGGTGGCGTTCACCGTCCGGAACTCGTCGGGGTCGAGGGCGATGGGCAGGAGCCTCAACGGCTCGTGAGGCTCCTGCCCGCCCGGGTCCGCCCGGGTCCGCCCACTGTCGCTCAGCAGCCGTGGTCGACCAGGTCGAACGTCGCGTAGTGGTCCGAGGTGTAGTAGTCCTGGTCGGTCTGCTGTCCGGTGACGATGCGGCGGGCGCCGCGCGTCGGGGAGCCGGGCGTCTTCACGGTGTACTCGTGGTAGTAGCCGCTCGACTCCGACGGCAGCACGTGCTCGCGGTTGGAGAAGACGACGCCGTCCTGGGAGTACGGGAACGGGCCGCCCTTGTCGATGAGCCGCAGCGTGTCGTACGCCTGCGAGGGCAGGTCGGAGTAGCAGATGCTGCCGACGCTCTGTACGGACACCGTCGACGAGGCGGCCGCGGTGGCCGGAAGTGCGGCCGGGCCGAGGAGGAGGGTGGCGGCGAGAGTGGCTATTCCGCCGAGCGTGGTGATGCGTGGGGGGATTCTCATGCGGTCATGATGACGCGCGTAGAGCAGCGGCCGTCAACATCAACTCCGTTGAATTTCCCACGAGTTAACCTGCGGCACCCGCCCGTAACGGAAGCGTCTGCCGCTCTTTGCTCTCATAGGAAGAATTTGGCCATTCTTTCGTTTACGCGAACTAAAGACTTGCTACTCTCTCCCGCCATGGACCACAGCCTCGCTGCCGACCGTGCCAAGGCGGTCGAAGATCTTCTCTCCGTGACGCGCGCACACAGCGGTGTCACGGTGATGTTCCACACCGCGGTCGCCGAAAGGCAAGGCCTGGGCGCCTCCGAAACCAAGACGCTCGACCTGCTGGAACGGTTCGGTCCGCTCACCGCGAAGGAACTCTCCCAGCACACCGGCCTCGCCCCCGCCTCCGTCACCGGCCTCGTCGACCGCCTGGAGGCCAAGGGGTTCGTACGACGTGCCAAGCACCCCACGGACAAGCGGCGCGTCCTCATCGAGATCCGCTGGGAGAACATCGATGGCCTGAAGCGGTTCTTCGTGGACTGGTCCCATCAAGTGGCCGAATTCTGCGAGGAGTTCACCACGGAGGAGCTGGGGACCGTGATCCGCTTCCTCGCCGGCAACAGCACGCTCCAGCGCGAGGCGGCGGCGCGGCTGGGGCGGTAGCGCGGGACGCGCCGCCGCCCCGCCCCTCACCCCGCCCCGTACACCGCCCCCGGCACCTCCGCCTCCCCCAGCAGCCGTCGGGCCGCCTCGCCCGCCTCCGCCGGGGTCCAGCGGGCCCCCTTGTCCGCCGTCGGACCTGCGCGCCAGCCCTCCATGACCGTGATGCGGCCCCCCTCCGCCTCGAAGACCCGGCCCGTCACGCCCTCGCTCGCCGCCGAGCCGAGCCACACCACCAGCGGCGACACGTCCTCCGGCGCGGCCGCGAGGCCGGTGAAGACCCGCTCGGTCATCCGGGTGCGCGCCGCCGGGGCGATCGCGTTGACCTGGACGCCGTACCGCGCGAGCTCCGCCGAGGCCACCAGGGTGAGGCCGACGATCCCGGCCTTGGCCGCCGCGTAGTTCCCCTGGCCCACACTGCCGAGCAGACCCGCGCCCGAGGTCGTGTGGACGACCCGGGCGACCGGACGGCGGCCCGCCTTGGACTCGGCGCGCCAGTGCGCCGCCGCCTCCCGCAGCGGCAGGAAGTGACCCTTGAGGTGGACCCGGAGGACCGCGTCCCAGTCGTCCTCGTCGAGGTTGACCAGCATCCGGTCGCGCAGGAAGCCCGCGTTGCTCACCAGCGTGTCCAGGCGGCCGAAGTGGTCGAGGGCCGCTTCGACGAGGGAGGCCGCTCCCTTCGCCGTCGCGATGTCCCCGCCGTGCGCGACCGCCTCGCCGCCCGCCGTACGGATCTCGGCGGCGACCCGCTCGGCCGGGCTGCCGGGGGCCGGGGCGCCGTCGAGGCCGACGCCGAGGTCGTTGACGACGACCTTCGCCCCCTCGGCCGCGAACGCCAGGGCGTGCGCACGGCCGAGCCCCCGCCCCGCCCCGGTCACCACGACGACCCGTCCCGCACTGCTGTCCGTCATCTCAACTCCCTTGCCGCTCGGGCGATTTGTTGACCGTGGCCGCGTCCAGGAACGCCGGGCGCTCGCCGCCGCCGTGGACCAGGAGGGACGCGCCGGTGATGTACGCGGCCCGGCCGGAGGCGAGGAAGACGGCCGCCTCCCCCACCTCGTCCGGCTCGGCGAGGCGACCGAGGGGCACGGTCCGGGCGACGGCCGCGACGCCTTCCTCGTCCCCGTAGTGCAGCTGCGCGAGCTCGGTGCGGACCATGCCCAGGACGAGCGTGTTGACCCGCACCCCGGGCGCCCACTCCACCGCCATCGAGCGGGCCAGGTTCTCCAGGCCCGCCTTGGCGGCGCCGTACGCGGCGGTGCCGGGCGAGGCGCGCGTACCGCTGACGCTGCCGATCATCACCACCGAGCCGCCGGACGCCCGCAGATGCGGGTACGCGGCGAGCGAGGCGGTGAGCGGCGCGGTGAGGTTGAGCTCCACCACGCGCGCGTGACGCTCGGCGGACGACTCCCCGAGGAGGCGGTAGGGCGTGCCGCCCGCGTTGTTGACCAGCACGTCGAGGTGCCCGTACGCCGCCGCGACCGCGTCGAAGAACTCCCGTACGGCGGAGGGTTCGCGCAGGTCGAGCGGGCGGAACTCGGCCTCCCTGCCCCCCGCTTCGACCGGCCGCTCCGGTGGCCTGCGGGCGCAGACCACCACCTCGGCGCCCGCCGCGAGGAACGCCCGCGCGATGCCCGCGCCGACGCCCCGGGTGCCGCCCGTGACGACCGCCGCCTTCCCGGCCAGCTCCATCCGCTGCTACCTTCCCTACCTAACAAATGTTTGGTGGAAAGGTAGCTGATCCGCTCATGGGTGTCTCCACCACCGGCCCCGAGAAGGGGATTTCCCTCGTCACCGTCGACTTCCCGCCCGTCAACGCGCTTCCCGTGCACGGCTGGTACGAGCTGGCCGACGCCGTGCGCACGGCCGGGCGCGACCCCCGGATCCGCTGTGTCGTCCTGGCCGCCGAGGGGCGCGGCTTCAACGCCGGGGTCGACATCAAGGAGATGCAGCGCGACCCCGGCCACAGCGCGCTCATCGGCGCCAACCGGGGCTGTTACGAGGCCTTCGCGGCGGTGTACGAGTGCGAGGTGCCGGTGGTCGCGGCGGTGCAGGGGCACTGCCTGGGCGGCGGGATCGGCCTGGTCGGCAACGCCGATGTGGTGGTCGCGAGCGAGGACGCCACCTTCGGGCTGCCCGAGCTGGACCGGGGCGCGCTCGGCGCCGCCACCCATCTGGCCCGGCTCGTCCCCCAGCACCTGATGCGCGCGCTCTACTACACCTCGCGGACGGCCACGGCCCGGGAACTGCTGGCCCACGGATCGGTGTGGAAGGTCGTCCGGCGGTCCGAACTCCTCGACTCCGCCCTGGAGTTGGCGCGTGAGATCGCCCGCAAGGACGGCTCGCTGATCCGGCTGGCCAAGGCCGCCATCAACGGCATCGACCCCGTCGACGTCCGCCGCAGCTACCGCTTCGAGCAGGGCTTCACGTTCGAGGCCAACCTCAGCGGCGTGGCCGACCGGGTCCGCGACACCTTCGGCGAGCAACCGGGGAAGGGGAGGGAGCGGGCATGACGGACAAGACCATGACGCCCGAGGAGGTCGTCGCGCGGCTGCACAGCGGCATGACCCTCGGCATCGGCGGCTGGGGCTCGCGCCGCAAGCCGATGGCGCTGGTCAGGGCGCTGCTCAGAGCGCCGGTGACGGATCTGACGGTGATCTCGTACGGCGGCCCGGACGTCGGCCTGCTCGCGGCCGCCGGAAGGATCCGCAGACTGGTCGCCCCCTTCGCCACCCTCGACTCCATCCCGCTGGAGCCGCACTTCCGCGCGGCGCGCGAGGCGGGGGCGTTCACGCTGACGGAGATCGACGAGGCGATGTTCATGTGGGGGCTGCACGCGGCCGCCAACCGGCTGCCCTTCCTGCCGGTACGGGCCGGACTCGGCTCGGACGTCATGCGGGTCAACCCCGGTCTGCGGACGGTGACTTCGCCGTACGAGGACGGGGAGACGTTCGTGGCCGTGCCCGCGCTCCACATGGACGCGGCCCTGGTCCACCTCAACCGCGCCGACCGGCTCGGCAACGCCCAGTACCTGGGCCCCGACCCCTACTTCGACGACCTGTTCTGCGAGGCCGCCGACAGCGCGTACGTCTCCTGCGAACGTCTCGTCGAACCGGGCGGCTTCGCGGACGCCGTCCCGCAGACCCTCCTCGTCGGACGCCACTCGGTCACGGGCGTCGTCGAGGCGCCGAACGGGGCGCACTTCACGTCGTGCGTACCGGACTACGGGCGGGACGAGCCGTTCCAGAAGCTGTACGCGACGACGCCGTGGGACGAGTTCGCCACGCGGTTCCTGGCGGGGCCGGACGAGAAGAGCTACCAGTCGGCCGTCCAGGCCTGGCACGAGGAGGTCCGATGACGGACTCGACCGTGGTGATCAGCCGCGCCGAGTACTGCGTGATCGCCTGCGCCGAGGCGTGGCGCGGCGACGGGGAGGTGCTGGCCAGTCCGATGGGCCTGATCCCGTCGCTCGGCGCGCGGCTGGCCCGGCGCACCTTCGCCCCGGACCTGCTGCTCACCGACGGCGAGGCGACGCTGGTCGGGGCGGACGGGGCGGCCGAGGGCTGGCTGCCGTACCGCCGCCATCTGACCATGGTCACCGGGGGCAGACGGCACGTGATGATGGGCGCGAGCCAGATCGACCGGTTCGGCAACCAGAACATCTCCTGCATCGGCGACTGGGCGGCGCCCACCCGCCAGTTGCTCGGGGTGCGCGGCGCCCCCGTCAACACCCTCAACAACCCGGTGAGTTACTGGATCCCGCGCCACTCCCCCCGGGTGTTCGTACCCGAGGTCGACATGGTGTGCGGCGTCGGCTACGACCGGGCGGCCGCCGCCGGGGCGCGTTACCACCGCATCCCCCGGGTCGTCAGCGACCTCGGCGTCCTCGACTTCGCCACACCCGGCCGCACGATGCGGCTGGCGTCGCTGCACCCCGGGGTGACGGTGGAACGGGTACGCGCGGCGACGGGCTTCGAGCTGACGGTGGAGGACAAAGTCCCGTACACGCGAGATCCGACTACTGAAGAACTGCACCTGATACGAGAGGTGCTGGACCCGGAGGGGCGGCGCGACGGGGAGGTCCGTCGCTGATGGAGACGGCACTGACCCGCCTGGTGGGGGTGCGGCACCCGATCGTACAGACGGGGATGGGGTGGGTGGCCGGTCCCCGTCTGGTGTCGGCCACGGCCGAAGCCGGGGCGCTGGGCATCCTCGCCTCGGCGACGATGACCACGCGGGAGCTGCGCGCGGCGGTACGGGAGGTCAAGTCGCGTACGGACGCGCCGTTCGGGGTGAATCTGCGGGCGGACGCGGGGGACGCACGGGAGCGGGTGCGGATCATCGTGGAGGAGGGGGTACGGGTGGCGTCCTTCGCGCTCGCCCCCTCGCGGGAGCTGATCGCCTCGCTCAAGGACGCCGGGGTGGTGGTCGTGCCGTCCGTCGGGGCGCGGCGGCACGCCGAGAAGGTGGCGGCGTGGGGCGCGGACGCGGTGATCGTGCAGGGCGGGGAGGGCGGCGGGCACACCGGCGAGGTGGCGACGACGGTCCTGCTGCCGCAGGTCGTGGACGCGGTGGACATCCCGGTGGTGGCGGCCGGGGGCTTCCACGACGGGCGCGGGCTCGTGGCGGCGTTGGCGTACGGGGCGGCGGGGGTCGCGATGGGCACGCGGTTCCTGCTCACGTCGGACTCTCCGGTGCCGGATGCGGTGAAGGCGCGGTATCTGGCGGCGGGGGTGTCCGATGTGATCGTGACGCGGGCGGTGGACGGGTTGCCGCACCGCATGCTCCGCACGGAGCTGGTGGCGTCGCTCGAACGGGCCGGGCGGGTGCGTTCGCTGGTCTCGGCCGTGCGGCACGCGGCGGCGTTCCGCTCGCTGTCGGGCTCGTCGTGGGCCCGCCTCGTCGCGGACGGCCGCGCGCTGCGCCACGGCAAGGACCTGACGTGGAGTCAGGTGCTGCTCGCGGCGAATACGCCGATGCTGCTGCGGGCGTCGATGGTGGAGGGGCGGGTGGAGGCGGGGGTGATGGCGTCGGGGCAGGTGGCGGGGGTGATCGAGGATCTGCCGAGTGTGGGGGAGCTGGTGGGGCGGGTGATGCGGGAGGCGACGGCGACGCTGTCGACCCTCCGGGACCTGGGCCCCACCCCGCCCCTTCCCTAAACCCTCCGGGGGTGGGAGGGGGGTGGAGGTGGGCTTTCCCGGGGGCTACGCCCCCGGACCCCCGGGCGGGGCTGCGCCCGGCCGCCGTTCGCCTGCGGGCCGTCCGTGGCTGGTCGCGCAGTTCCCCGCGCCCCTCAAATGCCGCTGCGCGCCATCCCCTGGGCGCCCCGGAGGGGCGCTTCCAGGGGCGCGGGGAACTGCGCGACCAGCCCCCACCGGGCCCGCAGACAAACACGGGGCCCGGGGCGAAGCCCCGCAACGGGGTGTGGGGGCTGAAACCGGTGGAAGATCCGGCTACGCCGGCGTGCTGCGGCGGCCGCCCGACTGGGGGCGGCCACGGCGCGCGCCGCCGGCCTGGGCGCGGGCGCCCTGGGACTGGGCACCCCGGGCCGCGCCCTGGGACTGCCCACCCCGGCCACCCTGGGCGGAGCCCTGCGTGCGGCCACCCTGGGTGGAGCCCTGCGTACGGGCGCCCTGGGACTGGCCCGTGCGGCCCGACGACGTGCGGGAGCCCGAGCGGGCGCCCCGGCTCCGGGTGCGGGTACCCGACGGCGGCGTCGGGGCGGGGACCTCGACCACGACCGGCACGCCGGACGGCTCGCGCGCGCCCGTGACCCGTACCAGCTCCTCGTCGCTCGACTTCACCGCCGCCGTCCGGGGACGGATCCCCGCGAACGTCATCAGACGGCTCATCTCGCGCTTCTGCTCGGGCAGGACCAGCGTCACGACGCTGCCCGACTCGCCCGCGCGGGCGGTGCGGCCGCCCCGGTGGAGGTAGTCCTTGTGGTCCGTGGGCGGGTCGACGTTGACGACCAGGTCGAGGTCGTCGACGTGGATGCCGCGCGCCGCCACGTTCGTCGCGACGAGCGCGGTGACCTGGCCGTTCTTGAACTGCTCAAGGGTGCGGTTGCGCTGCGGCTGGGAGCGGCCGCCGTGCAGGCCCCCCGCCCGTACGCCGCTCGCGAGCAGCCGCTTGACCAGCCGGTCGACCGAACGCTTGGTGTCCAGGAACATGATCACCCGGCCGTCGCGCGCCGCGATCCGCGCGGTGACGGCCTTCTTGTCGGTCTCGTCCTGGATGTAGAGGACGTGGTGTTCCATCGTCGTGACCGCGCCCGCCGACGGGTCCACCGAGTGGACGACCGGGTCGGTCAGGAACATGCGGACCAGGCGGTCGATGTTCTTGTCCAGGGTCGCCGAGAACAGCATCCGCTGACCACCCGGCTCCACCTGCTTCAGCAGCGCCACGACCTGCGGCATGAAGCCCATGTCGGCCATCTGGTCGGCCTCGTCGAGCACGGTGATCCGCACCTGGCCGAGCACGCAGTCGCCGCGCTCTATGAGGTCCTTGAGACGGCCGGGCGTCGCCACGAGCACCTCGGCGCCGCGCCGCAGCGCGTTCGCCTGCTTGGTGAGCGAGAGCCCGCCCACGACCGTGGTCAGGCGCAGGTTGACGGCCGTGGCGTACGGCGTCAGCGCGTCGGTGACCTGCTGGGCCAGCTCACGCGTCGGCACGAGTACGAGGGCGAGCGGCGCCTTCGGCTCGGCGCGGTGGCCGGCCGTACGGGCGAGGAGCGCGAGGCCGAAGGCGAGGGTCTTGCCCGAGCCCGTGCGGCCCCGGCCGAGGATGTCGCGGCCCGCGAGGGAGTTCGGCAGGGTCGCGGCCTGGATCGGGAACGGCTCGGTGACGCCCTGCGCGGCCAGCGTCTTGAGGAGCGCCGCGGGCATGTCGAGGTCGTCGAAACCGGCCACCGAGGGCAGCGCGGGCGTGACCGTTTCCGGCAACGTGAATTCGCCCTGCGGCTGCACGGTCCGGCCGCGCGCGGCGTTCGCGGCGGGCTTGGCGGAGCTGGAGGTGGAGCGCTTGCGGGGGGTCATACGCGTCATACGGAAATTGCCTTCCTGGGCCCGGTGGACGGACAGCACGCAAGCCGGGACCCGCACCTGCGCGGTGCGGGCCCCGGCTCGGAATTCGCCGTGATCAGGCGGGGAGGATGTTCTCCGCCTGCAGGCCCTTCTGACCCTGGGTGACCTCGAAGGAGACCTTCTGGCCCTCAAGGAGCTCACGGAAGCCGGAGGAGGCGATGTTCGAGTAGTGGGCGAAGACGTCCGGGCCGCCACCGTCCTGCTCGATGAAGCCGAAGCCCTTTTCCGAGTTGAACCACTTCACGGTGCCAGTAGCCATGTCATTCTCCTGAATAGGTAGGGGCCCCATCCGGAGAAAGCCGGAAAAACAATAATGCGCCTGAGGAACATTCCCGTCAGGCGCACATAAAGTCTATGGGTACCAAAACTGCAACGGAGAAACTGTACCACGTCACCCCCTCAGGGGCAGGTGCGGCCGTGTGGGCCGCACCACTCCCCCGGGCCCGGTCAGAGGCGCTCGATCACCGTCACGTTCGCCTGGCCACCGCCCTCGCACATCGTCTGGAGGCCGAGGCGGCCGCCCGTGCGCTCCAGCTCGTGCAGCAGCGTCGTCATCAGCCGTACACCGGTGGCCCCCAAAGGGTGACCGAGCGCGATGGCGCCCCCGTTGACGTTGACCTTCGCCGGGTCCGCGCCGGTCTCCTTCAGCCAGGCGAGCACCACCGGCGCGAAGGCCTCGTTGATCTCGACCAGGTCGATCGCGTCGATCGTCAGGCCCGTCTTCTTCAGCGCGTACGCCGTCGCCGGGATCGGCGCCGAGAGCATTCGGATGGGGTCCTCGCCACGTACCGAGAGGTGGTGGATCCGGGCGCGCGGGGTGAGCCCGTGCTCCCGTACGGCCCGCTCGCTCGCCAGGAGCATCGCCGCCGCGCCGTCCGAGACCTGGGAGGAGCACGCGGCGGTGATCGTGCCGCCCTCGACGACCGGCTTCAGGGCGGCCATCTTCTCCGGGGTCGTGTCGCGGCGCGGCCCCTCGTCGACGCGCACGTCGCCGTACGGCACGGTCTCGCGTACGAAACGGCCCTCGTCGACCGCCCGGATCGCGCGCCGGTGCGAGCGGAGCGCGAACTCCTCCTGGTCCTGGCGGCTGATCCCCCACTTGTGCGCGATGAGCTCGGCGCCGTGGAACTGGTTGACCGGCTGGTCGCCGTACCGCGCCCGCCAGCCGGCCGAGCCGGCGAACGGGCCCTCGGTCAGGCCGAGCGGCTCGGCCGCCTGCCGGGAGGCGAAGGCGATCGGGATCATCGACATGTTCTGGGTGCCGCCCGCGACCACCAGGTCCTGGGTGCCGGAGAGCACGGCCTGCGCGGCGAAGTGCACGGCCTGCTGGGACGAGCCGCACTGGCGGTCGACGGTGACGCCCGGCACCTCCTGCGGCAGCCCGGCCGCCAGCCACGCCGTCCGCGCGATGTCCCCGGCCTGCGGCCCGACCGCGTCGAGGCAGCCGAAGACGACGTCCTCGACGGCGGCCGGGTCGATCCCGCAGCGCTCGACGAGCGCGCCGAGCACATGCGCCCCCAGATCCGCCGGATGGACGCCCGCGAGCCCGCCCCCGCGCCGCCCCACCGGGGTGCGCACCGCTTCGACTATGTATGCCTCGGCCATTCCCGACTCCCTTGACCTGCCAGCGGATTACTCTCGTACGGCGATTCCGTCCAGCACCATCGACAGGTACTGGCGGGCGATCTCCTCCGGGCTGTGCTGTCCGCCGGGCCGGTACCAGGACGCGGCCACCCACACCGTGTCGCGGACGAACCGGTAGGTGAGCCGGACGTCCAGGTCCGCGCGGAACGCGTTCGCCGCGACCCCGCGCTCCAGGGTCCCCAGCCACGCCTGTTCGAACTTCCGCTGCGAGTCGGCGAGGTAGCCGAAGCGCGGCAGCGCGGTGAGGTGCCTGGACTCCTTCTGGTAGATCGCGACGGCGGCCCGGTGCCGGTCGATCTCCCGGAAGGACTCGGTGACCAGGGCCTCGATGGTCTCGCGCGGGCCGAGCCCGGCCGCGAGGACGGCGTCGTACCCCTCCCACAGCTCGGTCAGGAAGGTGGAGAGGATCTCGTCGAGCATCGATTCCTTGGAATCGAAGTGGTAGTAGAGGCTGCCCGCGAGCATGCCCGCCTCGTCGGCGATCCTGCGGACGGTGGTGGCGTTGTAGCCCTGGGCGGCGAACACCTCGGCCGCGGTGGCGAGGAGTTCTCCGCGCCGCTCGGGCACGGCGGTCACCTGGGGCTTCTTCTTGTTCGCTGGCACGCGCCCATTCTGGCCCTACGCGTGCTGGCTGCTGACGGCGACGACTTCGCCGGTCATGTACGAGGAGTAGTCGCTGGCCAGGAAGACGACGACGTTGGCCACCTCCCACGGCTCGGCGTACCGCCCGAAGGCCTCCCGCGCGGCGAGTTCGTCGAGGAGCTCGGCGGAGGTGACCTTGGCGAGGTGGGGGTGCATGGCGAGGGAGGGCGAGACCGCGTTGACCCGCACTCCGTGGGCGGCCGCCTCGATCGCCGCGCAGCGGGTGAGCGCCATGACGCCCGCCTTGGCGGCGGCGTAGTGGGCCTGCCCGGCCTGGGCGCGCCAGCCGACGACGGACGCGTTGTTGACGATCACGCCGCCCCGGCCGGCGGCTCGATAGGCGCGCAGGGCCGCCCTGGTGCACCGGAAGGTGCCGTTGAGGGTGACGTCGAGGACCCGGTCCCACTGCTCGTCGCTCATGTCGGCCAGCTCGGCCGTGCCGCCCAGGCCCGCGTTGTTGACGACGACGTCGAGGCGGCCGTGGAGCCGTACCGCCTCGGCGAAGAGCGCGCGCACCTGTGCGTCGTCGGTGACGTCGCAGGGCAGCGCGGCCACGGCGCCGGCGCCGAACTCGGCCGCCAGGGCCTCCTCGGTCTCCTTGAGCCTGCGCGCGTGCGCGTCGCTCACCAGCACCCGCGCGCCCTCCTCAAGGAACCTGCGGGCGGTCGCGCCGCCGATCCCGGCCCCGGCGGCGGCGGTGACGACGGCGGTGCGGCCGTCGAGGAGACCGTGCCCGGGCACGTACGGAACCTTGTTGTCGGTCACGTCCGCAGGCTAACCTACCAAACACTTGTTAGGGAACGCTTGTTCAGGGAACGGTCGCGAAGGGGCGGGCCCCGCAATGGACTTGGACCACACGGCCGAGGAGGACGCCTTCCGCGCCGAGGCGCGGGCGTGGCTCGCCGCCCATGTGCCGGCCGCGCCGCTCCCCTCCCTGGAGACGGCGGAGGGCTTCGCCGCGCACCGGGAGTGGGAGGCCGGGCTGTACGCCGGGCGCTGGTCGGCCGTCTCCTGGCCCGAGCGGTTCGGGGGCCGGGGCGCCGACATCTTCCGGTGGCTGGCCTTCGAGGAGGAGTACTGGGCGGCGGGCGCGCCCGGCCGGGTCTCCCAGAACGGCATCAGCCTGCTCGCACCGACGCTCTTCGACCACGGTACGGAGGAACAGCGCGCCCGGGTGCTGCCGGACATGGCGAGCGGGGCGGTGGTGTGGGCGCAGGCCTGGTCGGAGCCGGAGGCCGGGTCCGACCTGGCGTCGCTGCGGTCCCGGGCCGTGCGCACGGACGGGGGCTGGCTGCTTTCGGGCCAGAAGACGTGGTCGTCGCGGGCCGCGTTCGCCGACCGCGCCTTCGGCATCTTCCGTACGGACCCGGCGGCGCCCCGGCCCCACCAGGGCCTGACCTACGTGATGTTCGACCTGCGGGCCCCCGGAGTCACCGTCCGCCCGATCGGCCGCCTCGACGGCAGGCCGGCGTTCGCGGAGCTGTTCCTGGACGAGGTGTTCGTCCCCGACGAGGACGTCATCGGGGAGCCGGGGCAGGGCTGGCGCATCGCGATGTCCACGACCGGCAACGAGCGCGGGCTGACCCTGCGCTCCCCCGGCCGCTTCCTGGCCGCCGCCGACCGGCTCGTACGGCTGTGGCGCGAGCGCGGCGAGGACCGCGGGGCGCGCGACCGGGTGGCGGACGCAGTGATCGGGGCGCGGGCCTATCAGCTGTTCACGTACGCGGGCGCGTCCCGCTTCGCGGCGGGCGGGGAGATGGGCGCGGAGTCGAGCCTGAACAAGCTGTTCTGGTCGGAGTACGACATCGCGCTGCACGAGACGGCGCTGGAACTGCTGGGCGCGGAGGGCGAGTTGGCCCAGTCGCCCGACGGCTGGGGAGAGGGATACGTCTTCGCGCTCGCCGGACCCGTCTACGCCGGTACGAACGAGATCCAGCGCGACATCGTCGCCGAGCGCCTGCTCGGCCTCCCGAAGGGCCGCCCCCGATGAGGTTTCTGCCGACCGCCGAGCAGCGCGACTTCACCCGCTCCCTGGACGCGCTCCTGACCGCCTCGGACACCCCGTCGGCCGTCCGGTCCTGGTCGGCCGGGGACCACGGGCCCGGCCGGGCACTGTGGGCGCGGCTCGCCGGGGCGGGAGTGTTCGCGCTCGCGGCGCCGGAGGCGTACGACGGGATGGGCCGCCGCCCGGTCGAACTCGCCATGGCTTATCGGGAGTTGGGCCGTCACGCGGTGCCGGGACCGCTGGTGGAGACGGCGGCGACGACGGCCCTGCTGTGCCACCTGGCGGACGGCGGCGACCCCGCCCCGGCCAAGCGCCTGCTGCCGGGCCTGCTCACGGGCGAGCGCGTCGTCACGCTGGCGGTGCCGGACGGGGAGGGCGGGGGGTACGTGCTGGATCCGGACGGGGCGAATGTGGTGCTGGTGGCGACGGGGGCGGGCGGGGCGGAAGAGGCCAGGGCGTTGCACCCCGGCCGCCGCCTCGCGTCCACCCCCGCCCCCGAGCTCCGGCTCGCCCCCGGCCACGGCCCCCTCCTCGCCTCCCTCGACCCGGCGCGGCGGCTCGCGCGCCCGGACCCCGGAGGGGAACTCCTCTCCACCGGTCCCCTGTTGGCGGAGGCGATCGGGTGCGCGGTGCGCTGGGCCCGGCTCGCGGCGGCCGCCCAGGCGGTCGGGGTGGCCGAGGAACTGCTGCGGCGGACCGTCGCGTACGTCAAGCAGCGCACCCAGTTCGGGGTGCCGATCGGCTCGTTCCAGGCGGTCAAGCACCGGCTCGCGGACACGCTGCTCGCGGTGGAGTTCGCGCGGCCGCTGGTGTACGGGGCGGCACTCACCCTCGCCCCGGGCGACCTCGCGGCGGCAAAGGCGACGGCGGGCGAGGCCGCGTACACGGCGGCCCGGACCGCGCTCCAGCTCCACGGCGCGATCGGCTACACCGAGGAACTGGACCTCTCCCTCTGGCTCCGCAAGGCGCGCCCACTACGCGACACCTGGGGCACACCGGCCGCCTGCCGGGCGGAGGTACTGGCGGCGTACTCCTAGGCGTCTTCTCGCACGATCCCTCGCGCCCGCGCCGCCCGCAGCCAGTGCGGGAACTCCCCGAGGAGACGGTCGTAGAGCTCCGCGTCCGTCACCCGGCGCGGGTCGGCGCCCGCGTGGAAAAACCCCGCGTTGTCGACGGGCCGAAGCGCCGGGACCGCCAGCTCGTCGAGCTTGCGCAGAAAGTCGAACTGCCGACTGCCGGGGTCGCCGAAGCCGATGAACTGCCAGAACATCGGCAGCCCGGCGGCCTTGCAGACGTATCGCTCGGCGGCGAACTTGCTGCTCGGGCCGCCGTCGGTCTGGAAGACGACGAGCGCGGGGGCGGTGGCGCCGCTCTCCAGGTAGTGGTCGATCACCGCGTCCATGGCCAGGTGGTAGTTGGTCCTCCCCATGTGGCCCAGGTTCGCGACGATGCGTTCGATCCGACCGTGGTGGTTCTCGATGCCGATCTCGGTCTGCGCGTCGATGTCCGTGGAGAAGAAGACCACCGGGACCCGGCCGTCGTCGTCGAGGTGCGCGGACAGGCCAAGGACCCGGTCGGCGAGCGCCTGCACGCTGCCGTTCTTGTAGTACGGGCGCATCGAGCCCGAGTAGTCGACGACCAGGTAGACCGCGGCCTCCTCGTCGGCCAGGCCGTGGTGTTCCAGGGAGACGGCGGCGGCCTTGTAGAGGGAGACGAGCGCGGGCGCGGCCTGCTCGACCTTCCGCAGGGAAATCGCTGCCATGCTGCTCGTCTCCGTTCACGGAACCCCTGGGCGTACGGCGGAACGCAGAGCGTACGCCACAGGACACGGCAGCGGTTCCGGCTAACCAGGTGTCTGGTCCTGGAACGACGGCAGGGTGAAGATCCGCTCCTTCGACGGATCGTCCATCAACTCGACCAGTGGCAGCACCAGTTCCCACAGGTCGCGTTTGTCGACCTCGCGGGCGAGCGCGTCCAGGTCGTCGTCGGTGAGGGCTGCCGCGGAGGCCGCGATCGTCTCGCGGGAGTCGTCGGGGAGGAGTTCGGCCAGGGGGAGGAACTCCGCCCACAGGCCCGTGGCCACCACCGCCGGGACGATTCCGGTCAGGATCCCGGGGTCGCGCAGGGACGGGAGGAGGGCGACCGTGCGGCGGTCGTCGTCGGAGAGGAGGGCCACCAGGGGGAGCAGGGACTCCCACAGGTCCTGGGCGGCCACTGTTCGTACGAGCGAGTCGAGGGCTTTGGGTGGCTGGCGCGCCGCGAGCGTGGCGATACGGGCGCGCCGGTCGCCCGTCACCAGGCCCGCGACGGCCAGCGCCTCGGGCCACAGGCCGTCCGCCGCCGACGCCACGATCCGCGCCAGGCGCTCCTCCCCCATCAAGTCGACTATGCGGCCCAGATGGTGGGGCAGGTCGATCACGCTGCCCGTCCTCAGCACCACCGCGTCCTCGACCTGCGGCAGTATGCGTTCGAGGGCCGAGTCGCGCAGGTGGCCCACGAAGCGGCCCATGGTGAGGTGGTCGCCGCGTTCGGCCAGGGCGACGGAGACGCGTACGAGGAGGTTCTCGTCGAGGCGGTCCACGATGCCGGGGATGCGGCGCGGGTCGAGGTGCGCGCACGACTCGGCGGTGAAGGCGACCGGCAGTTTCTCGATGATGTCGGCGGCCCGGGCGGGTTCGAGTTTGCCCGCCACGGCGGCCGCCAGACGCGGCCCCAGCGCCTTCTGGGAGATCGCGGCCGCGACCCCGGCGGGCACCAGCTTGGTGGCGCGGGCGATCCGGTCGAGCATCTCCGGTGTGCCGTCGAAGAGCGCGGCCACGGTCTGCTCGCGCAGCCGCCGCAGGTCGTCGGCGGGGAGAGTGGACAGGAACGCGAGTTCGTCCGGGTCGCGGCCGAGCAGGCGGGCGATCTTCTCCGTCTCGGCGCGGCCGAGGAGCTTGTCCATGTCGGTCACCGGCTCACTTGAAGAGGATGCGGCGGACGGGGCCCCGGGCGAGCGCGGGGACGAGCTTCAGCGCCTCCTCGGCGGCCTCGCCGAGACCGGCGGCCCGGGAGGCCCGCTCACCGGCCAATGCCGTGGCGAGCAGTGTCAGCTGATCAGACGTCAGGCCCGCCAGGCTTTCCGGCGGCGGTGCGCCCAGCTCCGTACCCAGTCGTGACAGCGCTTCGGTGCTCATGGAAACCTCCCGGCGACATCGGCGGCATCGGCCCGGTCCCGAGAGTGGAGCGGATTTGACTTTTAGTCAATAGCGTCGCCACTCCCCGCCCACCGCGACCTCAGCACCTCCTCCGCCGGCTTGCCGTGCGGCGTGTACGCGAGCTTCGCCGGGGTCTCCCCGCTGTCCGGCCAGTCGTCCCACATCCACCAGCACACCCCGGCCCACCAGTCCCGGCCCGTGAAGGTGTCCAGCAACGCCCGGTATCCGGCGGCCTGTTCGTCGGTGTCCTGGCGCTTGCTGACCGTCCAGGAGTACGGCGCCGTGGTCGAGCCGCGCTGGCTCGTGTACCCGGCCTCGGTGAACAGGATCTTGCGGTGCTGCCGTCCGGAGAAGGCCGCCAGTTCGTCCGCGACCGGCCGCCAGGCCCGGCCCAGCTTCCCCGCGTCGGCCGTGGGGGCCGACCCCAGCGGCCAGTAGGCGTCGATGCCGATGACGTCGAGCTCCGGCCAGAAGGGGACCTTGGCGTACTCGTCGTAGTTGGCCGCGTACGTCAGCGGCTCCCGGTAGCGGGCGCGGACCGCCGCGATCACCCGCCGCCATGGCTCCAAGTCGCCCGACACTCCAGCGAGTTCGGTGCCGACCACGAACCGCTCGGCCCCCGTGTCGTTCCCGATCGCCGCGTAGTGGGTGATGAACTTCTCGTACGAGGCGAACCAGGCCGCCCGGTCGGCGGGGCGGATCTCGGCCCGGTCGGTCCCGTCCACCAGGTCCACGTGCGGCTTCAGCATGACCTTGAGCCCGGCCCGGTGCGCCAGGGCGGTGATCCGCCGCAGGCTCGCGTCGCTCGCGGTCTCCCCGGTGGGGTGCTGCTCCACGTCCTTGGTGGTCCGCTGGTACCAGGTGGGCGTGAAGACGACCCAGCGCGCCCCGGTGTGCGCGATGTCCCGCAGATACGTCTCGGCGCGCGGGCTGTCGTAGTCGTCCGCCGACCAGGACGGCAGCGTCATCCCCCGCACCTGACGGTCATCAGCGGCCCCGGTCCGGCTCGGGCCGGAGTCGTCCCCCGGCTCCCCGGAGCAGCCCGCGAGCACGAGCGCGGCGGCCGCGGCAAGAGCCGCGACCGCCTTCTTTCGAGTGGTGCTCACAGCGCCGCGGGGCTGACGAAGGTGTAGCCGAGGGCCTTGATGCCGTCGATCGTGTCCTTCAGCGGCTGGACCGGATAGTAGGGGTGGTAGAAGAAGCTCGCGAAGCCGTCCCGGACCGCCAGGTTGGCCTTGGCCGAAGCGATCAGGTCCGCGGGCAGCCGCGGGGGATGGTTGTTGTACGCCACGGGCTCATAGTTCCCGATGTTCTCCGGCAGCACCTTCGTCCCGTACACATCGTTGACGACGTACGGGAAGAACTGGCCGATGAACCGGTTCGGCTCCGCCGTACCACCGCTCAGCGTCCCGGCGAAGTACAGCGAACGTTCCAGCCGGGCCGAGTAGTTCTGCGCGAAGAGGCGGTAGTCCGTGGCGGAGGCGGCGTAGTGCGGAGTGGTCCACAGCAGGGGCCTGGGCAGCCCGGCCGCGGTGAACGCCGCGCGGCCCGCGGTGATCCGGGACTGCGCCCAGGACGTGGAGTCCTCGGCCACCGGCCCGTCGTAGACGACGCTGTCCGCCGCGTCCACGTGCGCCCGGTAGAACTCGAAGTCGTCGCCGGTCACCCCGGTGTACGGGTTGTCGATGTTCCCGTACTGGTGCGTGTAGCCGTGCTCCATCAGCACGGCGCCGCGCGCCAGCATGTACTTCAGCGCCGAGACGACCTGCGGCCGCTGCGCGAGCGACACGGTCTGCGGCGTCCCCCCGCTGTAGACGCCCCGCGGATCCTTGTAGACCGGGATGACATTGATGCCGTACGGAATCCGCTGGGAGTACAGGTAGTCCGCCATCGCCCGCAGCTGTGCCGGGTCGGCGTCGGGGCTGATGTCCTCCAGGCGGACCATCGCCCGGTGACGGGCGGCGGTGCCGGGGGCCAGCGAGTCGTGGAGCATGTCCTCGAAGGCGATCACGCGGTCGCTCTCGGAGACATAGGTGAACGGGATCTCCCCGACATAGGTGAGGTTGGCCGACCGCACCGCCCACGGGAACGTCCTGCCGCTCGCGGAGTCCAGCGCCTCGGCCACCCTGGTGACCGCCGGATAGCCGCTACCGGTCAGGATGTTGGGGCGCAGCACGCCGCCGTCCTGCCCGGCCGGGATCTTCCGGGTGAGGTTCTGGCCTCCGTAGGCGACCTGGCTGACGTTGCCGACGGAGCCGCCGTCCTCGAAGTACGAGGTGGTCGGGTCCCAGCCGTACTTCTGGGTGAACTGCGCGACCCCCACCGCGTTGCCCATGTTCCAGATGTTGTCGCCGACCCAGGTCACCGGGGTCGTCGAGGCCTGGACGTCCTGGTAGAAGGCGGCCGGCACGGCGTCCGGCAGGGAGCCGCCGTAGTAGGTGGAACCGACGTAGACGGCCGCCGTGTACTGGCCGAGCATCCCGGCGGTGTACTGGGAGACCGGCTTGGCGGTGACGGTGCCGAAGTGACCGCCGAGGTTGGCCGTGGCCATGGCGTACAGCTCACCGAGGTACCCGTAGGGGCCCGTGGTGTCGTACAGGACCAGCGTCGAGGTCGTCTCGGGCGCGGCCGCCGCGAGGAGCTCTCGCACGGTGGACGTCACCGTCGACAGGAGCTCCTTGACGGGTGACCGCGGCGCCGCCCGGCGCCGGGTGTCCGCCGCGAGGTGGGCCTTCGCCCAGTCGGCCAGGCCCACCCGGTTGACGTTCGCGGTCGGTGCGATCGACTCCGGCCGCGGCGGGCGGCCGTCCGGTGACGCGGCCGAGGCCGCGAACGCGGTGCCCACCAGCACCGCCATCAACAGGAACACGACGGAGATCCGGCGCCGGCCCCGCCGCCTGCGCACGGTCGCTCTTCTCAAGGATTTCATGAGTGATTGCCCCCCTCTTTGCCATGGAATGGCAGACCAGGGAACCTTGCCGGTTTTCCCGGCCGGGACCCTGGTCGAATGAGGGCCACGATTCTTCTGGCCGACCGCAAAGTGTGTCAATAGCGCACGGCCCCCACTCCGAATGCACCCCGCGCCCCCTGATTCGATCCATGAACTTTTAACTTCGCGCTCGCGGCACTCTCCGAACCTGCTACGTTCGCCATCTCACGCGGAAACGTGTGGGTAAAAATGGGGGGGAACCCATGTACGGAAAACCTGCCTTGGGCACAGTGCTGCCGCTGGCGGGGATGGCGGCGGCACCCGAGGCCGTGCCGGGCCTACCTTTGGCCAAGGCTCTGCAGGCCACAGCGGGTGCGGGCTTCGTTCTCTACTGCCTGGTCGCCTGCATCCTCATATCGATCAGAATTCGGCTCCGCTGGCACACCGGTTCGAATATTCAGCCCGACGGGGCACACCCCGACGACCTGGGGCAGAAATGATCGTCGAACTGCTGCTGTGGTCCAGCATTTCCATCATTCTCATGGCGGGCTGCTACAACACCGGTCTCTTTCTGCTCTCCAGGCGCCGGGCGCCCCGCAGAAAAGGACCGCGCAAAGAAAGGCTCTATGTATTTCTTCTCGCCTGCCTCAATGAAGAGCAGGTGCTGGCCGAGAGCCTGGCACGGATCACCGCACTTCCCGCCGGGAATTTCCTGGCTCTGGTCATCGACGACGCCTCGGACGACCGTACGTCCGAGATCGCCCTGGCGGCGGGCCCCGAGCGGGTCCTGCTCCACCGGCGCGAACTGCCGGACGCCCGGCGCGGCAAGGGGGCCGCGCTCAACGACGGCGTACGGTTCCTGGCCGAATCCGGGGTGCTCGACGGGCACGATCCGGACGACGTCATCCTCTGCGTGGTCGACGCGGACGGGCGCCTCGACGCCCATGTCGTCCAGTCCGTCGACCCGTTCTTCGACGACCCCCGCACCGGAGCCACCCAGATCTGCGTGCGGATGTACAACCGGGGCACCAAACTGCTCGCCCGCCTCCAGGACATGGAGTTCGTGGTCTACGGCGATGTCTTCCAGAGCGCGCGCCGCTTCATCGGCAGCGTCGGCATGGGCGGCAACGGCCAGTTCATGCGGCTGTCGGCGCTCCACACCCTGGGGCCCGGCGGCCCCTGGAGCGACAGCCTCACCGAGGACCTGGACCTCGGCGTACGGCTGATCGCCAAGGGCTGGGTCACCCAGCACTGCACCTCGGCCTCGGTCTCCCAGCAGGCCGTCCTCACCCTGCGGCGCCTGGTACGGCAGCGATCCCGCTGGTTCCAGGGCCACCTCCAGTCGGCCGGACTCGTCCCGCTCATCCTGCGGGAGGTCCCGACCCGCCCGGCGCTCGACCTGCTGTACCACCTCTCCAGCCCGGTGCTGATCCTGCTCACCTCGCTGCTGCCGCTGTCCTTCCTGGTCGCCCTCGGCGGCACGGTCCTCGCCTCCGTCGAGGCGGGCAGGGCGCTGGTGTCACCGATGTGGCTGCTCGGCCCGTACGTGCTCTCCTTCACCGCCGCGTACGCGTACGGCTTCGTGTACGCCAAGCGCGAGCGGGAGTTGGGGCTCGTGCGGTCGGTGCTTGTCGCCCACGTCTTCGTGTTCTACGGCTACATCTGGTTCGCCGCCGGATGGATGGGGCTGTGGCGGATGGCGACCGGCAAGACCACCTGGCTCAAGACCGCCCGCACCTGAGCGGCGACCCCGCGCCGGGGCTCATAGGCGCATCTCTCACTTCTCTCATCGTGCTCGTCCTTGTCATAGGGGGGACCTATGTCTGCCATGTCCGCGTTTCCTTCCGCCGCGCCCGTACGGGCCATGCTGGTGCTCGGGACCCGGCCCGAGGCGATCAAACTGGCGCCGCTCGCCCGGGCGCTGGCCGGCGGTACGGAGTTCGAGCCGGTCGTCGTGACCACCGGCCAGCACCGCGAGATGCTCCACCAGATGCTGGGGCTCCTGGGGGTCGACGTCCGCCACGCCCTCGACGTGATGCGCAACCGCCAGCAGCTCTCCGATCTGACGTCCCGTCTGGTGGAGGGGCTCGGCCAGCTCCTGCGCAGGGAGCGGCCCGACCTGGTGGTGGTCCAGGGCGACACGACGACCGCGCTGGCCGGGGCGCTCGCCGCGTTCTACGAGCGCATCCCCGTCGCGCACGTGGAGGCGGGGCTGCGCACCGGGGTCCTGGACAACCCGTTCCCCGAGGAGCTCAACCGCTGCCTCATCGGGCGGATCGCGCGCTGGCACTTCGCCCCCACCGAGCGCGCCGCCCGGCATCTGCGGGCCGAGGGCATCCCCGAGGGCCAGATCTTCACCACCGGCAACACCGTCATCGACAACCTCCACTGGGCGCTCGCCGAGGGGCTCGGGCAGTGCGCGTTCCGCACCGCGCGGCGGCGGATCCTGGTCACCCTGCACCGCCGGGAGAACCAGGGCGCCCGGATGCGTGCGATGGGCCGGGCGCTGGGCCGGCTCGCCGAGCGGGGCGACGTGGAGATCGTGATCCCGCTGCACAAGAGCCCGGCGGTGCGCGAGGCACTGCTGCCGCTTACCGGCCAACCCGGCATCACCCTGGTCGAGCCGCTGGACTACCCGGACTTCACGGCCACGCTCGCGGGCTGCGACCTCGTGCTGACCGACTCCGGCGGCATCCAGGAGGAGGCGCCCAGCCTCGGCAAGCCCGCACTGGTGCTGCGGACCACCACCGAGCGGCCGGAGGCGGTGGAGGTCGGGGCGGCCCGGCTCATCGGCACGGATCCGGAGGCGATCGTGAGCGCGGCGGCCGCGCTCCTCGACGACCCCGGCGCGTACCGGCGGATGGCGACGGCGGGCAATCCGTACGGGGACGGCGGCGCGACCGCCCGGATCGTCACCCAGCTCACCGAGGACTTCGCGGCCGAAGTCCCGTCCGCCCCCGTGCCCTTGCTGCCTGCGCGCCCCACGAGCGGCGGACCGGGTCCATACTCGACGGCATGACGACAGCCCCGCGTCTGCGGCGTCCGGACCCGCCGGCCGGGCCCGGTGGCCGCAGACGCAGAGCCACCGCCCTGGTCCTGGCCGCCGCCCTGCTGGCGGCCGGGGCCTTCGGGCTGAGCAGGTGCGTGGCCGACGGGGGCCCGGCGCCGCGCGAACCCTGGGCCGACGGCACGGCACACGGCCGCTGGCAGTCGGTGTTCAACGGCCACGGCGTCAACACGGGGGACGACGACGCCCTGGACCTTGCCCCGCGGCGGGCCACCGACCCCGGCACCACCCACGCGGGCCTCGTGGTGAGCCGGGCCGTGTACGGCGACGTCCGCTACGAGGCCCGGATGCGTACGGTCGAGCAGCTGCGCACCCCGGCGCCGAACACCTGGGAGGTGGCCTGGCTGGTGTGGGCGTACACCGACCCGGAGCACTTCTACTACATGACCCTCAAGCCCAACGGCTGGGAACTGGGCAAGCGCGATCCCGCCTACCCCGGCGGCCAGCGCTTCCTGGCGACAGGCGAGCGGGGCTTCCCGGTCGGCAAGGGGTACACGGTCCGGGTCCAGCAGGAGGGCGGCCACCTCCGGGTGGCCGTGGACACGGCGGGCCTCGCCAACTTCACGGACACCGAGCGCCCCTACCTCCAGGGCGCCCTGGGGGCGTACACGGAGGACGCGCGGGTGGAGTTCCGGGAGCTGCGGGCCGAGGGCCGCAAGGGGTGACGCGCCGCGGCGCCCGCCCAGTCGTCCGGTCGGGGACAGTGGGGCAGGCGCCGCGCTGCGGGGGTCCGGGGTATCCCCCCGATCCGGCGCAGCCCGTACACCGTTGTACGGAACGATTTGGGTGGAGCGGACTAGACCGTCAGCGCCCGGTCCGTCGGACGGATCGGGGCGGGCAGTGCGCTCCTCCCCGTAAGGTACCGGTCCACACCACGTGCTGCCGAACGGCCCTCCGCGATCGCCCAGACGATCAAGGACTGGCCGCGGCCCGCGTCACCGGCCACGTACACTCCGTCGACATTGGTCGCGAAGTCCGCGTCGCGTGCGACGTTGCCGCGCTCGTCGAGCTTCAGGCCGAACTGCTGGACCAGGCCGTTGGCCTGGTCGGTGCCGGTGAAGCCCATGGCGAGGGTGACCAGCTGCGCGGGGATCTTCCGCTCGGTGCCCGGCTTCTGGGTCAGCTTGCCGTCGACGAACTCGACCTCGACCAGGTGCAGGAACTGGACGTTGCCGTCCTCGTCGCCCTCGAAGTGGGTGGTGGAGACCGAGTAGACCCGCTCGCCGCCCTCCTCGTGGGCCGAGGTGACCTTGTAGAGCATCGGGAAGGTCGGCCAGGGCTGGCCGGTCGGCCGGTCCTCGCTCGGCTGCGGCATGATCTCCAGCTGGGTGACCGAGGCCGCGCCCTGGCGGTGGGCGGTGCCCACGCAGTCCGCGCCCGTGTCACCGCCGCCGATCACGACGACGTGCTTGCCCTCGGCGGTGAGCGGCGGCGCCACGAAGTCGCCCTCCTGCACCTTGTTCGCCAGCGGCAGGTACTCCATGGCGAAGTGGATGCCGCCCAGCTCGCGGCCGGGGACCGGCAGGTCGCGGGAGACCGTGGCGCCGGCCGCGATGACCACCGCGTCGTAGCGCCTGCGCAGCTTCGCCGCGTCGATGTCGCGGCCGATCTCGACCTCGGTGCGGAACTTGGTGCCCTCCGCGCGCATCTGCTCGATGCGGCGGTTGATGTGCACCTTCTCCATCTTGAACTCGGGGATGCCGTAGCGCAGGAGGCCGCCGATGCGGTCGGCGCGCTCGTACACCGCCACCGTGTGACCGGCCCGGGTCAGCTGCTGGGCGGCGGCCAGGCCCGCCGGGCCCGAGCCGATGACCGCGACGGTCTTGCCGGAGAGCCGCTCCGGCGGCTGCGGGGTGACGTCGCCGCTGTCCCACGCCTTGTCGATGATGGAGACTTCGACGTTCTTGATGGTGACGGCGGGCTGGTTGATGCCGAGCACGCACGCCGACTCGCAGGGAGCCGGGCACAGCCGCCCGGTGAACTCCGGGAAGTTGTTGGTGGCGTGCAGCCGCTCGGAGGCCGCCGACCAGTCCTCGCGGTAGGCGTAGTCGTTCCACTCGGGGATCAGGTTCCCCAGCGGACAGCCGTTGTGGCAGAACGGGATGCCGCAGTCCATGCAGCGCCCGGCCTGCTTGCTGATGATCGGCAGCAGCGAGCCGGGAACGTAGACCTCGTTCCAGTCCTTGACGCGCTCGGCCACGGGGCGGGTCTGGGCGACCTCGCGACCGGTGGTGAGAAAGCCCTTGGGGTCAGCCATTGGTCGCCGCCTCCATCATCTTCTCGGTGGTCTCCTGCTCGGAGAGACCGGCGAGCTCAGCGGCTTCCTTGGCGGCGAGCACTGCCTTGTACGTGGACGGGATGATCTTGCTGAAGCGCTCCGCCGCGACGGGCCAGTCGGCGAGCAGCTTCTCGGCGACCGTGGAGCCGGTCTCCTCCTGGTGGCGGCGCACGACGTCGTGCAGCCACTGCTTGTCGGCCGCCGAGGGGGCCTCGACCGCCGCCAGGTTGCCGGAGTTGACGTGGTTCGGGTCGAGGTCGATCACGTACGCGATGCCGCCGGACATACCGGCCGCGAAGTTGCGCCCGGTCTCGCCCAGGACCACCGCGTGGCCGCCGGTCATGTACTCGCAGCCGTGGTCGCCCACGCCCTCCGAGACCACCAGGGCGCCGGAGTTGCGGACGCAGAACCGCTCGCCGGTGCGGCCGCGCAGGAACAGCTCGCCGCCGGTCGCGCCGTACGCGATGGTGTTGCCCGCGATGGTCGAGTACTCGGCGAGGTGGTCGGCGCCCCGGTCCGGGCGGACGATCACGCGGCCGCCGGAGAGGCCCTTGCCGACGTAGTCGTTGGCGTCGCCCTCCAGGCGCAGCGTCACACCGCGCGGGAGGAAGGCGCCGAAGGACTGGCCGGCCGAGCCGGTGAAGGTGACGTCTATGGTGTCGTCGGGCAGGCCCGCACCGCCGAACTTCTTGGTCACCTCGTGGCCGAGCATGGTGCCGACGGTCCGGTTGATGTTGCGGATCGCGATCTGGGCGCGGACCGGCTGGGCGGCCTCGGCGGAGGCGGCGCCCAGCGCGTCGGCGGCGAGCTCGATGAGCTCGTTGTCGAGCGCCTTCGCCAGGCCGTGGTCCTGCTCGACCCGGGCGTGGCGCACCGCGCCCTCGGGCAGCTCGGGCACGTAGAAGAGCGCGTCCAGGTCGAGGCCCTGCGCCTTCCAGTGGCGCACCGCGCGGCTGGTGTCGAGGAGCTCGGCGTGGCCGACGGCCTCCTCGATCGTACGGAAACCGAGCTCGGCGAGGAGCTCGCGGACCTCTTCGGCGATGAACTGGAAGAAGTTGACGACGTACTCGGCCTTGCCGGAGAACCGGTCGCGCAGCACCGGGTTCTGGGTGGCGATGCCGACCGGGCAGGTGTCCAGGTGGCAGACGCGCATCATGACGCAGCCGGAGACGACGAGCGGCGCGGTCGCGAAACCGAACTCCTCGGCGCCGAGCAGCGCGGCGATGATCACGTCACGGCCGGTCTTGAGCTGGCCGTCCGTCTGCACCACGATCCGGTCGCGCAGGCCGTTGAGCAGCAGGGTCTGCTGGGTCTCGGCGAGGCCGAGCTCCCAGGGGCCGCCCGCGTGCTTGAGACTCGTCAGAGGAGAAGCGCCCGTGCCGCCGTCGTGGCCGGAGATGAGGACGACGTCCGCGTGCGCCTTGGAGACACCCGCGGCGACCGTGCCGACACCGACCTCGGAGACCAGCTTCACGTGGATACGTGCCGCCGGGTTGGCGTTCTTGAGGTCGTGGATCAGCTGGGCCAGATCCTCGATGGAGTAGATGTCGTGGTGCGGCGGCGGCGAGATGAGGCCGACGCCCGGGGTGGAGTGCCGGGTCTTGGCGACCCACGGGTAGACCTTGTGGCCGGGCAGCTGGCCGCCCTCGCCGGGCTTGGCGCCCTGCGCCATCTTGATCTGGATGTCGTCCGCGTTGACCAGGTACTCGGAGGTCACACCGAAGCGGCCGGAGGCGACCTGCTTGATGGAGGAGCGGCGCGCCGGGTCGTACAGACGGTCCGGGTCCTCGCCTCCCTCACCGGTGTTGGACTTGCCGCCCAGCTGGTTCATGGCGATGGCGAGCGTCTCGTGCGCCTCGCGCGAGATCGAGCCGTACGACATGGCGCCCGTGGAGAAGCGCTTGACGATCTCGGAGACCGGCTCGACCTCGTCGATGGAGATCGAGGGGCGGTCCGAGGAGAAGCCGAAGAGCCCGCGGAGCGTCATCAGCCGCTCGGACTGCTCGTTCACGCGCTCGGTGTACTTCTTGAAGATGTCGTACCGGCGGCCGCGGGTGGCGTGCTGGAGGCGGAAGACCGTCTCCGGGTCGAACAGGTGCGGCTCGCCCTCGCGGCGCCACTGGTACTCGCCGCCGATCTCCAGGGCGCGGTGGGTGGCCGCGATGCCGGAGACGGGGTACGCCTTGGCGTGCCGGGCGGCGACCTCCTTGGCGACGACGTCGATGCCGGCGCCGCCGATCTTGGTGGCGGTGCCGATGAAGTACGTGCCGACGAACTCCTCGTCGAGGCCGACGGCCTCGAAGACCTGGGCGCCCCGGTAGGAGGCGACGGTCGAGATGCCCATCTTGGACATCACCTTGAGGACGCCCTTGCCGAGCGCGTAGATCAGGTTGCGGATGGCCTGCTCGGGCTCCAGGCCCTCGATGAAGGTGCCCGCGCGGACCAGGTCCTCGACGGACTCCATCGCCAGGTACGGGTTGACGGCCGCGGCGCCGTAGCCGATGAGCAGCGCGACGTGGTGCACCTCGCGCACATCACCGGCCTCGACGAGCAGACCCACCTGGGTGCGCTGCTTCGTACGGATGAGGTGGTGGTGGACGGCGGCGGTGAGCAGCAGCGACGGGATCGGCGCGTGCTCGGCGTCGGAGTGCCGGTCGGAGAGGACGATCAGTCGGGCGCCGTCCTCGATGGCGGCGTCGGCCTCGGCCCGGATGGCCTCGATGCGCTCGGCGAGCGCGGCGCCGCCGCCGGAGACCCGGTAGAGGCCGGAGAGCGTGGCGGCCTTCATCCCCGGCATGTCGCCGTCGGCGTTGATGTGTATCAGCTTCGCCAGCTCGTCGTTGTCGATCACCGGGAAGGGCAGCGTGACACTGCGGCAGGACGCGGCGGTCGGGTCGAGCAGATTGCCCTGCGGGCCGAGCGAGGAGCGCAGCGAGGTGACGAGCTCCTCGCGGATGGCGTCCAGCGGCGGGTTGGTGACCTGCGCGAACAGCTGGGTGAAGTAGTCGAAGAGCAGCCGGGGGCGCTCGGAGAGGGCCGCGATCGGCGAGTCCGTGCCCATCGAGCCGAGCGGCTCGCCGCCGGTGCGGGCCATCGGCGCGAGGATGACGCGCAGCTCTTCCTCGGTGTAGCCGAAGGTCTGCTGGCGGCGGGTGACCGAGGCGTGCGTGTGCACGATGTGCTCGCGCTCGGGCAGGTCCTCCAGCTCGATCTCGCCGGTTTCCAGCCACTCCTTGTACGGCTTCTCGGCGGCCAGCGCCGCCTTGATCTCGTCGTCCTCGATGATGCGCCGCTCGGCGGTGTCGACGAGGAACATCTTGCCGGGCTGCAGCCGCCCCTTGCGGACGACCTTCGCGGGGTCGATGTCGAGCACGCCGACCTCGGACGACAGGACCACGAGTCCGTCGTCCGTCACCCAGTACCTGCCCGGGCGCAGACCGTTGCGGTCGAGGACCGCGCCGACCTGGGTGCCGTCGGTGAAGGTGACGCAGGCCGGGCCGTCCCAGGGCTCCATCATCGTGGCGTGGTACTGGTAGAAGGCGCGCCGGTCCGGGTCCATCGAGTCGTGGTTCTCCCACGCCTCGGGAACCATCATCAGGACGGAGTGCGGCAGCGAGCGCCCGCCGAGGTGGAGGAGTTCCAGCACCTCGTCGAAGGAGGCGGAGTCGGAGGCGTCCGGCGTACAGACCGGGAAGATCCGCTCCAGGTCCTTGGCGTCCCGGCCTTCCCCGAACAGCTCGGTGACCAGCTGCGACTCGCGGGCCACCATCCAGTTGCGGTTGCCCTTGACCGTGTTGATCTCGCCGTTGTGCGCGACGAAGCGGTACGGGTGGGCGAGCGGCCAGGAGGGGAAGGTGTTCGTCGAGAAGCGCGAGTGGACCAGCGCGACGGCGGTGGCGAACCGGCGGTCGGAGAGGTCCGGGAAGAACGGCTCCAGCTGCCCGGTGGTGAGCATGCCCTTGTAGACGATCGTCCGGGCGGAGAGCGAGGGGAAGTACACCCCGGCCTCGCGCTCGGCGCGCTTGCGCAGGACGAAGCCCTTGCGGTCCAGCGCGATGCCGGTGGACGTGCTGTCGGCGACGAAGATCTGCCGGAAGGCGGGCATGGTGGCGCGGGCGCCGTTGCCGAGCAGCTCGGGCGTGACGGGCACCTCGCGCCAGCCGAGGACGTCCAGGCCCTCCTCGGCGGCGATGGCCTCGATCTTCGCCACGGCCGAGGCGTTGTCCTCGACGGGCAGGAAGGCGATGCCGACGGCGTACGCACCGGCCTCGGGCAGCTCGAAGGAGGTGACCTCGCGCAGGAACGCGTCCGGCACCTGGAGCAGGATGCCGGCGCCGTCACCGGAGTCCGGCTCGGAGCCGGTGGCACCCCGGTGTTCGAGATTGCGCAGTACGGTCAGCGCCTGCTCGACCAGCTCATGGCTGGCCTCACCGGTCAGGGTGGCCACGAACCCGACACCGCAGGCGTCGTGTTCGTTACGGGGGTCGTACATCCCCTGCGGGGCGGGTCGACCGTCCATGGGCGACCAGGCGTCGGAACGCATCGGCTCTCCCGTCGTCGTCGTGGCATATGAATAGCCGAGGGACGACGTTGGCCCTCTGCGAAATTTCGTGCAGGTTACATGATGGGACGGATCTCGGGAACCGGATAGTCCGTTCCAGCATGCGGACACTCGGGCGGCGATCGCCATGCCTTCCGGGGCAGGCTTCATTGCCTGCGTCGGCGGAGTGTGTACGGCCTATGCCCGGTGTTCAAAGATGCGAAACCGCCGAGTAACGACTAGTTATGTGGGGTCCTGCATACTCCCGCATTCTACGGGCGCCGGGACGATCCCGCGCAGGACGTAGGTCACATGGTGACCCCGGACTCGCGCGCCCGCACGGCGAAGGCCCGCCCGGACGGGGGTACGTCCTGGCGGGCCTTGCGGGAGGAGAGGGGCCGGGGGGCCCAGGGGGCCGGGTCCCGGTCAGCCCACCGCCGTGCCGAAGAGCGAGCCAAGGCCGAAGGTGAGGGCCGCGGCCGCGCCGCCCAGGGCCAGCTGGCGCATTCCGCTGAACAACCACGAGCGCGCGGTGACCTTGGCGACCACGGCGCCGCAGGCGAAGAGACCGACCAGCGCGAGCAGCACGGCGGGCCACAGGGCACTCGCGCCGAGCAGATACGGCAGTACGGGCAGGATCGCGCCCAGCGCGAACGAGCCGAAGGACGAGACGGCCGCGACGGTCGGCGACGGCAGGTCGTCCGGGTCTATGCCGAGCTCCTCGCGGGCGTGGATCTCCAGCGCCTGCTCGGGGTCGCGGGAGAGCTGCATGGCGACCTCGCGGGCGAGCGCGGGCTCGACGCCGCGCGACACGTACAGCTCGGCCAGCTCCTCCATCTCGTCCACCGGGTGCTTGCGCAACTGCTGGCGCTCGACGTCGAGTTCGGCCTCGACGAGCTCGCGCTGCGAGGCGACGGAGGTGTACTCGCCGGCGGCCATGGAGAAGGCTCCGGCGGCCAGGCCCGCGAGGCCGGTGACGATGATGGTGTGCTGCGAGACGGCGCCGCCCGCGACACCCGTCATCAACGCCAGATTGGAGACGAGCCCGTCCATGGCGCCGAAGACGGCGGGGCGCAGCCAGCCGCCGTTGACGTCCCGGTGCGTGTGGTTGTCCCGGTGCGCCTCGTGCAGCGCGGCTTCGGTGTTGATGACGGACACAGCTCTCCCCTTGCGTTCAGCAGCGGGCTCTCGCGTCCCGCTCCCCCTCGTCTTCGTCGAAATTACGCTCGATGTAAGCCCCGCGCTAGCAAGGCAGGCCGTACTTACCCAGGTCAGAGGGGTGTCGTGCTCATCCGTGTCCGCTCTTGCACACATGTGGCGGGAGGGTGACAGATGGACTCCTGGCTCGTTCGGCGTGGCAGAGATCAAGCGAAGGATCAGGCGACGTCGAAAGGCCTCCCATGGAGTTGATCGCCAGCGGCCCGGGAACAGCCGAGGCCATCCGCGAGCGAGCCAGAGGCGCGCTGCTGGGCCTGGCGGTGGGGGACGCGCTCGGAGCCCCCGCCGAGAACCTCAAACCCTCGGAGATCCGGCGCCGCTGGGGCCGGATCGAGGGCTTCGTCTCCGACGACCCGGCGGGTACGGACGACACGGAGTACGCCATCTTCTCGGGCCTGCTGCTCGCCCGGCACGGCTCGGCGCTCACCGTCACGCACGTCGAACACGCTTGGCACCACTGGATCGCGGACCGCGACGAAGGACCGTTCCGGGGCGCGGGCTTCAGCGAGCGCGGCACCCTGGAGAACCTCCGCCGGGGTCTCGCCGCCCCCATCTCCGCCCAGCACCGCCACGCCTGGAGCGACGGCCTGGCCATGCGCGCGGCCCCCTTCGGCGTCTTCGCCGCGGGGGCGCCGAAGGAGGCGGCGCGGCTGGTGGCGATCGACGGCTGCGTCAGCCACGAGGGCGAGGGCATCTACGGCGGCCAGGCGGTGGCGGCGGGCGTCGCGGTGGCGATGACGGGCGCGGGCCTCACGTCCGTGATCGCGGCGGCCCTGTCGGTGATCCCGATGGACTCCTGGACCGCACGCTCGCTGCGCCGCGCGGTGGCGGTGGCCGACCAGGGCGAACGGGCCGTCCGCTCGGCGGTCGTGATCGGCGGCTACCCCTGGACGGACCTGGCCCCCGAAGCGGTCGCCCTGGCCTTCGGCGCCTTCGCCACGGCCCGGGGCGACTTCACGGCATCGGTCCTGACGGCCGTGAACATGGGCCGCGACGCGGACACGACGGCGGCGGTGGCGGGCGCCCTGGCAGGCGCGCACGGCGGCGCCGCGTCGATCCCCCCCGACTGGTCGTCCGCGATCGGCCCGGTCCGCGGCAGCTGCCTCCCCGAGATGCGCGGCTACCACGTCCTGGACATCGCGGACTTGCTGACGCCGGATCCGGAAGAAGAGGAGAGCGCGTGATGGGTGACGAGGTTTCAGCTGGGGGTACGGGGACGCAGCTTCCGGGCGGGAGTCCGGGGACGCAGCCCCCGAGCGGGGTGCAGGGGCCGCAGGCCCCGCTGGGGGCCGGGGGGCAAAGCCCCCGGGAAAACCCACTCACGTCAACCCACCCACACCCCCGGAGGGTTTCGGGAAGGGGCGGGGTGGGGGAATCCCGGCGCGAAGCGCACCCCGCACCATCGCCGCACCAAGCCGACCGCATCGAAGGCCTCCTCCTCGGCCTGGCCGCAGGCGACGCCGCCGGGTGGCCCGCCGCGAGGCACCGCGCCGCCCGCATGCCCGAGTGGACCCGAAGACTCACCCGCGAACTCGACACCTTCGCCGAGCAGAACGCCACCACCACCCTCCCCGTCCCCATCGCCCTCAACCAGCCCCCCGAACCCCTGCGCCTGGGCCCGTCGGACGACGCCGAGTGGGCCGCGTTCGCCGCCGAGACCGTGCTCACCGCCGCCGAGCCCCTGCTCGCCCACCTCACCCCGGCCCGACGCGTCCGCGCCGCCGTCGACCGCGCCTGGAACCTCCTCGCCGCCGAGGTCGCCGCGGCCGCCGAGCGCGCCCCCGAGGTCGAGTCCGCGGTGCTCCCGCTGCGTGCCCGCATCTCCGTACGCGCGGGCCTCGGCAACCTCGCCACCGGCCTGCGCCCGCCCGCCACCGGCCACGACAACCCGCACTACTTCGACGACGCCGCCTGCGTACGCGCCGCGGTCCTCGCCGTCGTCCACCCCGGCGCGCCCCGGGAAGCCGCCGAACTGGCCGAGTTCGACGCCCGCTACACCCAGGACGGCGACGGGGTGCACGGCGCCCGCGCCATCGCCGCGGCGGTCGCGGCCGCGCTCGGCGGGGCCGGCGTCGAGGACGCCGTTGCGGCCGCCCTCGACGAACTCCCGCCCGACACCGAGATCGGCCGCAACGCCCAGCACGCCGTCAAGCTCGCGCACGACTTCGCCGACGACACGGCGGGCGCGTTCGCCCTGGTGCCGCTCCTGGAGCACCAGATCGTGGACCACGTCTACAGCTACGGGATCGCCGCGGCCGAGACCGTCCCCGTCGCCCTCGCCCTCGCCACCGCCTCGCGCGGCACGGTCGCCGAGGCGGTCCCGGCCGCGGCCTGTCTGTCCCGGGTCGCGGACTCGGCGCCCGCCCTCGCCGGGGCGCTCACCGGCGCGCTCGGCGGCGGCGCCTCGATCCCCGCCCCCTGGCTCGACGCCTGCCGCACCCTGTCCGGCTGCGCCCTGCCACGCCTGGCCGGTACCGACCTCGTGGAGCTCGCCGGGCTCCTCGCCGACACGCTGCGCCACCCCCCGGGCGGCTGAGCTTTTCGCGAAAATACCGCGAACCACCCCGAACTGACCGCCCAGGGTGGACAATTCCGGCATGACGCTCACGACGTCGTACGCGACGCTCACTCTTGAGGACCGCATCACCGGCGCCCTGGTAGGCGCGGCCGTCGGGGACGCCCTCGGCGGCCCGGTCGAGGGCTACACCCCGGAGCAGATCGTGGAGCGGCACGGCGGCCGCGTCCACGGCATCGTCGGGCCCTGGCACGGGGACGAGTGGCGTACGGCGCGGCCGATCGCCCCGTACCACAAGGGCGACGGACACATCACCGACGACACCTTGATGACGCACACGCTGATCCGCGTGTACGAGCGGGTCCGCGACCACCTGGACGCGTACGCGATCGCCGACCACCTCGTCCCCGACCTGATCTCCCGCCCGCTCTGGATCCCCGAACTCGAAGCCGAGACGATCCCCCTCCACCGCGTCTTCCTCGCCGAGAAGTGGATCGTGGCCCGGCTGCACTACGGCCACGTCGACCCCCGCGAGGCGGGCACCGGCAACATCGTCAACTGCGGCGCCGCGATGTACATGGCACCGGTCGGCCTGGTCAACGCGGCCAACCCGGCGGCGGCGTACACGGAGGCCCTGGAGGTGGCGGCCCCGCACCAGTCCTCGTACGGGCGGGAGGCTGCGGGCGTCTTCGCGGCGGCGGTGGCGGCGGCGTGCGCCCCGGCCGCGACGGCGGCGGGTGTCGTGGAAACCTGCCTGTCCCTGGCAAAGGACGGAACGCGTGCGGCGATCGAGGCGGTGGCCGAAGCGGCGTCCGGGCACACGGACTTCGAGTCGGCCCTCGCCCCCCTCCGGGCGGCGGTCACCCCCTTCGACACGGTCGGCCCGGACTACCGCGCCCCGTCCCTGGGCGCCCGCCGCCCGTCCCGCCTGCACGCCATCGAGGAGCTCCCGATCGCCCTGGGAATGCTGCTCGTCGCCGACGGCGACTTCCGCACGGCGGTACTCGGCGCGGTGAACTACGGCCGGGACTGCGACTCCATCGCGACGATGGCGGGCGCACTGGCGGGCGCGCTCCGGGGCGAGGCCCCCATCCCCGCCGCCTGGGCCAAACCGGTCGCCGAGGCCAGCCGCCTGGACCTGCACGCCCCCGCGCGGGCCCTCACCGAGGTGACGCGCGAGGTGTACGCGAAGGACCGCGCCCGCCAAGACGCCCACCGCACGGCCTTCGAGGCGCTGACCCGATGACCCCCCTACGCCTGACCTGGGTCCAGCCGGAGGACCTCATCGCCCACGAGCTCCGCCAGGCGAAGGAGGACGGCCGCGACGCGAGAGGGATCGAAGCACGCTGGGCAACGGCGGGCGGCACAGCGCCCGGCCCTTCGGGCGCGTCCTCGACCCCGGCACCTCCGGCGTTGCGCGCCCTGGCGATCCAGCTGTTGGACGAACTGGCAGAGGTTCCTTCCCCGTTGGCGGACAGGGAACCGACGGACTTCGAGGCGATCAGATCCACGACATCAACCTGGCCCGACGGCTCCAGCAACCCACCCACCCCGGGGCGGAAGCCCGAAGGGGGTGCAGGGGGCGAAGCCCCCGCCAGGGTTCCGGGGCGCAGCCGCGCCCGGGGGCCCGGGGACGAAGCCCCCAGCCACCCACCCACCCCTCCCGTCCGGGGTCCGGGGCGCAGCCCCGCAAGCGGGGTGCAGGGGGCGCAGCCCCCGCTCGGGGGTCTGGGGGCGAAGCCCCCAGGAACACCTCCCCCTACCCCCACCCACCCCCGGAGGGTTGCGGGAAGGGGCGGGGAGGGGCAAACTCACGCCCTCCACGCCGCCTGGCTGGGCCGAGCCGTCGGCTGCCTGCTCGGCAAACCCGTGGAGAAGCTGCCGCTGACCGGCATCCGCGCAATCGCCCGCGCCACCGGCAACTGGCCCCTCCACACCTGGTTCACCGCCCACCGCCTCCCCGCCGAGCTGGCCGCCGCGTACCCCTGGAACCGCCGCTCCGCCCCCACCTCCCTCGCCGAGAACATCGACGGCATGCCCGAGGACGACGACCTCAACTACCCGCTCCTCGGCCTGCTCCTCCTCCAGCGCCACGGCCCCGCCTTCACCACCGCCGACGTGGCCCGGCTGTGGCTGGACGAGCTCCCGGCGGGGCGTACGTTCACCGCCGAGCGCATCGCGTACCGCAATCTCCTGGACGGGATCGAGCCGCCGCACACCGCCACCCACCGCAACCCGTTCCGCGAGTGGATCGGCGCCACCATCCGCGCCGACGTCCACGGCTGGACCAACCCGGGCGACCCCGCGGCCGCCGCCGAGCAGGCGCACCGCGACGCCGCCCTCACCCACACCGCCAACGGCGTGTACGGCGCCATGTTCACGGCCGCGGCGATCTCCATGGCCACCACCGGCGCGTACGACGTGCACGCCTGTCTCGACGGCGGTCTCGCCGTGATCCCCCCGCGCTCCCGCCTGGCCGGGGCCGTCCGCCTCGGGATCCGCCTCGCCCGCGAGGAGGGCGACTTCGACACCGTCGTCGACCGGCTGCACACGGCCCTCGGCGCCTACCACTGGGTGCACTCCGTCCCCAACGCCGCCCTGCTCGCCGCCGCCCTCACCCACGCCGACGGCGACTTCTCCGGCTCCATCTGCCGCGCGGTGTCCGGCGGCTGGGACACCGACTCCAACGGGGCCACCGCCGGATCGCTCGCGGGACTCCTCGCCGGGCACCCGGACGCGCTGCCCGCCCGCTGGACCGCACCGCTCAAGAACCGCCTCGCCACCACCGTCGCCGGCTTCGACGGCACCGGATTCGACACCCTCGCAGAACTGACGGCGGAACTGGCGGCGGAACCGACCGCACCAGCGACCGCGCAAGTGACCGCACACGCACCCGCTCAACAGACCGCACAACTCGTCCCCCAGGAGGTACGGAGCGCATGACGCGCATCGCGGTGCTCGGCAGCACCAACATGGACCTGGTCGCCTACGTGACGGCCGCCCCGCGCCGCGGCGAGACCGTCACCGGTCACGACTTCCGTACGATCCCCGGCGGCAAGGGCGCCAACCAGGCCGTCGCCGCGGCCCGTGCGGGCGGCGACGTCGCGATGATCGGGGCGGTCGGCACGGACGAGTTCGGCGGACGGCTGCGGGCCGCGCTCGACGGCTCCGGCGTCGACACCGACCTCGTGCGCACCACCGAGGGGCCGTCCGGTACGGCCCACATCGTGGTCGACGCGACCGGCGGCAACGCGATCGTCGTCATCCCCGGCGCCAACGCCTCCGTCACCCACCTCGGCCCCGGCGACGAGGCGCTGATCGCGGGCGCCGAGTCGCTGCTGCTCCAGTTGGAGCTGCCGTTGGACACGGTCGTCGAGGGCGCCAAGGCGGCCCGGCGCCACGGGGTGCGGACGGTCCTCACCCCCTCCCCCGTCCAGCCCCTGCCGCCCGAACTCCTCGCCGCCACCGACCTGTTGGTGGCCAACGAGCACGAGGCCGCCGCACTCACCGGCATCGACGACCCGAAGGCGGCCGCCCGCGCGCTCCTTGAGCTGGTCCCCGAGGTGGTGGTCACGCTCGGCGCCCGCGGCAGTCTGTACGCGGCGCGCGACCAGGACCCGGTCGCGGTCCCGGCCCCCGAGGTGACCGCGGTCGACACGACGGGCGCGGGCGACACGTTCGTCGGCGCGCTCGCCGTCGCCCTGGGCGAGGGCCGGGCGATGCCCGAGGCGCTCGGCTGGGCGTCGGACGCCGCCGCGCTCTCGGTCCAGCGGCCCGGCGCGGTGGCCGCCATGCCGTACCGCGCGGAGATCGACGCGGCGGCGGCAAAGGGAACCACCCGGTGACAACTCCGCTGCAACAACTGCGGGTCCTGGACCTCGCCACCCTGTTCGCCGGACCGCTCGCGGCGACGATGCTCGGCGACTTCGGTGCCGAGGTCATCAAGGTCGAGCATCCCCGCCGCCCCGACCCCTCGCGCGGCCACGGCCCCGCCAAGGACGGCGTCGGGCTCTGGTGGAAGCTGCTCGGCCGCAACAAACGGACGATCACCCTCGACCTGTCCACGCCGGGCGGCCGCGAGACCCTGCTCCGGCTCGCCGCCTCCACCGATGTGATCATCGAGAACTTCCGCCCGGGCACCCTGGAGCGCTGGGGCCTGGGCTGGCCCGAACTGGCCGCCGCCAACGACCAGTTGGTACTGGCCCGGGTCACCGGGTTCGGCCAGTGCGGCCCGTACGCCCACCGCCCCGGCTTCGGCACTCTCGCCGAGGCGATGAGTGGCTTCGCCGCCGTCACCGGCGAGCCGGACGGCCCGCCGACGCTGCCCCCGTTCGGCCTCGCGGACTCGATCGCCGCGCTGGCCACCGCGTACGCCGTACTGACCGCGATCACCGCGCGCACCACCACCGGGCGCGGGCAGGTGATCGACATGGCGATCATCGAGCCGATCCTGACCGTCCTCGGCCCCCAGCCCATCTGGTACGACCAGCTCGGCTACGTCCAGCCGCGCACCGGCAACCGCTCCCGCAACAACGCCCCGCGCAACACCTACCGTACGGCGGACGGCAGTTGGCTCGCCATCTCCACCTCGGCCCAGTCGGTCGCCGAGCGGGTGATGCGGCTCGTGGGGCGCCCGGAGCTGATCACCGAGCCGTGGTTCGCCACCGGCTCGGGGCGGGCCGAGCACGCGGACGAGCTGGACGAGGCGGTGGGCGGCTGGATCGGGCGGCGCACCCGTGAGGAGGCGATGGCGGCGTTCGAGAAGGCGGAGGCGGCGATCGCGCCGATCTACGACATCCGCGAGGTGATGACGGACCCCCAGTACCGCGCGCTCGACACGCTCACCACGGTCGACGACCCGGAGCTGGGCCCGGTCCGGATGCAGAACGTCCTCTTCCGGCTCTCCGAGACCCCGGGCGCGATCCGCTGGGCGGGCCGCCCGCACGGCGCGGACACGGACGCGGTCCTGACCGAACTCGGCCTGTCCGCCCAGGAGATCACCGCGCTGCGCGGGACGGGCGCCCTGTGACGAGGATCCCGCTGACCTGGCTGTACGCCCCCGGCGACCGGCCGCAAGTGGTCGAGAAGGCGCTGTCGGCGGGCGCGGACGTGGTGATCGTGGACCTGGAGGACGCGGTGGCGCCGGGCCGCAAGGAGTACGCCCGGGCGGCGACGGCGGAGCTGCTCGCCACCTCGCTGTCCACACCGGTCCACGTCAGGGTCGCCACGGAGGAGGACGTACGGACCCTGGCCGGGCTCCCGGGCCTGTCGGGCCTGCGCCTGCCCAAGGTCACCCATGCCTTCCAGGTCCAGCGCATCGCGGCCCTGGCCCCCGGCGTCCCCCTCCACCCGCTCCTGGAGAGCGCCCTGGGAGTGGAGCACGCGTACACGATCGCCGCCGCCCATCCGGCGGTGCGGGGCATCGCGCTCGGCGAGGCGGACCTCTGCGCCGATCTGGGCGTACGCAACGAGTCGGGCCTGGACTGGCCGCGCAGCCGCGTCGTGGTGGCCGCGAGGGCGGCGGGCCTGGCCCCGCCCGCCCAGTCGGTGTACCGGCACATCAGCGACCTGACGGGCCTGGCCGCGTCCTGCGCCCACGGCCGCTCGCTGGGCTTCCTGGGCCGCGCGGCGATCCACCCGGCACAGCTGCCGGTGATCGAACGCGCCTATCTGCCACCGCCGTCGGAGGTCGCGGCAGCGGAGGAGATCCTCACGGCGTCCCCCACGGACGGGGGCGCCCTGGCACTGCCGGACGGGCGTTTCGTGGACGCGGCGGTGGTGGAGGCGGCGAGGAGGACGCTGTCCCTGGCCCACCGCCCGTACCCCTGAGCGGGGGTGCGCTGTCGTCTGCGGCCCTGTGGGGGCTGGTCGCGCAGTTCCCCGCGCCCCTATAGGGGCGCCCCGGAGGGGCGCATTTAGGGGCGCGGGGAACTGCGCGACCAGCCACATACAGCCTGCAGACAAACACCTGGCCCGGGCGAAGCTTCAGCTCTTGCTCGTCGACCCGTTCTCGGACGGCACCGACTTCTCGACCTCGTCGGACGGCGCATCCCCTGACTCCGGCTCGCCCTCCGCGTCAGCGGACTCCGCGGAGCTCGGCTCGACGACCTCTTCCCGCCCCGGCCGCACCCGCGAAGAGATCACGATGTACGTCACGGCGAGCACGAAGACGGTGATCGCGGTCCAGTCGTTGAGACGCAGCCCCAGCACGTGGTGGGCCTCGTCGACCCGCATGTACTCGATCCAGCCGCGCCCCACGCAGTACGCCGCGACGTACAGCGCGAACGCCCGGCCGTGGCCCAGCTTGAAGCGGCGGTCCGCCCAGATGACGAGGAAGCCGACGCCGAGGCACCACAGCGACTCGTACAGGAAGGTCGGGTGGTAGGTGCCCGCGACCCGGTTGGTGCCCTCGGTGATCTTCAGCGCCCACGGCACGTCGGTGGGCTTGCCGTACAGCTCCTGGTTGAACCAGTTGCCCCAGCGGCCCGCGGCCTGGGCGAAGGCGATGCCGGGGGCCAGCGCGTCGGCCCAGGCCGGCAGCGGGATGCCCCGGCGGCGGCAGCCGATCCACGCGCCCACCGCGCCGAACGCGATCGCGCCCCAGATGCCGAGCCCGCCCTGCCAGATCTTGAAGGCGTCGACCCAGTCCTCACCGTCGCTGAAGTACAGCTGGTAGTCGGTGATGACGTGGTAGAGCCGGCCGCCGACGAGGCCGAAGGGCACCGCCCAGACGGCGATGTCGGCCACGGTGCCGGCTCTGCCGCCCCGGGCGATCCAGCGCTTGTTGCCGTACCAGACGGCGATGAAGACACCGATGATGATGCAGAAGGCGTAGCCGCGCAGCGGGATCGGTCCGAGATGGATCACGCCGGTCGACGGGCTGGGAATGAAGGCGAGGTTCATGGCAGGGTCGACGCTACCTTGCCGGGCGGGCGGTCGGACCACCCACCCGGCAACTTATGAGTAACGAGCGGTACGGCAGGGGCCTAAGGGGCCGCGGGAGCCGGAGCCGCCCCCGCTCCCGTCCCCGCCCCGGACCCGGTCGCGCTTCCCGCACCCGCTCCCGCGTGGGCCGCCGGGGCCCCCGGATGCGCCGGGCCCGGGGCCGGGGCCTTCTTCGGGGCCGCCCCCGGCGTGTGCGCGGACTTCGGCTTCGGCGCCCCGGACGCGGCGGGCGCGCCCGCCGGCGGCGAACTCTGAGCCGACGCCCCCGGCTGCGACGGCGAAACCGTCCCCGGCTGCTTGCCCTTGTTCGCCTCGACGACCCACTTCTTCAGGTTCGCCGGGCTGATCTGCTCGCTGCCCTTCTGCGGGAAGACCGACTCCCCGTTCAGCTGGACCGTCGGCGTGCCGCTGAAGCCGCCGTTCTGGAAGGCGTCGTTGGACTTGCCGACCCAGCTGTCGTGCTTGCCCTCCTCCACACAGGAGCGGAAGCCGACCGTGTCGAGGCCGGGGACCTTCTGGGCCAGCTCGATCAGCTTGCTGTTCTTCGCGAACGCGTCGTCCGTCTCCTTGGGCTGGTTGCTGTAGAGCACGTCGTGGTACGCCGAGAACTTCCCGGCGTCCTGTGCGCAGCCCGCCGCGTTCGCCGCGTGCAGCGAGCCGTTGCCGCCGAGGTTGCGGTCGATCAGGGTGGCGAGGTGGTACTGGACGCGGATCTGTCCGCTGCCCTCCAGCTCGTGGATCGTGGCCCGGAAGCTGTTCTCGAACGCGGCGCAGGCCGGGCAGCGGAAGTCCTCCCAGACCGTGAGCGTGGACGGCGCGTCGGCGGCGCCCACCGGGATGGCCAGCTTGTCCTTGCCCTCGGCGCCTGCGGGCGCGAGCAGCGGGCCCGCCGTGCTCTTCTTGCCGTCGCTCTTGGTGTTGGCCGCGATCACGCCGATCACGGCGGCCAGCCCGAGGACGCACACCACCGCCCCGGCGACGATCATCGTGCGTCTGCGGCGGTCCTGGGACCGCTGCCGCTCGCGCTCCTGGGCCAGCCGCTCGCGGGCCGTTCTCTTGCCTTCTTGGTTCTTCTCGCTCACACCCGCAGCAACGAACCGGGGAGGCACCCACGTGCCTCCCCGGTCCCATATCCACCCGTACGAGCTAACGCGGTCCGGGTCCGCCCTACTCGGGCGGGGTTACGGAGCGTTGCGGCTCGGCCTACACCCTTACGGCGTACGGCGTACGCCCTGCGCGAGTTCACCCGCGAGGGCGCGCACGGCGGCGAGCCCGCTCGCGTGGTCCGGCGCGTCCAGCATCCGCTGGACGAACGCCGAGCCGACGATCACTCCGTCGGAGAAGGCCGCGACCTCCTGGGCCTGCTCCGCGTTGGACACGCCGAGGCCGACGCAGACGGGCAGGCCGGTGGTGGCCCGGGTGCGCCGCACCAGGTCCTCGGCCTGCGCGCCGACCGACGCGCGCGTGCCGGTGACGCCCATCAGGGACGCCGCGTACACGAAGCCGGAGCCCACCGCGGTGATCTGCGCGAGCCGCTCGTCCCTGCTGCTGGGCGCGACCACGAAGACCGTGCCGAGGCCGTGCTTGTCGGCGTGCTCGCGCCACAGCGCGGACTCCTGGACCGGCAGGTCGGGCAGGATGCAGCCGGCGCCGCCCGCCTCGGCCAGCTCGGCGGTGAAGCGCTCCACGCCGTACCGGTCGATGGGGTTCCAGTACGTCATCACCAGCACCGGCTTGCCGGTGGCCGCGTGGGCCTCGCGGACCGTGCGCAGCACGTCGGCGATCTTCACCCCGCCCTTGAGGGCGATGTCGTCGGCGGTCTGGATGACCGGCCCGTCAAGGACCGGGTCGCTGTGCGGAAGGCCGACCTCGACCACGTCCGCGCCGCCCTCGAAGACGGCCTTGACCGCGTCGATGCCGCCGTCGACGGTCGGGAACCCGGCCGGCAGATAGGCGATGAGCGCGGCCCGGTCCTCGGCCTTCGCCTTGGCGAGGGTGTCGCTCAGCAGAGTCACGTTCCCGCTCACTTCGCGTCCCCCTCGGCCCCGTTGTCGTACAGCCCGAAGTAGCGGGCCGCCGTGTCCATGTCCTTGTCGCCGCGCCCGGAGAGGTTGACCAGGAGCAGCCCGTCCTTGCCGAGCTCGCGGCCGACTTCGAGGGCGCCCGCGAGCGCGTGCGCGGACTCGATCGCCGGGATGATGCCCTCGGTGCGCGAGAGCAGCCGCAGGGCCTGCATGGCCGCGTCGTCGGTGACCGCGCGGTACTCGGCGCGGCCGGTGTCCTTGAGGTAGGAGTGCTCGGGCCCGATGCCCGGGTAGTCCAGACCGGCCGAGATCGAGTAGGGCTCGGTGATCTGGCCCTCGTCGTCCTGGAGCACGTACGAGCGCGAGCCGTGCAGGATGCCCGGCTCGCCCGCCGTCAGGGTCGCCGCGTGCTCGCCGGTCTCGATGCCGTGCCCGCCGGGCTCGCAGCCGATCAGACGGACGTCCGCGTCCGGGATGAAGGCGTGGAACAGCCCGATGGCGTTGGAGCCGCCGCCGACGCAGGCCACGGCCGCGTCCGGGAGCCGTCCGGCGCGCTCCAGGATCTGACGGCGGGCCTCGACACCGATGACCCGGTGGAAGTCGCGGACCATGGCCGGGAACGGGTGCGGGCCCGCGACCGTGCCGAACAGGTAGTGCGTGCGGTCCACGTTGGCGACCCAGTCGCGGAACGCCTCGTTGATGGCGTCCTTCAGGGTGCGGCTGCCGGACTTCACGGGGATGACCTCGGCGCCGAGCATCCGCATCCGGGCGACGTTCAGCGCCTGGCGCTGGGTGTCGACCTCGCCCATGTAGATGGTGCACTCAAGCCCGAAGAGGGCGCAGGCGGTCGCGGTGGCGACGCCGTGCTGGCCCGCGCCGGTCTCGGCGATGACGCGGGTCTTGCCCATGCGCTTGGTGAGCAGCGCCTGGCCGAGCACGTTGTTGATCTTGTGCGAGCCGGTGTGGTTCAGGTCCTCGCGCTTGAGGAAGACCCGGGCGCCGCCCGCGTGCTCGGCGAACCGGGGCACCTCGGTGAGGGCGCTCGGGCGGCCGGTGTAGTTGACCATGAGGTCGTTGAGCTCGGCGGCGAAGGCGGGGTCGGCCTTGGCCTTCTCGTACTCGACGGCGACCTCGTCCACGGCGGCGACCAGCGCCTCGGGGATGAACTTGCCGCCGAACGCGCCGAAGTAGCCCTCGGGGCTGGGTACGTGACCCTCGGGGTCGGGGATGAAGAACTCGTGGGACATGGGGATACCTCCCCGGGGCGCCTTGGCCCCGGTCCTGGGTTGGCGTGTGGTCACGAGTGCGCCCAGGCGCCGCTGCGGTGAGGTGAGTGCGCGACTACAGGCCGTCGTGGGCCGGTCGCGCAGTTCCCCGCGCCCCTATGGGGCGCGGCTCAAGCGGCGCTCAGGGCACCGCGCCATCGCATCCCGTTGACCTGGCCCGGCTCGTCGCCGATCACGTATCGCACCCGCCGCCCGTGCACCCGGCGCGCCGGAGCGCGGCAGCCGCGCGGGCGGCAGCCGGGGGCGAGACGGGCGGCAATGGGCATGGGGTCAGTTCCGTCCGTGGCGCAGGGCCGGGTGGGCGCCGGCGGCCACCAGGTCGGCGACGGCCGCCCGGGGGTCCTTGCCGGTGACCAGGGACTCGCCGACCAGGACGGCGTCCGCGCCGGCGTTGGCGTACGCGATCAGGTCGTGCGGGCCGCGCACACCCGACTCGGCGATCTTCACGATGTGCGAGGGGATCTCCGGGGCGACGCGCTCGAAGACGGTGCGGTCCACCTTGAGGGTCTTCAGGTCGCGCGCGTTGACGCCGATGATCCGGGCGCCCGCGTCGACCGCCCGCTCGACCTCGTCCTCGTCGTGCACCTCGACCAGCGGGGTGAGCCCGATGGACTCGGCCCGCTCGATCAGCGAGACCAGGGCGGACTGCTCCAGGGCGGAGACGATCAGGAGCGCCAGGTCGGCCCCGTACGCCCGGGCCTCCCACAGCTGGTACGCGGTGACGATGAAGTCCTTGCGCAGCACCGGGATGTCGACCTTGGCCCGGACGGCCTCCAGGTCGGCGAGCGAGCCGCCGAAGCGGCGCTCCTCGGTGAGCACGGAGATGACGGCGGCGCCGCCCGCCTCGTAGTCGGCGGCGAGGGCCGCCGGGTCCGCGATGGCCGCGAGCGCACCCTTGGACGGGCTGGAGCGCTTGACCTCGCAGATGACCTTGACGCCTTCGCCGCGCAGGGCCGCGACCCCGTCCCGAGCCTGGGGCGCCTTGGCGGCGCGCTCCTTGAGCTCGTCGAGGCCGACCCGCGCCTGCCGCTCCGCCAGATCGGCGCGGACGCCCTCGATGATCTCGTCGAGCACACTCACGCGAGCGGCCCCCTTCCAGGACGGTGACGTTGACGATCGGCCAGGATCAGCCATGACGATGGTATCCGCACCGGAGCGAAGGGCCCGCATCCGGTTGACGCCCGTCCCACTCCTCGGACAGCCGGGACGTGGGGAGATATACGGAATGTCACGGCGCGAGCACGGCCCCGAACGGTAGATTCCGGACAACTGAGAAGGCCAGCAGCACCGCCCCGATGCCCCACCAGTGGGCGTCCTTGAGGTCGACACGGAAGGGCAGCCCGCGCGTGGCGCGGACGGCCCAGACCACCCAGAGGGCCGCGAAGAGCACATAACCGGCCACCGCGAGCGCGTTGGCCCCGATGGCCGCGCCGAAGTCGCCGGTGACGAAGTCGTGGGCGCTGCGCAGACCGCCGCAGCCGGGGCAGTAGATCCCGGTGAGCCGCAGCAGCGGGCAGACGGGGTAGTGGCCGGGCTCGTTCGGGTCGACCGCGCCCACGTACGCGAAGGCGGCGGCGACCCCGGCGAGGGTGCCCAGCGGCACGAGCAGCCGGCGCGCCGCGGGGAAGGCCGTCGGGGCGGGCGTCGGGGTCGGGGTGGCGTCCACGCGGTGATTGTCCCCGTTCACGCGGAGAGGCGCAGCCCCAGGGGGCCGCGCCTCATCTGCGTACAGCGTTGTCTCAGCGGGCCTCGGCGAGGCGGGCGCGGGACTTGGCGCCGGCGTCCTCACGGGCCGCGGCCATCTCGGCCGACTCCTTGGGAGCGCCGAGGCCGGCCATCTTCATGACGCCGCCGACGACGCCACCGAGGAGAGTGAGCGCCGTACCGGCCCAGAAGCCGATCGGGTTGGCGGCGACGATGAAGACCGAGGCCGCGCAAAAGCCGATGAAGGAGATGATGACACCGGTCCAGGCGGCCGGGGTGTGTCCGTGGCCGCCGCTGCTGCCCGCCATGAGTTGCTCCTCGTTGGTGAATCTCTGGGTCGCGGAGTCGGCCGCTCAGTCCGGGGACGCCGACCGCTCACCGACCATTGTCGCCCACCCGCGCACGTGCCCCGAGCCTGGGGTCGCCGCCGTGGGGCAGCTCACACTCCGGTCGGGTCCTCGCCCCGGTCCAGGGCCTTCCACAGCTCCTCGGGCCGGTCCGGGTCCTTGACCGGGCGGGGCTTGCGGGCCCGGGGGCTGCCGTCGCGCTCGTAGCGCCCGCCCATCGCGGGCCAGGCGGCGCCGAACCGCAGCGCGAGCAGCCCGGCGACCAGGAGCAGCAGGCCGCCCGCGAAGGTGACGTAGGGCCAGGCGGTGTGGGTGAGGCCGCCGATGGTCGCGGCGGCGTCGCCGCTGGTCCTGGCGGCCTTCTCGTCCAGCGCGGAGCTGTCGTCGGCGCCGAGGAAGGCGGCGAGCGCGGCTCCGGCGCCGCTCAGCGCGAGCAGCCCGGAGACCAGGAGCCGGCCGGCCCGGCGGACCGCGAAGACCGCCACGAGCGCGGCGAGCCCGACTATCGCGAGCGCGGCGGGCACGCCCGTCACGTTCTGCCCGGTGGCGCGCAGCGGCACGGAGCCGCCCCCGACCGCGGCATGGCCCTCGGCCCAGATCTGCCCGGAGGCGAGCAGGACCACGGCGGCTCCGACGGCTGCGAAGAGCAGGGCGGCGGCGAGGGCGCGGCGACCGCCGCCACGGGCGGGCGACGCGGATTCGGCACGCGACTGGGGTTCGGGAACGGCACTCACGTACTCCACTATCGCCTGCGCGGCGGTGATCTTGTCAGCCGGGGGCGTGTTATGGCGCGAAATCTATCGGCGAGAAGTTCGGCTGCGGACCGGTGGGAACTGCGCGAGCGACCCAGCACGGTCCGCAGGGCGACGCACTTGCCGCGGAGCACTAGTCGTTGAGTCGGTTCGCCGTATGCACTGCCCGCAGCACCGCCGCCGCCTTGTTGCGGCACTCGTTGTCCTCCGAGACCGGGTCGGAGTCGGCCACCACGCCCGCCCCGGCCTGTACGTACGCCGTGCCGTCGCGCAGCAGCGCGGTGCGGATGGCGATGGCGGTGTCGGAGTCCCCGGCGAAGTCGAGATAGCCGACGCAGCCGCCGTAGAGCCCTCGGCGGCTCGGCTCCAGCTCCTCGATGATCTGCATCGCACGCGGCTTGGGCGCGCCGGAGAGGGTCCCGGCGGGGAAGCACGCGGTGAGCACGTCGAAGGCGGTACGACCCGGGGCGACCCGGCCGGTCACGGTCGACACGATGTGCATGACGTGCGAGTACCGCTCGACGGACATGAAGTCGACGACCTCGACGCTGCCCGGCTCGCAGACCCGGCCCAGGTCGTTGCGGCCCAGGTCCACCAGCATCAGGTGCTCGGCCCGCTCCTTGGGGTCGGCGAGCAGCTCCTCGGCCAGGTCGTTGTCCTCCTGCGGGGTGGCGCCCCGGTGCCGGGTCCCGGCGATCGGGTGGACCATGGCCCGCCCGTCCTCGACCTTGACGAGGGCCTCGGGGCTGGAGCCGACGACGTCGAAGCCGTCGAAGCGGAAGAGGTACATGTACGGGGACGGGTTGGTGGCCCGCAGCACCCGGTAGACGTCGAGCGCGCTGGCGCTGCAGGGCGTCTCGAACCGCTGCGAGGGCACCACCTGGAAGGCCTCGCCCGCGCGGATGCGCTCCTTGATGTCCTCGACGGCGTCCTGGTACGCCTTGCCGCCCCACAGCGCGGTGTACTCGGGCAGCACGGACGGCGGGAGGGCGGCGGGCGCGTACTCGGCGGGCTTCGCCAGGTCCGCCTCCATGGCGTCGAGCCGGGCCACGGCGTCCGCGTACGCCTCGTCGACGCCGGTGTCCAGGTCGTTGTGGTTGATCGCGTTGGCGATCAGGAGCACCGACCCGGCCCAGTGGTCGAGCACGGCGAGGTCGGAGGTGAGCAGCATGGTCAGCTCGGGCAGCCGCAGGTCGTCGCGCCCGTGCTCCCCGATCCTCTCCAGCCTGCGCACGATGTCGTAGCCGAGGTAGCCGACCATGCCGCCGGTGAACGGCGGCATTCCCGCCGCCAGGTCGCGCGGGGTGTGCAGCGCCTCGACGGTCGCCCGCAGGGCCTCCAGCGGATCACCCGAGGTGGGGACGCCGACGGGCGGGGTGCCCAGCCAGTGGGCTTCGCCGTCGCGGGCGGTGAGCGTGGCGGCGGAGCGCACGCCCACGAACGAGTAGCGCGACCAGGACCGCCCGTTCTCGGCGGACTCCAGGAGGAAGGTGCCGGGCCGCTCGGCGGCGAGCTTCCGGTAGAGCCCGACGGGGGTGTCGCCGTCCGCGAGGAGGCGGCGGCTGACCGGGATGACGCGGCGGTCCACCGCGAGCTTGCGGAAGGTTTCGAGATCCATGGCGAGACCCTACTGAGCGGGGGCGGGCAGCAGGACGTCGGCGTCGAAGCATGTCCGATCCCCGGTGTGGCAGGCGGCGCCGACCTGATCGACCTTGACGAGGAGGGTGTCCCCGTCACAGTCCAACGCGACGGACTTCACCTGCTGGAAATGCCCGGAAGTGTCGCCCTTGACCCAGTACTCGTTCCGGCTGCGCGACCAGTAGGTGCAACGGCCGGTGGTCAGGGTGCGGTGCAGGGCCTCGTCGTCCATCCAGCCGAGCATGAGCACCTCGCCGGTGTCGTACTGCTGGGCGATGGCCGGGACCAGTCCATCGGCGGTCCGCTTGAGGCGGGCGGCGACGGCGGGGTCGAGAGTGCTGGTCATGGCCCCATTGTGCCGTGGCGCGGGGGCGCTCCGGCGGTGCGTCCACTGGGCGGACGTGGGCGCGGGTCGTACGCTGGCCCCCATGTCGACCCATGCCAAGCGTGAACGGCTCCTGCTCGCCGACCTGTTGGAGGCGGCGGGCCCGGAGGCCCCGACCCTCTGCGACAGCTGGACGGCGCGCGACCTCGCCGCCCACCTGGTGGTCCGCGAGCGCCGCCTCGACGCGGCCGGCGGGATAATCCTCGGCGCGCTGAAGTCCCGTCTCGACCGGGTGCAGGCGGAGTTCGCCGCGAAGCCGTACGAGGAGCTGGTCCAGCTCTTCCGTACGGGGCCGCCGAAGTACTCGCCGTACAACCTCAAGCAGGTCGACGAGGGGGCGAACGCGATCGAGTTCTACGTCCACGGCGAGGACGTCCGCCGCGCCCAGCCCGACTGGACGCCGCGCCCGGTCGACCCGGTCTTCGCGGACGTCCTCTGGTCCCGCCTGGAGAGGATGGCCCGCCTGATGGGCCGCCGCTCCCCCGTGGGCCTGGTCCTGCGCCGCCCCGACGGCCAGACGGCGGTGGCGCGGCGGGGCACCCCCGTGGTGACGGTCACGGGCGAACCGGGCGAACTGGCCCTGTTCGTGTCGGGGCGCCAGGGGGCGGCGGATGTGCAGGTGGAGGGGGAGAAGGACGCGGCGGCGCGGGCGCTGGAGGCGAAGCTGGGGGTTTGATCCCCCGTTCGTCTGCGGGCCGGTGGGGGTTGCTCGCGCAGTTCCCCGCGCCCCTAGGGGGTTAGGGGCGCGGGGAACTGCGCGACCAGCCACAGACGGCCCGCAGACGAACACCCACCGCCGGAGGCTTTCGGGAAGGGGCGGGGTGGGGAAAAATCAGCGCACCGGGTGGCCCGCCTCGCGCAGCGCGGTCTTTACGTCCCCGATCCGCAGGTCCCCGAAGTGGAACACCGACGCTGCCAGGACCGCGTCCGCACCCGCCGCCACCGCCGGAGCGAAGTCGGCGAGACGGCCCGCCCCGCCCGAGGCGATCACCGGCACGGTGACGTGGCGGCGGACCGCCGAGATCATCGGGACGTCGTACCCGTCCTTCGTCCCGTCCGCGTCCATGGAGTTCAGCAGGATCTCCCCCGCCCCCAGCTCCGCCGCCCGGTGCGCCCACTCCACCGCGTCGATGCCGGTGCCCCGGCGCCCGCCGTGCGTGGTCACCTCGAAGGAGCCGGATTCGGTACGGCGGGCGTCGACCGACAGGACGAGCACCTGGCGCCCGAACCGCTCCGCGATCTCGCGGATCAGCTCGGGGCGCTCGATCGCCGCCGTGTTGACGCCCACCTTGTCCGCCCCGGCCCGCAGCAGCTTGTCCACGTCGTCCGTCGAGCGGACCCCGCCGCCCACTGTCAGCGGGATGAAGACCTGCTCGGCGGTGCGCCGCACCACGTCGTACGTCGTCTCGCGGTTGCCCGAGGACGCGGTGATGTCCAGGAACGTCAGCTCGTCCGCGCCCTCGGCGTCGTACAGCTTGGCCATCTCGACCGGGTCGCCCGCGTCGCGCAGGTTCTGGAAGTTGACACCCTTCACCACCCGGCCGTTGTCGACGTCCAGACAGGGGATGACTCGCACCGCGAGCGTCATGCGGGGGCTCCTTCGGGGGCGCCGTCGGTGGCGCCTCGGTAAGCGTCCACTTCTACTTCGACCAGCATGCGCGGGTCGACCAGACCGGTCACGATGACCAGCGTGGCCGCCGGACGGACGGCGTCGAAGAGCTCCTTGTGGGCCCTGCCCGCCTCGTCGATGTCCCGCGCGTGGGTCAGATACATACGGGTGCGGACCACGGACTCGACCCCGAGCCCGAACTCCGCGAGCGCGGCGAGGGCGTTCGAGAAGGCCACCATGGCCTGCTCGTACGGGTCGCCCTCGCCGTACAGCACCGTGCCCTTGAACGGCGTGGTGCCGGCGACGTGCACATGGTCGCCCGCGGCGACGGCGCGCGCGAAGCCGAACGAGTCCTCCCAGGGACTGGGAACGTCACTCTGCACACGCCGTACGTCGCTCATCGGGACACAGCCTCCAGGGCTTCTTCGAGGGTGAACGCCTTCGCGTACAGGGCCTTGCCCACGATGGCGCCCTCCACACCCTGCCCCACGAGCCCCGCGATCGCCCGCAGGTCGTCGAGCGAGGATACGCCGCCGGAGGCCACCACCGGCTTGTCGGTGGCCGCGCAGACGTTGCGCAGCAGCTCCAGGTTGGGGCCCTGGAGGGTGCCGTCCTTGGCGATGTCGGTCACCACGTACCGCGCGCAGCCCTCGGAGTCGAGGCGCGCCAGCGTCTCGTAGAGGTCGCCGCCGTCGCGGGTCCAGCCGCGGCCGCGCAGGGTCGTGCCCCGTACGTCCAGACCGACCGCGATCCTGTCGCCGTACTCGGCGATGACCTTGGCGACCCACTCCGGGGTCTCCAGGGCCGCGGTGCCCAGGTTGACGCGGCGGCAGCCGGTGGCGAGCGCGGCCTCCAGGGAGGCGTCGTCGCGGATGCCGCCGGACAGCTCGACCTTGATGTCCATCGCGCCCGCGACCTCGGCGATCAGCGCACGGTTGTCGCCGGTGCCGAAGGCCGCGTCCAGGTCCACCAGGTGCAGCCACTCGGCGCCGGAGGCCTGCCAGGCGAGCGCCGCCTGGAGCGGGGAGCCGTAGGAGGTCTCCGAGCCGGACTCGCCGTGGACGAGGCGGACGGCCTGGCCGTCGCGGACGTCGACGGCGGGCAGGAGTTCGAGCTTCGGGGACGACGGTGCCATCACAGGGTTCCGATCCAGTTGGTCAGCAGCTGGGCGCCGGCGTCGCCGGACTTCTCGGGGTGGAACTGGGTCGCCCACAGCGCGCCGTTCTCCACCGCGGCCACGAACGGCTCGCCGTGGGTGGCCCAGGTGACCTTGGGGGCGCGCATGTTGGCGTTGCCGACTTCCAGGGTCCAGTCGTGCACCGCGTACGAGTGCACGAAGTAGTACCGGGCGTCGGCGTCCAGGCCCGCGAAGAGCTCGGTGTCCTCGGGGGCCTTGACCGTGTTCCAGCCCATGTGCGGGACGATCGGCGCCTTGAGCGGCCCGACCGTGCCGGGCCACTCGTCCAGGCCCTCGGTCTCCACGCCGTGCTCGATGCCCCGGGCGAACAGGATCTGCATGCCGACGCAGATGCCCATCACCGGGCGGCCGCCCGACAGGCGCCGGCCCACGATCCAGTCGCCGCGCGCCTCGCGCAGCCCCTGCATACAGGCGGAGAAGGCGCCGACGCCGGGGACGAGCAGCCCGTCGGCGTTCATGGCCGTGTCGTAGTCACGGGTGATCTCGACGTCCGCGCCGACGTGGGCGAGGGCGCGCTCGGCGGAGCGCACGTTGCCGAAGCCGTAGTCGAAGACCACGACCTTCTTACGAGGGGTGCCCGTGCTCAATTCCACACCTCCAGCCGCAGGACGCCCGCGACCAGGCAGAGCGCCGAGCTGATCGCGAGCAGCGTGATCAGGCTCTTGGACATCTCCTGCTTGATGAAGGAGTAGACGCCGCCCGCGAGGAAGAGCCCGAGGACGATGAGGATGGTGTTGAGGCCGGTCACAGCGCGCCCTTGGTCGAAGGAAGGATGCCCGCGGCACGCGGGTCGTGCTCGGATGCGTAGCGCAGCGCCCGCGCCAGCGCCTTGAACTGGCACTCCACGATGTGGTGCGCGTTGCGCCCGTACGGGACGTGGACGTGCAGGGCGATCTGCGCCTGCGCCACGAAGGACTCCAGGATGTGCCGGGTCATCGTGGTGTCGTACTCGCCGATCATCGGCGCCATGTTCTCGGGCTCGGTGTGCACGAGGTACGGGCGGCCGGAGAGGTCCACGGTCACCTGGGCGAGGGACTCGTCGAGGGGGACCGTGCAGTTGCCGAAGCGGTAGATGCCGACCTTGTCGCCGAGCGCCTGCTTGAAGGCGGCGCCGAGCGCGAGGGCGGTGTCCTCGATGGTGTGGTGCGAGTCGATGTGCAGGTCGCCGTCCGTCTTGACCGTGAGGTCGAAGAGGCCGTGGCGGCCGAGCTGGTCGAGCATGTGGTCGTAGAAGCCGACTCCCGTCGACACGTCGACCTTTCCGGTCCCGTCAAGGTCGATCTCGACGAGGACGGACGTCTCCTTGGTGGTGCGTTCGACACGGCCGACGCGGCTCATGCTCTCTGCTCCTTCTTGAGTTGACGGACCGCGTCCAGGAACGCGTCGTTCTCGGTCGGGGTGCCGGCGGTGACGCGCAGCCACCCGGGCACCCCGTTGTCACGGACCAGGACGCCCTGGTCGAGGATCCGCTGCCAGGCGGTGTGGGAGTCCTCGAAGCGGCCGAACTGGACGAAGTTGGCATCCGACTCGGTCACCTCGTACCCGACCGCCCGCAGCTCGGTGACCAGCCGGTCCCGCTCCTTCTTCAGCTGCTCGACATAGCCGAGCAGCGTGTCCGTGTGCTCCAGGGCCGCGAGCGCGGTCGCCTGGGTGACGGCGGAGAGGTGGTACGGCAGGCGGACGAGCTGGACCGCGTCGACCACCGCCGGGTGCGCGGCGAGATAGCCGAGGCGCAGCCCGGCCGCGCCGAAGGCCTTGGACATGGTCCGCGAGACGACCAGGTGGGGGCGGCCCTCGATGAGCGGCAGCAGCGACTCGCGGTGGCTGAACTCGACGTACGCCTCGTCGACGACCACCAGGGACGGCTTGGCGGCCTGGGCGGCGTCGTGGAGCGCGAGAACCGTTTCGGCGCCGACCGCCGTGCCGGTGGGGTTGTTGGGCGAGGTGATGAAGACGACGTCCGGGGCGTTCTCCGCGATGGCCTTCTCGGCGGCCTCCACGTCGATCGTGAAGTCCTCGTTGCGCGGACCGGAGATCCACCCGGTGCCGGTGCCGCGCGCGATGAGGCCGTGCATCGAGTACGAGGGCTCGAAGCCGATGGCGGTGCGGCCGGGGCCGCCGAAGGTCTGCAGCAGCTGCTGGATGACCTCGTTGGAGCCGTTGGCCGCCCACACGTTCTCGACGCCGACGGTGTGTCCGCCGGTGCGGGTGAGGTAGCGGGCGAGCTCGGTGCGCAGCTCCACCGCGTCCCGGTCGGGGTAGCGGTTGAGCCCGCGCGCGGCCTGCGCCACGCGCTCCGCGATCCGCGCGACCAGCGCCTCGGGCAGCGGGTACGGGTTCTCGTTGGTGTTGAGCTGGACGGGCACGTCCAACTGGGGCGCGCCGTAGGGGGACTTGCCGCGCAGTTCGTCGCGTACGGGCAGGTCGTCCAGGGTGAGGCGCTGGTTCTCGGTCACTGGCCCGGCACCTTCCATCCGAACCTCGCCTTGAGCGCGGCCCCGTGCGCGGGCAGGTCCTCGGCCTCCGCGAGCGTGACCACGTGGTGGGCGACCTCGGCCAGGGCGTCCCGGCTGTAGTCGACGATGTGGATGCCCTTGAGGAAGGACTGGACCGACAGGCCCGAGGAGTGGCAGGCGCAGCCGCCGGTGGGCAGCACGTGGTTGGAGCCCGCGCAGTAGTCGCCGAGCGAGACCGGGGCCCACGGGCCGACGAAGATCGCGCCCGCGTTGCGGACCCGGCCGGCCACGGCGGCGGCGTCGGCGGTCTGGATCTCCAGGTGCTCGGCGCCGTACGCGTCGACCACCTTGAGGCCCTGCTCCAGGCCGTCGACCAGCACGATCGCGGACTGCCTGCCCGCCAGCGCGGGCTTGATCCGGTCCTCGACGTGCTTGGTGGCCGCGATCTGCGGCTCCAGCTCGCGCTCGACCGCGTCGGCGAGCGCCGCGCAGTCGGTGACCAGGACGGCGGCCGCCATCGGGTCGTGCTCGGCCTGGCTGATCAGGTCGGCGGCGACGTGCGCCGGGTCGGCGGTCTCGTCGGCGAGCACGGCGATCTCGGTCGGTCCGGCCTCGGTGTCGATGCCGATGCGGCCCGTGAAGTAGCGCTTGGCGGCGGCGACCCAGATGTTGCCGGGGCCGGTCACCATGTTCGCGGGCGCACACCCGTCGGGTCCGGAGGTCCCGTACGCGAACATCGCGACGGCCTGGGCGCCGCCCGCCGCGTACACCTCGTCGACGCCGAGCAGCGCGCACGCGGCGAGGATCGTCGGGTGCGGCAGTCCCCCGAACTCCTTCTGCGGCGGGGAGGCCAGCGCGATCGACTCGACGCCCGCCTCCTGGGCCGGGACCACGTTCATGACCACGGACGACGGGTACACCGACCGGCCGCCCGGCGCGTAAAGACCCACGCGCTCGACCGGCACCCACTTCTCGGTGACGGTGCCGCCGGGCACCACCTGGACGGTGTGCTCGCCGCGGCGCTGGGCGCGGTGGACGATCCTGGCGCGCCGGATGGACTCCTCCAGGGCCGCCTTGACCTGCGGGTCGAGCGTCTCCAGGGCCTCGGCGAGCGCCTCGGCGGGCACCCGGATCCGCTCCAGGGTCACTCCGTCGAACTTCTCCGCGTACTCGATCAGCGCCGCCGTGCCGCGATGATGCACGTCCTCGCAGATGGGCCGCACCTTCTCCAGGGCGGCTTCCACGTCGAACTCGGCACGGGGCAGCAGGTCGCGCAGGGCGCCCCCCTCGGGGAGGGCGTTGCCGCGCAGATCGATTCGAGAGATCACGGAACCAATTCTCTCAGACGGCATCGCGCCACCGATCGCCCGTATCACTGGCTGATACGTATCCCGCCCGCCCCGCGCCCCGGCCGTGACCACTAGCGTTCACTCCGTTACACACGCATGTACATCCTCACGCGACCGCGGGGGGCGGGCAGGGGACGAGGGGGACGGCAGTGACCGAGGCGCCGGATGCCGATGTGGCCCCGGACTGGTTCAGTCCGGTGGAGCGGGGGATGTGGGATTACTTCCGCAACGGCAGCACCTACGACCTGCGCACCCGCAGCCGGGTGCGGGACGACCCGTTCTCGGGGCGCGTCTGGGGGCCCGAGCGCCATGTGAAGGCCCGCGCGGTGGCACTGCTGCTGCTCCACGGGCCGCCCGCGCTGCCCGGCCGGGTGGCGGCCCTGAAACTGAACGGCGTGCAGATCGTCGGGGTGCTCAATCTGTCGGGCGGCACGGTCACGCCGTATGTGGAACTGAACAACTGCCGGTTCGAGAACGAGGTGCTGCTGCCGGAGTGCCGGGTCACCACCGTGCGGATGGTGAACTGCGCGATCCCGCGGATCGAGGCGGCCCGGCTGCAGACCGAGGGCGATCTGCATCTGCCGCGCTGCCGGATCGCCCGCGGCATCCGGCTCACCGACGCCCACATCGGCACCGATCTGCTGCTCAACGAGGCCGTGATCCGCGCCGACCGCAAGGGCCGCTCGATCGCGGCCGACGGCCTCTCGGTCGCCCAGGACCTCCAGGCCGAGCTGATCGAGTCGTACGGGGAGGTGAGCCTGCGCGCGGCGAAGGTCGGGGTGACGCTGAGCCTGCGCGGCAGCCGGCTGGTGAACCCGGAGGGGCGGCGCGCGCTGAACGCTCCGCAGCTGACCGTGGAGCGCACGCTCTACATGACGGCGGCGGCCGTCTCGCCCGGCGCCACCGAGACCACCACTCCGCCGTACGGGACGAACTACACGGGCACTCCGGCCCGGGGCACCCGCGTCCAGCCGTTCGTCTGCGAGGGCGGGCTGCGGCTTGACGACGGCCGGTTCGGGGACGCCGTGGACTTCCAGAGCGCGCGCTTCGTGATGCGGGACTACCAGGAGCTGTCGCTGCGCCGGGTGCAGACTCCGGAGCTGCGCTTCCTCGGGGAGCGGCCGGAGCGGGGCCGGGTGGTGCTCTCGGGCGCCCGGGTCGTGAACCTGGTCGACATGTCGACGAGCTGGCCGGGGCCCGGCGGGCTCGCGATGGGCGGCTTCAGCTACGACAACCTGATCCCGCGCGGACTGTTCCCGCTGGCCAGACGGCTGGAATGGGTGGCGGCGGCGACTCCGGAGTACGCGCCTGAGCCGTATGAGCGCCTCGCCACCGTGCTGCGCAACAGCGGCGAGGACGCGGACGCGCGCGAGGTGCTGCTCGCCAAGCAGCGCCGGCGCCGCGAGACCCTGCCGCTGGCGGGGAAGCTGTGGGGGGTGCTCCAGGACCTGACCGTGGCGTACGGCTACCGGCCGGGCCGGGCGGCGCTGTGGATGGCGGTGCTGTGGGCGATGGGCGCGCTGGCGTTCTCGCACTACGACCCGACGCCGATCAAGGCGGACGAGCACCCGGACTGGAACGCCTCGCTGTACGCCCTCGATCTGCTCGTGCCGGTGATCAACCTGGGGCAGGACGGCTACTGGCAGCTGCACGGCAGCTGGCAGTGGGTCTCGGCGGTGCTCATCGTGCTCGGCTGGATCCTGGCCACCACCGTGGCGGCGGGCGCCTCGCGTCTGCTGCGGCGTGGCTGAAATTTGCCGGTCCTTGACCCGCGCCCGTACAACCGTCACGGCCGCCACAGACTCTTCACCGCACACCACTGGCGGAGCTCCGACCTGCGGTTTTGAATGGTTCGCACCATGTCATTCGTACGCGCCCTGCTCCGTGCCGTCCGCGCGGTCAGGCACACCCCGCACCTCGCAGCCGACCTCCCGGCCGACGAGGATCTGTTCCTCGACGCACCCGACGGACGCCTCGGCCCCGCGCTCGTGTCCGCCGCCCGGGGCGAGTACAGAGGGGCGGCCGAGCTCCTCGCCGTCACCCGCGAGTCGGCCGAGTGGGAGAACCGCGACCGCTACACCATGCGGCTCGCGGCCTTCGCGGTCAGCCGCCCGGACTGGCTCGCCGACTGGCTCGCCGCCGCGCCCCGGGACCCGGACGCCCTGCTGGTCAAGGCGGAGCTGGCGATCGTACGGGCGTGGGGCTCGCCGGCCCGCGCCGAGCTGCTGCGCGAGATCGCGCCGCTGATCGACGCGGCGGCCTCGGCCGAGCCCGCGGACCCGGTGCCGTGGCGGATCGCGCTCGACCACGCGCGCGGCACCCATGCGCCGCACACCGTCTTCGAGTCGCTGTGGGGGGAGGCGGTCGGCCGCTCCTCGCACCACTACGGCTGCCATGTGGCCGCGCTGCAGTACCTCTCGGCGCAGTGGTACGGCTCGCACCGGGAGTGCTTCGGCTTCGCCGAGGAGGCCGCGGCGGACGCCCTGCCCGGCTCGCTCGTCCAGGCGCTGCCGGTACGGGCCGCGTTCGCCTGCCTGGCCGCCGACGTGAGCGGGGCGCCGACCGGCCGGCAGAGCCCGCAGGAGCTGTTCCGCGACCGGATCGACGCGGCGGCGGACCTCGCCATCGCGCTCTCCGCCGCGTACGAGCCGGGCGACCCGTGGCCCGCCGAGGTGCGCAATCTGCTGACGTACGTCCTGGTCGTACGGGAGCGGTGGGAGGAGGCCCTGGAGCAGTTCCGCCGCATCGGCCCCTATGCCACCGCCTTCCCGTGGGCGCGGCTCGACGACGACCCGCTGGACCGGTTCACCGAGCTGCGCGACGGGGTGCGCAGGCAGGTGGCGGCGCGGACGCCGTCGGCGCGCGAACGCGGCCCGGCGGGGGCCGCGGCCGGGCCCGTCGACGCCCCCGGGCAGCCCCCGGCGAAGGCGCCCGGCCGGGCCGCCGGGCTCCCGGGCGCGGGCGCCCTCGGGAAGCCCGGACGCAGCCGGTCCGGCGACCATTACGCTTGAGCGTTGTGACCACCGCTCGCCTGCCCCTCTTCCCGCTCAACTCGGTCCTGTTCCCCGGCCTCGTCCTGCCGCTGAACGTGTTCGAGGAGCGCTATCGCGCCATGATGCGCGATCTGCTGAAGTCCGGCCCGGACTCCGGCGCCGACTCCGACGACGAGCCGCGCCGGTTCGCCGTGGTCGCGATCCGCGACGGCCGCGAGGTCGCGCCGACCGGCCCCGGGCTGCCCGACCAGACGGCGATCCCGGAGAAGGGCCCGGCCGCCGGGTTCGGCTCCGACCCGATCCAGGCGTTCCACCAGGTCGGGTGCATCGCGGACGCGGCGACGATCCGGGAGCGCGCGGACGGCAGCTTCGAGGTCCTGGCAACGGGCACGACACGCGTAAAACTCCTTTCGGTGGACGCGAGCGGCCCGTATCTGACCGCCGAACTGGAGGAGCTGCCCGAGGAGCCGGGCGAGGAGGCGGGGGCGCTGGCGGAGGGCGTGCTGCGGGCGTTCCGGGCGTACCAGAAGCGGCTGGCGGGCGCGCGCGAGCGGTCCGTCACCGGCTCGGCCGAGCTGCCCGACGAGCCGTCGGTGGTGTCGTACCTGGTGGCGGCGGCCGCGGTGCTCGACGTCCCGGCGAAGCAGCACCTGCTCCAGGCACCGGACACGGCGACGCGGCTGCGCGAGGAGCTGAAGCTGCTGCGAGCGGAGACGGCGGTGATCCGTCATCTGCCCTCACTCCCGGCGGTGGACCTGACCCGCTCCCCCACGAGCCCCAACTGACATAAGGACGCAGGCGAGTTGGCGAAGAAGAGGGCGCCCGGGGGCACCCCGGCGACGGTGGCGCTTACGGCGGCGGGCACGGAGTTCACGGTGCACGCCTACGAGCACGACCCGTCGTCCGCGTCGTACGGCGAGGAGGCCGCGGCGGCCCTTGGCGTCTCCCCCGACCGCGTCTTCAAGACACTGGTGGCGGACGTCGACGGCGAGCTGACCGTGGCGGTGGTCCCGGTGGCGGGCTCCCTCGACCTGAAGGCGCTGGCGGCGGCGGTCGGGGGCAAGCGGGCGGCGATGGCGGACCCGGCGGCGGCGGAGCGGACCACGGGCTACGTCCGGGGCGGCATCTCCCCACTGGGCCAGCGCCGCCGCCTGCGCACGGTCCTGGACGCGTCGGCGTCCTCGCACGCCACGATCTGCGTCTCGGCCGGGCGCCGGGGCCTGGAGGTCGAGCTGGCCCCCGGGGATCTGGTGGCGCTGACGGGGGCGGTGCTGGCGGCGGTGGCGCGGGGGTAGTTTCCGGTTGTGTCCGGTAACCCCCCTGGACACTTCGCCCCTGGGCGAGCAGGTTGCCCCCATGTCGAAACGAACCCGCAAGCGGAAGTGGCGAATCAAAAAGGGCCGAGCAAACCACGGGCGACGCCCGGCGTAGCGACCTGGGGCTGCACCCCGCCGGCCCGGTGCTCGGCTGCGGGCTGACTGTGGCTGGTCGCGCAGTTCCCCGCGCCCCTTTTAGGCCCGGTGTTTGTCTGCGGGTCGGCTGTGGTTGCTCGCGCAGTTCCCCGCGCCCCTTAGGTAACTCCAGCCCCGGCAGCACGAAAGTCAGCCCCTCCGGCGTGCAAGGAGGGGGCTCGGGCAAAATCAGCCCCTCGGGCGTGCGAGGAGGGGTCCGGGCACATTCAGCCCCTCGGGCGTGCGAGGAGGGGTCCGGGCAAAATCAGCCCCTCCGGCGTTTGAGGAGCGGGGGCCGGGGCGGAGCCCCGAAGCGGGGTGCAGGGGCCGCAGGCCCCGCAAGCGGGTGCAGGGGCGCAGCCCCGCCCGGGGGTCCGGGGGCGTAGCCCCCGGGAAACCCACCTCCACCCCCACCCACCCCCGGAGGGTTCAGGTAACGGGCGGGGTGGGGGTCAAAGCTCGGTAGGGGGCCACGCCTCCGGGTCTCGCGGAGCGAACAACGCCGTCAGCCCCAGATGCGTCCCCATCGCCGCCACCGGCCACGCCAACAACGCCCCCTTCGCGTTGAGCTTCAGCGGCGCGTCGAACACGACGCCCTTGCCCGCGGCCCGCGCCGCCGCCACCACGTCCTGCGTCGGCCCCAGCCACACCCCGACCCGCCAGGCCAGCCAGGACCCCAGCAACCCGCCCACGGCGAGCCCGGCCACCAGCGGGATGCCGCCGCGCTTGCGCAGCAGGAAGACGAGGGCCGCGCACACGACGCCGAACCCCAGCGCGAGCAGGATGAACGTTCCGTCCGCCCCGATGGCCTCTTCGCCCTCGGTGTCCTTGAGGAACACGGCCTTGTCGTCGGAGACGAGCGGCACCCGCGGCGCCAGCCACACCCACAGCAGCCCGAGCAGCACGCCCGTGACCGCCACCGCGACCGCCGCGACCACGGCGTCCCGCAGCTCCGCCTTCATCGCGGTCCCCTCCTCGCGTACGGGGGCGACCGGGCCGCCCTCGGTACCCGGCCCGGGACCGGGGTGTGCGGAGTCCTGCCAGGCGTCGTCGTCCGGTGGCTGCTGGTGAGGCGGCGTCAGAGGTGCGGTCACCCCGCCATCGTGCCAGGCGCTCCTGTGCGGCGCCTCACCGGGAGACCGCCGCGCGCCGGTACGCCCAGGTCGCGACGAGCAGCGAGACGACACCGACGGCCGCGCAGACCGCGAGGTCGAGCCCGATGACGGCCCAGTCGGGGTGCCCGCCGAAGCTGTGCGCGAAGGCCTCCACCCCGTACGTGGAGGGCAGCAGATCACGTGCGTACGCGATCGGTCCGGGCAGCCGGTCGGCCGGCAGGACGCCGAGCAGCAGCGCCGCCGACATGCCCAACTGGCCGAGCAGGGTCGCCAGTTCCTGGCGCGGGGCCAGCAGCCCGAGGGCCGCGCCGAGCCCGGCGAGCGCGGCGCCCGCCAGCGGGACGACCGCGGCGAGCACCCACAGATGCGCCATCGGGAGCCCGAAGAGCACACAGCCGGTGATGGCCGTGACCAGCGTGCCGGGCACGGTGAACGAGGCGTACGCGGCGGCCGCGCCGAGCACCACGGACGCGGGCGGCACCGGCAGCGTCGCGTAGTGGTCGAGCCCGCCGCCCGCCCGCAGCTGCCCGAAGTACTGCGCGAGCAGGTTGAGCGCGACGAAGGCGACCACCAGCACACTCGACCCGGCGACCACGGCCCGCGCCTCGCTGCCGCCGTCCACGACCCCCCGCATCAGGACCATGATCCCGATCGACTGGAAGGTCGCCACGAACAGCAGCGGGATGCGGGCCACCTTGGCCCGGGAGAGCTGGGCCCGGTAGACGGCCGAGAGGGCGGGGAACAGCCGCGCCCGGGGCGCGAGCGGCGCGACGGCCCCGGCTCGCTCCGCCGGGGCGGTGAGCGCCTCCGGAGGAGCCTCCACGGAAACCTCCAGGGGAATCGCGCTCACGCCTTCACCAGACCTTCCGTGCGGCCGCCGAGGGCGAGGTAGACGTCTTCCAGGCTCGGCGTGGCCAGGGTGAAGTCGTCGAGGGCGGCGAACGCGGGCCCGCCGGTGACCGCCGCGACGGCGGCGCGCGCGGCGTCGGGGCCGAGCCGCAGCACCCAGCGCCGCCCGGATTCCTGCGCGTCCGCGCGCAGCGCCGCGACCTCGGGCAGCTCGACGGGCGCCCGCTCGCGCCACACCAGCTCGACCCGGACCTCCGAGGCGACCCGTTCCTTCAGGCCCGCCGGGGTGTCGCAGGCGATGACCTTGCCGCGGTCGAGGACGGCGACCCGGTCGAGGACGGTCTCGGCCTCGATGACGTTGTGGGTGACGAGCAGCACGGTCGCGCCGCGCTCGGCCCGGCGGCGGTCGACGGCGGCCCAGACGGCCCGCCGGGCCACCGGGTCCATGCCGGTGGTCGGCTCGTCGAGGACGAGCACGGGCCGGTCACCGACGAGCACGGCGGCGAAGCAGGCGAGCCGCCGCTGTCCGCCGGAGAGCTTCTTGAGCGGCCGCCCGGCGAGCGCGGTCAGCCCGAGCTCCTCCAGTACGGCGTCGCGCTCGGCCCGTGCGGCGCGGGCGGTGAGCCCGCGCAGCCGTCCGGTGGTCTCGGCGGCGAGCGACACGGTCAGCTCGTCGAGGGCGGTGGACTCCTGCCCGAGGTAGCCGATCAGCCGGGCGGCCCGCTCGGGGTGGCGCACCAGGTCGTGGCCGAGGACGTCGACGCTGCCGGAGTCCGGCCGCATCAGCCCGGTGAGCTGGCGCACGAGGGTCGACTTGCCCGCGCCGTTGGGCCCGAGCAGGCCGAAGATCTCGCCGCGTCCCACGTCGAGGTCGATCCCGTCGGTGGCCCTGATCTCGGGCGTACCGGCCGAGCCGCGTCTTCCGCGCGCGGCGGGGTACGTCTTGGTGAGGCCCCGCACCGCGCAAACGGTGCCGGCCCGCGCCGCTGCTGTGCCGGTACTCACGGACAACGAGCCTACGGGGTCCGCCGGGCCGCTCCGCCCCCGGACCCCCGTTTGTTCTGTTCGCCGAACGATCGGTGCCGAGGAGCCGGACAGTCCGGTTCGCCCCCCGGCAGCCGGGCGCCGGGCACGCGGCGGTGCTCTCCACGTGCCCCGCCGCGTACTGCCTACTCCCCCGCCGGCACGCGTTCCGCCGCGGCCCTGACGTCGATCTCCCGCCAGAAGCCCGCCCGGATCGCATACCGATCGTGCTCGTCGATCTGGTCGTCCTTGTGGGCGAGCAGCCCGAACCGGGCCGCGTACCGCAGGAGTTCGCCGTCGATGCGGTGCGGGATGCGCGGGTACATGGTGGACAGCTTCTGTACGTGGGTCGTCTCCGGCAGGCGCTCCATCCAGCGGCGCGCGAACACCTGCCCCACCTCGTACGGGTCGCCGCCGACCGTGGTGATGTCCTCCTCGCGGTCCGCCCAGCGCTGCTCGGCGCTGGTCAGCTGGGCGAGGGTGGGCAGGGATGCGGTCTCCGGGGACTCGCCGAGCGTGGAGCCGGGGCGCTCGACCCAGCCTTTGTCGGACGACCACCGCAGGGTCGCGTGCGGGCCGTGCGGCGAGGGGGCCTGGGGGCCGGGTGCGCGCAGGCCCGCCAGGTCCTTGGGCGTGGGCACGCCCTTGACCGCGGCGCCGGGCGCGGGGGCGACCGCCGTGCCGTTGCCGACGGCCGCCGCGGGCTGGGCCGTCCCGTTGCGCGCGGCCGCGGCCTGGGCCTCCGCGGCCCGCTCGGCGGAGGCGGCGAGCGCCGACTCGGGCAGCGGGGCGGAGAGGATGGCGGCGATCTCCGGGCGGGGGGCCGCGGCCGGGGCGTACATGGTGCTGAGTTCCTTGACCCGGACCGCCTGGGTGATCCAGGCGCGGTCGAGCACTCGCCGTTCGTCAGCCTCGGCCACCAGGTCCTCGGACTGGTTGTAGTCGCCGTCGGCGGCCTGGACAGCCCACAGGTGCACGGCGACCCCGTGCTCCTTGGCCGACATCAGACCGGGCAGCAGATCGCCGTCCCCGGTCACCAGGACCACATCCGAGCAGGCGCGATTTCTGGCCAACTCGGTGAGCTCGGCGTGCATGGCCGCGTCGACGCCCTTCTGGGCCCACCGCCCGTCGCTGCGGGTCAGTGCGCCCAGCCGGACCGTCACCCGGGACATCACCCGCAACCTGCGGTGTTCCGGCTGCGGCACCCGGTCGGGGGCGCCGTCGAACCAGTAGATCCGCAGCAGCGGCTGCTCGGTGTCGGCCTCCGCACGCTCGCGCAGCGCCTGGATCAGGGCGGCATGGTCGACGGTGATCCGTGAACGGGCGGGCTCTCCGGCCAGAAGGCTTGCGGCCGCGCCCAACAAGTAACCCGCATCCACAAGGACGACGCAGCGGTCCACGCGTTCCACCCTCTTTCAAAACCTTGAAAATCAAAAGATCAGAGGCAAAGGAGATCAGGGAGATAAGAGTGCAGGAGATCCAGAGATCAGGGAACGTACTTCGGGTTTCCTTCGAGTCTGCCCGACCCTGCAAGGGTTAACGGCCGGAACTCGATCATCGGCGTGGCGAACCTGTACACCACGTACCCCTTACAGAGGGCTACACACGGTAATCGTCTGAAATGCGTTCTTTGTCGTGGCGTGTGAGGCTGGCAGCGGCCCTGGACCCCTAGTCCCCCCAGGAGGCATCACCATGGCCAAGAACAAGTCCGGCCGTAAGCAGCAGCAGCCCGCCTCGCAGGCCGAGCGCGGTCAGCAGGAGGCGCAGAAGTCCGCGATGGAGTCGCAGGGCATGCCCCAGACGCAGGCACAGGGCAGCCCGGCGGATGTTGCCCGTAAGCACCAGCGTCGCTTCGGCCACAACTGATAATTCCAGACACACCAGGCACACAAATACGGAAGGGGCGCGCCCTATTGGACGCGCCCCTTCCGTATGAAATAGAAACTCCGCCGCCGGTCAGCCAGCCAGGCAGGACGGGCCGAGCAGCACCTTCAGATCTCCGAAGAGCGCCGGGTCCGGCTGGACCCGGTGCCGGTCGAGCCGCAGCACCGTGGTCGAGCGCGGCCCCTGGAGCTTGATCCGCACCTCGGTGTTGCCCTTGTGGTGGCCGAGAATCTCGCCCAGCCGGCTGACCATCGGCGGGGTCACCTTCACCGTCGGGATGGTCAGCACCACCGGCGCGTTGGTGCCCGCCGACGACAGGTCCGGGACCATCAGCTCCATCGCGACCAGGCGCGGGATGTCCTCGCGCTTGTCGAGGCGGCCCTTGACGAAGACCACCGCGTCCTCGACGAGCTGGGTGGAGACCAGCTGGTAGGTCGCCGGGAAGAACATGCACTCGATGGAGCCCGCCAGGTCCTCGACGGTGGCGATCGCCCAGGCGTTGCCCTGCTTGGTCATCTTGCGCTGGAGGCCCGAGATGATGCCGCCGATCGTCACGATCGCGCCGTCCGCGTGCTCACCTCCGGTGAGCTGCTGGATCGAGGAGTCGGACTTGTCGGAGAGCACGTGCTCCAGACCGAAGAGCGGGTGGTCCGACACATACAGACCGAGCATCTCCCGCTCCTGGGCGAGCAGGTACGACTTCTCCCACTCGACGTCGGAGAACTCGACGTCGAGGCCGAAGCCCGGCTCGGAGTTGTCGTCGGAGTCGCCCATCCCGCCGAAGAGGTCGAACTGCCCCTCGGCCTCCTTGCGCTTGACCTGCACCACGTTGTCGATCATCGGCTCGAACTGTGCGGTGAGGCCCTTGCGGGTGTGCTTCATCTCGTCGAAGGCGCCGGCCTTGATCAGCGATTCGACGGTCCGCTTGTTGCAGACGACCGCCTCGACCTTGTCGAGGAAGTCGGGGAACGAGACGTACTTCCCCTTCGCCTTGCGGGACTTGATGATCGAGTCCACCACGTTCTGACCGACGTTGCGCACGGCGGTGAGGCCGAACAGGATCACGTCGTCGCCCTGCGCCGAGAAGTTGGACTCGGACTCGTTGACGTTGGGCGGCAGCACCTTGATGCCCATGCGGCGGCACTCGTTGAGGTAGACCGCCGACTTGTCCTTGTCGTCCTTGACGGAGGTCAGCAGCGCCGCCATGTACTCGGCGGGGTAGTTCGCCTTGAGGTAGGCGGTCCAGTACGAGACGAGGCCGTACGCGGCGGAGTGCGCCTTGTTGAAGGCGTACCCGGCGAACGGGACCAGCACGTCCCAGAGCGCCTTGATGGCCTCGTCGCTGAAGTTCTTCTTCTTGGCGCCGGCCTCGAAGATGACGAAGTTCTTCGCCAGCTCGTCGGGCTTCTTCTTGCCCATGACGCGACGGAGGATGTCGGCCTCGCCGAGTGAGTACCCGGCGATGATCTGGGCGGCCTTCTGGACCTGCTCCTGGTAGACGATCAGGCCGTAGGTGACGGCCAGGACCTCTTCGAGCGGCTTCTCCAGCTCGGGGTGGATCGGGGTGATCTCCTGCTGCTTGTTCTTGCGCAGCGCGTAGTTCGTGTGCGAGTTCATGCCCATCGGGCCCGGCCGGTAGAGCGCGGACACGGCGGAGATGTCTTCGAAGTTGTCGGGCTTCATCAGACGCAGCAGGGACCGCATGGGCCCGCCGTCGAACTGGAAGACGCCGAGGGTGTCGCCGCGCTGGAGCAGCTCGAAGGTGGTCGGGTCGTCGAGCGGCAGCCCGAGCAGGTCGATGTCGACGCCCTTGTTGGACTTCACCATCTTGACGGCGTCGTCCATGATCGTCAGGTTGCGCAGACCCAGGAAGTCCATCTTCAGCAGGCCGAGCGACTCACAGCTCGGGTAGTCCCACTGGGTGATGGTCACGCCGTCGGTGTGGCGCACCCACACCGGAACGTGCTCGGTAATGGTCTCGCTGGACATGATCACGCCGGCCGCGTGCACACCCATCTGCCGGACCAGGCCCTCGACGCCCTTGGCGGTGTCGATGACCTTCTTCACGTCCGGTTCGTTCTCGTACATCCCCCGGATCTCGCCCGCCTCGCTGTAGCGCGGGTGCTTGGGGTCGGTGATGCCGTTGAGGTCGATGCCCTTGCCGAGGACGTCGGCGGGCATCGCCTTGGTGAGCCGGTCGCCCATCGCGTACGGGTAGCCGAGGACGCGGGCGGAGTCCTTGATGGCGTTCTTCGCCTTGATCTTGCCGTAGGTGCCGATCATGGCGACCTTGTCGGCGCCGTACTTCTCCGTCACGTACCTGATCACCTCGACGCGCCTGCGCTCGTCGAAGTCGATGTCGACATCGGGCATCGAGACGCGCTCGGGGTTGAGGAACCGCTCGAAGATCAGACCGTGCGGGATCGGGTCGAGGTCGGTGATGCCCATGGCGTACGCGACGATCGAACCGGCCGCGGAACCACGGCCGGGACCCACCGCGATGCCCTGGTTCTTGGCCCACATGATGAAGTCGGCGACCACCAGGAAGTAGCCCGGGAAGCCCATCGAGATGATGGTGTCCATCTCGTACTCGGCCTGCTTCATGCGGTCCTCCGGGATGCCTCCCGGGAAGCGGCGGTGCATGCCGCGCAGGGTCTCCTCGCGGAACCAGGTGACCTCGGTGTAGCCGTCGGGGATGTCGAACTTCGGCATGAGGTTCTTCGCCTCGAACATGCCGCTGACGTCGACCTGCTCGGCGACCAGGGCGGTGTTGGCGCAGCCCTGCTGCCAGGCGTCCGAGGCGTCGATCGCGTACATCTCGTCGGTCGACTTCAGGTAGTAGCCGGTGCCGTCGAACTTGAAGCGGTCGGGGTCCGAGAGGTTCTTGCCGGTCTGGATGCACAGCAGCGCGTCGTGCGCGGTGGCCTCGTGCGCGTACGTGTAGTGCGAGTCGTTGGTGACCAGGGGCGGGATGCCCAGCTCCTTGCCGATCTTCAGGAGGTCGTCGCGGACCCGGCGCTCGATGTCGATGCCGTGGTCCATCAGCTCCAGGAAGTACCGGTCCTTGCCGAAGATGTCCTGGTAGTCGGAGGCGGCCTGGCGGGCCTCCTCGTACTGCCCCAGGCGCAGCCGGGTCTGGAGCTCGCCGGAGGGGCAGCCGGTGGAGGCGATCAGGCCCTCCGACCACTGGGAGATGGTCTCCTTGTCCATCCGGGGCCACTTCGTCAGCCAGCCCTCCGCGTACGCGTCGGAGGAGAGGCGGAAGAGGTTGTGCAGGCCCGTCGCGTTCGCCGCCCAGATCGTCTTATGGGTATAACCACCCGAACCGGACACGTCGTCGCGCTTCTGGTGCGGCTGTCCCCACTGGATCTTGCGCTTGTTGCGGCGGGACTCGGGGGCCACGTACGCCTCGATGCCGATGATCGGCGTCACGCCCGCCTTCTTCGCCGTGTGGAAGAAGTCGTACGCCCCGTGCAGGTTGCCGTGGTCGGACATCGCGATGTGCGTCATGCCCATCTCGTTGCACGCGTCGAACATGTCCTTGAGCCGCGCGGCACCGTCCAGCAGCGAGTACTGGGTGTGTACGTGAAGGTGCGTGAACGGCGGCTTCGACACGGTGGGGGCCTCCATGGCGGGGAGAGGGGGACAGCCTGGAAGTCTACGTCGACCCGGTGACAGCCGGGGGCGATAACAGCGGCGCGCAGCGCCTCGATGAGGGGTGGTGGTCGGGCGACGGGTGGGCACTCCGGGGTACGGTCACGCGTTGGAAGGGGCGGAATCACCCGTCCCATTTGTTGCGCAGCTCTACCCGCACGTACGCACCAGGAGGCACCCGGCGATGTCGGTCCCGCAGCACACCACCGAGGAGCGCGGCGAGCAGATCCTCGCCGTCTTCGGCACCGCCTTCGGCGAGCTCCTGGCCGCCGACCCGGCCGCGTTCCGGGTCAAGTTCCGCAAGATGGCGGCCTCCGCGTTCGCCTTCTACCGGGGCACGGCCTGCCTGTTCTACGCGGACCTCGACGCGGAGAACGCCGGGCGGGGCGGTGGGAACATACACAGCGGTCCGTACCTGGACGAGCGCACCGGCCGGGTGTGGATCCACGGCGACCTGCACGCCGAGAACTTCGGCACGTACATGGACGCCAACGGCCGGCTGATCTTCAACGTCAACGACTTCGACGAGGCGTACGTGGGCCCCTTCACCTGGGACCTCAAGCGCTTCGCCGCCTCCCTGGCCCTGGTCGGCCACGCCAAGGCGCTCAGCGACGAGCAGATCACCGAGCTGGTGCGGATCTACGCCGCCGCCTACCGCGAGCGGATCCACGCCCTCGCGACCGGCGCCAAGGATGACGAGGTCCCCGCGTTCACCCTGGACACGGCCGAGGGGCCGCTGCTCGGGGCGCTGCGCTCGGCACGCGCGCGTACGCGCTTCTCGCTGCTCGACTCGATGACCGAGATCCGCGAGTACGAGCGCCGCTTCGCCGAGGACGACGGCTCGATAGAGCTGGACGCGGCGACCCGCTACAAGGTCCTGGCGGCCTTCGACGGCTACCTGGAGACGCTGCCGGACTCCAGCCTGCTGCGGCCCGACTCGTACCGGGTGAAGGACGTCGTCGGGCGGCGCGGCATCGGGATCGGCTCGGCCGGTCTGCCCTCGTACAACATCCTGCTTGAGGGCCACAGCGACGCGCTGGAGAACGACGTCGTGATCTACATGAAGCAGGCGCAGACCCCGGCGGTCTCACGTCACGTCACCGACCCCGCGGTGCGCGGCTACTTCCAGCACGAGGGCCACCGCACGGTGATCTCGCAGCGCGCCCTCCAGGACGCGGCCGACCCGTGGCTGGGCTGGACGGAGCTGGACGGGGCGGGCCAGCTGGTCGCCGAGGTCTCGCCGTACGCGGTGGACCTGGACTGGTCGGACATCGACGACCCGGAGCAGATCGCGGCGGTCGTCGCGGACCTGGGCCGCGCCACCGCCACCATGCACGGTGCGGCGGACGACGAGAGCGGCCACTCGGAGCTCGTTCCGTTCTCCACCGAGCGGGCCATAGACGCGGCGATCGCGGCCGACGAGGAGGGCTTCGCGGACCTGTTGGTGGACTTCGCGCACGCTTACGGGGCACGGGCGCGGGCCGACCACCAGATCTTCGTCGACCTGTTCCGTAACGGTCGGATTCCGGGTCTTTAGTCTCACGGAATTCTTAGGCCCTGCTGACAGCGGGCCGTGGCAGACTTCCAGACCGATGGACGTATCAGGGACGCGGCTCAGAGCGGCACGCGCGGCGCTTTTCACGGCGCTCGTCGTGGCGCTCTCCAGCGCGTCCCACGTCCTGCTCTCCCGCGTCCCGCTGCCGGTGCCCCTGGTGGCCGGCGCGGCCGGCGCCGTGTTCCTGATCGCGTACGCGCTGGCGGGCCGGGAGCGCGGCTTCTGGTCGATCGCCGGACTGCTCGTCCCGCTGGAGCTCGCCGCCGACACCGTCTTCTCGACCGGCCAGCACGTCTGTTACGGGCCCTCCGGCGGCCCGGTCGCGGGCGCGCTGCGGTCGGTGGGCGTGAACGTGCTGTGCGGCGGGAGCGTGGGCACCGAGCTGCCCGGCGTCGCCGGGTCCCGGGCGGGCGCGGCCGTGCTGCTCGGCGGGCCGGGACCGGCCGTGCCGTGGCTGCTGCTCGCCGCGCACGTGACGGTCGGGCTGCTCGCCGCGGCCTGGCTGCGGCGCGGCGAGGCCGCTCTCGCGCGGCTCGTGCGCACGGTCGGGGTGCTGGCGTTCCGGCCGCTGCTGCTCGCGGTCGCCGTGGTGGGCGGCGCGATCCGTCCCGTACGGGCGCGGGTGCGGCCCGTACGGCGCGCGGGGCCGCCGTCGCGCGCCCGGCTGCTCGTGCACTCCGTGGGACGGCGGGGACCGCCCCGCCCCGCGCTGCTCACCGCCGTCTGAGCGACGGCCCTTCCGAGCACGGCGACCCGACCGCACGGGTCCCCCTCAGCACTTTCTCACCTGCCCTACCTGCCACACGGAGAAAACGATCATGAGCAAGCGCAACAGCCAGGCCAACAAGGCAGCCGCCCGTGAGCGGCTGAAACTGGAGCGCGAGCGCCAGGCCAAGAAGGACAAGGTGCGCCGCCAGGTGGTCGTCGCCGCCTCGATCGTCGGCGTCCTCGCGATAGCCGGCGGCGTCGGCTACGCGGTCATGCAGGCCAACAAGCCCGGCGCGTGGGACGCGGCCAAGGACAAGACGCTGGTCAAGCCCGCCAACACCACGGGCACCGACGGCACCACCGTCGTCATCGGCAAGCCGACCGCCAAGAAGACGCTGGAGATGTACGAGGACGCGCGCTGCCCGGTCTGCTCGGTCTTCGAGCAGCAGGTCGGCGCCACGGTCAAGAAGGACGTCGACGCCGGCAAGTACAAGATCCAGTTCATCGGCGCCACCTTCATCGACAACGGCAGCCCGGGCACCGGCTCCAAGAACGCGCTCAGCGCCCTGGGCGCCGCGCTCAACGTGAGCCCCGAGGCGTTCATGGAGTACAAGGCGCAGCTCTTCTCGGCGAAGTGGCACCCGGCCGAGACCACGGACAAGTTCAAGAACGACGACTACCTGATCCAGGTCGCCGACAGCGTTCCGGCCCTCAAGGGCAACGCCAAGTTCCAGAAGGACGTGCAGGACGGCACGTTCGACAAGTGGGCGCTCACCATGTCGAAGAAGTTCGACGACAGCGGTGTGACCGCCACGCCGACCCTGAAGATGGACGGCAAGAAGATCACCGGCGCGAACAGCGACAACGCCCCGCAGGACCCGGCCGCATTCACCGCCGCCATCGACAAGGCCCTGAAGGGCTGACGCCGCTCCGGAGGGCCTTCGGCGGGTCCGGGCGCTGACGCGCGCTCAGATGGCCGCCGGCGAACGGGCAGACAAACTTTTGCCGTGAGTCTGCCCGTTCGCGCTACCCATCAGTAAGGTGTGCGGCTGTGACCAGTCGATTCACCTCATCCCCCACGCGCCGCACGGTCGTCAAGGCCGCTGCCGCCACCGCTGTCGTCGCCGCGCCCCTCGTGGCCGGCGCGACCGCCGCCGTCGCGGACTCCGCTCCGGCCCCCGCCTTCCTGCACGGCGTCGCCTCCGGCGACCCGCTGCCCGACGGCATCCTGCTGTGGACCCGGGTCACCCCCGCTCCCGACGCGGTGCCCGGCTCCGGCAAGGGCCCGGACACCGAAGTCTCCTGGGAGATAGCCGAGGACAAGGGCTTCGCGCGAATAGTGGCCCAGGGCCGCACCACCGCGACGGCCGCCTCGGACCACACCGTCAAGGCCGATGTGCGCGGCCTGCGCCCGGCGACCGCGTACTGGTACCGGTTCGCCGCGGGCACCGCGCTCTCCCCCGTCGGCCGTACGCTCACGGCCCCCGCCACGGACGCGGCGGCCGCCAACGTCCGGTTCGGCGTGGTCTCCTGCTCCAACTGGGAGTCCGGCTACTTCTCCGCCTACCGTCATCTCGCCGCCCGCGCCGACCTGGACGCGGTGCTGCACCTGGGCGACTACATCTACGAGTACGCGTCGGGCGCCTACCCCGAGGCGAAGTACGTCGTACGACAGCACGAGCCGGCCCACGAGATCCTGAACCTGGCCGACTACCGCACCCGGCACGGCAAGTACAAGACGGACGCCGACCTCCAGGCGATGCACCACGCGCACCCGGTGATCGCCATCTGGGACGACCACGAGTTCGCCAACGACGCCTGGTCGGGCGGGGCCGAGAACCACACGCCCGGCACCGAGGGCGACTGGGCGGCGCGCGTATCGGCCGCCAAGCAGGCGTACTTCGAGTGGATGCCGGTCCGCCCCTCGATCGCGGGCACCACCTACCGGCGCATCCGCTACGGCAAGCTGGCCGATCTGCACCTGCTCGACCTGCGCTCCTTCCGCTCGCAGCAGGCGAGCGTGGGCAGCGGCAAGGTGGACGACCCGGAGCGCACCCTCACCGGCCGCGCCCAGCTGGACTGGCTCAAGTCGGGGCTCTCGGCCTCCAACGCCGCCTGGCAGCTGGTCGGCACGTCCGTGATGATCTCGCCGGTCGCCTTCGGCGCGCTGCCGGCCGAACTGACCGCGCCGCTGGCGGAGTTGCTCGGCCTGCCCAAGGAGGGCATCGCCATCAACGTCGACCAGTGGGACGGCTACACGGACGACCGCCGCGAGCTCCTCGGCCACCTGGTGGACAACGGCATCAAGAACACCGTCTTCCTCACCGGCGACATCCACATGGCGTGGGCCAACGACGTACCGGTGAAGGCGGGCACCTACCCGCTGTCGAAGTCGGCGGGCACCGAGTTCGTGGTGACGTCGGTGACCTCCGACAACCTGGACGAGATGCTCCACGTCGCCCCGCACACCGTGTCGCTGGTGGCGGCGGCCGCGATCAAGGCCGCCAACCGCCATGTGAAGTGGGTCGACATGGACTCGCACGGCTACGGCGTCCTCGACGTCGACGCCCAGCGCTCGCAGATGGACTACTACGTGGTCTCCGACAAGCGGAAGCAGGACGCCACGTCCGCGTGGACCCGCTCGTACCGGACGCTCAACGGCAGCCAGAAGGCCGAGCGGGTCTACTCGCCGGTGGTCTGACGCTCGCGGGTCAGAGCGACGCGAGGAAGCCGAGAGCGACGGCCCAGCTCTTCTCGGCGGCCTCTTCGTCGTAGTCCGGCAGCTCAGGATCGGTGTACAGGTGCCCGGCGCCCGGGTACCTGTACACCTCCGCGTCGGCGCCGATCCGGCCCATGCGCAGGTACCAGGTGTTCAGCCAGTCGTCCGTCTCGAACGGGTCCGGGTCCGCCACGTGCAGCTGTACGGGCAGCTCGTCCACCGAAGCGCCGTCGGCGATGTCGGCGGTGCCGTGCAGGAGCAGCAGCCCGCGCGCCTTCTCGTCGCCGAGCGCGAGGGTCTGGGCGAGCGAGCCGCCCAGCGAGAACCCGGCGTAGACCAGACCTTCGTCGGAGTGCGGGGCGGCGGCCAGGATCGCGCGCTTGAGCAGCTCGTCGTTGCCGATCCCGTCGCGGATCGTCATGCCCTCCTCCAGGGTGTCGGCGGTGCGGCCGTCGTAGAGGTCGGGCACGTGCACCACGTGCCCGGCGGCGCGCAGCCGCTCGGCCGCCTCGTGCACGGCGGGCCGCAGGCCGTACGCCGAATGGAAAAGCATGATGTTCATGAGGCCATGGTGCCAGCTACGGTCGGGGGCATGGAGAACGTGCTGCGTCCGTTGATCGTGATCGGCGGCTCGGTCGTGCTCACGCTGGCCCTCGTGTGGCTGGCCGACCGGCTGCTCCGCCAGGCCGACGCCCGGCACAGCGAGACCCCGCTGTGGGGCCTGCTGCGCCGCTGCCGCGTCCCGTTGCAGGTCGTCGTCCTCACCGCGCTGCTGAGAGGCACCTACCGCCAGATCAAGTGGAACCCGGTCCAGGACCACGACGCGGGCCTCGGCCAGCTCCTCTCCCTCGTCCTCATCGGGGCGAGCGCCTGGCTGGTGGTGCGGATCGCGGCGGCGGTCGTGGAGGCGTCGTACGCGCGGTACGCGGCCTCCGCGCTCGACCCGGCGCGGGTGCGCCGGGTCCGTACGCAGGTGACGCTGATCCAGCGCGTGGTGACGGCGGTCGTGGGCGTCGTCGCGGTCGCGTCGATGCTGCTGACGTTCCCGGCGATGCGGACAGCGGGGACCTCGATCCTCGCCTCCGCGGGCATCATCGGCATCGTGGCCGGTGTGGCCGCCCAGTCGACGCTCGGCAACCTCTTCGCGGGGCTGCAGATCGCGTTCGGCGACATGGTGCGGATCGGGGACACCGTGGTGGTCGACGGCGAGTGGGGCGTGATCGAGGAGATCACGCTGACCTACCTCGCGGTGCGCACCTGGGACGAGCGGCGGCTGACGATGCCGGTGTCGTACTTCACCAGCAAGCCGTTCGAGAACTGGTCGCGCGGCGGCGTACAGATGACCGGCACGGTCTTCTTCCACCTGGACCACGCGGCCCCGGTGGCGCTGATGCGCGAGAAGCTGGCCGACATCCTGCGGGAGTGCCCGGCGTGGGACGGCCGCGAGAGCGGCCTCGCGGTCACCGACACCACCCCGTCGACGATCGTGGTCCGCGCGACGGTCACGGCGAAGGACGCGGGCGACATCTGGACGGTACGGGTCACAGTCCGCGAACAGATGGTGACGTGGCTCCACGACAACCACGCGTACGCCTTGCCGCGCATCAACACGGACCGGGACGCGGGCGAGCCGCACGGGCAGAACGGACGTGCCGGCTAGGGGCGCGGGGAACTGCGCGAGCAACCCACCACTGCGCGCAGACGAACGAAGCGGGGTGCAGTGGCCGCAGGCCCCGCAAAGGGGGTCCGGGGCGAAGCCCCCGGGAAACCACCTCGACCCCCACCCACCCCCGGAGGGTCCAGGTGAAGGGGCGGGGTGGGGTCATCGAAGGCTGCGCACATCCAGCTGGCGCAGGACCCGGTCGACGATCTCCGGGTCCGCGCCCGCCTCGCTGCGCGCCGACAGCACCTCGTGGCGCGCCGCCGACATCATCTCCCGCTGGATCCGCTGGACCGTCCGCAGCCGCTCCACCCGCTTCGCGTACGCCTCCCGCCGCTCCACGTCGACCATGTCCGGGCTGATGCGCGCCCCCACGTCGTACGCCCGCCGCAGAAGCTGCTCCATGACCTCCTCGGGCAGCTCCTCCACGTCCTCGATCTCCCGCAGCCGCCGCTTCGCCGCCTTCGCCGCGCGGATCGCGAGCTCCCGCTCCAGCGCCCGCTCGGCGTCGGTGTCGGCCTGTACGCCGAGCCGCCGCACCAGGGACGGCAGGGTCAGGCCCTGGAGCACCAGCGTCACCATGATCACGCAGAAGGCGACGAAGACGATCTCGTCGCGCGCGGGGAACGGCGAGCCGTCGTCCGTCTTGAACGGGATCGCCAGGGCGAGCGCGACCGAGGCCACCCCGCGCATCCCCGCCCACCACATGACGATCGTCTCCCGCCAGGTCGTGGGGATCTCCTCGTCGTAGTCCCGCCGTGTGTGCAGCCGCTTGGCGAGCCAGGTCGCGGGCAGCAGCCACACCAGCCGTACGCCCACCACGACCCCGACCACGACCGCGCCCCAGCCCGCCATCTCGCCCACGCGGCCGGTCGCGGTGCCGAACACGTTGTGCAGTTCGAGGCCGATGAGCCCGAACGCGATCCCCGTCACCAGGGTGTCGACGATCTGCCAGAACGTGGCCCCGGCGAGGCGCCCCTGGACGTCGTCGGCGTCCACCGCATGCTCGGCGAGGAACAGCGCGAGGGTGAGCACGGCGAGCACCCCGGAGCCGCCGAACTCCTCGGCCAGCACATAGCCGACGAACGGCACGAGCAGGGTGAGGCCGATCTGGAGTGTGGCGTCGTCCAGCAGGCCCATCAGCTTGTTGGCGGTCCAGCCGAGGACGAGACCGACCACGACCGCCACCACGGCGGAGAGCACCAGCTCGCCCACCGCCTCCGGCCAGGAGAAGTCGCCGCTGACCGCCGCCGCGATCGCCACGTGGTAGAGCACGATCGCGGTGACGTCGTTGAACAGCCCCTCGCCCTCCAGGATCGACACCAGCCGGCGGGGCAGCCCGAGCGAGCCCGCGACGGCGGTGGCGGCGACCGGGTCGGGGGGCGCCACGAGGGCGCCGAGGGCGACGGCGGCGGCGATCGGCAGTCCGGGCACGATGGCGTGGGCGACGGCCGCCACGGCCGCCGTGGTGACGAACACCAGGGCCACCGCGAGCAGCAGGATCGGCCGCACGTTGGCGGCGAACTGCCGCCAGGAGGTGCGCTGGACGGAGGCGTAGAGCAGCGGCGGCAGCACGAGCGGAAGGATGAAGTCCGGCGGCACGGCGACGTTCGGGACGAACGGCAGCAGGGCGAGGACCCCGCCGAGGAGCGTCATCAGGACCGGCGCGGGCAGCCCGAGCCGGTCCCCGACCGGAACGGTGACCACCGCTCCGAGCAGAAGCACGAACAGCAGGGCCAGCTGATCCACGGATGCCCTCCGGGCGGCGAGGCGATCAAGACCCCCAGCGTGCCACGCGCGTCACCGGATAAAGCTGCGGACCGTGCTGGGTTGCTCGCGCAGTTCCCCGCGCCCCGGACTACCCAGGGGCGCGGGCAACTGCGCGACCAGCCACGCACGGTCCGCAGTCGAAAGAAACAGGCCCGACGCCTACGGCGTCACTCGCTCTCCGCCCGGATCACGTCCAGCGCGTGCTGGAGGTCGTCCGGGTAGCCGCTCTCGAACTCGACCCAGCCGCCGTCCGACGGGTGCTCGAAGCCGAGGCGCACCGCGTGCAGCCACTGCCGGGTCAGGCCGAGGCGCTTGGCGATGGTGGGGTCCGCGCCGTACGTCAGGTCGCCCACGCACGGGTGGCGGTGGGCGGACATGTGCACGCGGATCTGGTGGGTGCGGCCCGTCTCCAGCTTGATGTCGAGCAGCGAGGCCGCCCGGAACGCCTCGATCAGGTCGTAGTGCGTCACCGACGGCTTGCCCTCGGCCGTGACCGCCCACTTGTAGTCGTGGTTGGGGTGGCGGCCGATGGGGGCGTCGATCGTGCCGCTCATCGGGTCCGGGTGGCCCTGCACCAGGGCGTGGTAGCGCTTGTCCACGACGCGGTCGTGGAACTGCCGCTTCAGATACGTGTACGCCCGCTCCGACTTGGCGACGACCATCAGGCCGGAGGTGCCGACGTCCAGGCGGTGGACGATGCCCTGGCGCTCGGCGGCGCCGGAGGTGGAGATCCGGTACCCGGCCGCCGCGAGGCCGCCGATGACCGTGGTCCCCGTCCAGCCCGGGCTCGGGTGGGCGGCGACGCCGACCGGCTTCACGATCACGACGATGTCGTCGTCGTCGTGCACGATCTCCATGCCCTCGACCGGCTCGGCCACGATCTGCACCGGCGCGGGCGCCTGGGGCATCTCGACCTCCAGCCACGCGCCTCCGCGGACCCGCTCGGACTTGCCTACCACCGAGCCGTCGACCTGGACCTTCCCCGCCGCGGCGAGCTCAGCGGCCTTCGTACGGGAGAACCCGAACATGCGGGAGATGGCGGCGTCGACGCGCTCGCCCTCCAGACCGTCGGGAACGGGCAAGGTGCGGATCTCGGGAAACGTACTCACCCGTCGAGTATGCCTTGTCGCACCGACAACCCCGGCCCGAGCGGGGTGCGGCTCAGTCCTTGTGGACCGTTCCGTCCGGGTCCAGGCCGCGGAAAGAGAGGATCACGATCAGGAAACCGCCGCAGACGATCGAGGAGTCGGCCAGGTTGAAGACCGCGAAGTGGGCCGGCGCGATGAAGTCGACCACCGCGCCCTCGAAGACGCCCGGGGAGCGGAAGATGCGGTCGGTGAGGTTGCCGAGCGCGCCGCCGAGCAGCAGGCCGAGCGCGATCGCCCACGGCAGGCTGTAGAGCTTGCGGGCCAGCCGGAAGATCACCGCGATCACCGTCGCCGCGATCACCGTGAAGATCACGGTGAAGGCCTCGCCCATGCCGAACGCGGCGCCCGGGTTGCGGATCGCGTTGAGCTCCAGCAGGTCTCCGACGATCTCGATCGGCTCGTGGTGCTCCAGCCTGGCCACCACGAGCATCTTGCTGCCGAGGTCGAGCAGGTACGCGAAGAGCGCCACCGCGAACAGCACGGCGATCCTGCGCCTGCCCTTGGGCCGCTCGTCGGGAGCCGCGGCCTCGTCGGGCCCTTCTACGTCCGGCGTACCGATGATGCGCTCCGCCTCTGCCACGTGAGTCCCTCAACCCTAGGTACCTGACTGAGGACGAGGGTACGACACACGCTTACGGAGTCAGCCTCGGCGTTCCTGCTTCTGCTTGTCCTCGACGCAGAGGGTCGCGCGCGGGAAGGCCTGCATCCGCGCCTTGCCGATGGGATTGCCGCAGACCTCGCAGTAGCCGTACGTACCGGCGTCGAGCCGCTCCAGGGCCCGCTCGGTCTGCTCCAGCATCTCGCGCGAGATGGCGGCGAGCGCCATCTCGTGTTCGCGGGTGATGTTCTTGGTGCCGGTGTCGGCGTCGTCGTCGCCCGCGCCGTCCCCGGAGTCCCGCATCAGCCCGCTCAGGGCGGTCTCCGAGGCCTCGATCTCGGCCCGCAGCCGCAGGACCTCGCTGGTCAGCTCGGTGCGCGCCTCGGCGACCTCGGCGGGCGTCCACGGGGCCTCCCCGGGCCGTACCGGCAGCTCGCCGGGCACCCCGGCGACGACGGTACGGGCCTTGGGCACGGCCGACGCCGCCGTGGACTTCCTGGCCGCCGCTTCGCCGGCCGTGTTCTTGGCTACCACCTTCTTGGCTCCCCTCTGCTCCGCGGCCTCGGCCGCCCCCTTGGCCGCCGTTGCGGCCTTCTTCGCTGCCGAGCCGGCAGCCTTGCCCGATACCGCTTTCTTGGCGGACGCCTTCTTCTCGGCGGCAGCCTCAGTGGCCGGAGCGGCCTTTTCTACGGCAGCCTCCTCGGCCACGGCTTTCTTTGCAGCGCCCTTCTCGGCCACGGCTTTCTTGGCCGGAGCCTTCTTGGCAGCGGCCTTCTTGGCCCCCGCCTCTTCAGCCGCGGCCTTCTTGGTCGCGGCCTTTTTCGGCGTGGCCTTCTTGGCGACGGCCTCCTTGGTCGCGGTTTTCCCGGCCGGTGTCTTCTTGGCCGCCGCTTTCCTCGGGGCCGCCTCCTTCTTGGCCGCGGTCTTCTTCCCGGACGAGTCCTCCGTAGCGGCCCTCTGCACCGCGGCCTCGGACGCCAACGCGGTCTTCTTAGCCACCATGGCCGCGGCCCCTTCACATATTGTGATCTTGCTCGCGAATCGTGCTGGGACGATAAATCGACCCCAGGCCCGCGGCAACGGGGCACGCCGCCGGTCCGGCCCCGCGCGACCTGCCCGGAGACGAACCTGCATCCGTTGTGCCCAGCTCTCCGGCCGGTAATCCGCCTCACGGGCGGCGCCGGACTCCGTCGGACCACGTATGCCCATTCGGGTCATGTACGCACGCGTGGGGACCGTCCGGCAGACCTCCGCTCCGGCCGCGTCGAAATCCGGTCGGCCGCTGTCGGTGCGGGCCCGTACACTGGGCGCAGCGAGAGGCGTGAATGGGACGAGTAGCGTCGTACGCAGCCAAGAGCGATCCGGGGACGGTGGGAGCCCGGAGGCGAGCGCGATGTGAAGATCACCCCGGAGCCGCCGGAAGAAAGCACCCCCGGGTGCGAGTAGAACCGGCTTCGCGACCCCAATGAGGGGGCGGTGTTCCGCACACCGCCAAGGAGGGTGGTACCGCGGGAGCGCGGGGCCGTGAGACGGCCGGGGCTCTCGTCCCTCCGACGGAAACGTACGACGATCCGCCGGAGGATGAACGGATGTCGCAGTACCGCCAGGTGCCCGCCCAGGTCGACCTGCCCGCGCTGGAGCACGCCGTGCTCGACTTCTGGCGCGAGGCGAAGGTCTTCACCAAGAGCCTCGAACAGTCCGAGGGCCGCCCCGAGTGGGTCTTCTACGAGGGCCCGCCGACCGCCAACGGCATGCCCGGTGCCCACCACATCGAGGCCCGCGTCTTCAAGGACGTCTTCCCCCGCTTCCGGACCATGCAGGGCTACCACGTGGCCCGCAAGGCCGGCTGGGACTGCCACGGCCTGCCGGTCGAGCTCGCCGTCGAGAAGGAACTCGGCTTCAACGGCAAGAAGGACATCGAGGCGTACGGCATCGCCGAGTTCAACGCCAAGTGCCGCGAGTCCGTGACCCGCCACACCGACGCCTTCGCCGAGCTCACGACCCGGATGGGCTACTGGGTCGACCTGGACGACGCGTACCGCACCATGGACCCGCAGTACGTCGAGTCCGTGTGGTGGTCCCTGAAGGAGATCTTCAACAAGGGCCTGCTCACCCAGGACCACCGCGTCGCCCCCTGGTGCCCGCGCTGCGGCACGGGCCTGTCCGACCACGAGCTGGCGCAGGGGTACGAGACGGTCGTCGACCCCTCGGTCTTCGTCCGCTTCCCGCTGACCGGCGGCCCCCTCGCGGGCGAGGCGGCGCTCCTGGTGTGGACGACCACGCCGTGGACGCTGGTCTCCAACACCGCCGTGGCCGCCCACCCCGAGGTCACCTACGTCGTCGCCCGCCGTACCGACGGCGAGGACACGGAGAAGCTGGTCGTCGCCCAGCCGCTCCTGGAGAAGGCGCTCGGCGAGGGCTGGGAGGCCACCGGGCAGACCTTCACGGGCGCCGAGATGGAGCGCTGGACCTACCAGCGCCCCTTCGAGCTGATCGAGTTCCCGGCCCCCGCCCACTACGTGGTGAACGCCGAGTACGTGACGACCGAGGACGGTACGGGTCTGGTCCACCAGTCCCCCGCCTTCGGCGCCGACGACCTCCTGGTCTGCAAGGCGTACGGCCTGCCCGTGGTGAACCCGGTCCGCCCCGACGGCACCTTCGAGGAGGACGTCCCGCTCGTCGGCGGCATCTTCTTCAAGAAGGCCGACGAGAAGCTGACCGAGGACCTCAAGGAGCGCGGCCTCCTCTTCCGTCACGTCCCGTACGAGCACAGCTACCCGCACTGCTGGCGCTGCCACACCGCGCTGCTCTACTACGCGCAGCCGTCCTGGTACATCCGCACCACCGCCGTCAAGGACGCGATGCTGCGGGAGAACGAGAAGACCAACTGGTTCCCGGACTCGGTCAAGCAGGGCCGCTTCGGCGACTGGCTGAACAACAACATCGACTGGGCGCTCTCCCGCAACCGCTACTGGGGCACCCCGCTGCCGATCTGGCGCTGCGAGGACGACCACCTGACCTGCGTCGGCTCGCGCGCCGAGCTGAGCGAGCTGACGGGTACGGACCTCTCCGCCCTGGATCCGCACCGCCCGTACATCGACGACGTCACCTTCACCTGCACGGCCGAGGGCTGCTCGCACACGGCGGTCCGCGTCCCCGAGGTGATCGACGCCTGGTACGACTCGGGCTCGATGCCGTTCGCGCAGTGGGGCTACCCGTACAAGAACAAGGAACTGTTCGAGAGCCGCTACCCGGCGCAGTTCATCAGCGAGGCCATCGACCAGACCCGCGGCTGGTTCTACACGCTGATGGCGGTCGGCACCCTGGTCTTCGACAAGTCGTCGTACGAGAACGTGGTCTGCCTCGGCCACATCCTCGCCGAGGACGGCCGCAAGATGTCCAAGCACCTGGGCAACATCCTGCAGCCGATCCCGCTCATGGACCAGCACGGCGCGGACGCGGTGCGCTGGTTCATGGCGGCCGGCGGCTCCCCGTGGGCCGCGCGCCGGGTGGGCCACGGCACCATCCAGGAGGTCGTCCGCAAGACGCTCCTCACGTACTGGAACACGGTGGCCTTCCAGGCCCTGTACGCGCGCACGTCCGACTGGGCGCCCAGCGCGGCCGACCCGGCCCCGGCCGACCGCACGGTCCTGGACCGCTGGCTGCTGAGCGAGCTGAACACGCTGGTCGACCAGGTGACGCAGGCGCTGGAGGCGTACGACACACAGCGCGCGGGCAAGCTCCTGTCGGCCTTCGTGTACGACCTGTCCAACTGGTACGTGCGCCGTTCGCGGCGCCGGTTCTGGCAGGGCGACAAGGCGGCGCTGCGCACGCTGCACGACGTGGTGGAGACGGTCACGCGACTCCTTGCCCCGCTGACCCCGTTCATCACCGAGCGGGTGTGGCAGGACATGGTGGTGCCGGTGACGCCGGACGCCCCGGAGTCCGTGCACCTCTCCTCCTGGCCGAAGGCGGACACATCGGCGATCGACCCGACGCTGTCGCAGCAGATGCTGCTGGTGCGGCGTCTGGTGGAGCTGGGCCGCGCCACGCGCGCGGAGTCGGGCGTCAAGACGCGCCAGCCGCTGTCGCGCGCGCTGGTGGCCGTGGCGGGCTTCGAGTCGCTCTCGCCGGAGCTGCACGCGCAGATCACGGAGGAGCTGAACGTCTCGTCGCTCGCGTCGTTGAGCGAGGTCGGCGGCTCCCTGGTGGACACGACGGCCAAGGCCAACTTCCGAGCCCTCGGCAAGCGGTTCGGCAAGGGCGTCCAGGACGTGGCCAAGGCGGTCGCGGCGGCGGACGCGGCGGCGCTGTCGGCGTCCCTGCGCGACACCGGGACGGCGGAGGTGACGGTCAACGGCGAGCCGGTCTCCCTCGCTCCGGACGAGGTGATCATCACGGAGACCCCGCGTGAGGGGTGGTCGGTGGCGTCCGACTCCGGCGCGACGGTCGCGCTCGACCTGGAGATCACTCCGGAGCTGCGGCTGGCGGGCCTGGCCCGTGACGCGATCCGGCTGATCCAGGAGGCGCGCAAGAACAGCGGGCTTGATGTGGCGGACCGGATCGCGGTGCGGTGGGAGTCCTCGGACGCGGAGGTCGTCTCGGCGCTCTCCGCCCACGCGGGCCTCGTCGCGGAGGAGGTCCTCGCGGTCGACTTCGCGTCGGCGCCGGCGGACGCGTCGTACGGCGCCCCGTTCACGGACGAGCCCCTGTCGCTGACGTTCCGCCTACGCAAGGCGTAACTTCCGGCCGGCATCGGAGCGGCCCGCCCCCTGGAAACACCGGGGGGTGGGCCGCTTTGTTTCTGCCCCACCCCGCCCCTTCCCAAAAGCCCTCGGGCGGGCGGCCGGGGGTTCGCGCCGGGTCGCGTTTCGGCTGCGGGCCGGTGGGGGCTGAGCGCGCAGTTCCCCGCGCCCCTAAAGGCACCTCCAGCCCCTCCGGCGTTTGAGGAGCGGGGTCCGGGGCGGAGCCCCGAAGCGGGGTGCAGGGGCCGCAGGCCCCGCCCGGGGTCCGGGGGCGCAGCCCCCGGGAAACGAGCCTCCACCCCCCACCCACCCCCGGAGGGTTAAGGGAACGGGCGGGGTGGGGGCAAAAAAGGGCCGGGCCCCCGGAAATCCGGGGGCCCGGCCCTTCAGCCTGCCGACGGCTGTGCGCGGCGTACGCGCGTACCGCAGCCCGTCAGTTGTCGTCCTCGTCGATCAGGAAGCCCCGCATCGGAGAGGGAGCCTGCTGCATCGGCGACGGCCCCTGCGGCCGCACCGGCGCCATCGGCTGCGTCATCGCGGGCGACATCTGCTGCTGCCCGCTGTACGACGGCGCACCGCCCATGGACGGCTGGCCGCCCATGGTGTGGCCCATCGAACCGGCACCGGCCGACGCCATCGACCCGCTCATCTGCGGAGCCGGCGGCAGCGAGGCGGTCGCCGGGGTGCGCGGCGGAGCCAGCGAGTCGTCCGCCTGGGTCTCCAGCTGACGCAGCTGCGACTCCAGGTAGGACTTCAGCCGCGTACGGTACTCGCGCTCGAAGCCGCGCAGGTCCTCGACCTTGCGCTCAAGGGTGGCGCGGGCGGACTCCAGCGAGCCCATCGCGACGCGGTGCTTCTCCTGCGCGTCCCGCTCCAGCGCGTCGGCCTTGGCGCGGGCGTCCCGCTCCAGGCCCTCGGCGCGCGACCGGGCCTCGCCGACGATCTTGTTGGCCTCGGAGCGGGCCTCGGCGATCGCCTGGTCGGCGGTCTGCTGGGCCAGCGAGAGGACACGCGCGGCGCTGTCGCCACCGGGGCCCTGACCGGGCTGAGACATCTGCGGACCGTGGCCGCCCATGGGGCCGCCCATCGGCTGACCCATGGGGCCCTGGCCGAGCTGGTTCTGACCCATCTGGTTCTGGCCCATCGGACCCTGACCCATGGGGCCCTGGCCCATCGGACCCTGACCGAGCTGGTTCTGGCCCATCGGACCCTGGCCCATGGGGCCCTGGCCGAGCTGGCCCTGACCCATCGGACCCTGACCGAGCTGGCCCTGGCCGTGCTGGCCCTGGCCGTGCTGACCCTGCGGGCCGTGGCCACCGGGGCCGGCGGGCAGCTGCGGAGCGCCGCTCGGCAGCTGGGGCGGGCCCATCTGCGGCTGCTGCTGCTGCACCTGCGGAGGTCCGGATATGGCGGCGGGCACGGGGGCGCCCGGACCGCGCTGGTCCTGCGGCTCCGGCTTGCGCATACCCTGCTGCTGCTGGTTCTGCGCGGCGGCACGCGTCGCGGCGGCCAGCTTGGCGCGCAGGTCCTCGTTCTCGCGAAGCAGGCGGGTCAGTTCGGCTTCGACCTCGTCCAGGAAGGCATCGACCTCGTCCTCGTCGTAGCCTTCTCGGAGCCGGACGGTCGTGAACTGCTTGTTCCGCACGTCCTCAGGGGTCAGCGGCATCTCTTCTTCACCTCTACGTAGTCGTCGGCAGTCGGCAGGACCGTGTCGCTCACATCTATCTCCCCACGCTGGTGACGATGGAGATCAGGATGTACACGATGATCATCAGAACGAAGAAGGACAGGTCGAGTGCCACGCCCCCGAGACGCAGCGGCGGAATGAACCGCCGCAGAAGCTTGAGCGGTGGATCGGTGACAGTGTAGGTGGCCTCAAGAACGACCACCATCGCCTTGCCGGGTTCCCATGAACGTGCGAACTGCAAGACGTAGTCCATGACGAGCCGGAAGATCAGCACGATGAGGAAGCACATCAGCGCGATGTAGACCACATCCAGTGCGACGCCCATCTCGCGCTTCCCTCTCCCCTTGCTCTATGCCCCCGGCCCCGTGGCCGGATCGTTCCCGGTGTCGTGTCTCAGCTCTGGTTGAAGAAACCGCCCTCTGCGATACGGGCCTTGTCCTCCGCCGTGACATCGACGTTAGCAGGCGACAACAGGAACACCTTCTGCGTCACCCGTTCAATGCTGCCGTGCAAACCAAACACAAGTCCGGCGGCAAAGTCGACAAGTCGCTTCGCATCCGTGTCATCCATCTCGGTGAGGTTCATGATCACCGGCGTGCCCTCGCGGAAGTGTTCCCCGATGGTACGGGCCTCGTTGTAGGTCCGCGGGTGCAACGTGGTGATGCGGTAGGGCTCCCGCTCGGACACGACCTTGGGCATGATCACCGGTGCGTTCTTCTCCAGGCTCGGGCGTTCAGGTGTGATGGATGCCACGGGGGCGATTCGCGCCGGACGCCCCGATTCCGCGGGCATCACGGCTGCGTGCGCGACCGGTTCACGGGGGGCCGGAGGCTGTACGGCTCGTACCGGTTCGTCCCGTTCGACCTGATGCGGAGGCTGGTGCCGCCGGCGGTCCCGCTCGGGCTCCGGCTCGGGTTCGAACTCGTCATCGGGGTCGAACCCCGGGCCGTCGTACCCATCGTCCTCCACGAGACCGAGGTAGACCGCCATCTTGCGCATCGCGCCGGCCATGCTCCGATTCCTCCGCTCTGTGGTGGATCGCCCTTGTCGCCAAATGTCGCTGTGTCACCAAGTGCCCACGATCCACTAGGTCTGCCCACCGAAGAGTGGGAATGACCATATTTTCTGCTGTGGTCCGACTTGCTTCGCGACGTTACCCGAGCCGGGGTCGGACTCCGAGTACCGCCGTACCGACGCGTACATGTGTCGCTCCGGCCGCAACAGCCTCTTCGAGGTCCGCACTCATCCCTGCTGACACCATGTTCGCAGCCGGATGGGTGCGGCGCAGGTCAGTCGACAAATCCATCAGCCGCTCGAATGCGGCCCGTTGCCGGTCCGCGTACTCGCCCGCCAGCGGCGCCACGGTCATCAGACCGTCGAGCCGCAGACCGGGCGCGTCCGCCACAAGTCCGGCCAACTGCTCGATTCCATCGGGGGCGGTGCCGCCCCGGTCGCCCCGTGCCCCCGAGGCGGCGTCGAGCGCCACCTGGATCAGACACCCCACCTCCCGCTCCGCCTTCACGGCGGCCGCGGAGAGCGCGCCGACCAGCTTGGGCCGGTCGACGGACTGCACCAGATCCGAGTAAGTCACCACGGAACGGACCTTGTTCGTCTGGAGCTGACCCACGAAGTGCCAGCGCAGATCCGCGAGGTCCGCGCAGTCGGCCGCCTTGGGCGCCGCGTCCTGGTCCCGGTTCTCGGCGACCTGACGCACCCCCAGCTCGTACAGGAGCCGGACGTCGCTGGCGGGGTAGGTCTTGGTGACCACGATGAGCGTCACATCGTCCCGCTTGCGCCCGACGGCCGCACAGGCGGCGGAGATACGTTCCTCCACCTGTGCCAGGTTCGCGGCGAGTTCCGCCTTACGGTCCGTCATGCCCGCTTCCCTCCCCCTCGGCCGCATCGGCCCCATCGGCTCCCGCGGCGTCGAGCCAGACGTATCCGGCGAGCCGCCCGGTGGTGCGGTCGCGGCGGTACGAGAAGTGGTCGTGCGATTCGAGCGTGCACACCCCGGACGCCTGCCGGTCCTTCACCCCGAGCGCCCCGAGCTGCGCGTGCACTCCGGCGGTGACGTCGACGGCCGGGGTCCCCCAGCTCGTCTCCGCCCGGGCGGCCGGCTCGGCCGCGGCGACCTCGTCCCGCATCGCCGCCGGGACCTCGTAGCACTTGCCGCAGACGGCGGGGCCGGTCCGCGCGGTGATCCGGGACGGCTCGGCGCCGAGCGAGACCATCGCCGCGACCGCCGCGGGCACCACGCCCGCGACCATCCCGGGCCGCCCCGCGTGCGCGGCGGCCACCACCCCGGCGACCGGGTCGGCGAGGAGAACAGGTGTGCAGTCGGCGGTCAGGACCGCGAGGGCGAGCCCGCGACGAGCCGTCACCACCGCGTCCACGGCCGACACCTCTGCGCCCGGGCCCCACGGCCCGTCCACCACGGCCACGTCCGGCCCGTGCACCTGGTTCATCCAGACCACGAGGTCCGGGTCGAGCCCCAGTGCCTTCGCGGCGAGGCCGCGGTTGGTCCGGACCGCGGCGGGGTCGTCACCGACCGCGCCGCCGAGGTTGAGCTCCTCGTACGGAGCGGCGCTCACTCCGCCCCACCGGTCGGTGAAGGCGAAGTGCGCGCCGCTCACGAGGGAGTGCTGCCCTATCACTTCAAGAAGTCCGGGACATCCAGCTCTTCGGCCTGGCTGTCCTGGTACGGGCGGGCCGTCGGCACCTGCGGCGGGGCGGACTCGCCGACCGGCGCCGTCTCGACCGGGGCCGGGGCCGGGGTCTCCTCACGGGCGCTCACCGTGCCGAGCCCGCCGAGCGGGCGCTCGGCGGCGCGGACCGGTGTGGGCTCGTCGCGCTTGGCGGCGGTGGAGCCCAGCACGGTGTCGCGGCGGGCGGGCGGCTGGCCGCCGTCGAACCCGGCCGCGATGACCGTGACCCGTACCTCGTCGCCGAGGGCGTCGTCGATGACCGCACCGAAGATGATGTTGGCCTCGGGGTGGGCGGCCTCGCTGACCAGCTGCGCGGCCTCGTTGATCTCGAAGAGACCGAGGTCCGAGCCACCGGAGATGGAGAGCAGCACACCGCGGGCGCCGTCGATGGACGCCTCCAGGAGCGGCGAGGAGATCGCCATCTCGGCGGCGGCCACCGCGCGGTCGTCGCCGCGCGCCGAGCCGATGCCCATGAGCGCCGAACCGGCCTCGGACATGACCGACTTGACGTCGGCGAAGTCGAGGTTGATCAGGCCCGGGGTGGTGATCAGGTCGGTGATGCCCTGGACGCCGGAGAGCAGCACCTGGTCGGCCGACTTGAACGCGTCGAGCACGCTGACCTGGCGGTCCGAGATGGAGAGCAGCCGGTCGTTGGGGATGACGATGAGGGTGTCGACCTCTTCGCGGAGCTCGGCGATGCCGTCCTCCGCCTGGTTGGCGCGACGGCGGCCCTCGAAGGTGAACGGCCGGGTGACCACACCGATCGTGAGTGCGCCGAGCGAGCGCGCGATGTTGGCGACGACGGGTGCGCCGCCGGTGCCGGTGCCGCCGCCCTCGCCCGCGGTGACGAAGACCATGTCGGCCCCCTTGAGGACCTCCTCGATCTCCTCGCGGTGGTCCTCTGCCGCCTTGCGCCCGACTGCCGGGTTGGCTCCGGCGCCGAGGCCGCGGGTGAGTTCACGGCCGACGTCGAGCTTGACGTCGGCGTCGCTCATCAACAGAGCTTGTGCGTCGGTGTTGATCGCGATGAACTCGACGCCCTTGAGACCGACCTCGATCATTCGGTTGATGGCATTGACACCACCGCCGCCGACACCGATGACCTTGATGACTGCGAGGTAGTTCTGCGGTGCTGCCACGTCGAAGGCCTCTCGCCTCGAGTTACGGGTCGTCACGTGCGGGTGTCGCACGGCGACGACGAATGCCGATGTGGGACGGTCCGAACGCCGACCCGAACCCTAACGTTGAAGTTTAGGGTTACCAATGTGTCTGTTCCTTGGACTCTTCCGAACAGGACACTAAGTCGACAAGTGGCGCACGTTCAACGAACACGCCGAACCTCCCGTTTTTCTTTTCACCCTATGTGATCACCCGTAGCGATGACCAACCAGGGTGCTGGCCAGCGCATATGTGCGTCAACTCCCCGATGCCGCCGGGGCGGTGGGGGCGCTCACATCGAAGTACCGCGCTCTGGGCGCCGCTTTCATGAGGGCGACCAGCGTACGGGCCTTGAGCTCCCCCTCCTCGTCACTGCCCCACAGGACCGTACGCCCGCGGCTCAACTCCAGGGAGACCGCGTCGTACGAGGTGACCCGGACGAGGTGGGTGTCCTTGGCTACTGCGGACGGGAGTTCGCCCGCCACCTTGACCGCCTCGCGCACCAGTGCGTCGGCCGGAAAGCGGCGCAGCGAAGCCGAGTTGTCCGGATTCAGGTCAAGCAGCGGTACGTGCGCGGGCGCCTTGGCGACCGTGGCGAACCGCACACCCTTGGCGTCCACTTCGGTGAAGTTCGCGCCTTTTTTCATCAGGAGAACGGGCTTGCGCTCGGTCACGTCGAGCGTGATGCCGTGCGGCCAGGAGCGGCCGACCTCCACCGAGTCCAGCCGCGGCAGTTTGCGCAGCAGCCGGGCCTCGATCGCCCCCGTGTCGACCGAGACCAGCGGGGAGCCGACCGGAACGGCCGCCACCGCCTCGACCTCGGCGGGGGTGAGCACCTCGGTGCCGGTGGTTTCCACCTGTTCGACCCGCAGCCAGGTGGAGCCGTACAGCACCCACACGACGGCCGCGCCGAGGACGACGGCCGTGGCCAGAATCAGCAGCAGCCGGCGCCGGGCGGGCAGGCGCAGCCGCAGCCGTCCCGCGCCGGGGCGGCGGGGGCCGGACGGGCCGGACTTCTTCGCCTGTCCCGCTCCGCGTCGAGCGGTCGCCTGTCCGGCCACGGTCCCCTGCCTTCTGCCGCTCCGTCAGCGTGCGGCGATCGCCTCGTACACCATGCCGACGAGCAGGTCGTCGGCGTCCCGGCGGCCGAACTCGGAGGCGGCGCGGGACATCTCGTACAGCCGGTGCGGGTCGGCGAGCACGGGCAGGACCTGGTCCTGCACCCACCCGGGGGTGAGCTCGGCGTCGTCGACCAGCAGACCGCCGCCCGCCTTCACCACCGGCTGGGCGTTCAGCCGCTGTTCGCCGTTGCCGATCGGCAGCGGTACGTAGGCGGCGGGCAGCCCGACGGCGGAGAGTTCGGCGACGGTCATCGCGCCCGCGCGGCAGAGCATCATGTCGGCCGCGGCGTACGCGAGATCCATCCGGTCCACGTACGGTACCGGGATGTACGGTGGCATTCCGGGCATGTTGTCGACGCGCGGCACTTCGTTCTTCGGGCCGACCGCGTGCAGGATCTGGATGCCGGAGCGCTGGAGCACCGGAGCGACCTGCTGGATCACCTCGTTGAGGCGGCGGGCGCCCTGCGAGCCGCCGGAGACCAGCAGCGTCGGCAGGTTGGGGTCCAGGCCGAACGCGGCGCGCGCCTCGGGGCGGACCCGGGCGCGGTCGAGGGTGGCGATGGAGTACCGCAGCGGGATCCCGATGTAGCGGGCGCCCCGCAGCTTGCTGTCGGGGGTGGCGACGGCCACACCGGCCGCGTACCGCGAGCCGATCTTGTTGGCGAGGCCGGGGCGGGCGTTGGCCTCGTGGACCACGATCGGCACCCCGAGCCGCTTGGCGGCCAGATAGCCGGGCAGCGCCACATAGCCGCCGAAGCCGACGACGCAGTCCGCCTTGGTGCGCTCCAGGATCTGCTCGGCGGCCTTGATGGTGCCGCGCAGCCGGCCCGGGACCGTGATCAGTTCGGGGGTGGGCCTGCGGGGCAGCGGGACGGCCGGGATGAGCGCGAGTTCATAGCCCCGCTCGGGGACCAGCCGCGTCTCCAGGCCTTTCTCCGTGCCGAGGGCCGTGATCCCCACGGTCGGGTCCTGCCTGCGCAGGGCGTCCGCGAGGGCGAGCGCGGGCTCGATGTGGCCGGCGGTCCCCCCACCGGCGAGTACGACATGCACCGAAATTCACCGCTCTCCGGACGGACGCTTCTTGACGCGCCGTCTCATCGACTTCCAACTCACCCGAGGCTGCCGCATGGCCAGCGCCGCCCGCGCCGCGGGGTCGTCCCGCGCGAACGCGATCAGCAGCCCCACGGCGAACATGGTCGGCAGCAGCGCGGACCCACCGTAGGAGAACAGCGGGAGCGGGACACCGGCGATCGGCAGCAGGCCGAGCACCGCACCGATGTTGATCACGGCCTGGGCCACGATCCAGGTGGTCACACCTCCCGCGGCGTACCTCACGAAGGGGTCCTCCGTGCGTCCGGCCACGCGGATACCCGCATAGCCTAGAGCCGCGAACAGGGCGAGCACCGACAGTGTGCCCGCCAGGCCCAGTTCCTCACCGGTGATGGCGAAGATGAAGTCGGTGTGCGGTTCGGGGAGTTGACCCCATTTTTCCACACTCGCGCCCAGCCCGGAACCGAACCATCCGCCCGAGGCGAGGGCGTAGATTCCATGGACCGCCTGCCAGCACTGGTCCTGCGGGCCGGGGTCGGTGGCCCCGATGCAGGCGAGCCGGCCCATCCGGTTGGGGCTGGTCTTGATGAGGAGCACCGCGATGGTTCCGGCCACCGCGAGGACGCCCCCGAAGAGCCGGGTGGGGGCCCCGGCGAGCCAGAGCAGTCCGAAGAGGATCGCGCAGAGGATGATCGCGGTGCCCATGTCGCCGCCGAGCATGATCAGCCCGAGCAGCAGGAACGCCACCGGGACCAGCGGCACCAGCATGTGCTTCCACTGGGTGAGCAACCGTTTGTCCTGCTTGCGGGCGAGCAGGTCGGCGCCCCACAGGATCAGCGCCAGCTTGCCGAACTCGCTGGGCTGGAGCTGGAACGGGCCGCCCAGATAGATCCAGTTCTGGTTGCCGTTGACCGACATCCCTATCCCGGGGATCTGCACCAGGACCATCAGGAAGACGGTGACCATCAGCATCGGGTACGAGAGCGCCCGGTGCAGCTTGGCGGGCATCCGGGCGGCCGCGAACATCAGGGCGCCGCCGATCATGGCGGCGAGGAACTGCTTGCGGAAGAAGTACGAGGCCGGCAGCGACAGTTCCAGGGCCTTGATCATCGAGGCCGAGTAGACCATCACCAGACCGAGCACGGTGATCAGCAGCGCGCTGCCGAGGATCAGGTAGTACGCGGTGAGCGGCCGGTCCCAGGCCCGCCTGGCCCGCTCGAACAGCCGCCGCGGGCCGCCGCCCCGGGGTCGTGACGGGGTGCCGCTCGAACCGCCGCGCCCGGCCGCGGGACGGCGTACGGACCCGGCGGCACGGCTGCGCAGGACGAGCCCGGGCGGGGTCGCTTCGGCCGGCATGTGTGCTGTCCCCTCCAGTCGTGCCCGGCGCCGCCGGTCCGCGGGACGGGTCCCGGCCGGTCAGGCGCGCTCGGCTGCGAGCTCGCGGACCGCTTCCGCGAAGGCCTCGCCGCGCTTGTTGTAGTTGGTGAACATGTCCATCGAGGCGCAGGCCGGGGCCAGCAGGACCGTGTCCCCGGGCTTCGCGAGACCGGCCGCTTCGCGGACCGCCGCGGACATCGCCCCAGTGTCGGTCCGGCCGACGTCGACCACCGGTACCTCGGGGGCGTGTCGCGCCAGCGCTTCGGCGATCAGGTGGCGCTCGGCGCCGATCAGGACGACCCCGCGCAGCCGCTTGGCCGACCTCTGGACGAGCTCGTCGAAGGACGCGCCCTTGGCGAGGCCCCCGGCGATCCAGACGATCGGCTCGTAGGAGGCCAGGGACGCCTCGGCGGCGTGCGTGTTGGTCGCCTTGGAGTCGTCCACGTACGCGACCTCGTCCACGTCCGCGACGTGCGCGATGCGGTGGGCGTCGGGGCGGAAGGCCCGCAGCCCGTCCCGTACGGCCTTGGGCTCCACGCCGAAGGCGCGGGCCAGCGCGGCCGCCGCGAGGGCGTTGGCGATGTTGTGGGGCGCGGGCGGGTTGACGTCCGCGACCTCGGCCAGCTCCTGCGCGTTCTTCTGCCGGTTGGTGACGAAGGCGCGGTCGACCAGGATGCCGTCCACGACGCCGAGCTGGGAGGGGCCGGGGGTGCCGAGGGTGAAGCCGATCGCCCGGCAGCCCTCCTCGACATCGGCCTCGCGGACCAGGTCCTCGGTGGCCGGGTCGGCCACGTTGTAGACGCAGGCGACGGTGTTGCCCTCGTAGATCCGGCCCTTGTCGGCCGCGTACGCCTCCATGGAGCCGTGCCAGTCGAGGTGGTCCGGGGCCAGGTTGAGCACGGCGGCCGAGTGGGCGCGCAGCGAGGGCGCCCAGTGCAGCTGGTAGCTGGAGAGCTCCACGGCGAGTACGTCGTACGTCTCCTCGCCGAGCACCACGTCGACGATCGGCGTGCCGATGTTGCCGACGGCGGCGGTGCGCAGGCCCGCCGCGCGCAGGATCGACGCCAGCATCTGGGTGGTGGTGGTCTTGCCGTTGGTGCCGGTGATCGCCAGCCACGGCGCCGCGTTCTCGCCGCGCAGCTGCCAGGCGATCTCCACGTCCCCGACCACGTCCACGCCCGCCTCGGCGGCGGCCGCGAACAGCGGGGAGTCGGGCTTCCAGCCGGGCGAGGTGACGACCAGACCGGTCCCCTCGGGCAGCGTTTCCGCGTCCCCGAGGCGGACGGAGATACCTTCCTCCGCCAGTTCGGCCGCGCGCTCCCGGTGCGTACCGGAGTCACCGCCGTCCACGACCGTCACCACGGCGCCGAGACCGGCCAGGGCGCGGGCGGCGCTGATGCCGCTCACCCCGAGACCGGCGACGGTGATCCGCCTGCCCTGCCAGCTCTGACTCACTTGTCGGCTGCCCATCCCGCGTAGAAGAGACCCAGACCCACGATGACGCACATGCCCTGGATGATCCAGAATCTCACCACCACAAGGACTTCGGACCAGCCCTTGAGTTCGAAGTGGTGCTGGAGCGGGGCCATTCGGAAGACGCGCTTTCCGGTCATCTTGAACGAGCCGACCTGGATGACCACCGACATGGTGATCATCACGAAGAGGCCGCCGAGCAGCGCGATCAGGAACTCGGTGCGCGAGCAGATCGCGAGACCGGCGAGCGCGCCGCCGAGCGCGAGCGAACCGGTGTCGCCCATGAAGATCTTGGCGGGCGAGGTGTTCCACCACAGGAAGCCGAAGCAGGAGCCCATCAGGGCCGAGGCGACCACCGCGAGGTCCAGCGGATCGCGCACCTCGAAGCAGGCGTTGGGGTTGGTCAGGGTCTGCGCGTTGGCGCAGGACTCCTGGAACTGCCACAGCCCGATGAAGGTGTACGCGCCGAAGACCATCACCGACGCGCCGGTGGCCAGGCCGTCCAGACCGTCCGTCAGGTTCACGCCGTTGGACATGGCGAGAATCATGAACAGCGCCCAGATCACGAACAGGACGGGGCCGATGGACCAGCCGAAGTCCGTGATGAAGGAGAGCTTGGTGGAGGCCGGGGTGTTGCCCCGCTTGTCCGCGAACTGGAGCGCCAGGACCGCGAAGGCGATGCCGACGATCAGCTGTCCGGCCATCTTCGCCTTGGCCCGCAGACCGAGCGAACGCTGCTTGACGATCTTGATGTAGTCGTCAAGGAAGCCGACCACACCCATGCCCGCGGTCAGGAAGAGCACCAGCAGACCCGAGAAGGTCGGGTCCTCGCTGGTGATCACCTTCGTGGCGGCGTACGCGATGAGCGTGGCCAGGATGAAGGCGATGCCGCCCATGGTGGGCGTGCCCTTCTTGCCGGCGTGGCCGCGCGGGCCGTCGTCGCGGATGAACTGGCCGTAGCCCTTGCGGGCGAGCAGCTTGATGAGCAACGGGGTGCCGACCAGGGTCAGGAAGAGACCGATGGCTCCCGCGAAGAGGATCTGCCTCATCGGGCGGCGACCTCGCCCTCGACGCCACCGTCGAGCAGCGCGAGTGCCACCCGTTCCAGGCCGATCGACCGCGATGCCTTCACCAGCACGACGTCTCCCGGGCGCAGTTCACTGCGCAGCAGGTCGACGGCCGCCTGTGCGTCGGACACGTGCACCGACTCCTCACCCCACGAACCCTCGTTATATGCGCCCAGTTGCAGCCAGGACGCTTCCCGGTCCCCGACTGCCACGAGCTTGCTGACGTTGAGCCGGACGGCGAGCCGTCCGACCGCGTCGTGCTCGGCGAGCGATTCGTCGCCGAGCTCGGCCATCGGACCGAGCACCGCCCACGTACGTCCCCCTTTTGCCCGTGAGGCCTTGCCCATGGCCGCGAGCGCGCGCAGGGCGGCTCGCATGGACTCGGGGTTCGCGTTGTAGGCGTCGTTGACGACTGTCACTCCGTCCGGACGCTCGGTGACCTCCATGCGCCAGCGGGAGAGGGTGCCCGCCTCGGAGAGCGCGAGGGCGATCTCGTCGACAGGCATGCCCAGCTCATAGGCGACGGCGGCCGCGGCGAGCGCGTTCGACACGTGGTGCTCACCGTACAGGCGCAAGGTCACGTCGCTGCACCCGGAGGGTGTGTGAAGCTTGAAGGAGGGCTGTCCGGCTTCTGTGAGCCGGACATTCTCGGCACGTACGTCCGCGTCCTCGGCCTCGCCGAAGAGCACGACGCGCGCCTTGGTGCGCGGCGCCATGGCCCGTACGAGCGGATCGTCCGCGTTCAGCACGGCGCAGCCGTCCTGTGGCAGCACCTCCACCAACTCGCCCTTGGCCTCGGCGATCTGCTCGCGGCCGCCGAACTCGCCGATGTGGGCGGTGCCGACGTTGAGGACGAGCCCGATCCGCGGCGGGGTCAGACCGGTCAGATAGCGGATGTGGCCGATTCCGCGCGCGCCCATCTCCAGGACCAGGTGCCGGGTTTCGGAGGTGGCGGTGAGCGCGGTCAGCGGCAGGCCGATCTCGTTGTTGAGCGAGCCCGGCGTGTAGACCGTCGGCGCGTGCCGCTGGAGCACCTGCGCGATCAGGTCCTTGGTGGAGGTCTTGCCGGAGGAGCCGGTGAGCGCCACCACGTCGGTGCCCAGGCGGCGTACGACCTCGCGGGCCAGCGCCCCGAGGGCGCCCTGGACGTCGTCGACGACGATCGCGGGCACGCCGACGGGCCGGGCGGCCAGCACGGCCACCGCCCCCGCCTCGTACGCCACGCGCGCGTAGTCGTGGCCGTCGACGTGCTCGCCCGCGAAGGCGGCGAAGAGGGAACCGGGCGCCACTCGGCGGGAGTCGATGACGACGGATCCGGTGACCTGGGCGGACGGATCCGGTATGTCGTACGACTGCCCGCCGACGATTTCGGCGATCTCGGCGAGGGAGAGGGCGATCACTGCTTCATCCCTGACTGTGCTTGGCGGTGTTCGATCGCGGCCCGCAGGACCAGACGGTCGTCGAAGGGGCGGACCACTCCGGCGGTGTCCTGGCCCTGTTCATGGCCCTTGCCCGCGACCAGGACGGTGTCGCCCGGCTCGGCGCGGGCCACGGCCGCGGCGATGGCGGCGGCCCGGTCGGCGTCGACCAGGACGTTGCCGCGCTCGTGGACGGGCACCTCGGCGGCGCCCGCGAGCATCGCGGCGAGGATGGCGAGGGGGTCCTCGGAGCGCGGGTTGTCCGAGGTCAGTACGGCGGTGTCGGCGAGCCGGGCGGCCGCGGCGCCCATCGGCGCGCGCTTGGTCCGGTCGCGGTCCCCGCCGCAGCCGAGGACGATGTGCACCTTGCCCCGGGTGACCTTGCGCAGCGAGCGCAGAACCGATTCGACGGCATCCGTCTTGTGCGCGTAGTCCACCACCGCCAGGAACGGCTGGCCCGCGTCCACCCGCTCCAGCCGGCCGGGCACGCCGGGCACGGCGGCCACGCCGTCGGCGGCGGTCTGCGGGTCGATGCCCGCGACGGCCAGCGTCACGATCGCGGCGAGGGTGTTGGCCACGTTGAAGGGGCCGGGCAGCGGGGCGGTGGCGGAGATCCGCTCGCCCTTGGGGCCGACGGCCGTGAAGGTCGAGCTGTCCTGGCGTACGTCCACGTCCTCGGCGCGCCAGTCGGCGTCCGGGTGGCCCTCGGCCGAGAAGGTGGTGACCGGGATGCCGGACTCGACGGCCAGTCTGCGGCCGTACTCGTCGTCGAGGTTCACCACCCCGAGCCGCGCGCGCTCCGGCGTGAACAGCCGCGCCTTGGCCCGGAAGTAGTCCTCCATGTCGGAGTGGAACTCCATGTGCTCCGGGCTCAGGTTGTTGAAGACGGCGACGTCGAAGACGCAGCCGTCGACCCGGCCGAGCACCAGCGCGTGGCTGGAGACCTCCATGGCGACCGACTCGACCCCGCGCTCGCGCATCACCGCGAACAGGGCCTGCAGGTCGGTGGCTTCGGGGGTGGTGCGCTCGGACTTGATGCGCTCGTCGCCGATGCGCATCTCGACCGTGCCGATCAGGCCGGTGCGGTGCCCGGCCCCGCGCAGCCCGCCCTCGACGAGGTACGCGGTCGTGGTCTTCCCGGAGGTTCCGGTGATGCCCAGCTGGAGCAGGTCGCGGCCGGGGTGTCCGTAGATCTCGGCGGCCAGCTCGCCCATGGCTCCGCGCGGGTCCTCGGTGACCAGGACCGGCAGGCCGGTCGCGGCGGCGCGGTCGGCGCCCGCCGGGTCGGTGAGGACGGCGGCGGCGCCCAGGCTCGCGGCCTGGGCGGCGAAGTCGGCGCCGTGGAAGCGGGCGCCGGGCAGGGCCGCGTAGAGGTCGCCGGGGCGGACCGCGCGGGAGTCGTGGGTGATGCCGGAGACCTCTCCCGACCCCGGGTCCCCGGATCCCAGCCGGTCGGCCAGTTCGCCCAGGGATGTCGGGCGGGCCCGGTCCGGCCGGGGCGCTCCCGGCTGGTGCGCGGGGGCGTCCTGCGGGGCGGTTCGGTACTGATCAGCGTGTGGCACGGCGGTGAGCGTACCGGGCGTACCCGCCGGGTCGCCAAAAGAGGGGGGCGGGGCGTGGTGGTTGCGGTCCTGGTTCCCGGGGCCGGGGGTGATGGTTGTCACTGATGGTTCCGGATTCAGTCGTTGCCGCCGAAGGAGACGGGCAGATTGGGCTGCTTGGCGCCGGTCGGCGGGATCTGCAGGGTCTTGAGCGCGAACTCCATCACCTGCTTGTAGATCGGGCCGCAGATCTGGCCGCCGAAGTAGCTGCCCTTGGTCGGGTTCTGGATGGCGCAGTAGACGGTGATCGCCGGCTTGTCGGCGGGGGCGAAGCCGGCGAAGGACGCGGTGTAGCCGTGGTAGCGGCCGGTCTTGGGGTCGACCCGGTTGGCGGTTCCGGTCTTGCCGGCGACCCGGTAGCCGGGGATGCGGGCCTTGATTCCGGTTCCCTCCTCGTCCCCGACGACCGACTCCAGCATCTGGGCGACGGTCCTGGCGGTCTTCTCGCTGACCACCCGGGACTGCTTGGGCGCGGGGGCCGGGGTGAAGCGGCCGTCGGGGCCCTTGGTGCCCCGTACCAGCGTCGGTTCGATCCGCACCCCGCCGTTGGCGATCGTCGAGTACACGGAGGCCGCCTGCATGGCGCTGAGCGAGAGGCCCTGGCCGAAGCGGACCGTGTACTGCTGGGAGGTCGACCACTTCTGCGGCGGCGCCAGGATGCCGGGGGTCTCGCCGGGGTAGCCGAGGCCGGTCGGCGAGCCGAGGCCGAACTTGCGCAGATACGAGTAGAGGACCTGGTCGGCCTCGGCGTCGGTCTTGCCGAGCTGCTCCACGGCGAGGATCGTGCCGATGTTGCTGGACTTGGCGAGGACGCCGTTGAGCGTCAGGTTCCAGGTCGGGTGGTCGATGTCGTCCTTGAAGAGCCGGTCGCCCCGGTGCAGCCGGTTGGGCACGGTGACGTGGGTCAGCGGAGTCGCCGCGTTCTCCTCCAGGACGGCGGCCATGGACATGACCTTGGCGGTGGAGCCCGGCTCGTACACGTCCTGGAGGGCCGCGTTGCCCAGCGCCGCCTTGTTGGCGTGCGAGAGGTCGCCCGGGTCGAAGCCGGGGGCGTTGGCCATGGCCAGGACCTCGCCGGTGTCGGTGCGCTGGACCACCACATAGCCCCGGTCGGCCTGGGACTTGCGGACCTGGTCGGCGACGGCCTTCTGGGCCATCCACTGGATGTCCCGGTCGATGGTCAGCTCGACGCCCGAGCCGGGCACGGCCGGTGTCTCGTGGGTGCCCGCCGTGGGCACCCGGCGGCCGCCGGACTGGGCGTAGGTGATCTTGCCGTCCTGACCGGCCAGAACCTTGTCGAGCTGGGACTCCAGGCCCCCGCCGCCGCGCCCCTCGGCGTTGACGTAGCCCAGTATCCCGGCGGCGAGGTCGCCGTTGGGGTAGACCCGCTTGCTGCTGGACTCGTTGAAGACGCCGCCCAGCACATTGGCGCCGGGGCCGCCCTTGGCCAGGTCGGCGCGGGCCTTCTCGGCGAAGACCTTCTTGAGGTCCTTGATCTGGTTCCACACCTGCGGGGTCTGGCGGCGGGCCAGGACCACATAGCGGCTCTTGGGCGTCTTGAGCTTCTTGGCGATCTCCTCCTGGTCCTTGCCGATCAGCGGGGACAGGAGGGCCGCGGCCTGCTCGGGGGCGTCGTCGGCCTTGCTGGCCGCCGGCGTGAACATCGACGGGTCGGCGGTGATGTCGTACGCGTCGACGCTGGTGGCCAGGGCGATGCCGTCGCGGTCGGTGATCTCGCCGCGCTCGGCGGGCAGCGCATAGCTGGCGTACCGGTTCTTCTCCGCCTTGGCGGAGTACGCGCTGGCGTCGACCGCCTGCACCTGGAGCAGCCGGACCACGAACGCGATCATGATGAGGGTGAGCCCCAGGCTGACCAGGCGCAGCCGGGGCCGGGGGCTGCCGAGTCTGATGCGTGCGGGCGCCTTGGGGCGGCGCTGCGCCGGGCGGGCCTGGGGGCGCGGCCGCGCGGGTGCTGGCACCCGGCGGCGCGGCGGTTCCTGAGGGCTCACTGCGTCACCTGCCGGGGGTCGGGGAGGTCTTCGCGGGGGCGGGCGCCTGGGGTGCGGCGGGAGCGGCGGCACTCGGCGACGTGCCGGAGGAGGTGTGCGCGGGCGCGGGGACCGGCGCGGGGGTCCCGTGCGGCTGGGTGCCGGGCACCGGGGACGCCGCGGGGGCGTCGGTGGCCGGGGCGGTCACGGTCGCGCCCTGGACCAGCTCGGGGCTGAGCGCCGGGGCCGGCCGGGCGGCGCCCGCGCCGGGCACGCCCTTGACCGTGCCGTCCGGGTTGAGGAAGAGGGGGCTGGTGCCGGGGACCATGCCGAGCTCGGTGGCCCGGCGGGAGAGCGCGTCGGGGGCGGAGAGGCCGTCCACGTCGTGCTGGAGCGCCTGCTGCTCGTCGGTGAGCCCGGTGGTCTCGCGGCGCAGCTCGCTCAGCTTGAACGAGCCCTCGTTCAGCGCGGAGTTCAGCAGCAGCAGGCTGATCAGACCGCCGCCGAGGAGCACGACGACCAGCAGCACGAAGGGGGTGCGGGCGGCGCTGCGCGCGCCCGCCGGGGGCAGCAGCCGGCCGAGCCGGGCCGCCCGCCCCCGCAGCTGCCTGGCCGGTCCGCTCACCGCACATCCTCCCGGATCCGCTGGGCCCCGCGGAACCTGGCGGGGGCCGCCCGCCGGTTCTCGGCGATCTCCTCCTCCGTGGGCAGCTCCGCGCCGCGGGTGAGGAGCTTGAGGCGCGGCTGGTACTGCTCGGGCACGACCGGCAGCCCCGGCGGGGCGGTGTTGGCCGCGCCGGCCGCGAAGACCTGCTTGACCAGGCGGTCCTCCAGCGAGTGGTACGACAGGACCGCGATCCGGCCGCCGACGTCCAGGGCCGCCACGGCCGCCGGGATCGCCCGCTCAAGGACCGAGAGCTCGCCGTTGACCTCGATGCGCAGGGCCTGGAACGTGCGCTTGGCGGGGTTGCCGCCGGTGCGCTTGGCGGCCTGCGGCAGCGAGTCGCGGATCAGCTCGACGAGCCGCGCGCTGTTGCTGAACGGCTCCTTCTCGCGCTCGCGGACGACCGCCGAGACGATCCGCTTGGCCTGCTTCTCCTCGCCGTACTGCCGAAGGATCCGCACCAGCTCGCCCGGCGCGTAGGTGTTGAGCACCTCGGCCGCGCTGACGCCGGTGGTCTGGTCCATGCGCATGTCGAGCGGGGCGTCCTGCGCGTAGGCGAAGCCTCGGTCGGCCTCGTCGAGCTGCATCGAGGAGACGCCGAGGTCGAAGAGGATGCCCTGGACGCGCGGGATGCCGAGCCGCTCCAGGACCTCGGGGAGCTCGTCGTAGACGGCGTGGACCAGGGTCGCGCGCTCCCCGTAGGGCGCCAGGCGCTCGCCGGAGAGCCGCAGGGCCTCCTTGTCCCGGTCGAGGGCGATCAGGCGCGCCTCGGGGAACTGGGTGAGCAGTGCTTCACTGTGGCCGCCGAGGCCCAGGGTGCAGTCGACGACGACCGCCCCGGGCTGCGTCAGGGCCGGGGCCAGCAGGTCCAGGCACCGCTGGAGCATCACCGGGACGTGCCGCTGCTGTCCCTCCGCTCGCCCGCCGTCGCCTTCGCTGGGAAGCGCTTCGCGCCCTGTCACTTTGGCCCTCTCAGGTCCGGCGGGCACCGGGCGCATACCGCCGGGTCCCCACCCGCTCGGAAGGTCTGCCGGCGCCGGGGAAGTGGCGTCAGCCGACCGGCGAGCGGGGGGAGGCCGAGCCGTACGCGCGCCGCGCACGCGGGGGGAAACTGTGCAACTGCTCTGTACTGCGGATACGGAATCTGTCCCCGCAAGCGGGCCGGAGCGTGTCGCCCCTCCCACTTCGCGTCACTTTAGTCCACCGGTCCTTTCGGTCAATCAACGGCCCAGCGCGTCGCGCGGTGCGCTTTTCACCCGCACGGGCGACCGATTACCACGCTTGTGGGTTACCTCACAACCGACCGAGTTGACGGGATTTTTCCGTCCCCAGGACGAGACTGAACGATCTACGGCGACTACCGTCATAGACATGTCGACTCCTGCGCACCTCCCCGCAGAGCCCCCCGTCCGCCCTCACCTCGCGGTCCGTGACGGGGGAACCGTCACAGACCGGCTCGTCGAGGCGAACCGCCGGTACGCGGACGCGTTCAGCGACCCGGGCATGGACGCCCGGCCGGTCCTGCGCGTCGCCGTCGTGGCCTGTATGGACGCCCGTCTCGACCTGCACGCGGCCCTCGGCCTGGAACTCGGCGACTGCCACACCATCCGCAATGCCGGCGGTGTGGTCACCGACGACGTCATACGGTCGCTGACCATAAGCCAGCGGGCGCTCGGCACCCGCAGCGTCATGCTCGTCCACCACACCGGCTGCGGCCTCGAATCCCTCACCGAGGACTTCCGCCACGAGCTGGAGGACGAGGTCGGCCAGCGCCCCGCCTGGGCGGTGGAGTCCTTCCGCGACGTCGACCAGGACGTACGCCAGTCCATGCAGCGCGTCCGCACCTCACCGTTCCTGCCGCACCTCGACGACGTGCGCGGATTCGTCTTCGACGTCACCACCGGCCTGCTGCGCGAAATAGACCCGGCGGCCTGAGCCACCCGCGGCTTCTCGGTTCCTCCGGAGCGTGTTCGGGGCGTGGTCGGGGCGTGTTCGGACTCGATTCCGCGTCGCTTCGGAATCTCTTCAGGGTCTCTTCAGGGACAAAAACACGGCAACCCCCGACATATCCCCTCCAGTTATCCACAGGCGAGTGACACGACGCGGCGACGGCAACAAGAATGCGGGTGTGGCATCGGTCCGAACGTCTCGGACGCGGTGTCCGTATTTCGAGGTGGGCCGTGCCGTTTCCAGTGCGCCGGCCCGCAGGCAACTGGGGTAACCCGCCGCTCCATGAGCGGGGGGAAGGGCCGAGGAGGGCCGGGTGACGACCTATGACGAGCGAGCGAGCCTCACAGATCTGACCGCCACTGCGGAGCGCGTCCGCAGGTCGGTGGAGGGTGTGATCGAGGGCAAGCCCGAGGTCGTACGGCTCTCGCTGACCGTACTGCTCGCCGAGGGGCACCTCCTGATCGAGGACGTCCCGGGTGTGGGCAAGACCATGCTGGCCAAGGCGCTGGCCAAGTCCATCGACTGCACGGTCCGGCGCATCCAGTTCACGCCGGACCTGCTGCCGTCGGACATCACCGGTGTGTCGATCTACGACCAGCAGCGGCGGGACTTCGAGTTCAAGCCGGGCGCGATCTTCGCGCAGATCGTGATCGGCGACGAGATCAACCGCGCCTCGCCCAAGACGCAGTCCGCGCTCCTGGAGTCGATGGAGGAGCGCCAGGTCACCATCGACGGACAGACCTACGAACTGCCCAGCCCCTTCATGGTGGTGGCCACCCAGAACCCGGTGGAGATGGAGGGCACCTACCCGCTCCCCGAGGCCCAGCGCGACCGCTTCATGGCCCGCGTCTCGATCGGCTACCCGTCGGCCGAGGCCGAGCTCCAGATGCTCGACGTGCACGGCGCTGTCTCGCCGCTGGACGACCTCCAGCCGGTGGCGCACGCGCACGACATCGTCAAGCTCGTCGACGCGGTCCGCAAGGTCCACGTCGCCGACGCGGTCCGGCGGTACGCGGTGCAGCTGGTCGGGGCCACCCGCAACCACCCCGACCTCAGACTCGGCGCCTCGCCGCGCGCCACGCTGCACCTGCTGCGCGCGGCCAAGGCGTCCGCGGCCCTGAGCGGCCGGGAGTACGCACTGCCGGACGACGTCCAGGCGCTCGCCGTCGCGGTGCTCGCGCACCGGCTGCTGCCCAACGCCCAGGCCCAGTTGAACCGCCGCACCGCCGAGCAGGTCGTCCTGGAGATCCTCCAGCGCACCCCCGTGCCGCAGGCGGGCGGCCCGCTCTACGGCCAGCAGCAGCCCGGCACCCGGCGGCTGTGATGGCGGCCGGGGAACCCCCGGCCGAGGCCGGGCCGGAGAGCGCCGAGAAGGGCGGTGCCCGGGCCGCGCTGTCCGGGCTGACCACACGCGGCCGGTCGTTCCTGGCCGCCGGTATCGCCGCCGCGATCTGCGCGTATGTGCTGGGCCAGGAGGATCTGCTGCGGGTCGGGCTGCTGCTCGCCGTGCTGCCCCTGGTCTGCACGACCGTCCTGTACCGCACGCGCTACCGGGTCGCGGGCAGCCGGCGCCTCTCCCCCGCGCGCGTGCCCGCGGGCTCCGAGGCCCGGGTGCACCTGCGCGTCGACAACGTCTCCCGGCTGCCCACCGGGCTGCTCATGCTCCAGGACCGGGTGCCGTACGTGCTGGGCCCCCGGCCCCGTTTCGTACTGGACCGGGTGGAGGCGGGCGGCAAGCGCGAGGTGTCCTACCGGGTCCGGTCCGACCTGCGCGGACGCTATCCGCTCGGCCCGCTCCAGCTGCGCCTGACCGACCCGTTCGGGATGTGCGAGCTGACGCGCGCGTTCAGCGCCTACGACACCCTCACGGTCATACCGCGCACCGAGCCACTGCCTCCCGTACGGCTCTCCGGCGAGGCCGCCGGATACGGCGACGGCCGCCAGCGCTCGCTGGCGCTCGCCGGTGAGGACGACGTGATCCCGCGCCTGTACCGGCACGGCGACGACCTGCGCCGGGTGCACTGGCGCTCCACCGCGCGCTACGGCGAGCTGATGGTGCGCCGCGAGGAGCAGCCGCAGCGGGCCCGGTGCACGGTGCTCCTCGACACCCGGGACATCGCGTACGCGGGCGCGGGCCCCGACTCGGCCTTCGAGTGGGCCGTCTCGGGCGCGGCCTCGGCGCTGGTGCACATGCTGGAGCGCGGCTATTCGGTGCGGCTGCTGACCGACACCGGCAGCTCGGTGCCGGGCGAGGGAGCGGGCGGGTTCGCCGGATCCACCCAGGACTCCTCGGACTCGGCGGGGCTGATGATGGACACCCTCGCGGTCGTGGACCACTCCGACGGCGGCGGGCTCTCGCGCGCGTACGACGTGCTGCGCGGCGGGAACGAAGGGCTGCTCGTCGGGTTCTTCGGGGACCTCGACGAGGAGCAGGCCGCGGTCGCGGCGAAGATGCGGCGGCGCAGCGGCGCGGCGGTCGCCTTCGTCCTGGACAGCGACCTGTGGACGCACGGCTCGCCACCGCCCGGGGGCCACGGCCCGGCCGAGCGGTCGCTGCGGCTGCTGCGCGAGGCCGGGTGGACGGCGCTCGCCGTGCCGCCGGGCGCACCTCTCGCGGACCTGTGGCGGCAGGCGGGTCAGGAACGGATGGGCACGGGGGCCGCTTCGGGCGGCGCCTCGTGGACGACGGGAACATCGGGGATACCGGGAATGTCAGGGGCGTGGTCATGAGCGGGCGCGGACGGCTGGCGCTGTGCGCCTTCGCCGCCACGGTGATGGCGTCGTGCTCCCTGCTGCCGCTCGTCAACCGGGCGACCTGGATCGTGCAGGCCGCGTTCCTGCTCGCCCTCCAGGCCGGGGTGGGCGCGCTCGCCCGCCGGGTTCCGCTGGCGCGGCCGCTGACGGTGCTGGTGCAGGCCGTGGTGACGCTGGTCCTGCTGACCCTGGTGTTCGCCCGGGAACAGGCCCTTGCCGGGCTGCTGCCGGGCCCTGAGGCCTTCGAGCAGCTCTCCCAGCTGCTCACACAGGGGGCCGACGACGTCGGGCGGTACACGATCCCGGCGCCCGCCACCGACGGCATCCGGCTGATGGTCGTCGGCGGCACGCTGGTGATCGGGCTCGCGGTGGACGCACTGGCCGTGACCTTCCGCAGCGCCGCCCCGGCCGGGCTGCCGCTGCTCGCGCTGTACTCGGTGGCCGCGGGGCTCTCGAACGGCGGGGCGAGCTGGCTGTGGTTCCTCCTGGCGGCCGCCGGCTATCTGCTGCTCCTGCTCGCCGAGGGCCGTGACCGGCTCTCCCAGTGGGGGCGGATGTTCGGCGGGGCGGCCCGGTCCGATCGGCCGCAGACCCCGTTCGAGTCGGATGGCGGCCCGCTCGCGCCGGTCCGCACCGGCCGCCGGATCGGGGCGCTCGCCCTCGGCATCGCCCTGGTGATCCCGGCCGCGCTGCCCGCCATGGGCACCGGGCTGCTCGGCGGCTCCGGCGGCGGCAGCGGCGAGGGCGGCGGAGGCGGCACGATCTCAGCGGTCAACCCGCTGGTCTCGCTCCAGAACAGCCTCAACCAGCCCGAGGACCGCGAGGTCCTTCGCTACCGCACCAACGCACAGGACACCCAGGACCTGTATCTGCGGATCGTGGCCCTCGACCAGTTCGACGGGGCGTCCTGGAAGTCGTCCGAGCGCAAGATCAAGGACGTGCCGGACGTACTGCCGCAGCCCGACGGGCTGAGCCCGGCTGTCGGCACCGCCGAGATCAGGACCAGCGTCTCGGCCGCCGGCTGGTACACCCAGAACTGGCTGCCGATGCCCTACCCGGCGACCAAGGTCGACATCGGCGGGCACTGGCGCTTCGAGCCGGTCGGCCGGACCCTCGTCGGCGACCGGGGGCAGACCACCCAGGGCGCGCAGTACCAGGTCAGCAGCCTCCAGGTGCGGCCGACCGCGGCCCAGCTGGCCGCCGCGCAGTCCTCTCCCCCGGCGCTCGTGCAGGAGTACACGAAGGTCCCGCAGTCCCTGCCGCGCATCGTGAACACGACGGCCCGCCGCGTCACCAAGGGCGCGACCACCGACTACCAGCGGGCCGTCATGCTCCAGGACTGGTTCGCGGTGCGGGGCGGGTTCACGTACGACACCCAGGTGGAGTCCGGCAGCGGTACGGAGGCGATCGCCCGCTTCCTCAAGGACAAGCAGGGCTTCTGCGTCCACTTCTCCTTCACGATGGCCGCGATGGCCCGGACCCTGGGCATACCGGCCCGGGTGGCGGTGGGCTTCACTCCCGGCGAGCCGCGCCCGGACGGGACGATGTCGGTGGGACTGCGGGACGCGCACGCGTGGCCCGAGCTGTACTTCGAGGGTGTGGGCTGGACCCGGTTCGAGCCGACCCCCTCGCGCGGTTCCGCCCCGGAGTACACCCGGCCGGACACCCCGTCGGGCTCCCCCACCAACCCGGTGAAGCCCTCCGAGGGCCCCTCGACGCGGCCCTCGGCGGCGCCGACCCCGTCGTCCTCCTGCCCGGCGCAATTGCGCAAGCAGAACGAGTGCGGCGCGGTGGCCCCGGCGACCCCCACGGGCGGCGACGACGGCGGGACCCCGCTGGCCACGGTGGCCGCGGTGTCCCTGGGCGTGCTCGCGGCGCTGGCGCTGCCGCTGCTGCCCTGGCTGTGGCGGGTCCGGGTACGGTCGCGGCGGCTCGCCCGGGCCGGGCACCCGGACGCCGATCCGGTCACCGCCACGCTGGCCGTGTGGCGGGAGGTCATCGACACGGCCTGGGACCACGGCATCGTCCCGGACGACTCACTGACCCCGCGCAAGGCGGCGGCCCGCATGGTGCGGCTCGGCCGTCTGGACGGCGCGGCGGCGGAGTCGGTGCACCGGGCGGCGAGCGCGGTGGAGCAGGTGCTGTACGCCCCGAGCCCACAGCGGCCCACGGGCCTCACGGAGGCGGCCCACGAGATCCGCACGGGCCTGCGCGCGGCACTCCCCACCTGGCCCCGCCTCCGCGCCGACCTGGCCCCCCGCTCGGCCGTAAGGGTGGCGTGGACGGCGACGGCGAAGTGGGACGCCCTGACGTCGCGTACGGCGAACCGCCTGAAGACGCTGGTACGGAGGCCGACGCGGGGGTCTGCGTGAGGTCCTGACAGGACGGGAGCGGGGCCCCGACGGGCCGAGCGAAATCCGGCTCCGCAGGCCCGGTCCGGCCAGGCGTCGGGCCGGTTTCCCTCCAGGCGTCGGGCCGGTCTCCCTTCAAGCGCCGGGCGGGCACATATCCAGCCCGTCCGGCGTTTGAGGACGAGCGAAGGCCGCAGGCCGAGGCGACGGGCCGCACGGCGGGACAACCGCGATCGGTGGCCAACGGGGGCGATCAATCAGCCTGTCCGGCGTTTGAGGACAAGTGATGGCCGCAGGCCGAGGCGACGGGCCGCACGGGAAGGCGGCCTCAATCGGGGCCGGGCCTGGGCCGGTCGATCAGCCCGTCCGGCGCGTGAGGACGAGCAAGGCCGCAGGCCGAGCGGTACGACTGAGGGGCGACCACCGTCGATGGTCACCCCTCGGCCACGTCCAAACGTGCAGGCCCGCCGGGCCTAGCGACCGCCTTCGTCGCGGCGCCGCTGCCAGCGCTGCTCGATGCGGTCCATCATCGACCGCTTCGGTGCGCGCGCGGCAGGCCGCGCCGCCGCACCACCGCCCGCCGGCTGCTCACCGCGCCGTGGCGCCTTGCGCCAGCCGGTGACCGCGAGCACGGCACAGCCGAGCATGATGAGGAACCCGACCACGCTGATCCAGATCCCCTGCCCGATACCAATCATGAGGAGCGCGATACCCACCAGGAAGCCAGCGACCGCCTGGTAGACCCGTCGTCGGGTATACGTACGCAGCCCGCTTCCCTCAAGCGCTGTCGCGAACTTGGGATCTTCGGCGTACAGCGCTCGCTCCATCTGCTCGAGCATGCGCTGCTCGTGCTCCGAGAGCGGCACGGAGTCCTCCTACTCGTCGGTCGCGGGGGGCGACCGGATGCGGCCCCTTCAGGATAGGCAGGGAATCGCCCCCGTGAAACCCGCCCTCTACGCCAATTCGCCAATCCGAGCCGCCACGGCGGCTCGCCCGGTGGGGAGTGGATTCCCCATCGAGCGACCCGCCATGCCGGACCTTGTACCCCGATCATACGGGGCGAAGCCGCCGATCGGGGGGCCTGTGGCGTACTCCATGCCGCTACGCCGTCCGGGACAGCGTCGCTGATCAGCGCGGGGACGGCCGGGCGTGGGACCGGGGGCGGTCCCACCGGGCGCACCGGGGCCGCCCGAGCGGCCGGACGGGAGTCAGGCGCGCTTCTCGCCCAGGACGTGCAGCTGCGTCGCCACGGAGTGGAACGCGGGCAGTTCGGCGGCCGCCGCCTCCAGCTTGAGCAGGGCGTCCAGGGCGCCCGGCTCGGTGTCCACGAGGACCCCGGGGACCAGGTCCGCGAAGACCCGTACGCCGTGCACCGCACCCACCTCCGCGCCGGTCGCGGCGACCAGCGCGGTGAGCTGCTCGGCCGTGAACCGCCGGGGCACCGGGTCGCCGTCGCCCCAGCGCCCGGCCGGGTCGCCCAGGGCCCGGCGGGCCTCGGTGAAGTGCCCGGCGAGCGCGCGGGCGAGCACGGCTCCGCCGAGCCCGGCGGCCAGCAGGCTCAGCGCGCCCTCGGAGCGCAGCGCGTCGACCGCGTTGCGCACGCCCTCGGCCGGGTCCTCGACGTACTCCAGGACGCCGTGGCAGAGGACCGCGTCGTAGCCGCCGCGCTCGACCACGTCGAACAGGCCGAGCACGTCGCCCTGGACGCCGTGGACCCGGTCGGCCACCTCGGCCTCGGCGGCCCGGCGCTCCAGGGCGAACAGCGCGTTCGGGCTGGGGTCGACCACGGTGACCCGGTGGCCGAGGCGGGCGAGGGGCACCGCGAAGTTGCCCGAGCCGCCGCCGGTGTCCAGGACGTCCAGCGCCTCGCGCCCGGTCGCCTTGACCCGGCGGTCGAGGGCGTCCTTGAGGACCTCCCAGACCACGGCGGTACGGAGAGAGGCGCGGGGGCGCATGGGGTCCGGCACGGCAGTTGACTCCTCGGCGCGGCGCCGCCGCGGGACGGCGGGGCAAAGAACGGTGAAGGCCCGTCCACCCTATTGCCTCGCGGGCCCGCCCCGGCTCATCCCCGCACCTCACCGCACCTCCGTCACCGCACCCCCGTCCCCGCGCGGGCCCCGCGCCTCACCCCGCGTCCGGCTCCCGGGTCCTCGGCTGGGGCAGTACGGGCTGGAGGACGAGGAGGCGCTCGACCAGGCGCAGGAACATCGCGGCGTCGCGGATCAGGTCGTCGGCGTCGCGGCCGGTGGCCGCGCCCTGGATGCCCGCCTCGGCGCGGGCCCGGCGGGTGGCGCCGGAGGCGAACAGCGCGCTCCACTCGGTCAGTTCGGGTGCTATCTCGGGGAGCACCTCCCAAGCGCTCCGGATCCGCTGCCGCCTGCGCGGGGCGGTCTCGGGGCGGCCCCGGGCGGCGAGCACGGCGGCCGCGGTGCGCAGGGCGGCGAGGTGCGCCGTCGCGTACCGCTCGTTGGGGGTGTCGAGCACGGCGGCCTCGTCCAGACCGCTGCGGGCCTGGGCGAGCAGGTCGAGGGCGGCGGGTGGCGCACCGTCCCGGCGCAGCACCGGGTGGATGTCGCTCGCGGCACCGTTCAGTGAGGGGGCAGGGCCGGTGGGGCGGCGCCGGTGAGCGGCTGCCGCGCGATGGCTGGCCATGACGAACCTCCTGTCGTCGTGTGACGGCGCTGTGGCCGTATGTGTCCATCGTGAGGGGCCCCACTGACAATCGGCCGTCGCCCGCCCCTCGGCCGCCCTTGACCTGCTCCTTTGTCCCGTACGCAGGTTCGGGCTATCTTTTGTACTGACCAGTCAGTTCAAAGAATGGGGGGAACGTGGACAGCCCGCACGGGGCAGGCGTCACCGCCGAGGGCTTCGGGCTCAAGGGGCCACGGGGCTGGGTCTTCCGGGACGTGCGGCTCGACGCCGCGCCCGGCTCGCTCGTCGCCGTCGAGGGCCCGTCCGGCTCCGGGCGCACCTGTCTGCTGCTCGCGCTCACCGGCCGGATGAAGCCCACCGAGGGCCGTGCCGAGGTCGGCGGCGAGCGGCTGCCGCGCCGGATGGCCGCCGTCCGCCGGTTCAGCGCGCTCGGCCCGGTCCCGGGGGTCAGCGACCTCGACCCCGCCCTGACCGTCGCCGAGCACCTGCGCGAACGGGCGCTGCTCCAGCGCCGCTTCGACGGGTCCGTACGCGCCCTGCTGCGCACGCCCGCCGAGCGCCGCACCACCGCCAGGGCGGCGATCGACCACGCGCTGAAGGCCGCGGGCCTCGACCTCGACACGCTGCCGAAGGGCGAGCGCACCTCCGTACGCGATCTGGAGCGGCTTGAGGCGCTGCGCCTTTCCGTGGCGCTGGGCCTGATGGGCCGGCCCCGGCTGCTCGGCGTCGACGACACCGACCTGAAGCTCTCCGACGCCGAACGCGTCGAGGCCTGGGCGCTGCTGCGGTCGATCGCGGACGCCGGTACGACGGTGATCGCGGTCTGCAGCCAGGCACCCGGGGAAGCCGACATCACCGTACGGAGTACGGAAAGCAAGCACGCTGAGCACGAGGAGGGGGCGGGGGATGCGTTCGCCACGACTGGCCGCGCTTGAGCTGAAGCGGTTCGGCAGGGGGAAGCTGCCGCGCGCCGCGCTGGTGGCGCTCCTGCTGCTGCCGCTGCTGTACGGCGCGCTCTACCTGTGGTCGTTCTGGGACCCGTACGGGCGGCTCGACCGGGTGCCGGTCGCGCTGGTCAACGAGGACAAGGGCGCCACCGCCGGCGGCCAGCGGATCGCGGCCGGTGACGGCATCGCCGAGCGGCTGCGCCAGAGCAAGACGTTCGACTGGCGCGAGGTGAGCGACGAAGAGGCGCGCAAGGGCGTCGAGGACGGCACGTACTACCTCTCCCTGACGATGCCCGCGGACTTCAGCCGGCGGATCGCGTCGAGCTCCGGGGACTCCCCCGAGACGGGCGCCCTCCAGGTGCGCACCAACGACGCCAACAACTACATCGTGGGGTCCATCTCCCGCACGGTCTTCTCCGAGGTGCGCTCGGCGGCCTCCGCCAAGGCCTCCCGCTCCTTCCTGGACAAGATCTTCATCTCGTTCTCCGACCTCCACGACGCCACCGAGAAGGCGGCCAAGGGCGCCGCCGACCTCAAGGGCGGGCTCGGCAAGGCGAAGAAGGGCTCCAAGGACCTCGCCGACGGGCTGACCGACGCCAAGACGGGCAGCGGCAAGCTGGCGGGCGGCATCAAGAAGCTCAACACCGGCTCCGCCGACCTGGAGGACGGCGCCCGCCAGGTCGCCGCGGGCACCCAGACCCTGGCCAACAAGGTCAACACGGCGGCGGACGAGGCGCGTCCGTTCCTCAAGGAGAACGCCAAAGCCATCGGGGACACGGCCAAGCTGGTCGACGACTCGGTGGGACCGGTGCGCGACCACCTGGCCGACGTGATCAAGGCGGCGCCCGCCGCCGCGACCGGCGCCCGCAAGGCGTCCAACGACCTCAACACGGTCTACGCCTCGCTGTGCCCGTCCTCCGCGACGCCCGGCCCGGCCTGCCCGGAGCTGAAGCGCGCCAAGAAGGCGGCGGCCACCGCGGCCACCCTCGCCGAGGACCTCAACACGGTGGTCCAGGACCAGAACAGCGACTTCAAGACGCTCGACAAGAACCTCGCCGAGCTCCAGAAGCAGGCGCGCCGGCTCGCCAAGAACGCGCCGACGCTCGCCAAGGACCTCGACAAGGCCGTCGGTGACGTCAACGCCCTCAACAAGGGCGCCAAGGAGGTCGCCAAGGGCGCGGGCGCCCTGCACACCGGCCTGGCCTCGGCCAAGACGGGCGCGGGCGACCTCGACACGGGTGTCGGCAAGCTCAAGAAGGGCGCGGGCACGCTCGACGGCGGTCTGCTCAAGCTCTCCGGCGGCTCCGCCGAACTGGCGGGCGGTCTGCACGACGGCGTCGGCAAGATCCCCGACTACGACAAGCAGGAGCGCGACAAGCGCACCGACGTGATGGCCGACCCGGTCAAGCTCGCCTCGCAGGCGCTGCACAAGGCGCCCAACTACGGCACCGGCTTCGCCCCGTACTTCATCCCGCTCTCCCTCTGGGTGGGCGCGATGGTCGCGTACATGCTGATCCAGCCGCTCAACCGGCGGGCGCTCGCGGCGGGCGCCTCGGCCTGGCGGATCGCGCTGGCGGGCTGGCTGCCGGTGGCGGCGGTCGGGGTGCTCCAGGTGGGCGCGCTGATGTCCGTGCTGCACTTCGCGCTCGGCCTGGAGATGGAGCGCTCCGCCGGGACCATCGGCTTCCTCGCGCTCGTCACGTGCTGCTTCGCGGCGATCGTGCAGTGGCTCAACGCCCGTTTCGGGGCGGCCGGGCGGATCCTGGTGCTCGCGTTCCTGATGCTCCAGCTGACCTCGGCGGGCGGCACCTACCCGGTGCAGACGAGCCCGGCGTTCTTCAACACGATCCATCCGTACCTGCCGATGAGTTACGTGGTCGACGGGCTGCGGCGGCTGATCACGGGCGGCGGGCTCGGGCCGGTGTGGCAGGGGTGCGCGGTGCTGGTGGCCTTCACGGTGGGCGCACTGGCGCTGACCGCCCTGTCGGCCAGAAAGAAGCAGGTCTGGACTTTGGACCGCCTCCACCCCGAGCTGAGTCTCTAGGAGCGCCGGACCTGTGAGAATCGACCGTATGGAGAGCAGCACCAGACGGCAGGCGACCCGGCAGAAGCTCTATGAGGCGGCGGTGACCCTCATCGCCGAGCAAGGTTTCTCGGCGACCACCGTCGACGAGATCGCGGAGCGGGCCGGTGTCGCCAAGGGCACCGTCTACTACAACTTCAAGAGCAAGACCGAGCTGTTCGAGGAGCTACTGCGGCACGGCGTGGGGCTGCTCACGGCCTCGCTCCAGGAAGCCGCCGACGTCACCCACGCGCGCGGTGGCAGCAGGGTCGAGGCGCTGGACGCGATGGTCCGGGCGGGCCTGGAGTTCATCCACCGGTATCCGGCCTTCACCCAGCTGTACGTGGCGGAGCTGTGGCGGACCAACCGGGCCTGGCAGTCCACCCTGATGGTGGTGCGCCAGGAGGCGGTCGCCGTCGTCGAGACGGTGCTGCGCGAGGCCGTCGCGGAGGGCGAGCTGAGCGAAGAGATCGACATCCCGCTCACGGCGGCCGCGCTGGTCGGGATGGTCCTGGTGGCCGCGCTCGACTGGCAGGCCTTCCAGAGCGAGCGCTCCCTCGACGAGGTGCACGCGGCCCTCTCGCGGCTGCTGCACGGGAGGGTCAGCGGACGCTGACGCCGTCCACGCGCGCGTGAAAGCAGCGGAAACACCGGTGCGGCGAGGCCCGAATCCCCCCTGGGCCTCGCCGCACCGGCGTATTTCCTCGGAACACGTCCCCCGTACGTCGCTCTGGGCACTTCAGTACCCCCGTACCCCCCGTGCCCCGTTCGTCAGGGGAGCCGCGCCGTTCCGCCGCCCCGTGTCGGCGGTACGGACGCGCCTGCCCCCTCCGTGCCCTCCACTCTTCCGTCCACGCAGGTGGGACCCCATCCGCGCAATTACTCATCTCATGTTCTAAGTACGGATACTCAGGCGTCCGTGCTCAACCCCAGTGCCAGGAAGTCGGAACTGGTTACGATCACGTCCGTGTCCGTACTCCCCCTGGTGTTCACCAGCGGCTGGGCCAGCGGGGTCAACGCGTACGCGGTGGTCCTGCTGCTCGGCATCTTCGGCGCGACCGGGGTCACCGACGAGGTGCCCGACGCGCTCCAGCGCCCCGACGTCCTGATCGTCGCGGGGGTGCTCTTCCTCTGCGAGGCCGTGGCCGACAAGATCCCGTACGTCGACTCGGTCTGGGACACCGTGCACACGGTGATCCGGCCGGTCGCGGGCGCCGTGGTGGGCGCGCTGCTGGCCGGGCAGAGCGGGTCGCTGCCGGATCTGGCGGCGGGCGCGATCGGCGGCTCGACGGCGCTGACGAGCCATCTGGTGAAGGCCGGGACGCGGATGGCGGTGAACACCTCGCCCGAGCCGTTCAGCAACATCGCGCTCAGCACGGCCGAGGACCTGGGCGTCGCCGGGATCATGAGTTTCGCGATCTTCCACCCGGTCGCCGCGGCCGTGATCGCGGGCACGCTGCTGGTGCTCGGCGTGGTGATACTGGTCTTCCTCTGGAGCCGGATCCGCCGCTTCCGGCGCCGCCGCGCCCAGCGCCGCGAGGAGAAGCGGCTGGCCGCGGCCCGGGAGCCGGGCCCGCCGGAGTGAGCCCCCGCGGCCCGGGCACCGGCGTTGTCAGTGGCGGCCGATAAAGTCGCAGGCATGGCACGGATTGCGGTGATCGGCGCCGGGATGGGCGCCATGGCGGCTGCCGCCCGGCTGGCCGTGGCAGGCCACCGGGTGACGGTGTACGAGCGCGCGTCGACGTACGGCGGGGCGCTGGGGCGGTTCGAGCGGGACGGGTTCGCGTTCGACACCGGCCCGGCTCTGCTGCGCCTGCCCGCCGTCTACCGGGACCTGTTCCTCAAGACCGGCAAGGAGCCCCTGGAGGACCGGGTCGAGCTCACGCCGACCGACCCCGCCGCCCGCCATCTCTTCGCCGACGGCACGGACGTCTCGCTGCCCAACGCCTCGCGCGCGGGCGTCGTGTCGGCGCTCGACGGGGCGCTCGGCGCGGGCGAGGGCGAGAAGTGGGGCGACTTCCTGGGCCGCGCGCGGGACGCCTGGGACCGCTCGCGGCGCCCGCTCCTGGAGGAGCCGCTCTGGCCCGACTGGCAGGTCCTGGCCCGCGACCCGTATCCGGCGCCCAAGCAGCGCCGTCTGCTGCGCTCCCCCCGGCAGGCGTCCACGCTCGCGGAGGTCGGCGCCTGGGAGCTGGGCGACCCCCGGCTCGCCGCGCTCCTGACGAGCTACGCACTGGCGGAGGGCCTGGACCCGCGCACGGCCCCCGCGAGCGCAAGCCTGCTGCCGTACCTGGAACAGAGCTTCGGGAGTTGGTACGTGCGCGGCGGCATGCGGGAGCTGGCGCGCGCGGTGTACGAGCGGTGTCTGGCGCGACGGGTCGCCTTCGTCTTCGACGCCGAGGTCACCGGGATCGTGGAGAAGGACGGCCGCGCGGCGGGCGTGGAGCTCGCCGGAGGCGAGGTGGCGGAGGCGGACCATGTGGTCCTCGCCGCCCAGCCCCGCCCCGGGTCGGGCCCGCTGCGCGGGCGCGAGCCGTGGCAGGACGGCGATGTGCGGCCGGGCGCGGCCCAGGCCCCCGGGCGGTTCACGGTGCTGCTCGCCCTGCGCGGCGAGCGCCCGGCCGACGCGGTGCACCGCACGGTGGTCCACTCCCCCGACCCGGCGGCGGAGGCGGAGGCGGTCTTCACCACCCGCCACCCGGCGATACGGCCGACGGTCACGGTGCTGCGCCCCGACGACCCGGCGACCCGGCCGGACGACGCCCACGAGGCCGTCACGCTGACCGCGACGGCGCCCCCGCAGGGCCCGTTCGACTGGACCGACGAGCAGGCCCGCGAGCGGTACGCGGACACGCTGGTGGAGGTGGCCGGGGCGGCGGTGCCGGGGCTGCGGGAGCGAATCCTGTGGCGCGTGGTGCGCACGCCCGCGGACACGGAGGCCGAGACCGGCGCGGAGGGCGGCTCGGTCCCGGCGCCCTCGCTGGCCGGGGCCGGTGCCACTCGGCTGCACCCGGGCAACCGGACGCGCCTGCCGGGCCTGTATCTGGCGGGTGGCTGGGCCCACCCCGGCGGTGGGCTCGCGCACGCCGGGATGTCCGGATCGCTGGTCAGCGGTCTGATCGTGGAGGGCGACGGCTTCCGCGGCTCGCAGTGAGCCGATGGTCGGCGGGCCGGCGGGGTCGCCGACCGGGCCGACGATCACTCAATAGCGGTACGGCTGCTGCTCGTTGAGGTAACCGTTTCCGGTGCCGCCGCCCGTCCCGTTGCCGTACTCGCCGCTCTGCGGGTACGGCGCGGGCTGCTCCTCGCCGTACGGCTGGGGCTCGCCGTCGCGCTGCTGCGGCACCCAGACCCCGCCGGGCGGGGTGTCCATGCCGTACTGCTGGGCGTAGGGGTCGGCGTAGCCCTGCTGGGGGGCGGTGTAACTGTCGTGGGTGCCGTAGCCCTGGGTGGTGCCGCTGCCGATGTACGGGTCGGAGTAGGCGGCGTACTGCTGCTGCCCGGTGTCCGTGCCGTAGCCGTACTGGCCCGCGTACGGGTCGGGGTACTGCTGCTGTCCGGCGTCGTATCCGCCGTACTGCTGCTGGGCTCCGGCGTAGGCGTTCTCGCTGTAGACGCCGTACTGGCCGGTGTCGTCGGGCAGCGGCTGCGGCTCGTAGACGGACTCCCGTACGGCGCTCGCCGCGTCGGCGGCTTCGTCCATCGGGGCGCCCTGCGGGGCGTCGGCCTCGCCGTCGGCCTCGTACTGGAAACCGGAGACCTGGAGCACCGGGTCCTGGAGCGGGGCCGCGCCGCCCGAGCGGCGACGGCGGCTGGCGCCCGGCCTGCCGCCGACGGCCCAGCCGGTGGAGAAGCCCCGGCGGAAGGAGAGCGTGACGTACGTCTGGCCGAGCGCGAAGGCCAGCGCGCCCAGGATGATCACGAACACCGACGGCAGGAGGACGCCCAGGACCACGCCCATGAAGCCGGTGAAGGCCAGCAGCCGCCAGCGCAGCCGCGCCTTGTACTGCAGGAGCACTTCGCCGAGCAGCCAGAGCGCGACGACGCCGAACGCGATGTAGAGGACCGCCCAGCCCATGTACGCCCCTCTCCCAACGGCCGCCGCCCCCTTGGCGGGACGGCCGGCCGGTACACCAGATGCGACTGATCAGGGCTGCTGGTGCAGCCCCAGATTCTCGTAGATTTCGAGCGTCGCCGTGGAGTTGTTGAGGGTAATGAAGTGCAACCCGGGTACGCCATCGGCGAGCAGCCGCGCGCAGAACTCCGTGGCGAACTCGATGCCAATGGAGCGTACAGCGGCCGGGTCGTCCTTGACGGCGAGGATCCGCTCTTTCAGCTCGGGCGGGAACTCGGCGTTGCTGAGCTGGGGCAGCCGTTCCAGCTGCTTCACGCTGGTCACCGGCATGACCTCGGGGATGATCGGGGTCTCGCAGCCGGCCTCGGCGACCTTGTCGCGCAGCCGCAGATAGCTCTCCGGCTGAAAGAACATCTGGGTGATCGCGTAATCCGCGCCGGCCCGGCACTTGTCGACGAAGTGCCGTACGTCGGCGTCCCATTCGGTGGAGCGCGGGTGCATCTCCGGGAAGGCGGCGACGCCGACGCAGAAGTCGCCGGACTCCTTGATGAGCCGCACCAGGTCGGCCGCGTAGGTGACGCCCTCGGGGTGCCTGACCCAGTCGCCCATCGGGTCGCCCGGCGGGTCCCCGCGCACCGCGAGGATGTTGCGGATGTCGGCGTCCGCGTACTGCCCGACCATGTTGCGCAGCTCCGCCACCGAGTGGCCGACCGCCGTGAGGTGGGCCACCGGGGTCAGGGTGGAGTCGGCCGCGATCTGCTCGGTGGCCTTGACCGTGCCCGAGCGGGTGGAGCCGCCCGCGCCGTAGGTGACGGAGACGAAGCTCGGAGCCACCGCCTCCACCCGGCGCAGCGCGTTCCAGAGGTTCCGCTCGCCCTTCTCCGTCTTGGGCGCCCAGAACTCGAACGAGTATGTCGTCTCACCGGACGCCAGCATCTCGCGCACGGTACGCGCGCGATGTGTCCTGGTGGAAGCAGTGCCAAGGGCCATACTGGCAGGTTAGCCAGGCCTTGGCGGTCCCCCAACAAGGGAGGGGTAAATTGTCCACATTGCCGGACTCTTGTCCACCCCTCGGACAAAAGACCTCTAGCGGGCCACCGCGCGTTCACGCACCCGCTTCGCCAGGTTCGCCGTCGCCTCGGCGGGGTCGTCCGCCTCGGTGATCGCACGGACCACCACGATCCGCTCGGCGCCCGCGTCCAGAACCTCGTCGAGGTTGGCCGCGTCGATGCCGCCGATGGCGAACCAGGGGCGCTCGGTGGCGAGCGAGGCCGTGTAACGCACCAGGTCGAGGCCCGGGGCGTGGCGGGCCGGCTTGGTCGGGGTGGGCCAGCAGGGGCCCGTGCAGAAGTAGTCCACGCCCGGCTCGAAGGCGGCCGCGAAGGCCTCCGCGTCGGCGTGCGTGGAGCGGCCGGTCAGGACCTCGTCGCCGAGGATCGCGCGGGCGGCCGGGACCGGCAGGTCGCCCTGGCCCAGGTGCAGCACGTCGGCGCCCGCCGCGTGGGCCACGTCGGCCCGGTCGTTGACCGCGAGCAGCTTGCCGTGCCGGCGGCAGGCGTCGGCGAAGACGGCCAGGTGCTCCAGCTCCTCGGCGGCCTCCATGCCCTTGTCCCGCAGCTGGACGATGTCCACGCCCGAGGACAGCACGGCGTCCAGGAACGCGGGCAGGTCGCCCTGGCGCCTGCGCGCGTCCGTGCAGAGGTAGAGCCGGGCGTCGGCGAGCTGCTCACGGGCCGTGGGCATGAAGTCCCCCGTTGTGTGCGGTGCTGGCGCGGACCGGTCCCCCGGCCCGCGCCCCACCTGTTGGCGATCGGGTCAGACGGCGAGCGCCTGGGCGCGACGCTTCACCTCCGTCCCGCGATTCTCGCTCAGGGCCTGCGCGGGGGTGCCGGGCAGGGTCGGGTCGGAGGTGAAGAGCCACTCCAGCATCTCTTCGTCGGAGTAGCCGTCGTCCCGCAGGAGCGTGAGGGTGCCGGCGAGGCCCTTCACGACCTTGTCGCCGTCGATGAAGGAGGCGGGCACCTGCAGCGTCCGGTTCTCACCGCGGCGTACGGCGATGAGCTGGCCCTCCTTGACCAGCTGCCGCACCCGCGTCACCTCGACATCGAGCATCTCCGCGATGTCGGGAAGGTGGAGCCAGGCGGGGACGAGTGCATCGGTTTTTGCGTCAATCTCGGTCACGGGACAAGCGTGCCATCCCGGACTGACACTCGGTAGCCGGAGGTCAGCCGACTGCGGCCTTGAGGGGGACGGACGGGTCGGCCGCACGGACCGGATCCAGCGTCGCACCTGCCTCGATGAGCTTGCGGCCCTGCGCCAGATCGCGCGGTCGGCCGACGGCCAGGAGGGCGACGAGCCGCCCCTCGCGCAGCCAGCAGACCGTCCACGCGGCGCCTTCCGGGTCGCCGCGCCACAGCAGCCGGTCGGCGCCGCCGTGGTGGCCGACGTACTGCACGAACCTGCCGAACTGCTCGGACCAGAAGTACGGCACCGGGTCGTACGGCCGGACCGCCTCGCCGACGATGTCCGCCGCCACCGTGCGCGGCCCCTGCAGCGCGTTGTCCCAGTGGTGGATGAGCAGCCGCTCTCCGTACCTTCCCGAAGGGAAGGAGGCGCAGTCCCCGACCGCGTAGACGTCGGGCAGCGAGGTGCGCAGCCGGTCGTCGGCCGTGACCGCGCCCTCCGCACCCCGCTCGATGCCGGTTCCCGCCAGCCAGTCGGTGGTGGGCCGGGCGCCGATGCCGACGACGACCGCGTCGGCCGGGAGCCGGCGGCCGTCCGCCAGGACGACGGCTCCGGGTTCGACGGCCGCCACGCGCGCGTGGGTGAGCAGTTCGGCGCCGCTCTCCGCGTACCAGCCGGCCATCGGCTCGGTGACCTCGGCGGGCAGCGCGCCCGCCAGCGGGCGGTCGGCGGCCTCCACGACGGTGACCGCGCACCCCGCCTCGCGCGCGGCCGTGGCGAACTCGGCCCCGATCCAGCCCGCCCCGACGACCACGACGCGGCGCTGGGCGCTCAGTACCGCGCGCAGCCGCCCGGCGTCGTCGAGGGTGCGCAGCAGATGGACGTCGGGAAGGCCCTCGATGCCGGGCAGCGTGATCGGCTCCGCGCCGGAGGCGATCACCAGCGCGTCGTACGGGACGGGCCCGGACGCGGTGTCGATCTCGTGCTCACGCGCGCGTACGTCCGTGACGGTCTCGCCCAGGCGCAGCTCGACTCCGAGGCCCTCGAAGTCCACCTCGAAGGCTGAACCCTCGGCCTTGCCGAGCAGCACCGCCTTGGAGAGCGGTGGCCGGTCGTACGGCTGGTGGGGCTCGGCGCCGATGAGGGTGATCCGGCCGGGAAAGCCCTGTTCGCGCAGGGCCACGGCGGTCTGGACCCCGGCCATGCCCGCGCCGACGACCACCACGTGGCGCTGTTCGGAATGCGTCTGCTTTTCGCTCACCCGATCACCATAAACATCTGACAGTTCGTCAGGAAACCGGTCAGGCGTTAGCCTGACGCACGTACAAGCACTCGCGGGAGCCCGGACGCACCGGGCTGAGAGGGAGGCTGCAGCGGCCTCCGACCGTACGAACCTGATCCGGGTCATGCCGGCGAAGGGAGGGGCTGGACGCCCATGCAGTCATCCCAAAACGGGGCAATTCCCCACGGGTCGGACGTACTGGTGGTGGGGGGCGGCATCATCGGCCTCGTCACGGCCTGGCGGGCGGCGCAGCGCGGTATGCGCACCGCGCTCGCCGACCCCGCGCCCGGCGGCGGCGCCGCCCAGGTCGCGGCGGGCATGCTCGCCGCCGTCACCGAGCTCCACTACGGCGAGGAGACCCTGCTCGGCCTCAACCTGGCCTCCGCCAGGCGCTACCCGGACTTCGTGGCCGAGCTGGAGCAGGCGAGCGGCCTCGGCACCGGCTACCGCGCCTGCGGCACCCTCGCGGTGGCCCTGGACGCCGACGACCGTGCCCATCTGCGCGAGCTGCACGCGCTCCAGCAGCGCTCGGGGCTCGACTCCCAGTGGCTGACCGGGCGCGAGTGCCGCCGCCTCGAACCGATGCTGGCGCCCGGGGTGCGCGGCGGACTGCGGGTCGACGGCGACCACCAGATCGACCCGCGCCGCCTCACCAGGGCCCTGCTCACGGCGTGCGAGCGGGCCGGGGTGGTGTTCCACCGCGCCTGGGCCGAACGGCTCTCGGTGGTCCGCGAGCGGGCCGCGGGGGCCGTCCTGGCCGACGGCACCGAGCTCGCCGCCGACCAGGTCGTCCTCGCGGGCGGCAGCCTCAGCGGACGGCTCGCCGGGGTCCCGGAGGAGCTGCGGCCGCCGGTGCGCCCGGTCAAGGGCCAGGTGCTGCGGCTGACCGTGCCGCCCGCGTACGCGCCGTTCCTGTCCCGCACGGTCCGCGCGGTGGTCCGCGGCAGCCACGTCTACCTGGTGCCGCGCGCCGACGGCGAGCTCGTCGTCGGCGCCACCAGCGAGGAGCTGGGCTGGGACACCACGGTCACCGCGGGCGGCGTCTACGAGCTGCTGCGCGACGCGCACGAGCTGGTGCCCGGCATCACCGAACTGCCGCTGACCGAGACCCGCGCGGGGCTGCGCCCCGGCTCCCCCGACAACGCGCCGCTGCTCGGCCCGACCGCCCTGCCCGGCCTGCACCTGGCCACCGGCCACTACCGCAACGGGGTGCTGCTCACCCCCGTCACCGGCGACGCGCTGGCGCACGCGCTGGCCACCGGCGAACTGCCCGACGAGGCGCGCCCCTTCACCCCCCGCCGTTTCACCTCCGCCCCGGTGGAGTCCGTACCGCAGGAGCTGACCGCATGACCGTCTCCCCGACGACCGTCTCCGTCAACGGCGAGGCGCGCGACCTCGCCGCCGGCACCACACTGGACGTACTCGTCGCCACCCTGACCCCGGCACCCGCGGGCGTCGCCGCCGCCGTCAACGAGGCGGTCGTACCGCGCAGCGAATGGCCGCGCACCACGCTCGGCGACGGCGACCGCGTCGAGGTCCTGACCGCCGTCCAGGGAGGCTGAGCCATGGCCGACGACCTGTTCACCCTCGGCGGTACGACCTTCACCTCGCGGCTGATCATGGGCACCGGCGGGGCGCCGAGCCTCGACATCCTGGAGCGCTCGCTCGCCGCCTCCGGCACCGAGCTGACGACCGTCGCGATGCGCCGCCTCGACCCGACGGTGCAGGGCTCGGTCCTGTCCGTCCTGGAGAAGCTGAACATCAGCGTGCTGCCGAACACGGCGGGCTGCTTCACCGCCGGGGAGGCCGTACTGACCGCCCGCCTCGCGCGCGAGGCGCTCGGCACGGACTGGGTCAAGCTGGAGGTGGTCGCCGACGAGCGCACCCTGCTGCCCGATCCGATCGAGCTCCTGGACGCGGCGGAAGTGCTGGTCGACGACGGTTTCACGGTGCTGCCGTACACCAACGACGACCCGGTGCTCGCCCGGAAGCTGGAGGACGTGGGATGCGCGGCGATCATGCCGCTCGGCTCCCCCATCGGCTCCGGGCTCGGCATCCGCAACCCGCACAACTTCGAGCTGATCGTGGACCGCGCCACCGTCCCGGTCGTCCTCGACGCGGGTGCGGGCACCGCCTCCGACGCGGCGCTCGCGATGGAGCTGGGGTGCTCGGCGGTGATGCTCGCCTCGGCCGTCACGCGCGCGCAGGAGCCGGTCCTGATGGCGGAGGCGATGCGGCACGCGGTGGAGGCGGGCCGCCTGGCGTACCGGGCGGGCCGCATCCCCCGCCGCCACTTCGCGGAGGCGTCGTCGCCGGTGGAGGGCCGCGCCGCGCTGGACCCGGAACGCCCGGCGTTCTAGACGCAGGTGGGTCGGCTGCGAGCCCCGCGCCCCTCAGGGGCCCGCAGGGCCCTTCCAGGGGCCCGGGGAACTGCGCGACCAGCCACAGACGGCCCGCACCCGACCGACAAGGCACCCGCACGTCACAGCTCGGCTTCAGTCCCGCCCCGGGATCACCCGGGGCGGGAAGGGTGTCCGTGACCGCTCGTAGACTCTGCTGCGTGGATACGACCCTTCAGGACCCCCTCGTCGGGCAGGTGCTCGACGGCCGCTACCGCGTCGAGGCGCGCATCGCCGTCGGCGGTATGGCCACGGTCTACCGGGCCGTCGACACCCGGCTCGACCGGGTGCTCGCCCTCAAGGTGATGCATCCGGCGCTCGCCGCCGACGCCTCGTTCGTGGAGCGGTTCATCCGCGAGGCCAAGTCCGTCGCCCGGCTCGCCCACCCCAATGTGGTCGGCATGTTCGACCAGGGCACCGACGGCCAGTACGTCTACCTGGCGATGGAGTACGTGGCGGGCTGCACCCTGCGCGACGTGCTGCGCGAGCGCGGCGCCCTGCAGCCCCGGGCCGCCCTCGACATCCTGGAGCCGGTGCTCGCCGCCCTCGGCGCCGCGCACCGCGCCGGTTTCGTCCACCGGGACATGAAGCCGGAGAACGTGCTGATAGGGGACGACGGCCGGGTCAAGGTCGCCGACTTCGGCCTGGTCCGGGCGGTGGACGCGGTCACCAGCACCACCGGCAGCGTCCTCGGCACCGTCTCGTACCTCGCCCCCGAGCAGATCGAGCAGGGCACCGCCGACACCCGCGCGGACGTCTACGCGTGCGGTGTCGTGCTGTACGAGATGCTGACCGGCGCCAAGCCGCACTCCGGTGAGAACGCCGCCCAGATCCTCTACGCCCACCTCCACGAGGGCGTGCCCGCGCCGTCCGCCGCCGTGCCCGGCCTCGCCGTCGAGCTGGACGAGCTGGTGGCGTCGGCCACCGCCCGCGACCCGCAAGCGCGGCCGTACGACGCGGTGGGCCTGCTGGCGCAGACCCGCGAGGCCCGTGCCGCGCTCGGCGACGAGCAGCTGGACGCGGTGCCCCCGCAGGCCACGCCCGCGGCCGGGGCCTCCGGCTCCGAGGACCGTACGAGCGTCATACCGCGCGCGGTGGCGACCCCGGCCCGGGGCAGCGCGCCCACGGCGGGCGCCACCCCGCTCCCGGCCGAGCAGGACGCGGTCGACCGCACCAGTCGGCTGACCATGCCGCCGCCCGGGCCCGCCCCGGCACGCGCGCGTGGCGGGCGACCCCGCTTCGTCCTGAACGGGCGGCGCGGCCTGATCGCGGTGGTCGCCGCCGTCCTGCTGGCCCTGGGGGTCGGCGCCGGGGTCTGGTACATCAACTCCGGCCAGTTCACGCACGTCCCCGCCGTCATCGGGCAGAGCGAGAGCGCCGCCAAGAAGCGGCTCACCGACGCGGGCCTCGCGGTGAAGAAGGTCGACCGCCGCTACAGCGACACCGTCAAGCGCGGCACCGTGATCGAGACGGACCCGGAGACGGGCGCGCGCGTGCGCGGCAACGCCTCGGTGACCGTCGTGGTCTCGCGCGGCCCGGAGATGGTCAAGGTCCCGGACGTCAGCGGCAAGCCGCTGGCCGACGCCAAGAAGGCGCTGGCCGGCGCCGGGCTGACGCCGGGCGCGGTCACCGAGGAGTTCAACGAGGACACCGACCAGGGCTCGGTCGTCAGCACCGACCCGGCCGCGGGCGCCCCGCGCCGCGCGGACACCGCCGTCGCCCTCGTCGTCAGCAAGGGCGCCCCGATCGAGACCCCCGGGGTCGTCGGGGACTCGGTGGAGGACGCCACCTCGGCCCTGAAGGACGCGGGTCTTGAGGTGCGGATCGCGCCCGAGCAGGTCAACTCGCCGCAGGAGGCGGGCAGCATCGCCGCCCAGTCCGCGGCCGAGGGCTCCCGCCTCGCCAAGGGCGACACGGTCACGCTCACCGTCTCCAAGGGCCCGCGGATGATCACCGTGCCCAAGGTGACCGGCAAGAAGGCCGACGACGCCAAGAAGGAGCTGGAGAAGGCGGGCTTCAAGGTCGACGTCGACCGCGGCTTCCCGTTCCTCAGCGACGAGATCGCCGGCCAGTCCGTCAAGGCCGGCGACCAGGCGCCGGAAGGCTCCACCATCACCATCAAGACCAAGGGACTCTGATCCACCCCATGCGCAACCCCATCGGCGGTCACATTCCCGTGGCCGGCGGCCTCGCCACGACCGGCCTCGCCTACGCGCGCGAACTCGGCGCCGAGACCGTCCAGGTCTTCGTCGCCAACCCGCGCGGCTGGGCCACCCCCACCGGCAACCCGGCCCAGGACGAGAAGTTCCGGGCCGAGTGCGCGGCCGAGGGCATCTCCGCGTACGTCCACGCCCCGTATCTGATCAACTTCGGCTCGCACACCGAGGCGACCGCCGAGAAGTCGGTGGAGTCGCTGCGGCACTCGCTGCGCCGGGGCCGGGAGATCGGCGCGCTCGGCGTGGTCGTGCACACCGGCTCCGCGACCGGCGGCCGGCCGCGCGCCGAGGCGCTGGCGCAGGTACGGGAGCGGCTGCTGCCGCTGCTCGACGAGCTGACGCACGACGACGACCCGTTCCTGCTCCTGGAGTCGACGGCCGGGCAGGGCGCCTCGCTGTGCTCGCGGACCTGGGACTTCGGCCCGTACTTCGAGGCGCTGGACGCCCACCCCAAGCTCGGCGTCTGCCTGGACACCTGCCACATACACGCGGCCGGGCACGATCTGGCCGGGCCCGGCGGGGCGGCGCAGACCCTGGACCTGCTGGTGGAGACCGTCGGCGAGGGGCGACTGAAGCTGATCCACGCCAACGACTCCAAGGAGGGAGTGGGCTCGCACCTGGACCGGCACATGAACATCGGCGCCGGTCACATAGGCGCGGAGCCGTTCCGCGAACTGCTCGCGCACCCGGCGACCGACGGCGTACCGCTGATCATCGAGACGCCCGGCGGGAAGGAGGGGCAGGCGGCGGACATCGCGCTGCTGAAGTCCCTGCGGCCCTGATCCTCCCCTTGAGGGAATACCCCCTGGGGGTATACCGTTCTTGTCATCGACAGGAACGGTCATCCGGCGTTGGGGGCACAGCCATGCAGCACGAGGCGCACACGCACACCGAGCACGAGCACCACGAGCACGGCGGCGGCAAGGTCAGCTGGTCCATGGCCGCCCAGGCCACCCTGCACTGCCTCACCGGGTGCGCCATCGGCGAGATCCTCGGGATGGTCGTGGGCACCGCGCTCGGCTGGGGCAACATGCCGACGATGGTCCTGGCCATCGTCCTGGCCTTCTTCTTCGGCTACTCGCTCACCCTGCGCGGCATCCTGCGGGCCGGGGTGGACTTCCGTACCGCCTTCAAGGTCGCGCTCGCCGCGGACACCCTCTCCATCGCCGTCATGGAGCTGATCGACAACGGGGTGATCGCGCTCTGGCCGGCCGCCATGGACGCGACGCTCGCGCAGGCCCTGTTCTGGGGTTCGCTCGCGGCCTCGCTCGCACTCGCCTTCGTGATCACCACACCGGTCAACAAGTGGATGATCGGCCGCGGCAAGGGCCACGCGGTGGTGCACCAGTACCACCACTGACGCCACCGAAGGCGCCAGGACTCAGAGCTCGGGGCCTTCCCCGGGCTCTTCCTGGTACGAGTAGCGCTGCTCCCGCCAGGGGTCACCGATGTTGTGGTAGCCCCGCTCCTCCCAGAAGCCCCGCCGGTCCGCCGTCATGTACTCGATGCCGCGGACCCACTTCGGGCCCTTCCAGGCGTACAGATGGGGTACGACGAGCCGTACCGGGAAGCCGTGTTCGGCGGTGAGGAGCTCACCGCCCTTGTGGGTGGCGAAGACCGTGCGGTCGGAGAGGAAGTCGTCCAGGCGCAGGTTGGAGCTGAAGCCGTATTCGGCCCAGACCATCACGTGCGTGGCGTCCGGGGCGGGCGGCGCGAGCTCGGCGACCGTACGCGCGAGGACTCCGCCCCATTCGGCCCCCAGCATCGAGAACTTCGTGACACAGTGAAGATCCGCGACGACAGTGGCGAAGGGCAGGGCCGTGAACTCCTCGTGGTTCCAGCAGTGCTTGTCGCCGTCGGCGGTCGCCCCGAACACGCGGAACTCCCACCGCTCGGGCTTGAACCTGGGGACCGGGCCGTAGTGGGTGACCGGCCAGCCGCGCTGGAGCCGCTGCCCCGGGGGAAGCTCTGACTGCACTGCTTCCCGTTGCTCCGGGCGTTCCGGCTGACCCATGACTCCATGGTGACAGACGGCGAGGGGTGGTCATGACCAGCAGCGCTCCGATTCGGGCAACTCCTACTAAGCGTGCACTTACTGGACGCTCCCCGCACGCGGTGCGAGGATGCGCGCGAATCTGCCCCTCACCCGTGTGGAAGGAGCCTCTGCGATGCAGGGCGACCCCGAGGTCATCGAGTTCCTGAACGAGCAGCTGACCGCCGAGCTGACCGCGATCAACCAGTACTTCCTGCACGCGAAGATGCAGGAGAACTTCGGCTGGACGAAGCTCGCCAAGTACACGCGTCACGAGTCGTTCGACGAGATGAAGCACGCGGAGGTGCTGACCGACCGGATCCTGTTCCTGGACGGGCTGCCGAACTACCAGCGGCTCTTCCACGTCCGGGTCGGGCAGACGGTCACCGAGATGTTCCAGGCGGACCGGCAGGTGGAGGTCGAGGCGATCGACCGCCTCAAGCGCGGCATCGAGGTCATGCGGGCCAAGGGCGACATCACCTCGGCGAACATCTTCGAGTCGATCCTGGCCGACGAGGAGCACCACATCGACTACCTCGACACCCAGCTGGAACTGGTCGAGAAGCTCGGTGAGGCGCTGTACATCGCGCAGCTCATCGAACAGCCGGAGGGCTAGGCGGCCACAGGGCGGAGCCGTCCGGCAGGGACCTAGGCGGCTTCCGCCAGCTCCTGGTCGGTCGCGAGCACGGCGCTGACCTCGCCCTTTTCGAGCAGTTCCCGGCGGGGGCAGGCGCCGCGTCCGAGCAGGCCCTGGATGGTGCGCACACAGGAGCCGCAGTCCGTGCCCGCCTTGGTGGCGGAGGCGATCTGACGCGGGGTGCAGGCGCCGGCGGCCGCGTGCTGCTCGACCTGCTTGTCGGTGATGCCGAAGCAAGAGCAGACGTACACGCGGTTCACCTCCCTGACAGGAACGGTCTGGCCAGCCATCCCCTATTCGGTGAGGCTTACCTAACCGTACCCAATGTCGGGGTGGACGAAAAGCCCCGGATACGCCCGTGGGGCGCGGATCACAGATCCACGCCCCACGTCTCGTACGAAGCTACTCACTGGTCCCGGTACATCTCCGCGACCAGGAAGGCCAGGTCCAGGGACTGGCTGCGGTTGAGGCGGGGGTCGCAGGCCGTCTCGTAGCGCTGGTGCAGGTCGTCGACGAAGATCTCGTCGCCGCCGCCCACGCACTCGGTGACGTCGTCACCGGTGAGCTCGACGTGGATGCCGCCCGGGTGGGTGCCCAGGCCCTTGTGGACCTCGAAGAAGCCCTTGACCTCGTCGAGCACGTCGTCGAAGCGGCGGGTCTTGTGGCCCGAGGCCGCCTCGAAGGTGTTGCCGTGCATCGGGTCGGTGACCCAGGCGACGACCGCGCCGGAGGCGGTGACCTTCTCGACCAGCTCGGGCAGCTTGTCGCGGACCTTGTCGGCGCCCATGCGGACGATGAACGTCAGCCGGCCCGGCTCGCGGTCCGGGTCGAGCCGGTCCACGTAGGTGAGCGCGTCGTCGACCGTGGTCGTGGGGCCGAGCTTGATCCCGATCGGGTTGCTGATCCGGGAGGCGAACTCGATGTGCGCGTGGTCGAGCTGCCGGGTGCGCTCGCCGACCCAGACCATGTGGCCGGAGGTGTCGTAGAGCTTGCCGGTGCGCGAGTCGACCCGGGTCAGCGCCGACTCGTAGTCGAGCAGCAGCGCCTCGTGCGAGGCGTAGAACTCGACGGCCTTGAACTCGGCCGGGTCGGTGCCGCACGCCTTCATGAAGTTCAGCGCGTTGTCGATCTCGCGGGCCAGCTGCTCGTAGCGCTGGCCGGACGGGGACGTCTTGACGAAGTCCTGGTTCCAGGCGTGCACCTGGCGCAGATCGGCGTAGCCGCCGGTGGTGAAGGCGCGGACCAGGTTGAGCGTGGACGCGGAGGCGTTGTACATCCGCTTCAGGCGCTCGGGGTCCGGGATGCGGGCGGCCTCGGTGAAGTCGAATCCGTTGACCGAGTCGCCGCGGTAGGTGGGCAGGGTCACGCCGTCGCGGGTCTCGGTGCCCTTGGAGCGCGGCTTCGAGTACTGCCCGGCGATCCGGCCGACCTTGACGACCGGCACGGAGGCCGCGTACGTCAGCACGGCGCTCATCTGGAGCAGGGTCTTGAGCTTGGCCCGGATGTGATCTGCCGACACGGCGTCGAACGCCTCGGCGCAGTCGCCGCCCTGGAGCAGGAACGCCTCGCCCTTGGCGACGGCCGCCATCCGGGCGCGCAGCTGGTCGCACTCGCCCGCGAAGACGAGCGGCGGATACGACTCAAGGTCCGCGATCACATCGCGCAGAGCCTCGGCATCGGGGTACTCGGGCTGCTGCGCCGCGGGAAGGTCACGCCAGGTGTTTACGTTCACGGTCACCCCCACAACCTTACGGGGTCCACCCAGCCGTCCACCCGCGTGCCCACCTTATGAGACACGCGGACGACCGCCCGCTGACCGATCTTGATCGGTCGCCTGCTAGCCTCTGCCCGTTTCGCAAGTGCTTCAGAAATCAACAGAGCGATGCAGGGGTGGGCGTTGAAGCGGATACACCGCAGAGACCGCAAGAAGAAGCTGATCGCTTACGGAGTGGGCACGGCGGTCGTCGCCGGTGCGGCGATCACCAGCCTGGCGGTGGCCGCACCCGGCCCCGCCACGGCGAACACCAAGCCGACCGGTCCGGGTACCGCGCTGCAGGCCCGGTTCGCCGATGCCGCGCGCGAGTTCCACGTCCCGCAGAGCGTGCTGATGGCGGTCTCGTACCGGCAGACGCTGTGGGAGAGCCACGACGGGCAGCCGTCGACGACCGGCGCGTACAACGTCATGGGCCTGACCCGGGTGACGGCGGACGACGTCGAGCAGCCGACGGACGCGGAGCGCCTGTCGCACCTCAACATGAGCGGCGACCCCACGGTCATGAAGCACTTCGACGCCAAGCGCGCCCTGAAGCGGGCGCCGAAGGCCGTCGACACGAGCGACCCCCGGCTGCACACGCTGGACGAGGCCGCCAAGCTGATCGACAAGCCGGTGGACGCGGTCCGCGAGGACGAGAACCAGTCCGTCCGCGCGGGTGCGGCGCTGCTCGCGAAGTACCAGAAGGACGCGACGGGCTCGCTGCCCGAGGACGCGGGCAAGTGGTACGCGGCCGTCGCCCGCTACAGCCAGGCGCCGGACACCAAGGGCGCGTCGCTGTTCGCGAAGCGGGTGTACGAGTCGATCAGGACCGGTGAGAGCCGCCTCACGGCCGACGGCCAGCAGCTCGCCCTGCCGGCCGATCCGTCGGTGAAGCCGGTCAGGCCGGAGACGATGTCGCTGGCGGCGTTCAACGCGGCGGCGGCCCAGACTCCGGAGTGCCCGACGGGGCTGAACTGCGACTTCCGCGCGGCGGCGTACAAGCAGAACAGCACGACGCCGGACGACTTCGGCAACTACAACGAGTCGAACCGCCCCTCGAACGGCGAGGACATCCGCTACCTCGTCATCCACGACACCGAGGGCGGCTACGACGGGTCGCTGAAGACCTTCCAGGACTCCACGTCCTACGCCAGCGCGCACTACATGGTCCGCGCCTCCGACGGCCTGGTCACCCAGCTGGTGGCGACCAAGGACGAGGCCTGGCACGCGGCCAACAAGACGATGAACATGCACTCGATCGGCATCGAGCACGAGGGCTATGCCATCAAGGACAACGCCACGTGGTACACCGAGCCTCAGTACGAGTCCTCGGCCGCGCTGGTGAAGTACCTGGCGAACCGTTTCTCGATCCCGCTCGACCGTGAGCACATCGTCGGCCACGACGAGGTGCCGGGTGTGCTGGACGGCAATGTGCGGACCCAGCACTGGGACCCGGGCCCGTACTGGGACTGGAACCACTACATGAACCTGGTCGGCGCGCCCAACGGCGACCAGGGCGCGGGCGGCCCGCTCAAGGCCGGCCAGCTGGTCCGCGTGGTCCCGCCGTTCACCACGGCCAACCAGCCCACCGTCACGTACGGCGGCAACACGTACGGCCGTCCGGCGAACTTCGGTTACCTGTACGAGACGCCCTCGACGTCGGGCAAGCCGCTCACGGACCCGTACCTCGGCGCCCAGACCGCGACCGAGGGCCCGAACTGGGGCAACAAGGTCGTCGCCGGCGGCGAGTACGTCGTCGCCGAGGCGCAGACCGACTGGACCGCCATCTGGTACGGCGGCCAGAAGGCCTGGTTCTACAACCCCGGCGGCACCTTCACCGCGCCCGTCGGCAAGACCGGCCAGCCGGTCCTGAAGGCCAAGGCGGGCGCCGCCTCCATCCCGGTGTACGGGCGCGCCTACCCGGAGGACTCGGCGTACGCGGGGACCAACGTCCCGGTGCAGGCCAACAACTCGGCGTCGCTGACCAAGTACACGATCCCGGCCGGTCAGGCCTACACCCAGGCGGGCCCGGCGCAGCTGGGCGACTACTGGTTCGCCGGTACGTTCGCGGGCACCGGCACCGGTGACCGCACCCTGGTCCAGGGCAAGACCAACTCCTTCTACCCGATCCGGTACAACCACCGCCTCGCCTGGGTGAAGGCGACCGACGTCGAGCAGGCCACCAGCGCCGTGCCCGACTCCGGCACCACCCGCTACAACATGCTCGGCCGGGACTCCTCGGGCGTGCTGTGGCAGTACCAGGGCACCGGCAGCGCCTCGGCGCCGTTCTACGGGCGGTACAAGGTCGGCGGCGGGTGGCAGGGCTACAACGCCGTCTCCGCGATGACCGCGCTGCGCGCGGACGGCACCGGCGACATGGTGGCCCGCGACGGCACCGGCACGCTCTGGTACTACCAGGGCAGCGGCAACCCGAACTCGCCGTTCAAGGGGCGCCTCAAGGTCGGCGGCGGCTGGCAGACGTACAACTTCATGACCGGCGCCCGTGATCTGAACGGTGACGGCAAGGCCGATCTGATCGGCCGCGACGGCACCGGCGTGCTCTGGTACTACCAGGGCACCGGCACCCCGGCGGCGCCGTTCGCCGCGCGGGTGAAGATAGGCGGCGGCTGGCAGGGCTACAACGCCATGGTCTCCACCGGCGACCTCAACCGGGACGGCAAGGCCGACCTGGTCGCCCGGGACGGCTCCGGCGTGCTGTGGTTCTACAAGGGCACCGGCACGCCGACCGCCCCGTACGCGCCCCGGATCCAGATCGGCGGCGGCTGGCAGGGCTACAACACCCTGCTCGGCCCGAGCGACCTGAACGGCGACGGGATCCCGGACCTGGTGGCCCGGGACGGGTCGGGCGTGCTCTGGTACTACAAGGGCACGGGCAGCACGACCGGCGCGCCGTTCGCGGCGCGCGTCCAAGTGGGCGGCGGCTGGCAGATGTTCAACCTGCTGGTCTGAGGTCTGCTGGTCTGAAGCCTGCCGGTCTGAGCAGAATCGATTCCGCAGTGCGGGCCCGCTCCATCCGTCGGATGGAGCGGGCCCTTCGCGCATCCGGCGCTTCTTCGGCTAGGGTGCGGGGCATGTTCGCGCACTCGAACCAGAACTGGTGGTGGACCGCTCATCCGGCGGCCCACTGATCGCGCGTACTCCAGACCACGCGAAGGCCGCCCGAGGGGCGGCCTTTTCTGTTTCCCGCGGCCGTTCCTCTCCCCGTACCTCCCGGAAGGAACACTCCATGCTGCTGGAAAGACTCCTCGACGACGACTGCCCGCCGTTCGCCCTGATCCGCCGCCGCACCCCCGGCCGCGACCACGACGTGGTCGAGCTGCTGATCGGTGGCGTACGGGAGGTGGAGCGGCTCGCCGACATCCCGTGCGGGGACCGGCCCTCACTCGCCCTGGTGCCGTTCCGGCAGATCCGCGAGCGCGGTTTCGACGTACGGGACGACGGCACTCCGCTGGCCGTCCTGGAGGCCGACGAGACGTACGAACTGCCGCTGGAGGAGGTCCTGGAGGCGCTGCCCCGGCACGAAGTGCGGGTCGAGGGCGGGGGCTTCGACGTCGGGGACGAGGAGTACGCCGGGATCGTACGGCGGGTGATCGAGGACGAGATCGGGCAGGGCGAGGGCGCCAACTTCGTGATCCGGCGCACCTACACGGGCGAGATCCCGGGGTTCGGCCGGGCGGACGCGCTGGCGCTGTTCCGCCGGCTGCTCGCGGGCGAGCGGGGGGCGTACTGGACGTTCGTCGTCCACACCGGCGAGCGGACGCTGGTGGGGGCGAGCCCCGAGGTGCATGTGCGGATGTCGGGCGGGACGGTGGTGATGAACCCGATCAGCGGGACGTACCGCTACCCGGCGACCGGCCCGACCGCGGAGGACCTGCTCTCCTTCCTCTCCGACGAGAAGGAGATCGACGAGCTCTCCATGGTCGTCGACGAGGAGCTGAAGATGATGTGCACGGTGGGCGACCGGGGCGGGGTGGTGGTCGGCCCCCGGCTGAAGGAGATGGCCCATCTGGCGCACACCGAGTACGAGTTGCGCGGCCGGAGCTCGCTGGACGCGCGCGAGGTGCTGCGGGAGACGATGTTCGCGGCGACGGTGACGGGGTCGCCGGTGCAGAACGCGTGCCGGGTGATCGAACGGTACGAGGTGGGCGGGCGCGGCTACTACGCGGGCGCGCTCGCCCTGCTGGGCCGCGACGCCAACGGCGTCCAGACGCTCGACTCGCCCATCCTGATCCGTACGGCCGACATCGCGCCGGACGGGCGGGTACGGGTGCCGGTCGGGGCGACGCTGGTGCGCCACTCCGACCCGGCGGGCGAGGTGGCGGAGACACACGCCAAGGCGGCGGGGGTGCTGGCGGCGCTGGGCGCGCGCCCGGGGCGCCCGGCCGCCTCGCGACCCGCCCCTGTCCTGGGTGACGACCCTCGGGTGCGGGCGGCCCTGGACGCGCGGCGGGCCGACCTCGCGCCGTTCTGGCTGCGGATGCAGGAGCGGGCGGTGGCGCCGTCGGGCGAGGCGCTGGTGGTGGACGCCGAGGACACCTTCACGGCGATGCTGGCGCATCTGCTGCGGTCGTCGGGGCTTGCGGTGTCGGTGGTGCGGTACGACACGGCGGGGCTGCGGGAACGGGCCCTCGGCCACCGCGGCCCGGTGATCCTGGGCCCCGGCCCCGGCGACCCCTCGGACGCGTCCGATGTGAAGATGCGTGCGCTGCGCCCCTTGGCGGCGGAGCTGCTGCGCTCCCACCGGTACGGGCTGCTCGGTGTGTGCCTGGGGCATGAGCTGATCGCGGCGGAGCTGGGCCTGCCGATCGTACGCAAGCGGGTGCCGCACCAGGGGGCGCAGCTGCGGATCGACCTCTTCGGGCGGGAGGAGCGGGTCGGGTTCTACAACAGCTTCACGGCGCGGTGCGGGGATGTGGCGGCGGGGGTGTTGGCGGGGCGGGGTGTGGAGGTCAGCCGTGATCCCTCGACCGGGGAGGTGCACGCGGTGCGGGGGCCCGGGTTCGCGGGGGTCCAGTTCCATCCGGAGTCGGTGCTGACGCTGCGGGGGCCGGAGGTGGTGGGCGACCTGCTGTCGGGCTTGCGCGCGATGACCCCCACCCCGCCCCTTCCCTAAACCCTCCGGGGGTGGGTGGGGGTGAGGTGGGTTTCCCGGGGGCTGCGCCCCCGGACCCCCGTTCGTCTGCGTTCGTCTGCGGGCCGTCTGTGGCTGGTCGCGCAGTTCCCCGCGCCCCTAAAAGGGGCCCGCACCTCGCACGCCGGAGGGGCCGGAGATACCTAAGGGGCGCGGGGCTGTGACATTTGCGGCTCCGCCGCGTGGGCGCGACCAGCCCCCACCCGCCCGCAGACGAACAGGGGGTCCGGGGGCATGGCCCCCGGGAAAGCCGCCTCACCCCGTTGGCCGCGGCACCAGCACGTTCCCCGTCCGCCGCCCCGCCGCATACGCCTCCACGTTCTCCACCGTCGCCGCGATGATCTGCCCCACCGCGTCCTCCGTGTAGTACGCCTGATGCGACGTCACCACCACGTTGGGGAACGTCACCAGCCGCGCCAGGATGTCGTCCGACACCACCTCCAGGGACTTGTCCAGGAAGAAGAGGCCGGCCTCCGCCTCGTAGACGTCGAGGCCCACCCCCGTCAGCCGCCCCGCCCGCAACTCGCTCACGAGCGCCTCCGTGTCCACCAGCCCCCCGCGACTGGAGTTCACCAGGATCGCGTCGTCCTTCATCCGCTTCAGCGCCTCGCGGTCGATCACGTGGTGCGTGGACGGCAGCAGCGGCACGTGCAGGCTCACCACGTCCGCGTGCGCGAACAGCTCGTCCTTCTCGACGTACTTCATCCCGAGTTCCACGCACGCGGGGTTCTCCGCGATGTCCCAGCCGAGGAGGTTCATGCCGAAGCCATGGGCGATCCGGGTGAACGCCTCGCCGATCTTGCCGGTGCCGAGCACCCCGGCCGTACGCCCGCGCAGATCCCGCCCCATCAGCCCGTCGAGGCGGAAGTCGAAGTCGCGGGTGCGGTTGGAGGCGCGGACGATCCGGCGGTTGACCGCCATCGCCAGGGTCCAGGCGAACTCGGCCACCGAGTACGGCGAGTAGTACGACACCCTCGCCACCGTGAGGCCGAGCCGCTCCGCCACGTCCAGGTCGATGTTGTTGAAGCCCGTCGAGCGCTGTGCGATCAGCTGGGTGCCGCCCACCGCCAGCGTCTGGAGCACCGATCGGTTCAGGTCCGCGTTCACGCTGGTCGAGATGGCCTCGTACCCCGCCGCGATGGGAGCGGTGTCCTCGTTGAGGAACACGTCCAGGCACCGGACGTTGTGCTTGCCCTCGAAGGCCTTCTCGATCAGAGGTCTCTCATCGGCCTGCACGCCGAACGCCAGGATGTCCATAGGGCTCACCTAATGGGTGGATAGAGGGTGGAAAGGGGCCGAATACGGGTGAATATACGGCCCCTGTCTGCGCCCCGCCCTGTGTACCCCCTCAGCCGAAGAACACCCCCACCTCCGCGTACAGCTCCGGATCCACCGTCTTCAGCCGCGCCGTCGCCTCCGCGATCGGCACCCGGACGATGTCCGTGCCCCGCAGCGCCACCATCTTGCCGAAGTCGCCGTCCCGTACCGCCTCGATCGCGTGCAGCCCGAACCGCGTCGCCAGCCAGCGGTCGAAGGCGCTGGGGGTGCCGCCGCGCTGGACGTGACCCAGGACCGTCGTCCTGGCCTCCTTGCCCGTGCGCTTCTCGATCTCCTTGGCCAGCCACTCCCCGACGCCCGAGAGCCGTACATGGCCGAAGGAGTCGAGCGTCTGATCCTTGAGGACCATCTCGCCGTCCTTCGGCATCGCCCCCTCGGCGACCACCACGATCGGCGCGTACGACGCCTTGAAGCGGGAGGTGATCCAGCCGCAGACCTGGTCGACGTCGAAGCGCTGCTCGGGGATGAGGATGACGTTGGCGCCGCCCGCCAGGCCCGAGTGGAGCGCGATCCAGCCCGCGTGGCGACCCATCACCTCGACGACCAGGACCCGCATGTGCGACTCGGCCGTGGTGTGCAGCCGGTCGATCGCCTCGGTGGCGATGCCGACCGCGGTGTCGAAGCCGAAGGTGTAGTCGGTCGCGGAGAGGTCGTTGTCGATGGTCTTCGGGACGCCGACGCACTTCACGCCGTACTCGTCACTGAGCCGGGCCGCCACGCCCAGGGTGTCCTCGCCGCCGATCGCGATCATCGCGTCGACCTCGTGCTTGGCGAGGTTCTCCTTGATGCGGCGCACCCCGTCCTCGGCCTTGAGCGGGTTGGTGCGCGAGGAGCCGAGGATGGTGCCGCCGCGGGGCAGGATGCCGCGCACGGCGGAGATGTCCAGCTTGACGGTGTCGCCCTCAAGCGGGCCGCGCCAGCCGTCCTTGAACCCGGTGAAGTCAAAGCCGTACTCCTGGACGCCCTTGCGGACGACGGCCCGGATGACGGCGTTGAGCCCGGGGCAGTCACCGCCTCCGGTCAGTACTCCGACCCGCATGGAATTGTCCCTTCGCCGTGACGGACACATGGAAGCCTCAAAGGCCTCTACGGGTCACGCTAAGGGTGACGCACGTCACCCCGGGATGGGGTGAAAGGTCAATTCCTTGAATTCAAGGGGCTGTTGACGGGTGGTCATTCACCCGTACGAGCGGAGCACGTATCTGCGCGGGCGGGCTCACACGTCGTCGAGGCCCTGCTCTATCGCGTACCTCACCAGCTCCACGCGGTTGTGGAGCTGGAGCTTGCCCAGGGTGTTCTGGACGTGGTTCTGGACCGTGCGGTGGGAGATGACCAGGCGTTCGGCGATCTGCTTGTAGCTCAGGCCCTTGGCGACCAGGCGCAGCACCTCCGTCTCGCGGTCGGTCAGCTGCGGGGCCTTCGGCTCGTCGGCGGCGGCGGGCGCCGGGTCCGAGGCCAGTCGGCGGTACTCACCGAGGACGAGGCCGGCCAGGCCCGGGGTGAACACCGGGTCACCGGCCGCCGTGCGGCGCACCGCGTCGGTGAGCTCCTCGGTGCTCGCCGACTTCAGCAGATAGCCGGTCGCGCCGGACTTCACCGCCTCCAGGACGTCCGCGTGCTCGCCGGACGCGGACAGCACCAGGACCCTGAGCGCCGGGTTGGCGCCGACCAGCTCCTTGCAGACCTGGACGCCCGGCATACCGGGCAGATTGAGGTCCAGGACCAGCACGTCGGGCGTGACCGCCTGGGCGCGGCGGACCGCCTGCGGGCCGTCCCCGGCGGTGGCCACCACGTCGAACCCGGCGGCCGCCAGGTCGCGCGCCACCGCGTCGCGCCACATCGGGTGGTCGTCGACCACCATGACCTTCACCGTCTGCCGCTCACTCATGCCTACGCCTTCCCCCGTGGAACCTTCAGCTCTACTTCCGTCCCCTGGCCCGGCACCGAGATCAGCTCGGCGCTGCCGCCCAGGTCCCGCAGCCGGCCGCGGATCGAGAGGGCGACGCCCAGGCGGCCCTCCCCCTCGGCCTGCGCGAGCCGGCCCTCCGGGATGCCGGGACCGTCGTCCCGTACCGTCACGATCACTTCGTCCCCCCAGTCCTCGACCAGGATCCAGGCCTGGGCACTCTCCCCCGCGTGTCTGCGGACATTGTCCAACGCGGCACTGACAGCGGCCGCGAGCTCGCGGGCCGCGGGGGGCGCGAGCAGTACCGGAGCGCCCGGTTCCGCCAGCGAGACCCGCGATCCGGCGTGCGGGGCGAGCAGGGTGCGCAGATCCACCTCGGCCCCGCCGGTGTCGTCCTCGTAGTCGACCGTACGGACCAGTGCGCCCAGCGCCGGGTCCTCGGACGCGCGCGTGGTGGGCACCAGGCCGCTGGAGACCAGGGTCCGCAGGGCGACCTCCTGCTCGCCGGCCATCCGGCCGAGCTCGGCCGCCTCGCCGCCGAGCGCGGTGCCGCGCCGCTGCACCATGGCGAGGACCTGGAGGACGCTGTCGTGGATGTCCCGGGCCAGCCGCTCCCGCTCGCGGGTCGCCGCCTCGATCTCCAGGGCGCGGGCGAGGGTCGCCTCGCTCGCGCGGGCGACCTCCACCACGTAACCGATGGCGATGGAGGCGACCCAGACGAGCAGCACGTTGTGGAGGGTGTCCCGGGTGGGGCTGCCACGCTCGACCAGGTTGGCGACGGCGACCAGCGAGGAGGCGAAGGCGGCCCAGCGCCAGCCGCCCTTGATCGCGAACGCGAGCACCGAGCCCGCCGCCCATATGGTCGGCAGGGTCGGGCTGTTCACCGACTGCGCGTCGGCGTCCGCCAGCGGGGTGAGCAGGATGCCGGTGAGCGCGATCGTCAGGTCGACGCCGAGGAACCGCTTGGTGCAGCTCGCCGCGTTCGCCACCCGGGGCAGCGTCGCCAGCGTCCACACCGCGAGCACCGACAGGAAGACGACACCCACCCAGGGGCGCTCGAACTCGCGGTACTCCGACACGAAGACCAGCACCGCGTACACCATCGTGAGTACGCGGTACGCGGTGAGCGCGCGCCACAGCGGCAGCTCGACCGACATTCTGATGACGCGCTCGCGCTTCGCCATGTTCCCCACCCCCGGCCGGACGCGGCTAGTCGCCGGGCTGTTCCGCCCGCTTGGCCTGCTCGGCCTCGCGGGCCTTCTCGGACCTCTCGGCCGCCTTCTCCTCGTCGGCCTTGCGCTTGGCCTCGTCCGCGATCTGGCGCTTGGCCGCGGTCGCGTAGACGTCCACGTACTCCTGGCCGGAGAGCTTCATGATCTCGTACATGACCTCGTCGGTCACCGAGCGCAGGATGAACCGGTCGCCCTCCATGCCGTGGTACCGGCTGAAGTCGAGCGGCTTGCCGATGCGGATGCCCGGGCGCATCAGCTTGGGCATGACCTTCCCCGGCGGCTGGATCTTCTCGGTGTCGATCATCGCGACCGGGATCACCGGCGCGCCGGTGGCGAGCGCCACGCGCGCGAGGCCGCCCGGCTTGCCCCGGTAGAGGCGACCGTCGGGCGAGCGGGTGCCCTCCGGGTAGATCCCGAACAGCTCGCCGCGCTCCAGGACCTCGATGCCGCTCTTGATGGCCGCCTCGCCCGCGCCGCGCGCGCCCGAGCGGTCCACCGGGAGCTGGCCGACGCCCTTGAAGAAGGCGGCGGTGAGCCTGCCCTTCACACCGGGCGAGGTGAAGTACTCCGCCTTGGCGATGAACGTCACCTTGCGGTCCAGGACCGCCGGCAGGAAGAACGAGTCCGAGAAGGAGAGGTGGTTGCTGGCGAGGATCGCCGGCCCCTCGGCGGGAATGTTTTCGAGGCCCTCCACCCAGGGCCTGAAGGCAAGCTTCAGCGACCCGCCGATGGAGAACTTCATAGCGCCGTAGATCAACTCGGATGCCTTCCCTATGTCTGTCGAACAGACCTTAACCCGTATGGGACCCGCCCTCCCGCGCGCGGGCCGGTGACGGCTCTGGTCGGTGTCAGTCCGGTCGCGTACCGTGAAGTACGACTCCCCCGCCCCTGCTCATGAACAGGAGATCCCGGTGCCCGTCCTCCCTGGAGCCGAGCCGTTCCGCCACGAGGGCGGAGAGGTCGGCGTCCTCCTCTGTCACGGCTTCACCGGTTCCCCGCAGTCGCTGCGCCCCTGGGCCGACTTCCTGGCCGAGCGCGGCCTGACGGTCGAGCTGCCACTGCTGCCCGGACACGGCACGCGCTGGCAGGACATGCAGCTCACCGGCTGGCAGGACTGGTACGCGGAAGTGGACCGGGCGCTGGGCGAGCTGCTTCAGCTCTGCACCCAGGTCTTCGTCTTCGGGCTCTCCATGGGCGGCGCGCTGGCGCTGCGGCTCGCGGCCAGGCACGGGGACGCGATCAGCGGAGTCGTGGTCGTCAACCCGGGCAACAAGGTGCACGGCCTGGCGGCGCAGGCGCTGCCGGTCGTACGGCACTTCGTGCGCTCCACCAAGGGGATCGCCAGCGACATCGCCAAGGAGGGCTCGGCGGAGGTGGGGTACGACAGGGTGCCGCTGCACTCGGCGCACTCGCTGCGCCGGTTCTTCCAGCAGGTCGACCGCGAGCTCCCGCAGGTCACCCAGCCGATGCTGCTGCTGCACAGCCCGCAGGACCACGTGGTGCCGCCGGCCGACTCGGCGCGGATCCTCAGCCGGGTCTCGTCCACCGACGTCACCGAGATCCTCCTGGAACAGAGCTACCACGTGGCGACGTTGGACCACGATGCGGAGCGGATCTTCGAGGAGAGTTACGCGTTCATCGGCCGCCTCGCTCCGAGTGTCGGGAAGAAGGGGAGCACGACCGGTGGCTGAGCACGACGCGGACCGCGAGCCGCAGCCGATCGACGAGGAGGCTGCGTGGGCGGCGATCGTGGCGGGGTACGGCGACGAGCCGACCGACCCGCCCGGAACGAAGCCGTTCAAGTCGATAGAGGACCTGGCACTGCTCGAAGGCGACCGCAACGACACGCCCGAGGCGCCGCCGGCGAGCCCTGAGCCGCCGCCCGAGCCGAAGCCGCTGGGCAGCTCGGTGGTCTTCGCCCCCGGCGTGGGCGGCCCGCGCGACTTCAAGGTGGCGGAGCCGTCCGACGACGACCTGGACGACACGGACGAGGGCCACTTCGTCCCGCCGGAGCCGCCACCGCTCCCGGAAACCGACGTCACGGCGAAGTTCGCCTGGCTGGGGGTGATCGGCGGGCCCCTGCTGTTGCTGCTGGCGGCGGTGCTCCAGTGGGAGTTCACGTGGTGGCTCACGACGCTGGGGGTCGGGGGGTTCATCGGGGGGTTCGGGACGTTGGTGGCGCGGATGCAGCAGGACGACGAGGACGGGGACGACCCCGGGCGGGGTGCGGTGGTCTGATTTTTCAGCCCGGAGTTCGTCTGCGGGTGAGTGGTGGGTTGCTCGCGCAGTTCCCCGCGCCCCTAAAGACGCCCCTGCGGGGCGATCCCTGCCGGGCACCCCGGAGATTGCCGCGCAGGGGCATCTAAGGGGCGCGGGGAACTGCGCGACCAGCCACATACGGCTCGCAGACGAACGCAACGGAGTCCGGGGGCGTAGCCCCCGGGAACGAGCCGCCACCCCCCACCCACCCCCGGAGGGTTTAGGGAAGGGGTGGGGAGGGGCCCCTACGCCGGGACCCGCAGCGCCGCCAGCACCGGCAAATGATCCGTAGCCGCCCGAAGGTCCCCCTCCGGCACCCCCGGCAACCCCACCGGCACCCCACACCCCAACACCTCCACCCCCGCCGTCGCGAACACCGCATCGATCCGCTGATGAGGATCAACGGGCGTCGACGTGTACTCCGCCCCCCAGGGGCGTACCGCCCAGCAGTCCTGGAGGGCGTTCGCCAGGCGGCGGAAGGCGCGGCCGTCGGGGCGGTCGTTGAGATCGCCGCCCGCGACCGCGTGGGGCACGTCCAGCGCCGCCAGATGGTCGAGCAGCATCCCCGCCTGGGCATCGCGCTCGTTCGCCTGGAGGCTGAGATGGCAGCTCAGGACGCCGAGCCGGGCGCCCCCGACCCGTACCACCGCCGACGCGAAGCCGCGCCGGTGCAGACCGGGCGTGAGCGGGAGCAGGACGTCCTCGGTGCGCTCCACCGTGGCCCGCAGCGAGCACAGCAGCAGCGGCCCCGCGGCGGTGGCGCCGCCGCTCAGGACCACCAGGTCGCACGCCGCCGCAAGCCGGGCCGCGGCCTTGCGCCAGCGGAAGAAGCGCGGCGCCTCCTGGATCAGCACCAGGTCCGGGTCGCAGGCGCGGATCACCCGGGCCAGCGCCGCGTTGTCGTCGCGCATCGAGCGGATGTTGTAGCTGAGGACACGGATCACGGCCGAGCCGTTCTCCGTACGGGACGCGGGAAGATCGGTGAGCGGCGTGGAGGGCATCGGGGGCATGGGCCACAACATAGAGCAGCGCCCGCCGCGTCCGTGAGGGACGCGGCGGGCGCTCAACCAGCCTCAAAACACCGTGTGGAAGGCGGCGTTCAGCCCTGACGGGCCAGGTCCGCCGCGCCGACCAGACCGGCCTTGTTGCCGAGCTGCGCGGCGAGCACCTGCGCGTGCGGGCGCCACTCGCCGCCGATCAGCCAGCGCCGGAACGACTTGCGGATCGGGTCCAGGACCAGCTCGCCCTCGTCCGAGACGCCGCCGCCGACGATGAACGCCGAGGGGTCGAAGAGCGAGGCCAGGTCGGCCAGACCCGCGCCCGCCCAGCGGGCCAGCTCGCGGAAGGAGTCCACCGCGACCGGGTCGCCCTGGCGGGCGGCCGCGCTGATGTGCTTGCCCTCGATGCCCTCGACCGTGCCGTCGCCGAGGGCGAGCAGGATCTCGGCGTTCTCGGGGGTCGCGTTGGCGCGCTGGCGGGCGTACCGGACGAGCGCGCGCCCCGAGGCGTACTGCTCCCAGCAGCCCTGGCTGCCGCAGCCGCACAGCAGCCCGTCGGGCACCACGCGGATGTGGCCGAACTCGGCGGCCACGCCGAAGCGGCCGCGGCGCAGCTTGTTGCCGATGATGATGCCGCCGCCCAGGCCCGTGCCGAGGGTGATGCAGATGACGTCCTCGTGGCCCTGGCCGGCGCCGAAGCGGTACTCGCCCCAGGCCGCCGCGTTGGCGTCGTTCTCGACGACCACGGGCAGCCCGACCCGCTGCTCGACCTTGTCCTTCAGCGGCTCGTGGCGCCAGTGGATGTTGGGCGCGAAGAGCACGGTGGCGCGCTTGTCGTCGACGTATCCGGCGGCGCCGATGCCGACGGCCTCGATCTCGTGCCCCTTGCCGGCCCCTTCGACCGCGGCGCAGATCGCGTCCACGATGGCGTCAGCGGTCGGCGGCGTGGGCACGGTGTGCGTCTCAAGGATGTGGCCCTCCTCGTCGACCACTCCCGCCGCGATCTTGGTGCCGCCGATGTCGACGCCGATGGTGAGTCCCATTAAGTCCCTCAGTTTTCGGTCGAGCCCCGCTAAGGCCAACCGTACCCGAGGGCGGGCACCCGTCAGTCAGTCCAGGTCGATGTGCTCGGTCGGCCCCGCGCCCGCCCCGCCGTCGTCCTTCTTCGGCCCGCCCGAGGAGCCGTCCGAAGACCCGTCCGAGGACCGGCCCGGCCCCGCGGCGGAGGACCCGTCGGAGGCCCAGCGGCGCTCATGGCCCTCGACCGCCGAGCGGTAGGCGGCGAGCAGCTCGCCACCGGCCGCGGCGAGGTGGTCGAAGACCTGCGGGTTGCGCTCGATGACCGGCTCGACCACGGCCTTCGCCTGGCCGATCAGCTGCTGTACGGCGCTCTGCGCGGCCATGCCGGGCAGCGAGGACTGGAGGGACGCGACCTTGTCGGCGACGGCGTCGACCAGCTTGCGCAGTTCCTCGGCGGCCGAGCCGGGCGGCGGGCCGTAGGTGGCGCGGCGGCGCGCCTTCTCCTCGGCGAGGTCCTCGGCGCACGCGTCGGCCCAGGCATCCGCGTCGGGGGCGGGACGCTCGGTGGCTTCGCTCATGGCGGACTCCAGCTGCTGAGGAGAAGGGTCTGTTCTCTCGACGTTACCCGAATGGGGGTACGGCGTTCAGCGCGTGCGGGGCCACAGATCCGGGTCCGGGGTGAACCGGATCCGCAGGACGCCGCCGGTGAGCCCGGCGCCGGAGACCGTGCAGCGGCGCAGCGCGGAGGGCAGGGTGGTGATCCTGCGGAACGGGCCGACGGTGAGCAGGAGTTCGTCGCCGCGCCGCACCAGGCCGAGCCGGTCGCGGGCGGCGCCGGGCAGCGGCAGGTGCCACACCAGGACGCCGTCGTCGGCCAGCCGGTCCTCGACGTGCCAGGGCTCGGGGCGTACGAAACCGGGGCCGCCGTCCTCGGACCACAGCCCGACCTCGCCGGTCGGCCCGTCGATCAGCTCGTCCATCTCGTCGATGCCCCGCGGGTCGCGGCCCAGGTGCGGGACCTCGTGCAGCGGTACGGCGGCGAACTCCTCGGCCAGCTCCTTGAGCACGCACTGCTGCTGCCCGGAGAGGGCGGCGAGGAAGGGGTCCGCCGAGCCGGTGGGAAGCACCCGGTTGGCGATCACCGCGTCGAGCGCCGCCCCGTGCAGGGCGAGGCCGAGGCGGGCGGTGCGCAGGGCGGCCGCGGCGGTCGGCGTGGGCTCGGCGACCAGCCGTACGGTCGTCGCCGGGTCCTCCACCACGGCCTCGACGGCGGCCAGCTCCGCGTCCCAGCGGGCGGCCGTCTCGTACAGCCACTGCGCGGGCATCGGGACCCCGGCCAGCTGGGCGAGGACCGGGCGCAGCGAGCGGGCGGCCTGGCGCTCGGGCGGCAGCAGCCGACGCAGATAGCGGCGCAGCTGCCCGGGCAGGGCGAGGGCGGCGACGCTCTGGTGGACCGGCGGCATGTCGACGACGACCATGTCGTGGTCGCCCGCCGCCGCCTCGCGCAGGGCCTTGAGCAGGGCCAGCTGCTCGGCGCCGGGCAGCTCGGTCAGCTCCTCGCCGTCGAGGCGGCCGGCGCCCAGGAGTTCCAGTACGGTCCCGGCCCGGTCCTGGAGGGCGAGCAGTTCGGTGCGGAAGTGGTCGCCGGAGTCGATGCGTACGACGTCGAGGCGCGCCACCTCCTCGCCGCCGAGCAGCCGGGCGAGCGGGTCGTCGCGGTCGCCGCTGAGGAGCAGGGCGCGCTCACCGCGCCGGGCGGCCGCCAGCGCGGTCGCGGCGGCGACGGTGCTGCGGCCCGCGCCGCCGGGACCGGTGACGAGGACCGTACGCACCTCAGGCCTTCTCGGCCCCGTCGGCGGAACCGGCCGCGCCGGACTCGACGCGCTTCTTCAGCCCCGCGAGCGCGCGGTCGATGATGACCTTCTCGGCCTTGCGCTTGATCATGCCGAGCATGGGGATCTTGACGTCGACGGTCAGCTGGTAGGTGACCTCGGTGTGGCCGCCGGGGGCGTCGGCGAGGCTGTAGGAGCCGTCGAGGGCGCGCAGCATCTGGGACTTGACCAGGCTCCAGCTCACCTTGTGGGGGCCGTCCCAGGTGTACTTGAGGATGTGGTCGTCCTTGATGGCGCCCGCGTCGAGCACCAGCCGGACCTGCTCGGCCCGGCCCTCGGTGTCCTTGGACAGCACCTCGGCCTGCTTCACCTCTCCGGTCCACTCCGAGTAGCGGGCGAAGTCGGCGATCACCCCCATCACCTCGGCCGGTGCCGCCTCGATGGTGATAGACGAGCTGGTGTGTTCCGCCATCGTCGTGGCTCCTCCAGTGCGCGGGCCGGTGTGTGGGGGTCGGTAGACGTGCAGGCTATCGCGTGCGGCCGGGGCCTCTGCCCGGAGCCCGGGTCACCACTCCAGGGCGAAGGGCCGGGAGGTGGCGGCGAAGTGGCCGACGTTCACGCACTCGGTGCGGCCGACCCGGACCCGGCGGGCGAGCGGCTGGTGGACGTGGCCGAACAGGGCGTACCGGGGCTTCGTCCTGCGGATGGCTTCGAGCAGGGCGCGCGAGCCGCGTTCGAAGCGGCGGGGAACCGTGTCGTAGCAGAGCTCGGGGACGTCCGGCGGGATGTGCGAGCACAGCACGTCGACCTCGCCGAGCGCCTCGACCTTGGCCGCGTACTCCTCGTCGGAGATCTCGAAGGGCGTTCGCATCGGGGTGCGCAGCCCGCCGCCCACGAAGCCGAAGACGCGCCCGCCGATCTCGACCCGCTCGCCGTCCAGGACGGTGGTGCCCGGTCCCGCGTACTGCGGCCAGAGGGCCGGTATGTCGACATTGCCGTAGGTGGCGTACGTCGGGGTGGGGAAGGCCGCGAACATCTCGGCGTACTGACGGCGGACCGCCGACTCGATGGCGGCCTCCCGGTCGAGTCCGGCCCAGAGCGAGCGGCCCAGCTCACGGGCCTCCTCGAAGCGGCGGGCGGTGCGCAGGGCGACGATCCGGTGCGCGTTCTCGACACCGAAGAGGTCGGGGAAGATCCCGCGCGAGTGATCGGCGTAGTCGAGGAAAAGGACGAGGTCACCCAGGCAGACGAGGGCGTCCGCGCCGTCGCCCGCCTTCGCCAGGCCCTCGGTGTTCCCGTGCACATCGCTGATCACATGTACTCGCATGGAGCCACCCTAGGGCGCCGGACCTGCGGTTACTTCCGAGTCGCGAAACGAGTGGACTACTGTGCGCGAAGCGGCGCGAAATCCGTGTGACGCAGCGAACATCTGACCAGGACCCCCTATCGGGAACCCACTACCGGTGGGTAACGTCCGGGCAGTCCAGTCGTGCTCGGAGCACCGCCCCACGCGTTCTCCGAGCACCTGCCCGATCTTGGACCAAGCCGGTGCGTCACACAGAGCCGTGGCACCGGCGCCCGATGAGGAGCAGCAGTCTTGCGCGAGTTCAGCCTTCCGGCCCTGTACGAGGTCCCCACGGACGGCAACCTGACGGATCTGATCCGCCGCAATGCCGCTCAGCATCCCGATGTCGCGGTCATGGGCCGCAAGGTCGCGGGACGCTGGACCGACGTTTCCGCCACCCAGTTCCTCGCCGAGGTCCGCGGGGTGGCCAAGGGCCTCATCGCCGCCGGCGTCGAGCCGGGCGACCGGGTCGCCCTGCTCTCCCGCACCCGCTACGAGTGGGTGCTGCTCGACTTCGCCATCTGGAGCGCGGGCGCGGTCACCGTCCCCGTGTACGAGACGAGCTCGCCCGAGCAGATCCAGTGGATCCTCGGCGACTCCGGCGCGACCCTGTGCGTCGTCGAGTCCGAGGCGCACCAGGCCTCCGTCACCTCCGTGCAGTCCGGGCTGCCCGCCCTCAAGGGCATCTGGCAGCTGGACGCGGACGCGGTGGCCCAGCTCACCGCGACCGGCGCGGACGTCTCCGACGAGCTGCTCGACCAGCGGATGTCCTCGGCGCACGCGGACGACCCGGCGACCATCGTCTACACCTCCGGCACCACCGGCCGCCCCAAGGGCTGTGTGCTCACCCACCGCGCCTTCTTCGCGGAGTGCGGCAACGTGGTGGAGCGCCTCAAGCCGCTCTTCCGCACCGGCGAGTGCTCGGTCCTGCTCTTCCTGCCCGCCGCCCACGTCTTCGGCCGCCTTGTCGAGGTGGCGTCCGTGATGGCGCCGATCAAGCTCGGCTGCGTGCCGGACATCAAGAACCTCACCGACGAGCTGGCCTCGTTCCGGCCGACGCTGATCCTCGGTGTGCCGCGGGTCTTCGAGAAGGTCTACAACGCGGCGCGGGCCAAGGCGCAGGCGGACGGCAAGGGCGCGATCTTCGACAAGGCCGCGCACACCGCGATCGCCTACAGCCGCGCGCTCGGCACACCGCAGGGCCCGTCCCTCGGCCTCAGGATCAAGCACAGGGTCTTCGACAAGCTCGTCTTCAGCAAGCTGCGCGCGGTGCTCGGCGGCAAGGGCGAGTACGCGATCTCCGGCGGCGCCCCGCTGGGCGAGCGGCTCGGCCACTTCTACCGGGGCATCGGCTTCACGGTCCTGGAGGGGTACGGCCTCACCGAGTCCTGCGCGGCGACCGCGTTCAACCCGTGGGACCGGCAGAAGATCGGCACGGTCGGCCAGCCGCTGCCGGGTTCCGTGGTGCGCATCGCGGACGACGGCGAGGTGCTGCTGCACGGCGAGCACCTGTTCACGGGGTACTGGAACAACGAGGCGGCGAGCGCCGAGGCGCTGGCCGACGGCTGGTTCCACACCGGTGACATCGGCACCCTCGACGAGGACGGCTACCTCGCGATCACCGGCCGCAAGAAGGAGATCATCGTCACGGCGGGCGGCAAGAACGTCGCCCCGGCGGTGATCGAGGACCGTATCCGCGCGCACGCGCTGGTCGCGGAGTGCATGGTGGTCGGCGACGGGCGGCCGTTCGTGGGCGCGCTGGTCACGCTCGACGAGGAGTTCCTGGCCCACTGGGCCTCGGACCACGGCAAGCCGGCCGGTTCGACGGCGGCCTCGCTGCGCCAGGACGCGGAGCTGCTCGCGGAGGTGCAGCGGGCGGTGGACGACGGCAACGCCGCGGTCTCCAAGGCGGAATCGGTGCGGAAATTCCGCATTCTCACCTCCCAGTTCACGGAGGAGGCGGGGTACATCACCCCGTCGCTGAAGCTGAAGCGCAATGTCGTGGCGAAGGACTTCGCCGACGAGATCGAGGCGATCTACACCCACTGAGGCGTACGCGGGCCTACGCGGCGAAGTCCTCCGCGAGGACGCGTTCGAGGTTGCGCTCGGCGAGCGCCGTGATCGTGACGAACGGGTTGACGCCGATGGAGCCGGGCACGAGGGCTCCATCGGTGACGTACAGGCCCGGATACCCCTTCACCCGCCCGTAGCCGTCGGTCGCCCGCCCCAACGGGCAGCCGCCGAGCGGGTGGTAGCAGAAGTCGTCCGCGAACGGCGTGTCGTTGCCGAACAGGTCGTACCGGTAGATCGTCGCGTTCTTGAAGTTGATCCGGTCGAAGAGCTTGCGGGTCGCGTCGACCGAGGGCTGGTTCTGCGCCTTCGTCCAGTTCAGCTTGGCCGAGTCGGTCGCCGGGTCGTACGTGAACGTGCCGCGCTGCGGGTTCTTGGTGATCGCCAGGTACAGGCTCACCCAGTGCTCGAAGCCCATCGGCAGCGGGGCGATCTCGGCGAAGACCGGGTTGGCGGCGTTGGCCCAGTCGTCGATGCCCAGGGCGGGCATGGTGGCCTCGTTGGCGCCGACCGTGTCCCACATGTGGTTGGCGCGGGCGGTCATGATGTTGCCGTTGGTGCCCCAGCCGGTGCCGACGGCCGGGTCGAGGGCGGGCAGGGCGCCGGTCTCGCGGGCGCGCAGCAGCAGTTCGGTGGTGCCGAGGCTGCCCGCGCCGAGGAAGAGCTTCCCGCAGCCGATCTCCCGGGTCTCGACGACTTTGCCGGCCGGGTCGGTCCGGTCGGCGGTGACCACGTACCCGCCGTCGGGCTGTCCGCGGATCGCGCGGACGTGGTGCAGGGTCTCGACGGTGACCTTGCCGGTGCCGAGGGCCGCGGCGAGGTAGGTCTTGTCGACGGACCGCTTGCCGTGGTTGTTGCCGTAGATGACCTCGCCCGCGAGCGCGGACTTGGTGGCGGTGCCGGCCGCCTCGCGCCGCATGTACCCGAAGTCGTAGACGTTGGGTACGAAGACGGTCTTCAGACCGGCGTTCTGGGCCGCCTTGCGTGAGGTGCGGGCGAACTTGTACCACTCGGTGGACTCGAACCAGGCCGGGTCGATGGAGTTCACGCCGAGCATGGCGTTGGCGCGCGGGAAGTACGTGGCGTACATCTCGGCGGCGTCGACCTGCGGCAGGACCTCCGCGAAGTAGTCGCGGCGCGGGGTGACGGCCATGCCGCCGTTGACGAGCGAGCCGCCGCCGACGCCGCGCCCCACGTACACGGACATGTCGCCGTAGTTCACCCGGTCGAGGACGCCGGGGTACGGGCTGATGTTCCTGTTGACGACATCGAGCCAGAGGAACGTGGCGAGAGGTGCCTCGGTCCGGGTGCGGAACCACATGGAGCGCTGGTCCGGTGCGGAGGTCGAACAGAAGACCTTGCCGTCGGAGGCGGGGGTGTCCCAGAGCCTGCCCATCTCCAGGACGAGGGTCTGGACGCCGGCCTGCCCGAGCCGGAGCGCGGCCACGGCGGCGCCGTAGCCGGAGCCGATGACCAGGGCGGGGGTGTACGCGGCCGGAGCCGCCCCGGCGGCGCGGGCGGGGTCGAGGGTGATTCGGGGCAGGCCCAGGAGTGCGGCCGTCTGGAGGGCGCCGAGCCCCAGGAGGTGACGGCGCGTCAGATTTGGTGTCATGCGCGCAGCATGGGCGGAATTTGGCCTTCCGCCCAGGGTTCACGTTGTCTCAAATCTGAGTGACCGTCAGAGGTGGGAGTGTGGTGGGCCCGGTGTTTGTCTGCGGGCCGGTGGCGGGTTGCTCGCGCAGTTCCCCGCGCCCCTAAGATGCGCCCCTTCGGGGCGCCCAGGGGATTGCCGCGCAGCGGCATTTCTAGGGGCGCGGGGAACTGCGCGGCCAGCCCGCCACCGGCCCGCAGACGAACCCCGGGCCCACCCCCACCCACCCGTCACAGCAACTGCCGCAGCTTCTCCGCCAGCAGGTCCCAGCGCCACTTCTCCTCCACCCACGCCCGGCCCCGCTCCCCCATCCTGCGGCGCAGGTCCGGGTCCTGGAGGAGGGTGACGATGCGGTCCGCCGACTCCTCGGCAGAGCCGCCCCGGACCACCCAGCCCGTCTCGCCGTCCAGGACCGCGTCGGGCGCGCCGCCCGAGTCGCCCGCGATCACGGGCAGGCCGGTCGCCGACGCCTCCAGGTAGACGATGCCCAGGCCCTCCACGTCGAGCCCGCCCCGGCGCGTACGGCAGGGCATGGCGAAGACGTCGCCGGCGCCGTAGTGCGCGGGCAGTTCGGCCCAGGGGACGGAGCCGGTGAAGCGGACCGAGTCCGCGACCCCGGTGTCCTGGGCGAGCTTGTGGAGCTCCGTCTCGTACGGGCCGCCGCCCACGATCAGCAGCACCGCGTCCGGCACGCGCGCGAGGATCGCGGGCATCGCGAGGATCAGGGTGTCCTGGCCCTTGCGCGGGACGAGTCGCGAGACGCAGACGACCACCGGGCGGTCGGTCAGGCCCAGGCGCTCGCGCACCGCGGCGCCGCCCGAGCCCGGGTGGAAGGTCTTCTCGTCGACGCCCGGCGGCAGTTGGACCATCCGGTCGGCCGCCCGCTCGGTCAGCGCGGCCGCGATCCGGGAGCGGGTGTACTCGCCCAGATAGGTGATCGTGTCCGTGCCCTCGCCGATGCGCCGCAGCAGCTGCCGCGAGCCGGGCAGCTGGGCCCAGCCCGCCTCGTGGCCGTGCGTGGTGGCGACGAGGCGTTCGGCGCCCGCCCGACGCAGCGCGGGCGCCATCAGGCCGAGCGGCGCCGCGGCCCCGAACCACACCGAGGAGCAGCCGTGCTCCTTGAGCAGCCCGACCGCGCGCCGGGTCACCCGGGGTGTGGGCAGCAGCATGGTGGTGCGGTCGCGCACCACGGTGAAGGGCTGCTCGGCGTCGAAGGCGGCGGTCGCCTCGACGCCCTCCCGGCTCCGCTTCCAGGTGGAGGCGTAGACGACCAGCTGCTCCGGGTCCAGGCGCAGCGCCATGTTGTGCAGGAACGCCTGGATCCCGCCGGGGCGCGGCGGGAAGTCATTGGTCACGATCAAGGTCTTGTGCATCGCCGCCGACAGTACCGAACGGCCCCGCCTCGTCGCTCACGCACGGCCCCGCCGGGCATCATGACTGCTCGAACTTCCAGAAATCCGGCCTTACGGATGAGGTGGGCATGTCGGTGGGAAATGGTGCGGGGACCACGACGGGCATCCGGGCCATGGCGGCGGTGTTCGCCGTCACCCGGTGTCTGCTGCTGCTCTGCGTCTTCCGGGTCCTTCTCGTCCCGGGCCCGGACGTCACCAGTGACGTCTCGGTGATCTACCAGGGCTGGTACGAGGTCCTGAAGACCGGCACCTATCCGCTGGACGACGTCACCTGGCAGTACCCGCCGGCCGCCGCGCTCGCGATCCTCTCCCCCGCCGCCGTCCCCTTCCTCGACTACGCCTCGGGCTTCTTCGTCCTCGCGCTGCTCGCCGACGCGCTGGTCCTCGGGCTGCTCCTGTACGCGTCCGGGCGCCCCGGCAAGTCCCGCGCGGGCGCCCGGATCTGGGTCTGGGGCGTACCGCTGCTCGGGCCCACCGCGTACGCGCGCTACGACCTGATGGTGACGGCGGTCGCGGTGGCCGCGCTGCTGGCCGGGGTCCGCCACCCGCGGGTCCTCGGCTCGCTCGCCGCGCTCGGCGCCCTGCTCAAGGTCTGGCCCGTGCTGCTGCTCGCCCGGGCGCCCCGCCGGGCGTGGGCCGCGGCGGCCGTCACCGCGGGCGCGTTCCTGCTCGGCTGCCACGCGGTCGCGCCCGGCGCCTTCGCCTTCCTCACCTTCCAGCGCGACCGCGGCACCGAGGTCGAGTCGCTCGGCGCCCTGGTCTTCCATGTGGCCCGCCACCTCGGCTGGCGGGGCCGGGTGCAGCTCAACTACGGGTCGGTGGAGTTCCTCGGCCCGTACGTGCCGCTGGTCTCGACCCTGGCGATGGGACTGACGGCGGTGGCGTTCGGCTGGCTGCTCGTGTGGCGGCTGCGGGCGCACCGCACCGGCCCGAGCACGCTCGCGGACGCCGCGTTCACCGCCGTGCTGCTCTTCACCACCACCAGCCGCGTGATCAGCCCGCAGTATCTGCTCTGGCTGGTCGGGCTCGCGGCGGTGTGCCTGGTCTTCCGCGGCGCCCCGATGGCCCGGCCCGCGTATCTGGTGCTGGCCGCCGCGGGCGTGACGCTGCTGGAGTTCCCGATCTGGTTCTCGCACGTGGTGGCGAGCGACTGGCTCGGGGTGCTGCTCCTGTTCGTACGCAACGGGCTCCTCGCCGTGGCGTCGGTGAGCGCGTGCCGGCGGCTGTGGCGGAGCACGGTCCCGGGCCGTCCGCTGCCCGTTCAGCGGGTCCGCACCAGGGTGTTCTCGGTCCTGGTCCGCTGACCGGCCGTCCGCAGCCGCCGGTGCATGCGCGCGACGGCGGCGCACTGGAGCCCCATGGACAGCGCCATCGCGAGGCAGATCCCCGGCAGGCCGAGCCCGGACAGGCCGAGGGCGAGCGGCAGTTGGAGGGCGACGCCGCACGCGGTGACCCCGGCGAGCGCCGGGCTGCCGCCGCTGCCCTCGAAGACCCCGCCGAGCGCGATGAAGGCGGAGAGCAGTACGAGGTACGGGCCGAGGCAGCGCAGATAGAGCGTGCCGGCCGCCGCCACCTCGCCGGTGGCACCGAAGGCCGCCATGATCCAGGGCGCGGACACGAGCAGCAGCAGCGCGGCCGCCGTCCCCAGCGCCCCCGAGAGGAGCGCGGCCTGCCGCCCCACCGCGACCCGCTCGTCCCGCCCGGTGCCGAGCAGATGCGCGGTGTGGATGGACGCGGCCTGGCGTACGGCGTAGAAGGCCATGGTGGCCGCGTACATCGCCTTCGTCGCGATGCCGTACGCCGCGACCTCGCCGACGCCGATCCTGGCGACCACCGCGACCAGGGCGAGCGCCCCGGCCATCCGGACGACGAAGTCGAGCGACATGGGCAGTCCGGTGGTGAAGGTCCGGCGCAGGGCGGCCGTCCCGGACTCGCGCGGTGCGGCCCGCCGGGCCGCGCGCAGCGCCGGGTCGCGTCTCAGCGCCCCCAGGCCGACGGCGAGGGCCACGGCCCGCCCGGTGACGGTGGCGAGGGCGGCGCCGCGCACGCCCAGACCGCAGCCGAGGATCAGCAGCGGGTCGAGGACGAGGATCAGCCCGTTGGCGAGGAAGGCGAGCCGCATCGGGGTGCGGGTGTCGCCCGCGCCCTTGAGGATGCCGTCGACGACGTTGGTGGCGAAGAAGACCGCCGTGCCGGGCAGCGCGATCGCGAAGTAGCTGGCGGCCAGGGCGAGTACGGCGTCGTCCGTGCCACCGAGCACCAGCCGGGCGAGCGGCTCGCGGCAGAGGTGGCCGCCGACCGCGACCACCGGCGTGATCAGCGCCCACAGCGCCCAGCCGCCGCGCACCGCCGCCCGTATCCCGCCCGGGTCGTCGGCGCCCCTGGCCCGGGCGACCAGGACGGTGGTCCCCGTGCCCGCCATGAGGATCAGGCCGAGCAGCAGGTTCTCCACGTTCGTGGCGACGGCGACGGCGGCGACCGAACTCCCGCCGAGCCGGGCCACCCAGACCATGTTGATCACCCCGGCCGCGACCCCCGCCAGGAGCTCGAAGTAGACCGGGTACGCGAGCGAGATCAGCCGACGGCGGTGTGACACGAGATCCATCCCCCTCTTTTCGCTGTACCTCGAATCGAGGTACAGCGAAAAGAGATACCATGGCCGGGCCGAAAGGAGAAGTAGGTGCTGGAGCTGACGATCCTGGGGTTCCTCGACGAGGAACCGCTGCACGGCTATGAACTCAAGGAGCGCATCAGAGGGCTGAGCGGCCACGTCCGGCCGGTGAGCGACGGCGCCCTCTACCCGGCGATCACCCGGCTGGCGAAGGCGGGAAAGCTGGAGCAGCGCACCGAGCCGGGCACCGGCGCCGCGCCCCGCCGGATCCTCATCCTGACCGAGGCGGGCCGCGCCGAGCTGTACGAGCGGCTGCGGCACCCCAAGGACACCGACATCACCGACGGGCAGCGGTTCTTCACCGTGCTCGCCTTCCTCGGGCGGCTGCCCGACCGGGCCGAGCAGGCCGCCGTGCTCCGCCGCCGCCAGGAGTTCCTCAACACCCCGGCGAGCTTCTTCTACCGCGACGGCGAGCCCGTACGGGCCGAGGAGAGCCCCGACCTCTTCCGCCGGGGGATGCTCAGGATCGCCCGCGCGACCGGCACGGCCGAGAAGAAGTGGCTGGCCGAGGCGGTCGAGGAGCTGGAGGGCTGACCCCGGCGGAGCCGGTCAGCCCAGCTGGTCGCGGACGTAGGCGCGCCACAGGGCCGTGAACTCCTTCGGCGTGGTGGCCAGTTCCTCGTTCATCGCCTTCTCCAGCGCGCCCTCGCGGTGCTTCTGCCCGCCCACCAACGCGTAGAGGGCGGCGAGCTTCCCCTCGCCCCAGCGCTGGGCGATCATGCGGCACGCCAGCCAGCCGCCCTCGTACGCGCGCGCCAGCCGGTCCGCGCCGCCCTCGAAGCCGAAGTCCGGGTCGGCGGGCAGCTCGTCGGGCACCGCGCCGCGCCGCACCGCCTGCTGGAGCTCCGGCGCGGCCTCGGCGGGGGTGCGCCCGGTGCCCCGGTAGCCGACCCAGTCCGCGTACCCCTCCGAGAGCCACATCGGGGTCGCGGAGGAGGTCCGGGTGCGGGTGGCGACATGGGTGGTCTCGTGGGTGAGGACGACCCGCTGGCCGAGGTCCCCGAGGACGCCGTACGCCTCGGGGTTGACGATCACCCGGTCCGCGGGCGCCGTCCCGGCCCCGCCCGCCTCGCCGGTGGTCACCGCCGCGATCCCCCGGTACGAGGCCGGGGGCGCGCCGAGCAGCGCTGCCATCGCGTCGAGCGAGGCGGGCACCAGGACCACCACCCGGCCCGCCCAGCGGCCCGGCCAGGCGGCCGAGACGGCGGGCACCGCGCGGTCGGCGGTGTGCGCGATCTGCTGGAGCACCTGACGGTCCTGGCCGACGCCGAGGACCAGGCTGTGCGCGCCGCGCACCACGGACACCGGGCCCTGCTGCCACAGCGGCTCGGCGGCGCCCTCGCCCGGCCGGTCGCCCGTCACGTACCAGCGCCCGGCCCGCTCGTCGAGCTCGACGACCCTGGCCGAGGTCACCGGCGCACTGTCGTACCCGTCGAGCCGGTAGCGCAGCTCGACCTGGGCGGTGGCCCGGTCGCCCTTGCGGCTGACCCCGGTCACCCGGTAGGCCCAGGCGCCCAGCGGCACCTGGCGCAGATTGGCGAACTCGGCGCGCTGGGCGTCCCGCAGCGTCCCGGCGCCCGGGTCGAGCGCGGCCAGATAGCCGCGCTCGTCGTGCCCGAGGACGGCGGCCGCCCGTCCGTCCAGGGTGCGCTGCACCTGGCCGGTGACGGGGTCGGGGGCCTCGGCCGGGGCCGAGCAGGCGGAGACGGACAGCAGCGCGGCGAGACCGTATCCCGCCGTGCGCCGTCGCCACCTGCCGCTCAGCCAGCCGTACGCCATCCTCCCGATCGTACGTTCACACGCGGGTGATCGAGGAGATGGGCATCATGCCCACCGGGTCGTAGCGCACCGGCGCGCCCGGGTAGGGGGCGTGGATCACCTGGCCGTTGCCCACGTACATCCCGATGTGGCTGGCGTCGGAGCGGTAGGCGACCAGGTCCCCGGGCTGCGCCTCGGAGAGCGAGACCCGGTGCCCGGCGTACCGCTGGGCCTGCGAGGTGCGCGGCAGCCCCACGCCGGCGTGGGCGTAGGACCACTGCATCAGGCCCGAGCAGTCGAAGCCGGACGGGCCGTTGGCGCCCCAGATGTAGGGCCTGCCCACCGCCTGGCGGGCCGCCGCCACCGCGGCCGCCGCACGCCCGGAGGAGGGCACCGCCCCGCTCAGGTCGGGCAGTTCGCCGCGCCCGCCGCGCGAGGCCCGGTCGAAGGCGGCGCGCTCGGACGTCGGCAGCGCCAGCAGCACCCGGCGGGCCTGGGCGAGCTTGGACTCGACGGTCCGCTTGTGCCGGGCGACCTCGACGCGGCTGCGCTCCAGCTCGGCGAGCTTGCGGGTGGCTTCGGTGCGCTGCTGGCCGATCCGCCGCTGCTCCTGCTGGAGTTCGCGCAGGTCGGCACTCTGGCGCTCGCCGATCCGGTCGAGGGCGGCGGCCTTGTCGAGATAGGTGTCGGGATCCTCGGAGAGCAGCAGCGCTAGCGAGGGGTCCAGGCCGCCCGCGCGGTACTGGGCACCCGCGATCGCGCCGAGCACACCCCGCATGCGGTTGATGCGCTCCTGGCCGCGGGCGACGCTGTCCTGGGTCTGCTTGACCTGCTCGCGCAGCTGATCGGCGCGCTCGTCCGCCTTGTTGTACTGCTCGGTGGCCTCCTCCGCCTGCGCGAAGAGCCGGTCGACCCGGTCCTTGCCGGTGTCGCCCGGGTCGGCGCTCGCGGGCGCCGCGAAGGCCGCGGCCGCGGTGGCCGCCGCGGCGGACAGGACGGTGACCCGGGTGCTCTGGGAGAGGCCGGACTGCGTGGGACGGCGATGGGACGCCAAGGAAGCCGCACTCCTTCCGCTGGTGCGGCCCCTGCCGCCCGGGTGGGCGGACGAGTTGGAAGAGTCACGGGGGCACCGCACGCCGGACAGTAGCCGGGCGGCCACGGGGTGCCAACGACCCGGGCGCCTACGCAAAGTGACGCCCCGCCGGAGAACACAGGTCACCGGCGGGGCGTGGCGTCAGCGGGCGTCGCCGGAATTCGCCCGTTCGGAGGGCGATGGCAATCGACTCGTTACGCGGTGGAGGGCGGCGGGGCCCGGCGGTCAGCTGATGCGGACGCCGAACTGGAACGGCATGTTGCCCATGGCCTCGTAGCGGACGTTGGCGCCCGGCTTCGGGGCGTGCAGCACCTGGCCGTTGCCCGCGTACAGGCCGACGTGGTGCAGGTCGCCGTAGAACAGCACCAGGTCGCCCGGCTTGAGCTGGCTGCGGCCGATCTGGGTGCCGGCGCCGGCCTGGGCCTGCGAGGTGCGCGGGATGGAGACGTTCGCCTGGCGGTAGGCCCAGGACGTGAGCCCGGAGCAGTCGAACGAGGCGGTGCCGGTGGCGCCGTACACGTACGGCTTGCCTATCTGGGTCTGGGCGGCGGCCAGGGCCGCGGCGCCGCGGTTGGAGGCGGGGGCCTCGTTGCCGAGGTCGGCGCGCTCGTTGGTGCGGTTGGCGCGGGCGTCGTCGGCGGCCAGGGAGGCCTTCTCGGCGGCGGTCAGCGAGTTGAGGAGCTTCTGCGCGGCGGCGAGCTTGGACTGGGTCTCGGCCTTCTTGGTGCCGAGCTCCTTGCGGGTGTCCGCGAGGTCCTTGAGCTTGTCCTGGGCTTCCTTGCGCTCCTGCGCCAGGCTGCGCTGCTTCGCCTGGATCTTCTGGAGCGCCTCGCTCTGCTTGGCGCTCAGCTGGTCCAGGGAGGACGCCTTGTCCAGGAAGTCGTCCGGGTTGGCGGAGAGGAAGAGCTGGACCGAGGGGTCGATGCCGCCCGAGCGGTACTGCGCCGAGGCCATCGAACCGAGGCCGTCGCGGAGCTTGTTGAGCTCGTCCTGGCCGCGGGCCACCTTGTCCTGGATCGCACCGACCTGCTTCTCCAGCTGGCCCTGCTTCTCCTTGGCGCCGTTGTACTTCTCGGTCGCCTGCTCGGCCTCGTCGTACAGCTTGTCGACCTTGGACTTCACTTCGCTCTTCGACGGCTTCGGGTCCGCGTGCGCGGCCTGGGACGTGAGAGCGACGGCTGCGGCGGCGGTCGCGGTGAGCACGGTCACACGGGTGCGGCTCGCAGGCTTGGGTCGACGGTGGGACGCCACGAAGGCGAGCTCCTTCTTCCTCAGCCGCCGAACAGCTTCAGACTCGGCGGGACCCTCACGGCCACCCGGACGAGTGATCAGCCGCGTGAAGGTTCGAGCCCCGACCCTAGTGACGTTCTTGTGATCAGTTCAAATCCTGATGGGAAAAAAAGCGGTCGCCGGGAGGATTCTTTACAGTCATCCCACGCGTAGTAATGGGCACTTGACAGAGCGCTGGGAACTGATCACCCGAATTCGGGCATTGAACGCAGGAGTTGCTAGACGCGCGAAAGCCGCTTCAGGAGCATGACGGACGCAACGGGCCGGGCACCGGCCTTGGCCACCCCGTCCGCCACCTCGCGGTCGGTCGAGACGACCACCACCGGCCGCCCGGACGGCTCCGCCCGCACCAGCTGGCGGATCAGCTCGTCGGCGGTCACACCCGGCTTCGAGAAGAGCACCCGTACGCCACGGGGCGGCGCGAGCAGCACCGGCGCGGCCAGCTCGGCGCCGTCGAAGACGCAGGTCACCTCGGCGCCCGTCTGCGCGGCGAGCACGGAGAGACCGCCGAGCAGCCGCAGCCGCTGCTTCTCCAACGGCATCGTCGGATAGCCGGTCTTGGTGACGTTGTAGCCGTCCACCACCAGATGCACCTGCGGCAGCGCGAGCAGCTGGTCCAGGAGCGCCGGATCGGTCTCCGAGAGCGCCCGGGCCGCGATGTCCTTCGGGGTCATCTGCCCCGGTTCGACCGCTTCCACGGTGTCGGCGGGCCGCACCGAGGCCGGGGGCAGGGCGAGTTCGCGCCGCAGCCCCGACGCCGCGTCCAGAACCGTGTCGAGCAGCAGCCGCAGCCGCATGTCCTCGATCGAGCGGCCCTCGCGCACCGCGCGCCGGCTCGCCTCGACGGACGCCTCGGCCTCGGTGAGCCGGGTCCTGATCCGCCGCGACTCGCTCTCGGCGGCGGCCACCTGGGCCGCCGCCTCCGCTCTGATCCCGTCGATCTCACCGGTGACCTTGCGCAGGGCGGCCTCGCCCCGCTTGACGTCGCTGAGCGCGCTGCGCAGCTTGCGCTGGAGCGCTTCCGCTTCCTTGCGGGCCGCGGCCAGGTCGGTGCGCAGGTCCTCCTGCTCGGTACGCAGCCGCTCGTGCGCCTCGGCGAGCTCCCGGCGCAGCCGCTCCAGTTCGCGCCGGCCCTCCTCGTCGGCGCGCTCGGCGTCGGCGCGCAGGGCCTCCTCGCCGGCGGCGGCGACCAACTTGACCCAGCCGGTGGGCCGCAGCACATACGCGGCGGCCGCCACGTCGACGGGATCGGCGGCCGCGGGCGGCGCGCCGGACTCCAGGGCGCCCGCCAGCTCCGGCTGCGCCTCCTTCAGGCGCTCACCGATCCGCTGACGGAAGACCGGGTCGGACTCCAGGGCCGCGGCCATGGCGTTGCCCGCGAACTTGGCACGTCGAGTCGGGGTGAAACGGGCGTACTGTCGCAATTGCGACGGCAGTTCGGCGACGGTCAGCCCACCGAAGGCGTCCGAGACCAGGGCGACGACCCTGCGCCGCACCCCTTCGGGCAGCGGGCGGTCGAGCACCTCGGCGGGGCCGTCACCGGCCGCACCGGCCGGTTCGGCACCGCTTGCATGCTCCACGATCCGTCACCTCAACTGTCGTCCGTCACTCACCGGGGCGGCTCACTCGGAGCCGGCGCCCGGCCTGTCCACCAGCTCGATCTGGTCCACCGCGTTGCACCAGCGACAGCGCACCGACTCGATGGTCTCACTGACCACCTCGCGTTCCTCGACCTTCGGCTCTCCGGCGAGGTCCAGATGGACGTACTCGACGACCTTCGACGAGCGGGTGACGTCGAAACGGGTCAGATTGCCGCAGAGGGTGCAGCGCCACCGGGTGGTGGCGGTGGGCAGGGGAACGCTGGTCATGTGGTGCTGACCTCTTTCCACGGTTCCGCGTCGAGGCTCGGTGCCCGATGCCTCGATGCGCGGTCGGTTCATGGTCCAGGATCTCGCGGTGCGCCGTCGAACTGCGGATGTACTGCCCGTAACCCTACGGCCTACCAGGCACCCCCCGGCACGGCGAGGCGGTCTGTACCGTTCGGTCCGGTTACGCCATGCTCTGTTCATGATCAAGCCGAGCGCCGTACGGGGCGCGGTGGTGCGGGGCCCCGCGGTCACCTACACCGTGCTGGCGCTCTGCTGCCTGGTCTTCCTCGTCAGCCCGGTGTCCGGCCTGAATCCCTCGTACGGGACGGGGGACGCGCTGCTGGCGGCGCAGAGTTCGTACTTCGCCCGGTGGGGTGTCATCCCGAACGAACTCACGGCCGGTGACCCCGGCACGCTCGTCACCCCCCTCACGGCGCTCTTCGTGCACGGCAACTGGCTGCACCTGCTGGGGAACATGCTCTTCCTCTACGTCTTCGGCGTGATGGCCGAGGAGCGCATGGGCAGGATCGGGTTCGCGCTGTTCTACCTCGGCGCGGGCTACCTCGCCCTGCTCGCGTACGCGGTGGCGCACGCGTCGTCCGACCAGACGCTGGTGGGCGCGTCGGGGGCGATCTCGGCCGTCCTGGGCGCCTTCCTCTATCTCTTCCCCCGGGCCAGGGTGACCAGCCTCTTCCCCTTCCTCTTCTTCCTGCCTCTGCGCTTCCCCGCCGCGATGGTGCTGGTGTTCTGGTTCGTGCTGCAGTGGCTGGCGGTACGGGCGGCGCCGACGGGGCCCGGGGTGGCGTACTTGGCCCATCTCGTCGGCTTCGGCCTGGGGTTTCTCTACGCCTGGGGCCGGTTCCGCGGGGCGGCTAGAGTGAAACGACCGAAGCCACCCGCGTCGGCCGCCACCGAGGGAGAGAACCAGCCGTGATCACCGCGATCGTGCTCATCAAGACCAGCGTGGACCGGATTCCCGAGATCGCGGAGTCGATCGCGTCGCTGGAGAACGTCAGCGAGGTGTATTCGGTGACCGGCACCTACGACTTGATCGCGCTGGTCCGGGTGGCCCGCCACGACAACCTCGCGGACATCATCCCCGGGCGCATCAGCAAGATCCCCGGCGTGGAGGCGACGGACACGCACGTGGCGTTCCGGACGTACTCCCAGCACGACCTGGAGGCGGCGTTCGCCATCGGCCTGGATGCGTAGCCCTCGGGCGGGCGGCGGGACGGGACAGGGGTTTTCGTTCGTCTGCGGGTTCGGTGGGGGCTGGTCGCGCAGTTCCCCGCGCCCCTTCTCAGCCCGGTGTTTGTCTGCGGGCTGTGTGTGGCTGGTCGCGCCGTTCCCCGCGCCCCTAAAGGCAGAACGGGGGCCGGGCAAATTCAGCCCCTCCGGCGTTTGAGGAGCGGGGGCCGGGGCGGAGCCCCGTAGCGGGGTGCAGGGGCCGCAGGCCCCGCAAACGGGGGTCTGGGGGCGTAGCCCCCGGGAAACCCTCCTCCACCCCCACCCACCCCCGGAGGGTTAAGGGAACGGGCGGGGAGGGGCAACTCACACCGCCGGGACGCAGCGGCCCTCCTCCGTGCGGTACGTCCACTTCGCCCCACCCCGCACCAACTCCCGCACCGCCCCCACAAACCGCTCCACGTGCTCGTCCGGCGTCCCCGCCCCGAAGCTGACGCGGATCGCGTTGAGGGTGGGGGTCCCCCCGGACGAAGTCTGGGGGAGCTCGCCCGGCTCCGCCTCGGGCGCGCCGCACTCGCCCGGCTCCTGCGGCTCGCTGCCGAGGAGCGTGCGGACCAGGGGGTGCGCGCAGAACAGACCGTCGCGGACGCCGATCCCGTACTCCGCCGACAGCGCCGCCGCGAAGTGCGAGCTGTTCCAGCCGTCCACCACGAACGAGATCACGCCGACCCGGGGCGCGTCGTCGCCGAACAAGGAGAGGACGCGGACCTCCGGGACCTCCGCCAGCCCCTCCCGCACCTTCGCGATCAGGTGCTTCTCCCGCTCCACCAGCCCCTCGAAGCCCGCCTCGGTCAGCGCCTTGCAGGCGGAGGCGATGGCGTACACCCCGATCACGTTCGGGGATCCGGCCTCGTGGCGGGCGGCCGTGGTGTGCCACTCGACGTCCACCCCGCCGTCCGCGCGCCGGGCGACCTTGCGGGAGGCGCCGCCGCCCGCGAGGTACGGCTCGGACTCCCGCAGCCAGTCCGCGCGGCCCGCCAGCACTCCGGAGCCGAACGGCGCGTACAGCTTGTGGCCCGAGAAGGCGATCCAGTCGACGTCCAACTCCTGTACGGAGACCGGGTGGTGGGGCGCCAGCTGCGCCGCGTCGAGCACGATCCGCGCCCCGTGCGCGTGCGCCGCCGCCGCGAGCTCGCGCACCGGCCACAGCTCGCCTGTGACGTTGGAGGCGCCGGTCACGCAGACCAGGGCCGGGCCGTACGGGTCGCGGTCGGCCAGCGCGCGCTCCAGCGTCGCCACCGCCTGCTGCGGCGTACGCGGCGCGTTGAGGTACGTCACCCGCGCGTCCCGCCACGGCAGCAGCGACGCGTGGTGCTCGGTCTCGAAGACGAAGACCTCGCAGCCGGCCGGGATCACCTGGGCGAGGAGGTTGAGCGAGTCCGTCGTCGAGCGGGTGAAGACCACCTGGTCGCCCGCGCGGCAGTCCAGGAACTCCGCCACCGCCGCCCTGCTGTTCTCGAACAGGTCCGTGGACAGCTGCGAGAGGTAGCCCGCGCCGCGGTGCACGCTGCCGTAGTAGGGGGCGTACGCGGCCACGTCGTCCCACACCCGCTGGAGGGCCGGGGCGCTCGCCGCGTAGTCGAGGGCCGCGTACGTCACCTCTCCGCCGGTGACCAGCGGCACGGTGACGTCCCGGCCGAGCACCGGCAGCGGCGCCGCACAGCAGGGTTCGGCGGAGGAGTCGGAGGCGGCGGAGGACGTGGCGGTGGGCGTGACGGCGTATGCGGACATGGCGGTTTCTCCCGGCAGGACGAGGCGAGATGACTGTGGAGCCCCACGGAACGGCGGCGGCAGTCCAACTGGCGCCGGGTACACGGGGGTTGACCTCGAACACGGGCATGACGAGCCCGCGGAGGTGTACAGAAAGAGGGGCCGGAGGCCCTATCGCATTCGCTTGCTCACGAGACTGCTCCCTTGAGGACCAGGACCCCAGGGGCGCGCCACTCCGAAGGGAGTGCGCAGGGGTCCGCGCTTGCCGCAGACCTCGCTGCCTGCGACCTGGTCTTCACCCGGGGCACCCCGCCACGGACGGAGGGTTGCCGGACAGCGGGCCGGGGCCGTAGTCGCTGTCACTCATGACCTTGGAAAGCATCCTGCCATACGTCCGCGTACGCGCAAGGCGCAGTCCGGATGCCGGACTGCGCCTTGCGTCACACCTCGCGGGCTCCAGGCCCTGGCGGCCCTCAGGCGTTGCTGGCGGCCACCCAGCGCTCCAGGGCCCGCCGCGCCGCGCCCGAGTCCACCGACTCGGCCGCCACGGCGATCCCGGCCCGGATCTGCTCGACCAGGCTCCCCTCGCCCGGATCGAGCGCGACGAGCGCCGCCGCCGAGTTGAGCAGCACCGCGTCCCGCACCGGCCCGGTCTCGCCGGCGAGCAGCCGCCTGGCGACGTCCGCGTTGTACGAGGCGTCCGCGCCGCGCAGCGCCTCGACCGGCACCAGGTCGATGCCCACGTCCCTGGGGTCGAACGACTCCTCGCGCACGGCCCCGTCCCGTACCACCCAGACCCGGGAGGTCGCGGTGGTCGTCAGCTCGTCCATGCCGTCGTCGCCGCGGAACACCAGCGCGGAGGAGCCGCGCTCGGCGAGCACCCCGGCCACGATCGGCGCCATGCGCGCGTCCGCGACCCCGGTGGCCTGGGCCTTGACCCGGGCCGGATTGGTGAGCGGACCGAGGAAGTTGAAGGTCGTGCGGATGCCGAGTTCCCGGCGCGCGGCGGCGACGTATCTCAGGGCGGGGTGGAACTTCACGGCGAAGCAGAAGGTGACGCCCGCCTCCTCGGCGACCTGGACGACCTGCCGGGGCGTGAGGTCCAGGTTGACGCCGAGCTTCTCCAGGACGTCGGAGGCGCCGCTGGCCGAGGAGGCGGCCCGGTTGCCGTGCTTGACGACCTTGGCGCCGGTGCCCGCCACCACGATCGAGGACATGGTGGAGATGTTGACGGTCTTGGCGCCGTCGCCGCCGGTGCCGACGATGTCCACGGTCCGGCCGGGCACCTCGATCACATTGGCGTGCTCGTACATCGCGCGGACCATGCCGCTGATCTCGGTGACGGTCTCGCCCTTGGCCCGCAGCGCCACCGCGAACCCGGCGATCTGCGCGTCGGTCGCCTCGCCGCGCATGATCGAGTCCATCGCCCAGGCGGTCGCCTCGGCGCTCTGGTCGGTGCCGCTGAGCAGCGAGTCCAGTACGCCCGGCCAGGAGTAGGCCGCCACGCTGTCGCCGCCGACCGGGGTCACAACGTTCATGGTCCGCTCCTGGGTCCACCGACGGATAGGGATGGGAACACCCTATCCAGCCCCGGGGAACAGCGAAGAGCCCCGTCCATCGCGTGGACGGGGCCCTTTTGCTGTGTGGCGTACAGCAGTGTCGCTGAGAGGGGATCAGTGGTGGCCGTGGCCGCTGGTGATCTCCTCGTACTCCTCAGAGGTCGGCTTGGCGATCTGGCTCTGCTCGCCGTAGTAACCCTTGTGGATCTTGACGCGCAGCTTCTCCATGCGGGAGACCTTGCGCTTGACGCCGTTCTCGTCGACCGCCGCGGGCAGCTCGTGCGGACGGGGCTGCTCGTGCGCGGTGAGCTTGTACAGCTGGCCCGCGTCGAGCGGCTCGTGGACCTCGACGAACTCACCGTGCGGCAGCCGCTTGATGATGCCGGTCTCACGACCGTGCAGCACCTTCTCGGCGTCCCGGCGCTGCAGGCCCAGGCAGATCCGCTTGGTGATGATGAACGCGATGACCGGGCCGACGAAGAACGCGATCCGGACGAACCAGGTGATGGCGTTCAGCGACAGGTGGAAGTTGGTCGCCCACAGGTCGTTGCCACCACCGACGAGCATCACCATGTACGCGGTGATCCAGGCCACGCCGATACCGGTGCGGACGGGAGCGTTGCGCGGACGGTCGGCGATGTGGTGCTCGCGGGTGTCCTTGGTGATCCAGGCCTCGATGAACGGGTAGGCCGCGATCGCGAAGAGCACCAGCGGGAAGATCACCAGCGGGATGAACACGCCCAGGACCAGTGTGTGGCCCCACGCGTTGATCTCCCAGCCCGGCATCACTCGGATGAGGCCTTCGGCGAAGCCCATGTACCAGTCGGGCTGGGCGCCGGTCGACACCTGGTCCGGGCGGTACGGGCCGATCTCCCAGATCGGGTTGATCGAGGCGATCGCCGAGATGACCGCGATGACACCGAACACCAGGAAGAAGAAGCCACCGGCCTTGGCCGTGTAGACGGGCAGCAGAGGCGCGCCCACGACGTTCTTGTTGGTGCGGCCGGGGCCCGCGAACTGGGTGTGCTTGTGGTAGAAGACCAGGATCAGGTGAGTGACCATCAGGCCGAGCATGATGCCGGGCAGCAGCAGGATGTGGACCGAGTAGAACCGGGCCACGAAGTCGCCGCCGGGGAACTCGCCGCCGTAGATGAAGAACGACAGGTACGTGCCGATGACCGGCACGCCCAGGATGGCGCCCTCCATGAACCGGACGCCGGTGCCCGAGAGCAGGTCGTCCGGGAGCGAGTAGCCGGTGAAGCCGGTGAACATGCCGCAGAAGAACAGCAGGAAGCCGAAGAGCCAGTTGACCTCGCGCGGCTTGCGGAACGCGCCCGTGAAGAAGACGCGCATCATGTGCACGAACATCGCCGCGAGGAAGATCAGCGCCGCCCAGTGGTGGATCTGCCGGATCAGCAGACCACCGCGCACATCGAAGCTGATGTGCATGGTCGAGTTGAACGCCTCGGACATCTGCACACCCTGGAGCGGAACGTAGGAGCCGTCGTAGACGACCTCGTTCATGCTCGGGTGGAAGAACATCGTCAGGTACACACCCGTGAGGATGATGATGATGAAGCTGTACATGCAGATCTCGCCGAGCATGAAGGACCAGTGGTCCGGGAAGATCTTGCGCATGTTGCTCTTCGCCAGGGTGTAGATCCCCAGCCGGCCGTCGGCCCAGTCGGCGAACTTCTCGCCGTTCCCGGGCTCGCGCCGTTCGTCAGTCGTGGTGGTGCTCATCCGCGCTCCCAGAAGGCAGGACCGACGGGCTCTTCGAAGTCGCCGAGCGCTTCGAGGTAACCCTCGCTGTTCACGCCGATCCGCAGCTGCGGCAGAGCGTGACCGGCCGGGCCGAAGATGACGCGGGCCCCGTCGGAGAGGTCGAAGGTGGACTGGTGGCACGGGCAGAGCACGTGGTGGGTCTGCTGCTCGTACAGGCTGATCGGGCAACCGACGTGGGTGCAGATCTTCGAGAACGCCACGATGCCCTGGTGCGACCACTCCAGCTCGCGCTTGTCCTTGATGTTCTCCGGCTGCAGCCGGACGATCATCAGGGCCGCCTTGGCGATCTGGGTCTGGAAGTCGTGCTGGTCCTCCTCCAGGCCCTCGGGCTTGGCGAAGGTGAGCGAACCGACGGCCACGTCCTCGGGACGAAGCGGCTCGTTGGTGTTCATGTTGATGAGGGCCTTGCCCTTGGCCCACATCGTCTTGCGCAGCTTGTCCTCGGGCAGGGTGCCCAGGTCGCGCAGCAGCACCACACCGGCGAGCGGCACCATGGCCAGCGCGCCGTACATGGTGTTGCGGATGAGCTTGCGGCGGCCGAAGCCGGACTCGCGGACGCCGTCCGCCCAGTCCTGCATGACCTTCTCGCGGACCTCCGGCGGCGCCGCGATCTCGTGGCGCTCGTCGGACATCTCCTCGTCGGACATCAGCGTGCGGGCCCAGTGGACCGCGCCGGCGCCGATGCAGAACAGCGCGACACCCAGGGTCAGACCCAGGGAGAAGTTCAGCGCGCTGACGTGCCCGATCGGGAAGATGTAGACGATCTTGTCGATCGGGAAGATCACGAAGGACGCGATGAAGGCGACCGTCGCGACCATCGAGAGCATGAAGAGACCGGCGACCACGCGCTCGGAGCGCCTGGCAGCCGCCTCGTCGATGTCCTGGACGCGCGGCATGTGGGGCGGCAGCCCCGGGTCCGCGAACGGGTCGCGGGCGCGCTCTACCGAGCCGTGCTCGGGGTCCTGCTCGCTGGGCAGGTTCTCGGAATTGTCTTGGCTACTCATGACTTCTTGGCCTTAGCGGAGTGGGCCGCGATCCAGATGGCGACTGCGATGAGAGCACCGAGTCCGAAGATCCACGCGAACAGACCCTCGCTGACGGGGCCGAGGCCACCGAGCGAGAGACCACCGGGGCTCGCCGTCTTCTCACTGTTCACGGCGTCCAGGTACGCGATGATGTCCTGCTTCTGCTTCTGCGGCATCGTCGTGTCGGGGAACGACGGCATGTTCTGCGGGCCGGTCTGCATGGCCTCGTAGAGGTGCTTCGGTTCCACGCCCTCAAGGCTGGGGGCGTACTTGCCGTGCGTCAGCGCACCGCCCTTGCCGGAGAAGTTGTGGCACTGGGCGCAGTTGGTGCGGAACAGCTCGCCACCCTTGGCGATGTCCGCGCCTTCCGGGCTGTACTGCTTCTCGGTCGGCGTGATCGGGCCGGCGCCGAGGGAGGCGATGTACGCGGCGAGCTGGTCGATCTCGGCCTGCGAGTAGATGACCTTCTTCTTCGGCACCTGGGCGCCGGGCTGCTGCGCCGGCATACGGCCGGTGCCGACCTGGAAGTCCACGGCCGCGGAGCCCACGCCCACCAGGGACGGGCCGTCAGTGGTGCCCTGACCGCCGGTTCCGTGGCAGCTGGCGCAGCCGACGGAGTAGAGCTTCTTGCCCTCGTCGATGGCGAGGGACTGGGCGGTTTCGTCGGCCTTCGCCTTGTCCGCGGGCGCGAACGCGGCGTACAGCCCCCCGGTGGCCGCCAGCGCGAGGAGTAGGACGACGAGCGCCGCCAGCGGATGGCGTCGTCGTGCGGAGAGCTTTTTCACGGATTACCCCGGTGTCAGGATCTTCTGCGTCGATGCGGGATGGTGTCGGGTTCTGCGGACCCGATTACTTGATCAAGTAGATCGTGGCGAAGAGGCCGATCCAGACGACATCGACGAAGTGCCAGTAGTAGGACACGACGATGGCGGCGGTTGCCTGCTCGTGGGTGAATCTCTTGGCCGCGTAGGTCCTGCCGAGAACCAGCAGGAAGGCGATCAGACCGCCCGTCACATGCATGCCGTGGAAGCCGGTCGTCAGGTAGAACACCGAGCCGTACGGATCGGAGGACAGCGAGAGGCCGTCCTTCTTCACCAGCTCGGTGTACTCGAAGACCTGGCCTCCGATGAAGATCGCACCCATCACGAACGTGATCATGAACCAGGTGCGCAGCTTCTTCACGTCGCCCCGCTCGGCGGCGAAGACGCCGAGCTGGCAGGTGAGGGAGGAGAGCACCAGGATCGTGGTGTTCGTCGCCGAGAACGGAAGGTTCAGCGAGGACGCCATTTCCTTCCAGTGCTCGGCGCCCGTCACCGATCGCAGGGTGAAGTACATCGCGAAGAGGGCCGCGAAGAACATCAGCTCGGAACTCAGCCAGATGATGGTTCCGACGCTGGTGAGGTTCGGCCGATTGACCGACGGGTGCGCGTGCCCGGTTTCTACTGTCGTTGCTGTCGCCACGACCGACATTATGTCGGTCGCTTATCTCGCGCTCACTCCGGGGGGTGCCGTTCGGTGTGTCCGGACCCCGTGTCCTGCCCGAACGGCCCATCCCGGCGCCCGCCGAACCGGTGTTGACGCGGTGTCGGACGGAGTAGCATCCGCGCATCGGCTCCCGAGCCCGTACCGCCGTCGAATCGGAGGAACAATGCAGTCGAGCGCCACCGTACTTGTCTACAGCGACGACGCGAACACCCGTGAGCAGGTGCGGCTCGCCGCCGGACGCAGGCCCGCCTCCGACGTTCCCCCGGTGACCTTCCTGGAGTGCGCGACCCCACACGCCGTCCTCAAGGAGCTGGACCGCGGCGGCATCGACGTGTGCGTCCTGGACGGGGAGGCCGTCCCGGCCGGCGGCATGGGGATCTGCCGGCAGATCAAGGACGAGATCTTCCAGTGCCCGCCGGTGCTGCTGCTCATCGGGCGCCCTCAGGACGCCTGGCTGGCCACCTGGAGCCGTGCGGACGCCGCGGTGACCCTCCCGGTCGAGCCGGTCGAGTTCGCGGCCGCACTGGCCGCCCTGATCCGTTCGCGCCGCCCGGACGGCGCCGTGGCCACCCGGGCCTGATCCGCCCGCCCCAACCCCCACCGGGCAGGCCCTAGACCTGCGGCCGTAGCCGGGCGGAGTTCAGCTTGCTCTGCCCGGCCTTCAGGTCGGCCTGCAGCACGCTGCCCCTGTGCCACTTGTCCCAGCCCACGTTCCAGTCGCCGAACCCGTTGTCGAAGGGCGTCATGTCCTCGCCGATGCTGTTGACGACCTTGACGATGTCGCCCTCGGTCACGGTCTCGTAGAACCACGCGGCGTTCCCGGTGGACATGCCCGTACAGCCGTGGCTGACGTTCTCGGAGCCCTGCGAGCCCACCGACCAGGGCGCGGCGTGCACGTACTCGCCGCTCCAGGTGACCCGGGTCGCGTAGTAGACCGGCAGGTCGTACGCGTCGGCGCTGCCGGCCGAGATGCCGACCGTCTCCCCGCGCATCCGTACGAAGTACTGCTTGCCCAGCACCACCTTGACGCCGTTTCGGGTGGAAAAGCCCGGCTTTCCGGTGGTCACCGGAATGGTATTGATCACTTCTCCGTTGCGTTTGACCGTCATGTAGTGCGAGGACGCGTCGGTGATGGCCTCGATGCGGTCGCCGGTGGTGATCTTCAGGGGCTGCGCGGGGCCGCCGTACAGCTTGTCCGCGATCCGCACGCCCTCCAGGCGCGAGGAGGCCCTGATGGTCGCGTTGGTGGGCCAGTACTCCTTGGGCCGGTAGTGCAGCGTCTTGTCGTCGACCCAGTACCAGGCGCCCTCCACCGACGGCGTGGACTCCACCTTCAGCGCCCGCTCCACGATCGCGCGGGCCGCCTTGTCCTTGACCGGCTTGCCGAGCTCCGCCGTGATGGGCTGTCCGACGCCGTACTTGCCCGCGTCCGGGCCGAATTCGACCTTCACGACGTCTTTGGGCGCGGAGGTGTCGAACGTCAGCGTACGGCGCCCCGGAGCCCCGTCGGAGTCCTCCGTGGAGACCACCACCGTGTAGTGGGCGCCCGCGACCAGCGGGGCCGTGGAGTGCCAGCGGTTCCCGTCGCCGTCGAGCTCGCCCGCCAGATGGCGCCCCGCGGCGTCCATGGCCATCACGTCCGTGATGCGCCCGCGGCCGCCCCTGGCGGAGATCTCCAGGGGCTTCTCCGGATCCGCCTTCGCACTGCCCGCCGGGCCGTTGTACGCGATCTGGCCCGCCGCGTCGTACGGCTTGGCCGAGAGCGGGTTGCTGTCGGAGCGGCCGCACGCGCCGGCGCCCGCCCCGAGGGCAATGACCAGCAGGGTGCAGCTCAGGACGGTACGGGTACGCGGTGCGTGACTCATGACCACACGTTATGAAAAATAGTCATATTCAGCGCGCGGTATGACTGCAAACGGGCGGCACGCCCTCGGACGGCCCAAAGCGCCCCGCACGGGCCCCGCGTACGTGAAAGGGCCCCGCGGCTCGGATGAGCCGCGGGGCCCTTTCACAGGTACCTGCGAGGACCTACTGGTTCTGGTTCTCGCCCCGGTAGTACTCGAACACCCAGCCGTAGATACCGATCAGGATCAGCGGCGCCGAGAAGTACAGCAGCCACCAGCCCATCGCGATGGCCAGGAACGCGAGCGCGCCACCGATCGCCAGCGAGAGCGGCTGCCAGCTGTGCGGGGCGAAGAACCCCAGCTCACCGGCGTCGTCCGCGACATCGGCCTCCTTGTCGTCCTGCGCACCCGCATCGACCCGCTTGGCCGTGAAGGCCAGGTAGAAGCCGATCATCACGCTCAGGCCGAAGGCCATCACGAGAGCGGTCGCACCGGCCGGCTCCTTCGACCACACGCCGTACACGACGGCCATGATCAGGATGAAGACGGAGAGCCAGAGGAACATCTTGCCCTGGATCTTCACTTGCCCGCCTCCTTGCCGCCGGCGAGGGCTGTGTTAGTGGCGACACCATCGCCGCCGTGGTTCTCAAGCTGGTCGAGAGCCGCGATCTCAGGGTGGTGCAGATCGAACGCCGGCGATTCGGAGCGAATACGCGGCAGGGTGAGGAAGTTGTGCCGCGGCGGCGGGCACGACGTCGCCCATTCGAGCGAACGGCCGTAGCCCCACGGGTCGTCGACCTCGACCTTCTTGCCGTACTTGGCGGTCTTCCAGACGTTGTACATGAACGGCAGGATCGACAGACCGAGCAGGAAGGAGCTGATGGTCGAGATCGTGTTCAGCGCGGTGAAGCCGTCGGCCGCGAGGTAGTCCGCGTAACGACGCGGCATGCCCTCGGCACCGAGCCAGTGCTGCACCAGGAACGTGCCGTGGAAGCCCACGAACAGCGTCCAGAAGGTGATCTTGCCCAGACGCTCGTCCAGCATCTTGCCCGTGAACTTCGGCCACCAGAAGTGGAATCCGGAGAACATCGCGAAGACCACGGTGCCGAAGATGACGTAGTGGAAGTGCGCGACGACGAAGTACGAGTCGGATACGTGGAAGTCCATCGGCGGCGAGGCCAGGATGACGCCGGTCAGACCACCGAAGGTGAAGGTGATCAGGAAGCCGACAGCCCAGAGCATCGGTGTCTCGAAGGACAGTGAGCCCTTCCACATCGTGCCGATCCAGTTGAAGAACTTCACACCGGTCGGTACCGCGATGAGGAACGTCATGAACGAGAAGAACGGCAGGAGCACGCCGCCGGTGACGTACATGTGGTGCGCCCACACGGTCACGGACAGACCGGCGATGGCGATCGTCGCGCCGACCAGGCCCATGTAGCCGAACATCGGCTTTCTGGAGAACACTGGGATGACTTCGGAAATGATTCCGAAGAACGGCAAGGCGATGATGTACACCTCTGGATGGCCGAAGAACCAGAAGAGGTGTTGCCACAGCAGCGCGCCGCCGTTGCCGGCGTCGAAGATGTGGGCACCGAACTTGCGGTCCGCCTCCAGGGCGAACAGCGCGGCGGCCAGCACCGGGAAGGCCAGCAGGACCAGCACACCGGTCAGCAGGACGTTCCACACGAAGATCGGCATACGGAACATCGTCATGCCGGGAGCGCGCATGCAGATGATCGTGGTGATGAAGTTGACCGAGCCGAGGATCGTGCCGAAGCCGGAGAAGGCCAGACCCATGATCCACATGTCGGCGCCGACGCCCGGCGAGCGGACCGCGTCCGACAGCGGGGAGTAGGCGAACCAGCCGAAGTCGGCCGCGCCCTGCGGGGTGAGGAAGCCACCGACCGCGATGAGCGAGCCGAACAGGTAGAGCCAGTAGGCGAACATGTTCAGCCGCGGGAACGCCACATCGGGCGCGCCGATCTGCAGCGGCATGATCCAGTTCGCGAATCCGGCGAACAGCGGCGTCGCGAACATCAGCAGCATGATCGTGCCGTGCATCGTGAACGCCTGGTTGAACTGCTCGTTCGACATGATCTGCGTGCCGGGACGGGCGAGCTCGGCGCGCATGAGCAGCGCCATCACCCCGCCGATGCAGAAGAACACGAACGACGTGACCAGATACATCGTGCCGATCGTCTTGTGGTCAGTGGTGGTCAACCACTTCACGACGATGTTCCCCGGCTGCTTGCGCCGGACCGGCAGCTCGTTCTCGTACGAGTCGTCTGCTGCCGCGGCACCCTGAGATTCGTTGAGGATGCTCACAGTTTGTTCGTCTCCGCGTTCTTGGCGGGGTCGGTCTGAGCGATGCCTGCCGGCACGTAGCCGGTCTGGCCCTTCGCCGCCAGCTCCTTGAGGTGCTGCTGGTAGCGCTCCGGGGAGACGACCTTCACGTTGAAGAGCATCCGGGAGTGGTCGACACCGCACAGCTCGGCGCACTTGCCGAGGAAGGTGCCCTCCTGGGTCGGGGTCACCTCGAAGGAGTTGGTGTGCCCCGGGATGACGTCCTGCTTCATCAGGAAGGGGACCACCCAGAAGGAGTGGATGACGTCACGGGACGTCAGCACGAAGCGGACCTTCTCGCCCTTGGGCAGCCACAGCGTGGGCCCGGGGTTTCCGGTCTGCGGGTTCCGCGTGCCGGGGATGCCGACGTCGTAGACGCCGTCGGCACCGGCCGGGAAGTCCTTGGTGAAGCGGTCCGGAATGGCGGACAGCTCCTTGGACTTCGCGGCGTCGCCCGTGGCCGGGTTGCCGTCCACGTCCTCGACGTAGTTGAAGCCCCAGCTCCACTGGTAGCCGACCACGTTGACGGTGTGAGCCGGCTTCGGGGAGAGCTCAAGGAGCTTCGACTCATCACGCGCGGTGAAGTAGAAGAGCACCGAGACGATGATGAGGGGGACGACCGTGTACAGCGCCTCGATGGGCATGTTGTACCGGGTCTGCGGAGGTACCTCGACCTTGGTGCGGCTGCGCCTGTGGAAGATGACACTCCACAGGATCAGGCCCCAGACCAGCACGCCCGTGGCGAGCGCTGCCGCCCACGAACCCTGCCAGAGGGAGAGGATCCGCGGAGCCTCTTCCGTCACCGGGGTGGGCATACCCAGGCGAGGGAAGTCTTCCCAGTTGTACGAGCAACCGGACGCGGTAGCCAGGACCAGGCCCGCAGTCAGCGCCTGCAGCAGCTTCCGCCGCATCGGGCGCCTCGACGTGGGGGAACCGCCCGCGCCTTTCAGGCAGCGGGGGAGGTCGGAGCCGTTGGGACTCACGTAGCGCCTTCCCGAGAGTCTCGCCCGCGCCGGCCGGCTACGGCCGTCCGTCACGCTGGTCGGTCGCCGCCCTGGCCGCGGGCAGGGGTTTGGATGTTTATGCGGACCAAACCCTACTGGACGCTATTTGGGGTCGCGCGGGGAGGGTGCCCAACGCGCCGCCCGAGCCCCCAAAGGGATGGAATCCCCGCTTCCGGGGGGTATCTGACGGGGCTTCCTGTACGGGTGTACGGAGAGTGGTGCGGCGCGGGGACCCCTTGAAGGGGCGCGGGGAACTGCGCGCCCGGCCACAGCCGGGTCCGCGGCCGAACGACGACGCCCCAGCCGAACCCCCCACGGCGTTAGCGTGGCACCGTGCCCTACTTCGACGCCGCCTCCTCCGCCCCCCTGCACCCCGTGGCCCGCCAGGCCCTCCAGGCCTCGCTCGACGAGGGCTGGGCCGACCCGGCCCGGCTCTACCGCGAGGGCAGGCGGGCCCGGCTGCTGCTCGACGCGGCCCGGGAGGCCGCGGCCGAGGCGGTCGGCTGCCGGCCGGACGAGCTCGTGTTCACCTCTTCGGGGACGCGCGCGGTGCACTCCGGAATTCACGGCTCCCTCTCCGGCCGTCGGCGTGTCGGCCGCCATCTGGTGGTGTCGGCGGTGGAGCACTCCTCGGTGCTGCACGCGGGCGCGGCCCTGGAGGCGGACGGCGGCACGGTGACGGAGGTCCCGGTCGACCGGGCCGGGGCGGTCTCCCCCGCCGCGTACGCCGCCGCGCTGCGCCCCGACACGGCGCTGGCCTGCCTCCAGTCCGCCAACCACGAGGTGGGCACGGTCCAGCCGGTCGCCGAGGTGGCCGAGGCGTGCCGGGCGGCCGGGGTGCCGCTGCTCGTGGACGCGGCCCAGTCGCTGGCGTGGGGCCCGGTGGAGGACGGCTGGTCGCTGCTCGCCGCGAGCGCGCACAAGTGGGGCGGCCCCGCGGGGGTGGGGCTGCTCGCGGTCCGCAAGGGCGTCCGGTTCGCCCCGCAAGGCCCCGCCGACGAGCGGGAGTCGGGCCGGGCGCCCGGCTTCGAGAACATCCCGGCGATCGTGGCGGCGGCCGCGTCGCTGCGGGCGGTGCGGGCGGAGGCGGCGGCGGCCGAGGCGGAGCGGCTGCGGGCCCTGGTCGACCGGGTGCGCACCCGGGTGGCGGAGCTGGTGCCGGACGTGGAGGTGGTCGGGGACCCGGTGCGGCGGCTGCCGCATCTGGTCACCTTCTCGTGTCTCTATGTCGACGGGGAGACCCTGCTGCACGAACTGGACCGCGAGGGTTTCTCGGTCTCCTCCGGTTCGTCCTGTACGAGCAGCACGCTCACCCCGAGCCATGTGCTGCGGGCGATGGGCGTACTGAGCGAGGGCAACGTCCGGGTCTCGCTGCCCCTGGGCACGGCCTCCTCCGACGTCGACCGCTTCCTCGCGGTGCTGCCCGGGGTGGTGTCGTCCGTCCGCGAGAAGCTCGGCGCGCCGGTGTCCTCGCCGACCCCCGCCACCCCTCGCGGTGACCTGACCATCGACGCGCTCGGCAAGCGCTGCCCCATCCCGGTGATCGAACTGGCGAAGGTGATCACCGACGTCCCCGTGGGCGCCACGGTCACGGTCCTCGCCGACGACGAGGCGGCCCGGCTCGACATCCCGGCGTGGTGCGAGATGCGGGGGCAGGAGTACGTGGGGGAGACGCGGCGGGAGCGGGGGTCCGCGTACGTGGTGCGGCGGGTGGGGTGAGGCCGGCATGGGGGTACGGAGTACCCCCACACCGGTAAGGACGGGTGGGGCTAGGCCAGGTACTCCCGGACCTCGGCCGCCGCCTCGTCCCCGTACGCCTTCGTGAAGCGGTCCATGAAGTGGGCGCGGCGCAGCTGGTACTCCTGGGTGCCGAGCGTCTCGATCACCAGCGTCGCCAGCATGCAGCCGACCTGCGCGGCGCGCTGGTGGCCGACGCCCCACGACAGGCCCGACAGGAAGCCCGCGCGGAACGCGTCGCCGACGCCGGTCGGGTCGACCTTGGCCTCCTCCTCGGCGCAGCCGACCTCGATCGGGTCCTCGCCGACGCGCTCGATGCGCACGCCCCGCGAGCCGAGGGTGGTGACCCGGTAGTCGACCTTCCCGAGGATCTCCGCGTCGCTCCAGCCGGTCTTGGACTCGATGAGCCCCTTCTCGTACTCGTTGGAGAAGAGGTACTTCGCGCCCTCCAGCAACGTACGGATGTCGTCGCCGGACATCCGGGCGATCTGCTGCGAGAAGTCCGCCGCGAACGGGATCCCGCGCGTCTTGCACTCCTCGGTGTGCCGGAGCATCGCCTCGGGGTCGTCGGCGCCGATCAGGACCAGGTCGAGGCCGCCCACCCGCTCGGCCACCGCCTGGAGCTCGATCTGGCGGGCCTCGCTCATCGCGCCCGTGTAGAAGGAGCCGATCTGGTTGTGGTCGGCGTCCGTGGTGCACACGAAGCGGGCGGTGTGCAGGACCTCGGAGATACGGACCGAGTCCGTGTCCACCCCGTGCCGGTCCAGCCAGGCCCGGTACTCGTCGAAGTCGGAGCCGGCGGCCCCGACGAGGATCGGTCGGGTGCCGAGCTGCCCCATTCCGAAGCAGATGTTCGCGCCGACACCGCCCCGGCGCACGTCGAGGTTGTCGACGAGGAAGGAGAGGGAGACCGTGTGCAGCTGATCGGCGACCAGCTGGTCGGCGAATCGGCCGGGGAAGGTCATGAGGTGGTCGGTGGCGATGGAGCCGGTGACTGCGATACGCACGGCGAGGACACTCCTGCGTGGAGGACTGTTGACAGTTAACGCTACCGGGTCGCGGGGGTTCACCTGAAGGGCTGAAATTACCCGATAGTAGTCCTTTTTTCGCATGGTTCCTGATGCGTACGGTGCGGAATATGGAAACCATGGAGCAGACCGGGAACGTCATGACGTCCGAACCGGGCTTGGCGGAGCTGCGCGGCGACTGCGCACGGATGGCCCCCCACTGGGTGGTGCCAACGGAGGCCGGACCGGCGCCCGTCCCACCGTCCCGCATCCACGGGGTGTCCGTGCCACCCGACTCGGTCCGGCTGATCGCCACCATGTCCGAGTACGGCGACTGAGCGGACCAGAGCGGACCCGAGCGACGGGGCAGCGCGCGGAGGGAACCGTGCGCTCCCCCGCTCCGTCCAAGGCCTGTCCCCCGTAAAGGGGATGCGGGATACGACTGGACAGGAGCGATGCGGTGAGCAGCGAGCACACGCAGGACGAGTCGCAGCAGCGGCGGACGCGACGATCCCCCTTCGTCCTCGCCTCGGTCGCGGCCGCGGTGCTGGTCGCGGGCGGCGGCGGGGCCTACTGGGCGTCCACCGCCTCGGACGGCTCGCCCGCCGCCGGGGGCACCGCCGACGCGAAGGCCGGGGCGGGCGCGGACTCCACTCCGCCGCCGCTCGGCCTGGACAGCGGCAGGGAGGGCATCGCCCCCGGCGAACCGGACCCGAACGGCGTGGTCTACCGCGCCGAGGGGAAACTTCCCGACGGCCCGGCGAAGGCGTCGGTGTACCGCCCGGGCGGCACGGTCGGCGAGGCCGAGGTGGCGAAGCTGGCGAAGGCCCTGGGGATCGACGGTCCCCCGCGCCTGGAGGGGACGGTCTGGAAGGCCGGGATCACCAAGGACGGCGGCGGACCGGTACTGACGGTCAATCAGAAGGCGCCGGGCAGCTGGACGTTCGCCCGGTACGGCAGCGGCGGTACGGACAACTGCCCCAAGGGCAGCAAGTGTCCGATGCACACCACCGGAGCGGACACCTCCACGAGCTCGGTTCCGGGCATCGCGCCCGGCGAGCACGACCCCACGGGAGGCGGCTCGGCGGTGAGCGAGCAGGCCGCGAAGGCCGCGGCCGCCCCCGTACTGAAGGCGCTGGGCCAGGACGACGCCAAGCTGAACGCGTCCCAACTGATGGGCGCGGTACGGGTGGTGAACGCGGACCCGGTGATCGGCGGTCTGCCCACGTACGGCTGGACGACCGGCGTCCAGGTCGGCCCCGACGGCCAGGTGGTCGGCGGCAGCGGTCAGGTGAAGGCGCCGGAGAAGGGTGCCACGTACCCCGTGCTGAGCGCCGAGGAGACGCTGAAGCAGCTGAACGGATCGGGCGGCGGGCGCCCGGCGAGCAAGGACTGCACGGGCCCGGTGCCGCTGGAGGACCAGCCGCAGGGCGAGCCCACCAAGGGCAGGCTGCCGAGCGACCCGCAGCGCAAGCTGCCCAGTGACCCGCAGGGCAACATCCAGCGGCAGCCGTGCAAGCAGGGCACGCCCTCGACGGTGACCGTGGACAAGGCGGTGTTCGGGCTCTCCGCGCAGTACGTGGACGGGCAGCAGGTGCTCGTACCGTCGTGGCTCTTCGAGGCGAAGCCGACCGGCGCCGCGCAGCCGGTCACCATCACCGCCCCGGCGCTGGCCCCGCAGTACCTGGCGAAGCCGCCGGTGGCGCCGTCCGGGCCCGGCACTCCCCTGCCGACGCCGTCCGGGTCGTCACCGGTCGGCCACCAGGCTCTGCTCTCGTACGCGATCGGCCAGGACGGCCGGACGCTGACCGTGACCTTCTGGGGCGGGATCTGCGACACCTACGCGGCGACGGCGGACGAGAGCGGCACGGAGATCCGGGTCACGGTGGGCGTCGCGCACCACGACCCCAAGAAGATCTGCGCCATGATCGCCAAGAAGGAGACGGTCTCGGTGACGCTGCACCAGACGCTGGGCGAGCGTCAGGTGGTGGACGCCAACACCGGGAAGGCGCTGCCGAAGAGCTGAGCCGCGGTCGTACGGCATGCACCTACGACGAAGGCGGGCACCCCGGAAAGGGTGCCCGCCTTCGTCATGGCGCGAGTCGGCACGTATCGGCCGACGCGCGATTTAGCTGAAGGAGTCGCCGCAGGCGCAGGAGCCCGACGCGTTCGGGTTGTCGATCGTGAAGCCCTGCTTCTCGATGGTGTCCACGAAGTCGATCGAGGCGCCGCCCAGGTACGGGGCGCTCATGCGGTCGGTGACGACCTTCACGCCGCCGAAGTCCTTGACGACGTCGCCGTCGAGCGAGCGCTCGTCGAAGAAGAGCTGGTAGCGCAGGCCGGAGCAGCCGCCGGGCTGGACGGCGACGCGCAGCGCCAGGTCTTCCCGGCCTTCCTGGTCAAGGAGGGCCTTGACCTTGGCCGCGGCGGCGTCGGACAGGAGGATGCCGTCGCTCACAGTGGTGGTCTCGTCCGATACGGACATCTGCTTCTCTCCCGGGTTGTACGGAGACTGCTTGCCGACGGTGAAAACCGGCGGGACCCCGGATTCATTCCGGGCCGTGCGTGGGCCTTGGCCGTGCCTTGGCTCACCTTCATGCTCGCACACCCCGGCGCGGGCCGGAAAAGACCTGTGGACAACCGCGGGCGAGCGGCGGAGCGAGAGGGAAAGGGGATGTGTCACATCGACGCTATGGCCATCGTCAAACTGACGTGAAGCAGTTATGATAGATAGCGTCATTTAGACGAAAACTCGTCTGCGAAAGAGAAAGGGTGCGTGACGTGACCACCGCCCAGCCCCTGGATGTCCAGCCGACGCCGCTCGCCCTGCTGCTGCTCGGCCGCGAGGCCGACCCGAAGAGCGAGCGCGGCGTGGAGTGCCCCGGCGACCTGCCGTCGCCGTCGGACCCGAACCTCGTGGCGCGCGCCCGCGCGGCCAAGGAGAAGCTCGGTGACAAGGTCTTCATCCTCGGCCACCACTACCAGCGCGACGAGGTCATCGAGTTCGCCGACGTCACCGGCGACTCCTTCAAGCTGGCCAAGGACGCGGCCGCCAAGCCGGAAGCCGAGTACATCGTCTTCTGCGGTGTGCACTTCATGGCCGAGTCCGCGGACATCCTGACCTCGGGCGACCAGAAGGTCGTGCTGCCCGACCTGGCCGCCGGCTGCTCGATGGCCGACATGGCCACCGCCGAGCAGGTCGCCGAGTGCTGGGACGTGCTGACCGAGGCGGGGATCGCCGAGCAGGTCGTGCCCGTCTCGTACATGAACTCCTCCGCCGACATCAAGGCCTTCACGGGCAAGCACGGCGGCACGATCTGCACCTCGTCCAACGCCAAGAAGGCGCTGGAGTGGGCGTTCGAGCAGGGCGAGAAGGTGCTCTTCCTGCCGGACCAGCACCTGGGCCGCAACACCGCCGTCCGCGACATGGGGATGTCGCTGGACGACTGCGTGCTCTACAACCCGCACAAGCCGAACGGCGGCCTGACCGTCGAGCAGCTGCGGAACGCCAAGATGATCCTGTGGCGCGGCCACTGCTCGGTCCACGGCCGGTTCTCGGTCGACTCGGTCAACGACGTGCGCGCCCGCATCCCCGGCGTGAACGTCCTGGTCCACCCCGAGTGCAAGCACGAGGTCGTGGCGGCCGCGGACTACGTCGGCTCGACCGAGTACATCATCAAGGCGCTGGAGGCGGCCCCGGCCGGCTCCAAGTGGGCCATCGGCACCGAGCTGAACCTGGTCCGCCGTCTGGCGAATCGATTCGCCGCGGAGGACAAGGAAGTCGTCTTCCTCGACAAGACGGTCTGCTTCTGCTCGACGATGAACCGGATCGACCTGCCGCACCTGGTGTGGACGCTTGAGTCCCTCGCGGACGGCAAGCTCGTCAACCAGATCCAGGTGGACGCGGAGACGGAGAGCTTCGCGAAGCTGGCGCTGGAGCGGATGCTGGCTTTGCCGTAGGCGCCCGGTTTTCGTCTGCGGGTCGGCTGTGGCTGGTCGCGCCCACGCGGCGGAGCCGCAGATGTCACAGCCCCGCGCCCCTTGAATGCCGCTACGCGGCAATCCTCGGGGCGCCCCGAAGGGGCGCCCTTCAGAGGCGCGGGGGCCAAGACCCGGCTATTCCACCCTCGGCCGCACCAGGCCCGACTCGTACGCGATCACGACCAGTTGGGCCCGGTCCCGGGCGCCCAGTTTGGCCATCGCGCGGTTGACGTGGGTCTTCACCGTGAGGGGGCTGACCACCAGGCGTTCGGCGATCTCGTCGTTGGAGAGGCCGCCGGCCACCTGGACGAGGACTTCGCGTTCGCGGCCGGTCAGGGCGGCCAGGCGTTCGGCGTGGGCGCCGGGCGGGTCGCCGGAGCCGTCCCAGCTGCCGCCCTGGGCGAGGAAACTGGCGATGAGGCCCTTGGTCGCGACGGGCGAGAGCAGGGCCTCGCCCGCCGCCGCGATCCTGATGGCGTTCAGGAGCTCGTCCGGCTCGGCGCCCTTGCCCAGGAAGCCGGAGGCACCCGCGCGCAGGGACTGCACCACGTACTCGTCGACCTCGAAAGTGGTGAGCATCACCACGTGGACGTCCGTGAGTTCGGGGTCCTCGCTGATCATGCGGGTCGCGGCGAGCCCGTCCGTGCCGGGCATCCGGATGTCCATGAGGACGACGTCGGCCCGGGTCGCGCGGGCCACGGCGACCGCCTCGGCCCCGTCCGACGCCTCGCCCACCACGTGCATGCCCGGCTCGGAGTCGACGAGGACACGGAACGCGGAGCGCAGCAGCGCCTGGTCGTCCGCGAGTACCACCCTGATCGTCATGCGTAGCCTTCCCCCGGTCCCTCGGCCGCCCGGACGGCCTCGGCCTCCTTGCGGGTCCGCGCCGTACGGGCCGTGTCGGCCGTCTTGACCGGCAGTATCGCCTGCACCCGGAAGCCGCCGCCGTAGCGGGGTCCCGCCGTGCAGGTGCCGCCGAGCGCGCTGACGCGCTCGCGCATCCCGAGCAGACCGTGGCCCCCGCCGTCGCCCCCGGTGGCGCCGTCGCCGTTCCCGGTGCCGTTGTCGATGACCGTGATCTCCGTGTTCGGGCCCACCCGCACCACGCTGACCTCGGCCTTCGCGTCCGGGCCCGCGTGTTTGCGTACGTTGGTGAGCGCCTCCTGGATCACCCGGTACGCGGCGAGGTCCACGGCCGCCGGGAGCCCGGCGCGGACGGCCGCGTCGAGGGGGGCGAGCTCGACCGGGAGCCCGGCGCGGCGGAAGCCGCCCAGCAGGTCGTCCAGGAGCGCGAGGCCGGGGGCCGGCTCGGTGGGGGCCTCCGGGTCGCCGGACTGGCGCAACAGGCCGACGGTGGCGCGGAGTTCGTTCAGCGCCGAGCGGCTGGCCTCGCGTACGTGCGCGAGGGCCTCCTTGGCCTGGTCGGGGCGCTTGTCCATGACGTGCGCGGCGACCCCGGCCTGGACGTTGACCAGCGCGATGTGGTGGGCGACGACGTCGTGCAGATCGCGGGCGATGCGCAGGCGCTCCTCGGCGACCCGGCGGCGGGCCTCCTCCTCACGGGTGCGCTCGGCCCGCTCGGCGCGCTCGCGGATGGACTCCACGATGGCCCGGCGGCTGCGGACGGCGTCGCCTGCGGTCGCGGCGAGGCCGGTCCAGGCGAGCACGGCGACGTTCTCCTGCGCGTACCAGGGCGCGTCCCCGAAGCACATCGCGGTCGCGGTGAGGACGGCCATGGTGGTGATGCCGACGCGGTAGGTGGTGGGGCGGTCGGTGTGCGCGGCGACCGTGTACAGCGCGACGACCGGGCTGATCGCGATCGGGGCGGGCGAGTTGCCCGCGAGCAGGTCGGCGACGGTGACGGCGCCGGTCAGGCCGAGGACCGCGAGCGGGTTGCGGCGGCGCAGCACCAGGGAGACGGCGCCGAGCACGGCGAGGACGAGGGCGGTCACGCTGGGCGTCCTGGTCCCGAAGACGGGGCCGTTGGAGCCGTGGGGGTCGGCGAAGGAGCCGACGATCATGCAGATGAGGACGACCCCGGCGAGGGCGGCGTCCCCGGCGAGGGGGTGGGCGCGGAGCCATCCGTGGATGCGGGCGAACGTCACGCCTCCCTACGGTACGGGGCGCTGGCTGGTCGGGGCTGCGCCCCGAACCCCCCTTGTTCGGCTGATCGCCGTGGGTCCGTTGTGCCCACCCGTTCCGCCCCAGCGGAAGGACTGCCCACAACGGATGCCGGAACGTCAGCCCCGGCCCAGCGTCAGCCCGGGATCAGCCCGTCGTCGCTGAGCATCTCCCTGACCTCGTCCAGGGTCGCGTCCTCGGCCGGGAGGATGAGCTCCGACGGCTCCAGGGCGTCGTCCGGGAGGGGTTCGCCCAGGCGGCGGACCGCGTCGAGGAGGGCGCCCAGCGTGCGGCGGAAGCCCTCTGCGTCGCCCGCCTCCATCTCCTCCAGCAGCTCGTCGTCCAGCTTGTTGAGCTCGGTGAAGTGACTGTCCGCCAGCTTCACCTGGCCCTCCCCCATGATCCGTACGATCATGGCGACTCCTCCTTGGCCCTCGGCCCTACTGCTTGTCGAAGCGGGGGGTCTGCTGCTGCGGACGGTCCTGCGGGCCGGCGGTGCCGCCCTCGATGGCCTGCTGGCCCGACGTGCCGCCGGTGAGCTCGGCCTTCATCCGCTGCAGTTCCAGCTCTACATCCGTACCACCGGAGATGCGGTCGAGCTCGGCCTGGATTTCGTCCTTCTGGAGGCCGGACTGGTCGTCGAGGGCGCCGGAGGCCAGCAGCTCGTCGATCGCACCGGCCCGCGCCTGGAGCTGCGCGGTCTTGTCCTCGGCCCGCTGGATGGCCATGCCGACGTCGCTCATCTCCTCGGAGATGCCCGAGAAGGACTCGGCGATCCGGGTCTGCGCCTGGGCCGCCGTGTACGTCGCCTTGATCGTTTCCTTCTTGGTGCGGAAGGCGTCGACCTTCGCCTGGAGCCGCTGGGCCGCAAGGGTGAGCTTCTCCTCCTCACCCTGCAGCGTCTGGTGCTGCGTCTCCAGGTCGGTGACCTGCTGAGTGAGGGACGCGCGGCGGGTCAGCGCCTCGCGCGCCAGGTCCTCGCGGCCGAGCGCCAGCGCCTTGCGGCCCTGGTCCTCCAGCTTGGTGGACTGGCTCTGGAGCTGGTTCAGCTGCAGTTCGAGCCGCTTGCGGGAGGTCGCCACGTCGGCGACACCGCGACGCACCTTCTGAAGCAGCTCCAGCTGCTTCTGGTACGAGTAGTCAAGGGTCTCGCGCGGGTCCTCGGCCCGGTCAAGGGCCTTGTTCGCCTTCGCGCGGAAGATCATCCCCATACGCTTCATGACACCGCTCATGGGCTTCGCGCGCCCCCTTCTGACGGACTCCAGCTCCAGCTGCTGCAACAGAACCCACAGTACGGGCCCTGCATCCATTACCGCACTGTTCGGGCGCGGATGCGGTCATCCGCAAGGACGACTACGCCCCCGCCCGCTCCGGCGCAAGGAGTAGGTGACGGTCAGGGACCGCGCTGCTACTGCCCGCGAACCCGCCCTCTCACACCCCGAGGACGCAAGGCGTTGCCGGATCGTTCCCCACCGGCCTGTGGTCCATGCGCGCGACCCCGTACCCTTGGGCTTTGTGTTCCGTAGCCGTTCCAAGGAAGAGAAGGCCCCCACCGACAAGGTGACGGCGGACCTCTCCAAGCAGCCCCGCGACCCCGAGGCCCCCAAGGGCCGGCCCACCCCCAAGAGGAGTGCGGCCCAGACCCAGCGCCGTCGGGCGTCGACCGTGCCGAGCGACCGCAAGGAGGCCGCCAAGCGTTCGCGCGAGGTCCGCCGCATCGAGCTGGCCAAGCAGCGCGAGGCGCTCGCCAACGGCGACCAGCGCTATCTGCCGGCCCGCGACAAGGGTCCCGTGCGCAAGTTCGTGCGCGACTATGTCGACTCCCGGTTCTGCGTCGCCGAGTTCTTCCTGCCGCTCGCCGTGATCATCCTGGTCCTCTCGATGGTCCGGATCGGCAGCCTGCAGAACATCTCGCTGCTGCTGTGGCTCGCCGTGATCGTGCTGATCGTGATCGACTCCATCGGTCTGGCGTTCCGTCTCAAGAGGCAGCTCAAGGAGCGCTTCCCGGACGAGCCCACCAAGGGCGCGGTGGCGTACGGCCTGATGCGTACGCTCCAGATGCGCCGGCTGCGTCTGCCGAAGCCGCAGGTCAAGCGCGGAGAACGGCCCTGAGCACGGAAGTCGCCGCCTTCAGCGGCGCCTCCGGCCACTGGCTGAAGGGCCTGGGCGGACTGCGCAACACCGTGCGCCAGGAGCTCGTGGCCCGTCAGCTCGACGAGCAGATAGCCGCCCGCTTCCCGGTCGGCCAGCGGCTGCGCGTCCTCGACGTCGGTACGGGCCAGGGCACCCAGGCCCTGCGCCTGGCCCGGGCCGGGCACACGGTGACCGGCCTGGAGTCCGACCCCGAGATGCTCAGGGTGGCGCGCGAGTCGCTGTCCACCGAGCCGGAGGGCATCCGCGAGCGGGTCCGGCTGATCGAGGGCGACGGCAACGAGACCGGGGTGCACTTCCTGCCCGGCTCGTTCGACGTGGTGCTCTGCCACGGCGTGCTGATGTACGTCCAGGAGCCCGACGCCATGCTGGCGGGCCTGGCCCGGATGCTGGCCCCCGGCGGCCTGCTCTCGCTGCTCGTACGCAACGCGGACGCGCTCGCGATGCGCCCGGGGCTCGCCGGGGACTGGCCCGCGGCGCTCTCGGCCTTCGACACCGACGCGTACACCAACCGGCTCGGGCTCTCGGTCCGCGCCGACCGCCTTGAGAACCTGACCCGCACCCTGGACGGCATCGCGGCCCCGCTGCACGTCTGGTACGGCGTGCGCGTCTTCACGGACAACGTGCCCAACGACGTCCAGCTCCCGGCCGCCGAGGAGCTCGACCGGCTGCTCGCCGCCGAGGACAAGGCGGGCCGCACGGATCCCTACCGTCAGGTCGCGGCGCTGCTGCACCTGTGCGGAGTGCGGGGCTGACTACTCCGTCCGGGTGAGTCAGGTAAGGCGGCACTTTTCACGTCCTACCGGTGTGACCACTGACGACGCGAGCTCCAAGCTGCCCGCCCGGGAGACCTGGCGGGCGCTCTACCGCCACTTCCGGCCGCACCGCGCCACCGTCGCCCTCGGGGCGCTGCTGACCCTGGCGGGCGCGGCCACCGGGCTCGCCCAGCCGCTGGCCGCCAAGGCCCTGGTGGACCGGCTCGGCGGGGACGAGCCGATCGCGGGGGTGCTCGTCCTGCTCACCGCGCTCGTGGTGGTGGGCACGGTGGTCGAGTCGTTCGGGGCGTACGTCCTGGAGCGCACCGCCGAGTCCGTGGTCCTCTCCGCCCGGCGCACCCTGATCGGGCGGCTGCTGCGGCTGCGGCTGCCCGAGGTCGAGCGGCTGCCCCCGGGCGATCTGATGTCCCGGGTGACCTCCGACACCACCCTGCTGCGGGCGGTCACCACCCAGTCCGTGGTCTCGGCCGCCACCGGCGGGCTCACCTTCCTCGCGACGATCGCGATGATGGCGTACATGGACGCGGTGCTGCTCGGCGTCACGCTCGGCGTGATCGTACTGATCGGCTCGGCGGTGGCGACGGTGATGCCGCAGATCTCCCGGGCGACCGCGCGGGCGCAGGCGTCGGTGGCCGAGATATCCACCGTCCTGGAGCGGGCGTTCGGCGCCTTCCGCACGGTCAAGGCCTCCGGCGCCGAGGAGCGCGAGACGGCGGTGGTGGACGCGGCGGCCGAGGAGGCCTGGCGGCACGGGGTGCGCTCGGCCAAGTGGCAGTCGGTGGCCGGGACTTCGGTCGGCCTCGCGGTGCAGGTGTCGTTCCTCGCGGTGCTCGGCATCGGCGGCGCGCGGGTCGCCTCGGGCGCGATCTCGGTGTCGACGCTCGTCGCGTTCCTGCTGTTCCTGTTCTATCTGATCGACCCGGTCTCCAGGCTGGTGCAGGCGGCCACGCAGTACCAGGTGGGCTCGGCCGCGATCGCCCGGATCGAGGAGGCCGAGCGCCTGGAGACCGAGGAGCAGGGAGCCGCCGCCGCGTCCACGCCGCGCACCGGGCCCGCCTCGGTGGTGTTCGACGAGGTGACCTTCCGCTACCGGGACGACCTTCCGTACGTCCACCACGGGGTCTCCTTCACGGTGCCGGGCGCCGGGATGACCGCGTTCGTGGGGCCCTCGGGCGCGGGCAAGACGACCGTGTTCGGCCTGGTCGAGCGGTTCTACGAGGCGACCGGCGGCCGGATCCTGATCGACGGCCGGGACGTGCGCGACTGGCCGCTGGCCGAGCTGCGCGCCACCATCGGCTATGTCGAGCAGGACTCCCCCGTGCTGGCCGGGACCGTCCGCGAGAACCTGGTCTTCGGCGCCCCGGACGCCACGGACGCGGAGATCGCCGACGTCCTCGTACGGGCGAAGCTGGACGCGCTGGTGGAGCGGCTGCCGGACGGTCTGGACACCGTGGTGGGGCACCGGGGTTCGAAGCTGTCGGGCGGCGAGCGGCAGCGGGTGGCGATCGCGCGGGCGCTGCTGCGCAGGCCCCGGCTGCTGCTCCTGGACGAGGCGACCTCGCAGCTGGACGCGGTCAACGAGCTGGCGCTGCGGGACGTGGTGGCCCAGGCCGCCCGGGACACGACGGTCCTGGTGGTGGCGCACCGGCTGTCCACGGTGACGCTGGCGGACCGGATCGTGGTGATGGAGGCGGGCAGGGTACGGGCGGTGGGCACCCATACCGAGCTGGTGGCCGGGGACCCGCTCTACGGGGAGCTGGCGGCGACGCAGTTCCTGGCGACGGCGTGACCCGGCGGGCCTGGGGCCTGCGGGCCTGCGGGCCTGCGGGCCGACCTGATCGGACCGTCGTGGGAGGCCGTGCGGCGGGGCCGGGGCAATACTGCGGACCATGGATGGATCCGTGACACGCGGCCGGGTTCGCCGGCTGCTGCTCCCCCTGACGGCGGCCTTCGCCACCGCCACCCTGCTGGCCGGCTGCTCCGGCTCCGGCGCGTCGCACTCCTCCCCGGCGCAGGCCAACGCGGCCGCGCCGAAGAAGGCCGAGGCGCCCCGCAGGGCGGACGGCAACGGGCTGCAGGCCGACTACGAGCGGGTGATCAAGGACGTGCTGCCGTCGGTCGTCCAGATCGACGCGGCCAACAGCCTGGGCTCCGGCATCGTGTACGACGCGCAGGGGCACATCGTCACCAACGCCCATGTGGTGGGCGGCGAGAAGACCTTCAAGGTGTCCACCGCCACCGGCGGCGGCGCGATCGGCGCCAAGCTCGTGGCGGCCTATCCCGAGCAGGACCTCGCGGTGATCAAGCTGGACTCGGTGCCGAACGGGCTGAAGCCGGCCAGGTTCGGCGACTCCACGAAGGTCGCGATGGGCCAGATCGTGCTGGCCATGGGGTCGCCGCTCGGCCTGTCCAGCAGCGTCACCCAGGGCATCGTCTCCGCGACCGGCCGGACGGTGACCGAGAGCCGCGCGGGCGGCGGCACCGGCGCCACCATCGGCAACATGGTGCAGACGTCGGCGGCGATCAACCCCGGCAACAGCGGCGGCGCACTGGTCAACCTGGACAGCGAGGTCATCGGCATCCCGACGCTGGCGGCGACCGACCCGGAGATGGGCGGCAGCGCGGCCCCGGGCATCGGCTTCGCCATCCCGGTCTCGATGGTGAAGACGGTCGCGGACCAGATCATCAAGAACGGCAAGGTCACCGACTCCGGCCGGGCGGCCCTGGGCGTGACCGGGCGTACCGTCGTCGACTCCGACTACCGGCCCGCGGGCGTCGCTGTCGTCGAGGTGAAGGGGGGCGGGGCGGCCGACAAGGCGGGGATCAAGGCCGGGGACATCCTCACCCGGCTCGGGGACACCGACATCAGCACGATCACCTCGCTGTCGGAGGCGCTGGCCGCCGACAGGCCCGGCCAGACCGTCCAGGTGACCTACACGCGCGGCGGCTCGGTGAAGACCGCCCAGGCCACCCTCGGCGAGATCTGAGCGCACCCGCGCGGGGAGCGCACGGCGGCGCCCGCGGACCTCTCCGGTCCGCGGGCGCCGCCGTGTGCCACCGTGCGTCCGCGCGTCAGGACGCGTCGGCCTGCAGGCTCATCGGGCCGTAGATCTTCTTGCCGTCGTCGAAGAGGTGCACCTGGTCGGCCCCGCCCTCCAGCAGGTCCTTCCAGACCTCACCGATCCAGGACTCCGCGTCGCCCTGGGTGGTGAACTCCTCCGGTGCCACCGTCGGCTCGACCTCCGTCCCGTCGGACTTCTCGAATCGCCACGTCCACGCCATGTGCGCCTCCCGGGTCACGTTGCTGCCCGCAGCGTAGCCGGGCGCGCACCGGGTGCGGTGACGCGGGAGGATCGTCTTCGTGGAACTGACTCTCCTCGGCACCGGAGCCCCCGGCGGGCTGCCGAGCCCCGACTGTCCCTGCGCCGCGTGCGCCTCGGCCCGCGGCGACCAGGCGCGCGCCGCGACCGCCCTGCTCGTCGACGGCGCCCTGCTGCTCGATCTGACCCCCGGGGCGGCGCTGGCCGCCGCCCGGGCCGGGCACTCGCTCACGGGCGTACGGCAGGTCCTGCTCACCCATCCGCACGACGGGCCCGCGGTGGAGCTGCCGCCCGGGCTCCCGTCGGCCGGGCGGGTGCCGGACGGCCGGGTCCTGACGCTGATCAGCGGGCACCGGGTGCGGGCCGTGCCGATGGACGCGCCGGGCACGGGGTACGAGGTGACCTCGCCGGAGGGCGAGCGGCTGCTGTATCTGCCGCCGGGGGGCGCGCCGTCGGGGATGGCCGGTGCCTCGCCCCCGTACGACATGGTGGTCTGCGACGTCCTGGGGCGGCCGGACGCGCTGGCGCGGCTGCGGGCGGCGGGCGGCGTGGGGCCCGCCACCGATGTGGTGGCCGCGCACATCGACCACGGCGTGCCGCCCGGCCGGGAGCTCGCCCGGCGGCTGGCGGCGGCCGGGGCGCGGGTGGTGGCGGACGGGACGACGCTGATCGTCGGGGAGTACCACGCGGTGCCCGATCTGCCGCGCCGCACCCTGGTGCTCGGCGGGGCCCGCTCGGGCAAGTCGGTGGAGGCCGAACGCCGTCTGGAGGCCTTCCCGGAGGTCGTGTACGTGGCGACGGGCGGCACCCGGGACGGCGACGCGGAGTGGGCGGCGCGGGTGGGGCTGCACCGCGACCGGCGGCCCGGCGCCTGGCGCACGGAGGAGACCTGCGACCTGGTGCCGCTCCTCGCCTCGGCCGGGCCCGCGCTGCTCGTCGACTGTCTGGCGCTGTGGCTGACCGACGCGATGGACCGGACCGGGGCGTGGTGGGAGGAGGAGAAGCTGCCGGAGGCGGTGCGGGAGCGGGTGGCCGAGCTGGTCGCGGCGGTCCGGGCGACCTCCAGGACCGTGGTGTTCGTCAGCAACGAGGTGGGCTCCGGGGTGGTGCCCTCGACGCGCGCCGGACGGATGTTCCGGGACGAGCTCGGCAGGCTCAACGCGGCGGTCGCGGGCGAGTGCGAACACGTGCTCCTGGTGGTCGCCGGGCAGGCTCTGGTGCTGCGCGGCTGAAGCCGGGCCTGATCTTGCCGCACCACCCGTGGGGCGACCGCGAACTGCCGGTACTGTTCAGCGAATGAGCAGGCTGAATCTCGACGACTTCTCCGATCTGATCGAACGCCCCGACAGCGGTGTGCGGCGTGACGCCGAGGAACGCCGGGAGCGGCTGACCGTGCCGTCCGGCGCCCTCGGCCGGCTCGACGAGCTGGGCGAGTGGCTGTCCGCCGCGCAGGGCACGGTTCCGGTCAAACCCATCGAGCACCCGCGCATGATCCTCTTCGCGGGTGACCACGGCGTCGCCGAGCTGGGCGTCTCGGCCCGCCCGGCGGGCTCCGCGCACACCCTGGTGCGGTCGGTGCTCGACGGCGCGGGCCCCGTCTCCGTACTGGCCCGCCGCCTCGGCGCCCCCGTACGGATCATCGACGCGGGACTGGACTGCGACCCCGAGCTGCTGCCCGAGGACGTCGTACGGCACCGGGTGCGGCGCGGCAGCGGGCGGATCGACATCGAGGACGCGCTGACCGTCGAGGAGGCCGAGGCGGCCGTACGCCTCGGGATGCGCATCGCCGACGAAGAGGCCGACTCCGGCACCGACTTGGCCGTGCTCGGCGACCTCAGCGTCGGCGGCACCACCGCCGCGGCCACCCTGATCGCGGCGCTCTGCGGAACCGACGCCTCCGTGGTCACGGGGCGTGGCGGGGCCGCGATCGACGACCTGGCGTGGATGCGCAAGTGCGCGGCGATCCGGGACGCGCTGCGCCGCGCGCGGCCGGTTCTGGGCGACCAGCTGGAGCTGCTGGCGGCCGTCGGCGGCGCCGACCTTGCCGCGACCACCGGTTTTCTGCTTCAGTGCGCGGTGCGCCGAATGCCGGTCATCCTCGACGGGGTGGTCTCCTCGGCCTGCGCGCTCGTTGCTCAGCGGGCCGCCTTCCGGGCTCCGGACTGGTGGCTGGCCGGTCAGCTGAGCGGTGAACCGGCCCAGTCCAAGGCACTGGACCGGATGGCACTCAACCCTCTGCTCGATCACGGCGTCACTGTCGGTGAAGGAACCGGGGCCCTGCTCGCTCTCCCTCTCGTGCAGGCCGCCGCCGCCCTGGCCGCGGAGCTGCCCGAGCGCGCGGAGACCGAGAGGGATCGCGCCGAAGACTGAGCCGCGGCGCGGCCGGGCACCGCCCCGGCCGCGGCCGTGACCGCCATGAGGCGCGATGTCCGATGCCCCATATGATCGCGTTTCATGGGAGAAGTCCGCTTGACCACCGAAGGATTGAACCGGAGTACCGTCCGGTCGCGACGCAGTGCGGCATTCGCCGTCTGGTACCTGCGCGCCGTGACGTTCATCAACTTCCTGAGCGCCGTATGGGTTTCGCTGGGCCAGGACCTTCGGCGTCACAACACGGACGAGTACTTCACGCCGTATCTGCTCGACGCCGGTTTCGCCTCGGGCGTGCTCACGCTCTTCCTCGCGGTCACCATGCGCCGCCGCAAGCGGGCCGCCTGGATCCTGAACATGGTGCTCAGCGGCCTGGTCCTGCTGCTGTACGCGTTCGTCATGGTCTTCCCGGACTTCCGGCAGTACGCGCAGAACTGGGTGTCCCTGGTCCTGACCGCCGCCTTCGTGCTCGCGCTGCTGTTCAGCCGGCGCGAGTTCTACGCGAAGGGCGACCGCTCCAACCCCAGGCTCGCGGCCGCCGTCGCGGGCGTCGGGCTGCTGGTCACCTCGCTGGTGGCCACGCTCCTGGTCACCGTCGCCAACACGTACGAGGGCAGCCAGCACTCCACGTTCCTGGGCCGCTGGCGGTACGGCGTGATGCGGCTCGTCTCACTGGTGCCCGACGACCACGACATCACCGGGATCGACACCCCGGGCTGGGTCGACGTCACCATCAACGTCCTGTCCACGCTGCTGCTCATCGCCGTGATCTACGCGGCCTTCCGCAACCGCAAGGCCGTCGACCCGATCACCGTCGAGGACGAGGAGAAGCTGCGCGCGCTCCTGGACAAGCAGGGCGAGCGCGACTCGCTCGGCTACTTCGCGCTGCGCCGCGAGAAGAGCGTCATCTGGTCCCCCACCGGCAAGGCCGCCGTGGCCTACCGGGTGGTCGGCGGCGTCTCGCTGGCCTCCGGCGACCCGATCGGCGACCCCGAGGCGTGGCCCGGCGCGATCGAGCCGTGGCTGGCCGAGGCGCGCGAGCACGGCTGGACCCCGGCGGTGATGGGGGCCAGCGAGGAGGCGGGCACCATCTACGCCCGGCACGGCCTGGACGCGCTGGAGCTCGGTGACGAGGCACTCGTGGAGACCGCCGACTTCACCCTGGACGGCCGCGCCATGCGAACCGTCCGCCAGGCGTACAACCGGGTGAAGCGTGCCGGGTACGAGGTGAGGATCCGCCGTCACGCGGACATTCCTGCCGATGAGATGAGTGAACTGCTGCGCAAGGCCGACGACTGGCGCGACGGCGCCACCGAGCGCGGTTTCTCCATGGCCCTGGGCCGTCTGGGGGACCCGGCGGACGGCCAGTGCGTGATGCTGGAGTGCACCGACGGCAACGGCGACCTGCGGGCCGTCCTGAGCTTCGTGCCGTGGGGCCCCAACGGACTCTCCCTCGACCTGATGCGCCGCGACCGGGACTCCGAGAACGGCCTGATGGAGTTCATGGTCATCGAGCTCCTCCAGCGCGCCAAGGAGATCCAGACCACCCAGGTCTCACTGAACTTCGCGATGTTCCGCTCCGTCTTCGAACGCGGCTCGAAGCTCGGCGCCGGTCCCGTGCTGAGGCTGTGGCGCTCGCTGCTCAGCTTCTTCTCCCGCTGGTGGCAGATCGAGTCGCTGTACCGGGCCAACGCCAAGTACCGCCCGATCTGGGAGCCCCGCTTCATGCTCTTCGAGAAGTCCGCCGACCTGCCGCGCATCGGTATCGCGGCCGCGCGCGCGGAAGGCTTCCTGGAGGCCCCCGGGCTGCCCAAGTGGCTGCACCGCAAGCACCTGGAGTCCCAGAGGTGAAGGCCACCCGCTCCCTGATCGGCAACGGACCAGTACGTCGGTTCGCCCGTCGGGAGTGGGGTCCGCTCCACCTGGCCGTCCGCTACGCGCTCACCACCCAGCGCTGGCGGGCGGTCCCCATGACACTCGGCGCGGTCGCGCTGACATCGTTGTTCCAGGTCATCCAGAACCAGCCCTGGGGCTTCCGGCCGGTCCAGCTGATCGGCTCGGTCAAGGCCGAGGACGCGCTGTGGATCTCGCTGCTGCGCACCCCGCTCTCCCTCTTCGTCCCGGCCCTGGACCTGCCGGTCTGGGGCGCGCTCGGCCAGCTGCTGCTGGTCTTCGGGATCGCGGAGATCTGCATCGGCCGCCGCCACACCCTGCTCATCGCGTACGCGGCGACCCTGGCCGGGACGATGTACGCGCGCGTGGGCATCGCACTCGGCCCCGACAGCGTCCTGGGGCTGCCCGCCTCGGACGCCAAGATGGTCGACACCGGCCCCTCGGCCGCGGTGGTGGGGCTCGCGGTGTACGTGTGCTGGCGCTACCGGGCGTACTGGACGGCCGGGGTCGTGGTCGCGTCGATGGTCGGCGAGGTGCTGCTCAAGGACAACCTCGCGGGCAAGGAGCACCTCGCGGCGATCGTCGCGGTGGGCGTGCTGTGCTGGATCACCACGGTGCGCCAGAAGCGCCGCCGCGACCGCGCCGCTCAGGGGCGGCGCACCGGCAGCCTGTCCGGGGCACCGCCGATAAAGTCCTGAGCCCGGCGCCGCAGCCGCGTCCAGCGCCGGTCGTGCCGGTAGACCCGCATGGCCGACCGGGCGCGGGCCCGGGGCCGCTCGCGGTAGAAGCGGCGGGCCCACGGCGAGCCGGGCCGGGCGAGCCGGATCGCCCCGACGAGCGCCACGAACGGGATGAGCGTGCCCATGATGGCGAGCCGGAACTTGCCCTTGAAGAGCGCGAGCAGCACGAAGCAGAAGTTGATCGAGAGGGTGAGGATGAACGACGCCCGGTCGTGCTGCTCCTGCGCTGTCATGTCGTTGACGCCGAGCGGCGAGAACCCGCCGAGTGCGAGCAGCACCAGGGCGGCGGTCAGCACCACCACCTCGACGCTCTTGCGGCCCTGCTCGGTCCAGTAGACGTCGTCCAGGTGCAGGATCAGCGCGAACTCGTCGAGGACCAGGCCCGCGCCGACCCCGAAGACCACCGCGAAGACACCGGCGCCGATCCCGTGCCGCCCGCTGCCGACCGCCCCGAACCCGCCCACCACGGTGAGGATCACCCCGGGCACCACATGGTGGATGTGCATCCCGCCCGGCCTGATGTTGCGGAACGGGCCGCGCCCGGCCCGGATGAGCCGGGTGATCGTACGGGTGACGAGGAAGGTCAGCACGAACGACGCCAGGGCGAGCAGCATCGGAAGCTTGCCCGGCTCGACGAAGTTCCGGTTGAACCAGCTCATCCCCATCCGCCCTGAATCGGAGGAGTGCACGCAATACGCGCAATTTACCCCGGTGGGGCCGGGGACGGCGCCCGGGATACCCTGCGGCCGATGAATCCCATGGACGGCATACGCTTCGCCTTCGGCACGCTCACCGCGCTCCCGGTACGGGTCACCCGCTGGGACCGCGAGGCGGCCCGGGCAGGGATGCTCTGGGCGCCGCTGGCGGGTCTGGTGATCGGCGCCTGCGCGGCGGCCACCGGGGGGATCCTCCTGCTCCTCGACTCGGGCCCGCTGCTCGCCGCCGTCGCCACGGCCGCGGTCCCGGCCGCGCTCACCCGGGGCCTGCACCTGGACGGCCTGGCGGACGTGGCCGACGGCCTGGGCAGCGCGAAGCCCGCCGAGGACGCGCTGCGGATCATGAAGCAGTCGGACATCGGCCCGTTCGGCGTGCTCACCCTGGTCTTCGTGCTGCTCGGCCAGGTGGCCGTGTTGGCGGAGCTGTACGCGGCGAGCTGGGAGCGGGGCGCGGTGGCGGCCGTCGTCGCGGCCGTCACGGCCCGCCTGGCCCTCACCCTGGCCTGCCGCCCGGGCGTCCCTGCGGCTCGGCCGAACGGGTTGGGGGCGGCCGTGGCAGGCGTGGTGCCCCTGCGGGCGGCAGCGGGGGTGGCGGTGCTGGTCGCGGCCGGGTGCGCGGCCGGGGCGTGGGTGCTGCTGGGCCCCGGCGCGGCCCTCCACCACGCACTGGCGGTCGCGGCGGGCCTGCTGGCGGCCCAACTGCTCCTGACCCACTGCGTACGCCGCTTCGGCGGGGTCACGGGGGATGTGTTCGGCGCGCTGGCCGAGACGGCGACGACGACGGCCCTGATCGTGTCGGCGCTGGGGGCGAGCTAGGGCCTGCGGACCGTGCTGGGCCGAGCGCGCAGTTCCCCGCGCCCCTTCATGGCCCGGTGTTCGTCTGCGGACCGTGCTCGCTTCTCGCGCAGTTCCCCGCGCCCCTTAGGTAGTCCGCCGCAACCGGAGAACCCAGCTCAGCCACAGGCTTTTAGGGGCGCGGGGAACTGCGCGACCAGCCCAGCACGGTCCGCAGCCGAAATCGCTAGCAAGCCTTACGCCACGTACCCAGCTCCAACTGCTTCTGCATGGAGCTCAAGTGCAGCTCCCGCGCCTCGGCGCAGAACCTCGCGGGCGCCTTGTCGTACTCGACATGGAACACCGCTTTCCCGGCGCGAGTGAACGCGCCGAGCACGTCGCACTCGCCGAACTCCGCGCACTGCTCGTTCACCGCGAAGTCGAAGTCCCCCACCAGCTCCGGGATCTGGTCGAGGTCGTTCTTCAACCCGACCGCCAGCCCCCGGTCATGGGCGAGCCGCGCGACGAGCCGGTTGTACGCGAGCTGCTGCGCGGCCGTGAGAGGGAACCCGGTCTCGTTGTCGTAGCCGTCCATGTTGTCCGGCTCGACCGCGTCGAACCCCTTCTCCCGGCACATGTCGAACCGCTTGGCCATCAGCGGCCCCAGCACGTCCGTGCGGCGGACGTCGAGCCAGCGCTCGCCCTTCCAGCCGTTGCTCTTACCGAGCACCGACTTGGGGAACCGGTCGGCGTCCGGGCGGAAGTCCTCCCAGGCGCCGGTCGAGACGTAGCAGATGACCTTGCGCCCGCGCCGGTGCAGATCGTCGATCTGGGCCTTGGTGACGTTGAAGCCGTCGACGTCGTACACCGGCACGTCCACCGTCGGGTCGAGCTTCCCGGTGAGCTGCCACTGCCAGGCCAGCCCGGGCCGCGGCTGCCAGCGCGCGCCGATGGGCGTCGGCGAGGGGGTGGAGGGGGTGGAGGGACTCGGGCGGGACGCGGACGGGGTCGGCGCGGTCGGGGTCGGCGCGGCGCTGGACTCGTCCGGCCCCGGCCTGTCGTCGTCGTCCGACGAGGACGAGGAGCACCCCGCCACCAGGAGCAGCAGCAGGACCAGCGCGAGCGGGAGGCGTCTCATCGGGCGGACTCCAGGAGGTGCGGCAGGGTGCCCCACGGGTGCGGCGCGTCCCCCGGCACCGCGCAGTGCACGGACGTGGCGGGCCGGGCGCCGGGCGGGGCCGCGTACACGAGGTGGCAGAAGCGCTCGGGCGGGTGGCCCAGGGTCCACTCCGGGGCGCGCACCTCGGGATAGGCCGCCCAGGTGCCCTCGAACGTGACGAGCAGGTCCGCGAGTTCGGCGTAGCCGGGGTCGGGGTGGGCGCCGTGGTTGAGGACCAGGGTGCGGGCCCCGGCGGCGCGGGCGGCGACCGAGAGCCGCCGGTAGTGCGGCAGCAGCCCCGGGTCGGTGGCCACCTGGTCGAGGAAGGCGCCGTCGGCCCCGTACCAGTCGCGGTGGCGCAGCAGGTCGCGTACGACGTCGGCGTGCGGGCGGCGGCCGTAGTCCGTGTCCGCGTAGCCGAGGACGGGGACGTCGGCCGCCCGCAGCCGGGCCGCGGCCTCGGCGAACGCCGGGTCGGGGGCCTCCCCCGCGCCGCTGGCCGGGTTGAGCACCACCCCGTACAGCAGGGGGGCCGCCGCGATCAGCGTCTCCCAGGCCTCGGGCCGGTCGGCCGGGTGGTCGTAGAACGGGACGAGGAGGTTCCGCTCCGGGGCGGAGGTGAGGGGTGCGGCGTGCATGGTGTGCGTGACTTCCGTCCTGATGCGCGCGGCTGCTGCGGGCCCCGCTCCGAATGCGGTCATACCCGATGTGGTCGTCCCCGATGCGATCATGCCCGGTGGGCCGTAACCCTTCCCAGCAGTGCCCCCACCAGACCGGCGAGCACCACCGCCGCCGCGCCCGTCACCACCGGCCCGACCTCGCGGGGGTGGCCCGCCCCGGCCGCCAGGGCGAGGACCTGCACCCCGCCCGCCGTGCAGCACACGGCGGCGGCGCTGCGGACCGCCCCGAACGACTGGAGCAGCAGCGCGGTCCACAGGACCATGCCGGTGAACAGCAGCCCGGTGAGGCGCAGCGCGCCCAGTGCGGGGGCGTCCGGCCACAGGAGCGTGCCGACGACGGTGAGGGCGAAGAGCACGGCGAGATAGCCGCTCAGACAGACCACGATGGTGATCACGGTCGCCTTGCGGAAGCCGTACGCGGTGGTGCTGGCCCGCAGCCCGGCCACGCTCTCTCGGCGGAAGCGGTGGAGCAGCCACTCGGCGGGCCCCATGCTCAGGGTGAGCGCCACGGCCGAGGGCGCGGCCACGGCGGCCCCGGCCCCGTCGGCGAGCACCTCCCCGACGGCCGCGTAGAGCACCAGGACGCCGGTGCCCAGGCCGAACAGGGCGTACGGGACGGAGGCGGCGAGCCGGGGGCCCGGCCGGTCGTCGTCCGCTCCCCCGCCGCCGCCCGCCGCACCGGCCAGGGCCCGCCGGGCGAAGCCGGCCGCGGCGGCGAGCGAGAGCAGCAGCAGCCCGGTGCGCAGGGCCTCGGGCAGGTCGTACGGGACGGTGAGCGCGGCGCCCGCCGCCATCGGCAGCAGCGCGCACAGCAGGTCCCGCTCGCGCCCCATGGCGAGCAGCACGGTCGCCGCCGCCAGATAGACGGCCTGCCCGGCGGCGAAGCCGGCCGCGGGCAGTTCGCCGGGCCCGCTCGCCGCCAGCGCCACCAGGGCGCTCAGCACGGCCCCCAGCGGCGCCCCGGTGCGCAGGGCGGCGGCCGCGGCGGGCCGGTCGCCGAGGCCCAGCCAGGAGTACGCCCGGTGCGAGAGGCCCTGGTTCCACGCCCAGCCGATGATGGCCCCGGCGAGCAGCGGGACCGTACCTGCGGGCAGGCCGAAGCCGTCCGGGGGCCCGGCGAGCAGCGGCGCCCCCAGGACGTACGCGAGGCCGGGCAGGGCGAAGACCAGGCCGCGCAGCAGACAGGCGGGCAGACCGGTGTGCCAGGGGTCGGCGGCCGGGGACGCGGCGGGCGGGTAGCGGCGCTCCACGCGCGCGTAGAGGTCCTCGGCGAGCTCGAAGGAGTCCTGGCGGCCGTAGGTGGTGCGTATGTGGGCGTCGGTCATCCCGTCGGATTCGAGGATGGCCGCCACCTCGTCGGGGTGGACGGCGGCGGCGATCAACTCCTCCAGGCGGGCGGCCAGTTCGTCGATGGGGTCGGGGGCGGCGGCGTGCGGGCGCTGCCGCGGGATGAAGGGCAGGGTGTCCTGCCCCTCCTTGCCCAGCCAGAGCGAGCCGCTCACCAGACGGATCCGTCCGACGCCAGCTCCCGGTACCAGGGGTCGGCGAGTTCGAGCGTCCAGTCGTCCGACTCCCGCGGCACCTCGACACGCCGCTCGGCGGCCGCCGCGTACCGCGGTACGGGCTCCGGGTCGCCGGCGAGCTCCAGATAGATCCGGCGGAAACCGTCCACGGACCGGTGCAGCGTGAACTGGTCGACGACCCGGCTGCGGGCCCGCGCGCCCAGTTCGGTGCGGTACGCGTCGTCACGCAGCAGCGCGAGGGTGGCCTCGGCCATCAGCGCGGGCTCGCGCGGCGGCACCACGAGACCGGCGTCCCCGACGGCCTCGCGCACCCCGCCCACGTCCGTGGACACCGTGGCGCGACCGCAGGACATCGCCTCTATCAACGAGAAAGGGAACCCCTCACTGATGCTGGAGAGCATCACCAGGCTCCCCGCCGCGTACGCGCCGGCCACATCGCTGACGCGGCCCTCGTAGCTGATGCCGTCGGTCACGCCGAGCTCGGCGGCGAGCTTCTCAAGGCGGGTGCGGTAGTCCTCGTTGCCCGCCGGGACGGGGCCGAACAGCCGCAGCCGTACCTCCGGCAGCTCTGCCCTGACCATGGCGTACGCCCGGATCAGGGTCTCCAGGTCCTTGATGGGATCGATGCGGCCGCACCAGCTGAGCGTGGGCACCGCCGGGTCGGGTCCCGCGTGCGGGAAGAGGTTGGGGTCGACCCCGTTGTAGACGGTCCTGATGCGGTCCACCGGCGCCCCGCCGCGCTCCTCCCAGCGGCGGTTGTACTGGTTGCACGGGGTGATGAGGTCGGCCTGGCGGTACCCCATCGAGTTGAGTTCGCGGTAGAAGCTGAGGATCACCGACTTCACCGGCCAGGTCTGCTCGCCCGTGCGGTAGCCGAGGTAGCGCTCGCGCAGATAGATGCCGTGTTCGGTGAGGAGAAAGGGCACGCCGTCGAAGTGCTGGGCGGCGAGCGCGGGAAGGGTGGCGAGTCCGCTGCTGACCGCGTGCGCCACGCAGTCCTCCGGGAGCCGGGCGGTCAGCGGGCGCAGCGCGTGTTCGAGGAGGTCGGTGGCGGTCAGGGCGTCGTGCACGGTGGGCCGGGCCGCGGCTATCTGAAGGTGCGGCATGGTCCAGATCCACATCAGCGACCGCAGCGCGGCCTCCGAGCGCAGCGCCGCCGAGAGCCGCCCGGCCCGGGCCAGCCGCGCCAGGGCGTACAGCCCCTGGGTGAAATCGCAGCCGGACTCCGGGTCGAGCATCGAGAGCAGGAACCGCTCATAGACGTCTATGAAACGGCGCCGCTCCTTGCCGAGGAGTGGCCGCCGCCCCGGCGCCGGCCCCCACAGGGGGAACGCCGTGTGCCGGTACACGTTCGGCGGGAGCTCCCAGGTGACCGGCTCGCGGCCGCTGCCGGTGAGGGCAAGGACGTTGAAGTCCACCTCCGGCATACCGCGGACGAGCTGGTCGCACCAGGTGCTCACACCCCCGTGAATGTGCGGATAGGTGCCTTCCGTGAGCATGGTGACATGACGGCCACTGCTCGGCATTGTTGTCCCCCCTGGACAGCGAATGTCAGTCGGCTGGTCAGGCCGGAAGCTTCAGCGTGATCGCCGCCTGCAGCGGTCCGGGTGCGGACCAGGCGGAGCGCTGACCCGCGTACGGCGTGCCGAACACGGTGGTACCGAGGAGCTGTTGCTGACGGGTGCCCTCGGGAGCGGTGACGGGTGCCACCACGCCCGACGGCCCCTGGACGGTCACGGCGGTGCCGATGCGGTACGCGGTGACCTTGCCGTCCGCGACCGCCTTGGCCCACGCGGACTGGCGGCCGAGTTCGGTGCCGATGTCCCGCTGACGCAGGTTGACCACGGGCGCGCTGTCCGCGAACAGACCACGGTAGTCGCCGAGCACCTTGTCCAGGACCGGGTAGAGGATCCGCTCCTCGGCGAGGTTGGACTGGTGGACGTAGTGCGGCCGCGGGTCGTTGCCGAGCACGTGGCGCAGTGCGGTGCCGGCCTCCTGGGGAACGATGTGGGACTGGTAGCCGGTGGCGGTGTCCAGCGGCGCGGGCAGGCAGGTGGACGTCGGGTTGTCCTCGCAGATCCCGCTGCCGCCGTCCGCCTTCGAGGTGTAGATCCAGTTGTACTCGTCGGTCATCTCGGCCGCCCTGCCGACGTTGTAGTACACGTTCATCGGGTAGCGCGGCACCGTGAGGGCCTTGCCGACCGGGCGCTGCTGCGGCTCGCGCGAGTTGTCGCTGCCGGTCCACTTGACCCCGGCGTCGAGGAGCCCGGCGGCCAGGTTGGGGTTGTCCTGGGGCTGCTGCGGCAGGGTCTTCAGGCCGGAGTGCTCACCGGTGACCAGTTCGGTGCGGTCGACCGGAAGGCCCTTCTGCACGCCCCAGTTGTAGTTGTTGTTGATCTGGCCGGAAATGTCGCTCCGGCTCACCCACTTGGTGCTGCCGTCCGCGTTCTTCGCGCAGGTCCAGGGAACGGTGGTGGTGTCCTGGACGCAGCCGAGGAACTCGTGCGTGTAGGTGTGGTTCTCCCAGCGGAACTTGGCCTTGTCGGCGAGGAGCTGGGTGGTGAGCGCGTCGGTGCCGCCGTTCTCGGCCTTCCACTCCTCACCGGAACCCGCGTTGTACAGCAGGTCGAGGGTGAAGCCGCTGGTCTGCTCCCACTGGGCGGCGTACTGCGCGTCGGCCGCCGTCATCCGGATGTCGCTCGTCTGACCGCTCCCCCCGGCACAGTCGAAGTCACCGGGCGTGCAGTTGAGCGTGGTGTCCCAGCGGGCGTCCGGCGCGAAGACATCGTCGACATGCACCGCAAAGTAGTTGCGGCTCTGCCCGAGGTGTACGCCTTGAGTCAGCCATTCCACCATGCCGCGGGCAAGTACCTTGAACTGCTCCTGGTACTGGTTGTACGCGAAGGTGACGACGAGTTCGCTGCGCCCGTCGTGGGTGTAGGACCCGACCAGGGAACCGCCGGTGGGCGCGGTGAGATAGCTGCTGTAGCCCTCCCGGGGATGGCCCGCGTACCCGTAACTCTCCGACACCATGGCCGAGTTGTCCTCGAAGAGGACCGGCCCGTCGAGGTAGTTGAACGGCCCGGCCTTGCCATCCGCGGTGACCTGGGTCGTGGCGCCGTCCAGGACGCCCGCCCAACCGCCGTTCTGGTCGGTGTAGTCGAGCCCGACCTCGGGGTGGGCCCAGGTGTAGGCGTCAATCTGGCGGATGCCGAAGGTCTTCTCGTACGCCGCGAGCGCGGTCTGCTCGGGGGCGTCGGCCGCGCCGAACGGGATCTCGTTGGGCGCCACCACGCCCTGGAACTTGGCGCGGGGCCGCCCGTTCACCGTGTCGCTCAGGAATGCCGCATCGATCGTCTGGCGCCCGGCGTCGTTCAGCTTCACCGTCTGGTACGGCAGCCCGATGCTCTTCAGCTGGGCCACCAGCGCGTCCACCGCGCTGCCCCCGTCGTCCAGGACGAGCACCTTGAGGTCGATGCGCGGAGGTGTCGCCGTCGTGTCGGCCGCGGCGGCGGGTATGCCCGCCACCAGGACGCCGGCGGTGAGCAGCGCGACGGTGGCTCTGCCCGCGTTCAAGCGGTTCGCCTTCTTCAATGTTTCCCCCCTCATGGGGGTCCTTCCGTATGCGCGCACATGGGAGGACCTGTGGAGATGATGCAAAGGAGCCCCGTGCGCCCTTGCCCGAACGGGCCGAGTGTGACTGAGCGCTCACAGTCTGGCGGGGAAACGTTGAAGAGACACCACGGATGAGTGAATTGCCGCCACCGTGATCGAAGCGCATCCGCGCGCGTACGCTCGTATCCGCGCCCAACTCGGCCGATTTACGATGCGCCGGGGCACAGCCGACCCATCCCTCGGCTCGAAAACTCAACGGAAGAGAGACTTCACCACCGTGACTGCTCTGACTCTCAGCACTGCCGGTGCCGCGACGCTGCGCGCCGACGCCGTGGTCGTCGGCATCGCCAAGGGCACCGGCCCCAAGGCGGGTCCGGTCGTCGCGCCGGGCGCCGAGGCCGTGGACAAGGCGTTCGGCGGCAAGCTCGCCGGCGTTCTGGAGACCCTGGGCGCCTCCGGTGCCGAGGGCGAGGTGACCAAGCTGCCGTCGCCGTCCGGCCTGAAGGCGCCGGTCGTGCTGGCGGTCGGGCTCGGCACGGCCCCCGAGAAGGACGAGGCGTTCGCCGCCGAGGTGCTGCGGTCCGCCGCCGGCGCCGCGGCCCGCGCACTCACCGGCACCAAGAAGGCCGCGTTCGCGCTGCCCGTGGAGGCGGCCGAGGACGTGGCGGCCATCGCGGAGGGCGCGCTGCTCGGTGCGTACGCCTTCACCGCGTACCAGGACGGCGGCAAGAGCGCGAAGGCGCCACTGGCCGAAATCGCCTTGATCGGCGCCAAGCCGCGTGACAAGGCTCACAAGGCGGCCGCCGAGCGCGCCATCACGCTGGCCGAGGAGATCAACCGCGCCCGCGACCTGGTGAACACCCCGCCGAACGACCTCTACCCCGAATCCTTCGCCGCAGTCGCCACCGCGGCCGGCAAGGAGCACGGCGTCAAGGTCCAGGTGCTCGACGAGAAGGCGCTCACCAAGGGCGGCTTCGGCGGCATCCTCGGCGTCGGCATCGGCTCCGCCAACGCGCCCCGCCTGGTGCGCATCGCCTACACCCACCCGGCCGCGGCCAAGTCCCTCGCCTACGTCGGCAAGGGCATCACCTACGACTCGGGCGGCATCTCGCTGAAGCCGGCCGGCCACAACGAGACGATGAAGTGCGACATGGCCGGCGCCGCCGCCGTCTTCGCCGCCGTCGTCACGGCCGCCCGCCTCGGCCTGAAGGTGAACGTCACCGGCTGGCTGGCGCTCGCCGAGAACATGCCGTCCGGCACCGCCACCCGCCCCGGTGACGTGCTGCGCATGTACAGCGGCAAGACCGTCGAGGTCCTCAACACCGACGCCGAGGGCCGGCTCGTGCTGGCCGACGCCCTGGCCAAGGCCTCCGAGGAGAACCCGGACGCGATCGTCGACGTGGCGACCCTGACCGGCGCCATGATGATGGCGCTCGGCAGCCGCACGTTCGGCGTGATGGCCAACGACGACGCCTTCCGCACCGCCGTCCACGAGACGGCCGAGGAGGCCGGCGAGCAGTCCTGGCCGATGCCGCTCCCCGCCGACCTGCGCAAGGGCATGGACTCCCCGACCGCCGACATCGCCAACATGGGCGAGCGGATGGGCGGCGGCCTGGTGGCCGGTCTGTTCCTGAAGGAGTTCGTGGGCGAGGGCATCACCTGGGCCCACCTGGACATCGCGGGCCCGGCCTACAACGAGGGCGGCCCCTTCGGCTACACCCCCAAGGGCGGCACCGGTTCCGCGGTCCGCACCCTGGTCCGCCTCGCCGAGCGCACCGCCGACGGCGAGCTCGGCTGACGCCGTGTGACACCGATGGCCTCGGGCATATGCCTGAGGCCGTTCGTGTTCACCCCCCGTATACGTGTGGATTCCGCTCTGGACGAAATCCACAGGTACGCAGACGGCGATCGCCCTCCCGAGGGGACGGTCGCCCGTCTCAGAGCCCGGCCCCGCGTCCCGCCTTCCGGCAACAAGTGCGAAGATGGGTTCTCGGCAGGACAGGGCCCCCACCACAGGGCCGACGAAGACAAGCGGCCGAACACCAGCCGCCGCCCGGTCATCACCCGAAGGGGACAAAGATGTCCGGCGCCCGGCGCACATGCATGGAGGACGTGACGTGGCGAACGACGCCAGCACCGTTTTCGACCTAGTGATCCTCGGCGGTGGCAGTGGCGGCTACGCCGCGGCCCTGCGCGGAGCGCAGCTGGGCCTGGACGTCGCACTGATCGAGAAGAACAAGCTCGGCGGCACCTGCCTGCACAACGGCTGCATCCCCACCAAGGCCCTGCTGCACGCCGGTGAGATCGCCGACCAGGCGCGCGAGGCCGAGCAGTTCGGTGTCAAGGCCACCTTCGAGGGCATCGACATCGCGGCCGTCCACAAGTACAAGGACGACGTGATCTCGGGCCTCTACAAGGGCCTCCAGGGCCTGGTCGCCTCCCGCAAGGTGACGTACATCGAGGGTGAGGGCCGTCTGTCGTCGCCCACCTCGGTCGACGTCAACGGGCAGCGCGTCCAGGGCCGCCATGTCCTCCTGGCGACCGGCTCCGTGCCGAAGTCGCTGCCGGGCCTGGAGATCGACGGCAACCGCATCATCTCCTCGGACCACGCGCTGACCCTGGACCGGGTCCCGCAGTCCGCGATCATCCTGGGCGGCGGCGTCATCGGCGTCGAGTTCGCCTCGGCGTGGAAGTCCTTCGGCACCGACGTCACCGTCGTCGAGGGCCTCAAGCACCTCGTCCCGGCCGAGGACGAGAACTCCTCGAAGCTTCTTGAGCGCGCGTTCCGCAAGCGCGGCATCAAGTTCAACCTGGGCACCTTCTTCCAGAAGGCCGAGTACACCCAGAACGGTGTCAAGGTCACGCTGGCCGACGGCAAGGAGTTCGAGGCCGAGGTCCTCCTCGTCGCCATCGGCCGCGGCCCGGTCTCGCAGGGCCTCGGTTACGAGGAGCAGGGCGTCGCGATGGACCGCGGCTACGTCCTCGTCGACGAGTACATGCGCACCAACGTGCCCACCATCTCCGCGGTCGGCGACCTCGTCCCGACCCTCCAGCTCGCGCACGTCGGCTTCGCCGAGGGCATCCTGGTGGCGGAGCGTCTGGCCGGTCTCAAGACCGTCCCGATCGACTACGACGGTGTGCCGCGCGTGACGTACTGCCACCCCGAGGTCGCCTCCGTCGGCATCTCCGAGGCCAAGGCCAAGGAGATCTACGGTGCGGACAAGGTCGTCGCTCTGAAGTACAACCTCGCGGGCAACGGCAAGAGCAAGATCCTCAAGACCGCGGGCGAGATCAAGCTCGTCCAGGTCAAGGACGGTGCCGTGGTCGGCGTCCACATGGTCGGTGACCGTATGGGCGAGCAGGTCGGCGAGGCCCAGCTGATCTACAACTGGGAGGCTCTGCCGGCCGAGGTCGCGCAGCTCATCCACGCGCACCCGACGCAGAACGAGGCTCTCGGCGAGGCGCACCTGGCGCTGGCCGGCAAGCCGCTGCACTCCCACGACTGATTGCCCTCGGGCGCGACGACCACTTCCGCAAATCTGTAAGGAGAAACTGAAACCATGTCGGTTTCCGTAACCCTTCCGGCGCTCGGCGAGAGCGTCACCGAGGGCACTGTCACCCGTTGGCTGAAGGCCGAGGGCGAGCGCGTCGAGGCCGACGAGCCGTTGCTTGAGGTCTCGACCGACAAGGTCGACACCGAGATCCCGGCCCCCGCCTCCGGCATCCTGGCCTCCATCAAGGTGGCCGAGGACGAGACCGTCGAGGTCGGCGCCGAGCTGGCGATCATCGACGACGGCACGGGCGCTCCGGCCCCGGCCGCGGCTCCGGCCGCCGAGCCCGTCGCCGCTCCCGCCCCGGCCCCCGTGGCCGAGGCTCCGGCCGCCCCGGCGCCCGCCGCCGAGGTCCCGGCCGCCGCCCCCGCCGGTGGCGCCGCCGGCACCGACGTGACGCTCCCCGCCCTGGGCGAGTCCGTCACCGAGGGCACCGTCACCCGCTGGCTGAAGCAGGTCGGCGAGGAGGTGGCCGAGGACGAGCCGCTCCTTGAGGTCTCCACCGACAAGGTCGACACCGAGATCCCCGCCCCGGTCGCCGGTGTGCTGCTTGAGATCGTGGTCGGCGAGGACGAGACCGCCGAGGTCGGCGCCAAGCTGGCCGTCATCGGCGCCGCCGGTGCCGCGCCCGCCGCCGCTCCGGCCCCGGCCGCCCCGGCTCCGGCCGCTGCCCCTGCTCCGGCTCCGGTCGCCGCTCCGGCGCCCGCCCCGGCCGCTCCGGCTCCGGCTCCGGCCGCCCCCGTGGCCGCCCCGGCCACCCCGGCGCCCGCGCCGGTCGCCGCCCCGGCTCCGGTGACCCCGGCTCCGGCTCCGGTCGCCACCTCCGGCGACGACGGCGCGTACGTCACGCCGCTGGTCCGCAAGCTCGCCTCCGAGTCCGGTGTGGACCTGGGCGCGGTCAAGGGCACCGGCGTCGGTGGCCGTATCCGCAAGCAGGACGTCATCGCCGCGGCCGAGGCCGCCAAGGCCGCCGCTCCGGCGCCGGCCGCCGCCGCTGCCCCCGCCGCGAAGGCCGCCCCCTCCCTGGAGGCGTCCCCGCTGCGCGGCCAGACGGTCAAGATGACGCGCATGCGCAAGGTCATCGGCGACAACATGATGAAGGCGCTGCACTCGCAGGCCCAGCTGACCTCGGTCGTCGAGGTCGACATCACCAAGCTGATGAAGCTGCGCGCGGCCGCGAAGGACTCCTTCGCCGCCCGTGAGGGCGTCAAGCTGTCCCCGATGCCGTTCTTCGTGAAGGCGGCGGCCCAGGCGCTGAAGGCCCACCCGGTCATCAACGCCCGGATCAACGAGGACGAGGGCACCATCACGTACTTCGACTCGGAGAACATCGGCATCGCCGTGGACTCCGAGAAGGGTCTGATGACGCCGGTCATCAAGGGTGCGGGCGGTCTGAACCTCGCCGGTATCTCCAAGGCCACGGCCGAGCTGGCCGGCAAGGTCCGCGCCAACAAGATCACCCCGGACGAGCTGTCCGGCGCGACCTTCACGATCAGCAACACCGGCTCGCGCGGTGCGCTGTTCGACACGGTCATCGTGCCGCCGAACCAGGTCGCCATCCTGGGCATCGGCGCGACGGTCAAGCGCCCGGCGGTCATCGAGACGGCCGAGGGCACGGTCATCGGCATCCGCGACATGACGTACCTGTCGCTCTCGTACGACCACCGTCTGGTGGACGGCGCCGACGCGGCCCGCTACCTGTCGGCCGTCAAGGCGATCCTTGAGGCCGGCGAGTTCGAGGTCGAGCTCGGCCTGTAGGACCCGCGGCCGTACGGTCTGTGACGAAGGCGCCCCCGCCCGGAGTGATTCCTGGTGGGGGCGCCGCCGTATTGTCTAGAGGTCACCGCTCGCGTGAAGGAGCTCTTCATGACCCCGCCCGTCGTCCACTCGCTGCGCGAGCAGATCCGCGAGCACATCGTGGAGGGGATCGTCAGCGGCCGCTGGAAGCCCGGTGAGCGGATCGTGGAGCGCCGGATCGCCGTCGAGCTCCAGGTGAGCCAGACGCCCGTCCGGGAGGCCCTGCGGGAGCTGGAGTCCCTCCGCCTGATCGAGTCGGCCCCCAACAAGGGCGTACGCGTACGGAACCTGACGGCGGCCGACCTGGAGGAGAGCTATCCCGTCCGGGCCGGCCTGGAGCAGATCGCGGCCGAGCTGGCCGCGGACCGCCTCGCCGCGGACTGCTCGGCGCTGGAACCGCATGTGGCGGCGCTGTACGAGGCGGACGCGGCGGCCGACGGGACCGCGCAGGTCCGGCACACGGTGGGGTTCCATCGGGAGCTGGTGCGGGCGGCGGACAACAGCGTCCTCCTCCACACCTGGGAGGGCCTCGGTATCGAGGTCTTCACGGCCCTGTCCATCCGCTGGCTCGGCACGGTCCAGAAGTCGTACGCGGAGGAGCACGAGGAGCTGGTGGCGGCGTTCCGGCGGCACGATCCGCGGATCGGCACCCTGGTCAAGTCCCACGTCCTGGGCTGCGCCCCACGGGCGTAGCCCCCACCCCGCCCGTTGCCTGAACCCTCCGGGGCGGTCTCCCGGGAGCCGCACCCCCGGACCCCCGCGTCGGGGCTCCGCCCCGGACCCTGTTCGTCTGCGGGTCGCCTGTGGCTGGTCGCGCAGTTCCCCGCGCCCCTTGAATGCCGCTGCGCGCCATCCCCTGGGCGCCCCGAAGGGGCGCTTTCAGGGGCGCGGGGAACTGCGCGACCAGCCCCCACCGAACCCGCAGACGAGCACCGGGCCTACCAACCCCCCGCTCATACTCCCGCACCCCCGCTCATCCGAACCCCGCCCCACCTGCGAAAACAAGGCACCCCGTGCCCCCATCCACGGCACCCTGTGCCGACTTTGTCGATATCGAGAAGTTTTTCGCTCAACGCTTTGATCGATCATCGATCGGCGGCTTACAGTCGACGGCGGACTTACCCGGTCCACCGCCCTGTCCTGCCAGACATGGCTCTTTTCTCCACCCCCCTCCTGTCCGGAAGGCGGCGATCATGATCGACCCCACGCCCAAGTCTCCGAGCGAGCTCGACCAGCTCCCGGATCGTGACACCGAGGAGACCGCCGAGTGGGCGGCCTCCCTCGATGCCGTCGCCAAGGCCGCCGGCCCCCACCGGGCCGCGTATCTGATGCGCCGCACGCTCCAGCACGCCGAGGGCGCGGGCCTGGCCCTGCCCAAGCTGCTGGAGACGGACTACGTCAACACCATCCCCAGCTCCGCCGAGCCCGTCATCGACGGTGACGAGGAGATGGAGCGCCGGATCACGGCGTGGAACCGGTGGAACGCCGCCGCGATGGTCACCCGCGGCTCCAAGCACGGCGTCGGCGGCCACATCGCCACCTTCGCCTCCGCCGCCTGGCTGTACGAGACCGGCTTCAACCACTTCTTCCAGGGGAAGGAGCGCGACGGGTCCGGCGACCAGCTCTACATCCAGGGCCACGCCTCCCCCGGCATCTACGCCCGCGCCTTCCTCGACGGCCGCCTGGGCGAGACGCACCTCGACAACTTCCGGCAGGAGTCCGGCGGCAACGGCCTGCCCTCCTACCCGCACCCGCGCCGACTGCCCTGGCTGTGGGAGTTCCCGACCGTTTCGATGGGTCTCGGGCCGCTCTCCGCCATCTACCAGGCCCGGTTCAACCGGTATCTCACCAACCGCAACATCAAGGATGTCTCCGGCTCCCACGTGTGGGCCTTCCTCGGTGACGGCGAGATGGACGAGCCCGAGTCGACCGCCGCACTCGCGCTCGCCGCGCGTGAGGGCCTCGACAACCTCACCTTCGTCATCAACTGCAACCTGCAGCGCCTCGACGGCCCGGTCCGCGCCAACTTCAAGATCGTGCAGGAGCTGGAGGCCCAGTTCCGCGGCGCCGGCTGGAACGTCGTGAAGTCGCTGTGGGGCGGCGCCTGGGACGAGCTGTTCGCGCTCGACACCACCGGCGCGCTGGTCCGCCGGCTGCGCGAGGTCCCGGACGCGCAGGTGCAGACGTACCAGACGCGTGACGCGGCCTACATCCGCGCGGACTTCTTCGGCAAGGACCCGGCACTCGTCGAGATGGCGAAGCTGCTCTCCGACGACAAGATCCTTGAGTGCTTCCACCTTTCGCGCGGTGGCCACGAGCCCCGCAAGGTGTACGCCGCGTACAAGGCCGCCCTGGAGTTCAAGGGCGCGCCGACGGTCATCCTGGCGCAGACCGTCAAGGGCTTCACCCTCGGTGAGGGCTTCGCGTCCAAGAACGCGAACCACCAGATGAAGAAGCTCTCGAACGACGAGTTCAAGAACATGCGGGATCTTCTCGAACTGCCGATCTCGGACTCGCAGTTCGTCGACGGTGTCGTGCCCTACGGCCACCCCGGTGTCGACTCTCCCGAGGTCCGTTACCTCCAGGAGCGGCGCGCCGCCCTCGGTGGGCCCGCCCCGGCCCGTCGTACGCACGCGCTCGCCCCGCTGCCCGCCCCGGCCGACAAGGCGTTCGCCGCCTTCGACAAGGGCTCCGGCAACCAGTCCATGGCCACCACCATGGCATTCGTCCGCCTGGTCAAGGACCTCATCCGCGACAAGGAGACCGGCAAGCGCTGGGTCCCGATCGTCCCGGACGAGGCCCGTACCTTCGGTATGGAGTCGCTCTTCCCCTCGCTCGGCATCTACTCGCCGAAGGGTCAGACGTACGAGCCGGTCGACCGCGACCAGCTGATGTACTACCGCGAGGCGAAGGACGGCCAGATCCTCAACGAGGGGATCACCGAGGCCGGTTCGATGGCCGACTTCATCGCCGCGTCGTCCGCGTACTCCACGCACGGCGAAGCGATGATCCCGTTCTACATCTTCTACTCGATGTTCGGCTGGCAGCGCACCGCCGACCAGATGTGGCAGCTCGGCGACCAGCTCGGCCGCGGCTTCCTGGTGGGTGCCACCGCCGGTCGTACGACGCTGACCGGTGAGGGCCTGCAGCACGCCGACGGCCACTCGCCGGTGATCGCCGCGACCAACCCGGCGGCGCTCACCTACGACCCGGCGTTCGCGTACGAGATCGGCACGATCGTCAAGGACGGTCTGCGCCGGATGTACGGCGAGGCGGCTCCGGACGAGGACCAGAACGTCTTCTACTACCTCACCGTCTACAACGAGCCGATGCCGCAGCCCGCCAAGCCTGCCGGGATCGACGAGGGCATCATCAAGGGCCTCTACCGCTTCAACACGGCCGAGTCGGCCGGGCTGAACGTGGCGGCCGCCAACCCCGCGCGCATCCAGCTGCTCGGCTCGGGCACCGCGATCCACTGGACCCTTGAGGCCCAGAAGCTGCTCGCCGAGGAGTGGGGCGTGGCCGCCGACGTGTGGTCCGCGACCTCCTGGACCGAGCTGCGCCGCGACGCCCTGGAGGCGGACGCCGCGCTGCTGCGCGGCGAGGAGCGCGTGCCGTACGTACGCCAGGCGCTGGCCGGTGCCGAGGGCCCGGTCCTCGCGGTCAGCGACTACATGCGCCAGGTCCCGGACCAGATCGCGCAGTGGGTCGAGCAGGACTACTCCTCGCTCGGCGCCGACGGGTTCGGCCTCTCCGACACCCGCGCCGCGGCCCGCCGCCACTTCGGCGTCGACGCCCAGTCGATCGTGGTCGCGGCCCTGGCCCAGCTGGCCCGCCGCGGCGAGGTCAAGGCCTCGTCCGTGAAGGAAGCCCGCGAGCGGTACGGCCTGTAAGGCCGGAGGAACCAGTACGCCCGAGGGGCACGGCTGCTGCCGTGCCCCTCGGGCGTACCCGCGCTTCCTTCGGCGGCTGGGGCGAGTGGTTCGATCCGGCCGCCCGAAGGGCTGATTTGCGCGGCTCCGCGTGCGCGGCCACCCGCCAGCCACGATGCTGGATCCCGTGATGGACGAGACGGAATTCTGGGAGCTGATCGACAGCACCCGCGAGGACGCCGAGGGCGACCCCGAGGACCATGCGGAGCTGCTGGTGGAGCGCTTGCTGCAGCTCGACCCGGAATCCGTCCTGGACTTCGCCAGGCACTTCGAGGCCCGCTACAACCGCGCCTACGCCTGGGAACTGTGGGGCGCGGCGGCGGTGCTGCTCGGCGGCGCCAGCGACGACGCGTTCGACTACTTCCGCTGCTGGCTCATCGGCCAGGGCCGTGAGGTGTTCGAGGGCGCCCTGCACGGCCCGGACCACCTCGCCGAGCTCCTGGAGGACTTCGACGAGGAGATCGACGGCGACGGCGAGGACCTCGGCTACGCGGCGGACGAGGCGTACGAGCAGCTCACCGGGGCCGTGGCGCCCGATCTGGGCATCTCGCCCCAGCCCTCCGAACCGCTGGGCACACCGATCGACTTCGAGGACGACCGCGCCCTGGCGGATCGGTTCCCCCGTCTGTGGGAACGATTCGGCACGCCGGTCTAGGGCCTGTCCGGCCCTAGGAGCCCTGGTGGCCGTTCACTGGGGCCAATGCGAGCAGGGCCACGTCGTCCTTGGCCCGGCCCGCGTACCGGACCAGGTCGTCCCGTACCGCCTCGGTGAGTGCGGCGAGGCCGTCGCCCGGGGCCAGCGCCGCCAGCCGCTCCCCCAGCGGATAGAAGGCCCCGGCCGCGTCGCGCGCCTCGGTCACCCCGTCCGTGTACGCGAGGATCCTGTCCCCCTCGGCGAGCTCCACCCGTAGCTCCCGGGGCGGCGCGAGGCCCGCGAGGCCGAGGCCCAGTGGCGGCGCGGGCTCGGCGGCCAGTTCGGCAGCGGTGCGGCCGCGCAGCAGGAACGGCCGGGGGTGGCCGCAGCTCACCACCCGTACGACGGGCTCGTCCGGCGGGAACTCCAGGAGCAGCGCGGTCGCGAACAGCTCGCCGGACCCGTCCGGCTCCGCGTCGACCACCAGGCGGCGGTCGAGGCGGGCGGCGACGCCCGGCAGCGTGGGCTCGTCGAGGACCGCCTCGCGGAAGGCGCCGAGCAGCGCGGCCACCGTGCCGACCGCCGCCAGGCCGTGGCCCTGGACGTCCGCGACCACCGCCCGTACGCCGTGCGGGCCCTCGCGCACGTCGTAGAAGTCGCCGCCGACCAGGGTGCCGCGCTGCGCGGCCTGGTAGAGCCCGGCGCAGCGCACCCGCCCCACCTCCTCCGGCAGCGGCGGCAGCACCGCGAGCTGGGCGGCCTCGGCGACGGTACGGACGGTCACCAGCTGGTGGTCGCGGCGCTGGCGCAGCCGGGCCACCACGATGCTGAAGACCACGACGACCGCGAGGGTGAGGATGTCGCCGGGGTGCGGGTACCAGTCGCGGGTGTGCGGCAGCAGGACGCCGGCGAAGGTGACGGTGGCCAGGACGACGGTGCCGACCGGGCCGTAGGCGAAGGCGGCGAGGGGCGGCACGGCGGCCAGGAAGTAGCCGAGCTCGACCCCGTTGGGGGTGCCGAGCTGGGCGGCCGTGATCCCGGCGAGGACCACCACCGGGAGCGCCCGCTGCCACAGCGGCCGGGGGGCGACCGGCAGCAGCCCGGACGCGCCCTCGTCCACCATGGCGAAGCTCCTCGGCCGCCGGGTTTCTGCTGCTATCTCCTGTTCTACGTCACTCGGTGAGCGAGCGCCCCATCAGCACGTCGTCCACGTACTCCCCGTCCAGCAGGAACTCTCCGGGCAGAACGCCCTCGACGGCGAAGCCCTCCGACTCGTAGAGCCCCCGGGCGGGCGTGTTGTGGCCCAGGACGCGCAGGGTCAGCCGCCGGGCGCCCTGGCGCCTCGACTCGTCCATGGCAGCGCGCAGCAGGGCGCGGGCCACGCCCTTGCCCCGGGCGCGGTCGGCGACGGCCAGGCCCTGGATCTGGCGTACGTGGTTGTTGCAGTCGAGCCGGGTGGCCCGGACCAGACGCAGATATCCGGCCACCCGGCCGTCGAGCTCGGCCACGAGGTAGTACGCGGGCGGGTTGGCGGGGTCGAAGAACGGCGCGAACGGCGGCTCGGGCCGGGGCTGGACGGAGTGCACCGGCGACCAGACGTCGCGGTCGAGCTCGGCGAGGGCGGCTTCGTCGATGTGACGGGCGGGGCGTATGTGCGGATCGGGCATGGGGCCACTGTGCCATCGGGGGGCCGGTACGGAAGCATGGTTTCCGCCCCGGAGCGGGGCACCCTCCACCATCGGGAGAAGGCGGCATGCGGATCGCGATCACGGGCTCGACGGGGCTCATCGGCACGGCGCTCGCGCAGTCACTGCGGGCGGACGGGCACGACCTCGTCCGGCTGGTGCGGCGCCCGGCGCGGGCCGGCGACGAGGTCGAGTGGGACCCGAAGCGGCAGTATGTGGACACGGCCGGGCTCGCCGGGTGCGAGGCCGTGGTCCATCTGGCCGGTGCCGGGGTCGGGGACCACCGGTGGACCGCCGCGTACAAGAAGGAGATCCGCGACAGCCGGGTGCTCGGCACGGCCGCCCTCGCCGAGGCCCTGGCCTCGCTCGACGTGCCGCCGAAGGTGCTGGTGTGCGGCACGGCGATCGGCTACTACGGCGATACGGGCACGCGCGCGGTGGACGAGGAGGCGCCGCCCGGCGACGGCTTCCTGGCGGGGGTCTGCGTGGAGTGGGAGGAGGCGGCGGCCCCGGCGCAGGAGGCGGGCGTCCGTACGGTGTTCGCGCGCACCGGTCTGGTGGTGGCCCGCGAGGGCGGCGCCTGGGGCAGGCTCTTCCCGATCTTCCGGGCGGGGCTCGGCGGGCGGCTGGGCAGCGGCCGCCAGTACTGGTCGTTCATCTCCCAGCACGACCACATCGCGGCGCTGCGGCACCTGCTCGACACCCCCGAGCTGTCCGGCCCGGTGAACCTGACGGCCCCTGAGCCGGTCACCAACCGCGAGGTGACGGCGGCGATGGCCCGCGCCCTGCACCGCCCGGCGCTCTTCCCGGTCCCGGCCCCGGCGATCCGGCTGGCCCTTGGCGAGTTCGCGGAGGACGTCCTGGGCAGCCAACGGGTCCTCCCCCGCCGCCTCCTGGACTCGGGCTTCCGGTTCGCCTTCCCGGGGATCGACGAGGCGATCGGGGCGGTGGCGCGGTAGGGGTGGCGCGGTAGCGGTAGGGGCAGGACGGCGGCAGCGGCCCCTACCTGTCGCCCGTCCGGAACAGCACCGGCGCACGGCATGCGGGCGCGTGCCTCCGTGCCCGGTCGCGTGCGCGAGTCGCGGATTCGACCGCGCTTTCTACTCTCTCTCCGAACTCCTGCATTTCGTGGGCCGGTTGGGGGCATGAGGCCTCCACCAATCCGCGCCGACCTCAGGGAGGGGCACGTGCTCAGCACCGCACACCATGCGGACGTCGTCATCGTGGGGGCCGGGCTCGCCGGCCTGTCAGCGGCTCATCAGCTGACCGGCGCGGGGGTCACGGTCATGGTTCTGGAGGCCGCCGGGGAGGTGGGCGGGCGCATGTCCACCGAGCACCTCGACGGCTTCCGCCTCGACCGGATCGGCCAGCTGCTCTCCACCTCGTATCCGGAGCTGATGCGCACGCCCGGCCTGGACGGCCTGGCCCTGAGCGCGTTCGCGCCCGGGGTGCTCGTCCACAGCGCGGGCCGCCATTACCGGGCGGGCGTGCCACGGAGCGCGCGGGGCGCACTCGCCGCAGCGCGCGCCCTGGCGAGCGCCCCCCGGGGAGGCCCCAGGGGCGTGCCGAGGAGCTCCGCGCGGGGCGGCTCCCGCGGCGCCCCGACCCCGCTCGGCGGCGCGCTCGACCAGGCCCGGCTCGGCGCGTCGCTCGCCCGCCTCGCCGCGACCCCCGTCGAGCGGCTGCTCGCCCGGCCCGAACTGCCCATCGGGGCAGCCCTGCAGACCCGCGGTCTGCCCGCCCGCACCCTGGACGGGTTCGTACGCCCCCTGCTCTCCGCGCTCCTCTGCGACCCCGACCTCACCACCTCCAGCCGCTGCGCCGACCTCGCCCTGCGCGGCTTCGCGCGCGGCCGGCTGTGCGTGCCGTCGGGGGGCGCCTCGGTGCTGCCGGAGCTGCTCGCGGCCGCGCTGCCGCCCGGCACGGTCCGTACCGGTGTGAAGGTCACCTCGGTCGCCACGACCTCCGTGACCACCGCCGACCACGGCGTCCTCGGCTGCCGCTCGCTGCTGCTCGCCACGGACGCGCGCGCCGCCGCCGAGCTGCTGCCCGGACTCCGGGTGCCGCCGTTCCACCCGGTGACGGTGGTCCACCACACCGCCCCCGCGCCCCCGCTGGCCGAACCCGCGCTGCTGCTCGACGCGGACAGGAGCGGCCCGGTGGCGCACACGGTGGTGATGAGCGAGGTCGACCCGGCGCGCGCGCCGCACGGCCGGGCGCTCGTCAGCTCCACCGTGCTCGGGCCCCCGCCGCCGGACCTGGAGGCCTCGGTCCTGGCGCATCTGGCCCGGCTGTACGGGACGTCGACGGCCGGCTGGGACCTGCTCGCCGTCCGGCACACCCCGGAGGCGGTCCCGGCGATGCCCGCGCCCCATGACATACGCCGCCCGGTGCGCCTCCTGGCCGGCCTGTACGTCTGCGGGGACCACCGCGACACCAGCACCGTCCAGGGCGCCCTGTACTCGGGCCGCAGGGCCGCACACGCGATCCTGGCGGACCTGGGGTTGCGCACGGCGTCCCAGGCTCCCTCGGCAATCCGGCCCGCGGCCTGACCCGCTTCCGCCTGCGGTGGTTCGTCTGCGGACCGTCGACGGCTGGTCGCGCAGTTCCCCGCGCCCCTGAATGCGCCCCTTCGGGGCGCCCAGGAAGTTGCCGCACAGCGGCATTCCTAGGGGCGCGGGGAACTGACGCGAGCAACCCAGCACGGTCCGCAGACGCAAGAGGGTTTAGGGGCGCGGGGAACTGCGCGACCAGCCACCCACACGGGGCGGCCGCGAGGCAACAGCAACGCACCCGCCCCGTGGGCGCCCCACCACCTACCCGAGCGCAGCCACCCGGTCGCGATACGTCCGTACCGCCGCCGCGTCCCGGTACGGCTCCAGGCGGCGCTCGAAGTCCCGCACATACTCCGTCGCCCGGACCGACCGCATCTCACTCGCCTGCTGCGCAGCCTCCGCGGCCAGCGCACAGGCCTGGTCGAGCTCGCCCAGGCCGAGCCGGGCGCAGGCCAGGACCACCCGGCAGAAGAGCCGTGAGCGGGCGTACGCGGGGGCGCGCAGCTGGAGGGAGCGCTCGGCGTGCTGCGCGGCCGCCCGGTACTGCTGGAGGTCGCGGTGGCAGTGGCCGAACTCGTCCGCAAGCTGCGCGTCGTCGAAGAACCGCGCCCAGTGCGGCACGTCGTCGCCCGGCCGGGCCGCCTCCATCGCCCGTTCCGCCCGCACCAGCGAGGCCGTGCACGCCCGGATCTCGCCGAGCACCCCGTGCCCGCGCGCCTCCACGGAGTGCAGCAGCGCCTGCACCACCGGCGGCGCCGAGGAGCCGACGCCCTGCTGGGCGACCCGCGCCAGCTGCACCGCCTCCCGGCCGTGGCCGAGGTAGACGGCCTGGCGGCTCATCGTGACCAGCACATACGACCCGTACGCCCGGTCGCCCGCCGCCTGCGCGAGCCGCAGCGCCTGGACGAAGTACCGCTGCGCCAGACCGTGCGCCGCGATGTCGTACGAGGTCCAGCCCGCGAGGCGGGTGAGGTCGGCAGCCGCCGCGAAGAGCCTGCGGCCGATGTTCTCGCCGTAGCTGCCACGCAGCATCGGCTCGGCCTCGTGCTCCAGATAGCGCACCAGGGCCTGGCGCGCGTGGCCGCCGCCGTAGGCGTGGTCCAGGGTGCGGAAGAGCTCCCCGACCGAGCGAAGGGCCGCGATGTCGCCGCTGGTCACCCGCTGTCCGGGGCCCCGGTCCGAGGTGCGCTGCCGGGGCACGCCCGGGCGGCCCTGGCTGGGGATGCGCGGCCCGGCGGCGGCCGCCTCGCCCGAGAAGCGCGGGGACGGGTCGCCGTGGCCGACACGTTCGTCGGCCCGCCCGATCAACCAGTCCCTGCTGGGCACCACCAGCCCGGCCGGGGTGAACGCGATCTTGCGAAGTTCGATGTGGCTCCCTGAGTCCTTGCGCCACAGACCGCTGACGATGTCGACGGCCTCCTCCGGGGTCGCCGCGAACTCCAGACCGGCGTACACCGGCGCGCAAGCGTCGAGCCCCAGGTCCTGTGCCGAGAGTCTGCGCCCCAGGCGCCGGGTGAACACCTCGGCGATCAGCGCGGGCGTGGTGCCGCGTGGCTGCTGCCCGCGCAGCCACCTGGTCACCGACGTCTTGTCGTACCGCAGATCCAGTCCGTGCTCCAGGCCGAGCTGGTCCACACGGCGCGCGAGGCCCGCGTTGGAGAACCCGGCCTCCGCGATGAGCGCGGCGAGCTGGCGGTTGGGCGTGCGCTGCGCGGGTCGTTCCGTCATCAGCTGTGCGATCTCCTGCCTTCCGGGCCAAGCGGGCAGCCCTCATGGAACGGGGGGAATTTAGCGGTCAATACCGCCCTGACCGCCGCCTTCGCCCCGCATTCATCCGATCGTGTGAGGAGGTGCCGTTTCTGCCCGCCGCACGCTGCCGTCGAACGCGGTCGTACAGTGGCTGAGGCGCATGTATGCACTGGGTGAGGAGCCGGGCGTGAACGAGCTGCGATTTGTCCGACTGGGTTTCGGCGACGACGCGGTCGAGTACCAGGAGGCCTGGGACGAGCAGCGGCGGGTGCACGCGGCCCGGTTCGCCGACGAGATCCCGGACACCTGCCTGCTCCTGGAGCACCCGCCGGTCTACACGGCGGGCCGGCGCACGGACCCCAGCGAGCGCCCCCTGGACGGCACTCCGGTCGTGGACGTGGACCGGGGCGGCAAGATCACCTGGCACGGCCCGGGCCAGCTGGTCGGCTACCCGATCCAGAAGCTGCCGCGCCCGGTGGACGTGGTCGCGCACGTGCGCCGCCTGGAGGAGGCGCTGATCCGCACCGCCGCCGACTTCGGCCTGGAGACCACCCGGGTCGAGGGCCGCAGCGGGGTGTGGGTGCTCGGCGACCCGGTGGAGCAGCGCCCCAAGCCCGCCGGGCTCTCCCTCGACTTCGACCCCCGGCTCACCGACGACGAGTTCGACCCGCGTCTGAACGGCCCGGAGTACGCGCCCTCCAACGCGGGCCAGCGCCGCGAGGACCGCAAGCTCGCCGCGATCGGCATCCGCGTCGCCAAGGGCGTGACCATGCACGGCTTCGCGCTGAACGTGAACCCGGACAACACCTGGTTCGACAGGATCGTGCCGTGCGGCATCCGCGACGCGGGTGTGACCTCGCTCTCGTACGAACTGGGCCGCGAGATCACGATCGCCGACGTCCTGCCGGTCGTCGAGAAGCACCTCAAGGACATCCTGGAACACGCGGAACTGGCGCCCAGGGAGATCGAGCGCGCTACCGCCTAGTACGCCCCGGGCGCCCCCGGTACGGGAATGCGCCCCCTTGGCCGTGGGTTGGCCAGACGTAATGCCACGCAAATAACGGGCGTACCCTGGTGTCCGCCGAAGAATCGAAGTCATAGGGAGCACGTCGTGTCCGCAGTCGCACCCGACGGACGCAAGATGCTGCGCCTGGAGGTCCGGAACAGCCAGACCCCCATCGAGCGCAAGCCCGAGTGGATCAAGACCCGGGCGAAGATGGGCCCCGAGTACACCAAGATGCAGGCCCTGGTGAAGAGCGAGGGGCTGCACACGGTCTGCCAGGAGGCGGGCTGTCCCAACATCTTCGAGTGCTGGGAGGACCGCGAGGCGACCTTCCTCATCGGCGGCGACCAGTGCACCCGGCGCTGCGACTTCTGCCAGATCGACACGGGCAAGCCCGAGGCGCTCGACCGTGACGAGCCCCGCCGTGTGGGCGAGTCCGTGGTCACCATGGACCTGAACTACGCCACGATCACCGGCGTCGCCCGCGACGACCTGGCGGACGGCGGAGCCTGGCTGTACGCGGAGACCGTGCGCCAGATCCACGCGCAGACGGCGGACCGCGCCGACGGCCGCACCAAGGTCGAACTGCTCGCCCCCGACTTCAACGCGGTGCCCGAGCAGCTGGCCGAGGTCTTCTCGTCCCGCCCCGAGGTCTTCGCGCACAACGTCGAGACGGTGCCCCGGATCTTCAAGCGGATCCGCCCCGGCTTCCGCTACGAGCGCTCGCTCGACGTCATCACCCAGGCCCGCGACTTCGGCCTGGTGACCAAGTCGAACCTGATCCTCGGCATGGGCGAGACCCGCGAGGAGGTCAGCGAGGCGCTCCAGCACCTGCACGACGCGGGCTGCGAGCTGATCACCATCACGCAGTACCTGCGGCCGTCGCTGCGCCACCACCCGGTGGAGCGCTGGGTGAAGCCGCAGGAGTTCGTGGAGCTCAAGGAGGAGGCCGACGAGATCGGCTTCTCCGGTGTGATGTCGGGCCCGCTGGTCCGCTCCTCGTACCGCGCGGGCCGGCTCTTCCAGCAGGCCATGGAGCGCCGGGGCGCGACGGCTTCGACGATCTCGACGGCTTCGACGGAGGGCACCGCCGTCGGCGTGTGACCGTCCGCGACCGATTCGCCCGCGCGCACCGCGTGTGAATTCACGCACAAGACACTACCGGCCAGTAGCGGCCGATTCGACGCGGCTCGTACACCCTTCGCAGGTAGGAGGTGTGTACGGGCCGCGTCAGCGTTTCACCGGGGCGCGTCAAGGTTTCATTGGTGTTTGACCGTTCGGACACGCCCTGGTAACACCAGTCAGTGACGCTGGATTCACGCACCGCGCACGCCCCCGAGCGTGAGCCCGCGCGCACGCCCCGTTCCGTTCCGTATCGGTTCCCGTCCTGGGGAGGACCTCATGATGCAGTCCGCGACGACCGTACGCGCCACCGCGCTCCCGTCCGTCACCGACGCACTGCGCGCCATGGAGACCTTCCTGATGGGCGCCGGCCAGCGCACGGCCCGCCGTAACGCCTGGACCGCGGTCCTGGAGGACCGCCGTCGGGCCAAGGACCGGACCGAGGCGCAGCATGTACTGGAGGCCGTGGCTAGCCGTCGGTCCTAGGCCACGTAAACTTCAGTTCATGGCGAGGAAGGAAAACGCAGACACTACTGCGAACCCCGGGCGACTGAAGCAGATCGCCCTGACCTACAAGATGACCCGCAAGGCCGACTCGAAGGTCGGTCTCGTCGTCGCGGCAGTGGGAATCGTCACCTTCGGTGTCTTCCTCGCGTTCGGGTTCTGGATCGGTCACCCCATCTACCTGGGCATTCTCGGCTTCCTGCTGGCCTTCCTCGCCATGGCGATCGTCTTCGGACGCCGTGCCGAGCGCGCTGCCTTCGGGCAGATGGAAGGACAGCCGGGGGCCGCGGCCGCGGTGCTCCAGAACATCGGCCGCGGCTGGACGACGACCCCGGCGGTGGCGATGAACCGCAGCCAGGACGTCGTGCACCGGGCGGTCGGCAAGGCCGGCATCGTGCTGGTGGCCGAGGGCAACCCGAACCGGGTGAAGTCGCTGCTGGCGGCCGAGAAGAAGAAGATGGCGCGGATCGTGGTGGACGTACCCGTCCACGACGTGATGGTCGGCGACGGAGAGGGCCAGGTGCCCTTGAAGAAGCTCCGCACCACGCTGCTGAAGCTCCCGCGCGTCCTGGCGGGGCCGCAGGTCACCGCGGCCAACGACCGGCTGCGCGCGATGGGCGACCTGATGAGCAACATGCCGCTTCCCAAGGGGCCGATGCCCAAGGGGATGCGGATGCCGCGCGGCGGGAAGGCGCGCTAAGCACTTACGTGCATGTACGGGAAAGGGCGGCCCGGACCGAGAGGTCCGGGCCGCCCTTTCCCGTGCGTACGCGTTCGGGCGCGGGCCGTGCGTGGCTGGTCGCGCCCACGCGGCGGAGCCGCACAATGTGACAGCCCCGCGCCCCTCTGGGGCGCCCCTTCCCGTACGTACGGGAACTAGATCCGGACCTGGATCGCGCGCGCCAGGCGGTCGTGGAGGCCTCGGCCGTCGCGGTCCCAGACCAGGGCCGGGATGGCGAGGCACAGCAGCACGCTGCGGAGCAGGGACCGGAAGAAGCCGAGGCGGCCGCCGCCCTCGGCGATCAGGCGCAGGCCCAGGATGCGCTTGCCGGGGGTGAAGCCGACCGTGCCGACGGTCAGGATGCTCATCACCAGGAAGACGACGAGCGCCCAGTTGTTGGTGAGGTGGAGGGTGCGGTGCGCGAGGAGCCCGTATGCGATCAGGGCGCTCACCGACCAGTCGATGAAGATGGCGCCGAAGCGCCGACCCAGGGGGGCGATGGCGCCCGGCCCCTCCTCCGGCAGACCGAGCTGCTCGCCCCGGTAACCGAAGTCGACGCCCATCTCCTCGGCCGCCGCGCGGGGCCCGGAGAGCCACGATCCGATTGCTTGCCTGTTGTCCACGCTTCCACGGTACCGGCCGGTGTTCGGGGCCCCGCCCCCGGGATGGCCGGGAGGGCCGCATTTATCCTATTTATACGGGTCTTGATGTGCCGCCTACCCCGGCCCCGGTTAACTTGGGCGAAACAAACGGGTCACGCTTGAGAAATCCCGCCTGCCTATGGTCAGGTCCAGCGTGTGCCACCGCACTGGCCGCACCACGAGCTACAACCCCGTCTCCCCCGGACGGGAGTAGGAGGAGTTGGATGTTCCAGAACGCCGACGACGCCAAGAAGTACATCGCGGACAACGACGTCAAGATGGTCGACGTCCGGTTCTGCGATCTTCCCGGCGTGATGCAGCACTTCACGATTCCGGCGACGGCGTTCGACCCGTCCGAGGAGCTCGCCTTCGACGGCTCGTCGATCCGTGGCTTCCAGGCCATCCACGAGTCCGACATGGCGCTGCGCGCCGACCTGTCGACCGCGCGCCTGGACCCCTTCCGCCGCGACAAGACGCTGAACATCAACTTCTTCATCCACGACCCGATCACGGGTGAGCAGTACAGCCGCGACCCGCGCAACATCGCCAAGAAGGCCGAGGCCTACCTCGCGTCGACCGGCATCGCGGACACCGCGTACTTCGGCCCCGAGGCCGAGTTCTACGTCTTCGACAGCGTGCGCTTCAGCACCGCCGCGAACGAGGGCTTCTACCACATCGACTCCGAGGCCGGCGCCTGGAACACCGGTGCGGTCGAGGACAACCGCGGCTACAAGGTCCGCTACAAGGGCGGCTACTTCCCGGCCCCGCCGGTCGACCACTTCGCCGACCTGCGTGCCGAGATCTCCCTGGAGCTGGAGAAGTCCGGCCTCCAGGTCGAGCGCCAGCACCACGAGGTGGGCACGGCCGGCCAGGCGGAGATCAACTACAAGTTCAACACGCTGCTGGCCGCGGCCGACGACCTGATGCTCTTCAAGTACATCGTGAAGAACGTCGCGTGGCGCAACGGCAAGACCGCGACCTTCATGCCGAAGCCGATCTTCGGCGACAACGGCTCGGGCATGCACGTGCACCAGTCCCTGTGGACCGCCGGCGAGCCGCTCTTCTACGACGAGCAGGGCTACGCGGGCCTGTCGGACACCGCCCGCTACTACATCGGCGGCATCCTCAAGCACGCCCCGTCGCTGCTCGCCTTCACCAACCCGACGGTGAACTCCTACCACCGCCTGGTCCCCGGCTTCGAGGCCCCGGTCAACCTGGTGTACTCGCAGCGCAACCGCTCCGCCGCGATGCGCATCCCGATCACGGGCTCGAACCCGAAGGCGAAGCGCGTCGAGTTCCGCGCCCCGGACCCGTCCTCGAACCCGTACCTGGCGTTCTCGGCCCTCCTCCTCGCGGGCCTCGACGGCATCAAGAACAAGATCGAGCCGGCCGAGCCGATCGACAAGGACCTCTACGAGCTCGCCCCCGAGGAGCACGCGGGCGTCCCCCAGGTCCCGACCTCCCTCCCGGCGGTACTGGAGGCCCTGGAGGCCGACAACGAGTACCTCCAGGCGGGCGGCGTCTTCACGTCCGACCTGATCGAGACGTGGATCGACTACAAGCGCACGGCGGAAATCGCCCCGATCCAGCTGCGCCCGCACCCGCACGAGTTCGAGCTTTACTTCGACATCTAAGCCGCGGATTCCGTACGAAGGCCGCCACCCCGCTCCGGGGTGGCGGCCTTCGCCGTGACGCCCCGGACGGGAAGCGAGCAGGCTACGCCGCAGGCGACTCGGGAATGCGCCAGATGATCCGGAACCGTTCGGCGTCGGGAAGTCCGAGCGGGCCCACCGGACTGATCTGTTTGATCAGGTAGCCGAAGACCATGTGATGCGCCTCCTCCGACACCTCGTCCCAGGTGTCGGGAGTCACGATCATCACCTCGCGCATCAGGCTCAGATCCGACTCGTTCTCCAGCATCTCCGCCCGGTCTTCCCGGTCCATCGCCTCGTCGGCACGCATGGCACGGATCGACTCCGCGAGGAGATTCGGCTCGCGGTCAAGGCGCCGCAGAATCTCCTGGCAGCCGTACTGGAAGGCCGCGTACGCCTCCATGGCCTCCCGGCCGGGATGGTGGTAGCCGTACGGCGCGCCCTCCTCCGCCCCGACGTAGTCACCCTTCAGCACGTGCAGCAGGACTCGCAGCGTGTGTTCGGCTCCCTGCTCCTCCATCTGCTTCACCATCAGCCGGACCCAGTCGTCCTCCGACACCAGCGGCTCGTGCGGAACGGCCAGCGACGGGTGGATCTCGATGGCGTTGAACGGGTTGAGTATCGCCCCCATGACCAGTTCCGGCGTCCACTTGCCGTCCTCACCTCCCCAGCCGCCGTTGACGAGCTCCTGGAACGACTTCAGCGCGCCGGACTCCCCTTCACCGATCGCGCGCCACAGCGGCAGGAACCTGGCTGCCTCGGACTCCTCGTCCCGGGGCGGGCTGCACTGCCCGGCCAGGACCAAAACGATGTCGTGGACGGTTTCCCAGCGCGGCACCCGTATCCCGTTGACGGCGGAGCGAACACTCTCATGGCTGGCCGCCGACAGCCGGTCCTCGCGGCTGCGGATGAGCGTGCTCACCTTCCGGAAGCTCAACCGGCCTGCCGCGCGGTGCAGTTCCTGCATCGCTTCGACCAACTCCCCGTGCGGGCCAACGGGTTTGGGCGGGACGCCGGAAGTGGACAACAGGATTCCTCCATCCTCGGGGTGTCAAGTTCCGCCAACACGGTAGAAGCCGCAGGCCACGGGCGAGTCAGTATTCGTCAAGTTCGCCGGTCCGCCCGCCAAACCGTGACTCGCGGCCGACCGGCGAGGTGAGCATGGAGAAGGCGCCGACAGAGCGCCCTCGTCCAAGGAGTTGCCGCGCATGCACATCCCCGCCTACGCCCACGACACGATCCGCGCCGCCGCGCTGCCCAGCATGCCCACGTCTCGGCAAGTGGGCGGCTTGGATTGCTGTCTGTGCGACAAGCCGTTCGGTGAGGAGCTCGCTGCCATACCGCTCGGTCCGACACCGACGTCCGGGCTGTTCGGCTGCCGCCCCTGTCTGACCCGCTTGATCACCCGGGCACGGCGGGCCCGCGATACCGCGCTGGCCCACGACGCCGAGCGGGCCCGAGCGGAGTCCGCGGCCTGGATGCCGCTACGTGAACGGCATCTCGCCCGGCTCGACAGCGTGCGGCAGGCCGCCGAGGCCGTGGCCGGGCTGGCCCGGGGCGGCGATGCGGAGGCACTGCGCGTCGCCTGGCTGCTGGTCTCGCTGGAGTCCGCGTACGCCTGGGTCCCCGACACGCCGGACCCACCCGCTTCTTTGGATCGTGAGGACTCGGAGCTGAAGGACGAGGCCTTCCGGCTCGACCTGGCCATGATCACGGCGCGGGAGGCGGTGGCGGAGCGGCTCGCCTACCACCTGATCAACGAGGCGCAGCCCGAGGAACCGGAGATGTGCGAGGAGTTCGAGTGCCCGGAAGGCTGCTCGGGCCGCCACGACTCCTCGGACATCGACTGCGGGCCGGACGCCGTCTTCGAGGATCTGGCACAGCACGGAATCACCGTGGAGAAGCCGGAGCCCGAACCTCCTTCCCCGCGACTCGCGTCCCTCTTGGGGAGGACCGAGGCGGAGGAGAAGCGTCCCCCACTGCCGGACATCGAGGAGCACGCCCTTGCTGTCCTGGCCCACTTCGGCGTCGACGCGGACGACACGGACGTGCTGGTGAGCGCGGCGGCGGTCGGCCTGGTAGCCGACGCCTGGCGCGAGGGGCCACTGGACGTGATCCACGCGGCCGACGATGGGCCGACCGACGGGGAGATCTTCGCGCAGAGCGTCGATCTGTACCGAAGGGCCCGCGCGGCGCTGATGGCCGCGCGGGACGACGGGCCCGGGGTGTTGCTCGCGTTCGTCACCGTAGCCTCGGACGTGGACCTTCCGTGGGCCGGTGGCTCGCGCTTCGCGCTGCGGACGGTGCCCGAATCCGTGGCCGAGTTCGTACAGCAGGTCAACGACCGGGTCTGGTTCACCGCGGAAGTGATGCGTGAACAGGGATGGCATGCGGGGCTGCTGCATAGAGCGGCTTCGGCCGCGATGAAGGCTCCCGACCACTTCGGTATGCCGGGCTGGCCCGGCGCCATCGCCTCGGTCATGGAGCGTCTCGCCGCCCTGGACCGGTCGGGCGCACCCGAGGCGCTGACAGACCTCGCGGCGGTGGAGGCCGCGCTGCTCGAAGCGCCCGACCGGCTGGGGGCAGACGCCCTCGACTGGATTTGCCGCCAGGCATGAGCGGCAGACCTTTGTCAGAGACCGGGCACTCGCAATGGGGTCGCGCCCCGGCCAAGCAGTGGGCGGAGGCCGCGCTGTGAAGTGGGACGAAGTAACCCTCGTCATCCTCGCCGCGTTCGGTTGCGTCACACTACTGCTGACGCAGATCAGCGAGGTGCTGTCGCGGCTGCCACAGATCATCCGGGCGTGGCGGCAACTGCGGCACGAACTGAGCGGTGGCACCGAACCCGGCTTTCGGGATCACCCGGCAGGAGTGACAAACCCGGACACACCTTCGGTCGACCCCAGCAGCAGGGCCCGCACGACCGGAGAGCCCGAAGCAGGGCGGGACGAGGCCTGATCCGGTCAACAGCCTGCCGTGGTCTGCCGCCTTCACCCGACCCGTTTCCGCGCCAGTAGCTGAATCCCCGTCGACGTGTGCCCGTTCATCGTCGTCACCGTGATGTGGCGGGTCAGAGGGGGGTCGAAGGCAGGAGCGAGGAGAGTTGTGAACCAGGGTTCCGGGTGGTGGCGGCATGTGGCGCCGTCGGTCGTCTCGAAGACTCCGTACGGGGACGAGGGGCCGTGGGTCGCCGCGTACTCGTCGTAGCGGGCGCGGTTGCGGGGGTCCGACTGGAGGACGTAGTCGCTGATGTAGAGCGTGCCACCGGGCTTCAGTACGCGGGCCAGTTCGGCGATCAGGGCGTGCTGCGCAGCGTCGTCGGGGACACAGGTCAGGACCGCGAAGAGGAGGACCATGTCGGCGCTCTCGGCGGGGAGCGGCAGCGTCGGTGGGGCGTCGAGGGTGACGAAGCGCAGGGCCGGGTGGCGGGTGCGCGCTTCCGCGATCATGCCGGGAGATGTGTCCGCGCCCGTCAGGTTCGTGAAGCCCCGCTGAGTGAGGTCGGCCATCGTACGGCCGTATCCGCAGCCGTAGTCGAGGACCGCCGTCTGCCGGTCCACGTCCGCCAGCCAGGGCGCGTACAAGGGGTGCGTGAAGACCTTCTGGCCCGCCGCCGCGTCCCAGTACCCCGTCTGGGTGTCCCGGTCCGCGGGCGGAGGAGTGGAAGAGGGGGAGGAGGTCGTCGGCATGTGCTTCTCCTTGGGCGTTGTCCTTGCGAACTCGACCTTCCCCACCCCTTCTTGGCAAGATCGGGCGCTCTCCGGTCAGATTACGTCCTGATCGAATCCGATCGTGTCCCATCACGCCCGAGAGGAACCCCCTTGCGCCCCCGCCCCGCGCTCCGCACCGCCGCCCTGGCCGCCGTCGTCCTCGCGTCCGCCCTCACCGCCCAAGCCGGCACAGCCGCCGCCGACGCCCCCGCCCCCCTCAAGACCGAGGCCGTCTTCAACAACCCCACCGGGACCGCCGCCGAGCAGCAGGCCGTAGTCGCGCGGCAGGTGGAGCTCGTCGCGGGGGCGCCGGCCGGGGCGCGGATACGGCTGGCCATGTTCTATGCCGACGACCCGGCCCTGCCCGACGCGCTGATCGCCGCCCATCAGCGGGGCGTCGACGTGCAGGCGGTCTTCGACGAGAAGGCCGTGGGCATGGCCCCGTACAAGAGCCTGCTGGCCGAGCTCGGTGGGGACACGGCCAAGGGGTCGTGGGTGATGAGCTGCGGGGCCGGGCGCGGGTGTGTCGGTACGCGGGCGCTCGGGACCGTCGACGCCATCAACCACAACAAGTTCCTGCTGCTCTCGCAGACCGGCTCCACCCCGAACGTCGTCGTCCAGTCCTCCGCCAATCTGCACGTCGGACGGGACGGGACCAAGGGGTGGAACAACGCCTTGGTCCTCACCGGCAACGACGGGATCTACCACGCCTATGACGGGTATTTCGACGATCTGCGAGCCCGGCGCGCCAACAACGACTACTACAGCAGCGGTCGGCCCCCCGTCGCCTCCGGCAACGCCAAGGCACACTTCTATCCGCGTGCCGAGAGCAACGGCTCGCCCTACAACGACCCGTCCGAGGACACCGTCGCCACGGTGCTCGACAACGTGCAGTGCTTCGGCAACTCCAAGTACGGCACGACCGACAACCACCGCACCCGCATCCGGGTCGGCATGACCATCTTCAGCCGCCCCTACCTCGCCGACCGGCTCGCCGAGCTCGACGCGCAGGGGTGCTACGTCGAGGTGTCCGAGACGTACAACCCGGACAGCGCGCTGGAGAAGCAGTCCCTTGAGACGCTGCTCAAGAAGACCTCCAGTGTGTACGGCGGGGTCATCACCAAGTACTACTGTCAGGCCGACTCCACCTGGATCCACGACAAGTACCTGTTGGTGGAGGGCAATTACTACGGCTCCCCCGACCGCAAGGTCCTGTGGACCGGCAGTCACAACTGGAGTGGGAACTCGCTGCGGCAGAGCGACGAGACCATGCTCCAGCTGGAGGACAGTGCCGTGTTCGACGCGTACGTGGCCAACTTCAACCAGCTGCGCGCCGCGACCACGCACCAGCCCGCCAACGGGGCCCCGGCGACCTGCTGAGCTCATGGACGGGGTGCCGCGCCCCCGGTCTGTGAAGGGGCGCGGCACTCGCTCGTCAGCGGCCGGAGCGGATCAGCGCCCGGACCATCCGGCACGTCGTGTCGGACGGCGGGTGCACTCCGATCAGCTCCGCCGTGCTCCGTATCTTGCGGTCGGGCGCGTGCTCCGGCTGGTACACACCCGTGTCGAGCAGCGCGATGGCCAGGCGCATCGCCTTGAGGCGCCTGTTGTGCGTCTCGTACCACGCACGCGGACGCCCGGCGGGAAGCGGCACCTTTTTCAGGGACGTCAGGGACATCAGGGACAGCTGTTGCGGGACACGCGAAGTCAGTACGGCAGCGGCCATGGGCATCCTCCTGGGCAGTCGGGAACCCTCACGAACTGCCTCAATTTTACTGCCCACCACTGACAATCGCCGCTGACAACCGTCGCTGGCCGTACGGTCTTTGAGCAGGTCACAGCCGTATCGGCGGTACCTTGTCCCCCATGGAGATCTGGATCAACCCCGCCTGTTCCAAGTGCCGCAGCGCCGTCGAACTGCTCGATGCGGAGGGCGCTTCGTATACCGTCCGCCGCTACCTCGAAGACGTACCGTCCGAGGACGAGATCCGGGCCGTGCTGGAGCGGCTCGGCCTCGAACCGTGGGACATCACGCGCACCCAGGAGGCCGACGCGAAGGAGCTCGGGCTCAAGGAGTGGCCGCGCGAGGCCGGCTCGCGCGACCGCTGGATCGCGGCGCTCGCCGCGCACCCCAAGCTGATCCAGCGGCCGATCATCACGGCGGAGGACGGTACGGCCGTGGTGGGCCGCACCGAGGAGGCGGTACGGGACGCGCTCTCCCGGTGAGGCCCGGGAGCCCGCCCCCTTAGCGAACCCGCTAGCGAACCCGCTCGTCCGTCCCCGCCACCTTCCGCGCGGTGACGTTCAGACGGTTCCACGTGTTGATCGTGAAGATCAGCGCGAGCAGCCCGCCGAGCTCCTGCTCGCTGAACTCCTCGGCCGCCTCCTCGAACACCTCGTCGCTCACCTCGCCGTCCGCGATCAGCGTCACCGCCTCGGTGAGGGCGAGCGCCGCGCGCTCCTGCGAGGTGAAGAAGTGCGCCGCCTCGCGCCACACGCCCACCATGTGCAGACGCTCCGGGTTCTCGCCCGCCTTGTGCGCGTCGCTGACGTGCATGTGGAGGCAGTACGCGCAGTTGTTGATCTGCGAGGCCCGTATCTGCACCAGCTCCACGAGGGCGGGGTCGAGGTGCTCGGTGGCCGCGATGTTCATGGCGATGATCGCCTTGAACGCCTTCGGGTTGGCCTTGGCGAAGTCGATCCGTACGGGGCTCTGGGCGGCGGCCAGGGCGATGGTCTCGTTGATGTCGGTCGTCTTCGGGGCGATCTGCGTCGTCGTCATGATCATTAATCTACGGGGCCGGGCGACCGGCCCACAGGTGCATTTCCGGGGCGGAAGGGTGGGTCAATTTCCGGGCCTCCGAGCACGACCCCGAGCCGACCCGAGCACGCCCCCGAGCCCGCCCCGCCCCGTTCCGTTGTCATACTTTCGGGCGAAACAATTGGTACTCAACGGGGAGGATCCCCCCGGAAACCCTCGCCTACCGTGGAGGCTTCCCCCACGCACCCCGCAGGGAGTCCCCATGCAGCAGAACTGGCTGTTCGGCGGCGTGTACGGGACCGTGCTGAGCAGCGCGCTGCTCGCGGCGCTGCACAGCGAGGGCACGCCGTACACCCCGTACTACAACGCCGCCTGGATCCTGGTGACCGCAGGCACCGCCGCGCTCGCCCACGCCTACGCGCACCACATGTCGTCCCACCGGCAGAACGGCGGCAGCCAACGCTGGCGACGCCTCGCCGTCACCCTCGCCGACGAGTGGCCGGTGATCATCGCCTGTATGCCCACCGTGCTGCTGCTCGTCGTCTCCGGGCTCGCGGGCTGGGCGGAGAGCGACGTCACCACCGCCGGGCTGCTCCTCAACACGGCGCTGCTGTTCGGCTGGGGCACGTTCGCCGCGCTGCGGGAGGGCTACCGGCGCCGGTCCGCCGCGTTCATCGGGGGCGCGGACGCGGCGATCGGGCTGCTCATCGCGGGGGCCAACGCCGTCATCAAATGACCCGGCCGGGCACCGGCTACCGCTCCCCTTTCCCCAGCTCCCCCTTCCCCAGCTGCCGCTCCGCCTCCGCCAGCACCTCCGTCACCCGCGCCCCGAACGCCGCGTCGCACGGATGCGGCGCCCCGCCGCGTACGGCACGCACCAGCGCGTCCAGGGCCGCCGCGAACGCCCCGGCCGCCCCGCCCGGGTCCGGCATCGCCACCACGCCGGGCTCGCCCAGGAACTCCACGCCCACGCCCGCCGCGGCCTCGGGCGCCGTGAAGCCGAGCGTCACCGTGGCGGAGGCGCCCGAGGCATGGCGCAGGATCAGATGGACCGTGTCGCCGGGGCCGGGCGCGGCCGTCACCGCCGTCACCTCGCCGAGCACCGGCACCAGGACCGACAGGGCGTGCGGGCCGACGTCCCAGAGCGCGCCCTTCTCCCGGCGCCAGGGCGAGGCGGCGTACGGGCTGGGGGCGGCGCCGGGGGTGAACAGCGTTCCGAGCCAGTGTGCGCGGCCGGTGAACCAGCCGTCGAGCGCGGCCCGGCTCTCGATCCAGCCGGCCGGGCCCGGGTCGAAGCGCAGGGTGAAGAAGACCACCGAGGCGACTCCCGCCCGCTCCGCCGCGTCCGCGACCTCGCGCGCGTGGCCGGTGTCCGTGGCGACCGGCTTGTCGAGCAGCAGATGGCACCCGGCCGCCGCCGCCCGTACCGCGAGCGGCGCCTGGACGTCCGGGGGAAGGGCGAAGGCGACCGCGTCGCAGGCCGCGAAGAGCTCGTCCACGTCCCCGTACACGGGGACGGAGTGCTCGGTGGCGAGCGCGGCCGCCGCCTCGGGGCGGCGCCCCCACACCCCGGCGAACTCGACGTCCGGGTGTGCGGCGAGCGCGGGCGCGTGCGCGGCGACGGCCCACGGGCCGGTGCCGAGGAGTCCGATCCGGAGGGGTGCGGGGCGGGCTGCGGTGCCGGATGCGTTGGTCATACGGACAAGTGTGCTCAGCACGGCGAACAAAATCGGCGCGATGAAAGAAACCTGAGTAACACCGGGTTCACAAATGGGCAACGGACGGGAAATCCCGGGATGTGAGGCTGCCCGCAACAGCCGCGGCGCCCCGCACGGCGCCCCACCGGCTTCCGCACCACCAGCAGCTCCCGCAAAGGATGGCTTCCGTGACGTTCAAGGCTGAGTACATCTGGATCGACGGCACCGAGCCGACGGCCAAGCTCCGCTCGAAGACCAAGATCATCGCGGGTGTGCCCGACAGCGCCGAGCTGCCGGTGTGGGGCTTCGACGGCTCCTCCACCAACCAGGCCGAGGGCCACGCCTCCGACCGGGTGCTGAAGCCGGTCTTCTCCTGTCCGGACCCGATCCGCGGCGGTGACAACGTCCTCGTCCTGTGCGAGGTCTTCGACATCGACGGCACCCCGCACGAGTCCAACACCCGCGCGCTGCTGCGTCCCCTCGCCGAGCGGTTCGCCGCGCAGGAGCCGATCTTCGGCATCGAGCAGGAGTACACGTTCTTCGACGGCGCCCGTCCGCTGGGCTTCCCGGTCGGCGGCTTCCCGGCCGCGCAGGGCGGCTACTACTGCGGTGTCGGCGCCGACGAGATCTTCGGCCGCGAGATCGTCGAGAAGCACCTCGACCACTGCCTCGCCGCGGGTCTGAGCATCTCCGGCATCAACGCCGAGGTCATGCCCGGCCAGTGGGAGTTCCAGGTCGGCCCGGTCGGCCCCCTGGAGGTCTCCGACCAGCTGTGGATCGCGCGCTGGCTGCTCTACCGCACGGCCGAGGACTTCAACGTCTCGGCCACGCTCGACCCGAAGCCGGTGAAGGGCGACTGGAACGGCGCGGGCGCGCACACCAACTTCTCCACCAAGGCGATGCGCGAGGGTTACGACGCGATCATCACCGCGTGCGAGTCGCTCGGCGAGGGCTCCAAGCCGATGGACCACGTCAAGCACTACGGCGCGGGCATCGACGACCGTCTCACCGGCCTGCACGAGACCGCCCCGTGGAACGAGTACTCGTACGGTGTCTCCAACCGCGGCGCCTCGGTCCGCATCCCGTGGCAGGTCGAGGTGGACAAGAAGGGCTACATCGAGGACCGCCGCCCGAACGCGAACGTCGACCCGTACGTCGTGACCCGGCTGATCGTCGAGACCTGCTGCACCGGTCTGGAGAAGGCCGGCCAGGTCTGAGCCGTCAGGTCCGGAGCCGGACCCGGCTCGCAGGAACCGTCCCCGAGGGCGCCCACCGCACACGCGGGTGGGCGCCCTCCGGGCATTGTGGCAGGGCGAGTTCCGGTCACCGTGTGCCAAGGTTCCGTATCAGCCTGTGGGAGGGCGCTGCTCAGCGGCGGGAGGATCTGGTTGAATGGGCACATGGCCAGCTACCCGAACCCCGCGACAGGTCGCAGCGACCTGGAGCCGTTCTGGCCGTCTCGTCAGGATCACGACTTCGACCGGGTGTGTTGCCGCGCGATGAACGCGCCGGCCCTCTAAAGCCTCCCTGACCCGAAGGCCTTCGGCCCGCGCGCAACGACGTACGTCCCCTGCCGACGACTCCGCGCGAAAGAGCTGACCTCTCATGGCGAACGCCCATACCTTCTCCGCCTCCGCTGCGACCGCCGCCCACCCCGGTCCCGTGCCCCTGGGACGCCATCGACTCCGTGCCGTCGACCGCGACGAGGTGGCCGTCACCGGCACCGTCGCCGACTTCCTTCCGCCGGGCGCCACTTGGCTGCCCGCGCCCCAGCACACCCTGCCCGCGCTGCCCGGCCGCCCGCCGATGGTCGGCTATCTGGTGCTCGTCCCGGCCGACCAGCAGCCGCTGCTCGCCGCCGCGCCCGAGCCGGTGGCCCAGGAGCCCGGCGCGGACGCGGCGACCGGCGGCGACGCGCTCGTGCGCATCGACACGGTCCGCCGCACCGCCGAGGTCGACGGGCGTGTGCTCGACCTCACGTACCTCGAATTCGAGCTGCTCGCCCATCTGGTGGCGCACCCTCAGCGGGTGCACACCCGCGACCAGTTGGTGACCACGGTGTGGGGGTACGGCCACGTCGGCGACGGCCGCACCGTGGACGTCCACGTCGCCCGGCTGCGCCGCAAGCTGGGCACCCAGCACCGCCACGCGATCCAGACGGTGCGGCGGGTCGGGTACAAGTACACGCCCTGATCCGCCCGTACGCGCTCACCGGGCTGCCCCCGGCACGGACCTCCGTGCCGGGGGCGCCCCCTTTTCCGGGCAAACTAGGAGGTCAGGGGGTGGTGGTAGGTACACCCCCGGCTGGGGGGACCGGCCCCGTGACCGCGCCCGGCGGTGCGGCGAGACTGGGGACCCGGAAGAGCGATGCGAGGAAGAGGACGACGATGATCGTGACAAAGGCACGGGACGCCCTGGTGGCGGCCCGGCGCGGGTCGGTGCTCTCGGCGTCCGGCGTCGTCGTCTCCATCACACTGTTCACCTGGACCGTGGTGTCCATCGCGCTGATACCCGTCGGCATCGGCGTACTGACCACCCCGCACGTCCTGACGCTGGTGCGCGCCCACGCCAACCGGCGCCGGGTGTGGGCGAAGGAGTGGGCGGGCGTGACCATCCCCGTGCCCTACCGCCCGCTCCCCCGCGATGTGCGGTCCGGGGTGACCGGGATGGTCGAGCGGTGCGGGCTGCTGCTGAAGGACCCGGCGACCTGGCGCGACCTCCAGTGGATGTTCACCGACATGACGGCGGGCTTCCTCATCGCGATCCTGGCGCCCGTGCTGCCGCTCTACTTCGTGTACGGGATCGTGCTCGCCGCGGGCGTCTGGGAGCCGATCGACCGGGCGGGCGGCGGCGAGTGGTTCACCTTCCTCCACATCACCTCGCAGTCCACCGCCAACATGGCCGTCGCCCTCGGCGCCGCCTACGCCCTCCTCGGCGTCTTCGTGAACCCGGCCCTGATCCGCGCCCACTTCCGGCTCGCCGCGCTCTCCCTGGCGCCGACCCGGGAGCAGGAGCTCGCGCTGCGGGTGGAGCGCCTCACCGAGACCCGGCACGACGCCGTGGACACCTCGGCCGCCGAACTGCGCCGCATCGAGCGCGACCTGCACGACGGGGCGCAGGCCCGGCTCGTCGCCATGGGCATGAGCCTGGGCACCGTGGAGGCGCTGATCGAGAAGGACCCCGCGCAGGCCAAGGCGCTGCTCGCCAAGGCGCGCGAGTCGTCCGCCGAGGCGCTCACCGAACTGCGCGACCTGGTCCGGGGCATCCACCCGCCGGTCCTCGCCGAGCGGGGCCTCGGCGACGCGGTGCGCGCCCTGGCGCTGCGCCTGCCGGTGCCGGTCGAGGTCGACGTGGAGCTGCCGGCCGGGCGCGCCGAGGCACCGGTCGAGTCGGCCGCGTACTTCGCGGTCAGCGAGGTCCTCACCAACGCGGTCAAGCACGCCGAGGCCGACCGGATCTGGCTCGACCTCTCGTACGCGAGCGGGGCACTGCGCATCTCGGTCACCGACAACGGGCGCGGCGGGGCACGGGTGGGCGGCGGCTCGGGGCTGAGCGGCCTGGAGCGGCGACTGGGTACATTCGACGGCGTCCTGGCCGTCAGCAGTCCCGTGGGCGGCCCCACCATGGTGACCATGGAGATTCCTTGCGCGTTGTCCTAGCCGAAGATCTCTTCCTGCTCCGCGACGGGCTCGTACGGCTCCTTGAGGCGTACGACTTCGAGATAGTCGCGGCGGTCGAGAGCGGGCCCGAACTGACCAGGGCGCTGGCCGAGTCGGACCCCGAGGTGGCGATCGTCGACGTACGGCTGCCGCCCACGCACACCGACGAGGGCCTCCAGTGCGCGCTGGCCGCCCGGCGGGCCCGGCCGGGGCTGCCGGTGCTCGTCCTGTCCCAGCACGTGGAGCAGCTGTACGCGCGCGAGCTGCTCGCCGACGGGAACGGCGGGGTCGGCTACCTCCTCAAGGACCGGGTCTTCGACGCCGAGCAGTTCGTGGACGCGGTGCGCCGGGTGGCGGGCGGGGGCACCGCGATGGATCCTCAGGTGATCTCGCAGCTCCTGACGCGCAAGTCCCGGGACGAGCCGCTGGGCGGCCTCACCCCGCGCGAGCGGGAGGTCATGGAGCTGATGGCGCAGGGCCGCTCCAACGCGGCGATCGCCAAGGAGCTCACCGTCACCGAGCGCGCCATCGCCAAGCACACCTCCAACATCTTCGCGAAGCTGAGCCTGCCGGTCTCGGACGACGACAACCGGCGGGTGCTGGCCGTGCTGGCTTATCTGGAGCGAGGGTGACCGCTTCGGGGGTGGGGATTCTGCTCGGCTGCGGATCGTGGTGGGCTGGTCGCGCAGTTCCCCGCGCCCCTCAGGGGGTGGCGGTGGGCCGGGGCTGGGAGGGACTGCCACTGACGGGCCCACCCCCCTCCACGCGCGGGTGGCGCGGGAACGGGTCCCCGGCGGGTTAGCCTGGCCGGAATGAACCGCATGAGCACGCCCTGGGGCGCGTACGACCTGACCCGCTTTCCCGAGGACCCGCGCGATCAGCTGCGGGCCTGGGACGCCGCCGACGAGTATCTGCTGCGGCACCTGGAGGACACGGACCTCTCGGGGGCCGTGGTGGCTCTCGGTGACCGGTGGGGCGCCCTGACGACCGCCCTCGCGGCCCGGGGGGCGGGCTCGCTCACGCAGATCAGCGAGTCCTTCCTCGGCCAGGAGGCGACCCGGGCGAACCTGGCGCGGGCGGGGGTGTCCGAGGACTCCGTCACGCTGCTCTCCACCCACGACGAGCCGCCCGCCCGGGTGGACGTGCTGATCGTCCGCGTACCGAAGAGCCTGGCTCTCCTGGAGGACCAGCTGCACCGGCTCGCGCCGGGCGTGCACGCGGACACCGTGGTCGTCGGCACCGGCATGGTGAAGGACATCCACACCTCCACGCTGAACCTGTTCGAGCGGCTCCTCGGCCCGACGAAGACCTCGCTGGCCGAGAAGAAGGCCCGGCTGATCTTCTGCGAGCCGGACCCGAGGCTGGCCCGGCCGGTGAACCCGTGGCCGCTGACGTACTCCCTGGAGATGGGCATCGGCCCGGCCTCCGGGCTCGCCGTCACCAACTACGCGGGCGTGTTCTGCGCCGACCGCCTCGACATGGGCACCCGTTTCCTGCTCCAGCACCTGCCCGCCCGCTCCGGCCCGGACCGGGTCGTCGACCTCGGCTGCGGCAACGGCATCGTGGGCACGGCGGCGGCGCTCGCCAACCCCGGGGCGACGGTGGTGTTCACGGACGAGTCGCACCAGGCGATCGCCTCGGCGCGGGCGACGTTCCGGCTGTGCACGGGCGCGGCCCGGGAGGCCGACGCCGAGTTCCGGCTCGGCGACGGGCTGAGCGGGTTCCCGCCGGGCACGGCCGACCTGGTGCTCAACAACCCGCCGTTCCACACCCATCAGGCCACCACGGACCGCACCTCCACGCGGATGTTCACGGACGCGCGCGAAGCGCTGCGGCCGGGCGGCGAGTTGTGGGTTGTGGGCAACCGCCACCTGGGCTACCACCTCAAGCTCCAGCGGCTCTTCGGCAACAGCGAACTCGTCGCCAGCGACCCGAAGTTCGTGGTGCTGCGCGCGGTCAAGCGCTGAACGTCCGATCGGGGCGACCGGTGTTTCTGGAGATACCTACGAAATAGCCGGGGCGTTGAACGCCCCGTGTGCCCCATGCGTATGGAACGACGCGCTGCTTCAAGCGAAGGAGTTCCATGGGACGCTCAATACGAAAACGGCCGACCTTCCCCCGGCGGATGACGATGGCCGCCGCGGCACTGTTCATCGGCGGGGGCGGCCTTGTCGCGGTGAATGTGTACGCCTCGGCCAGCGACGACCCGGGGAAGGCCCAAGTACGGGCCGCCCCGGTGCGGAATGTGTCGACGATCGACTGCCCGGACGTGTCCAACAGCCTGCCGGACGTGCCGGATTCGGCCCGCCCCGAGGTGGACCGCGAGCTGGCCGCCATTGATACGCAGATCACCGACGCATACGAGAAGTTCGCCTCCGACAAAGACCGCGTCGACCGAGATCCCGGATACGGCCAGCAGGTCGTACTGGATCCGCTGAAGGAAAAGCGGACGGCCTCGCTCGACCGGATCGCCGGCGCCGTCGGCCGTGGCGGCGGACAGCAGCCGCAGGGAATGCAGGGGCTCGCCCCGTGCACCCTGCGCGCGGACGACAGCGGCGGAGGCGGCCAAGGAGCCGCCCAGGCGGCCGGGCAGGCCCAGGGCCAGGATCAGTGGCAGAACCAGAGCGGCCAGGGCCAGAACCAAGGCCAAGGCCAAGGGCAGCAAGGTCAGGGACAAGGCCAGGGCCAGGGCGCCGGTGGGCAGGCTCAGGGCGTCGGGAACGGGCCCGCGAAGAGCGACTTCGTCGACATCCGGTCCGTACAGCCGAACGTGCGGACCCCCCGCACCCAGCGCAACGGCTCGACCGGTCTCTTCACCAGTAGTTGCGGCGTCAACCAGAATGCGAAGCGGAATCCGGACAACGTCATCGTCGCGCCCGGTGTGAGCAATGGTGCCCACCATATGCACGACTATGTCGGAAACCAGGCGAACGACGCCTTCGCCAGCGACGCCGATCTGGCCAATGGCGGTACGAGCTGCCGAAATCAGGGCGACAAGTCCACGTATTACTGGCCCGTCATCCGTCTGCAGAACGGCCAGAACGAGAACGACGCCAACGCGGACGGCGGCGGCAAGGACAAGAACGTCGGAAAGATCCAGACGCCCGCCCAGGTCACCATCAAGTTCGCCGGAAATCCGGTCAGCAAGGTCACCGCGATGCCGCGCTTTCTGCGGATCATCACCGGCGACGCGAAGGCGTTCACCAACGGCAACGCGAATGCGAACGCGTCCTGGAGCTGCACCGGATTCGAGAACCGCCAGCTCAAGGACAAATACCCGATCTGCCCCCAGGGCAGCAAAGTAGTCCGCACCTTCAATTTCCAGAGCTGCTGGGACGGGAAGAACACGGACAGCGCGAACCACCGGACGCACGTCGCCTTCGCGGGCAAGAGCGGTGCGTGCCCGCGCGGCTTCAAGGCGATCCCGCAGCTCCAGCAGCGGATCGTGTACGCCGTGCCGCCGGGCCCCGGGTTCGCCGTCGACTCGTTCCCCGAGCAGCTCCACAAGCCCGTCACCGATCACGGTGACTTCATCAACGTCTTCAGCGATCAGCTGATGAGGAAGGCGGTGACCTGCATCAACACGGGGCGCAGCTGCGCCTGACCGACAGGGCGCGCACGCGCCTGGAAACCCGCTCCCCCTGATTGGCTCCCCCGGGTCACCCCACCCGGGGGAGCATCCCCTGCGCGGTCAGCTCATGTGGTGGTGTCCGGAATGGTTGGTCCCGGTCTCGACACTGCCACCGAGCCGGCCGCGCAGCGCGTTGACCACGTTCTCGTCGCCGACGGCGACCCACTTGCGGCCCACCAGATAGGCGCCGCCGTAGTCCTTGGCGCCGTTGATCCACTCCCGCTGGCCGCGGTCGGTGGCGAAGGTCGCCAGGACGTAGCGGCCGTCCTTGGTGTCGCAGTTGGCCTGTCGCAGCTCGGCCGCGTTGGTGGAGATCTTCGGCTTGCAGGCGGCCTGGGCCGCGATCTGTTCGAGGGTTCCGCCGGCCGTCTTCGGCGCGTCGTGGCCGTGCCCTCCGCAGCCCGCGGCTAGGGTCACGACCGCGGCCGCCAGGGCCGCTCGTACAAGAGTGCGCATGCCTCCATCGTGCCCTCAATCACCCCCTCCCCGTGGGCATTTGGCCATTTCAGTGGCCCCATTGCCCGGCACCCGCCGCGCCGTTAACGTGCGCTCCGCACGCGCCTGTTGTCACCCCAACAACACGAGGAGCGCCGAGCCCATGACCGAGCTGTCGAGTCCCCCGACCCCCTCCAGACGTACGGTGCTGGGCACCGCGGGAGCCATCGGCGCCGGGGCCGCGGTCGGGGCGGCGCCCCCCGCGCACGCGGCTCCGGCGACCTCCGCAGTTGCACAGTCGCTTGACGCCGGGCCCGCCAGGGACGCCCTCGTCCGGCTCCTGCCCGAGCACGCCGACCGGATCCGGCTGAGCCCGCTGCCCGACGGCGGCCCCGACCGCTTCCGGGTCACTGGTTCGGGCGGGCGCGTCGAGATCGCCGCCACCGGCCCGGCCACCGCCCTGACCGGTCTGCACTGGTATCTCAAGTACACCTGCAAGGCCCATCTGACCTGGGCGGGAAGCCAACTGGACCTGCCGCGCCGGCTGCCCGCGCCCGCCCGGCCGGTGGAGCGCGCCGCCACCGTCCCGCACCGGTTCGTCTTCAACGACACCCACGACGGCTACACCGGCCCGTACGCCGACTGGCCGCGCTGGGAGCGGCTGATCGACGTCCTGGCGCTGCACGGCTGCAACGAAGTGCTGGTGACGCCAGGTCAGGAAGCCGTCTACCACCGGCTGTTGCTGGATTTCGGGTACACCGACGAGGAGGCCCGGGCCTGGCTGCCCGCGCCCTCGCACCAGCCGTGGTGGCTGCTCCAGAACATGAGCGGGTACGGCGGCCCCCTCTCCCCCGCGCTGATCGACCGGCGCGCGGAGCTGGGCGCGCGGATCACTGCCCGGCTGCGCGAGCTGGGGATGCGGCCGGTGCTCCCGGGCTATTTCGGGACCGTCCCGGACGGGTTCCCCGTGCGCAATCCGGGCGCCCGGGTCGTCCCCCAGGGCAGCTGGAACGGGCTGCGGCGCCCCGACTGGCTCGACCCGCGCACCGAGGTGTTCCCGCAGGTCGCGGCCGCCTTCTACCGCCACCAGGAGGAGCTGTTCGGCGAGGCGCGGCACTTCAAGATGGACCTGCTGCACGAGGGTGGCACCCCGGGCGACGTGCCGGTGGCCGAGGCCGCCCGCGCCGTCGAGAAGGCCCTGCACACCGCCCGGCCCGGGGCCACCTGGGTGATACTCGGCTGGCAGACCAACCCCCGCCCGGACGTCCTGGACGCCGTCGACAAGTCGCGGATCCTGATCGTCGACGGCCTCTCCGACCTCGCCACGGTCACCGACCGCGAGAAGGACTGGGGCGGCGCGCCGTACGCGTTCGGCACCATCCCCAACTTCGGCGGCCGCACCACCCTCGGCGCCAACACCCACCGCTGGACCGGGAAGTTCGCCCAGTGGCGCGACAGGCCGGGCAGCACCCTGGCCGGCACCGCGTACATGCCGGAGTCCGCCGAGCGCGACCCCGCCGCCTTCGAGCTGTTCAGCGAGCTCGCCTGGCGGACGGAGCCGGTGGAGCGGGAGGACTGGTTCCGTACGTACGCGGACGTGCGCTACGGGCACGAGGACGGCCACGCGCGCGAGGCGTTCGCCGCGCTCGCCGCCACCGCCTACCGGCTGACCACCGCCGACGGGCGGCCCGTCGACTCGCTCTTCACCCGGCGGCCCTCGATCACCGCCTCCGTCACCACCGCCTTCGAGTCGGCCCGCTTCGACCGCGCCTTCGCCGAACTCCTCGCCGTACGGCCCTCGCTGCGCGGCTCGGAAGCCTACGCGTACGACCTCACCGATGTCGCCCGCCAAGCGCTCGCCGACCGCTCGCGGCTGCTGCTTCCGCAACTGCGGACCGCCTACCAGGGCGAGGACCGGGCCGCCTTCGGGGTGCTGAGCGCGCTGTGGCTGAAGCTGATGCGGCTGGCCGACGAGATGTCCGGCTGCCACCGGGCGTTCCTGCTCGGCCCGTGGCTTCAGGACGCCAAGCGGTTCGCGACGAGCCCGCAGGAGGCGGTCCGGCTGGAGTGGACGGCGCGGACGCTGATCACCACCTGGGCGGGCCGGTCGGCGGCCGACAACCTCAGCAACTACGCGGACCGCGACTGGCAGGGTCTGCTGACGGACCTTCACTTCCCCCAGTGGCAGGCCTACTTGGACGAGCTGGCCGACGCCCTGGCGGCCGGGCGGGCGCCCAGGGCCTTCGACTGGTACGTGGGCGAGGAGGCGTGGACGCGGGAGTCGGGCACGTATCCGGTACGGGCGACCGGCGACCCGTACGGGACGGCGCGGCGTGTCCACGACGCGCTCGCGAGCGCCCCGTACCAGGGGGCCGTGAGCGTCGCCGCCGACCCCGTGAGCTTCACGCCCGGCTCCACCGGCACGGTCACGGCGGCGCTGCGCAACCTCAACGGGCTGCGGGCGACCGGCCGCGTCGACTTCGCGCTCACCGGGCTCGACGCCGAGCCGGAGGGCGCCACGCAGCTGCGCCGGATCCCGGCGGCGGGCGAGGGGGCGGTGCGCTGGCGGGTCACCGCGCCCGCCGAGCCGCTGACCGCGCCGCTGCGGGCCATGCCGTACGAGCTGACCACCCGGTACGGGCCGGACGGCGAGGACCGGGTGGCCGTCGTCCAGCGGTCCGCCGTCTATCTGGCGGCGCCGCTGAGCTCCGAGTGGCGGACGTTCACCAGCAACGACGCGGTCTTCGGTGAGCTGGACGGGCGGCTCGCGGTCAACGGCGGCGGCCTGGACCTGTGGAAGGGCATCGCACAGTTCGGCACGGCGTACCGGGAAGGGGCCCTGCGGGAGGGCGCGGTGGTGACTCTGAGCGTCGACTCCCTGGAAAACACCGGCAGTTGGGCACGCGGCGGGATCGTCGCGCGCAACGGCCTCGCGGTGCCGGGGTCGGCCGGCTTCCTGAATCTGGCGGCGACTCCGGGCCAGGGCGTGGTGCTCTCCTACGACGCGGACGGCGACGGGCTCCTCGACACCTACCGGCGGATCACGGGGGTGGCGGCGCCGGTGCTGCTGCGGCTGAGCCGCGGCCCGGCCGGGTCGTTCACCGGCGCCTGCTCGACGGACGCCGGGGCGAGCTGGCGGACGGTCGCCACGGTGACGGTGCCGGGCACGGCGGCCGTCCAGGACGCCGGTCTGTTCATGAGCGCGGCCAATGGGGGCAGTGGGGCGCGGGGGACGGCGGAGTTCGGGGGGTGGGTGGTGGCGTAGGGGGCGTTGTTACGTTTCGGGGCGGATGGGGGCACACATGGACGCGTCCAGGCCGTGTTCCCCGCCCCCTCTCCCCCCGTAGGAGTGCGTCCGCCCATGACCGCGATCCCCGCCACCAGCGTCGCCAACCTCCGCGATCTCGGCGGTACGCCGCTCGCCGGGGGCCGTACGGTCCGGCCCGGCCTGGTCTTCCGGGCCGGGGCGCTCGACCGGTTCGATCCGGACCGGGACCCGGCGGTGGCCGGGCTCGGGCTGCGTACGGTCGTCGACCTCCGTACGGACGCCGAGCGGGCCGAGCGGCCCGACCGGCTGCCGGACGGGGCGCGGCTCGTCGTCGCGGACGCGCTGGCGGACACGGTGAGCGAGTCCGGGGCGCCGGCGGCCGCGCAGCTGCGGCACGTGCTGGCCGACCCCGCCGCGGCCGAGCAGCACCTCGGCGGGGGCCGGGCGCAGGTGGTGTTCGGGGACCTGTACCGGGGCCTGGTGTCGTCGCCGTCGGCCCGTGCCGCGTACCGGACGCTGCTGCTCGAACTGGCGGCCGAGGACGCGGGTCCTGTGCTCTTCCACTGCACGGCGGGCAAGGACCGTACGGGGTGGGGGGCGACGGTGCTGCTGTCCCTGCTGGGGGCGTCGCCGGAGGTGGTGGAGCGGGAGTACCTGTCGGTCAACGGGGCGGTGCGGCAGGCGTTCGCGCCGCTGATCGAGGGGTTCACGGCGCAGGGGGGCGATCCGGAGATCGCGCTCGCGGTGATCGGGGTGGTGCCGGAGTATCTGGCGGCGGGGCTGGGGGAGGTTTCGGCCCGTTACGGGTCGATGGAGGTGTATGTGCGGGAGGGGTTGGGGGTGGGGGAGGGGGTGGTACGGCAGCTGCGCACCCGCTTGGTGGATCCCCCCACCCCGCCCGTTCCCTAAACCCTCCGGGGGTGGGTGGGGGTGGAGGCGGGTTTCCCGGGGGCTACGCCCCCAGACCCCCGGGCGGGGCCTGCGGCCCCTGCACCCCGGACCCTGTTCGTCTGCGGGTTGTCTGTGGCTGGTCGCGCAGTTCCCCGCGCCCCTAACCCCTCAGGGGCGCGGGGAACTGCGCGAGCAACCCAGCACGGTCCGCGGACAAACACCGACCCCAAAAAGGGCACGGGGGAACTGCGCCGCCGGCCACAGACGGGCCGCGGACGAACCCCGGGCCGACGCCACGGTGACCATCCCACCATTCGCTCGTTTTGCTGAACGTGGCCCCGCCCCAGGACATCCTCAGCCGTCCCACCCCCATCGGCATCGAGCAGGCCGAAGCCGCTCTCGTCGAGCACTATCCCCGGCTGACCCGGCTCGCCTATCTCGTGTTGCCGCCCTCGCTCGGGCGCAACCGGCGGGTGCTGACCGCGCACGCGCTGGTGCAGCGGTCGCTGCCCAGGAAGCACGGGGGTGCGGAGGCCGCGATTCCGGCGCCGCGGCGCGGGGATCCGGGGTACGGGTTCGTGCGGCGGCAGGTCGTGCGGCAGGCGCTGGAGGCCGGGTTGCCGTTGCGGCGGCGGGCCTGGCCCAAGCGGGCACAGCTGCCGCCGGTGCTGCCGCAGGTGTGGGGGCTGCGAGTGTTCCCCCGCTCCGGCGGCGCCGATGAACTCGCCCTGGACCAGCGGCTCTCCGCGCTCAGCGGGCCCGCGAGAGCCGCCTTCGTACTGCGCGGCCTGGACCGGCTCAGCGACGCCGAGGTGCGCAGAGAGCTCGCTGCCCTGGGGGTCGAGGACCCCGACGGCGCCGTCGCGGAGGCGGGGGACCCGGGGGACGGCGCCGCGCTGCTCGAAGCCGCCGAGTTCGACCCCTGCTCCCTCCAGGCCCGGCCCACCGATCTGATGCGCCGCCGCCAGCACCTGCGCGCCGCCCTCGTCGCCGCCGCCGCGCTCGCGGTCTGCGGCACGCTCCTGGGGCTCCCGGGCGACGGCTGGGGTCCGGACGGGGCGGCCGCACCCCCGTACGCCCGCAATCCCGCGGCCGAGGCCGCCCTCGACCCGGCGCGGGTCGTCCGGGTGGAGGGTGCCGTGTGGCGCACCTCGGCCCGTACCGACTTCTCCGTCTGGCCCGCCCGGGGCTCCCTGACCGGCGACTCCGCGCTGCTGCGGCGCGCGCTCGCCGTCTGGGCGCGGCCGGGCCGTTCCGTGCACGTCTCGGCCACGCCGGGGACGCCGTCGGGGCCGCCGATGGGCGCGCCCCAACTGCTGTACGCGGGCCAGGTCGACCGGGTGTCGGTCGTGCTGTTCTACGACGGCCTGCGGGTCGCCCGGTACGCGGAGCCGGTGGACAGCACCTCCGGCGCCGCGCTCGACTTCGCGCGTGTGGACGGCGCCGACGCCGCCTCCGCCGGGGCGCTCGTGCTCGGCCGCACCGACGGCAACGTCCGGTATCTGACCGCTCCCTGGGTGCGCGAGGCGGCCGTGCGGGACCTGCTCGACCCGTCCGTCGCGCCCCGCCCGCTCCCCCGCGACCGGGACGGCGTGACCGCCCCGTTGGTCTCGCCCGCCCAGGCCCGCGACTGCACCTCCTGGGACGTGCTCCAGCTGCGCGAGGACCGCGAAGGCTCGGCCGGGCGGCTGCTGACCGACCTCGGGGAGCTCGCGCCCGCCCGGCTCACCTGGGGGCCGCCGGACGCGCCCAGGGACGTCACCGGCACCGCCGCCCGCGAGGCCTGGGCCCGTACCGCGTGTCTGCTGCCGACCGTGCGCTCGCGCGGCGTGCGGGCCGTGAACGCGTGGCAGTTCGCCAGGCAGCAGCTGCCCGAGGCCAATGGCACGGCCGCCTGGCTGTGCACCCGGGCCGACACCTGGTCCGGCACGGACAGCCGGGTGCTCGCCCAGTTCCAGGCGCCGGGCGCCGGGAAGGCCACGGCGGGCGCGGTGGCCGCGCGCGCCGAGAACAGCGCCGTCTGCGGCACGCACGAGCCGCACGTGCTGGCCGGGGTGCTGTGGAAGTCCCGGGGCGGGCACTGGTACGTGCTGGCGGCCGGCAGCGAGGACCTGGCCCGGGTGGCCGTCTCCGGCGGCGTCGACGCCTCCGAGCGCGGCCATCTGCTCGCCGTGCGCACCCAGGAGGGCGCCCGGGCGCAGCTCGACGGCCGCCTCGCGGACGGGACCCGGGTCGCCGCCCTGCGCTGAACCCGTGGACCCCGGTGACCGGTTCCGTACGAACAACTCCTCGCACAACCCTGTTGCCAGACGCCTACCCGTCAGTACATTGACGCCATGTCTAATACGCCGCAGCCCGCTCCGGTGGTCTCGGAGCACATAGAGCTCAAGGCCCGGAACGTCTCGTTCGAGTGGGAGAAGACGCCGCTCCACTGGATCCCGGGCGACCCGTTCACCGGCCACACGATCAATGTGCTGCACCTGCTGCTCCCGGCGGGCGAGCGCTGGTTCGTGCACGTGTACAAGCAGGTGCTGCCGTACATCCGCGACGAGCGGCTGCGCGAGGACGTCATCGGGTTCATCGGGCAGGAGGCCATGCACTCGGCCGCCCACGACGACGTGCTCCCCCACCTCAAGACGCTCGGCCTGGACCCCACCCCGTACACCGCGCAGGTCGACTGGCTCTTCGAGAAGCTGCTCGGCGACCGGACGCTGCCGCCGGGGCGGGCGCGCGAGTGGTGGCTGATGGAGCGGGTCGCCACGATCGCGGCGATCGAGCACTACACCGCGTTCCTGGGCGACTGGATCCTCAACGCCGACTCCCTGGACAAGCGCGGCGCCGACGCGGTGATGCTGGACCTGCTGCGCTGGCACGGCGCCGAGGAGGTCGAGCACCGGTCGGTCGCCTTCGACCTGTTCATGCACGTGGACGGCAGTTACCGGCGGCGGGCCCGGACCTGGGCGACCGCGTTCACCGCGCTCGTCTTCCTCTGGCAGCGCGGCGCCCGGTTCTTCATGGAGAACGACCCCTCGCTCCTTGACGGCAAGGCGACCTTCCGGGACTTCCTGCGCGCCGGACGGCAGGGCACACTGCCCACCGCCGGCGCGATGGCGCGCTCGATCCCGCGCTATCTCAGCCGTACATACCACCCTTCGCAGGAGGGCTCGACCGCGCAGGCCGTGGCCTATCTGGCGAGTTCGCCCGGCGCCAACGGAGGCCGCTGACATGCCGCGTACGAGGTCCGTGGTCCTGGCGGCGGGGGCGGCGCTGCTCGTGCGGCGGGCGGTGCGCCGCCGTATCGCCGCGTCCCCGCTGTGGCCGATGCCCGCGCTGGAGACGCCCGTGTCGGGTCAGGGCGGGCGGCGGGCGCCGTCGCTGCGGCTCACCGTCGCCGAACGGGCCGTCCCCGCCGAGGGCGTGGCGCTGCTGCGGCTGGAATCCCCGGCGGGCACGCCGCTGCCCGAGTGGCGGCCGGGCGCCCATCTCGACCTGGTGCTGCCGTCCGGGCTCATCCGCCAGTACTCGCTCTGCGGCGACCCGGCCGACCGCGCCACGTACACCGTCGCCACCCGGCTGATCGAGGACGGGCGGGGCGGCTCGCGCGAGGTGCACGAGCAGCTGCGGGAGGGCGCCGAGCTGGTCGTGCGCGGGCCGCGCAACCGCTTCCCGCTGGACCGGGCGCCGTCGTACGCGTTCGTCGCCGGCGGCATCGGCATCACCCCGGTTCTGCCCATGCTGAGGGCGGTCGAGGCGGCGGGTGCCGAGTGGCGGCTGCTGTACGGCGGGCGGTCGAGGGCCACCATGCCGTTCCTGGACGAGATCGAGAAGCTGGGGGCACCGGGCGGGCGCGTCACGGTGGTCGCCGAGGACGAGGCGGGGCTGCCGGACGCGGCCGCGTTCCTGGCGGGTTCGGGCGAGGGCGCGGCGGTGTACTGCTGCGGGCCCGAGCCGCTGATGGACGCGGTGGCGGCGGCCCTGCCCGAGGGGCGGACGCTGCACCTGGAGCGGTTCACGCCCGGCGCGAGCACCGCGCAGCTCGGCACCTTCGAGGTCGAACTGCGCCGCACGGGCCGCACGCTCACGGTCCCGGCGGGCCGCTCGGTGCTCGCCACGGTCCGCGACGAGCTGCCGAACCTCTCGTACTCGTGCGAGCAGGGCTTCTGCGGAACCTGTCAACAGCGCGTCCTGGAAGGGGAGATCGACCACCAGGACGAACTGCTCACGGACGCGGAGCGGCAGGACTCGATACTGATCTGCGTATCGCGCTGCCTCGGACGGAAACTCGTGCTCGACCTGTAGGTACTCTGTTCGCATGACGACCGGGGTGCGGCGCAGGATGGGCGTCGAGGAGCGCAGGCGGCAGCTGATCGGGGTCGCGCTGGAGCTGTTCGGCCACCGCTCCCCCGACGACGTCTCCATAGACGAGATAGCGTCGGCGGCCGGGATATCGCGGCCGCTCGTCTACCACTACTTCCCCGGCAAGCAGAGCCTGTACGAGGCGGCGCTGCGGCTGGCCGCCGACGAGTTGGCGGGCCGGTTCGTGGAGCCGCAGGAGGGGCCGCTGGGGGCTCGGCTGCTGCGGGTGATGGGCCGCTTCTTCGACTTCGTCGAGGGCCACGGGCCGGGCTTCGCCGCGCTGATGCGGGGCGGGCCCGCGGCCTCGGCGGGCGGCTCGACCACCGCCAACGCCATGATCGACGAGGTCCGGCACGCGGCGTACCTCCAGATCCTCGCCCACCTCGGCGTCCAGGACCCGCCCGCGCGCCTGGAGTTGGTGGTGCGCTCCTGGGTCTCCCTCGCCGAGTCGACGGCCCTGATCTGGCTGGACGGGCGCCGGATCCCGCGCGCCGAGCTGGAGTTGCAGCTGGTCCACGACTTCGCGGCGCTGGCGGCGGTGAGCGCGGCGTACGACGACGAGATGGCGGCGGTGGTGCTGCGGATGCTCGCGGACGAGCCCGCGGACGGCCCGTTCGGGGACCTGCTGGCAAGGCTGACGGCCTTGGCGCCCACCGAGGGCACCTCCTGAGGGGCGCCCCGCAGGGGCGCTTTTGAGGGGCGCGGGGAACTGCGCGACCAGCCCCCACCGGCCCGCAGACGAACGAGCCCCCACGTCCCCGTACCTTGATCACATGACGACACCCACGGAGACGCTCTCCTTCCGCCTCGCCTCCGAAGAGGACCTGCCCACCCTGGTTGCCCTCTACGACGGCGCCGCGCGCTGGATGCAGGGCACCGGCATCGACCAGTGGCAGCCCGGCGAGAAGGACGCGGAGCACTTCCAGCGGCGGATGGCGGAAGGTGAGGTCTGGCTCGCCCTGACCGCCGACGGCCGCGCGGCCGGGGCGTACGAGCTGTGGTGGCGGGACGAGCCCGCCTGGGGCGTGCGGCCACCGGAGGCGGGCTATGTGCACCGGCTGATGACCGACCGCACGCTCGCGCCCGCCGGAACCGGCCTGGCCCTGCTCGCCCACGCCGAGCAGCGCATCGCGACGGCCGGGCGCGCCCTGTCCCGCCTGGACTTCAAGGCCTCCAGCCCCGGCCTTCGCGCCTACTACGAGCGGGCCGGGTACGCGGTGGCCGGGGAGCAGCCGTTCAAGGAGGGCGTCGGCAGCAACTACGCGGTCGTGCTGATGGAGAAGCGGCTCGGCTGAACCGCCTCACGCCAGACCGGTGAGCCGCAGGGCCAGCAGTGCCACGTCGTCCTCGCGGCTGCCGAACGCGCTCAGCAGCGTGTCGCACAGGGCGCCCGTGCCGCGCGCGGCGTTCGCGGCCGCGAGCTGGCGCAGCCGCTCCATGGAGAGCGCGAGGTCGGTGCCGCGCGTCTCGATGAGGCCGTCCGTCACCATCAACAGGACGTCGCCGGAGGCGAGTTGGTGGCGGTACGGGTCCGGGTGGTCGAGGCCGAGGCCGAGCAGCGGGCCGTGGACGTCGAGGTAGTCCGTCTCGCCCCCGCGGGGGACGACCAGCGGCGGTATGTGGCCCGCGTTGGCGATCCGGGCGCGGCCGACCAGCGGGTCGATGAGGGCGAGGCAGAGGGTGGCGGTGGCCTCCGGGTGGTAGAGCTGGAGCATCCGGTCGAGGCGGCGCACCAGGACGGCCGGGTCGCGCTCGTCCGTCGCGTACGCCCGTAGCGCGTGGCGCAGTTCGACCATGACGGTGGCCGCGTCGAGCGAGTGGCCGACGACGTCGCCGACCCCGACGAGGAGTCCGTCGGGGGTGGGCAGCGCGGTGTAGAAGTCGCCGCCGATCTCGGCGCGGGTGGAGGCGGGCACATAGCGCACGGCGACGTCGGCGCCGGGCAGCCGGGGCTGGTGCTGGGGCAGGAAGCTGCGCTGGAGGGTGAGCGCGATGTGCCGCTCCTCGGCGGCGCTGCGCAGCGACTCGGCGGCCAGCGCGGTGGCCTCGGCGAGGTGGGCGAGCAGGGCGCGGGTGTGCGGGTTCCCGGTGGCGTGGACGGGGGTGACCAGACAGACCGGCGGCTGGTCGGCGTGGCTGCGGGCCAGCATCAGCCGGGCGTCGCCGTCCTCCTCGCCGGTCGGCAGCACGCCGGAGGGCCACAGCGGCGCGGGTGCGATCCGCGACCGTACGCCGGTGCAGCCCGCCATGGCCCGCTGGAGCAGCGGGCCGACCGCGGCGGTGGTGGCGGGCGGCTCGCCCCGCGCCGGGCCGCCCGCGTGGAGCGTGCCGTCGGCGCCGAAGACGTAGACGGCGGCCCGGCAGCGGATCAGGGCGGTGACCGCGGCGGCGGCCGTGTCGGCGAGCTCCTGGGGGCAACTCGCCCCGTACAGCGCGGTGGTGGCGGTGGCCAGGCGGGCGAGGCGGCCCGCGCGGGCGTCGGCGTCGTGGCGGAAGCGGGCGCCGCGCAGGGCGGCCCGGACGACGGCCTGGATCTCCTCGGGCTCGACGGGCACGGCGAGGTAGGCCTCGGCTCCCGCGTCCAGGCCCCGGGTGCGGTCGCGCGGGGAGGTGGCCGCGGCCGAGAAGTGCACCACGGGCATGGTGGCGATCTCGGGGTGCGCCTTGATGCGGCGGCACAGTTCGAAGCCGTCCATGTCGGGCAGGCCCACGTCGACCAGGGCCGCGTCGGGCAGGGCGCCGTTCCTGACCCGGGTGTCGAGCTCGACCAGGGCCGCGGCCGCGGTGGCCAGCGGCACCACCCGGTGGCCCGCGCGCCGCAGGACCGCGCCCATGGCGTAGCGGTTGGCGTCGATGTCGTCGACGACCAGCACGGTGGTGTGGGACGGGTTCACGGCGCATCCCCCGTGGGGCCGTCGGGCCCCGGTGGGCGTGGTACGGATCGGGCGGCGGGTACGTCCACACCGTAGCGCGCGGGCCGCCCGCACAGGCCCCGGGTCAACTTCCCTGTGCGAAATCACCCTTGAGGGCATAGCTGAGCCCCTGGTCGAGCCCGGCGCGCGCCCCCCGGCGGAAGGCGCTGTCGTACGCCTGGTCCCCGAGAGTGGCCCTGGCCCGGCGCTCGCACTCCTCGCGCACGGCGGCCAGTCTGGGCGCGCCCATCTGGGCCTTGCCGACGGTACGCCAGTACTCCTGCCCGATGCCGAGGACCAGGGCGCCCTCCTCGCCGTCGCCCCGGGCGGCGAGCGCGCCGGCGAGCAGGTCGAGGCCGATGGCGATGCCGAAGCTGTCGTGGAGCAGTTGTTTGCCGGCCAGCATGGCGCGGACGTGCTCGGCGGCCTCGGTGGCGCGGCCGAGCGCCAGCGCGGTGACGGCGAGCATGTAGTCGGCGTACGCCCGCATCCAGCGCTCCCCCCGGCTCGCGCACTGGTCGCGCAGCCAGGTCGCCTCGGCGGCGGCCTCGCGGTAGCGGCCCAGGTTGTTGAGGGCGTAGACGCGGGCGAGCACACACAGGGCGAGGCCGGGCGAGAAGTCCTCGTCGGCCGCGTCGATGGCCGGGGTGCACACGTCGAGGGCGCCCTCGGCGTCGCCCGGCATCAGGATGGCGCCGCCCAGCAAGTAGGCGGCGCGCAGCCGCGATTCGGGGTCGGCGGCGGTCGTGGAACACCGGCGGGCGTGGTGCAGCGCGGTCGCGTTGTCGCCCTGGAGGAAGGCGGTCATGCCGAGCGCCCACTCGGCGCGGTCGCGGCGCGGGCCGGGCTCCGGGTCGAGGGCGAGGGCGCGCTCCAGGAAGCCGCGGCCCTCGCGCAGGTGCCCGCAGCAGAACCAGAAGAACCAGAGCGAGGAGGCCATGTCGAGCGCGGCGCCGGGGTCGGTGGCCAGGAGGTGATCGAGGGCGGTGCGCAGATCGGCGTGCCCGGCGGCCAGCCGCTCGTACCACTCGACCTGGTCGGGGCCCAGCCAGTCGGCCTCGGCGGCGCGGGCCAGGCGGCGGCAGCGCTCGGCGTGGCGCCGGGCCACGGCCGCCTCCTCGCCGAGCTCGCCGAGCCACTGGCGGCCGTACTCGCGGATGGTGTCGAGCATCCGGTAACCGGCCCGGCCGCAGTGCGTCTTGGCCCGTACGACGGACTTGGCGACCAGGCCCGCGAGCGCGGGTCCGACGGCTTCGGGGGCGAGCGGGCCGCCCGCGGCGACGTCCTGGGCGGCTTCGAGGTCGAAGCCCCCGGCGAACACCGAGAGCCGGGCCCACAGCAGCCGCTCCAGCGGGGCGCACAGCTCGTGGCTCCAGCCGATGGTGGTGCGCATGGTCTGGTGGCGGGGCAGCCGGGCGGACCGGGGGTCGGAGAGGACCTCGAAGCGCGAGTCGAGGCGTTCGGCGAGCTGCTCGACGCTCCACAACCGCAGCCGGGCGCCCGCGAGTTCTATGGCGAGCGGGATGCCGTCGAGTCTGCGGCAGACGGCCGCGGCGGCCTCGGCGCGGGCCGGGGTCTCGAAGGACTTCAGCGACAGGTGCGGGACGGCGTCGACGGCACGCTGTTTGAAGAGGGTGAGCGCGGCGCCCTCGGGCGGCAGCGGGGCGAGGGAGAAGACACGTTCCTCCGGGCGGCCCAGGGACTGCCGGCTGGTGGCCAGGACGGTGAGCCCCGGCGAGGTCTGCAGCAGCTCCCCGATGAGGTGGCCGCAGGCGGAGACCAGGTGCTCGCAGGTGTCCAGGACCAGGAGCAGCTGTTTGTCGGCGAGCCAGCCGCACAGCGCCTCGGCGGCGGTGCGGGTGGTCTGGTCGGTGACGCCCAGGTGGTCGGCGACGGTGGCGGCGAGCAGTTCGGGGTCGTACAGGGGGGACAGCTCGACCCACCACACCCCGTCGGGACAGAAGGCGCGGCGCTCGCGTGCGGCGCGCAGGGCGAGCCGGGACTTGCCCACGCCGCCCGGGCCGGTGACCGTGACGAGCCGGTGGCCCCGCAACAGGCCGTCCAGGGTGGCCAGTTCCACCGATCGGCCGACGAAGCTCGTGGTCTCCGCTGGAAGATTCCCCAACACGGGCACAGTCTGGACCAGAAAACGGCCTGGTCCAGACACGATCACACTGTTCAACCAGAAACAGTCACAAAGAAGCCATGAGCGGTCAGATCAACGCCTTTTATGCGCGTACGGAGAACACCGATGAAACGCCGACCGCTCACTCTCGTACGCGCGCGGTGGATCCCCGCACCACCAGCTCCGGCTGGAACACGAACTCCGTGCGCTGCACCGGGTTCCCCCGGATCTCTTCGAGCAGCGCGCCCACCGCGGCCGCCGCCATCGCCCGCACGGGCTGGCGGACGGTGGTGAGCGGCGGGTCGGTGAACGCGATCAGCCGCGAGTCGTCGAAGCCCACCACCGACACCTCGGCGGGCACCGCGAGCCCGCGCTCGCGCGCCGCGCGGACCGCCCCGAGCGCCATCATGTCGCTGGCGCACACCACGCCCGTACAGCCCTGGTCGAGCAGCGCGCCCGCCGCCACCTGGCCGCCCTCGACGCTGAAGAGGGTGTGCCCGATGTACGCGGCGGCCTCCTCGGCGCGCAGCCCGAACCGCTCCCCCAGCGCGGCCGCGAACCCCTCGGCCTTGCGCCGCGAGGGCACATATCTGAGCGGCCCGGCCGCGAGGCCGATCCGGGTGTGGCCGAGGTCCGCGAGATGGCCCACCGCCATCGCCATCGCCGCATGGTCGTCGGGCGAGACGAAGGGCGCGCGGATGCGCTCGTTGTACCCGTTGACCAGCACGAACGGCACCCGGCGCTCGGTCAGCGCCAGATAGCGGGCGGGGTCGGCGGCGGTGTCGGCGTGCAGCCCCGACAGGAACACGATGCCGTTGACCCCGCGCTCCTCCAGCTGCTCGACCAGCTCGTCCTCGGTCGCCCCGCCGGGCAGCTGGGTGCAGAGCACCGGGGTGTACCCGTGCCCGGCGAGCACCTGCTCCACGGCCTGGGCGAAGGCGGGGAAGATGGGGTTGGTGAGCTCCGGGGTGACCAGGCCGACGAGTCCGGCGCTGCGGTGGCGCAACTGGGCGGGCCGCTCCCAGCCGAGGACGTCCAGGGCCGCGAGCACCCGCTGCCGGGTGGCGTCGGCGACGCCCGGACGCCCGTTGAGCACCCGGCTGACGGTGGCCTCGCTGACGGCCGCCTGGGCGGCGATGTCGGCGAGGCGCGGCCCGGCGTCGGTCACACCGCCCACCACACGGTGGTGTCGGCTTCGAGCACGAACTCGCCGCTGTCGAGGGCGACTTCACCACTGACGCTGGAGAGGACGGGCTTGCCGGGCGCGGGCATGCGCACGGCCTCCCCGGTGAGGTTGACCGTACAGACGAACCCCTCGCGGGCGAAGGCGAGGACGCCTTCGGGCGCGTCCAGCCAGCGGACCGCGTCGCCCGGGCCGAGGCCGGGGTGCTCGCGGCGGGCGGCGAGGGCGGCGCGGTAGAGCTCCAGGGTGGAGTCCGGGTCGCCGGTCTGCGCCTCGACGGAGAGCGCCCCCCACGACGCGGGCTGGGGCAGCCAGCTGCCGCCGCTGCCGAAGCCGTACGAGGGGCCTACGGCGGTCCACGGGATGGGCACCCGGCAGCCGTCGCGGAACCCGTCCTGGCCCTCGGCGCGGAAGAACGACGGGTCCTGACGCACCTCATCGGGCAGATCGGTGACGTCCGGGAGGCCGAGCTCCTCGCCCTGGTAGATGTACGCGGACCCGGGCAGCGCCAGCATCAGCAGCGTCGCGGCGCGCGCCCGCCGCAGCCCGAGCTCGCGGTCGCCCGGGGTGCGCAGCTGGGTGCCGAGGCCGGGCGGGTTGGCGAAGCGGGTGGCGTGCCGGGTCACGTCGTGGTTGGAGAGCACCCAGGTCGCGGGCGCGCCGACCGGGCGCATGGCGGCGAGCGAGACGTCGATGACGTCACGGAGCTCGCTGGCGTCCCAAGGGGCGCCCAGATACTGGAAGTTGAAGGCTTGATGCAGCTCGTCGGGGCGTACGTAATGGGCCGTGCGCTCCACGGTGGGCGTCCACGCCTCGGCGACGGCGATGCGCTCGCCGGGGTACTCGTCGAGGATGAGGCGCCAGGAGCGGTAGATCTCGTGGACACCGTCCTGGTCGAAGAACGGCATGACATCGTTGCCCAGCAGCTTGAGCTGGTCGCTGCCGCCGATGTCCGGCAGCCCGGCGGCCTTCACGAGCCCGTGGGCGACGTCGACGCGGAACCCGTCGACGCCCATGTCCAGCCAGAACCGCAGGATCGAGCGGAACTCGTCGGCGACGGCCGGGTTCTCCCAGTTGAAGTCGGGCTGCTCCGGGGCGAACAGATGCAGATACCACTCGCCGTCGGCGGTACGGGTCCAGGCGGGCCCGCCGAAGATGGACTCCCAGTCGTTGGGCGGCAGTTCGCCGTCGTCGCCGCGCCCCGGCCGGAAGTGGTACCGGCTCCGCAGCGGCGAGTCCGGGCCCTCGCGCAGGGCGCGCTTGAACCACTCGTGCTGGTCGGAGGAGTGGTTGGGGACGAGGTCGACGATGATGCGAAGCCCGAGGTCGTGGGCGTCCCTGATCAGGGCGTCGGCGTCGTGCAGGGTGCCGAACATCGGGTCGATGGCGCGGTAGTCGGCGACGTCGTAGCCGGCGTCGGCCTGCGGGGAGGCGTAGAAGGGGGAGAGCCAGACGGCGTCGACGCCGAGGTCGCGGAGGTACGGGAGCTTGTGGCGTACGCCGTCGAGGTCCCCCATCCCGTCGCCGTTGGCATCGGCGAAGCTGCGCGGATAGACCTGGTAGATCACGGCGTCCTGCCACCAGTTGGTACGCGGCCCGGCGTGGCCGGGGGTGGTGGCGGGGGCGGTGAGGTGCGGGGTCATTTTGTCCCTGGGTCGGTGTGGGTGGTGGGTGTCGTGTACGGGTGGGCGGCGCCTGCGGGGGTGGGTGGGGGCTGAGGCGGCTCTCCCGGGGCTACGCCCCCGGACCCCGTTCGTCTGCGGGTCGCCTGTGGCTGGTCGCGCAGTTCCCCGCGCCCCTCAGGGGGTTGGGGTCACCGGGGTTGCCACAGGATCGCCCCGCAGGGGCGCTCTCAGGGGCGCGGGGAACTGCGCGACCAGCCCCCACCGGCCCGCAGACAAACCCCGGGCAAAAAGGGCGGCGTCACCCCTTCGTCGCCCCCGCCGTCATTCCCGCGACCAAGTGCTTCTGCGCGAACAGGAAGAACACCGCCGCCGGCACCGCGATCAGCACGGACGCCGCCGTCATCGGCCCCCAGTTCGCCGTGTACTGCGTCACGAACGTCTGCAGCCCGCCCGCCAGCGTCAGGTTCTCGTCGCCCACCATGAACGCCGACGAGTACGCGACCTCGCCCCACGCCGTGATGAAGGAGTAGAACGCCGTCACCGCGAGGCCCGGCTTCGCCAGCGGCAGGATCAGGCGCCAGAACGTGCCGAACGGGTTCAGCCCGTCCACCCGTCCCGACTCGTCGATCTCCACCGGGATCCCGTCGAAGAAGCCCTTCATCATCCAGGCGCAGAACGGGACGGCGATCGTCAGATACGTGATGATCAGGCCCACCGGCTGGTTCAGCAGCCCCAGTTGGCCCATCAGGTTGTACAGCGGGACGATCAGGATCGCCATGGGGAACATCTGGGTGATCAGCAGCGTCCACATCAGCGGGCGCATGCCGGGGAACTTGAAGCGGCTCACCGCGTAGCCCGTGGTCGCGGAGATGAACACGCCGAGCAGCGTCGTCACCCCGGCGATCAGCGCCGAGTTCCCGAACCAGGTGAAGAAGCTCGTCTTGTCCACCAGGTAGCGGTAGTTGTCGAGCGTCGTGTCCTTGAAGAAGTCCGTGGTGATCGCGTACTTCGCCGGCTTCAGCGACGTCAGCAGCACCCACAGGACGGGGAAGACGGCGATCACCGACGCCCCGATGAGTGTGGCGTGCAGGCCGACCGAGGCCAACGGCGACCGCTTACCGCGTTGCGACGACATCGTCACCACACCTCTCCCTGCTTGCGAAGCGACCGCCGGTACACAAGCGCGAAGATCATCAGTACCGCCAGGATCAGTACGCCCCACGTCGCCGACCCCGCGAAGTCCCGCGGGCTCTCCACGAAGGCCTGCCGGAACGCCTGGGTCACCAGGATCTCCGTCGAGTCGCCCGGACCGCCCCGCGTGAGCAGGAAGATCACCGGGAACATGTTGAACGTCCAGATCGTGGAGAGCAGGATCACCGTCGACGAAACGGACCGCAGGCCCGGGATCGTGATGTAGACGAAGCGCTTCCAGGGGCCGGCCCCGTCCATCTCCGCCGCCTCGTACAGCTCGCCCGGGATCGACTGCAGGCCGCCCAGGATCGCCACCATCATGAACGGCACGCCGAGCCAGACGTTGACCGCGATGACCGAGAACTTCGCCCAGGTCGGGTCGTCCAGCCACGGCACCGCCGAGATGCCGCCGCCGTCCAGGACCTTGTTCAGGAGGCCGTTGTCACGGTTGAAGAGGAAGCGCCAGGCGAACACCGAGACGAAGCCCGGCACCGCCCACGGCAGGATCAGCATCATCCGGTACGCCGCCCGGCCGCGGAACTCCCGGTTGAGCATGTTCGCCAGCACCAGGCCGAGCAGGAACGTGGAGGCGACACAGCACACCGTCCACACCACGGTCCACCACAGCCGCTGCATGAACACGGGGTCGTTCAGCACGTCGACGTAGTTGTCCAACCCGACGAACTTGTACGTCGCGTCGATGTGGTTGGCGCCGATCGTGCGGCCGACGTTGCGTTCGTTGGCGTCGGTCAGCGACAAGTAGATGCCGCGGCCGAGGGGCCATCCGATGATCACGCCGAGGACGATCACCACGGGGGCGACCATCGTCCAGGCGTACCAGTGCGTCGAGAGCGCCCGCCGGAGCCGGCCGGGGCGCTCGCCGGTCGCGCGGCCCCGGCCGCGGGCGCCCTCGCCCGCGGCCTTCGCCGTCGACTGGCCGGTGTGGACAGTCATGTCAGTCAGTACCCGTCTCCCGCTGCCCGTCCGTTACTTCCAGTCCTTGAGGATCTTGTGGAAGGCGGTGGCGGAGGCCTTGGCCGCGTCCTCGGGCGAGGAGGCGCCGGTCACGGCCTTGGTGAACTGGAGCTTCAGCGGCTCGAACAGGGCGCCGTTCTCCGGGATCCAGGCGCGCTCGACGGCCTTGTCGACGGCCGGCTTGAAGAACTGGACCATCTCGTTGGACTTGACGTCCGGCTGGTCGTACGCGGCGGTCCGGGTCGGCAGCAGGCTGAGCGCCTTGGTGGTCTGCACCTGGACGGTCTGCGAGGTCAGGTAGTCGACGAAGGCGTGCGAGGCGTCGCGGTTCTTGGAGCCCGCGTAGACCGCGAGGTCGTGGCCGCCCTGCGGGGCGCCCTGGGCGGCCGAGCCGGCCGGGACCGTGGCGATGCCGAGGTTCGCCTTGTCCTTGAACTCGTCGCCGGCGTAGGCGTCGGCCACGGCCCAGGGGCCGTTGACCATCATGGCGACCTTGCCCGACTTGAAGGCGGTCTCCATGTTGTTCCAGCCGTCGGTCGCGTTGGTGATCGCGGCGCCGGAGGTGACCAGGTCGCGGGCGGCCTTGAAGGCCTTGACCCCGGCCGGGGAGTCGACGGTGACCTTCTTGTTCTTGGCGTCGACGAGGTCGCCGCCCTCGCCGTAGATGAACGGCAGGAACCAGTACGAGTCGTCGCCGCGCAGGTACAGGCCGGTCTTGCCGGTCTTGGACTTGATGGCCGCGGCGGCCGTCTTCACCTCTTCGAGGGACTTCGGCGGCTCCACGCCCGCGTCCTTGAGCATCTTCTTGTTGTAGAAGAGGCCGAGGGTGTCGATGACCTGCGGGACCGCGTACATCTGGCCGTCGTACCTGCCGCTGGCCGCGGCCTGCTTGAGGAAGGCGGAGTCCACTTCCTTGGCCTTGGCGTCCGGGACCTTGTCCAGGTAGCCGAGGGAGGCGAAGTCGGCGACCCAGCCGACGTCGGCGCGGATGACGTCCGGCGCGTCGGAGCCGCTGCTGAACGCGTTCTTGATCTTGTTCTGCGCGTCGCCGTACGGCACGTTGACGTACTTGACGGTGACCTTGGGGTGCTGCGCGTGGAAGTCCTCGGCGATCTTCTTGAACGTCGCCTTCTCGGTGTCGTTCGAGGTGTCCCACCAGGTGACGGTGCCGGAGAGCTCGCCCGAGCTCTTCTTGTCACCGCTGTCACTGCTGTCACTGCCGCCGCAAGCCGTCGCCGCGAGTGCCAGGGTCGCGACCAGCGCGGTGGCCGCTATGCCACGTCGCATGTGAACTCCTTCAACGGGTGCCGCGCCATCACGGCGCCGGATCGCCAGGAACGTAACAAGGATGAAAGAAGACCGAAAGACCTTGCGAAGAATTTCTGCAAGGCCGGTCGATCGTTACATCCGCGTGTCCACACGGTTGCCGATGCGCGCCTTGTCAGGAGGCCCTTCCGTACCCCATGGGCACGTCCGGGAGGTCGGCGCAGCCTTTGCAAGGCTTCCGCAAGACCTTGCAGGACTGTTACCTTCGGGATGCAGCGGCGTTGATCCCGTAGTCACCGAACGCAGAACATCGCGCAGGCCACTGGAGAGGGACCCGTTTATGACGCAGGAGCTCACCACGACCACCGCCGTCGCGGGCAGCGGGCAGGGCCGGAACCCCGGGAGCACCCCCTGGTGGCGCGACGCCGTCATCTACCAGGTGTACGTCCGCTCCTTCGCGGACGGCGACGGCGACGGCATCGGTGACCTGCCCGGCATCCGGGCCCGCCTGCCGCACCTCGCCGAGCTGGGCGCGGACGCCGTCTGGCTCACCCCCTTCTACGCCTCCCCGCAGGCCGACGGCGGCTACGACGTGGCGGACTACCGGGCCGTCGACCCCCTCTTCGGGAACCTCCAGGACGCCGACGACCTGGTCCGCGAGGCCCATCGGCTCGGTCTGCGGGTGATCGTCGACATCGTCCCCAACCACACCTCCGACCAGCACAGCTGGTTCCGCGCGGCGCTCGCCGGCGGCCCCGAGCGCGACCGCTACCACTTCCACCCGGGCAAGCGGGCCGCCGTGCCCGCCCAGGGCGGCGCCGCGCCGCCCAACGACTGGGAGTCGGTCTTCGGCGGCCCGGCCTGGACCCGTACCGAGGACGGCGACTGGTATCTGCACCTGTTCGCCCCGGAGCAGCCCGACCTCAACTGGGAACACCCCGAGGTGCGGGCCGAGTTCGAGTCGGTGCTGCGCTTCTGGCTCGACCTCGGCGTCGACGGCTTCCGCGTCGACGTGGCCCACGGCATGGTCAAGGCGGCCGGACTGCCCGACATCGGCGCCCGGGAGCAGGCCAAGCTGATCGGCGCCCAGGAGCTGCCGTTCTTCGACCAGGACGGCGTCCACGAGATCCACCGCACCTGGCGGCGGCTGCTCGACTCCTACGAGGGGGAGCGCATCGCGGTGGCCGAGGCCTGGGCGCCCTCGCCCGAGCGGCTCGCCCTGTACGTACGCCCGGACGAGCTGCACCAGGCCTTCAACTTCCAGTTCCTGAACTGCCCGTGGGACGCGGCCGGGATGCGCGCGGTCGTCGACGCCTCGCTCGCCGCGACCCGCTCGGTCGGCGCGCCCACCACCTGGGTGCTCTCCAACCACGACGTGGTGCGCCACCCGACCCGCTACGGCGGCGGCGAGCAGGGCCTGCGCCGGGCCAGGGCAGCGGCCCTGCTGATGCTGGCGCTGCCCGGCTCCGCGTACATCTACCAGGGCGAGGAGCTCGGCCTGCCCGAGGTGACCGACCTGCCCGACGAGGTGCGCCAGGATCCGTCGTTCTTCCGCGCCGAGGGCCAGGACGGGTTCCGCGACGGCTGCCGGGTGCCCATCCCGTGGACCGCCGAAGGCCCCTCGTACGGCTTCGGCAGCGCCGGCAGCTGGCTGCCCCAGCCCGGCTCCTGGCGCGGTCTGTCCGTCGAGGCGCAGACCGGGGACCCGCGCTCGACCCTGGAGCTCTACCGCTCGGCCCTCGCCCTGCGCCGCGAACTGCCGGGGCTCGGGGACGGGGAGATGGAGTGGCTCCAGGCGCCCGAGGACGTGCTGGCGTTCGCGCGGCCGGGGTTCGTGTGCACGGTCAACACGGGCGCCGGGGCGGCCCAACTTCCGGTGCCCGGACGGCCGCTGCTTTCGACCTCGGCGCTGGAGTTCACCGGCGGTAACGTCACGATCCCCGCCGAATCAGCGGTCTGGTGGGCAATCTGACGTGCGACCGGTACAGTCCAATCCCGTGACCGCACGGCTTGCCGACATCGCAGCCCAGGCGGGGGTCAGCGAAGCCACAGTCAGCCGCGTGCTCAACGGCAAGCCCGGTGTGGCCGCGGGCACCCGTGAATCCGTGCTTGCCGCACTCGACGTCCTCGGCTACGAGCGGCCGGTGCGGCTGCGCAGGCGCAGCGCCGGTCTGGTCGGTCTGATAACGCCGGAGCTGGAGAACCCGATCTTCCCGGCGCTCGCCCAGGTCATCGGCCAGTCCCTCACCCGCCAGGGGTACACCCCGGTGCTTGCCACCCAGACGCCCGGCGGCTCCACCGAGGACGAGCTCACCGAGATGCTGGTCGACCGGGGCGTCTCGGGCATCATCTTCGTCTCCGGGCTGCACGCCGACACCACGGCCGACATGGACCGCTACGAGCAGCTGCGCGCCCAGGGCGTTCCGTACGTGCTGGTGGACGGCTTCTCGCCGAAGGTGCAGGCGCCCTTCATCTCCCCCGACGACCGGGCGGCGATGCGGCTCGCGGTCACCCACCTCGCAGCCCTCGGCCACACCCGTATCGGGCTCGCCGTGGGGCCCAAGCGGTTCGTGCCGGTGCTGCGCAAGATCGAGGGGTTCACGGCCGCGATGGAGGACTCGCTGGGGCTGACCCCGGCCGAGGCCGAGGCGCTGGTCCAGCACTCGCTGTACACGCTTGAGGGCGGCCAGGCCGCGACCACCGCGCTGATCGCGGCGGGGTGCACGGCGGTGGTGTGCGCCAGCGACATGATGGCGCTGGGCGCGATCCGGGCGGCCCGCCAGGCCGGGCTCGACGTGCCGAAGGACATCTCGGTGGTCGGCTTCGACGACTCCCCGCTCATAGCGTTCACCGACCCCCCGCTGACCACGATCCGCAAGCCGGTGACGGCCATGGGGCAGGCGGCGGTCCGCGCCCTCCTGGAGGAGATCGGCGGCACCCCGGCCCCGCACAGCGAGTTCGTGTTCATGCCAGAGCTGGTAGTACGCGGATCAACCGCTTCTGGACCGGCTCCCAAGTAGCTCTCCAGTGGGACGGCCGCCCGGTTCGGCATAAAATCGGGAGAAGAGTCGGCCTCTCCTCCGTGAGGAGTCCTCCACTGGGAGTAGGAATCCGGACCGAACCCGACCGGAGGACGATCTGCGGGGCACAGGTCCATCTGGCAGACTCTCTCGCTATGGGTGAAATGACCGTGAAGACTCTGGAAGGTACGGCGGACACCCCGTCGGCCGCCGCGTCGGCTGCGCCCACACCCGTCTCCGAAGAGCACGTCACGCAAGCGCCGACGCCGCCGGTCCCGGCCCCGCCCCCCACGCTGCTCCAGCGGCTGCGCACCCCGCGCCGCCCCCGGATCTGGTTCGAAGTCCTCCTGATCGCGGTGAGTTACTGGATGTACTCACTGATCCGCAACGCCGTCCCCGAACAGAAGTCGCAGGCGCTGGACAACGCCGACTGGATCTGGTCGGTCGAGCAGCACCTCGGCATCGCGGTGGAGCAGTCCGTCAACCACACCGTCAACTCGGTGACATGGCTGATCACCGGGATGAACTACTACTACGCCACACTCCACTTCATCGTCACGATCGGTGTCCTGGTGTGGCTCTTCCGCAGCCACCCCGGCCGTTACGCGGCGTCCCGGCTGATCCTCTTCGCGACCACCGGCGTGGCCCTGGTGGGCTACTACTTCTACCCGCTGGCGCCGCCCCGCCTGATGAACGGCGGAGACTTCGTCGACACCGTCCTGGTCCACCAGACCTGGGGCTCGATGGCCTCGGGCGACCTGAAGAACATGTCGAACCAGTACGCGGCGATGCCGTCCATGCACATCGGCTGGTCGCTGTGGTGCGGCCTGACGATCTTCGCACTCGCCAAGGCGCCGTGGGCGCGGATCCTCGGCCTGCTCTACCCGGCGGCGACCCTGGTCGTCATCGTCTCGACGGCCAACCACTTCTGGCTGGACGCGGTGGGCGGCATCCTCTGCCTGGCCTTCGGCTTCCTGGTCTCGTACGCCTGGTACGGGAAGCTGCCGCACCGCCTGGCGAGGCGGGTCGAGAACACGCCACGCGTCCGCGCGGCCACTGGCACGGCACGCGCGTAGCCGTTCCTCGCCTGCCCACCCCCGCCCCGCGACGGCTAGGCTCGGATCCGACCTTGATCCGGCGCGGAGCCGGGCGCGGTGGCAGTGGGAGGCGGCGGGATGACGGCGGTGCCGGGGCGCAGGAGCAGCACCTTCACACGGCTGCTGCGGTTCGGGTTCACCGATCCGTCGGCGGCCGAGCGGCTGCTCGACACCCCGGAGCTCGCCTCCGTACGGACCGATCCGGTGCTCCTTGACGCGCTGGGGGCGACCGCCGACCCCGATCTGGCGCTCGCCGGTCTGGTACGGATCGTGGAGGCGCAGGACCCTGCCGAGCGGCAGGCGCTGCTCGACACCCTGATCACCGCCAAGCCGCTGCGGGACCGCCTCCTCGGGGTCCTGGGGGCCTCCGAGGCGCTCGGTGACCATCTGGCCCGGCATCCGCACGACTGGCACGCCCTCGTCACCTACGAGGCCGTGGACCTGCATCCGGGGGTCGCGGAGTTCGAGCGGGGCCTGGCGCGGGCCCAGGACCCGGTGTCGCTGCGGGTCGCCTACCGCAGCTGCCTGCTGGCCATAGCGGCGCGTGATGTGTGCGGGACGACCGATGTGGCCGAGACGGCCGCCGAGCTCGCGGACCTGGCCACCGCCACCCTGCGGGCGGCGCTCGCCATCGCCCGGACCGCGGCCCCCGAGGACGCCGCGATATGCCGGCTCGCGGTGATCGCGATGGGCAAGTGCGGCGGCCACGAGCTGAACTACGTCTCCGACGTCGACGTGATCTTCGTCGGGGAGCCCGCGGACGGCGCCGACGAGCGCAAGGCGCTCCAGGCCGCCACCCGGCTCGCCTCGCACCTGATGCGGATCTGCTCGGAGACCACCGTCGAGGGCACCATCTGGCCCGTCGACGCCAATCTGCGCCCCGAGGGCCGCAACGGCCCGCTGGTGCGCACGCTCTCCTCGCACCTCGCGTACTACCAGCGGTGGGCGAAGACCTGGGAGTTCCAGGCGCTGCTCAAGGCGCGGGCGGTGGCCGGGGACCCGGAGCTGGGGGCCTCGTACATCGAGGCGGTGTCGCCGCTGGTGTGGCAGGCCGCCGAGCGCGACAACTTCGTCGGCGACGTGCAGAAGATGCGCCGCCGGGTCGTCGACAACATCCCGGCCGCCCAGGTCGACCGCGAGCTGAAGCTGGGGCCCGGCGGGCTGCGGGACGTCGAGTTCGCCGTACAGCTGCTCCAGCTGGTGCACGGGCGCGGTGACGCCACCCTGCACAGCGGCACCACCCTGGACGCGCTCGGCGCGCTCGCGGCGGGCGGGTACGTGGGGCGCGCGGACGCCGCCCAGCTCGACGACGCGTACCGCTTCCTGCGCGCGATGGAGCACCGCATCCAGCTGTACCGGCTGCGCCGCACCCATCTGGTGCCCGAGGACGAGGCCGATCTGCGGCGCCTGGGCCGCTCGCTCGGCCTGCGCACCGAGCCGGTCAGCACGCTCAACCGGGAGTGGAAGAAGCACGCCTCCGTGGTGCGGCGGCTGCACGAGAAGCTCTTCTACCGGCCGCTGCTCGACGCCGTCGCCCAGCTCTCCCCCGGCGAGACCCGGCTCAGCCCGCGCGCGGCCGGACAGCGCCTGGAGGCGCTCGGGTACGCGGACCCGGCCGCGGCCCTGAGACATCTGGAGGCGCTCTCCTCGGGCGTGACCCGCAAGGCCGCCATCCAGCGCACCCTGCTGCCGGTCCTCCTGGGCTGGTTCGCCGACTCGGCCGACCCGGACGCGGGCCTGCTCGGCTTCCGCAAGGTCTCCGACGCGCTCGGCAAGACCCCCTGGTATCTGCGGCTGCTGCGCGACGAGGGCGCGGCGGCGGAGAACCTCGCCCGGGTGCTCTCGGCCGGCCGCCTCGCCCCGGACCTGCTGCTGCGCGCCCCGGAGGCGGTGTCGATCCTGGGTGATCCGGAGGGTCTCAAGCCGCGTGTCCGCGAGCCGCTGGAGCAGGAGGTGCTGGCCGCGGTGGGCCGCGCCGAGAGCGCCGAGGGCGCGGTCGCGGCGGCCCGCGGCGTACGGCGCAGAGAGCTGTTCCGCACCGCGGCGGCCGATCTGATCGGCTCGTACGGCACGGAGGAGAGACCCGCCGAGGAGGACCCGGGGGCGCTGGTCGACCGGGTCGGGAACGCGGTGACGGACCTGAACGCGGCGACCCTCGCGGGCGCGCTGCGGGCCGCCGTGCGGGCGGAGTGGGGCGAGATCCTGCCCACCCGGTTCGCGGTCATCGGCATGGGCCGCTTCGGCGGGCACGAGCTGAGCTACGGCTCGGACGCGGACGTCCTGTTCGTCCACGAGCCACGCGAGTTCGTCGACGAGCAGGAGGCCACGCGGACCGCCAACCGGGTCGTCGCCGAGATGCGCCGACTGCTCCAACTCCCCACGGCCGACCCGCCGTTGCTGATCGACGCGGATCTCCGCCCGGAGGGCAAGAGCGGCCCGATGGTGCGCACCCTGGCGTCCTACGCCGCGTACTACCGCCGCTGGTCCCTGGTGTGGGAGAGCCAGGCGCTGCTGCGCGCCGAGCCGATGGCGGGCGACGCGGAGCTGGGGCGGCGGTTCATCGAGCTGATCGACCCGCTGCGCTACCCGGCCGAGGGGCTCGGGGAGGACGCGGTGCGCGAGATCAGGCGCCTCAAGGCCCGGATGGAGTCGGAGCGGATGCCGCGCGGCGCCGACCCCACGCTCCACACCAAGCTGGGGCGCGGCGGCCTCTCGGACGTCGAGTGGACGGTCCAGCTGCTCCAGATGCAGAACGGCTGGGCCGAGCCGGGCCTGCGCACCACCCGCACCCGAGACGCGCTCTCCGCCGCCCACGCGGCGGGCCTGATCTCCACCGAGGACGCGGTGATACTGGACGACGCCTGGGTCCTGGCGACGCGGGTTCGCAACGGGGTGATGCTGGTGCGCGGCCGCGCGGGCGACACGTTCCCGTCCGACGGGCGCGAGCTGGCGGCGGTCGGCCGGTACCTGGGGTACGAGCCCGGTCATGTCGGGGACATGCTGGACGACTACCGGCGGGTTACGAGGCGGGCTCGGGCTGTGGTGGAACGCCTCTTCTACGGGGCATAACCCTTTCGAGCGCGTCTGCGGCTGAGTGGTGGGTTGCTCGCGCAGTTCCCCGCGCCCCTGACAGCGGATGCCGCGCAGCGGCATTCAAGGGGCGCGGGGAACTGCGCGGCCAGCCCACCACAACCCGCAGACAAACAACCCCCATCCGTTCCCATGACCTTCACCTGCAAGGATCTTCCGGTCTCCACACCCCACCCCTAACCTCTCGGTGCACCGCCCCCCACATTCCCCCTCACCGGAGGTACCGCCGTGTCCGGCTGGTCCATACCCCGCCGCCGTACCCGCACCGCCCTCTTCTCCGCCGTCGGCCTCGTGGCCGCGTCCGCCGGCCTGTGGGCCGGGCTCGGCGGCACGTCCGCCGCCTCGACGACGGCGACGGTGCCCACCCCCGACCACACGGTGGTCGTGGTCTTCGAGAACCACGCGTACAACCAGGTCATCGGCAGCTCCAGCGCCCCGTACATCAACTCGCTCAAGACGGGCGGCGCGAACCTCACCCAGTCGTTCGGTGTCACGCACCCGAGCCAGCCCAACTACCTCCAGCTCTTCTCGGGCAGCAACCAGGGCGTCACGGACGACAGCTGCTATACCCCCGGCTTCAGCTCCGCGGCCAACCTGGGCTCCGAGCTGATCGCCGCGGGCAAGACCTGGGGCAGCTACAACGAGACCCTGCCCAGCCAGGGCTCCACCACGTGCAGCAGCGGCAAGTACGCCCGCAAGCACAACCCCTGGTTCGCCTTCAGCAACGTGCCGACCTCCACGGCCAAGACGATGACCCAGTTCCCCACCGACTTCACCACGCTGCCGCAGGTCTCCTTCGTCGTGCCGAACCTGTGCAGCGACATGCACGACTGCTCGGTCTCGACCGGTGACACCTGGCTGAAGAACAACCTGAAGGCGTACGCGGACTGGGCCAAGACCCACAACAGCCTGCTCGTCGTCACCTTCGACGAGGACAACCGGCTCGCGGGCAACAAGATCGCGACCGTCCTCTACGGCCAGCAGGTCATCCCGGGTTCGTCGTCCTCGACGACGTACAACCACTACAACGTCCTGCGCACGATCGAGGACATGTACGGCACCACGCACGCCGGACAGGCCGCCAACGCCTCGGACATCACGGGCATCTGGACCTCCTGACGTGTACGTAGCAGACAGCCGCAGCACTCCCGCGGCCCCCGCCGCCCGGCTCACCACCGGGCGGCGGTCCGCCGTGGCCCCGACCGTCCTCGCACTGGGCGCGGTCAGCCTGATCACCGACGTCTCCTCGGAGATGGTCACCGCCGTCCTGCCGCTCTACCTGGTCACCGGCCTGGGCCTGTCGCCGCTCGGCTTCGGCCTGCTCGACGGCGTCTACAACGGCTTCAGCGCGCTCGTCCGCCTGATCGGCGGGCATCTGGCCGACCGGGGCGGGCGCCACAAGGCCGTCGCGGTCTTCGGCTACGGCCTGTCGGCGGTGTGCAAACCCCTGCTCCTGGTGGCGAGTTCGCTGCCGCTGATCGGCGCGGTGCTCGCGGCCGACCGGACGGGCAAGGGGCTGCGCACGGCGCCGCGCGACGCGATGATCTCGCTGGCCTCGGCGCCCGAGGCGCGCGGGCGGGCGTTCGGCGTGCACCGCGCGATGGACACGGCGGGCGCGCTGCTCGGGCCGCTGGTCGCGTTTCTGATTCTCCGTCAAGCAGTGGACGGGTACGACGCCGTGTTCACGGTGAGCTTCTGCGTGGCGGCGGTCGGCGTCCTCGTCCTGGTGCTGTTCGTCCCCGCGCGCACCGCCCCCGAACGGGCCCCGGACGCGCCGCGCGCCTCACTGAAGGCGGCCCTCGCCCTGCTCGGCGAGCGCGAGGTGCGCCGACTCGCCCTCTGCGCCCTGCTGTTGGGCCTGGCCACGGTCAGCGACTCCTTCGTCTACCTCCTGCTCCAGCGGCGCCTGGACGTGCCCGACCGCTGGTTCGCGCTGCTGCCGCTGGGGACGGCGGCCGCGTTCCTGCTGCTTGCCGTCCCGCTGGGCCGCCTCGCCGACCGGGTGGGCCGCTGGCAGGTCTTCCTCGGCGGCCACGCGGCCCTGCTGTGCGCGTACGCCCTGCTGCTGCCGGGCTGGCGCGGCGCGGCGCTCCCGTACGTCGTCCTCGCCCTGCACGGCCTGTTCTACGCGGCGACCGACGGCGTCCTGATGGCCGCGGCGGCGGGCGCCGTCCCTGCCGAACTCCGCTCCAGCGGACTCGCGTTGATCCAGACCGGCCAGGCGTCGGCCCGCTTCGTCTGCTCGATCGCGTTCGGCGCGGCGTGGACCGCGTGGGGCGACCGCACGGCCCTGGCCACGGCGGCCGCGGCGCTGGCGGTGTGCGCGGCCGGAGCGGTGCTCCTGCGCCCGGCGGACACGGCCCGGATCGAGGGAAGGCCCGTATGACCCTCCGCGGCAAACTGATCGTCCTCGTGACGGCCCTGGTCGTCCTCGCGGGCGTGGCCACCGCTTCCGTGCTGCACGCGGCGGGCCGCGAGGACCGCAAGAACCGGGTGCAGGCGGGCGGCCCGCCGGTGCGGGGCGGCCAGGTCTCGCTCGCCCCGGACTCCGACCGCCGGATCGTCTTCCGCAACATGGCCTGGGGCCCGCACCGCGACGAGCTCGCCACGGTCCCGGCCGCCGATCCCTCGGGGCCGCGCACCGCCTCCGGGGTCAAGTGCCTGCGCTTCTACGCGGCCGCCGGAACCGGGGTGTGCCTGCGGGCCGAGCGGGGCGCGGTGCAGGACGGCTACCGGGCGGTGATCCTGGACGCGCGGCTGAAGGAGCGCGCCCACTACAGCCTGCCGGGCATCCCGACCCGGGCGCGGGTCTCCCCGTCCGGCCGGCTGGCCGCCTGGACGGTCTTCGTGGGCGGCGACTCGTACGCGGGCACCAACTTCTCCACCCGCACGGCGATCCTGGACACCCGCACGGGCCGGCTGACCAAGACCCTGGAGGACTTCTCGATCGAGCGCGACGGGCACCCGTACCGCGCCTCCGACGTGAACTTCTGGGGCGTCACCTTCGCCGACGACGAACATTTCTACGCGACGATGGCGACGGGCAAGAAGACGTATCTGGTCCGCGGCGACCTCACCGCCCGCAAGGTGACGACACTCCGCACCAACCTGGAATGCCCGTCCCTCTCCCCCGACGGCACCCGCCTCGCCTTCAAGAAGCGCGTCCCCGGCCTCCCGGCGGACGCGCCCTGGCGCCTGTACGTCCTGGACCTCGCCACGATGCGCGAGACGGCCCTGGCCGAGCCGCGCAGCGTGGACGACCAGCTGGTCTGGCAGGACGACAGGACGGTGACGTACTCCCTGCCGGGCGACTTCGGGGCCGATCTGTACACGCTCCCGGCGGACGGCACAGGGAGCCCGCACCGGCTGCTGACCGCGGGGCTGGCTCCGGCGTATCTGGGCTGATCAGCCGGGCGGGCCCGGCGCGGGCCTGCGCACCTCCCGGACGAAGGGCTCGACGCCGCGCTCGCGCAGGGCGGCGAGCCAGGCGTCACGGGCGGCGGCGACATCGGGGGCGGCGGGGGCGTCCGGGCCGTTGCGCACCGCCGTCAACAGCAGCGCGACCGCCGCGACCAGGATCGCCGCCATGGTGATCGCGCCGAACACCCAGCCCGTACTGGTGAGGGTGCGGACGAACGCGCTGTCGCCGCTGACGAGCCGCAGCCCGTATCCGAAGCCGAGGAAGCCGACCGCGGCGGTTCCGGCGAGGACGGGGGCGAGGACCATGGCCACGGCGACGGGACCGGCACCTGCCTCCGCGTCCTCGTCACCGGTCTCGGCGACCTCCGCCGAGACCGGGCGCACGCTGACGGCGCGGCTCACCTCGCGCTGGCGGACGTACTCCAGATACTCGGGCGCGGCGGCGGCGTTGATGAGGCTCGCCGCGTTGACCGCCATGGTGCGCACCTGTTCGGGGGTGAGCGGCTCGTCCGGCCCGGTGGACTGTGCCCGCAGGACGTCGTCGACAAGACGCTCGTAGGCGGGCCGGTCCTCGGCGAGGAGGTGCGGGGCGTGCGGGTGCGCCTCGGTGGGCGTCTCCCCGAAGGGCCGGTTCCTGGCCAGTGAGGCGATGACCTGCTTCATGAACGTGTCAGTTCCGCTCACCGGTCGCTCCCTCCACTTCCGGGGGTGCGGCGGGCTCGGCCACAGGCTCCGGCTCCGGCTCGGGCTCCGGCCCCAACGGCTCGTCCGCCGACTGGACTTCGGCCAGCCTGCGCCCGGCCAGCTGCTCAAGGACCTTCGGGGCCGCGATGCCCACCGCCATCACCCCCACCGGGCCGCCCGCCTGCCCGGACGCGCCGAAGCCGGCCGCCAGGCCGACCCCCAGCGCGAGGCGCAGGCCCAGCGCCGTGAGGTAGGGGCCGAGCGGCAGTTCGCCGCGCACGCGCCACGGCAGGTTCCGCACCCGGGCGATGTCGCCGCGCAGTTGGTGGGCCTCCAGGGCACCGGCCCCGAGCAGCCCCCAGACGCACGCCATCCATACGGACACAGGGCCCAGGATGGCAGGGGCGCCGGGGGCGCGGGAAGGGCGCGGCGGTCAGCCCCTGTGCAAGCGGTACGACTCCCGCTCCATCTCCCGGACCTCGACCATGACATGCAGCTGGCGGCCCTCCGGGGCCGTCGCCTGCTTGAGGGCGATGTCGCGGACCGTCTCGGCGAGCTTCTCCCGGGCCTCCTGGGTGCGGCCGGTGAGGATCGACAGCTGGATGAAGAGGGCGTCGATGCTCTCGTCGCCCTCGCCGAAGTACGACTCCTCTATCCGCCGGAAGCGGGTCTTGAAGGCCACGGCCGGGGCGTCGACGATGCCCGGCGCGGCGGCGTGCACCTCGCGCGCGAAGGCCTGGCGGTCGAAGGTCTCGGCGAGACCTTCCGAGTACTCGACATGGACGAACGGCATGCTCAATCCTCTGATCGCACGGCGGGACCGGCTGGCTCCCAGCAGCCGCAACCGGCCGCGGCCTGGCGGTATTCCCCCGGCCACCGGTCCCGTACGTACCTCAGGACGGCTGGACCAGCCCGATGACGTTGCCGTCGGCGTCCTTCACCGACGCCGTCAGCCGGCCGCCGCCGACGTCCTGGACGTCCTGGATCGACTCCGCGCCCGCGTCGAGCAGCGTCTTCACGGTCTTCTTGATGTCGTCGACGTGCCAGTACGGGACCGGCCCCGTCATCCCCTTGCCGTGGCCGTTGGGGTCGAGGCCCACTTCCTGGCCCGCCGCGTCGAACTGCACGTAGTACGGCTCGTCCATCACGGGATCGGCGCCGAGGAGCCCGCCGAACAGGGCCTTCGCCCGGGCGATGTCCTTGACGGGATAGATGATCGTCTTGAGGCCTTGGGTCATGGGGGTGCTCCTCGCAGTGCATGGCGCGGGGCGGCTTCCGACCGCCCCTGCCATGACATACCCCGGCGGACCGACCCGCCCGCCGGGCTCACCCGAATGCCCCTGCCGCCCCTACTGCCCCTACAGAACCGGCAGGTTCTTCCGCAGCTCGAAGGCGGTGACCTCGGAGCGGTACTCCTCCCACTCCTGCTTCTTGTTGCGCAGGAAGAAGTCGAAGACGTGCTCGCCGAGCGTCTCGGCGACCAGTTCGCTGCGCTCCATCAGCGAGATCGCCTCGCCGAGGTTCTGCGGCAGCGGCTCGATGCCCATCGCGCGGCGCTCGGAGTCCGAGAGCGCCCAGACGTCGTCGTCGGCGCCCGCCGGGAGCTCGTAGCCCTCCTCGATGCCCTTGAGGCCGGACGCGAGGAGCAGGGAGTACGCCAGGTACGGGTTGCAGCCGGAGTCCAGGGAGCGGACCTCGACGCGGGAGGAGCCGGTCTTGCCGGGCTTGTACATCGGGACGCGGATCAGCGCGGAGCGGTTGTTGTGGCCCCAGCAGATGTACGAGGGGGCCTCGCCGCCCGCGCCCGCCGTCCGCTCCGAGCCGCCCCAGATGCGCTTGTAGGAGTTGACCCACTGGTTGGTGACGGCCGAGATCTCGGCGGCGTGCTTGAGCAGGCCCGCGATGAAGGAGCGGCCGACCTTGGAGAGCTGGTACTCGGCGCCCGACTCGTAGAACGCGTTCCGGTCGCCCTCGAAGAGGGAGAGGTGGGTGTGCATACCGGAGCCGGGGAACTCCGAGAACGGCTTCGGCATGAACGTCGCCTGGACGCCCTGCTCAAGCGCCACCTGCTTCATGACCAGGCGGAACGTCATGATGTTGTCGGCCGTGGAGAGGGCGTCGGCGTAGCGCAGGTCGATCTCCTGCTGGCCCGGCGCGCCCTCGTGGTGGCTGAACTCGACCGAGATGCCCATCGACTCCAGCATGGTGATCGCCTGGCGGCGGAAGTCCATGCCGACGTTCTGCGGGGTGTGGTCGAAGTAGCCGGAGTTGTCGGCGGGCACCGGGCGGGTGCCGTCCAGCGGCTTGTCCTTCAGCAGGAAGAACTCGATCTCGGGGTGGGTGTAGAAGGTGAAGCCCAGGTCCGAGGTCTTGGCGAGGATGCGCTTGAGGACGAAGCGCGGGTCCGCGAAGGACGGGGAGCCGTCGGGCATCAGGATGTCGCAGAACATCCGCGCGGTGCCCGGGGCCTCCGCGCGCCACGGCAGGATCTGGAACGTGCTCGGGTCCGGCTTGGCGATCATGTCGGACTCGTACACCCGGGCGAAGCCCTCGATGGCCGATCCGTCGAAGCCGATGCCCTCGTCGAACGCCTGCTCCAGTTCGGCAGGAGCCACCGCGACCGACTTCAGGAAGCCGAGCACATCGGTGAACCACAAACGCACAAACCGGATGTCACGCTCTTCGAGAGTGCGGAGCACGAACTCCTGCTGCTTGTCCATAGCCACATCCTTGCAGTTCAGACGGTCTGTGCACCACCGCCCGGGCATGAGGGGGAAACATCAGTATCAGGGCCCGGGATTACCGCCACATTACGCACCCTCTATGACCTGCGGCACGTCACCTCCCCACAGTCGCACCGGGTGCCGCCCGGGGCGAGGCCGTGGGGGATACTCGCTCCTCGTCGCATGCAGAAACGTCCCCGCAACGGTCGATTACGGCCACCGGGCTCGGACCCGAGTACTGCCAACGAGTACGGCTATGGAGAACCGCAGGATGACCGGCACCCAGATGGAGCCCCCGGATACCGTCGCCGCCCCGCCCGCGCGGGAGCCGGCCGTCCGCCGCTGGCGGGCCTGGCTCCTGGACGGCCTGTCCGAGAACTCCGCGCGCCACCCCGGACCGCACGGCACCCCGCCGCAGGAGCACAAGGGCCACACGTGGTGGCGGGTGATGTGTCTGACGGGTGTGGACTACTTCTCCACCCTCGGCTACCAGCCCGGCATCGCGGCCCTCGCGGCCGGACTGCTCTCGCCGATGGCCACCCTCGTCCTGATCGCGCTGACCCTGCTCGGCGCGCTGCCGGTCTACCGGCGCGTCGCCAAGGAGTCCCCCAACGGCGAGGGCTCCATCGCCATGCTGGAGCGGCTGCTGCCCTGGTGGGCGGGGAAGATCTTCGTCCTGGTGCTGCTCGGCTTCGCGGCCACCGACTTCATGATCACGATCACCCTGTCGGCGGCCGACGCCTCGGCCCACGTGGTGGAGAACCCCTTCGCCCCGAACTGGCTGCACGGCTCCAACCTCTGGATCACGCTGGCCCTGGTCGCCGCCCTCGGCGCGGTCTTCCTCAAGGGGTTCAAGGAGGCCATCGGCGTCGCCGTGGTCCTCGTCGCGGTCTATCTGACGCTCAACCTGGTGGTCCTCGCCACCGCCATCGGCAAGATCGCCACCGAGCCTGTGGTGGTCGACGACTGGTGGCACGCGGTGAGCGCCGAGCACTCCTCGCCGCTGGCGATGGTCGGCGTGGCGCTGCTCGTCTTCCCCAAGCTCGCGCTCGGCATGTCCGGCTTCGAGACGGGCGTGGCGGTGATGCCGCAGATCACGGGGGACGCCTCCGACACGTACGCGAAGCCGCTCGGCCGTATCCGCGACACCCGCAGGCTGCTCACCACCGCGGCCCTCGTCATGAGCGGCTTCCTGCTGGTCTCCAGCCTCGCCACGACGATCCTCATCCCGGAGGCGGAGTTCAAGACGGGCGGCGACGCCAACGGCCGCGCGCTCGCCTATCTCGCCCACCAGCACCTGGGCGAGGCCTTCGGCACGGTGTACGACGTGTCGACCATCGCGATCCTCTGGTTCGCCGGGGCGTCGGCGACGGCCGGGCTGCTCAACCTCGTCCCGCGCTATCTGCCGCGCTACGGCATGGCCCCGGAGTGGACCCGCGCGGTGCGCCCGCTGGTGCTGCTCTTCGTGGCGATCGCCTTCTTCATCACCTGGTGGTTCGACGCCGACGTCGACGCGCAGAGCGGCGCGTACGCGACCGGGGTGCTCGTCCTGATGCTGTCGGCGTCGTTCGCCTCGACCGTCGCGGTACTGCACCGGGGCAGGCGGGCCGCCGCCCTCGGGTTCGGCGCCATCACCGCCGTCTTCGCGTACACCCTGGTCACCAATGTCATCGAGCGGCCCGACGGCCTCAAGATCGCGCTGCTGTTCATCCTCGCCATCCTGCTGTCGTCGTTCGCGTCCCGGGTGCACCGGGCGTTCGAGCTGCGGGCCACCGAGGTGACCTTCGACGAGGCGGCGAGCCGGTTCATCGACGAGGCGGCCGCGAGCGGGCCGCTGCGGCTGATCGCCAACGAGCCGCAGGAGCACAGCACCCGGGAGTACCGCGCCAAGGAGTACAGCCAGCGCGAGGAGACCCACATCCCGGACGGGCGGCCGGTGCTGTTCCTGGAGGTGTTCGTGCAGAACTCCTCGGACTTCACCACCGAGCTGACCGTGCACGGCGACGAGAAGCACGGAGTGCGCAGGCTGCGGGTGGAGGGCGCGGTGGTGCCCAACACCATCGCGGCGGTGATGATGAAGCTGCGCGAGCGCACCGGCGAGGTGCCGCACGCGTACTTCAACTGGACCGAGGGCCATCCGCTCAGCCATCTGCTGCGCTTCCTGGTCTTCGGCGACGGCGAGGTCGCCCCGGTCACCCGCGAGGTGCTGCGGCGCGCCGAACCGGACCTGAAGCGGCGGCCGCGCGTCCACGTGGGCTGACCTCCGGGTCCGCGTCGGGCCGCCGACGGATCCGCCGCACGCGGCTGCCGGGCGCACGGCGGCCCGGTTCCGGCCGGGTGGCCGGATCTTGGCCGACCCCGCCCTGCCGCGCGTGGCGCTCCCTCGCTTAGCATCTGCGCCTATGGGGGGAGTGCGACGCCTTCGCATCTCACGTCCTGTGGCGCTGGTGAGCGCCATGGCGACGCTCCTCGGCGCGCTCTTCCTCTGCCTCACCGCGGGCGGCCTCACCGCGGGCGGCGCGGCGAGCGCCGACCCGGCCCCCCTGGCCCACCACGCCATGCCGGTGAGCGGCGCGGCGCAGTACAGCTGTCCGTACGACCGGGGCGACTGCGGGCTCTTCCCGCACGCGGACCCGGCCGTACTGACCGCGCCGCCGCTCGACACCCCGGCGCTGGGGGCCGCACATGCGGTGCGGGCCGCCGCGGTCCGGCCCTCGGGGGCGCCGGTTCGGGGCGGGGCTCGGCCCCGGGCCCCTGATCTTCATGTCCTTCAGGTGCTGCGGACGTAGGCGTGCCGCCAAAGGCGCGGTTTCGACTGCGGGCCCGCTTGGGCTGGTCGCGCAGTTCCCCGCGCCCCTGAGCGGCAACGGGCCTCGCGGGGTCCGAAGATCCTCCCCCGACTTCCCCATCACCAGAAGGACTTGAGCCCCCATGGCCACCAAGGAATCGAAGAACTCCCGCCAGGCGCGGATAGCCGAGATGCGCCGCGCCGAGCAGGCCCGCGAGCGGCGCAACAAGATCGCCGCCGTCACCGTGTCGGTGGCGATCGTCGCCGGGCTCGTCGGCGTCGGCGCGTACCTGCTGAACAAGGAGTCCGACGACAAGGACAAGCAGCAGGCGCAGAAGGCCGCCGACGCCAAGGCGACCATCGCCGGCGAGAAGGACTGGGACCCGAAGAAGCTCGGCCGCAACCACGTCACCAAGACGGTGTCGTACCCGATGAAGCCGCCGGTCGGCGGCGACCACAACCAGGTGTGGATGAACTGCGGCGGCGCCGTCTACAAGAAGGCGCTCCCCGACATGAACGCGGTGCACTCCCTGGAGCACGGCGCGGTGTGGGTGACGTACAACGACAAGGCGCCCGCCGCCGATGTGCAGAAGCTCTCCGACAAGGTCTCCAAGACGCCGTACTCGCTGATGAGCCCCTACCAGGACCAGACCGGGGCGATCATGCTCAGCGCCTGGGGCAAGCAGGTCACCGTGACGAGCGCGGACGACCCGCGGGTCAACCAGTTCTTCGCCAAGTACGTGCAGGGCGCGCAGACGCCGGAGCCGGGCGCGGCGTGCACGGGCGGGCTGGACCAGTGAACCGCACCTACTGGGCGTCGCTGGCGGCGGTCGTGGCGGCTCTGGTGTTCGCGACGGTGGCCACGGTCGCGAGCGCCACCGGCGGGGACTCCGAGCCCGCCGCGCACACCCCGGTGGCGGCCTCGGCGGACGCGGGCTTCGCGCGCGACATGGCCGTCCACCACCAGCAGGCGGTGGAGATGTCGTTCGTGGTGCGCGACCGCACCAAGGACGAGGAGGTCCGCCGCCTCGCGTACGACATCGCCAACACCCAGGCCAACCAGCGGGGCATGCTGATCGGCTGGCTCGATCTGTGGGGGCTGCCCAAGTCGGAGCCGGACCGGCTGCCGATGGCCTGGATGGGCATGGGCAGCGAGCCCGGCGCGGACGGCGCGCTGATGCCCGGCATGGCGACCAACACCGAGCTCGACCGGCTGCGCGCGGCTGACGGCAAGCAGGCGGAGATCCTCTACCTCCAGCTGATGACCGAGCACCACAAGGGCGGTATCCACATGGCTCAGGGGTGCGCCCAGCGGTGTACGACCGAGGTGGAGCGCGCTCTGGCGCAGGGCATGGTCGACTCCCAGCAGTCGGAGATCGATCTGATGGCCGGGATGCTGAAGGCGCGGGGGGTCACCCCGCGTACGTAACGCGGTGAACGGCCCCGGGCCGGGCGGCGTACGCAATCCGCCCGAGTCGGCATTTCAGCCACCAAAAGAACCCAAGTCCCGCCACCCCGGCGGGACTTGGGTTTCTCTTGGGACTCACATGTCCCCGGCATGAACCGTTCCTCACCAGAGTGACGCTGTGCATGCGCAGATCAAGTGCGCATGCCTCCCAGGTGAAGAGCCTCATGCAGGGGGTCACATTGAGAACCAACCGCACCAGGCGGCGTGCCGTGAGCATGGCAGCGACACTGCCTCTGCTCGCCGGCGCGCTCGCTCTCGGCATACCGTCCGCCCACGCGGCGGACCCCGTGCCGTCCGGGCGGGCCGCCCTCACGGGCACCAAGCCCGCGTGGGCCACCGGCGCCGCCGACCAGGGCGCCACGGCGACCACGAGCAAGGTCGACGCACGGGTCTACCTCGCGGGCCGCGACGCCAAGGGCCTCGCCGCGTACGCCGCGGCCGTGTCCGACCCGAGCTCGGCGTCGTACGGGAAGTTCCTGAGCGCCGCGCAGACGCAGCAGCGCTTCGGGGCGACCAAGGAGCAGATCGCGGCGGTCACCGGCTGGCTGAAGTCGGCCGGGCTGACCGTCACGGGCAGCAACCAGCACTACGTCTCGGTCTCCGGTGACGTCACCGCCGCCGAGAAGGCGTTCGCCACCCCTCTCCACAACTACCGCAAGAGCGGCCGCACTTACCGCGCCCCGGTGAAGACCGCCTCCGCGCCGGGCGCGCTGGCCGACGCGGTGCTCACCGTGACCGGTCTGGACAACGCCCCGCACAAGGCGACGCACCACGAGACGCTGCCCGCACCGGGTCCCGCGTTCAAGAACTCGGGGCCGTTCTCGACGTACTACGGCTCGAACATCGCCACCACCCTGCCGGACGCGTACGGCACCAAGGTCCCGTACGCGGTCAAGGGGTACACCGGCAAGCAGCTGCGGGCGGCGTACGGCGCGGGCCGCTACACCGGCAAGGGCGTGACCGTCGCGATCACCGACGCGTACGCCTCGCCGACGATGGCGAAGGACGCCCAGCGGTACGCGCTGCGCAACGGCGACAAGTCGTACAAGCACGGCCAGTACAGCGAGGTGAAGCCCGCCGACTACAACAGCGTGGAGGCGTGCGACGCGGCCGGCTGGTACGGCGAGGAGTCGCTCGACGTCGAGGCCGTGCACGCGGTCGCGCCGGACGCGGACATCGTGTACGTGGCGGGCGCGTCCTGCAACGACCCGGATCTGCTCGACGCGCTGAACAAGGTCGTCGACAGCCACCTGGCCGACATCGTCTCCAACTCGTGGGGCGACATCGAGGCCAACGAGACGCCGGACGTCGCGGCGGCCTACGACCAGACGTTCAAGCTGGGCGCGGTCGAGGGCATCGGCTTCTACTTCTCCTCCGGCGACGACGGCGACGAGGTCGCCAACACCGGCAAGAAGCAGGTCGACACCCCGGCCAACTCGGCGTGGGTGACGGCGGTCGGCGGCACCTCGCTGGCGGTCGGCAAGGGCGACACGTACAAGTTCGAGACGGGCTGGGGCACGCTGAAGGCCTCGCTGGCGGCGGACGGCAAGAGCTGGACGGCCTTCCCCGGCGCGTACACCTCGGGCGCGGGCGGCGGCACGAGCTCGACGGTGAAGCAGCCGTTCTACCAGCGCGGCGTCGTCCCCGACTCGCTCGCCAAGGCGAACGGCGCGGCCCGCATGCGTACGATCCCGGACATCGCGGCGGTCGCGGACCCCAACACGGGCTTCCTGGTGGGCCAGACGCAGACGTTCCCCGACGGCGCGGTGAAGTACGACGAGTACCGCATCGGCGGCACGTCGCTGGCGGCGCCGGTCATCGCGGGCGTCCAGGCGCTGGCGCAGCAGGCCCGGCACTTCCCGATCGGCTTCGCGAACCCGTCGATCTACGCGCGCTACGGCTCGCCCCTGTACCACGACGTCACCGACCACCCGCTGGGTGCGCGTGACCTCGCGGTGGCGCGGGTGGACTTCGTGAACAGCGTCGACGCGACGGGCGGTCTCGCGACGTCGGTGCGCACGCTGGGCAAGGACAGCTCGCTGCACGCGGTGCGCGGCTACGACGACGTAACGGGCGTAGGCACCCCGTCCCGAGGCTACGTGGCGTCTTACGGCCGCCACTACTAGCCGACGGGCTCGACCCTGCCAACAGCCCCGCCCCGGGACCGGGTTCGGTCCTGGGGCGGGGGTTTTGCCCTGGGTCCCGGTGTTTGTCCGCGGGTCCGCTTCCGCTCTTCGTGCAGTTCCCCGCGCCCCTGGGTATCTCCAGCCCCTCCGGCGTTCGAGGAGCGAAGTCCCTTGGGGGTGCGGTAATTGCGCGACCAGTCCCCACCGAAACCGCACTACGCGAAGCTCATCGAACCTTGGTGGCTCAGCCGAGATGGGGCCGATCCTGGTGCTCCAGGTAGTGCGTGAGCCGTAGCCGCTGCGTGTGGTGCATGGGCAGCGCCTCGAAGTCTGCGGGCGAGACGTAGCGCAGCTCTGTCGACTCGTCCGACATGGCGAGCTTCCCTCCGACCACGCGTGCCGTGAAGACGACAGCGAACTGCCGGCGAACCTCTCCGTCGCTGTACGCGATGATGTGCCGTGGGTCCGTGTACGTGCCGACCAGCCCCGTGATCTCCACATCCAGGCCCGTCTCTTCCTTGACCTCGCGGACAGCCGTACCGGGCAGCGACTCCCCGATGTCCATGGCTCCACCGGGAAGCGCCCACAAGTCGTTGTCCCGGCGCCGCTGGAGGAGGATGCGCCCCTGGCCGTCCGCGACGACGGCAGAGGCGGCAACGACCAGGCTGTTGGGCTTCGGTGCGTTCGGGTCGTCGTAGTACTCGGTCCGTGCCATGCGATCACCCTTCCACGGGTCGGGCCGTCTTCCATACGGCGCTGAAGCTCTCCGCGTAGGTGTCGAACACGCCCCCACCGCTGTTGCGCCGGAGATGCCACACTGGCGCACCGTAGGCGTTCACGCCCCATACGTGGGCGTTGACCAACACCTGGTCGTCAGCGCGGTACATGCTGTTGTAGAGCGTCGTTGCGTGGGTCCGCAGCTCAATGCCGGGTACCTCCAGCAAGGGCCGGTAGTGCAGGAGTGCCAGACGGCAACGGCTCTCGATGCCGTGACCGAATTTCTCTTCCTGACCGCGTTGCTGAACGTTCGCACTGTCGGCGTCGCCCAGGGCGATCCGCACTGAGCACCCTTCGGCTGCACGCTCTCTGAGCAAGTCGGTCAGTCGGGGGTACGCCTCGTGAAGGAACACGGCGGCGTACACCAACACGTCGATCTGTGCAGGGGCCGCAGCCCCCTGGGGGTCAGGGAACGGGTGGAGTGGGGGAAGTCGTCCCCAGGATCGCCTCCGCCACCCGCTCCGCCGCGTCCAGCATCACCAGATGCCCCGCCCCCTCCGCCACCTCCAGGCGGCCCCCCAGCGTGTCCGCCAGAGCGCGTTGGCAGGTGAGCCAGGACGGGCCGCCCGCGCCGCCCGCGAGGACCGTCACCGGGACCGGGGGGAGGGGGAAGTGATCGCGCAGGGTGAGGAGTTCCGCTGCCACCGGGCGGTAGCGGGCGTTCTCCAGGAGCAGGCCCCGCCATACCCGGGAGGTGCGGTAGCAGCGGCGGACCAGGGCGCGGGGGGCCGGGTCGGCGCCGCCCGTGCGGGAGAGGCGGACTGTCGTCCGGCGCAGCAAAGGACCGAGCGCCGCCGGCAGACCCGCCCCCGCCAGCACCGCCCCCGCCACCCGCGCCGACACCACCCGCGCCGACGCCCCCACCCGAGCCTCCGGCTCCACGCTGGAGTCCACCAGTACGAGCGCGGCCGTGCGGTCCGGGTGCAGCCGGGCGTACGCCTCCGCGTGGAAGCCCGCGATCGAGTGCCCCACCACCGTCACCGGCCCGGAAACCCCCACCGCGTCCAGGACCCCCGCGATCCGGTGCGCCTCCCCCGAGGCCGTCGGCGGCGCCACCGCCGGGCCGGAGAGGCCGTGGCCGGGGCGGTCGAAGCGGACCACCGTGCGGTGGGGGGCCAGCAGGGCCGCCACCTCGTCCCAGTCGAACCAGGCCATGCCCAGGCCCGCGCTCAGCAGCACGGGCGGACCGTTCCCCTCCACCACCACGTGGTGCGGCACCCCGTCGATCCGTACGAACGTCATACTCGATTCTCGCGCGCGACCGCGTACGCGAGCACCCCCAGCCACACCGCCACGAACAGCACCTGCAACCGCTGTCCGGCCCCCAGCGACCAGGTGCCGCGCCCGGCCTCGAACGCGGCGATGGCGGCCAGCGTCCAGACGGTGACGGCCAGTTCGAGCACCACCAGGACCGGTCCGAACCGGGCCAGCGGGGCCCACCGGCCGTAGCGGCGGGCGGCGACCGTGAGCGCCACGACGGCGACCAGCGCGCCGGTCATCGCGAGGCTGCTGCTCACCGCGTGCGCCGTGTGCGTGGCCGGGACCAGACCGGCCGTCTCGCGGGCCGCGCACTCGGGGTCGACGGTCGGCGCACAGCTCAGCGGCAGCCGCGAGTCGGCCACGGTCGCCGCGCCGAACAGCACGAGCCCCGTCCACCCGGCCACCGACCAGGCCCGCCGGTCACACCGCCACAGCGCCCACGCCGACCCGGCGAACACCAGCGCCCCGGCCGTCAGGTCCGTCGCCCGGAAGAGCCCGCCGAGCGGCTGATCGGCCGCGGCGAGCTCGCTCACATACGTCTGTACGGGGTCGAGACCGGTGTGGACGACCACTTCGAGCACCCACGCCGTGTACGCGAGCGCGCCGAGCGCCAGCAGGACCACCGCGGGCCGGACGCGTGAACCACCAAGGGACATAGTGGCCGCAATGGTACTTACGCCACCTCCCCCACACGAGAAGCCATACCGGGTGGGGGTAGGGTGCGGTCCATGGTGACCGCGAGGAGGACGACGGCGTACGGGCAGCTGCTGCTCTGCGCCGCGCTGCTCTTCGGCATCTTCACCATGCACACGGTCGGGCACCCGGCGGAGCACACGGCGACTGCCCCCGGCGAGCACACCTCGATGGTCATGGCCGGCGCCATGGCCGCGCCCGCGACGGCCGGCCAGAGCCACCACCAGGCCGCCGCTCCCCGCCACGAGCCCATGCGCGGGATGGACCCCGGCTCCGCGTGTCTCGCGGTGCTCGGCGTGTGGGGCCTCGCCCTGCTCGCCGTACGGCTGCTGTCGGCGCGCGGCCGGACGCCGGGCGCGACCGCCGTACGCGGCCGGATCCCGCGGCCCCTGTGGCCCAACCCTCCCCCTCCCTACGGGAGTTCCGTCGCCGCCTTGTCGGTACTGCGCCAGTAGGAGCGTGCGAAGCAGGAGACGCGCCCCTACTTTTCCGCATGCCCACACCACGAGGTGCACTCAGTCATGTCCGCACACCCCACCCGCCGCGCCGTGCTCGGCGCCACCACCGCCGTCGCGGGCGGCGCCCTGCTCGCCGCCTGCTCGGGCTCCGGCTCCATGGACGGCATGGACGGCATGGATCACGGCTCCACGTCCTCGGCCGCTCCCGGCGGCTTCGTCGACCCCGCAGGTCCCGAGGTCGTCGCCGCCGAGGCCCGGCGCGGCTCCGGGCCCGTCCGCGACGTCCGGCTCACCGCCACCGCCACCCCGCTCGACCTGGGCGGCGGCCGTACCGTCCGGTCCTGGGCGTACGGCGACCGGCTGCCCGGGCAGGAGGTGCGGGTCACCGCGGGCGACACGCTCGCGGTCACCCTCGCCAACCACCTCCCCGAGCCGACCTCGCTGCACTGGCACGGCCTCGCCCTGCGCAACGACATGGACGGCGTGCCCGGTCTGACCCAGCGGCCGGTCGCGCCGGGGGCGTCGTTCGCCTACCGGTTCGCCGTCGCCCACCCCGGCACGTACTGGTTCCACCCGCACTCCGGCGTCCAGCAGGACCGCGGTCTGTACGCCCCGCTGATCGTCGAGGACCCGAAGGAGCCGCTGGCGTACGACCGGGAGTGGGTCGTCGTCCTGGACGACTGGGTCGACGGGGTGGACGGCTCGACGCCGGACGCGGTGCTGGCGGAGCTGCGCGGCGGGATGGGCAGCGGGGGCGGCATGAACCACTCCGGCCACGACATGGGAGACATGGGCGACATGGATGGCAGGCCGACGCGGACGCCCTCCACCGGCCCCTCCCGCATGCTCATGGGCGCCGACAGCGAGCTCCTCGGCGGGGACGCGGGCGACGTCGCGTATCCGTACTACCTGGTCAACGGCCGTACGCCGCAGGCCCCTTCCTCCTTCACGGCCAAGCCCGGCGAGCGCATCCGGCTGCGGATCGTCAACGCGGGCGGCGACACCGCGTTCCGGGTGGCGCTCGGCGGCCATGAGCTGACGGTGACCCACACGGACGGCTTCCCGGTCCGGCACACGACGACGGACGCGCTGCTGCTCGGCATGGGCGAGCGGTACGACGTGCTGGTCACGGCGGGCGACGGGGTGTTCCCGCTGGTGGCGCAGGCCGAGGGGAAGAAGGCGGCGGCGCTCGCGGTGCTGCGCACCGGTGGCGGGGCCGCGCCCACCGCCTCCGTACGCCCCAAGGAGCTGACCGGGCGGCTGGTCACGGCCGACCGGCTCGCGCCGGACGCGTCCGTGGCGCTGCCGCCGAAGGCGCCCGACCGGACGGTGAAGCTGACGCTGACCGGTGGGATGGAGAAGTACGACTGGGCCTTCGACGGGAAGCCGTACCGGCCGGACGCGCGGCACCCGGTGAGCGCGGGCGAGCGGGTGCGGATGGTCTTCGCCAACACGACGTCGATGTGGCACCCGGTTCATCTGCACGGCCACACGTTCGCGCTGGCGGGCGGGGCGGGCGGGGCCCGCAAGGACACGGCGGTGGTGCTGCCGGGGCGGACCCTGACCGTGGACTTCGACGCGGACAACCCGGGGCTGTGGATGATCCACTGCCACAACGTCTACCACTCGGAGGCCGGGATGATGACGGTTCTCGGCTACCGGAAGTAGGCCACCGGTGGGGTGGAGCGGGGTGCCGCGCCCCGCTCCACCCCCCATCGCGTCGCTTTGACGATTACACTGGCGGGGTGCCTCAACTACGTCTCGCTCTGAATCAGATCGACTCGACCGTCGGCGACATCGCCGCGAACGCCGAGGCGATCGTGCACTGGACCCGGCACTGTGCCGAGCAGGGGGCGCACCTCGCCGCCTTCCCCGAGATGATGCTGACCGGCTACCCCGTCGAGGACCTGGCGCTGCGCTCCTCGTTCGTCGAGGCGTCCCGGCAGGCGCTGACCGAGCTCGCGGCACGTCTGGCCGCCGAGGGCCTCGGGGAGCTGCCGGTGATCGTCGGCTATCTCGACCGGTCGGACACCCAGCCCCGCTACGGCCAGCCCGCGGGCGCCCCGCGCAACGCGGGCGCCGTGCTGCACCGCGGCGAGGTGGTGCTCAGATTCGCCAAGCACCACCTGCCCAACTACGGCGTCTTCGACGAGTTCCGGTACTTCGTGCCGGGCGACACCATGCCCGTGATCCGGGTCCACGGCGTCGACGTGGCCCTCGCCATCTGCGAGGACCTCTGGCAGGACGGCGGCCGCGTCCCGGCCACCCGGTCCGCCGGGGCCGGGCTGCTGGTCTCGATCAACGCCTCGCCGTACGAGCAGAACAAGGACGACACCCGGCTCGAACTGGTCCGCAAGCGCGCCCAGGAGGCGGGCTGCACCACCGCCTACCTGGCCATGGTCGGCGGCCAGGACGAGCTGGTCTTCGACGGCGACTCGATCGTCGTCGACCGGAACGGCGAAGTCGTCGCCCGCGCCCCGCAGTTCGCGGAGGGCGGTGTGCTGCTCGACCTGGAGCTGCCGGCCGCGGGCCCGGTCCCGTCCGGCACCGTCGACGACGGTCTGCGGATCGAGCACGTGATCCTCTCCGAGAAGCCCGTCCCGGCGTACGAGCCCGAGCTCACCGGGGGGCAGGCCGAGCGGCTCGACGACGACGAGGAGGTCTACTCGGCGCTGGTCACGGGGCTGCGCGCGTACGTCGCCAAGAACGGCTTCCGGTCCGTCCTGATCGGCCTGTCCGGCGGCATCGACTCGGCGCTGGTCGCCGCGATCGCCTGCGACGCGCTCGGCGCGGAGAACGTGTACGGCGTGTCGATGCCGTCCAAGTACTCCTCGGAGCACTCCAAGGCCGACGCGGCCGAGCTGGCCCGCCGCACCGGCCTCCAGCTGCGCACGGTGGGCATCGAGCCGATGTTCACCGCGTACATGGCCTCGCTCGGCCTCACCGGGCTCGCCGAGGAGAACCTCCAGTCGCGGCTGCGCGGCACCATGCTGATGGCGATCTCCAACCAGGAGGGCCACCTCGTGCTCGCGCCGGGCAACAAGTCCGAGCTGGCGGTGGGGTATTCGACCCTGTACGGCGACTCGGTCGGCGCGTACGGCCCGATCAAGGACGTCTACAAGACGACCGTGTTCCGCCTCGCCAACTGGCGCGACAAGGCGGCGGCCGAGCGGGGCGAGGTCCCGCCCATCCCGGAGAACTCGATCACCAAGCCGCCCAGCGCCGAGCTGCGCCCGGACCAGGTCGACACGGACTCGCTGCCGGACTACGCGGTCCTGGACGCGATCCTGGCCCTGTACGTCGACCGCGACCAGGGCCGCGAGGCGATCGTGGCGGCGGGGTTCGACGCGGAGCTGGTGGCGAGGACGCTGCGGCTCGTCGACACCGCCGAGTACAAGCGGCGCCAGTACCCGCCGGGCACCAAGATCTCCGCGAAGGGCTTCGGCAAGGACCGGCGGCTGCCGATCACCAACCGGTGGCGCGAGTCGGTCTGACGGGCACCCTGCCGATCGGCTGCCGGCTCAGATCTTCAGCCTGGCCGCGATCGGCAGGTGGTCGCTCGGCGTCCGGCCCAGCGTCCACGACGACTTCGGCTCGACGCCCTTGACCATGATCTGGTCGATCCGGGCCATCGGGAACGACGCGGGCCAGGTGAAGCCGAAGCCGTTGCCCGCCGCGCCCTGGGTGGAGCGCATCTGCGAGGTGATGTTGTTCAGGGCGCGGTCGTTCATGGTGCCGTTGAGGTCGCCGAGCAGAACCACCTTCTTCAGCGGGTCGCTCGCGATCGCGTCGCCCAGGGCGTCCGCGCTGGCGTCCCGCTGGCGCGCGGTGAACCCGGCGCTGAGCTTCACCCGCACCGAGGGCATGTGCGCCACGTACACCTTCACCTGGCCCGCGGGCGTGCTCACCGTGGCCCGCATGGCGCGGGTCCAGCCCATCTTGATGTCGACCGGCTCGGCGTCGCTCAGCGGGAACCTGGACCACAGGCCCACCGTGCCCTGCACCGAGTGGTGCGGGTAGGTCCCGGCCAGCGCCTTCTCGTACGCGCCGACGCTGCTGCCGGGCAGCTCCTCAAGGGCGAGGACGTCGGCGCCGGAGGCGATGAGGTCGCGGGCGGTGCCGGCCGGGTCGGGGTTGTCGGCGTTCACGTTGTGCGTGGCGACGACCAGGTTGCCGCCCTTGCTCTCCTTGTCGGTGAGCAGCCCGCCGAACAGATTGAGCCAGACGACCGCCGGGAGGACCAGGGCGATCAGCGCGGTCGCCGAGCGGCGCCACAGGGCGAGGCCGAGGAGCACCGGGACGAAGAGGCCGAGCCACGGCAGGAAGGTTTCCGTGAGGCTGCCCAGGTTGCCGATCCGGTTGGGGATCTTGGCGTGGACCAGCATGACCAGGGCGATCAGGACCGCGAGCCCGGCCAGGACCAGGCCCCGGCGCCAGATCTCGGGATCGTTTCTCCAGCCGTCCAGCAGGCGCCGGACCCGGGATTCGGAGCGCTCGCCCTCCGCGCTGCCGTTCCCCGTCTCCGTCACGTACGCCCGCGTCATACCGTCGTCCTCACTGCCTTGCCGTTCGCACTCCGCCGCACCGATGACCCTAGGCGATGGAGGGTGGCTTTCCCTGTCGTCGTACTGCCTCGATGACGACAGGGCGCCTCGCCGGGTTCCAACGGGTCACGGCTGAAGGGACGGCTGTGACAAAACGCGCATATTTGCCAGGCAGGTGGTTTAAAGCTCACGTATTTACGTGACTGAGGCACCCACTTCCCGTCGGCGGGGGTGGGATGCCACCATGGAAGTGGTCCGGAGACGCCGTCAGGGCGCTTCGAGATGACGAACAGGAGCCGTTGCGATGACGCAACAATTCAAGGCTGCGCAGAATCCGCCCGTAGAACGTTCCGACAGCAGCAAGGCGCTGTACGGGGGCAAGTCCACGCGCCGCGTCACGATCCACGACATCGCCGCCGCCAAGGCCCGGGGCGAGAAGTGGCCCATGCTCACCGCGTACGACGCGATGACCGCGTCCGTCTTCGACGAGGCCGGGATCCCGGTGCTGCTCGTCGGCGACTCGATGGGCAACTGCCACCTCGGCTACGACACGACCGTCCCGGTCACGCTCGACGAGATGACCATGCTGTCCGCCGCCGTCGTACGGGGCACCAAGCGCGCCCTCGTCGTCGCGGACCTGCCGTTCGGCACCTACCAGGAGGGCCCGGTGCAGGCGCTGCGCAGCGCCACCCGCCTGATCAAGGAGACCGGCGTCGGGGCCGTCAAGCTGGAGGGCGGCGAGCGCTCGCTGCCCCAGACCGAGCTGCTCGTGCAGTCCGGCATCCCGGTCATGTCCCACCTGGGCCTGACCCCGCAGTCCGTGAACGCCATGGGCTACCGGGTGCAGGGCCGCTCCGACGAGGCCGCGCACCAGCTGCTGCGCGACGCGAAGGCCGCGGAGGCCGCGGGCGCGTTCGCGGTGGTGCTGGAGCTCGTACCGGCCTCGGTGGCCGCCGAGATCACGCGCTCGCTGCACATCCCCACCGTGGGGATCGGGGCGGGTGTCGAGTGCGACGCGCAGGTCCTCGTCTACACCGACATGGTCGGGCTGACCGGGGGGAAGGTGCCGCGCTTCACCAAGCAGTACGCCGATATGCGGGGGGTCCTGGGCGACGCGGCCAAGGCGTTCGCCGGGGAGGTCGTCGGCGGGGCGTTCCCTGCGGAGGAGCACACGTTCCACTAAGCACGTTGTCGGTTGACTGCGGGTCGGCTGTGGCTGAGCGCGCAGTTCCCCGCGCCCCTAATGGGGCTCGGTAACGCGGCCGCAGCCGGACACCTGACAGCCCGCCGACACAGTCTGTGTCGGCGGGCTGTCGGTCGCTGTAGGTCGGCTGTCGGTGGATTGTCGGTGGCGGCTGGCACCTTAGGGGCATGACGCGAATCGACAACAACCCCGAAGGCGGCGCGGCCAACGCCGTCACGGTGCGGGGACTGGTGAAGCACTTCGGCGACACCAAGGCGCTGGACGGCGTGGACCTGGACGTCCGTGAGGGCACGGTCCTCGGAGTCCTGGGGCCCAACGGCGCCGGCAAGACCACCCTCGTCCGCTGCCTGTCCACCCTGATCGTGCCGGACGCCGGCACCGCCACCGTCGCCGGGTACGACGTGGTGAAGCAGCCCCGCCAGCTGCGCCGCACGATCGGTCTCACCGGGCAGTACGCCTCGGTGGACGAGAAGCTGTCGGGCTGGGAGAACCTGTACATGATCGGGCGGCTGCTCGATCTGTCCCGCAAGGACGCCAGGGCCCGCGCCGACGAGCTCCTGGAGCGGTTCTCGCTCACCGAGGCGGCGAAGCGGCCCGCGATGAACTACTCGGGAGGCATGCGCCGCCGCCTCGACCTCGCGGCCTCGATGATCGGCAACCCGGCCGTGCTCTACCTGGACGAGCCGACCACCGGTCTCGACCCGCGCACCCGCAACGAGGTGTGGGACGAGGTCCAGCGGATGGTGGCCGAGGGCGCCACCGTGCTGCTCACCACCCAGTACATGGAAGAGGCCGAGCAGTTGGCGAACCAGCTGACGGTCATCGACCGCGGCAAGGTCATCGCCAACGGCGGCATCAACGAGCTGAAGGCGAAGGTCGGCGGCCGCACCCTGCAGATCCGGCCCACCGACCCGGGTCAGCTGGGCGCGATGGCGCGCGCCATCACCGAGGCCGGTCTGGACGGGGTCTCCGGCACCCAGGCGGTCCCCGACGAGGGCCTGCTGAACGTGCCGATCCTCAGCGACGAGCAGCTGACCGCGGTGGTCGGCCTGCTGGGCGCCCGCGGCTTCGGCATCGCCCACATAGGCACCCATCTGCCCAGCCTGGACGAGGTGTTCCTGGCCATCACCGGCCAGAAGCCCACCCTCCAGGAGTCCGAGAGCGACGACACGATCGAGGAGGTCGCGGCATGAGCACCGCCACCACCGCCAAGGCGGCCCCCACCAAGGCGCCGACCGGTATCCGCCCGCCCGTCACGGACGCCGACAGCCGGATCGGCCCGCGCGCCAATCTGCGGCACATAGGCGCCCTGGTGCGCCGCAACGCGCTCCAGATCAAGCAGGACCCGGAGTCGATGTTCGACGCCGTGTTCATGCCGATCATCTTCACGCTGCTGTTCGTGTACGTGTTCGGCGGCGCCGTCTCCGGCAAGGGCAACCAGGGCGAGTACGTCAACTACCTGATCCCGGGCCTGATGGCGATGCAGGGCCTGAACATCGCGATGGCCGTCGGTACCGGCATCAACGACGACTTCAAGAAGGGCGTCATGGACCGGTTCCGGACCATGCCCATCGCCCGGTCGTCGGTCCTGATCGCCAAGATCGTGGTCGAGATCGGCCGCATGATCGTCGCCACCTCGATCCTGCTGATCATGGGCTTCATCCTCGGTCTGTCCATCCACACCTCGGTGTTCGAGCTCCTCGCGGCGGTCGGCCTCTCCCTGGTGTTCGGCGCCTCGCTGATGTGGATCTTCATCCTGCTGGGTCTCACCATGAAGACGGCCCAGGCCGTCCAGGGAGTGGCGATGCTGGTGCTGATGCCGCTGCAGTTCGGCTCGTCGATCTTCGCGAAGCCGACCACGATGCCGGGCTGGTTGCAGACCTTCACGGACTACAACCCGCTCTCCAACCTCGCGGACGCCGCCCGCAACCTGGTCAACGGCGGCCCGGTCGCCCACTCGGCGCTGATGACGCTGGGCTGGGCGGTCGCGATCACCGCGGTGACGGCCCCGCTGGCGGTCGCCAAGTTCCGTAAGCGCACGTGATCCTGACGACCCATCAGCAGGTCTGACGGTCCATCAGTCCCGTTCGCGTTGTGCCAGGGCGGCGGCCTCTTCCAGGGAGAGGCCGCCGCCCTCGGCGTACGCGGCGTCGTAGACGGCGTCGTCGAGCAGCGGGCGGACCGTCGCCTCCACCCTCTCCCGCAGCTGCACCTCCATGGGCGTGGCGAAGTGGATCGACGGCAGCAGGGTGTCGTGCGCGCCGATCAGCCGCGCCGCGTCGGCGGCGGTCCCGGTGCCGGGTTCCGCGAGACCGGCCCACGCCCAGGCGACGGAGAGCAGATGCACCGGGACCATCTGGGGCGCGACCATCTGGGACATCGGCTCCACGCCCCGGGCCAGCGCGGCGCGGGCGTCCGCCAGGCCCTTGTCGTAGGCGCCCTCCAGGTTCTCCAGCCAGGCGCGGATGCCGAGCACGAAGCCCTCGAAGAGCGCGAGGTTGCTCGACTTGAAATCCTCCAGCATCAGCGCGATCTGCTCCCGGGCCTCCGCGATCCGCTCGGTGCGGCCCAGCCACATCGACAGGAACAGCCGGGCGGCGGGCTGCGCCTCGTACCCCGCCTGGCGGCCCGCGGCGAGGATCTCGCGCAGCATCGCCTCGCCGCGCTCGCCCTCGCCGGTCTCCAGGAGCACCGACGCCAGGCGCGCCTTCAGGAGCGACACCTGCGCCTGGGCGCCGAGCCGTTCGGCGTACCGCACGGCCTCGGTGTAGTCCTCGCCCGCCAGCGCGTACTCGCCGCGCCGCTCGCGTGCCTCGCCGCGCGCGGACAGCGCCTCGGCGGCGCCCCAGTCGTCGCCGAGGCGCCGGAAGATGTCCAGCCCCGCGTCGGCGTCGCGGGTCGCCTCACCGGCCCAGTCGCTGCGGTTGGCGAGGACGTTGGCCCGCATCTGGAGGGCGTTGGCGAGCTCCCACTCGTAACCGAACTCCTCACAGGCCCGTACGGTCGCGTCGAGCAGCTCCTTGAGCGCGCCCGCGTCGCTGATCAGGATGACCGGGAAGAACCAGAGCGCGCCGGGCATCCGGCAGGTCTGCGGCAGCCCCGGCCGGTAGACGCCCACGATGGTGCGCAGGCGCTCCCGCGCCTCGGGCGTCGTCCAGTTGTCGCCGGTGTGGTCCATGGAGGCGAGCAGGTACAGCCGCACCCCGCGCCGCGCCTCCTGGCGCACCTCGGGCTCCATGGGCGGCGGGCTGTCGGTGCAGCGCGGGTAGACCGGGGGCGCGGGCTCGGCGGGCGGCGCGAACGGGTCGGGGCCGAGCTCCGCGGCCGCCTCGGCCCAGCGGTGGGCCTCGCCGCGCAGATCGCGCATGTGCCAGTACGAGCCGAGCGCGTGCACCAGGCAGAGCGCCTCGTCCTCGTCGGCGAGGTCCACCGCCCGGCGCAGCGCGGTGCGCAGGTTCTCGTACTCCCGCTCCAGGAGCGCGACCGCGGCGCGCTGCCCCCGGCCGCGCAGCTCGGGGTCGGTGGTCCGGGCCAGCTCGCGGTAGTGCACCAGGTGGCGGCGCTCGGTGGCGCCCCGGTCCCCGGCGTCGTCGAGCCGCTCCGCCGCGTACTCGGCGACGGTCTCCAGGAGCCGGTAGCGCATCTCGCCGCCGTCCCCGGGCGCGGCGACGACCAGCGACTTGTCGACGAGGGAGCCGAGGAGCGGGGCGATGTCGCGGGCGGCGACGCCCTCGGCCGCGCCGTCCGCGCAGACCTCCTCCGCCGCCGCGAGGACGCAGCCGCCCGCGAAGACGGAGAGGCGGCGCAGGACCGTGCGCTCCGGTTCCTCCAGGAGGTCCCAGGACCAGTCGACGACCGCGCGCAGGGTCTGCTGGCGCGGCAGTACGGTCCGGCTGCCGCTGGTCAGGAGGCGGAACCGGTCGTCGAGCCGGTCCGCGATCTGACGTGGCGTCAGCATCCGGAGGCGGGCGGCGGCGAGCTCCACCGCCAGCGGCAGACCGTCGAGGCGGCGGCAGATCTCGGCGGCCGCCCCGGGGTCGTCCTCCACCCGGAAGCCCGGCCGCGCCGCCGCGCCCCGGTCCGCGAGCAGCCGCAGCGCCACCGGCCCCGGCAGCGGCTCCACCGGCCGCACCAGCTCGCCCGGCACACCCAGCGGCTCCCGGCTGGTGGCCAGGACGGTCAGCCCCGGACAGCGGGCCAGCAGATACTCCGCGAGCTCCGCGGCGGCGCCGATCACGTGCTCGCAGTTGTCCAGGAGCAGCAGCATCCGGCGGCGCTCGCAGTGCGCGGCGAGGTGGACGAGCGGGTCGCCGCCGGTGCGGTCGGCGGCCCGCAGCTCCTCGGCGCCGGCGCCGTGCAGCACGGTCTCGCGGGCGCCGACCGAGGTGAGGACGGCGGCGGGCACGGCCGCCGGGTCGGTGACCGGGGCGAGCTCGGCCAGCCACACCCCGTCGGGCCAGCCGTCCCCGGCCGCGCCGACGGCCTCGGCGGCCTCCTGGGAGAGCCGGGTCTTCCCGGCCCCGCCGGGCCCGAGCAGCGTCACGAGGCGTGCGCCGCCCAGGTCCCCGCGGATCGTCTCGATGTCCGCCTCGCGCCCGACGAAGGAGGTGAGCCGGGCGCGCAGATTGCCGGGGGCGGCGGGGCGGGCCGCGGGCGCGGGGTCCGGACCGGGCGGGTACGCAACGGCAGGCGACGCGTCCGGTGTGTGCAGCAACTCCCCGTGCAGCGCCCGCAGTTCGGGGCCGGTGTCCGCGCCGAGGCGGTCGGCGAGGGTGCGGCGGACGTCCTCGTACGCGGCGAGGGCCTCGGCCGTGCGGCCCGCCGCGCGCAGGGCGCGGATGCGCAGGGCGTGCAGCGGCTCGTCGAGCGGGTGGGCGGCGCAGAGCGCGGCCAGCTCGGGCAGCACCTCGTCGGCCCGGCCCAGGGCGAGGGCCGCGGCGAGGCGGGCCCGGCGGGCGTCGAGGCGGCGAGCCTCCCAGCGGGCCGCCTCGGCCGTCCGGTCGGGCAGATCGGCCAGGACGGGGCCGGTCCACAGCGCCAGCGCGTCGTCGAGCCGGCAGAGGGCCTTCGCCGGGTCGCCCTGCTCAAGCGCGCGGGTCCCGTCCCCGGCCAGCCGCTCGAAGCGGTACAGGTCGATGTCGTCCGGCTCGGCGTCGAGGCGGTAGCCGCCGCCCTCCACCGAGGCGACCGCGGTGTGCCCTGCGGTCCGCCGCAGCCGCCCCACGAGCGCCTGGAGCGCACCGGCCGCGTCGGCGGGCGGCTCGCCGTTCCACACCTCGTCGACGAGGAGGCCGACCGGGACCGTACGGCCGGGGCGCAGGGCGAGCACGGTCAGCAGGGCGCGCAGCCGCGCCCCGCCGACGGCGACCGCCGTTCCTTCGGGGTTCAACAGCTGGGTGGTGCCGATAATCCGGTAGCGCACGGCCCCATTCTCCGCGACGTCCGGCGCCCGCGTGCCCACGCCTGCCAACTCCCGGCCAAGCGGCGGTGGCCAGGGGTGGAACTCGTAAGGGATCGCCGGACGTTCACGGGGTATCACCTGTACGGTCGGGGCCGTCCGACCGCACCTCCACCCCGGGAGCCCCGCACATGGCCACCGCCACCTCGCGTCGCAGCGACCGGAGGATCAGCCCGGTCTTCCTGGGGATCGTCGCCGTCACGGCGGTCGGCGGATGGGCGGTGTGGACGGGGTTCTCGACCGCGCCGGGCTTCGCCGTCTTCCTCTTCGTGACGGGCGCCTGGGTCGTCTCCCTGTGCCTGCACGAGTACGCGCACGCGCGCACCGCGCTGCACGGCGGCGACATCTCGGTGGGCGCCAAGGGCTATCTGACGCTCAACCCGCTGAAATACACACACGCGATGCTGTCGATCGTGCTGCCGGTCATCTTCGTGATCATGGGCGGCATCGGTCTGCCCGGCGGCGCCGTGTTCATCGAGCACGGCCGGATCCGGGGCCGCTGGAAGCACAGCCTGATCGCGGCGGCGGGCCCGCTCACCAACGCGCTGTTCGCGGTGGTCTGCACGGCCCCGTTCTGGCTGCACGCGCTGGACGGCGTGCCCGCCGGGTTCCGCTACGCGCTGGCGTTCCTGGCGCTGCTCCAGGTGACGGCGGCGATCCTGAACTTCCTGCCGGTCCCGGGCCTGGACGGGTACGGGGTGATCGAGCCGTGGCTGTCGCACGGGATCCGCCGCCAGATCGAGCCGTTCGCGCCCTTCGGGCTGCTCGCGGTCTTCGCGTTCCTGTGGCTGCCGTCGGTGAACCACGCCTTCTTCGACGTGGTGGACACGATCCTGCGCGGCCTCGGCGTCACCGAGTCGGACACCTACTGGGGCCAGCGCCTCTACCGCTTCTGGCAGCACGCCCCGGACATCGACTCGCTCACCGGCTGACGGCGGCGGCCCGTCGCGCGTCGGCCTTCGCCTTGCGCAGGTAGTACCAGGCCATGTTGGAGGAGAGCCCGGCGAGCAGGATCCAGACGACGCCGGTCCAGTTGCCCTGGACGAAGGAGACCACAGCGGCGGCGACCGCGAGGGCGCAGACGGCGAGGGCGTACAGAGCGAGGCGGGGCATGGGGGTCGGCTCCTGTCCGGGTACGGCGCTGATGCCCGTCCAGTGTCCCCCATGCCCCGGGCGGACCTACACGTCGGTCACGCGCAGCCCGGCGTGCGCCTTGTAGCGGCGGTTCACCGAGATCAGGTTGGCGACCAGCGACTCCACCTGGTGGGCGTTGCGCAGCCGCCCCGAGAAGACGCCGCGCATGCCCGGGATACGGGCGGCCAGCGCCTGCACCAGGTCGGTGTCGGCGCGGCTCTCGCCGAGCACCATCACATCGGTGTCGATCTCCTCGATCGAGGCGTCCTGGAGGAGCACGGCCGAGAGGTGGTGGAAGGCGGCGGTGACCCGCGAGTCCGGCAGCAGGGCGGCGGCCTGCTCGGCGGCGCTGCCCTCCTCGGGCTTGAGGGCGTACGCGCCCTTCTTGTCGAAGCCGAGCGGGTTGACGCAGTCGACGACGAGCTTGCCTGCCAGCTCCTCGCGCAGCGCCTCAAGCGTCTTGGCGTGCCCGTCCCACGGCACCGCGACGATCACGATGTCGCTGCGGCGCGCGCACTCGGCGTTGTCCGCGCCCTCCACGCCGAGGCCCAGCTCGTCGGCGGCGGCCCGGGCGCGCTCGGCGGCCCGCGAGCCGATGATCACCTTCTGGCCCGCGCGGGCCAGCCGGTAGGCGAGCCCGCGGCCCTGGTCGCCGGTGCCACCGAGCACGCCGACGACGAGGCCGGAGACGTCGGGCAGGTCCCAGGGGTCTTTGGCGGCGGGCTTCGGGGGGGTCGCGGCGCTGTCAGTGGAAGTCATGAGGCCGACCCTACGCCGGGCCCTACTGGTAGGTACGCCCCGGTACACCTGCTCCCAATCGGGTGAGGAGTGACCGATGCGGCCCGCCGGGGCGTGCGGTGCGGCAGGATGCCGGGGCATGGATGCCGTACGCGTCGCACTGTTGCGGGAAGTCCTCGCGGGGACGGAGTGGCTGCGGGGCACCCGCCGGTTCGCGGGGGTGCTGCGGGGGTCGGTGGTGCCGAACGGCGGGGGGCTGCTGCTGGTGGGGACCGAGGCGTACGAGCCGTGGCACCTGGCGGCGCACCTGACCGACGAGGCCGCCTGGTCGGGGGTCCCCGAGCTCACCCCCACCCTCGTACGCCACCGGGTCGAGCCGGGCCGCGGCCCGCACCTGTCCGTAGGGCTCGGGCGCCTGGAGGCGGCCGGGCGGGGCGAGACGCTGCTCGTGGTGGCCCCGGAACGGCCGGACGGGGGCCTCCTGGAGCGGGTGCACGACGCCCGGCGGGCCGGGGCGCGGGTGCTCGCGCTGGACGGGGGCGACCCGGAGGTGCGGGGCCTGGTCCACGAGTCGCTGACGGTGCCGCCGGGCGCGGAGGTGGACCTGGACACGGTGCAGCACCTGGTGAGCGCGGCGGCGGGCGAGAACGGGCTGCCGGTGCAGCGGGGGCGACGGGGGTTCCGCGACCGGCTGTCCCGGCTCGCGGACCAGCTGACGGCACCGCCGCCGGCGCGGTGGTGAGGGCAACTGTTTCACCGGGGCTTCGCCCCAGACCCCCACTTTCACCTGCGGGCCGGTGGGGGCTGGTCGCGCAGTTCCCCGCGCCCCTAAAAGCGCCCCTCCGGGCCGCCCAGGGGATTGCCGCGCAGCGGCATTCTCAGGGGCGCGGGGAACTGCGCGAGCAACCCACCACCGGGCCGCAGACGAACACCGGGCCAAAAAGGGGCGCGGGGAACTGCGCGACCAGCCACCCACGGCCCGCAGCCGAACGGGGCCTGGGGCGGAGCCCCAGCAGGAGGGGGTGCGGGGGGGCTCAGTCCCCCGACTCCGGCTGCTTGTCGTGCCACTTCGGGTCCGTGTCCCACTCCAGGTTCCGCTCCTGGGCGGTCTGCATCGCGTGCTCGGCTTCCTCACGGGACTCGTAGGGACCGAAGCGGTCCTTCGCGGGGCACTCGGGGCCTTCCTCGACCTTGCCGTGGACCAGGCAGTAGTACCACTCGCCCGGCTTGCCGACCGTGCGCTTCTTGAACAGGGCCATGCGGAGGCTCCTTCCTCGGCCCGTGCTCGGACCTTCTCGACCATGCTGCCCCAACGCGGCTCGATAGACTCGGCGGCATGTCTGGCCAGTCGCTGCTCGTACCAGGGGAGCTCTCTCCCACCCGCTCCGTCCCGGGGAACATCCGCCGCCCCGAGTACGTCGGGAAGCCCATGCCCACGCCGTACACCGGCCCCGAGGTGCAGACCGCCGAAACGATTGAGCTCATGCGGATCGCGGGGCGCATCGCCGCCCGGGCGATGGAGGAGGCCGCCAAGCTCATCGCGCCCGGCGTGACCACCGACGAGCTCGACCGGGTCGCGCACGAGTACATGTGCGACCACGGGGCGTACCCCTCGACGCTGGGCTACCGGGGCTTCCCGAAGTCGCTGTGCAGCTCGGTCAACGAGGTCATCTGCCACGGCATCCCGGACTCCACCGTCCTGAACGACGGCGACATCGTGAACCTCGACGTCACCGCGTACATCGGCGGCGTCCACGGCGACAACAACGCCACCTATTTCTGCGGCGACGTCGACGAGGAGTCGAAGCTCCTCGTCGAGCGGACCCGGGAGTCGCTCAACCGCGCCATCAAGGCCGTCAAGCCGGGCCGCCAGATCAACATCATCGGGCGCGTCATCGAGTCGTACGCCAAGCGGTTCGGCTACGGCGTCGTGCGCGACTTCACCGGGCACGGCATCAGCACGGCCTTCCACTCCGGCCTGATCGTGCCGCACTACGACGCGCCGCACGCCACCGCCGTGATCAAGCCCGGGATGACCTTCACCATCGAGCCGATGCTGACGCTGGGGACGCACGAGTACGACATGTGGGAGGACGGCTGGACGGTCGTCACCCGCGACCGCAAGCGGACGGCCCAGTTCGAGCACACGCTGGTGGTGACCGAGACGGGCACGGAAATCCTCACGCTGCCGTGATCGATCCCCCGTGTGCGGGGTACGCATGAGGGGTACGGCATTTACCGACAGGGCGTCGGGAACCAGTTGACTTAGGTGAACCTAAGTAGTTAGGTAAGCCTAAGTAGCGGGATCGGTGCTGCTCCGAGCTGTCCGATCAGTGCTGGTTCCCCGTACCCCCTCGGTCTCCGGAGGCACGCCTTGGACACGCCCTTCTCCACTCTCATCCGCACGGCGTCGCACGAACAGCACACCGAGGCGGAGAACTCCGGCTTCATGAGCGCCCTGCTCGGCGGACGGCTCGGCGTCGAGGCGTACGCCCGCTACACCGAGCAGCTGTGGTTCGTGTACCAGGCACTGGAGGAGGGGGCGGGCGCTCTGCGGAGCGATCCGGTGGCGGGTCCGTTCATACGGCCCGAGCTGATGCGTACGGCGTCGCTGGAGCAGGATCTGACGCATCTGCGGGGCGCGGGGTGGGAGCGGGGCGTTTCGCCGCTCCCCTCGACGCGTGCCTACGCGGCCCGGGTCCGCGAGTGCGCCGTGACCTGGCCCGCGGGGTATGTGGCGCACCACTACACCCGGTATCTCGGGGACCTCTCCGGGGGCCAGATCATCCGTGACCGGGCGGAGAAGACCTGGGGGTTCGCCCGCAAGGGCGACGGTGTGCGGTTCTACGTGTTCGAGGCGATTCCGAACCCTGCGGCGTTCAAGCGGGGGTATCGGGAGTTGCTGGATGCGGTGGATGTGGACGAGTTGGAGCGGCAGCGGATTGTTGAGGAGTGTCGGCGGGCGTTCGCGCTGAACACTGCCGTGTTCCGGGAGCTTGGCCAAGAGTTCCCGCTGAGCGCGTGAGTGGTCCTCGTTTCGGCTGCGGGTCCGTTGTGGCTGGTCGCGCCCACGCGGCGGAGCCGCAAATGTCACAGCCCCGCGCCCCTAGGGGGTTGGGGTCTCCGGCGAGCCAGCCCAGCGCCACTTAAGGGGGCGGCCCCTCAGCGCGTCAGTGTGCGCTCCAAGCGGACCCTGCCGCCCAGTTCTATCGTGTCGTCCGGGCCCGGGGCCGTCAGCAGTTGTGAGCCTTGGCCCTGGGTGATGTTCAGGGCCCGGCCCAGACCGGCCGTGAGCAGGAGGGCCGCCGCGCCCGTTGCCTCGTCCTCGTCGATTCCGTCGCCCCGGCCGGGGAACGCCCGTGCCCGGACGCGGCCGGCGGCCTCGTCCTCCCAGCCCCAGGCGTACACCCACTCCCCCGGCTCGGGCACGTCCAGGGCGTCCACCTCGGCGGCCGAGGCGTACTGCCGCAGGGTGCGCGGCGGGGCCCACTCCGGGCGGGCGGTGATCCAGGTGAACTCGCCGTCCTGGCGCGCGAAGACCTCTCCCACGGCCAGTTCCAGTACGTCGATGTCGAGCAGCCAAGCCGCCCCGACCAGCGGATGCCCCGCGAAGGGGAGCCGCAGGCCGGGCGTGTAGATGTCGACGGCGCCCCGCTCGGGGTCGTCCACGAACACCGTCTCGCTGAAGCCGAGTTCCTTGGCCAGCGCCTGCCGGGCCGCCTCGTCGGGCAGCGCGGAGCCCTCGCGCACCACGCCGAGGGCGTTGCCGTGGCGGCCGTCGGGGCCGCAGAAGACCCTGAGTACGTCGATGAGCACGCCGGGTACGCCGTTTTCCGTCACCCCGGCATTCAACAACACCCGCGACGGCCGCAGGGCCGCACCCTGCGGAAAGGGTGCGGCCCCGCGGTGCGGGTCGGGGATCAGGCGCGGCCGAGGGCCGTCCGGCGGCGGGCCGCGTACACGGCGGCCGCCCCGGTCACCGCGATCGCGCCCGCCGCGCCGAGCAGCGGGCCGGTCGGGGCGGCGGAGCCGGTGGCGGCGAGGGAGCCGCCGGCCGTCGAGCCGCCGACGTTCCCGCCGGTGCCGCCGGTGGTCCCGGAGGTGCCGGAGGTCCCGGTTCCCCCGGCCGTACCGCCGCTCGTCCTCACCGTGTCACCGGCCTCCAGATCGGCGCTCTCGCTCAGGCCCAGCGCGACGGTGACGGGGTCGATGGACTCCCCCGCCTTGTACTGGGACTGCTCGCCGGGCCGGGCGAAGGCGGCGGCGCCGTCGGCGGTGAAGGCCGCCGGTACGGCCGTCAGCCGCACCACGTCCTTGCGGGCCGTGAAGTCGGCCCGGGAGAGGTCGAGAGAGGCGAACTCGACGTTCCGCTTGACCCCTTGGGGCGTGGTGACGTCGACATACAGGGCGCCCTTGGCTCCGGCCGCCTCGATCCGTACGGCACCGAAGGCGATGTCGAGGTTGCCGTGGGCCGCATAGGTGAAGCGGACGCTGCCACGGAAGGAGGCGTTCACCTTGCGGGCGTCGGGCTTCAACTCGCCCTTACTGAGGGGGAACCCGAAGGCGTCCTTGGAGGCGGTCGCACCCTCGGAGACGGCGGTGCTGCCGCCGCCGGCGATGTACGCCCGCCACGACTGCTTGAGCCCCCAGCTCAGCTTGGCCTTCACGACTTTGTCGGGAGAGGGAGCGGGAGCGGGAGTGGTGGGAGTGGGCTTGGTGGGGGCGGGCTTGCTCGGGTCCGGCTTGGCAGGGTCGGGCTTCGTCGGATCGGGCTTCGTCGGGTCCGGCTTCGTCGGGTCCGGCTTGGTGGGGTCGCCTCCCATCGGGAACGTCAACGTCGCCGGGTCGAGCTTCTCGCCCTTCTTGTAGTTGCCGTTGAACGCGGCGGCGCCCTGCTCGGTGAGGGTGGCCGGGATGTCCTTGAAGGTCATCGCCGCGCCCGGCGACGGCTTGACCTGCGACAGGTCGAGATCGGCGAGCGGTACGTCGTCGGCCGTCCTGTCCTTGCCGCCGTCCTTGGTGGTCACGTCGGCGGTGATGACCCCGGTCGTGGTGGTCGTCGTCACCTTCAGGTCGGACAGTTTGATGTCGAGGACGCCGCCGTGCGCCGAGAACCGGACGCTTCCCTTGAAGGCCGTGGCGCCGGCATGCGTGGACGTGTCGTACGTACCCGTGCCGTCCACGAACGTGAACACCCCGTTGCCGGGGGCCTGCTTGGCGCCGTCCGCGACCGTGATGCCGCTCGCGCCGACGTACCGCCGGAAGCTGTCCTTGAAGCCCCAGTCGAACGTGGCGCCCTTCAGCTCGACTTTCGACGCGGCGAGGGCGGGAGCGGCGGACAGCACCGAGGCGGCAGTGGCCGCACAGACGACGGCGATCGCCGTCGCACGGGCGGCGGGCCGAGGAAGACGGGAGGTGACGGACATGGTCAGGAGGCTCCTTGGTGAAGGTGAATTCGGGGGTGGGGAAGGTCAGTTCTGGGTGGGTTGGGTATCAGGGGCGGTCGCTGAAGCGGTCCCGGTGTCGGCTGTCGTCGCGGTCGTGGCTCCCCGCGGCCCGGCGCTCTCGTTTTCCGCCGCGGGCTGTGGGTGGCTGGTCGCGCAGTTCCCCGCGCCCCTTGGGGGTACGGGTGACCGGCGACGGCGAAGCCGAGCCTTCAAGGGGCGCGGGGAACTGCGCGACCAGCCCCCGCCGAGCCGCACCCGAAGAACGCCGCACCGCGAACGCGATCGCCGCCGCGGCGAGCAACCCCGCGCCCACGAGCCCGACGTACAACCGCCCGTGGTCCGGCGAGGACGAGGGGGAGGCGGCCTCCGGCCGGGCCACCGGCGAGGGCGACGGCACCGGCGCAGCCGACCCCCCGCTCCCCACGTCCGGCAACGCCGGCAACCGCGCCGCCCCGTCCACGGCGACCGCGAGCGACACCGGATCCATGGCCGTGCCCGCCGGGTACATCCCGCCGAACACCTTCGCGCCCTCGGCCGTGAGCGTGGCGGGCGCCTCGGAGACGGCCACCAGGCCGCCGCGCGGGGCGAGTCGGCCCGCCGCGAAGGTGATCAGGGGCCGCCCGGCCGAGGAGAGCGTGCCCCGGCCGTCCGCGACCCGCACCGCGATCCGGTCGAGGGTGAGGCCGAAGTGGGCGCCCGCGAACCGCACCGTGCCCGCGAACGAGGCGTCGAGCGTGCCCTTCTCCTGGTCGTACGAGCCGTGTCCGCGCGGGAACCTGAACAGCGCGCCGCCGTCCTGGGCCCCGCCGGAGAGCGTCCAGCCGCCCTGGGCGACCGACCCGGTGACGTACTCGCGGAAGGTCCGGCGCACCCCCCAGTCGACGGCCGCGTCCGCGAAACCGGCGCTCGCGCTCCGGGACGGTGTGGGCGACGGGCTCGCGGGCGCGTCCGCCGCCCGGGTGTCCACCGACAGGCTCACCGGGTCGAGCGCGGTCCCGGCCGGGTAGTACCCGGCGAAGGCCGTCGCGCCCTGGGAGGTCAGCGTCGCGGGGACGTCGGTGAGCGCCACGGGCGAGCCGCCGCCGCGCATGTCGATGCCGCCCAGCGAGAGTGCGGCGAGCGGCACTTGGCTCGCCGTGGTGACCTTGCCGGTGCCCTTCGCCCGGCTGGTCATGTCGGCGTAGAGGGTGCCCCGGCCGCCGGAGATGCGGACGGTGGGGCGGGCGATGGTCAGGTCGAGCTCGTACGAGCCGTCGGCCTTGGGGTGTCCGGTGAACCGGACGCCGCCGGAGAACCCGGCGTCGAGGACGCCGCCGCCCGGGTCGTACGAACCGGCCGCCGAGTGGAACCGGAACCGGCTGGAACCGACGGTGGCGGCCCCGCCGAGCAGGCTCCAACTCCCGTGCGCCACCGGGCCGGTGACATAGCTCTGGAAGGACGATTTGACGCCCCAGTCGAGCCTGCCGCCGCGCACGGTCCGGTCCGCCGCGTGCGCCGCGCCCGCCGGGACGAGCAGGGCGCCGAGGACGGCCGCGAGCAGGGCGGACGCGAGGGAGCGGGACGGCAGCATGACGAACCCCTTCAAGGGCTGGCGACTTAGGTAAGGCTAACCTAAGCTAATCCCGGTCAACAGGCCACACCCGAAAGCCGACCCCAACGGCCGCTCGCAGATGCCCCCTCGACAGACGACCACTCCACAGATGACCCCTCCGCAGACGACAGGACGGTGCACCCGGTGCGCACCACACGCACATCACGCCTACTCACGGGCGCGCTGATCTCCGTACTCGCCCTCACGGGCTGCGGCACGAGTACGAGCGGTGGCGGCCCCACCCCGGCCGCCTCCGCCGACCGCGCCGAGCCGCTCGCCGCGCGGGACATCGCGGTGCCCCGCCTCCCCGCCACCGTCGAATCGGCCGACGGCCGACGCGTCGAAGTGGCCTCCGCCGACCGGATCGTGCCGCTCACCGGCTCGCTCAGCGAGATCGTCTTCTCGCTCGGCCTGGGCGGCCACGTCGTCGCCCGGGACATCACCGCCACCTTCGAACAGGCCGCGAAACTCCCGGTGGTGACCCGCGCCCACGACGTCTCGGCCGAAAGCGTGCTCTCCCTGAGGCCGACGCTCGTCCTCGCCGACACCGAGACGGGCCCCGCCGAGGCGATCGGCCAGATCCGCGCCGCCGGGATCCCGCTCGTGGTGGTCGCGCCCGCCAAGAACCTCAGCGACGTGGGCCGACGCATCACGACCGTGGCCGGGGCCCTGGGCGTACCGGGGGCGGGCCGACAGCTCGTCACCCGGACCGAGGACCGGATCTCGGCCGTACGCAAGGGCGTTCCGGCCGCGCCGGACGGCAGGAAGCCGCGCGTCGCCTTCCTCTATCTGCGCGGCTCGGCCGCCGTCTATCTGCTCGGCGGCGCCGCGTCCGGCGCGCCCTCGCTCCTTGAGGCGGCGGGCGCGGTCGACGCGGGCGCGGAGTCGGGTCTGCGCAAGGACTTCACGCCGCTCACCAGCGAGGCGCTGGTCAAGGCCGCGCCGGACGCGATTCTCGTGATGCGCAAGGGACTTGAGTCGGTGGGCGGGGTCGGCGGGCTGTTGAAGATCCCGGGCGTCGCCCAGACCCCGGCCGGGCTCGACCGCCGGATCGTCTCCATCGACGACGGCGTGCTCCTCAACTACGGCCCCCGCACGGACCAGGTCCTGAAGTCGCTGGTGGACCAGCTGTACAAGGGCACCAAGTGACGGCCTCCCCGATCGAAGCGGCTCCCGCCGAAGTGCGCGATCCCGTCGCGAGGTCCCGCCGCCCCACGCCCGCCTGGGCGCTCACCGTCGCCCTGGCCGCCGCCCTGCTGGTGCTCGCCCTGCTCTCCGCGGGCATCGGGGCGTACCACATCCCCCTCTCCGACGTGCTCGGTTCGGTCCGCCACCGGGCGGGGCTCGGCGGGCACCCGCTCGACCGGGTCGGCGAGAGTGTGCTGTGGAACGTACGGCTGCCCCGGGTGGTCCTCGCCCTGCTCGTCGGGGCCTCGCTCGGGTGCGCGGGGGCGCTGACGCAGGGCGTGTTCGGCAATCCGCTGGCCGAACCGGGTGTCATCGGGATCTCGTCGGGTGCGGCGGTCGGCGCGGCCGGCTCGATCGCGCTCGGGCTGAGCTTCCTCGGCACCTGGACCGTGACGCTCTGCGCCTTCGCCGCCGGGCTCGTCACCGTCCTGCTCGTCTACGCCCTGTCCCGCTCGGGCGGCCGTACGGAAGTGGTCACCCTGATCCTCACGGGCATCGCCGTGAACGCCTTCGCGGGCGCGCTCATCGGCCTGTCCGTCTTCTTCGCGGACAGCGCGCAGCTCTCCCAGATCACGTTCTGGCAGCTCGGTTCGCTCGCCCAGGCCACCTGGCCCAAGGTGCTGGCCGTGCTGCCCTGCGCGGTGGTGGGCCTGGCCGTCGCCCCGCTGTACGCCCGCAAGCTGGACCTGCTCGCGCTCGGCGAGCGCCCGGCCCGGCATCTGGGCGTGGACGTGGAGCGGCTGCGGATCGTTCTCGTCCTGGTGGTCGCGCTGCTGACGGCGGCCGCGGTCGCGGTGGCCGGGGTCATCACGTTCGTCGGGCTGCTCGTGCCGCATCTGCTGCGGATGGCTGCCGGGCCCGGGCACCGGTTCCTGGTGCCCGGGAGCGCGCTCGGCGGGGCCGTCGTGCTGGTCGCGGGCGATCTCGCGGCCAGGACCGCCGCCGCGCCCGCCGAGCTCCCCCTCGGCGTGCTCACCGCGCTCATCGGCAGCCCGTTCTTCTTCTGGCTGCTGCGCAGGACCCGTCGTGGACAAGGTGGTTGGGCATGAGGTTCGCAGGGATCACGGCAGCGCGCCGCAGGAGCGTGCCCCGGCCCGCCGCCCCTGGCGAGGTCCTGGCCGAGGCGCGCGGGCTGCGGGTGCGCCTGGGCGGGCGGACCGTGCTCGACGGAGTGTCGGTCCGGGCCCGCGCCGGGGAGGTGCTCGCGCTGGTGGGGCCGAACGGCGCGGGCAAGTCGACCCTGCTGGCGGCGCTCGCCGGGGACCTCACCGCCTCGGCGGGCGAGGTGCGGATCGACGGGCGGCCGCTCGCCGACTGGTCCCCGGGCGATCTGGCGCTGCGCCGCGCGGTGCTCCCCCAGTCCGCCGCGCTCTCCTTCCCCTTCCCGGTCGAGGAGGTGGTCCGGATGGGCCGGGCGCCCTGGGCCGGGACTCCTGGGGAGGACGAGGACGACGCGGTGGTCGCGGCGGCCATGGCGGCCACCGAGGTCGCCCCGTTCGCCGCCCGGCCGTACGCCGCCCTGTCCGGGGGCGAGCGCGCCCGGGTGGCGCTGGCCCGGGTGCTGGCCCAGCGCACCCCGGTGCTGCTGCTCGACGAGCCGACCGCCGCGCTCGACCTGCGCCACCAGGAGCTGGTGCTGCGGCTGTGCCGGGAGCGGGCCGGGGCCGGGGACGCCGTGGTGGTCGTACTGCACGACCTGGGGCTCGCGGCGGCGTACGCGGACCGGGCGGCCGTGCTGCACGCCGGGGTGGTCGCGGCGGAGGGGGCGCCCGCCGAGGTGTTCGGCCAGGAGCTGCTGAGCCGGGTCTACCGGCAGCCGGTGGAGGTCTTCCCGCACCCGGAGACCGGGGTTCCGCTGGTGCTGCCCAAACGAGAGCCCGTACGGAGTCACGGGGGCGCAAAGAAGCGTGCGGGGGCGCAAGAAATCAGCCATGCGCAGGGGTGTGAGCCGGGGGCGAAACAGGTGGATCATGCTCCACGCAGCGCCGCTTGACCATCCCTTGACTCCACCATGGCTTTCCTGTGATTGGCCTGTTATCGACGGCCGCGACCGGTCGGGAGGTGAGAGCTGAATCACTGACCCGATGGGTATCGGTCAGGTAAGCCTCGGTTAAGTTAGGTCCGCCTCACCCCCTGACCGAAACCCCGTGGAGCCCGCATGCGAGCCGTCCGTCTCTCCGTAGTCACCGCCGCCACGGCCGTGGCGGCTCTGGCCGCCGTCACGGGCTGCTCCTCGAAGAGCGACTCCAAGAGCGCCGACGGCGCCATCCAGGTCACCGCCTCCGACGACGCCTGCAAGCTGTCGAAGACGGAGTTCGCGGCCGGCCACGTGCAGTTCGCCATCGAGAACAAGGGCAACAAGGTCACCGAGGTCTATCTGCTCTTCCCGGACGACCGGATCGTCGCCGAGCGCGAGAACATCGGCCCGGGCACGAAGCAGAACCTCACCGCCGAGGTGAAGGCCGGTTCGTACGAGGTCGCCTGCAAGCCCGGTATGAAGGGCAGCGGCATCCGCCAGAAGGTCACCGTCACGGGCGGCCAGACCGCCAAGCGCGACCCCAAGCTGGACGCGGCCGTCGCCGCCTACCGCACCTATGTGCAGCAGCAGGCCGACGACACCCTGCCGAAGCTGAAGACCTTCACCGACGCCATCGCGGCCGGTGACGTCGAGGGCGCCAAGAAGGCGTACGCGCCCTCGCGCATCGGCTGGGAGCGCACCGAGCCGGTCGCGGAGTCCTTCGGCGACATCGACCCGAAGACGGACGTGCGCGAGGACGGCCTGGAGAAGGGCCAGACGTGGACCGGCTGGCACCGCCTGGAGAAGGCGCTGTGGGCCGACGGCAAGATCGGTGACGAGGAGAAGAAGCTGGGCGTCCAGCTCTCCAAGGACATCGCGGACTGGCAGAAGCGCGTCGGCACCGCCGAGATCACCCCGACCTCCATGGCCAACGGCGCCAAGGAGCTCCTGGACGAGGTCGCCACCGGCAAGGTCACCGGCGAGGAAGAGCGCTACAGCCACACCGACCTGGTCGACTTCAAGGCCAACGTCGAGGGCGCCCAGAAGGCGTACGAGCTGCTCAAGCCGGTCGCCTCGAAGAACGACCCGGCGCTGACCGCCGAGCTCGACAAGCAGTTCGCCGCGATCGAGGCCCAGCTCGACAAGTACCGCACCGACAAGAGCTCGTACGAGTTCACCTCGTACGACAAGGTCGGCCCGAGCGACCGCAAGCAGCTGTCCGACGGCGTGAACGCGCTCAGCGAGCCGCTCTCCAAGCTCGCCGCCGCCGTCGCCAAGTAACACCGCACGCAGACAGAACAGGAGGGGATCCGCCATGAGCGACACGACCGACGCCGGCGCCGGCACCACCACCGACGCCGCCGGGGGCACCACGTCCTCTGCCCCGTCCCGCCGTTCCCTGCTCGGCTGGGGCGGTGCGGGCCTGGCGCTCGGCGCCGCCGCGGCGGGCGGTGCCGTCGCCGCCGTGCGCGACGACGGGAGCGACGCGGTGCCCGCCGCCGACACCGGCGCCGCCGTGCCGTTCTACGGCGCCCACCAGGCCGGCATCGCCACCGCGGTCCAGGACCGGCTGCACTTCGCCGCGTTCGACGTGACCACCAAGGACCGGGCCGAGCTGATCCAGCTCCTCAAGGACTGGACGGCCGCCGCGGCGCGCATGACCGCGGGCCAGACGGTCGGCGAGGGCGCCTACGGCGGCCTCGCGGAGGCGCCGCCGGACGACACCGGCGAGGCGCTCGGCCTCAAGCCGTCCCGGCTCACCCTGACGATCGGCTTCGGCCCCTCGCTCTTCGCCAAGGGCCGCTTCGGCCTGGAGGGCAAGCGGCCCGAGGCGCTGGTCGACATCCCGAAGTTCCCCGGCGACAACCTCGATCCCGCGCGCAGCGACGGCGACCTGTGCGTCCAGGCGTGCGCGGACGACCCGCAGGTCGCGGTGCACGCGATCCGCAACCTGGCCCGGATCGGCATGGGCAAGACCGCCATCCGCTGGTCGCAGCTCGGCTTCGGCAAGACCTCCTCGACGACACCGGACGCCCAGACCCCGCGCAACATGATGGGCTTCAAGGACGGCACCCGGAACGTCTCGGGCACCGACGCCGCCGCCCTGGACAAGCACGTCTGGGTCGGCGAGAAGGACGGCTCGCCCTGGCTGGCCGGCGGCTCCTACCTGGTGGCCCGCCGCATCCGGATGCACATCGAGACCTGGGACCGCACCTCGCTGTCGGAGCAGGAGGACATCTTCGGCCGCGACAAGGGCGAGGGCGCCCCGGTCGGCAAGGCCAAGGAGCGCGACGAGCCGTTCCTGAAGGCGATGAAGCCGGACGCGCACGTGCGCCTGGCGCACCCCGACACCAACAGCGGGGCGACGATCCTGCGCCGCGGCTACTCCTTCACGGACGGCACGGACGGCCTCGGCCGCCTGGACGCGGGCCTGTTCTTCCTCGCCTACCAGCGGGACGTCCGCAAGGGCTTCCTGCCGGTGCAGCGCAGCCTCGCGGGCCACGACGCGCTCAACGAGTACATCCAGCACGTGAGTTCGGCGATTTTCGCCGTCCCGCCGGGCATCCGCGACAAGGATGACTGGTGGGGCCGGGCACTGTTCAGCTGATCGGCCGAGGGCTGAGGGGAATCTAATGTTCGGCAATTATCTGATCGGCCTGCGCGAGGGTCTGGAAGCCAGTCTGGTCGTCTGCATCCTCGTCGCGTACCTGGTCAAGACGGGTCACCGCGAGGCGCTGCGGCCGATCTGGATCGGCGTCGGCGTCGCCGTCCTGGTCGCGCTGGGCTTCGGCGCGGGCCTGGAGTTCGGCTCGCAGGAGATGACGTTCAAGGCCCAGGAGGCGCTCGGCGGCTCGCTGTCGGTCGTCGCCGTCTGCCTGGTGACCTGGATGGTCTTCTGGATGCGGCGCACCGCGCGGTTCCTGAAGTCCGAGCTCCAGGGCAAGCTGGACGCGGCGCTGCGGCTCGGCACCGGCGCCCTGGTCGCCACCGCGTTCCTGGCGGTCGGCCGGGAGGGCCTGGAGACCTCGCTGTTCGTCTGGACGTCCGTGCACGCGGCCGGGTCCGACAGCGGCAACACGGACCCCCTGATCGGCGCGCTCCTCGGGCTCGCCACCGCGGTGTTCCTGGGCTGGCTCTTCTACCGGGGCGCGCTCAAGATCAACCTGGCGAAGTTCTTCACCTGGACCGGCGCGATGCTGGTCGTGGTCGCGGCGGGCGTGCTCGCGTACGGCGTGCACGACCTCCAGGAGGCCGACTTCGTCCCGGGCATCAAGAACCTGGCGTTCGACATCAGCTCGACGATCCCGCCGGACAGCTGGTACGGCACGGTCCTCAAGGGCGTCCTCAACTTCCAGCCCGACCCGACCGTCCTCCAGGTCACGGTGTGGGCGCTGTACCTCATCCCCACGCTCGCACTGTTCTTCGCCCCGGTAGGGTTCGCGAAGTCCGCCGGGAGCGCCGCTCCCGCGGCGGCGGCCAAGCAGGACGAGGGGCAGAAGGCAGTCCATGAGCAGGGTGAGTCGGCTGACGGCGGCGCTCGCGACGGTGACCGTACTGACGGTGACGGCGAGCGGCTGCGTGACGGTGCACGGCGAGCGGGAAGTAGTACCGTCGGCGACCAGGGCTGAGGCCGCACAGGCGCTCAGGGACTTCACGGACGCGTACAACAGGGCCGACAAGGCCTTCGACCCGGCCCTCGACGCGGGCCGGGTCACCGGTCCGCTCGGGGCGGTCAACCAGGCGGGCCTCAAGGCCCGGCACGTCACCAACCCGGGCGGCAACCCGCAGCACGTGCCGCTGGAGCTGACCGACGCGAGGTTCGCGATACCCAGGAAGGCGGGCTGGCCGCGCTGGTTCGTCGCGGACACCGACTCCAACCGGGACAAGGACACGGGCCCGGACGACACGCGCTGGCTGCTGGTGTTCGTACGCGACGGCGTGAACGACGTCTGGAAGGTGGCCCACCTCTCGGTCCTGGCCCCCAAGGACGTCCCGGCCCTCGCTTCGGACAAGGACGGCTTCGCCGAGCCGATACGGCCGGACGACACCGGGCTCGCGGTGGCGCCGAAGGATCTGAGCGAGAGTTACGTGTCGTATCTGCGCACCGGCCGCCCCGAGAGCTTCGCGCCCGGCCCGCACACCACCGAGTGGCGCGAGCTGCGCAAGAAGAACGCGACGCGGCCGGGTCTGTCCACGCAGTACGTGGACCAGCCGCTCGACAGCGGCGACTTCGCGCCCCTCGGTCTGCGCACCCGGGACGGCGGCGCGCTCGTCTTCTTCGCCAGTCGGCACTTCGAGCGGCAGACGGCGGCGAAGGGGGTCCGTCTGGACATCAACGCGGATGTTCGGGCGCTGATGACGGGCGAGGCCCGGTCGACCGTGACGAAGGAGCGGGTGTCGGACGACGCGGCGCTGGTCCCGGCGGGACGGGGCTCTGTCACCGTGATCAACCGGCTTCAGGGGCTTACGTCCGCGAAGGGCGAGTAGCTTGCAGGTCAGCTGCGGGCCGGTGGGGGCTGGTCGCGCAGTTCCCCGCGCCCCTTGAAATGCCGCTACGCGGCATCCCCGGGATCGCCCCGCAGGGGCGCATTAGGGGCGCGGGGAACTGCGCGAGCAGCCAAGCACGGTCCGCAGACGGAAGCGCACCCCCGCAGGGGCTACCGGCCCAGTGGCCAAGCCACCGCGTGCGCGTCCGCCACGCCATGCCTGGCGCACGCGTCCGTCAGGGTTTCCAGGAGTGTCAGGGGGTCCGGCAGGTCGTGCTCCGGGCCCCGTACCCAGGAAACCTCGTGGTCGCCGGGGAGGCGGGCCGGGGGGACCAGGACGTAGCTGCCCCGGCAGTGCCAGCGCAGGCCGGGGTGCTCGTCCATCGTCTCGGGGTGGCAGTCCAGCTCGCAGGGCCACCACTCGTCCTCGTCCTCCGGCGTGCCACGCGTCGCCGTGAAGAAGAGCATCCGGGCCTGGTCGCCCACTCCGCCGGACTCGGCCACCGGGCCGACGTCGACACCCTCGGCGAGCAGCCGCTCCAGGGCCTCGCGGCCCGCTTCGAGGGGCACGTCCAGTACGTCGTGGACCATGCCCGTCGCCGTGATGAAGTTCGCCTCGGGCTGGCCCAGCGCCCACCGCTCGATCTGGGCACGGTCGGTGGTCGACTGGGTCTGCCAGGCGAACGAGACCGGATGGCGCGCCGGGGTCGGACAGCCCACGCGGTCACAGGAGCACCGGTAGCCGGCGGGGTACGCGGCCGGGGCGAGCGGCAGTTTCGCGGCGGCGGTGGCGAGCAGCAGGCCGAGGCGGTCCGCGTCGGCGCCGGGGGCGTCCTTGGGGCGCCTGCGCAGCCAGCGGGACAGCCTGCTCTGCGGACTGTCGGAACGCCCGTACTCCGCGCCCATCTATCCCCTCACCTCACCGTTGCCCCGCGAGAACCTTCCCCCATGCTCCCACCATCCTGCGCCCGGCGAGGCCGTACCCCCCAACCCGGGGCCCTCAGCGGGGGGTGAGTCCGCGCAGGGCGTATTCGACGACGGTGTCCGCGTACGCGTGGGTGAGCGGCAGGGTGCGCAGCAGCCAGCGGTGCGAGAGCGGGCCGACCAGCAGTTCCAGGGCGGTGCGCGGGTCGACGTCGGCCCGTACCTCGCCCGCGTCCTGCGCGGACCGCAGCCGGTCCATGTACAGCCGAAGCTGAGGCTCCAGGAGGTTCTGCACGAACGCGGCGCAGAGCTCCGGGTCGATGACGCCCTCCGCCGCGAGCGCCCGGTACGGCGCGTCGGTCGCGGTGTCGTTGAGCTCGTCGACGGTGGCGCGCAGCACCAGTTTGAGGTCGGCCTCCAGGTCCCCGGTGTCGGGCAGGGCCACCTCGCCCTGGACGGCCTCGCGGCTGAGGTCGACGAACGCTTCGAGCAGGACCGCCGCCTTCGAGGGCCACCAGCGGTAGATGGTCTGCTTGCCGACCCCGGCGCGGGCGGCGATGCCCTCGATCGTCGTCTTCGCGTACCCGGCCTCGCCGACGAGGGAGAGAGCCGCGTCGTAGATCGCGCGCCGCGAGCGCTCGCTGCGGCGGGTGGAGTCGGGTGCGTTCGCCATGACGGGATCCTAGCGTCACCGAGGCGAAACGTATCGTCTCTGTCAAGGGCGCGCGCGGGGCAACAGCGTGTGAAGCGGCGAAAAACACCCGGACGGATCACTGCGCGAACGGCGGGCAGGCCGCACCATGGGCTGACCACGACCGCAGATGCGGCGCGTGCAGCCGAAGTCGTCCGTGAGGAGCCCTCATTGCTCAGTGAGACCCGTGACCTCAGTGCACCCCGAGTCGCCAGACCCCGGCGCTATCTGATGTGCCCACCGGCACACTTCAAGGTCACGTACTCCATCAACCCCTGGATGGACCCCGCCAAGCCCGTCGACCTGCCGCTCGCCCTCGCCCAGTGGGAGGACCTGCGCGACCGCTACCGGGCGCTCGGCCACACCGTCGAGCTGCTCGAACCCCGCCCCGACCTGCCCGACATGGTCTTCGCCGCCAACGGGGCCACCGTGATCGACGGCCGGGTGCTCGGCGCCCGCTTCGCCCACCCCGAGCGGGCGGCGGAGGCCGAGGCCCATCTGGACTGGTTCCGCGCCCACGGCTTCACGGAGATCCACGAGCCGTCCCACATCAACGAGGGCGAGGGCGACTTCGCCGTCACCGCCTCGTATCTGCTGGCCGGGCGCGGCTTCCGGTCCAGCCCGCTCTCGCACGACGAGGCCCAGGAGTTCTTCGGCCGCCCGGTGATCGGGCTCGACCTCGTCGACCCGCGCTACTACCACCTGGACACGGCCCTGTGCGTGCTCGACGACTCGGCCGACGAGATCATGTACTACCCGGGCGCCTTCTCACCCGGCAGCCGGGCCGTCCTCGCCCGGCTCTTCCCGGACGCGGTGATCGCCTCGGAGGCGGATGCGGGGGCACTGGGACTGAACGCGGTGAGCGACGGTCTTCATGTGCTGTTGCCGCAGGGGGCGTTGGGGCTGTTCGACTCCCTGCGCGAGCGCGGCTTTGTTCCCGTGGGGATGGACCTGGGCGAGCTGCTCAAGGGTGGGGGCAGCGTGAAGTGCTGCACGCAGGAGCTTCGCGTTTAGCAGGTCGTTTCGTCTGTGGGCCGGTGGGGGCTGGTCGCGCAGTTCCCCGCGCCCCTGAGGTGGTCCGCCGCAGCCGGAGAACCCAGCTCAGCCACAGGCCTTTAGGGGCGCGGGGAACTGCGCGCTCAGCCCCCACCGGCCCGCACCCGAAAACCGACCTACCCGGCCGGAGGCCACACGTCGCCCCACGACGCGTCGCGGGCCGCGCGGTACAGCGTCCCGTTCCGCTTCGTCACCGTCTCGCGGCGCAGCACCTCATCCACCGTGCACAGGTCGAGCAGCACCTGACCCTTGCGGATCTGGGGCCGCCGCACGACCCGGTTCACGGCGGCCTCGGCCGCCCCCCGCACCGCCGCGACGTAGCTGAACTTCTCGTCCTCGTACGCCAGTGAGCCGCCCTTGACCTGCCGGTGCAGGGAGGAGCGGCTGACCCGGGCGGAGAAGTGGCACCAGTCCGTGCCGGGCTCGATGGGGCAGGCGGCGCTGTGCGGGCAGGGCGCGGCGACGGTGAACCCGGCCGCGATCAGCCGGTCCCGGGCCTCGATGATCCGGGCGTAGCCGTCCGGGGTGCCCGGCTCGACGATGACCACGGCGCCCCTCGCGGCGCGGGCGGCGGCGTCCACCAGGGCCAGGCGGTCGTCGGCGGTCAGCTCGTTCAGTACGTACGAGACGGTGACGAGGTCGGTCTCCGGGAGGCTCAGCGCCGAGCCGATCCTGGCCCGCTCCCAGCGGATCGCGCCGAGGCTCTCGATGCCGGAGGCGTCGGCGAGTTCACGGCCGAGCGCGAGCGCGGGCTCGGCCCAGTCGAGGACCGTGGTCGCGGTGTCCCACGCCTCCGCGACCGCCCAGCTCGCCGCACCGGTACCGCCGCCGACGTCGGTGTGGGTGGCCGGGGTCCAGTCCGGGACGGCGTCCTGGAGGGCGGCGAGGGCGGACCGTACCGCCTCGAAGGTCGCGGGCATCCGGTACGCGGCGTACGCGGCCACGTCGGAGCGGTCGCGCAGCACCGGGGCGTGGGTCTGGGTGGCTCCCCGGTAGTTGGCGATCAGCCGGTCGACGGCCTGCGCGGCCTGCGACGGCGGCAGCCCGTCGAGCAGCCCGGCGAGGGCGGAGCGCAGGGCCTGCGGGACGGGGACGTTCTCGTTCACCTGGGGATTCTACGGGCGGGAGCCCGGGGCGGCTCAGACCCCGGCTTCCTGCCGCTGCCAGGGGCGGCACATCCCCAGGAAGCACAGCAGCGCGGCCACGCCGGACACCAGCTGCACCACCGCCATGGGAACGGCCGTCCCCTCCCCCGCGATCCCCACCAGCGGCGACGCCACCGCCCCGATCAGGAACGACGACGTGCCGAGCAGCGCGGACGCGGAGCCGGCCGCGTGCGGGGTGCGCATCAGGGCCTGGGCCGTGGTGTTGGGCGTGGCCATGCCCATCGCGGACATCAGCACGAACAGTCCGGCCGCGACCGGCGCGAGGCCGGGGTCGCCGAACACCCCGGTCGTCATCACGAGCAGCGCCGCCGCCGCGAGCACCACCGTGCTCAGCGAGCACACCAGCACCTTGTCGAGGCTGACCCGGCCCACCAGCAGCTTCCCGTTGATCTGCCCGGCGGCGACGAGGCCGACCGAGTTGAGCCCGAAAAGGAGCGAGAAGGTCTGCGGCGAGGCCCCGTAGATCTCCTGGATCACGAACGGGGAGGCGGAGATGTACGAGAAGAGCGCGGCGAAGGCGAGCCCGCCGGCCAGCACGTACCCGGTGAAGACCCGGTCCTTGAGCAGCGCGCCCATGGTGCGCAGGGCCTCGCCGACCCCGCCCTCGTGCCGTCGTTCGGGCGGCAGCGTCTCGCCCAGGCACCGCCAGACGAAGAGGGTGAGCAGCAGCCCGACGGCGGTGAGCACCACGAACACCCCGCGCCAGTCGGTCAGCCGCAGCACCTGCCCGCCGATCAGCGGCGCCACGACGGGGGCGGCGCCCGAGATCAGCATCAGGGTGGAGAAGAACCGGGCCATCTCGACGCCGTCGTACAGATCGCGCACCACCGCCCGGGCGATCACTATGCCCGCCGCGCCCGCCAGGCCCTGGAGCAGCCGGAAGGCGATGAGCAGTCCGGCGTCGGGCGCGAAGGCGCAGACGGCGGTGGCGATCACGTACACGACCATGCCGACGAGCAGCGGCCTGCGGCGGCCCCACTTGTCGCTCATCGGCCCGACGACCAGCTGGCCGAGCGCCATGCCCGCCAGGCACGCGGTGAGCGTGAGCTGCACGGTGGCGGCGGGCGCGTGGAGCGCGCCGGTGACCTCGGGCAGCGCGGGCAGGTACATGTCCATGGAGAGCGGCGGGAGCGCGGTGAGCCCGCCGAGGACCAGCGTGACCAGCAGACCGGCACGGCGGGCGGCGACGGGGGCCGCGGCCGGTATCGGGGCCGGTGCGGTCCGGCTGGTCTCCGCCATGGTGTCTCCCGTTTCCGGCCGCATGGACCGTTGTAGTTTCAAGCATCCATGCTCTCAGCCCGGCGGGGGTGCTCGGGACCGGGCCCATATCCCGGACGGCTCCGGCCGGGGCGCGGGCCGCTCCCGTACGCTCCGGACCATGAACGCATCCGCAGCGCGCAAGACCGCCGTCGTCACCGGCGCCGGTTCCGGCATCGGCCGCTCCGTGGCGCTCACCCTGGCCGCGGCGGGCTGGTCGGTGGCCCTGGCCGGCCGCCGGTCGGAAACCCTGGCGGAGACCGCCGCCCTTGCGGGCCCCGAAGCCGATGTCCTCCCCGTCCGTACGGACGTGACGTCACCGGACGAGGTGGCGGCGCTCTTCGAGGCGGTACAGGACCGGTACGGACGGCTCGACCTGCTCTTCAACAACGCGGGTACGTTCGGGCCGGGCGGGGTCGCGGTGGAGGACCTGGCGTACGAGGCGTGGCGCCATGTCGTCGACACCAACCTCAACGGGGCGTTCCTGTGCGCGCAGGCGGCGTTCCGGCAGATGAAGGAGCAGGACCCGCGGGGCGGCCGGATCATCAACAACGGCTCGATCTCGGCGCACGTGCCGCGGCCGCACTCGGTCGCCTACACGGCGACCAAGCACGCGATGACGGGCCTGACCAAGGCCCTCTCCCTGGACGGCCGCCCGTACCGGATCGCCGTGGGCCAGATCGACATCGGCAACGCGGCCACCGACATGACGGCCCGGATGAGCACGGGCGTGCCCCAGGCCAACGGGGAGCTGGCGGTGGAGCCGGTGATGGACGCGGCGGACGTGGCCCGCACGGTGCTGCACATGGCGGAACTGCCCCTGGAGGCGAACGTGCAGTTCGCGACGGTGATGGCGACGGCCATGCCGTACATCGGGCGGGGTTGAGCGCGCGCCCCACCATGGGTGCGGTTGTTCGTCTGCGGACCATCTCGGGTTGCTCGCGCAGTTCCCCGCGCCCCTGAATGCGCCCCTTCGGGACGCCCAGGGGATTGCCGCGCACCCACTTCAGCTCCCGCGCGGAATGCCGTGCCGTCGTCCGGAGTTGATCACGGCATGACAGACGTACTGCGTTACACCGCCTTCTCCTCCGACCCCGCCGGCGGCAACCCCGCCGGGGTCGTCCTGGACGCCTCCGGGCTCGACGACGAGCGGATGCTCGCGATCGCCGCGGAGCTCGGGTACAGCGAGACCGCGTTCCTGACCGCTCCCCCGGAAGGCCTCGGCGAGGAGGGGCGCGCGTTCACGATCCGGTACTTCAGCCCGCAGGCCGAGGTCCCGTTCTGCGGTCACGCGACCGTGGCGACGGCCGTGGCGCTCGGCGAGCGGATCGGCGTGGGCGACCTGGTCTTCGCGACCCCCGTCGGCACGGTCCCGGTGACCGTCACCGAGGACGGCGGCGCCCTGCGGGCCACGCTGACCAGCGTCGAGCCGCACAGCGAGGACATCGCGCCCGACGACCTCACCGAGGCCCTGGCCGCGCTCGACTGGCCCGCCGCCGACCTCGACCCGGCCCTGCCGCCGCGCATCGCGTACGCCGGAGCCCGCCACCTGGTCCTGGGCGCCGCCACCCGCGAGCGTCTGGCGGACCTCGACTACGACTTCGACCGGCTGGCCACGCTGATGCGACGGCTCGACCTGACGACGGTTCAGCTGGCGTGGCGCGCGTCGGACACGGTCTTCCACGTCCGCGACCCGTTCCCGATCGGCGGGGTCGTCGAGGACCCGGCGACGGGCGCGGCCGCGGTGGCCTTCGGCGCGTACGTACGCGAACTCGGCCTGGTCCCCGAGGAGTCGGTCCTCACGCTCCACCAGGGCGAGGACATGGGCCGCCCCGGCGTCCTGACGGTGACGCTGCGAGCGGGCGACGCGCGCGTACGGGTGGGCGGCGCGGGCACCCGTATCCCCGAGTGACGACAGGCCCTAGGCCTGCCCGGTCTCGAACCGCCTGACCTTGCCGTCCTCGACGTCGAAGCGCCAGGCGGTGCGCATCGCGCCCCAGGTGTCGTTGCGGTAGTTCACGATCAGCGAGAGCCCGCCATCGCTCTCCTTCTCGACGTCCATGTGCCCATTCGAGGAGAAGACCTCACGTTCGGTCCACTCGGCCAGGTCCCGGTCGGACCCGTCGTCGGACATGGTGGCGTCCGGGGTGAGGGCGGCCTGGAAGGCGGCGCGGTCGTTCGCGTTGAGCGCGGTGGCGAAGGCGCGGACGGCCGGGTCGCTGAGCTGTTCGACGGGGACGGTCATGCGGGGCTCCTCCGGATGCGGGAGTACGGGACCGGGCTCGCCCACCACGGGGACGGGCCCGCCTCCCAGCTCACCCCATCGCCACCACTCCCGCCACCGGTCGCGGCGCGGGAGGGGGAGGTGTGAAACGGCAGACGAGTCGGGCTGTACGCCGGGTTCTGTCGCCCGGTCGCCTCGCGGCGGCCGGGGAGACGGCCATCCATCTAGGACCGGTGTTGCCACCGGCCTCGTGCGGTCTACCCGCGGACTCGGGCGGGCAGCCCTCGAACGTCCGCGCAGGAGCACCGGAGTGCTCCCTCTTGACCTTGCTCCGGGTGGGGTTTACCTAGCCGCCTGAGTCACCCCAGGCGCTGGTGGTCTCTTACACCACCGTTTCACCCTTACCCGGCACCTGAGCGCCGGGCGGTCTGTTCTCTGTGGCACTGTCCCGCGGGTTACCCCGGGTGGGCGTTACCCACCACCCTGCCCTGTGGAGCCCGGACGTTCCTCGGGGGGATCCGAGGATCCCCACGCGGCCGTCCGCCCGGCTCGTCTGCCGTGCCGACCATGCTACCTGCCGGAGGGGCGGGCCCGCTGCCGACGCCGTCAGGCAGGGGCGAACTCCACCTTCGCCGTGCCCGGGTCGGCCTGGGTGAGGCGGACCCGTAGGCGTTCGCCCAGCGGGAGGGGGGCGGTGCCCTTGACGGGGGCCACCACGGCCGGGTCGGTCAAGTGGACGGTGCCGACGGCCGGTTCGTCGTCCTTGAGGTCGACGACGGTCGCGTCGAAGACGTCGCCGACCCGGTCCTTGAGGAGGGCAGCCTCCACCAGGTCGACGCACTCGCGCTCGACCGTGTTGGCCCTGCGGGTGCCCTCGGCCATCTCCTTGGGGAGGGCGTCGAGGGCGGCGAGCACCCAGTCGGGGATGTCGGCGGTGGCGACCGCCGCGAGGCAGAGCTCACTGGCGTATCGGTCGACGAGACGGCGCAGCGGGGCCGTGCAGTGGGTGTACTCGTCGGCGACGGCGGCGTGGATCGCGGGGTGCGGGACGTTCCCGCCGGTGAACACGGTGTACCCGGCGCCGCGCAGCAGCGCCGTGCACTCCTGGAGGAACGCCGCGTGGTGCGGGTCGCTCGGGTCGAGGGAGCGGATGACCTGGGCGTACGAGACGTGGTGCGGCCAGTCGATGCCCAGCGCCCGGGCGCACAGGCGCAGCCGGGCGACGGCGCCGTCGGGGGCGCTGGGGAGGGTGCGCAGGACACCGGTGCCGTACGCCAGCATCAGGTCGGCCGCGGCGATGCCGGTGAGCAGGGAGATCTGGGCGTTCCAGCCGTCGGCGGGGAGGGGGGCGCGGTACTCCAGGCCGTACCGGCCGCCGCGCTCGACGACCTCTTGCTCAGGGACATTGAGGGAGATCCCGCCACGGGCGACCTCCTGCTGTTCGCGCAGCCGCCCGATGTCCTGAAGGAGGGCGAGGGCCGGCTCGGCGGTACCGGCGTCGATCTGCCGCTGCGCCCCCTCGTAGTCGAGCTTGGCGCGGCTGCGGACGAGGGCGCGCTCGACGTGGGTCGCGGTGGTGGCGCCGTCGGCGTCCAGGTCGATGGTCCACAGGACGGCGGGCCGCGTACGGCCGGGCAGCAGGCTGGCGGCGTCCTCGGACAGTACGGGTGGGTGGAGCGGGATGCGCTCGTCGGGGAAGTAGAGGGTGTTCACGCGGCGGTGGGCCTCGATGTCCACGGGGCTGCCGGGGACGACGTAGGCGGCGACGTCGGCGATGGCGTAATGCACGCGATACCCGCTGCCGCGCCGGGCCAGATGCATGGCCTGGTCCAGGTCCATGGACGCGGGCGGATCGATGGTGAAGAAGGGGAGGTCGGTGGCGTCGCGGGCGGGCAGCCGGGGGTTGCCCGCGGCTCTGTCCGCCTCGGCGAGGACGTCCGGGGGGAAGCCCTCGGGGACGTCGAGGGTGGTGCGGAGGTCGCGCAGGGCGGCCCTCAGCGGGTCGGCTGCGCCGGTCATACGGAGGTGGCGGCGAGGCATGCCCCGAGCGTAGGCCGCGCGCCGGGGCTTGGCCCCTTTTCGTGGCTGGGCCCCGGGCCCGGCGGATCCGACTGCGGGGCTCCGCCCCGACCCCTATTTGTCCGCGGCCCCGGTGGGGGCTGGCCGCGCAGTTCCCCGCGCCCCTTTTTGGCCCGGTGTTTGTCTGCGGGTCGGCGGTGGTTGCTCGCGCAGTTCCCCGCGCCCCTTAGGTAACTCCAGCCCGGGCGGCGTTCGAGGTGCGGGCCCCGTTAGGGGCGCGGGGAACTGCGCGACCAGCCACAGACGGCCCGCAGACGAACGAAGGTGCAGGGGCCGCAGGCCCCGCCAGGGGTGCAGGGGGCGCAGCCCCCGCCGGGGGTCCGGGGGCGTAGCCCCCGGGAAACGAGCCTCCGCCCCCCACCCACCCCCGGAGGGTTTAGGGAAGGGGTGGGGTGGGGGCTTAATCTGGCTGCGGGGCCGCACCCCCGTCCCGTACCACCCCCAAGGAGACCCCGTGCTCGTGCTGCTCCCGCCCTCCGAAGGAAAGGCCGGCGGGGGGCGCGGGACGCCCCTCAAGGAGGAGGCGCTGTCCCTGCCGGGGCTCACCACCCCCCGCGCCGCCGTCCTCGACGAGCTGGTCGAGCTGTGTCTCGGGGACGAGGACAAGGCTCGCGACGTGCTCGGCCTCAGCGAGGGCCTGCGCGGCGAAGTCGCCAAGAACGCCGACCTCCGCACCGCCGGCACCCGCCCCGCGGGCGAGATCTACACCGGCGTCCTCTACGACGCCCTCGGCCTCGCCACTCTCGACCCCGCCGCCAAGCGCCGCGCCGCCAAGTCGCTGCTCGTCTTCTCCGGCCTGTGGGGCGCCGTCCGCACCACCGACCGCATCCCGTCGTACCGCTGCTCGATGGGCGTGAAGCTGCCGGGCCTTGGCGCGCTCGGGGCGTACTGGCGCGGCGTCATGGACCCGGTCATGACCGAGGCCGCCGGGACCGGCCTCGTCCTCGACCTGCGCTCCTCCGCGTACGCCGCCGCCTGGAAGCCCAAGGGCGAGGTGGCCGGGCGGACCGCGACCGTACGCGTACTGCACTCCCAGATCGTCGACGGCGTCGAGAAGCGCTCGGTCGTCAGCCACTTCAACAAGGCCACCAAGGGCCGCCTGGTGCGGGATCTGCTGCTGTCGGGGGCCGCCCCCGCCGACCCGGCGCGGCTCGTGGAGGCCCTGCGCGACCTCGGGTACGCCGTGGAGTGCGCCGCCCCCGCGAAGCCGGGCAGGGCGTGGGCGCTGGATGTGGTCGTGGAGCAGATCCACTAGCCGCCACGCCCTTTTGACGTCCCGTTGCATCCTCCGCAACGACCGTTGCAGGCCCCGCATCCGCCCGGCAGGATGCCCCCATGACCTCCGTCCTGGACCTCGCCCCCGTCGTCCCCGTGGTCGTCCTCGACGACGTGGCCGACGCCGTACCGCTCGCGCGGGCCCTCGTGGCGGGTGGGCTGCCGGCGATCGAGGTGACCCTGCGTACGCCCGCCGCGCTCGACGCGATCCGGGCGATCGCGGACGGCGTGCCGCAGGCCGTGGTCGGCGCCGGGACCGTGGTGTCGGCCGCCGGGGTCGCCGACGCCGTGGCGGCCGGGGCGCGTTTCCTGGTCAGCCCCGGCTGGACCGGCGGCCTCCTCGACGCGATGACCGCGTCCGGGGTCCCGTTCCTGCCCGGGGTCGCGACCGCGTCCGAGGTGGTGGCGCTCCTGGAACGCGGAGTCAGCGAGATGAAGTTCTTCCCGGCGGAAGCGGCGGGCGGTACCGCCTATCTGAAATCCCTCGCCGGGCCGCTTCCCGGCGCCCGCTTCTGCCCCACCGGCGGCATCTCGCTCGCCTCGGCGCCGGAGTATCTGGCGCTGCCGAACGTGGGCTGCGTCGGAGGTACGTGGATGCTGCCCCCGGACGCGCTCGCCGCGCGGGACTGGGGGCGGGTGGAGGCGCTGGCGCGGGAGGCGGCGGGGTTGCGCTGAGGGGTGCGGTCGTTCGGCTGCGGGTAGTCGGTGGCTGGTCGCGCAGTTCCCCGCGCCCCTTATCTGCCCGGTGTTTGTCTGCGGGCTGTGTGTGGTTGCTCGCGCAGTTCCCCGCGCCCCTTAAATGCGCCCCTTCGGGGCGCCCCTTTAGGGGCGCGGGGAACTGCGCGACCAGCCCCCACCGGCCCGCGGACGGAAAACAACCGCCTCAGCGCAAATGCGACGTGTCGTTCAGCAGCCGCACCGACGCGTTGCCGTCGCTGTAGTACGCCACCGCCGACACCGACGCCGCCGACAGCTCCATCCGGAACAGCGACTCCGGCGGGGCGCCCAGGGCGAGCCGGACCAGCGTCTTGACCGGGGTCACATGCGTGACCAGCAGGACCGTACGGCCCTCGTACGCCGTGAGCAGCCGGTCCCGGGTCGCCGAGACGCGCCGCGACACCGTCGCGAAGCTCTCGCCGCCGCCCGTCGGCGCCGCCTTGGGCGAGGCGAGCCACGCGTCGAGGTCGTCGCCGTACCGCTCGCGCACCTCCGCGAAGGTCAGGCCCTCCCACGCGCCGAAGTCCGTCTCGCGCAGGCCTTCCTCGACCCGTACGTCCAGACCGAGGCGCGTCGCGACCGCCGCCGCCGTCTCGCGGCAGCGCCGCAGCGGGGACGAGACGACCGCCTGGATCGTGCCCCGGGCGGCCAGCGCGGCGGCCACCTGCTCGGCCTGGCGCCGGCCCGCCGCCGACAGCTCGGGGTCGGAGCCACCGCTGCCGGAGAACCGCTTCTCGGGGGTCAGCGCGGTCTCGCCGTGCCGCAGCAGGACGAAGGTCGTGGGCGTGCCCAGATCGGGCGCGCTCCACCCGGCGGCCGGCGCCCCGGCCGTCGCCGCCCGGGCCGGAGCCGGAACGGTGGCCGTGGTCGCGGCAACAGCCGGAGCCGGAGCCGCACCAGAACCCGCCCCCGGCCCCGTCGCCAGCGCCGCCCTGGCCCGCGCCGCACCCGCCGCCGCGTCCCCGACGACCCGTGCCGCACCCGAGTCGGCGGAGCCGGTGCCCGTGTTCAGCGCGGCCATGGACGCCGACGGCTCCCACTGCTTGCCGCGCTTGCCCGCGTCCATCGCCTCGTTGGCGAGCCGGTCCGCGTGCTTGTTCTTCTCGCGCGGGATCCACTCGTACGTGATCTGCCCGGGCGGCAGGATCCGCCCGGCCTCGGCCGCGAGCGGCTTCATGTCGGGGTGCTTGATCTTCCAGCGGCCCGACATCTGCTCGACGACCAGCTTGGAGTCCATCCGGACCCGCACCTTCGCCGCCGGGTCCAGGGCCTTCGCCGCCTTGAGTCCGGCGATCAGGCCCTTGTACTCGGCGACGTTGTTGGTCGCGACGCCGATGTACTCCGCCGCCTCGGCCAGCGTCTCGCCCGTCACCGGGTCGAGGACCACCGCGCCGTAACCGGCCGGGCCCGGGTTGCCCCGGGAGCCGCCGTCGGCCTCGACAACGAACTGCCGCACTACAGGCCCGACTCCGACGTACGGACCAGGATGCGGTGGCAGTTCTCGCACCGCAGCACGGTGTCCGGGGACGCCGACTTGACCTCGTTGACCTCGGTGATGTTGAGCTCAAGGCGGCAGCCCTCGCACCTGCGCTGGTAGAGGCGGGCCGCGCCGACGCCGCCCTGCTGCAGGCGGAGCTTGTCGTAGAGCTTCAGCAGGTCGGCGGGGATCACGCCCGCGACGACCTCGCGCTCCTTGGCCACGTCGGCGGCCTCGGCGTCGAGCTGCTGCGTCGCGGCGTCGCGGCGGGCGGTCGCGTCGTCGGTCTTCGACTGCACGGAGGAGACGCGCTCGGTCAGCTCGGCCGCCCGCTCCTGGGCGGACTCACGGCGCTCCATGACCTCCAGGACGACGTCCTCCAGGTCACCCTGGCGCTTGGCGAGCGAGACGATCTCGCGCTGGAGGGACTCCAGGTCCTTGGGGGACGAGACGGCGCCCGAGTCCAGGCGCTGCTGGTCGCGGGCGGCGCGCTGGCGGACCTGGTCGACGTCCTGCTCGGCCTTGGTCTGCTCGCGGGCGGTGTCGCTCTCCTCGGTCTGCGCGGCGACCAGCAGGTCGCGGAGCTGGGCGAGGTCCTTGTTCAGCGACTCGATCTCGGCGTGCTCGGGCAGCGACTTCCGCTTGTGGGCGAGCTGCGACAGGCGTACGTCGAGGGCCTGTACGTCGAGGAGGCGGATCTGGTCGGCGGGCGCGGCGTTCAGTTGGGGGCTCCAGAAGAGTGGTGGGATGACCAGGGGTCGGTGACCGTCTTCGAGACGTGGACCCGCAGGTCCCAGCCGTGACGGTCGGAAATCTCGTCGAGCTGTGCGGCGGCCTGCTCGCACCAGGGCCACTCGGTGGCCCAGTGGGCGGCGTCGATCAGGCCGAGTGGGCCGGAAGAAAGAGATGCGGCCTGGGTCGCCTCCGAAACCGGGTGGTGGCGCAGGTCCGCGGTGAGGAAGGCATCGGCTCCCGACGCCCGTACGGCGTCGAAGAGGCCGTCGCCCGAGCCGCCGCTGACCGCGACGGTCTTCACCGGCGCCCCGGTGTCGCCCGCGACCCGGATCCCCTGCGCGGTGGCGGGCAGCCGGGCGGCGGCGTGGGCGGCGAACTCGCCCAGCGTCATCGGGTGGTCCAGCTCGCAGATCCGGCCGAGGCCCCGGCGGCCCGAGGGGTCCGTGGCGTCGGGCACGAGCGGCCGGACGACCCGGATGTCCAGGGCGCCCGCGAGGGCGTCGGAGACGCCGGGGTCGGCGGTGTCGGCGTTGGTGTGGGCGACGTGCAGCGCGATGTCGTGCTTGATCAGGGTGTGCACGACCCGGCCCTTGAAGTGGCCGGCCGCGACCGTCGTCGTGCCGCGCAGATAGAGCGGGTGGTGGGTGACGATCAGATCGGCGCCGAGCTTCACGGCCTCGTCCGCGATCTCCTGTACGGGGTCGACGGCGAACAGCACGCGCCGGACCTCCGCGTCGGGCTCGCCGCAGACGGTGCCGACCGCGTCCCATCCCTCGGCCCGCTCGGGCGGCCAGAGGGCGTCGAGCGCGGCGATGACTTCAGACAGACGGGGCACGGACACAGGTTACCCGCGCGGGGCGCCCCGCCCACCATGGCTTCGGCCCGCCCGCCCCGAGCGGCTGCCCAGGTACGCCTTGCCTTACTTGCACCGCACTGCACATCCGTCGCCCCGATCACAGGGGAATCGCCCGATGGCCACCCTTTGGTGTGAAGCGAGTGGTCTCGTGTTGTTCGGCAGGAAGTGCGAAAACTAGCTTCATGGGCCGGAGGTGAGCCATCTCATGACGGCCTTGGCCATCGAGACCGCTGCCGGGAACGGCGCGGTCCGGCAGACGGAGTTCACGATCACCGCGGACGGCGCCTACGCGGCCCGCCTGGTAAGGGGAGAGGGCGGGGGCGACCGCTGGTTCCCCGAGCGGTGGACGCTCGACGGACCCGAGCCGTACGCGGTGCCGCTGCCCGGCAACCAGCCGGAGGAGCCGGACGCCTCGGTGCTGCCGATGGCGGACGGGCGGGTGCTGATCCACCGCCGGGTCGCGGACCGGGACGCCTTCGCCCTGCTCTACCCGACCGGCCCCGGCACCGGCGAGCTCGCCCTGGGCACGGTCGCCCACGACGACACGCCCGGGCGGCGGCTGTCCCTGCTGCCGCCGTCCCCGAACGGCAGCTGCGCGTACGCGCTGGCGGACGGGCCACAGGACAGCACGATCTGGCTGGTGGCGGGCGGCGCCTTCGGCCCGGAGCCGGTCGCCACCGTCAAGGGCCGCTGCTCGGGCGGCGTCTGGCTGGACCGGACGGGCAGGATGCTGGCCCTGGACCGGGAGCTGGACGGGCGGACCAAGGCGGTCGCGGTGGACCTGGAGCGCGGCGGCGAGGTGACCCCGCTCCTCCAGATCACCGAGGAGAGCCAGGACCGGCTGCTGCTCGCGGACCCGGACACCGGTCTGCTGCTGCTGCGCTCCGACGCGCCCGGCCACGACCGGCTCGGCTGGGGCGTGCTCGGCTCCACCCTGCCGGTCCGCTTCCCCGAGTGCCTGCGGCTCGCGGACGCGGCGGTCACGCCGTTCGCCGTACAGCCCGGGCAGGTGCTGATGCCGGAGAGCTGCGCGGTGGCGCTGCGGATCGACGCGGCGGCGGGCACCTGGCTCGGGGTGTGGCGCCCGGCGGGTCGCCGGCTGCACCAGCTGGCCGCGCCCGAGGGGTGGCTGGCGGGCTCGGGCCTGTGGACCCGGGACGGGGTGCTGCGGCTGCCGTGCGCGACGCCCGCGGCGCCCTGCTCGGTGGCGGCGGTCCCGGCCCCGGCGGACGTGCCGCGGCCCGCCCCCGTACCGCTGAAACCGCAGGCCCCCCGGCCCGTACCGCTCGCGCAGGCACCGCTGACCGGCCGTCAGTAGGCAGTGGACCTCTGGCTAAGATCCACGGCGAACGCAAGGGACGAAACACAACGGGGTGACTGCACCACATGTCCGAGACACTGACCGCCGCGTCCGCCGAAGCCACGACGGACACCGACAGCCACGGCCGGCACCGGGGCGGCGCCGCGGCGACCGAGGAGCCGACGACCGAGGCCCACGGACGCGGCCGCCACCGGCGGGAGAACGGGGAGGACGGCTACCACCACGGCTGACGGATGCTTCACGGAAGTGATCTTTCGACTGCGGACCGTTTGTGGCTGGTCGCGCAGTTCCCCGCGCCCCTTGAGGGGCGCGGGGTTCAGCCGCGCTTGAGCCCCAGGACCTCCGCCGCCGCGAAGGTCTCGTTCGCCGGGCGGTCGGCGTAGTACGGCGAGAGCAGCTCGTCCAGTTCCCCGTACGAGAACGTCTCCTTTGCCGCGTCGAACTTGGCGGCCACCTTGGGGCGTTCCACGATCGCCACCATCCCGCCGTGCACCACCATCAGCTGGCCGTTGACCCGGGCAGCCGCCGGGGACGCCAGATAGCCGACGAGCGGCGCCACGTGCTCGGGCGCCAGCGGGTCGAGCTGACCGGCACCCGGCTCCTCGAAGCCAGCAAAGACGTCCTCGGTCATCCGGGTGCGGGCGCGGGGGCAGATGGCGTTGGCGGTGACCCCGTACTTGGCGAGCGCGAGGGCGGTGGACGTGGTGAGGCCCACGATCCCGCCCTTGGCGGCCGCGTAGTTGGGCTGTCCGGCCGACCCGGCGAGGAACGCCTCCGAGGAGGTGTTGACGATCCGGCCGTAGACCGGGCCGCCCGCTTCCTTGGACCGCCGGCGCCAGTGCGCGGCGGCGAAGTGGGTGGTGTTGAAGTGGCCCTTGAGGTGGACGTGGATCACCGCGTCCCACTCGGACTCGGTCATCGAGAAGATCATCCGGTCCCGCAGGATGCCCGCGTTGTTGACCAGGACGTCGAGCTTCCCGTACGTGGCGACCGCCAGCCCGACCAGCTCGCGGGCCTGCTGGTGGTCGGCCACGTCGCCGGTGTGGGCGACCGCCGCGCCGCCCGCCGCGCGGATCTCGGCGGCGACCTCCTCGGCGGGCCCGGCCGAGGCCTCGCCGGAGCCGTCCCGGCCCGGCTGCCCGAAGTCGTTGACGACGACGGACGCGCCGAGCCGGGCGAGTTCGAGGGCCTCGGCCCGGCCCAGGCCCCGCCCGGCGCCGGTGACGATCGCGCTGAGCCCTTCAAGTGGCAGTGCCATCGGTCGACCGCGTCCTTTCGGGGTCAGAGGGAGATGCTCGTACGCAGGGCCTCGCCCGTGCGCATCTGGTCGAGGGCGTCGTTGATCCCGGCGAGCGGTACCCGGTGGGTGATCAGGCCCTCCAGGTCGATGCGGCCCGCCCGCCACAGCGCGACGGCCCGCTCGTAGGAGCGCAGCACGTCGCCGCCGCCGTACAGCGACGGCAGGATGCGCTTCTCGTCGAAGAACAGCTCGAACATGTTGACCTGGAAGAAGTCGTCCATGGCGCCCGCGCCGACCACGCACAGGGTGCCGCCGCGCCGGGTCGCCCCGTAGGCGGTGCGGGCGGTGGCGGACTTGCCGACGACCTCGAAGACGTAGTCGAAGCCCTCGCCGCCGGTGATCCGCTGCTTGGCGTCGTCGAGTTCGCTGGGCGAGACGGCCTCGGTCGCGCCGAAGGTGAGCGCGGCCTCGCGCCGGGAGGCCACCGGGTCGACGGCGACGATCTGCGCCGCGCCCTGCACCTTGGCGCCCTGGATGGCGGAGATGCCGACCCCGCCGCAGCCGATGACGGCGACCGACGAACCGGCCTCCACCTTCGCGGTGTTGATGGCCGCCCCGAGCCCGGTGGTCACCCCGCACCCGATGAGCGCGGCGATCTCGTACGGCACGTCGTCGGGGATCGGGACCGCGCATCCGGCGGCGACCACGACCTCCTCCGCGAAGGTGCCGGTGCCCGCGAAGCCGAAGAGGTCGCCGCCGGGGCGCTTGAAGTTGGGGGTGCCCGCGTTCATGAACCCGGCGAGACAGAGGTGGGTCTGGCCGCGCTTGCAGGAGGGGCAGACACCGCAGGCGGGCAGCCAGCACACCAGCACGCGGTCGCCCGGGGCGAGCGAGGTGACCCCGTCGCCGACGTCGAGGATCTCGCCCGCACCCTCGTGGCCGGGGACGAAGGGGGCGGGCTGCGGGAGCACCCCGCTCATCGCGGAGATGTCGGAGTGACAGAGCCCGGTTGCCCGGATCCGGATCCTCACCTTCCCGGGCCCGAAGCCCACCGCCTCGACGTCGTCGAGCACATCGAGCTTGTCCTGGCCGATCTCGTGCAGTACGGCTGCGCGCATGGTGCGGCTCCCCTCTGCTGAGCCCTCTGATGAGCCTTCTTGATGAGCCTTCTTGATGCGCCTCGGGTGAGGCGGTTCAGACGTGTTCGACGAGCGTGTCGGAGAGCACCGGCGCGTCGTCCCGCTCGACGGCCGTCACCGACACCTGGACGCGGCCCTGACCGGCCCACATCCGGATGCGCAGGGTCTCGCCGGGGAAGACGACCCCGGTGAAGCGGGTGGTGTACGAGCGGACGCGGGCCACCTCGCCGCCGAGCAGGGTGTCGACGACCGCCTTGAGCGTCATTCCGTACGTGCACAGGCCGTGCAGGATCGGCCGGTCGAACCCGGCGAGCTTCGCGAAGTCGGGGTCGGCGTGGAGCGGGTTCCAGTCGCCGGAGAGCCGGTAGAGCAGCGCCTGCTCCTCGCGCACCTTCCACTCGACGGTGCGGTCGGGGGCGCGGTCGAGCTGCTCGGTGCGGGCGGAGGGGCCGCGCTCGCCGCCGAAGCCGCCCTCGCCGCGTACGAAGATCTGGGCGTCGCTGGTCCACAGCGGCCCCTCCGCGTCGGCGGCCTCGGTGCGCAGCACCAGGACGGCGGCCTTGCCCTTGTCGTAGACGGCGGCCACCTTGGAGGTGGAGACGGCCTTGCCCCGTACCGGGATCGGGCGGTGCAGGACGATGCCCTGGCCGCCGTGGAGCACGGCGGCGAGGTCGACCTCGATGCCCGGCGCCGAGAGCCCGCCGACCACGCCCATGCCGGCGCCCGCGACGGTGGCGAAGGAGGGCAGCACGTGCAGCTTCGACTCCAGGGTGTACCGCAGTTCGTCGGGGTCGGTCGCCGGGACGCCCGCCCCGAGTCCCAGGTGGTAGAGCTGGATGTCCTTGTGGTCCCAGACGATCTCGGTGGACCGGGGCTCGGCGGCGAGCGCCTTCGCGACGTCGATGGGCATACGGGGGCTGCTCCTTGGAGGTGGGAAGACCTCGGCGCGGCCGTCCGCACCGTCGGCCGCACCGAGGCCGTGCGGGACCGGCTCCGGGCGCCGGTTCTAGAACGCGTTCTAGGGCTCGATGGCCCCTATGTATAACGCAGCACCATAGGATTGGGAACACTTCTGACGCGCCGTCAGGTCTCCTGTTGCCTGCGGATCGCGGGTGGCTGGTCGCGCAGTTCCCCGCGCCCCTGAAGGGCGGGGCCTGCGGCCCCTGCCCCATCGGCGCCGGGCACCCCCAACCCCCAAGGGGCGCGGGGAACTGCGCGACCAGCCCCCACTCACCCGCACCCGAACGAACCGCCGGGACATTTGTCCCACTGAACCCCGTACAAGAACCTCTGCCGGGCCCCACGGGCCACTCCGTAGCGTCAAGGACATGACGCAGACAGCAGCCGCTGGCATTCGGCTCGTACACCGTGATCTCCTACCGACGGTCCGCGAGGACGGAGTGAGCCTGACGAACGGGGAGAACGAGAACGTGGCGCCCAGCCTGCCGAGATTGCCGGAGCTGCCGAAGAGGAGCGCGCGCGACGCCGACCTCCCCGGCCCCCCGGCCAGCGGATACACCCTGCTGCCCTGGCTCCTGATGGGCCTGGGCGCCTTCTCCAACCTGGTCCAGGGCAGGACCGCGAACCCCTGGGTCGGCGGCGCGGGCCTGCTCGCCTTCAACTCCCTCTACGTCACCGTCGCCTTCCGCGCCTTCGACAAGGAGAAGCGCGAGAGCCGGACGACGCTGGTGATCCTGGCCGCGATGGCCGCGATCACCTACGGCCTCGCCCTCTTCTACGGCGGCAACTGGCTGTTCTTCTTCCCGCTGCTCTCGCTGGCCTGCGGCGCGGTGCTGCGGGACAGGCGCCTCGGTCTCACGATCATGGTCCTGGCGGGCTCGGCGGGCGCCGTCTCCGGCATGAAGGCCGGCGAGGTGTGGGGCAACGTGACCCTCGCGTACGGCACGTTCCTCTCCGGCATGGTGACGGCGGCGGTCCTCTCCCTCTCCCAGACCGTGCGCGAACTGCGCGACACCCGCCAGGAGCTGGCCCGTACCGCCGTGGAGAAGGAACGTCTCCGCTTCTCCCGGGACCTGCACGACCTGCTCGGCCACACGCTCTCGGTGATCGTGGTGAAGTCGGAGGCGGCCCGCCGCCTCGCCCCGCGCGACCTGGACGCCGCGCTCGGCCAGGTCGCCGACATCGAGGCGGTCGGCCGCCAGGCGCTCACCGAGATCCGCGAGGCCGTCACCGGCTACCGCGAGGGCAGCCTCGGCACCGAGCTGGACCGGGCCCGCTCGGCGCTGCTCGCGGCCGAAGTGGAGCCGGTGGTGACCCAGTCGGGCCCGCCGCTGCCCGCGCAAGTGGAGGCGCTGCTCGGCTGGGTGGTACGGGAGGCGGTCACCAACGTCGTACGGCACAGCGGCGCGACCCGCTGCGAGATCGTGGTCGACGGCGCGCCCGAGCGGGTACGGCTGAAGATCACCGACGACGGGTGCGGCGTACCGCCCGAACAGCCCGTGGCTCCCGGTCCACGCATCGGCGGCACGGGTCTGAAGGGGCTCACCGAACGCCTCGCGGCGGCCGGCGGCTCACTCGAAGCGGGCCCCGGGCCGCGCGGCGGCTTCCAGGTGAGCGCCGAGCTCCCGGTCGACCCGCTCGACGCGGAGCTCGACGCGGAGTTGGAGGCGCAGGGCTCACGGCAGGACTAGCGGGACCGCTTGGCGTACTCCACGAGTCCGGCGAAGGTGCCGGGGGACAGCAGGAGAACGGGGCTGTCGGTCAGCTTGCTGTCCCGGACGGGGAGCGGCCGGCCGCGTGTGTCCGGCTGGGGGAGGACCCGTGAGAGCCGGGGGTGTCCCGTTGTCGCTGGTGGTCGGCCTTAGCCTGTCGCCATGGATGAAATGCCTCGCGACCACCGCCCCGGAAAGTCCGTACGAGTCCTCCTCGCCGAGGACCAGGGCATGATGCGCGGTGCCCTCGCCCTGCTGCTCGGGCTTGAGGAGGACATCGAGGTCGTCGCGCAGGTCGGCGCCGGGGACAAGATCGTGGACGCGGCGCTCACCTCGCGGCCCGACGTCGCCCTCCTGGACATCGAACTGCCGGGCCTCAGCGGCCTCGACGCGGCGGCCAAGCTGCGCGAGGAGTGCCCCGACTGCCGGGTGCTGATCCTCACCACGTTCGGGCGGCCGGGGTATCTGCGGCGCGCGATGGAGGCGGGCGCGGCCGGGTTCCTGGTGAAGGACGGGCCGGTGGAGGACCTGGCCGAGGCGATCCGGCAGGTGCTGCGCGGCGAGACGGTGATCGACCCGGCCCTTGCCGCGGCCGCGCTCAGCGCGGGCGCGAACCCGCTGACCGCGCGGGAGCGGGACGTCCTGAACGCGTCGGTGGACGGCGCGACCGTCGCCGACATCGCGGGGAAGCTGCACCTGTCGGAGTCGACGGTGCGCAACTACCTCTCGTCGGCGATCGGCAAGACGAGCACCCGCAACCGCATGGAGGCGGTGCGGGCGGCACGGCAGCAGGGCTGGCTCTGAGCGGTCAGCGCCTGGTGGTCCTGGGCAGCCACACCAGCGCGACCACCGTGCTCGCGAGCAGGACGAAGCCGCCGGTGCGGAAGGCGAGCGCATAGCCCTCGGTGAGCGCCTCGGGCGTCAGCGAGTCGCCGATACGGGCGGTGGCGGCGGTCGACAGGATGGCGAGGCCGAGCGCGCCGCCCATCGTGCGGGAGGTGTTGACGAGCCCGGAGACGAGACCGGCCTCGCCGGGCGCGGCGCTGGAGGTGGCGAGCGAGGCGAGCGGCGTCGTCGCGAGCCCGGCGCCGGTCATCATCAGCATGCCGGGCACCAGGATCGACATCCAGTACGGGTCGTGCGCGTGCATCGTGGACTGCCAGCCGAAGCCGGCGGCGGCGATCAGGAGGGCGATGACGGTGAGGTTGCGGGTCCCGGTCACCGGCATGATGCGGGGCGCGATCTTGGCGCCGAAGACGATGCTCAACGAGCTGGGGATGAGGGCGAGTCCGGCGCCCAGCGGGGTGTAGCCGAGGACGTTCTGGGCGTACAGCGTCATGAAGTACCAGGTACAGAAGGTGGCCGAGCCGCAGGCGAACATCACGACGTTGGCGGACGAGACGGCCCGTATGCGCAGCAGCCGCAGCGGCATCAGCGGCGCCGCCGCCCGCGTCTCGACGGCGAGGAAGGCGCCGAGCAGCGCGAGCCCGCCGAGCAGCGTGGCGAGGGTCCGGGGCGCGGTCCAGCCGGCCTGTTCGGTCTGCACGATGCCGTACGCGAGGACCGCGAGCCCGCCGGTGACGGCGACCGCGCCCGGCAGGTCCAGGCGGTTGCGGGTGGCCGCGCGGCTCTCCGTGATCCACAGGGTGGCGCCGGTGAGGACGAGAGCGCCGACCGGCACGTTGATGAGCAGCACCCAGCGCCACGACAGGGTGTCGGTGAGCACCCCGCCGACGAGCCCGCCCGCCGCGCCACCGCCCGCGCCGACCGCCGCCCAGGTGCCTATGGCCCTGGTACGGGCGGCGCCCTCGGGGACGGCGGCGGTGAGGATGGTCAGGGTGGACGGCGCGAGCACGGCGGCGCCGAGGCCCTGCACGCCGCGCGCCAGCAGCAGCTGCCAGCCCTCCTGGGCGAGCCCGCCGGCGAGGCTGGCGGCGGTGAACAGGCCGAGCCCGACGAGGAACATGCGCTTGCGCCCGAAGAGGTCTCCGGCGCGGCCGCCGAGGAGCATGAACCCGGCGTACGCGATGGAGTAGGCGTTGACGACCCACTGCAGCCCGGTCGGGGTCATCCCGAGTCCGGTCCGCATCGAGGGCAGGGCCACGTTGACGACGGAGACGTCGAGCACGACGAGGAACTGCCCGGCGCAGGCGGCGAGGAGGACGAGCCAGGTGCGGGTGGGTTTCGTCCGGGCGGGTATGGCGGCGGTGTCTGCGGGCGCTTGGACCATGTGGCCATGTTTGCAGCCGGTCGTTCGATTCCCCACCCCGCCCCTTCCCTAAAGCCCTCTGGCGGGCGGCCGGTTGGGGCCTCGCCCCCGGGCCCGGTGTTCGTCTGCGGACCGTGGCTGGCTGGTCGCGCAGTTCCCCGCGCCCCTCAAATGCGCCCCTGCGGGGCGGCCCTGTAGGGGCGCGGGGAACTGCGCGAGCAACCCACCACGGTCCGCAGACGAAGCACCCGGCGCCCGCCCAGGGCTTTAGGTGAAGGGGCGGGGTGGGGCCACTACCTCCGTAGGAGCGTCAGCACCGCCGCTCCCCCCAACCCGATGTTGTGCGCCAACCCCACCCGCGCGCCCCCCACTTGACGCGCGCCCGCCTCGCCGCGCAGGTGCTGGACCAGTTCCGCCGTCTGGGCCAGGCCCGTCGCGCCGAGCGGGTGCCCCTTGGAGATCAACCCCCCCGACGGGTTCACCACCCACCGCCCGCCGTACGTCGTCGCCCCGGACTCCACGAGCTTCCCGGACTCCCCCTCCCCGCACATCCCCAGCGCCTCGTACGTCAGCAGCTCGTTGATGGAGAAGCAGTCGTGGAGCTCGATCACGTCGACGTCCTCGATGCCGAGGCCGGAGCTCTCGTACACGAGGCGCGCCGCCGCCCGGGACATGCCCGCGCCGACGACGTCGATGCACCGGCCGGAGGCGAACGACTCCTCCGTGTCCGTCGTCATCGCCTGGGCGACGATCTCCACCGCCCGTTCCTCCAGGCCGTGTTCGGCGGCGAAGCGCTCGGAGACGACCACGGCCGCCGCCGCGCCGTCGGACGTCGGCGAGCACTGGAGTTTCGTCAAGGGGCGGTGGATCTCCTTCGACGCCAGCACCTCCGCCACCGAGTAGTCCACCTGGAACTGCGCGTTCGGGTTGTTCACCGAGTGGCGGTGGTTCTTCGCGCCGACCGCCGCCAGCTGCGCCTCGGTCGTCCCGTACAGCTCCATGTGCTCACGCGCCGCGTTGCCGAAGATCTGCGCGGTCGGCGGGCTCATCTCGAAGCCGTGGGCGGCGGCCATGACGGAGTAGTGGCGGGCCACCGGGGACGTCGAGAAGTCGTCACCCGCGCCACCCCCCAGCGCGCCCCGCTTCATCTTCTCGAACCCCAGCGCCAGCACGCACTCGCTCGCCCCGCCCTCCACCAGCTGCCGCGCCAGCATCAGCGCGCTGGCGCCCGTCGCGCAGTTGTTGTTGACGTTGTGGACGGGGACGCCGGTCAGACCGAGTTCGTACGCCGCCCGCTGGCCCGCCGTAGACGGCTGGAAGCAGTAGCCCGCGATCACCTGCTCGACCTGCTCGTACGGGAGACCGGCGTCGGCCAGTGCCGCCTCACCCGCCTCCCGCGCCATGTCCCAGTACTGCCACTCCCGCGACTCGGGTTTCTCGAACCTCGTCATGCCGGCTCCGGCCACAAAGCTCTTCACGTCCGTACTCCTTCAGTCTCGCGGCAGGCCGAGGATCCGCTCGGCCACGACATTGAGCTGGACCTGGGTGGTGCCGCCCGCGATGGTCAGACAGCGGGACATCAGATAGCCGTGGACGGCCCGCCGCGCCGGGCCCTCGGCCGTCGCGCCCGCCGGGCCGAGCAGCTCCAGGGCGAGCTCGGCCACTTTCTGCTGGTGGGCGGTCTGGACGAGCTTGCGCACACTGGCCCCGGCGCCGGGCTCCAGGCCCGACACCTGGAGCATGGTGGTGCGCAGCCCGATGCAGGCGAGTGCGTGTGCCTCGGCGGCCAGCGCGCCGATCCGGGCGCGGTACGAGCCGTCCAGGCCGTCGGCGCGGGCCAGCAGCGCCTCCAGGCCGGTGTCGAAGGTCAACTGGTCGGCCATGTGGACGCGTTCGTTGCCCAGGGTGTTGCGGGCGACCCGCCAGCCGCCGCCCGGCTCGCCGACGACCGCGTCGTGCGGCAGCGGTGCCCCGTCGAAGTACACCTCGTTGAAGAGCGCGTCGCCGGTGATCTCGCGGAGCGGGCGTACGTCGATCCCCGGCGTGTGCTTCATGTCGACCAGGAAGTACGTCAGGCCTTCGTGCTTGGGTGCCTCGGGGTCGGTCCTGGCGAGCAGGATGCCGTGGTCCGCCCACTGGGCCGCGCTCGTCCACACCTTCTGGCCGGTGATCCGCCAGCCGTCGTCGGTGCGCTCAGCCCGGGTCCGCAGGCTCGCCAGGTCGGAGCCCGCCTCCGGCTCCGAGAACAGCTGGCACCACAGCAGGTCCCCGCGCAGGGTCGGCAGCAGGAAGCGCTCCTGCTGCTCGCGCGTCCCGTACGCGAGCAGCGACGGCACCACCCAGGTGCCGATGCCCAGCTCGGCGACCTTCACCCCGGCCGACCTCAACTCCTCCTGGATGACCAGTTGTTGCGTCGGATCCGCGCCCAGGCCGTACGGCGGGGGCAGATGCGGTGCGGCATAGCCGGTGGGGGCGAGGGCGCGGCGGGCGGCCGCCGGGTCGAGGCCGCGTACGGACTCCGCCGCCTCCCGCGCCGGGCCCCGGAACGCCTCCGCCTCCTCGGGCAGTTCGAGCCGCAGCTCCCGGCGCGCCCCGGCCCCGGCGAGCCGGACGGCCCGCTGCCGGTGGGCGTCCCCGGCGCCGAGGAGCTGGCGGGCCACCAGGGCGCGGCGCAGCTGGAGGTGGGCGTCGTGCTCCCAGGTGAAGCCGATGCCGCCGAGGATCTGGACGCAGTCCTGGGCGCAGGTGAACGCGGCGTCCAGGGCGGTGGCGGCCGCAAGCGAGGCGGCCAGGCCGCGCACCTCGGCCCGCTCCGAGTCCGCCGCCCGCGCCGCGTCCCACACCAGCGCGCGGGCCTGCTCGACCCGGACCAGCATGTCGGCGCAGAGGTGCTTGACCGCCTGGAACTGCCCGATGGGCCGCCCGAACTGCTCGCGCACCTTGGCGTGGGCGACCGCCGTGTCCAGCGCCCGGGCGGCGGTGCCGCACGCCTCGGCGGCGAAGAGGACGGCCGCGAGGTCCTGTACGAGCGCGGGGTCCACGGCGAGTACCCGGTCGTCCGCGACCGTGCGGCCGTGCGCGACGACCTCGGCGGTGGGGCGCGTCGGATCGGCGCTGTCGTGCGCCCGTACGTCCAGGTCCGCCGCGCCCACCACCAGCCACAGCGTCTCCTCGCCCGCACGGGCGGCCAGGACCAGCAGGTCGGCCTGCGCCCCGGCGAGGACGGGCGGCGCGACCCCGTCGAGCGTCCAGCCCGCCGGGTCCCGTACGGCGGTGAGGGTCCCGGGGCCCAGCGCCACGGCCGCGGTCCGCACCCCGGTCGCGATCGCGTCGACCTCCGCCGGATGTCCCGCCCGCTCAAGCACCGCCGCCGCGAGCACGCTCGACAGGTACGGGCCCGGCAGCACGCCCCTGCCCGCCTCCTCAAGGACCACCGCGAGCTCCACCAGGCTCCCGCCGCCGTACCGCTCGCCCAGGTGGACCCCGAGCAGGCCCTGCTCGGCCAGCGCGTCCCAGTACGGCGGCCTGGCGGCGTCCCCGGCGGGCGCGTCGAGCAGCTTGCGCACCTCCTCGACCGGCACGGCCCGCGCCAGCCGGCCGCGTACCGCCTCGGCCAGCTCCCGCTGCTCCCGGGTGATTCCGATGCCCATGCGCACTCCCCCGCCGCCACGGCCGCCACTGGAACGGCGTCAGACTAGAACACGTTCCAATCTGACGGAAGGTCAGATCAACGGCCGGTTCGGCGGGGATTACGATGTGGCGCCACCCGGAGACACGATCCGCGTCCCCTCACGACCCACAGGAGCCCTGCCATGGCGACACCCAAGCCGGAGATACTCGCCGCCTTCGAGGCCGCCAAGGGCTTCATGCCCGTACGCGAAGGGCTCGCGCTCTACGACGCGGCCGTGGAGGCGGGCGCGCTCGGCCTGCCGCTCCTGGAGGTCGGCACCTACTGCGGCCGCTCCACACTGCTGCTCGCCGACGCCGCCCGCGCCGCGGGGACCGTCGCCGTCACCGTCGACCACCACCGGGGCAGCGAGGAGCAGCAGCCCGGCTGGGAGTACCACGACCCCACCGTGGTCGACCCGGAGGTCGGCCTGATGGACACCCTGCCCACCTTCCGCCGCACCCTGCACCAGGCGGGCCTGGAGGACCACGTGATCGCGGTCGTGGGGCGCTCGCCGCAGGTGGCGCGGGTCTGGGGCGGCCCGGTGGGGCTCGTCTTCATCGACGGCGGACACACCGACGAGCACGCCACCGGGGACTACGAGGGCTGGGCCCCCCACCTCGCCGAGGGCGGCCTCCTGGTGATCCACGACGTCTTCCCCGACCCGGTCGACGAGTTCACCGGCCAGGCCCCGTACCGCGTCTATCTGCGCGCCCTCGCCTCCGGCGCGTTCACCGAGGTGTCGGCCACCGACTCGCTGCGCGTCCTGCGCCGCACGCGCGCCGGCGTGTGAGGACGCACGCCGCAGTGCACCCCTTCGGCCGCACGAACCGCGCCCCCACCGACCTCCCCGGCTAGCATCGCAGCGTGTCGTACGACAGCGAGTCCCCCACCCCCGCCCGGCGCCGTATGCGCGGCAACCTCGTCATCGTGACCGCCGCGCTGGTCCCGACCGCCCTGGCCGGATGGCTGGTGTGGCAGGCCATGGGCGGCTCCGGCGGCCAGGACGACAAGCCGCCGAAGGTGCTGCCGCTGCCGAGCGGGCCTGCCGTGCCGCCCTCGGGGAACGGGACCGCGAAGCCGCCGACCGTGACCGTGACGGCCACCCCGTCGCCGTCCGCCTCGGCCTCCACCCAGTCGGCCCGCCCCACCGGGCCGCTCGCCGGACGGGTCGTGGTGATCGACCCGGGGCACAACCCGAGCAACTTCAAGCACGCTGCCGAGATCAACCGCCAGGTCGACATCGGGACGAACAAGAAGGAGTGCGACACCACCGGCACCGACACGCAAGGCGGGTACACCGAGGCCGCGTTCACCCTGGACGTCTCGCACCGCATCCGGGCGCTCCTGGAGAAGCTGGGCGCGACCGTCACGTACACCCAGGACAACGACCGGCCGTTCGGCCCGTGCGTGGACGAGCGGGCGGCGATCGGCAACCGGGCGAAGGCGGACGCGGTCGTCTCGGTGCACGCCGACGGCGCGGACCAGGGCAACCACGGCTTCCATGTGATCCTGCCCGCCCTGGTGAACGCGGGGAAGGCGAACACCGCCCCGATCGTGGCCCCCTCGCGTGAGCTGGGTGTGAGGATCGCGGGGAAGTTCGTGCACGCCACGGGCATGCCGCCCTCCAACTACGTGGGGGACGGCACCGGGTTGGACGTCCGCAAGGACCTCGGCGGGCTCAATCTGTCGACCGTGCCGAAGGTGTTCATCGAGTGCGGGAACATGCGGGATTCGGGCGACTCGGCCCTGCTGACGAGCGCGGACTGGCGGCAGAAGGCCGCCCAGGGCATCGCGGACGGGATCAGCAGCTTCCTGCAGAAGTAAGGGTGTCGCCGACGCGAGCGGTCGGCTGCGGGTCGGTCACGGTCTGAGCACCGAGGGGACTTCCCACCCGGTCAGACGATAGATTCTCCTCCGGGCGGGGAACCGCCCCCGTGCTTCGCGCCGTGTGCACGTACACCGGCGGCAGCGATGACCGCCCCGACGAGACGACCCAAAAGGACTATTTACGTGAACATCCGCTCCCTCACGCGAGGCGACGGCGTGGTGATCGGAGCAGCGGTGGTGCTGTTCATCGCCTCGTTCCTCGATCTCTACTCGGTCGGCAATTCGTGCTCCGGTACGTTCTGCCCGAAGCTCGACCTGCCGAACGCCTGGGACTCGCTGGGCCTGCTGATGAGCATGTTCCTGGCCGGCATCATCGGAGCAGTCCTCATCGTGGTGGCCCGTTCGCTGCCGCAGCCGAAGAAGATCGCCGGCATCGACCTGGGCCAGTTCGGCACCGCGTTCACGATCTTCTCGGCGTGGACCGCGTTCTGGACCATCATCGACATGGACAAGGCCGGGGCCGGCATGATCCTCGGCCTGATCGCCGCGCTGGTGCTCGCCGCGGGCGCCGTGGCCGGCCCGATGGTCGCCGCGCTCAAGGCCCCGCTGATGGGCGCCCCGCGCCCGGCCGTGGCCCCGTACGGCGCCCAGCCCTACGGCGCGCAGCCCGCGGGCGGCTACGGCTACCCGGGCGGCGCCCAGCCGCAGCCCCAGCCGTACGGTGCCGCGGCCCCCGACCCGAGCCAGGGCGGCCAGGCCCCGGCGCCCGGCGCCCCGGCCCAGCCGCAGCCCGCGGCCGGCGCCGCGGCGGGCGACTTCGCCCCGTTCTGGTTCGCCGTTCCGGTGGCCCGTCCCCTGTACCCGGAGGACGGCTCCCCCACGCCGATCGCGGAACTCGCGCCCGGCACGTGGTACCTGGCGGTTGAGCAGCGTGGTGCGGCGCTGGTCGCGCAGACGCAGGACGGTCGTCGTGGGGTTCTTCAGGACACCACGGGGATCCAGCGGGGTTAGTTCGTTCATCCACCGCATGGCATCCACGGCCCCTCGCCCCTTTCGGGCGGGGGGCCGTTCCCGTACGCTCCCCTGACGATCCGTCAGATCTTGCTACGGACAGGGGCTCTCGTCATGCGGCTGGGACTCGCACTGGGCTACTGGGGGCGGGGCCCCGACCCCGGGCATCTGGAGCTGGCCCTGGAGGCCGAGCGGCTCGGGTACGACTCGGTCTGGACCGCGGAGGCCTGGGGGTCGGACGTGTTCACGCCGCTGACCTGGATCGCCGCGCACACCTCCCGTATCCGGCTGGGCACGGCCGTCGCGCAGATGGCAGCCCGCACCCCCACCGCGACCGCCATGCACGCGCTCACCCTCGACCACCTCTCCGGCGGCCGCGTGCTGCTCGGCCTCGGGCTTTCGGGGCCGCAGGTGGTGGAGGGGTGGTACGGACGGCCGTTCCCGTCCAGCCCGCTGACGGCGACGCGGGAGTACGTGGAGGTGATCCGGCAGGTGCTGCGGCGCGGGGCGCCGGTGGAGCTGGACGGCCGCTTCCACGCGCACCCGTACCGGGGCGCGGACGGCACCGGCCTCGGCAAGCCGCTCAAGTCGATCACGCATCCGCTGCGGGCGGACCTGCCGGTGCTGCTCGGCGCCGAGGGCCCCAAGAACATCGCGCAGACGACCCGGATCGCGGACGGCTGGCTGCCGCTGTACTGGTCGCCGACGCGGCTGGACGCGTACGAGGCGTCGCTGGCGGGGGCGCCCGAGGGCTTCACCGTCGCCCCCATGGTCCGGGCGCACGTCTGCGACGACGTGGCCGAGGGGCTGTTGCCGGTGAAGGCGATGCTCGGCTTCTACATCGGCGGGATGGGGCACGCGGCCCGCAACTTCCACGCGGATCTGATGGCGCGGATGGGGTACGAGGCCGAAGCCCGCCGGATCCAGGCGCTGTTCGCGGAGGGCCGCCGCGAGGAGGCGGTACGGGCGGTGCCCGACACGTTCGCCGACGAGATCTCGCTGGTCGGGCCGCGCGAACGGATCGCGGACCGGCTGGAGTCGTGGCGCGCGGGTCCGGTGACGGACCTGCTGGTCACGTCACCGGACCTGACGACCCTGCGGGTACTGGCGGAGCTGAACGGCTGAGCCGGCTCAGCCGCCGCTGAGCTGGGAAGCGGACGGCACCTGGTCCTTGACCTCGGCGCCCGCGCTCTTCCCGGCGTCCTTCACTCCACCGATGACGCTCTCGAACATCCCGACGTCCGCGTCGGTGGCATCGCCCTTGCGCAGCTTGGAGCCGAGGTTCTTGAGCGAGTCGATGCCGGAGCTGAGGGGGGCGACGGCCTTGGAGAGAAGCGGGTCGCCCTTGGCGTTGTTCACGGCCGCCTTCAGCCGGTTGTAGGTGAAGGCGCCGGCCAGACCGGCCTTGACCAGGGCGAACGTCCGCCCCTTGGTGCCCTTCTTGAACTTGCCCGCCTTGAAGGGTTTCACGATCCACTGGTAGGCGGCGCCCGCCGCGAGTCCCGCGTTGGCGACGAACCGCGTCTTGGCGAGCTTCTGCTTCTCGAAAGAGCTGGACGGCGTCGGGGAGGCGCTGGCCTCCGCCGCGGTCAGGCTGTTGCGGGCGCTCTTGGTTTCGCCTCCGCAGGCGGTCGTCGACACCAGGACGGTGGTGGACAGGACGACCGCCACGAGTATGCGGCGGAAGTTGAGCGTACTGGGCACGGTGACCTCCGGGGATGTGTCGTCCTCCCCGGCAGCCTCACCCGCCCCGGCCGACACCGCCACTCGGGCGAGCCCATGTGAGTGCCCGGTCTTTGTCTGCGGGCCGGTGGGGGCTGGTCGCGCAGTTCCCCGCGCCCCTAGGTAGTTAGGGGCGCGGGGAACTGCGCGAGCAACCCAGCACGGTCCGCAGACAAACGAAGCGGGGCGCAGGGGCCGCAGGCCCCGCAAAAGGGGTCCGGGGGCGAAGCCCCCGGGAAACCCACCTCCACCCCCACCCACCCCCGGAGGGTTTAGGGAACGGGCGGGGTGGGGTGATCGCAGCACTCGGGGCGCAGCCCACGCGGCAGGCGGTCGCCCGCGAACACCGCCGCCGTCGCCTCGTCGCCGCCCAGCGCCGCCACCGCGAGCAGCAGCGACCCCGCCGTCCACGTCGTGAGCTCCTCCGGCCACACCGCCCGGTCGCCCTCGAAGACGTAACCCGTCCAGTAGAGGCCGTCCCCGGCCCGCAGGTGCTGGATGGACTGGAGGATCTCCAGGGCGCGGTCCGACTCGCCCATCACCCACAGCGCGAGGGCGAGTTCGCAGCTCTCGCCGCCCGTGACCCACGGGTTCGGCAGCACGCACCGCACCCCGAGGCCGGGCACCACGAAGTCGTCCCAGCGTTCCTCGATGCGCGCCTTCGCCCCGGCGCCGGTCACCGCGCCGCCGAGGACGGGGTAGTACCAGTCCATCGAGTAGCGGGACTTGTCGAGGAAGCGCTCGGGGTGGGCGGCCACGGCGTGCGCGAGCGCACCGGTGGCCAGCTCCCAGTCCGGCTGCGGCTCCTCGCGCTGCTCGGCGATGGCGAGCGCGCACCGCAGCGCCTGGTGGATCGAGGAGCTGCCGGTCAGCAGCGCGTCGGTGACCGGCGAGCCGTCCTCCTCGCGCTTCCAGCCGATCTGCCCGCCCGGCTGCTGGAGCCGCAGCACGAACTCGACGGCCGCGTACACCACCGGCCACATCCGGTCGAGGAAGGTGTCGTCGCCGGTGGCGAGGTAGTGGTGCCAGACGCCCACCGCCACGTACGCGACGAAGTTGGTCTCCCGGCCCCGGTCGGTGATCCGCGCGAAGTCCCCGTCGTGGTACGCCGCGTACCAGGACCCGTCGTCGTTCTGGTGCCGCGCCAGCCACTCGTAGGCACGCGCCGCGGCCTCGTGCTCGCCCGCCGCGTCCAGGGCCATGGCGGCCTCGGTGTGGTCCCACGGGTCCAGGTGGTGGCCGCGGAACCACGGTATGGCGCCGTCCTCGCGCTGCACGGCGAGGATGCCTGCCACTGTGGCGGCGGCCTGCCCGGCGGTGAGCACCCCCGGCAGGACCAGGTGTTCGGTCCGCTCCGGTGAGGTCACTTGGCGGCGACCTTGTCGAAGCGCGCGAGGTGCAGCTTGGTCGCGTACGCCACGAAGCTCTTGCCGACGACCGGGTTGAGCGCCTGCTCCGCGAGCCGTGTGACCAGGGGCTTCTTCATGATGTCCCAGACGAGCAGCTTGTGGTACGCCCGCACCGGCAGCGCTTTGTCGTTGTCCACGCCGAATGCGCACTTCAGCCACCAGTACGGCGAGTGCAGCGCGTGCGCGTGGTGCGTGCCGTACGGCTTGAGGCCCGCCTCCTTCATCTTGCCCAGGAGCTCGTCCGCCTTGTAGATGCGGATGTGGCCGCCCTCGACCTCGTGGTACGCGTCGGAGAGCGCCCAGCAGACCTTCTCCGGCCCGTAGCGGGGCACGGTGACCGCGATCCGACCGCCCGGCTTGAGCACCCGGACCATCTCGGCGAGCACGCCCTTGTCGTCCGGGATGTGCTCCATGACCTCGGAGATGATCACGACGTCGAAGGACTCGTCGGGGAAGGGCAGGTTGAGCGCGTCGCCCTCCATCGCGGTGGCGGTCGCCCCCTCGGGCGCCTCACCGGCCTCCTTCATCGCCGCGAACCACTTGGCGACCTCGCGGATCTCCTCGCCGTTCTGGTCGAGCGCCACGACCTGCGCACCGCGCCGGTAGCACTCGAAGGCGTGCCGCCCCGCGCCGCAGCCCAGGTCGAGCACGCGGTCGCCCGGGGCGAGCGGGAAGCGGGAGAAGTCGACGGTCAGCACGGAGCCTGCCCTTTCACATAACAAAGACCGGAGGCCGCGGAGCGGCCGGGATTCTGGGCCGCGGAGCGGCGGGGGCCTGGGCGGCCGGGGTGGTGGGGGCCGGGGCGGTGCCGGGTCACCCGGTGGGCTTTCCGGCCGCGGAGCGGCCCTGCGCGGCGATCGCGGAGCGATACAGCTCGGCGGTGCCCTCGGCCGCCCGGGCCCAGGTGAACCGGTCGAGGACCCGCTCCCGCCCGGCCGCGCCGAGCCGTGCGCGCAGCTCCGGGTCACCGAGCAGCCGGTTCAGAGCCGCGGCCAGTGCGCCCGGCTCGCCCGGCGGCACCGCGAGGCAGGTCTCCCCGTCGGGCCCGGCGACCTCCGGGATGGCGCCGCCGGTCGTGGCCACCAGGGGTGTCCCCGTCGCCATCGCCTCGGCGGCCGGGAGCGAGAACCCCTCGTACAGCGAAGGCACACAGCTGACCTGCGCGGACCGTACGAGGTCGACCAGCTCCGCGTCGGTGATGCCCTTGACGAACCGGACCGCGTCGCCGAGCCCGTACTTCTCGATGGCCTGCGCGACCGGCCCGTCCTCGGCGCGCTTGCCGACCACGACGAGGTGCGCCGCGGGGTGCTCGGCGCGCACCTTGGCGAGCGCCTCGACGAGGAAGACGAGCCCCTTGAGCGGTACGTCCGCGCTGGAGGTGGTGACGATCCGGCCGGGCACCTCGGCCACCGACGGGTCCGGGGACCACAGGTCGGTGTCGGCGCCGATGTGCACGACGGAGATGCGGTCCTCGCGCACCCCGAGGTGCTCGACGATCTCGCGCTGCGAGGAGCCGGAGACGGTGAGCACGGAAGGCAGCCTGCGGGCGACCCGCTTCTGCATCCGGGTGAACCCGTACCAGCGGCGCACCGAGGAGCGCCGCTTCCAGTCGCCGGCGGCGTCCAGCTCCAGCTGCCGGTCGACGGTGATGGGGTGGTGGATCGTGGTGACGAGGGGCGCGCCGAGGTCCGCGAGCAGGCCGTAGCCGAGCGTCTGGTTGTCGTGGATGACGTCGAACTCGCCCTTGCGGGCGGCGAGGTGGCGCCGGGCCCGCAGCGAGAAGGTCAGCGGCTCGGGAAAGCCGCCGGTCCACATGGTGGCGACCTCGACGGCGTCGATCCAGTCCCGGTACTCGTCCTTCTTGGGCGTACGGAACGGGTCGGGCGAGCGGTACAGGTCCAGGCTGGCGAGCTCGGTGAGCGGCACGCCCTCGTCCAGGACGGGGTACGGCTGCGCGCCGATGACCTCCACGCTGTGTCCCAGGCGGGCGAGTTCGCGGGAGAGGTGGCGTACGTAGACGCCCTGGCCGCCGCAGAACGGATTGCCCTTGTACGTCAGGAGGGCGATCCGCAGCGGGCGGTCGCCCGCACGGGCCGGCTCCCCTGCGCGGGGGCTTGCCTCTACGGCCTCTGCGGTCACTCGCGGCCCCTTCATCGCTGCGTTTCGCCGGAGCGTAACCGCTCGCGCTAATCTAGAACAAGTTCCAGACTTGATCCTTCTTGATCTCTCCGAGGAGCCTCAAGAAGCTTCGAATCTACCGGCAGGTAGTGCGCGTGTGAGGGCCGGAACAGGTGATTCGCGCCACCACTGGAGCCCCTGCCATGCTGTGCCCCCCGGAAACGGGCCACCAGGGGCGGGAACCGCACGGGGAACACACGGCATCGGACGACGGAACGGGACAGATGACAGCGGAAGCCAAAGCAGCCATTCCTGCGTCGCCCGCCCTGACCGAGCGCCAGGAGGCGCGCCGCCGCCGCATCCTGCACGCCAGCGCCCAGCTGGCCAGCCGGGGCGGCTTCGACGCGGTCCAGATGCGCGAGGTGGCCGAGGCCGCGGGGGTCGCGCTCGGCACGCTCTACCGCTACTTCCCGTCCAAGATCCATCTGCTGGTCGCCACCATGCAGGACCAGCTCCAGCATCTGCACTCCACGCTCCGCAAGCACCCGCCGTCCGGCGATTCGGCCGCGGAGCGGGTCGCCGAGACGCTGATGCGGGCGTTCCGCGCGCTCCAGCGCGAGCCGCACCTCGCCGACGCGATGGTGCGCGCGCTGACCTTCGCCGACCGCTCGGTCAGCCCCGAGGTGGACACGGTCTCCCGGCAGACCACCGCGATCATCCTGGACGCGATGGGCCTGGACCACCCCACCCCGCAGCAGCTCTCGGCGGTCCGCGTGATCGAGCACACCTGGCACTCGGCCCTGATCACCTGGCTTTCGGGGCGGGCCTCGATCGCCCAGGTGAAGATCGACATCGAGACGGTGTGCCGGCTGATCGACCTCACCGCGCCGGACGGCACCCTGGCCTGACGCGTTCCCGGTCCGATCGGGCTCCCGGCCCGATCCAGCGTGGCGGAACCGGCTCTGCGCCCGGCGCGCACATACTGCGGGTACTACCGCCCCGCGCCGCTCTGTGCGCCGTGCGCGCCCCCGTGCCACCCCGTGGCTGATAATCCGGGTTCCCGTCTCCCGGGGCGCAGATAGAAATGTTTCGCGTGCAAAAGGAAGGCAACCGGTAGGCGGGGAGCTTGAGGGGGCTGAAACGTGATCCGGGTACTTCTCGTGCACGACGCCTGTCTGATGCGGTCGGCATTGGCCGACCGCCTGGCCCGTGAACCGGGCTTCGAGATCCATCACGCGCCCTGGCGCAGTGCACCCGCCCGCGCGCGGGTCCTGCGCCCGGATGTGTGCGCCGTGGACCTGGACTGTTCCGACTCGTACGGAATCGCACCGCTGGGGGAGTTACAGAGCCGGCACAACGGGTCGCGGGGCACCCGGCTCGTCGTGCTGGCCAGCGCCAACAGACCCGGGCCGCTGCGCCAGGCCGTGGAGGCGCACGCGCTGGGCTACGTCGGCAAGGACGCCACTCCGGAGTGTCTCGTCACGGCGATAAGACGGGCCGCCGCAGGCCAGCGGTTCGTCGACGACTCACTGGGTTGCGGGTTCCTGCGGGCGGCCGAAATGCCGCTGACGAGACGGGAGCTGAGCGTGCTCTCACTCGCCGCCGAGGGCGCCTCCATCGCGGACATCGCGCACAGCCTCCATCTGTCCAACGGGACCGTACGGAACTACATGGCGGCGATCACCCGTAAGACCGGCGCCCGCAACCGCGTGGACGCCATCCGCATCTCCCAGGGCGAGGGATGGGTGTAATCCGGTCAACTCCCGGTAGAACGCGGATTGTTGGAGAAGTTCGTCGTGCGTGCCGCGTTCCACCCCGGTGCCGCCGAGCATCAGCACCTGCCGGGCCCGGCGTGCCGAGCCGGTCCGGTGTGCCACGACCACCAGGGCCGTCCCGGGCCGCTCAGCGAACGCCCGCTCCGCCCGGTCCTCCGCCGCCGGGTCGAGATGGCAGGTCGCCTCGTCGAGCAGGACCAGGGGCGCGGGGGCCGCGTAGGCCCGGGCGAGCGCGATCAACTGCCGCTCCCCGGCGGAGAGTCCGGCCGGTGCGACGGTGGCGTCGAGTCCGCCGAGCCGGTCGACGAGTCCGCGGGCGCCCACGGCCGCACAGGAGGCGAGCAGGCTCTCGTCGCCGGGCGGGTCGTCCGGGCACAGATAGCTGAGGTTGGCGCGGACGGTGTCGGTGAAGACGTACGCCTGCTGGGGCACCAGGACCCGCGCGCATCCGCGTAAAACCTCGCCGCTGTCCGGCGCCCGCACCCCCGCCATGAGCTCGGCCAGCGTGGACTTGCCGATTCCGCTGGGGCCGACGACCGCGAGGTGCCCGCCGTGCGGCACGGTCAGGTCCAGGCAGTCGACGACGGGCGCCGCGCCCGGCCCGTACGCGAAGGTGACGCCCCGCAGCCGCACGGCCTCGCCCGGTCCGGGCTCCCCGCCGGGGCGCTCGGGTACCTCCTCGTGCGCCCCGTCCGCCGTCAGCCGCCGCATCACCACGAACAGCCGCGCCCCCGAGGTGCCCAGGCCCTGCATCAGGGACTGCAGGGCCGGGATCAGGGACTGGGTGAGATAGGCGAGGGCGCCGACGAACGCGCCCGGGGTGACGCCGTGGTCGAGCAGCCAGGGGGCCGCCGCGAGCAGCAGCACCACGGTCAGCCGGCCGCCGATCCCGGCCGCGAGGGTCCGCAGCACGCCCCAGCGGGCCAGTGCGCGCGAGGCGTGGAACTCGGCGTCGATCCGCTCCCGTACGTCCCTCCCCACCCGGTCCTGCGCCCCGGCCGCCGTGATGTCCCGCAACCCGCCGACCGCGAGCCCGAGTTCGGCGGCCAGTGCCTCGTCGGCGGCGAGGAACACCTCCTGGCGGCGGGCGAGCGGGCGCAGGGTGGCGAGGAACAGGGCGAGTCCGGCGACCAGCGGCAGCGCCACCACCGGCAGCAGCACCGGCGCCAGCGAGAGCAGCCCGATCAGCGCCCCTGTCGCCGTGACGACGAAGGTCCGCGACACCATCACCAGACCGGCGAGCGTGTCGCGGGCGATCTCCACCTGGTGGGTGAGCCGGGAGACCGCCGCCCCGTCCGGCGTCCGCAGCGCCCGGCGCACCACCCTGCGTACCAGGTCGTCGCGTACGGGCTCGACGAGCGCGGCCACCGCCAGATGCACCCGGCCGGTGCCGAACGCCCCGGCCACCACGCCGAGCGCCGCGAGCCCGAGCCAGCCGAGGCCGACTCCGGTGTGGCCCGCGAGGAAGCCCCGGTCGAGCGCCCGCGCCAGCGCGTAGCCGAGCAGGAACGTCTCCCCCGCCTCCAGCGCCGACCAGGCGGCGAGCCGGAGCAACGCCCGCCACCGGGGGCGCACGAACCGCATCAGGCGCCCCTGCGCCCGGTCTCCTCTCACCCCGCCTCCTCCCACCCGGCCTCCTCCGCGAACACCGCGCGGTACTCGGGCAGCCGCCACAGCTCCGCGTGCGGGGCGAGCGCGCGCACCCCGCCGCCGTCCAGCCACACCACCAGGTCGGCGCGGGCGGCCGTGGTCACCCGGTGGGCGACGATGAGCCGGGTGCCCGGGGTCAGCTCGTCGAGCAGGGCGCGGGACACCTTCAGCTCGGTCGCGGAGTCCAGGCTGGAGGTGGCGTCGTCGAGGATCAGCAACCGTCCGCAGTGCGCGAACGCCCTTGCGAGGCCGAGTCGTTGGGCCTCGCCGCCGGACATCGGGGCCTCGGCGCAGGGCGTGTCGTAGCCGAGCGGCAGTCTGCGGACGAACTCGTCGGCGCACGCCGCCCGCGCGGCCGCCCGGACCTCCTCGGGGCCCGGTTCGCCGACGCCGAACGCGATCGTGCCGCCGACGGTCGCGCCGAGGAGCGCGGGGCGGGCGAAGGCGTGGCCGACCTCGCGGCGCAGCGCGTCCCTGGAGAGCTCGGGCAGCGGGACGCCGTCGACCAGGACCGTGCCCCGGTCGGGGTCCGCGAGCCGGCCCGCGACCGCCGCCAGGGCCGTCTTGCCGCTGCCGGACCGCCCCACCACGGCGGCCACCGCCCCGCCGGGCACGTACAGGTCGACCTCGCGCAGCGGGCCGGTGGAGACGCTCCGGAACTCCAGGGCCCCCGCACCTTCGGGAAGTTGGCGTGTTCCGTACGTCATGGCGGGCGGGGCGAGTGCCTCGGCCAGGCGGTCGGTGGCGGCGCGGCCGCGCACCAGGGCGTTGAGCTGGCCGACCAGGGCGCCGGTGCCGGTGGCGAGGACCGCGTACCGCCAGGCCGCGAGCATCCCGCCGACGCTCAGCGCGCCGTCCGCGAGCCGCAGCCCGGCGACCGCGAGCACGGTGAGCTGGAGCAGGGGCAGCAGGGCGGCGGCCTGGGCGGTGGAGCGGCCGGTGACGCGCCACATGCGAAAGCCCTGGCGGGAGAGTTCGGGCAGGGGGGCGAGGATGCGGGCCGCGTCGCGTTCGGCGGTTCCGGCGGCCGCGATGGTGCGGGCGCCCTCCACCGCCTCGCTGAGCCGCCCGGCGATCTCGCCCTGGGCGCGCAGATAGGCGGCGCCCGCATCGGCGGACGCGCGCACGAACACCCGCAGCAGCAGGGCGAGTACGGGCATCCCGGCGAGCAGCGCGAGGGCCGTCCACCCGTCGGTGAGGGCGAGCGCCACCAGGCCGCCGACCGGGGTGAGCACGGCGGCGAGGGTGGCGGCGAGGGTGGCGGGGACGGGTCCGGCCTGGGCCGCGTTGCCGACGAGCCGGGCCACCAGGTCGCCCTCGGGCAGGACGGCGCGCGGCCCGGTCGCGAGGACGTGGCGCAGGACCCGGTCGCGTATCCACGCGGTGGTGCGGGCGGTGGCGGTGGCGGTGACCAGGCCGTCGAGGGCGCCGAGCAGGACGGTCGCGCCGGTGAGCGCCGCGCACAGCGCGAGCCAGGGTCCCGCGTCCGCCCGGTCGTCGCCGAGCAGCAGGTCGAGGGTGCGGCCGAGCGCCCACGGCAGGGCCAGGCCCGCCCCGGCGAGGGCCGTGGTCAGCAGCAGGACGAGGGCGGCGGGTGCCGCGCCGTACCGAACGGTCTCGCGGAGAAAGGGGCGCTGCGCCAAGGGGCCCTCCGGGGCGCGCACGCCCCGGGCGGAGAGCAGATCCGCCCGGGGCCGCGTCACACAGTTGATCAGGTTCGATCAAGGTTGATCAGGTGCAACAGGGATTGATCAAGGTGGCTCGTGTGCTCAGAGGCAGAGCAGGAAACTGTTCGAGCTGTGCTTGTCACACGCGAGCAGGCTGAGGCTGCTCTGGTCGCCGCCACCGCCGCCGCCACCACCGGTGGTCTCGGGAACGTCCAGCTTCTGCAGGTCGAGAAGTGTCATCGCCATCTCCTTCAGTCCAGAACTTCTTCGTGGGGACGGGTTCACCGTCCGGCCCCTCGCGGGGCCGTCTTGGGGGCCACCGGAAGCGGTGGCAGGAAGGGCAGCCCGACCGGGCGCCTTCGGGCGGACGCGGCACCGGGCACGGAGCCCAGGGCGAGCAGAACGCCCGCCGTGCCGGTCGCGAGGTCCATGGAGAGCCGCATCATCTGGTCTCCGGGAAAGGCCAGTTGGCCCTTGTACGGCACGGCGTACCAGGCGAGCGCCGCGCTCTGCGCGTCCAGGTCCGGGCGCGCGGCGCGGGTGCGGGCGAGGTGCAGCACCATGCCCGCGCGGCCGTTGAACAGGCCCGGCTGGGCGTAGTACCGCAGCCGGGCGGTGGGCAGGATCGCGGCCCTGGCCTCAGCGAACTCCTCGTCGTACCGGTGCGCCAGATAGTCGTCGAGCACCATCGCGATGCCGACGCCGCCCGCGCCGAGATAGGGCATGATCCGCGCGCCCTCGTCGACCTGGAGGGCGCCCGAGCGGTCGGTGACGCAGCGGGCGAGGTCGCGCCGGAGGAACTCGGCGGCGTGGTCGAGGAGCGCGGGCTCGCCGGTGTGCTCGTAGAGCCGCAGGAAGAGCAGGGCCGGACCGCTGGCGCCGTGCAGCAGCCCGGCGCGCGGGCGCCCCGCGGCGTCCGGCTCCGGCTGCCCGGCGATGGTCCAGGCCGCTTCCAGCGCCCGGTCGCGCAGATCGCCCTCGCCGGTGGTGCGGCCGAGCGAGTCGAGGGCGAGCCCGAGTCCGGCGAGGCCGCCGTGCAGCCCGGGCGCGAGCCGCTGCCACTTCTCGTCGAGCACCCGGTCGACGAGGTCGAGCGCGCGCTCGGTGTGGCCGAGCCGGTCGAGGACGTACGCGACGCCGCTCAGCCCGTCGTAGAAGCCCAGCGGACAGCCGGCGGGCGGCTCCTCGGTGCGGCGCAGCAGCCACTCCTCGCCGTCCCGGTAGCGGTCGGCGCCGGTGACGTCCAGGGCGTAGAGCACCCCGGCCGCGCCGTGCGCGACCCCGAGGCCGCCGCCGTCCGCGAACTGGGAGATGTCACCGGGGAAGAGCCGGTCCTCGCGCTCGGGCGTGGCGGAGGCGAGGATCGCGCGGACCATGGAGTCGCGCCCGGCGGGCCACTCGGCGGGGGCGACGGGCAGGTACGGCCGCCGCAGGGGCTCGTCCGTGCCCCGGATGACCCGCACCGCCTCCTCGAAGAAACCTTCCGGCACGGCGGGGAACTGGCTCGCCGCGACCTTCGCCAGATGCGCCGCCTTGTCCTGGTCCACCACAAGGAGCGTCGTCATCGGCACGAACAGCGCCAGTCGCAGACAGGCCAGCGCGTACTCGTCGACCTCGAAACCGGTGCGGTCACGCGGGGCCATGAACCCGGGATGCGCCATCATCTGCCCCTGGTGCTCGTCGACCGGCACCGCGGCCTCGAAGTCGAGGAGCTGCACGGAGACTTCACGGCCGCCTTCCGCCTCGCCCCCGTCCGGGGCGACCATCACGTTGAACATGTGCAGGTCGTTGCAGACCAGGCCGCGCGAGTGCACCGCCTCCACCGCCTGTTCCACCGCCTGGTGCACCGAGAGCGCCCAGGTCGTGTACGAGGCCACCGCGTCCGGGTCGGGCTCGACGGCGAGCAGCGGGTGGCGCTCGGCGAAGAACGCGTTCAGCGTGCGCCCCTCCAGGAAGTCCATGACGAGGAAGCGGTGGCCGCCCAGCTCGAACCAGTCGCGCACCTCGGGCGCCACGCCGAGCCCCGAGAGCCCCTCCAGGGCGGCCTTCTCGCGCTCCAGACGGGTGACCGCGTCGCAGCCGTCGGCGGCAAGACCCGCGTGCGGCCGGGCCTCCTTGAGGACGACCTTGCTGCCGTCGCGCGCATCGGTCCCCGCGTACACCCCGCCGCCGTTGGAGAAGTGCAGCGCCCGCTCGATGCGGTACGGCAGGTCGGCCACGGTCGTCGCGTTGCGCGCCGCCAACTGGGGCCCCAGGAACGGGGGCAGCGCCACCCACTCGGGCACCTGGAAGGCGGGGTCCCGGCGGTCGGGGACCAGCTCGCCCCGGGCGTTCTCGATCGCGGGGACCAGCGCCCCGCCCTCGCCGACGCAGTGCCGCTCGACAAAGCCCCCGTAACGGACGTACAGGGGCCCGGAGTTCCAGCGCAGATCGGTAAGGATGTACGGGCCCGGCTCACCCTCCAGGAGCTCGCCGAGCTCGTTCAGTATGCGCTCCAGCTCGCCCACGCCGGACGGGTAGATCGTGGCGAACTTCCCGCTCGAACCGCGCCCGGCGTACTTGGAGTTGCGCAGGTGCAGCGGCTGGCGGCCCGGCACGAACTTGAACGGCACGGCTCTGGGGACGCAGTACTCCCACACCTGCGCCGCCATCTTCTCGGCGTTGTCCAGACACGCCGAGACGTGGATCTTCCAGCCCTGGAGGGGACGGCCCGGGCGCGGTTCGCCGGCCGCGTCCACCGGACTGAAGTGGAGCCAGTCCCCGGAGACGAAGGTGCGCCATCCCTCGGGGACCGGGCGCTGGGCCGCCTCGAAGAGCGGAACGGACTCCCCGGTCCTGGCCGACAGCAACCGGTCCGGAGTCTCGTAGAAATGCCTGTCGGCCAGGCAGAAGACCTCGTACCGCTTGTCCATCGCTTCCCCCCTCGGTGGCGTGGCAACGAACGTGCCATGCCGGCCGTGGGCCGGACAGTCGCGGATGTCATGGGGTCACTGTGCGGTACGCATGCGTCAACCTGCGTTCGTAGGGGTTCGAACAGGCGGCGATTCGGCTGCGGGCCGGTGGGGGCTGAGCGCGCAGTTCCCCGCGCCCCTAGAGACGCCCCTTCGGGGCGCCCTTCACTGGGTGCGGTACCCCGTACCCCCTAGGGGCGCGGGGAACTGCGCGACCAGCCCCCACCGGCCCGCAGCCAACCGACTACGCAGCTGGCGAAGCACTCACTCCTCGGGGGGAAAAACGGGCTCGCCCGAATCGCGCAGCGCGATGCTGATCGCCTCGACCGGGCACCCCTCGGCCGCCGCGAGCACGCGCTCATTGGCGTCGATGTCGGCGACCCGCGGCCGCGACTGCCGGGCCGTGTCCAGCCCGAACCCACCCGGCGCGGTGTTCACACACATGCCCGACCCGATGCACACGCTCCGGTCGACCTCGACGTGCCAGCGGTCGCCCATCACACCTCGCCCCCGTACCCGGCGGGCAGGTGGATCATCTTGTGCTCCAGGTACTCGCTCAGCCCCTCGGGCCCGAACTCCCGCCCCAGGCCAGAGTTCTTGTAGCCGCCGAACGGCCCGAACATGTCCAGGCTGAAGGTGTTCACATTGAAGGTGCCGGTACGCACCTGCCGGGCGAAGTCGATGCCGTGCTCGACGTCGCCGGTCCACACGCTGCCGCTGAGCCCGTACTCGGAGTCGTTCGCGATCCTCAGCGCCTCGGCCTCGTCCGCGTACGACAGGAGGCAGATCACCGGCCCGAAGATCTCCTCGCGGGCGATCCGCATGGAGTTGTCGACGCCGCCGAAGAGCGTCGGCTCGACGTACCAGCCCCGGTCCTGCCCGGCCGGACGGCCGCCGCCCGCAAGGATCTTGGCGCCCTCCTCCTGGCCGATCCGGATGTAGTCGAGCGAGCGCTGCCGCTGCCGTTTGGCGACCAGCGGGCCGACCTGGGTCGCCGGGTCGAGCGGATCGCCGACGACCAGCTGCCCGGCGGCGGCCGCGAACGCCTCCGCGAACTCGTCGTAACGGCTCGCGGGCGCCAGGATCCGGGTCTGGGCGACGCACGCCTGCCCGTTGTTCATCCACGCGGCCGGGACGACTCCGGCGACGGTCGACGCCAGGTCGGCGTCGGGCAGGACGACGGCGGCGGACTTGCCGCCCAGCTCCAGGGTGACCCGGGTGAGGTTGCGCGCGGCGACCTCCATCACCCGCCGCCCCGCCGCGACCGACCCGGTGAACGACACCTTGTCCACGTCCGGGTGCCCGACCAGGTACTCGCTGACCTCGCGGTCGGCGGGCAGGATCGAGAGCACCCCCTCCGGCAGCCCGGCCTCCCGGGCGATCTCGCCGAGTATGTACGCGTCGAGGGGCGTCTCCGGGGACGGCTTGAGCACCACCGAGCACCCGGCGAGCAGCGCGGGCGCGAGCTTGGCGGCGGCCACGAACTGCGGGACGTTCCACGGGACCACGGCCGCCACGACCCCGACCGGCTCGCGCCGGACCAGGATGGGCCCGAGGACGCCGGCGCGCCGTTCCTCGTACGGGAAGTCGCGCGCGACGGTGATCGCCGCGTCCCAGACCATCATCGCGCCGAGGGCCTGCGCGAGGACGCTCCAGGAGTACGGGGAGCCGTTCTGCGCGCTGATGGAGCGGGCGATCTCCTCGTGGCGCACGGCGATCGCGTCCTTGATACGGGAGACGACCTCGATGCGGTCCGCGAGTGGCAGCCGTGGCCAGGGTCCCTCGTCGAACGCCCGGCGCGCGGTGGCGACGGCGTGGTCGACGTCGGCCCGGGAGGCGTGCGGCACCCGGCCGATGACCTGCTCGGTGTGGGGCGAGACGACGTCGATGACGTCGGTTCCTCGGGGGTCGGTGAGCTCCCCGCCAATATAGAGCTGGGTGTGCTCGATGAGATCGCTGGTCATGGCGTAACGCCTCCCACTGCGGTCCATTTTCTGACGGCATTTCAGATCTGCCAGAACTGATACCAGTTCCACTATCAGGAGTCCACGGGCCGGGAGACCCCTTGAGCACTGACTGAAACACGTTCTACTGTGGCGGTGCCCTGGAGCTTCCAGCAGGTGGCCGGAGACGAGGCTGATCCATGACGCAGGTGACACGGGGAACGCGGGTGGGAGACCACGGCGGGGGCGTCCACTCGATCGAGGTGCCCATCCCGGACAACCCCCTCGGCCACACGCTGGTGTACGTCGTCGACACCGACCGGGGCCCGGTCCTGATCGACACCGGGTGGGACGACCCGGCGTCCTGGGACACGCTGACGGACGGCCTGCGGCGGCTCGGCACCGATGTCGCCGACATCCACGGGGTGGTGCTCACCCACCACCACCCCGACCACCACGGGCTCTCCGGCCGGGTACGGGAGGCGTCCGGCGCGTGGCTCGCGATGCACGCGGCGGACACGGCGGTCGTACGACGCACCCGGGAGGCCGAACCGGGGGCGTGGCTCGACTACTTGACGGAGAAGCTGACGGCGGTGGGGGCGCCGGAGGACCACCTCGCGCCGCTGCGGGCGGCGCGGGCGCGGGGGTCCGGCCGGTCGCTGCCCGGCATGCGGGCGGCGCTCCCCGACCGGGAGATCGTCCCCGGCGACCTGCTCCCACTGCCGGGCCGCCGACTGCGGGCGATCTGGACACCGGGTCACACGCCGGGCCACGTCTGCCTCCACCTGGAGGAACGGCACCCCTCCGACCGCCCCGGCCACGGCCGCCTCTTCTCCGGCGACCACCTGCTGCCCGGGATCACCCCGCACATCGGGCTGTACGAGGACCCCGACGACGCGACGGTGACGGACCCTCTGGGCGACTACGTGTCCTCCCTCGAACGGGTGGGCCGCCTGGGGGTGGCGGAGGTGCTCCCCGCCCACCAGTACACGTTCACGGACGCGGCCGGTCGCGTCCGTGAACTCCTGACCCACCACGAGTCCCGCCTCGCGGACCTGCTGGCGCTCCTGGCATCGGAGCCGTTGACCCCCTGGCAACTGGCGGTCCGCATGGAGTGGAACCGCCCCTGGGAGGACATCCCCTACGGCTCCCGCAACATCGCGGTGTCGGAGGCGGAGGCGCATGTACGGCGACTGGTGAAGCTGGGGCGGGCGGAGGGGGTACCGGGCCGGCCGCAGGCCTATCGGGCGGTGGGGGTGGGTGGGGGCTGAGGTGGGTTTACCGGGGGCTGCGCCCCCGGACCCCGTTCGTCTGCGGACCATATGTGGCTGGTCGCGCAGTTCCCCGCGCCCCTGAATGCGCCCCTTCGGGGCGCCCAGGGGATGTCGCGCAGCGGCATTCAAGGGGCGCGGGGAACTGCGCGACCAGCCCCCACCGGGGCCGCAGCGAACAGGGTCCGGGGCGGAGCCCCGGTAGGGGCCCCCGGGCCAGGGACACGGCGGCCGGTACAGTGAACCCGTCGTCCATGACCGTACGGGGGGAAGCCGGTGCGAATCCGGCGCTGACCCTTCCCCAAGCTCTCGACTCCGCTCGAGCAGGGGAGACCCCAATCCGTAAAGCCGGAGCACCCCTACGGACATGACCGGCTCAGCGGTCACCGGCAGACAAGCCGATGACCGGCCCCGTCGAGGTACACGGAGCCGGAGCCGGCGTGCCCCCGCGCCCGCCTGTCGCCCGGCCCCCGCAGGAGAGGCACCGCCCGCCATGACCGTACGCCGCTGCGCCGCAGTGCTCGCCGCCACCGTCGTCCTGGGCGGCGCCGCCGCCCCGGCCGCCTTCGCCGACGGCACGGCGCCGTCCTCCTCCCCCGCCTCGACCCTCCCGCAGGGGCTGTACGGGACGAAGGACCCCGCGTACGACGGCGTCTGGCGGCAGTCGCTCGCCCTGCTCGCCCAGAGCACGGTCGGCGTGAAGCCCGCCGCGCAGGCGGTGACGTGGCTGACCGGGCAGCAGTGCGAGACCGGCGCGTTCGCCTCGTACCGCCTCGACGCCACCAAGCCGTGCGACGCGAAGACGATGCTCGACACCAACGCCACGGCCGCCGCCATCCAGGCCCTCGTGGCCCTCGGCGACCACACCGACGCCGTGAAGAAGGGCGTCTCCTGGCTGAAGACCGTGCAGAACGACGACGGCGGCTGGGCCTACAACCCCGGCGCCAAGAGCGACGCCAACTCCACCTCCGTCGTGATAGGCGCCCTCGCCGCCGCCGGTGAGAAGCCCGCCGACGCCAAGTCCGCCAAGGGCGGCAAGTCGCCGCTGGACGCGCTGCTCACGTTCGCCATGCCGTGCGACAGCACGCCGGGCTCGGGCGCGTTCACGTACCAGCCGGACCTCAAGACCGCGAAGCTGTACGCGAACGCCGACGCCAGCGCCGCCGCCGTGACCGCCTCGTACGGCAAGGGCCTCGCCGCCACCGCAGGGAACCCCGACGCCAAGGGCACCACCTGCGAGAAGGCGGCCACGCCGGAGCAGGCCGCGCACAACGGCGCCGCGTACCTGGCCAGGACCATGGCCAAGTCGGGCCACCTCAACTCCGCGATGCCGGGCGCCGAGAGCCAGCCCGACTACGGCAACACCGCCGACGCCGTCGTCGCCCTCGCCGCCGACGGCCAGGAGGCCCAGGCCAAGCAGTCCCTGCAGTGGCTGCAGAAGAACGCGTCCGGCTGGGCCAAGGAGAACGGCCCCGCCGCCTACGCCCAGCTCCTCCTCGCCGCGAACGCCACCGGCGCCGACCCGAGGAACTTCGGTGGCGCGGACCTGGTGTCCCAGCTGAACGCGACGGGCCCGACCCCGGCGGGAACGCAGGCCGCCGACCAGAGCAAGCCGGCGGTCAAGTCCGACGAGAAGAAGGACGACTCCTCCGGTATGGCGGTGTGGTGGATCGTCGGCGTGTTCTTCGTGGCGAGCGTGGGCGTCGGCTTCCTGGTGAGCGCGCGCAAGAAGAACGCGCAGAAGTGATGCCCAGGCACCGCCTCTCGGCCGTGACCGGCCTCGCCCTCGCGCTGACGCTCGGCGCGGGGGCGGTGGCGGGGCCCGCCCAGGCGTCGGGGTACCGGTACTGGTCGTTCTGGGACCGCCAGGGCACGACGTGGACGTACGCCACCCAGGGCCCGGCCACCGCGCACCCCTCGGACGGCGACGTCCAGGGCTTCCGCTTCGCGGTCAGCGCGGACTCCAAGGACGCGGCGACCCCGCGTTCGGCGCCGACGTTCACGGAGGTGTGCGCGTCGACGCCCGCGAAGCCGGGCCGCAAGCGGGTCGCCCTGGCCCTCGACTTCGGCACCCCGCAGGACGCCCCGGGCGGCGAGACGCCCCCGGCGGCTCGTACGGCGTGCGCGCAGGTCCCCGAGGACGCGACGACGGCGGACGCCCTGGCCTCGGTGGCCAAGCCGCTCCGCTACAACAGCGCGGCCCTGCTCTGCGCGATCGCGGGCTACCCGCACACGGGCTGCGGCGAGCAGGTGTCGGGCAGGACGGATACCTCGAAGCCCGCCGAGCAGTCGGCCGAGCCGAAGAAGACGTCCGACTCCGGCCCGTCCCTGGGCCTGCTGGCAGGCATCGCGGCGATCGTGGCGCTGGCCGCGGCAGCGATCTGGCAATCCCGCCGCCGTCGCGACTGACGCGACGATCAGATGCCCACGAACGAGGACAACCGGCAGCCGCAGACGCAGTCCCCCGCCACGGGCGGCACTCCCACCCATCCTCCGCAGCCGCCGACGGCGAATGCGCCCCGCAAGAGGACCCGCACCGGCGAACCCACTGTCACGGGCGGAGCGGGTTGGTACGCCAACCCGGCCGAAGGCCGGGTGCACGCCCACGGCCCGCGGTCGACGGCAGGCGCGCCCCGCCCCCGCCCCCGAACCCGCACGCCCGGCGCAGCCGCCCGCACCCCCTACGCCACCCGGTCCAACGCCCTGCACCCAGGCGCCTGGTGGCTCTGGGCCATAGGTCTCGCCACGGCCGCCTCCCGCACCACCAACCCCCTCCTCCTCGCCCTCCTCGTCGGCGTCGCCGGCTACGTCGTCGCCGCGCGCAGGACCGACGCCCCCTGGGCCCGCTCGTACACCGCCTTCGTCAAGCTCGGCCTCGCCGTCGTCGCCATCCGTCTCGTCTTCAACGTCGCCCTCGGCTCGCCGATCCCCGGCACCCACACCCTCCTCACGCTCCCCGAGGCCCCCCTCCCGGAGTGGGCGAAGGGCATCCGTATCGGCGGCCGCGTCACCGCCGAGGGCATGCTGTTCGCGCTGTACGACGGCGCCCGCCTCGCCACGCTCCTCATCTGCGTCGGCGCCGCGAACGCCCTCGCCAACCCGGCCCGCCTCCTCAAGGCCCTCCCGGGCGCCCTGTACGAGGCGGGCGTGGCCGTCGTCGTCGCGATGACGTTCGCGCCGAACATGGTCGCCGACGTCGCCCGCCTGCGTACCGTCCGCCGTCTGCGCGGCCGCCCCACCGGCGGCATCAAGGCGATCCTCCAGATCGGCCTGCCGGTCCTGGAAGGCGCCCTGGAACGCTCGGTCGCCGTCGCCGCCTCGATGGACGCCCGTGGCTACGGCCGCACCGCGCACGTACCGCCCGCCGTCCGCCACATCACCACCGTCCTCACCCTCGGCGGTCTCCTCGGCGTCTGCGCCGGTACGTACGGACTCCTCGCCGCCGAAGGCGCCCGCTACGGCCTGCCCGTCCTGCTCACCGGCCTCGCCGCCGCCCTCGCGGGCCTGCGCCTGGGCGGCCGCCGCTCGGTCCGCACCCGTTACCGCCCCGACCGCTGGGGCGCCCGCGCCTGGCTGGTGGCCGGTTCCGGCGCGGCGGTGGCGGCCGCGATGATCTGGGCGGGTACGTACGCACCGGACGCCCTGCACCCGGGCGTGGTCCCGCTCACCGCCCCCACGCTCCCCCTCTGGCCCGCCCTCGCCACCCTCCTCGGCCTGCTCCCGGCCTTCGTGACCCCCGCGCCCCAGGCCCCCCAGGCCCCCCAGGAGTCAAAATGATCCACTTCGAAGAGGTGTCGGTCACCTACGAGGGCCACGCCACCCCCACGATCCAACAGGTCCAACTCACCGTCCCCGAGGGCGAGTTGGTCCTCCTCGTCGGCCCCTCCGGAGTCGGCAAGTCGACGCTCCTCGGTACGGTCTCGGGCCTGGTCCCCCACTTCACCGGCGGCACCCTGCGCGGCCGCGTGACGGTCGACGGCCGTGACACCCGTACCCACAAGCCGCGCGAACTCGCCGACCTGGTCGGCACGGTGGGCCAGGACCCGCTCGCCCACTTCGTCACCGACACGGTCGAGGACGAGCTGGCGTACGGCATGGAGTCGCTGGGCCTCGCCCCGCACGTGATGCGGCGCCGAGTCGAGGAGACCCTCGACCTGCTGGGCCTCGCCGACCTCCGCGACCGCCCGATCGCCACGCTCTCCGGCGGCCAGCAGCAGCGCGTGGCGATCGGCTCGGTCCTGACGCCGCACCCCAAGGTCCTGGTCCTGGACGAGCCGACGTCGGCGCTCGACCCGGCGGCGGCGGAGGAGGTCCTGTCCGTACTGCAACGGCTGGTCCACGACCTCGGCACGACGGTACTGATGGCGGAGCACCGCCTGGAGCGCGTGATCCAGTACGCCGACCGCGTCCTCCTGCTCCCGTCCCCGTCCACACCCCCGGTCCTTGGCACCCCCGCGGAAATCATGGCAATCTCCCCGGTCCACCCCCCGGTGGTAACCCTGGGCCGCCTGGCGGGCTGGGACCCCCTCCCCCTATCGGTACGAGACGCCCGCCGCCGAGCAACCGACCTCCGCAGCCGCCTGGCAAGCAAGGGGCCGCAGCCGCCGACGGCGCCCCACGAGGAGACCCGCACCAGCGAACCCACCCGCCCCGCACCGGAAATCACCAGCCGCCTCCGCGCAGCGCTCCGCCGACGCCGAGGCACCAAGGCAACCCCCGCCACGACGGCAACCGCAACCGTCACAGGACTCGGCGTACGCCGAGCCCGCATCGACGCCCTCCGCCACATCACCCTCACCGTCACCCCCGGCGAAACCCTCGCCCTCATGGGGCGGAACGGCGCCGGCAAGTCCACCCTCCTCAACACCCTCGTCGGCATGATCGAGCCCACCACCGGCACGGTGACCGTCAACGGCCGCACCCCGCACCGCACACCCCCGCGCGAGCTGATCCGCGAGGTCGGCCTCGTACCGCAGGAGCCGCGCGACCTGCTGTACGCGGACACGGTCGAGGCCGAATGCGCGGCGGCCGACGCGGACGCCGAGGCGACCCCCGGCACCTGCCGCGACCTCGTCTCCGCCCTGCTGCCCGGTGTCCCCGACGACACCCACCCCCGCGACCTCTCCGAGGGCCAGCGCCTCGCCCTCGCGCTGGCGATCGTGCTGACCGGCCGCCCCCCGCTGCTCCTCCTGGACGAGCCGACCCGAGGTCTGGACTACGCCGCGAAGGCCCGCCTCGCGGACATCCTGCGAGACCTCGCCGCCGAGGGCCACGCGATCGTCCTGGCCACCCACGACGTGGAGCTGGCCGCCGAGATCGCCCACCGGGTGGTGATCCTGGCCGACGGAGAGGTGGTCGCGGACGGCCCGACGGCCGACGTGGTCGTCTCCTCGCCCTCCTACGCCCCCCAGGTCTCCAAGATCCTGGCCCCGGACCCGTGGCTCACGGTCACCCAGGTACGCGAGGCCCTGGCATGACGGCACCCCTGCAACAGAGCGACCGCCAGGTCAGAGCCGTCCACCTCGGCCCACGCGGGGTCGTCGCCCTCGCCCTCGTCACCCTCGTCGGCGTCGCCGCTTTCGGCTGGCCCCTTCTCGCGGACGAGGATTCCGGGCTCGCCCACTCCCAGGACGCCCCCTGGCTCTTCGCCGCGCTCCTGCCCCTCCTCGTCGGTGTGGTCGTCGCCACCATCGCGGACGAGGACGACGGCATGGACGCCAAGGCCGTCGCCATGCTCGGCGTCCTCGCGGCGGTCGGCGCCGCCCTGCGCCCGCTGGGTGCGGGCACGGCCGGTCTGGAGCCGATGTTCTTCCTGATGGTGCTGAGCGGCCGCGTCCTGGGCCCGGGCTTCGGCTTTGTGCTCGGCTCGGTCACGATGTTCGCGTCCGCCCTGCTCACGGGGGGTGTCGGCCCCTGGATGCCGTTCCAGATGCTGGCGATGGGCTGGTTCACCATGGGCGCCGGGCTGCTCCCGGGCCGACACCGCCTCCGGGGCCGGGGCGAGCTGGCGATGCTCGCGCTGTACGGCTTCGCGGCGTCCTTCGCGTACGGCACGATCATGAACCTCCAGGGCTGGACGTACATCGGCGGTATGTCGTCCGGCATCTCCTTCCACCCGGGCGACCCGCTGGGCGAGAACCTGCTGCGCTTCGCCGCGTACTGCGCGACCACCTCGCTGGGCTGGGACCTGGGCCGGGCGGTGCTCACGACGGTCCTGACGTTCACGCTCGGCTCGACCGTACTGAAGGCACTGCGCCGGGCCACCCGGCGTGCCGCCTTCGAGGCCCAGGTCACATTCGACGGGTCCCCCTCGGAGGCCCAGGTCACATCCGGGCGGCCGCCGGGGTGAGGCCCCCCACAGGACCTACGTCACATACGACCCGGAATAGTTGCTTTATACGGGCTAGATAAAGCCACAAATAACCCTTCCGACCAGCCGTTTCTCCGGCACCCCCCACCCGGGCCGTTCCGCCCCGGATGCGAGGACCACTAGTAACAGGGGTCGTTGCACCGGCCCCTCGGGGTCGCTAAAACTGGTGCAGTCGCCGGGCACCGCCTGGCCCGTCACCCGGGCCGCGGAAGCCCACGCAGGACGAAGAAACCCTCGCTCCTCCCGGGAGCTCATGTGGCTCTCCGGAGCTGCCACCTGCTCCGCGACAGCCCATGTCCCCGAAGTTAGGTGTCTCTGTGTCGTTCGCCGCCCGTCTCGCCGCCCGCAAGAAGTCGATCGCCGCCGGTGCTGCCACGCTGCTCGCCGCCGCCGGTATCGCGGTGGCCGCCGTTCCCGCCCAGGCCGCCCCCATGGGCGCCCAGGACGTGGCGAAGAAGATGATCCCCAGCGCCGCCCAGTTCCAGTGCTTCAGCAACATCGTCAACCACGAGTCCGGCTGGAACATCCACGCCTCGAACCCGTCCAGCGGTGCGTACGGCCTGGTCCAGGCGCTGCCCGGCTCCAAGATGGCCACCAAGGGCTCCGACTGGCAGACCAACCCGGCCACCCAGATCGCGTGGGGCCTGGACTACATGAAGTCGCGCTACGGCAGCCCGTGTGGCGCCTGGAACTTCTGGCAGCAGAACAGCTGGTACTGAGCCACCAGCTGAGCACGAGCAATGCGAAGCTCCCCGGTAGGAACGCCTACCGAGGGAGCTTCTCCCTTATGTCCGGGCGCCGGTCCTACAACCGCTGCTATCCGGGCGCCGGTCCTACAGCCGCTGCAGGATCGTCGCCGTCGCCAGCGCACCCCCCGCACACATCGTCACCAGCGCGAACTCCCGGTCACGCCGTTCCAGCTCGTGCAGGGCCGTGGTGATCAGGCGGGCGCCGGTGGAGCCGACGGGGTGGCCCAGGGCTATGGCGCCGCCGTTGACGTTCACCTTGTCCAGGTCCTGGTCGAAGACCTGGGCCCAGCTGAGGACCACCGACGCGAAGGCCTCGTTGATCTCGACGAGGTCGATGTCCCGCAGCGACATCCCGGCCTTGCCGAGCACCGCCCGCGTCGCGTCGATCGGCCCGTCGAGGTGGAAGTGCGGGTCGGCCCCCACCAGCGCCTGTGCCACGATCCGCGCCCGGGGCCGCAGCTTCAGCGCCCGCGCCATCCGCTTGGACGCCCACATGATCGCGGCCGCGCCGTCGGAGATCTGGGAGGAGTTCCCGGCGGTGTGCACGGCGGTCGGCATGACGGGCTTGAGCCCGGCCAGCGCCTCCATCGACGTGTCCCGCAGGCCCTCGTCCCGGTCGACGAGCCGCCACATGCCCTGCCCGGCCGCCTGCTCCTCGTCGGTGGTGGGCACCTGCACCGCGAACGTCTCCCGCTTGAACCGCTCCTCGGCCCACGCCACGCCCGCCCGCTCCTGCGAGAGCAGCCCGAGCGAGTCGACCCGCTCCCGCGTCAGCCCCCGGTGGCGCGCGATCCGCTCCGCCGCCTCGAACTGGTTGGGCAGGTCCACGTTCCACTCGTCCGGGAACGGCTTGCCCGGCCCGTGCTTGGACCCCGATCCCAGCGGCACCCGCGACATGGCCTCCACCCCGCAGCTGATGCCGACGTCCACGACGCCCGCCGCGATCATGTTGGCGACCATGTGGCTGGCCTGCTGGGACGACCCGCACTGGCAGTCCACGGTGGTCGCCGCCGTCTCGTACGGCAGCCCCATCGCCAGCCACGCGTTGCGCGCGGGGTTCATGGACTGCTCACCGGCGTGCGTGACCGTGCCTCCGACGATCTGCTCGACGCAGTCGGCGTGGATCCCGGTCCGCCCGAGCAGCTCGCGGTAGGTCTCGCCGAGCAGATAGGCGGGGTGGAGATTGGCGAGCGCACCTCCGCGCTTGCCGATCGGCGTGCGTACGGCTTCGACGATGACGGGTTCCGCGGCCATGAGCTCGTCCTCTCCTCGCACAGTCGCCGGGGCCTCCCGGAGCCCGCCGCGACCGAACCGGTCCGGAACTAGTACGCGTTCTAGTTCCGTATGCAGTCTGGTGAGACTTACCCCCGGTACGCAAGGGTTGTGCACGCACCCGCGCACTCCCGCGCCCGCAATCAACCACCCCCGCACCCTTGCGACTTGTAGAACCCGTTACTACCTTTCAGTCAAATTCTGATGGGCCGTCAGACAAGTGCCGTCGAGATGGAGTTGCCGATGCGCTGCCCCCACCTGCCCGAGGGGTTCGACTTCACCGACCCCGACCTGCTCCAGGACCGCGTCCCGTACCCGGAGTTCGCCGAGGCGCGGCAGACCGCCCCGGTCTTCTGGTGCCCGCAGCCGCACGGCCTCGCCGGCTTCGGCGACGACGGCTACTGGGTGGTGACCCGGCACGCCGATGTCAAGTACGTCTCCACGCACCCGGAGCTGTTCTCCTCCACCACCAACACCGCCGTCATCCGCTTCAACCAGAACATCACCCGCGACCAGATCGAGGTCCAGCGGCTGATCATGCTGAACATGGACCCGCCGGAGCACACCCGGGTCCGCCAGATCGTCCAGCGCGGCTTCACCCCGCGCGCGATCCGCTCCCTCGAAGGCGCCCTGCGCGACCGCGCCCGCCGGATAGTCGACACGGCCCTCGCGGCCTCCGAGGGCCACGACTCCTTCGACTTCGTCACCAACATCGCGGTGGAGCTGCCGCTCCAGGCGATCGCGGAACTCATCGGCGTACCGCAGGAGGACCGCGCGAAGATCTTCGACTGGTCCAACAAGATGGCGGCGTACGACGATCCCGAGTACGCCATCACCGAGGAGATCGGCGCCGAGGCCGCCATGGAGATCGTGTCGTACGCGATGAACCTCGCGGCGGCGCGCAAGGAGTGCCCGGCGAAGGACATCGTGTCGACGCTGGTCGCGGCGGAGGGCGAAGGGAACCTGCTGGCCGACGAGTTCGGCTTCTTCGTCATCCTGCTCGCGGTGGCGGGCAACGAGACGACCCGCAACGCGATCAGCCACGGCATGCACGCGTTCCTCACCCACCGCGACCAGTGGGAGCTCTACAAGCGCGAGCGCCCCGAGACGGCGGTGGAGGAGATCGTGCGCTGGGCGACGCCGGTGGTGTCCTTCCAGCGTACGGCGACGCAGGACACGGAGCTGGGCGGCCAGAAGATCAAGGCGGGCGACCGGGTCGGCCTGTTCTACTCGTCGGCCAACAACGATCCCGAACTCTTCGACGAGCCCGAGAAGTTCGACATCCTCCGCGACCCGAACCCGCACCTCGGCTTCGGCGGCGGAGGCCCGCACTTCTGCCTCGGCAAGTCGCTCGCGGTCCTCGAAATCAACCTGATCTTCAACGCGATAGCCGACGCCCTGCCGAACCTGACGCTGGCGGGCGACCCGCGCCGCCTGCGTTCGGCATGGCTGAACGGCATCAAGGAGTTGCAGGTCAGCCCGTGAGCTCGCGAGCTCGTGACCCCTACAGCTGCCGTACGAAGTCGCTGAAGGCGGCGGGGTCGAAGCGGATGGCGGGGCCGTGGGGGTTCTTGGAGTCGCGAACGGCGACGGTGTGAGGGAGGGCGGCGAGCTCTACGCAGTCGCCGCCCTGGTCACCGCTGTAACTCGACTTACGCCACCGAGCGTCGGCCAGCTCAGAGTTTCTGCTCCCCATAGCGCTCCTCCATCACCCGCCGGATCAGCTCTACCGAGTCCCGGAGAGACAGGGCGGCCGCCTGGAGATGATCGTATCGGAGCGAACAGTCCTTGACAGTCTCCGGGTTGGCCGTGGGATGCCCCATTCCGTAGCCCTCGGTGTAGACGATCGCGGGATCGCTGGAGAACCGATAGAGGTTGAATGAGCCTTGCAGCCCGGCGTGCGACCCGACCTCGTACGGCAGCACCTGAATGTTTACCTTCGGGTTGTCCTCGTAGCTCAACAGACGCGCCAGTTGATCCCGCATGACCTGCGAGCCACCAATTTCCTGGCTCAGGGCCGCCTCACTCAGGATCGCCCAGAGCACCGGCGCGCCGTCCTTCTCCAGAATCCGCTGTCGAGCGATCCGGACCGCCGTACGGTCCTCCAGATTGACCGGATCCACCGCACCCAGCACCGCCCGGGCGTACCCGCTCGTCTGGAGCAGCCCATGCACCATGTGCGTTTGGAACGTATAGACCTCAATCGCCCGCGCCTCCAGCTCAGCAACTTGCTGAAACCAAGCCGGGAGTTGACTTCGCAGCACCAGTGGCAGGAGCCGGGACAGCAGTCCGCCCGTGCCGAGCGCGATGTCCGCGCGCTCGCTGAAATCGGACGTCGGTAGTTTTCGGGCCGTTTCGATCTGGCCGATCAGTGAGCCCGTGTACGAGATGATCGCGCCCAGTTGCTTCTGGGTGAGCCCGCTCGCCTCGCGGTAGCGGCGCAGCTCGTAGCCGTAATAGTCGAGCGGCGAGGCGCTCGGGTCGAGGACGTTGATGTGGACCACGGCGGGTACCCCCTCGTGCTCAACTCCGCTTACTTCTAAGCAGGTTGCATTCGTGCCGTAGCCGAGAGTAGCCATCGCACGCCACGCTCGTCCCGTGAACGACAATACCCAGTACGGCATGCGCTTCACGGTCGGCGTGCACTCCGCGCGCCATGTCCGCAGGATCGTCCGTACGCACCTCGACTTCTGGGCCATGTCCGACCTCGCGGACGCGGCCGAACTCGCCGTGACGGAGCTGCTCGCCAACGTGGTGCGCCATGTGCCCGACCGCTACTGCGAGTTGAGCATCCACCGTCGGCCGCACGGCGTACGCGTCGAGGTGTCGGACAGATTCCCGCAGCTTCCCCTGCCGCTCACCGCGTCGGACGAGGACGAGTCCGGGCGCGGACTCGTCCTCCTGGACGCGATGGTCGACAAGTGGGGTGTCTCCCCGGGCCCGGCCAGGACCGGGAAGACGGTGTGGTTCGAGTGCACCACTGCCGACGGCACCACCGCCGACGGCATCGTCACCGACGGCCCCAGCGCCGATGACTCAGCCCGCGTAGTCGCGGATCACCTGCCGCGCCACGCGTGAGCGGGGGCCCGCGAGCTCGGCGTCGATCGCGGCGGTGGAGTCCTCGGTGGGGCGGACGGCGGCCGGGTGCGGCGCGGCCGCCTCGGCCAGGCGGCTGCGGCGCAGATGGGTCGGCGGGTGGGTCGAGTCGACGGCGTGGCCGCGCAGGGCGGCGGTTCGGCGCAGGCGCTCGTACTCCCGCTCCGGTACGGCTCCGATGTGCTCGGCGAGCCGGTCCCACAGGCCCCGCTCGGCCTCGTCGCGCGACGGGCCCCCGCGGCCCTTGGTGTGCGCGGCGACCGACTCGCGGCGCAGCTCAAGGGCGACCGAGCCGGCGACCAGGACCTTGTCCATCAGCTCCACGGCCGCGTCGGTCGAGGCGGCCCGGGCGGCGGCCTCGTCCGCGAGGTACTCGGCGCGCTGGGCCGCGCGGAGGGTGAGCTGGTCCAGCAGGACCAGCACGCCGTACACCACCCATCTCGGCACGGCCATCAGGTAGTTGGCGAACCGCTCGGTCATGGTCGGACACGGCTTGGGCGACAGGAAGTAGACCCACAGGGCGAGCGAGCGCAGTGCGTTGTGGACGATCGCGCCGTGCCGGGTGTCGCCGTTGGCGTAGTGGCCCAGCTCGTGGCCGAGGACGGCGACGCGCTGGCGGGGGGTCAGCACCTCCCAGAGGCCGAGCCCCAGCCGGAGCACCCGGCGCTGCCGGATCCCGTACGTGCTGACCGAGGCGTTGGCGTCGGCCTGGATCACCACCGCGTCCACCCCGCGCGTCCCGACCACGGCCGCGACCTCGTCGATCAGGCCGAACAGGTGCGGCGCGTCGGCCCGGTACAGCACCGGCTCCTCACCGGTCGCGGGCAGCGAACCGAAGCGGGGCCGGAGCACGAACGCGATGCCCAGGAGCAGAACGCCGAGCGCCCAGCCGCTGAAGGTGCCGATGCCGCTCACGAGGACCACCGCCCCCGCGACGGCGAGGCCGAGCGTGACGGCGTGCACGAGCAGCGCCAGCGCGCGGGCGAGAACACTGGACGGGTCCTTGTGGGCGCGGCCGTCGATCCCCTCCGCGAACAGCTGCTCGCCGTGCCGTCGCGCCAGTTGCCGCCGCAGCGCCTCCAGCCGCCCCTCGGGCGCTTCCGGCGAGCCCGGATCGACGTTCCAGCCGCACTCGGCGCACCACGTCACGAACCTCGGGTCGACGGGTACGTTCTGGCCGCAGTCCGGGCAGAGCTTCGCCGCCGGTCTTTCGGTCTCCACGGTTCTTTTTCCCTCCCCTGGCGGCCCCTCCCCAGGAGCCGCGTCCGATGCCGGGCGGGCGACCGCGCCGACGAGGCAGGGTAACGCCCGCCTCTTGATCGCCCACATGGCGAGGGGAGGGGCCGACGGTGAGCTCGGCCTCTGGGCCGGGGTGGTGCCGGTGCGGAGCTACTTCGACGCGCCGGAGCCCGACCCCGTTCTGCCCGCCGGCATCGCCTTGGCTCTCCATGTCGCCGCTCTGGGCACGGGCAGCTCCGGCAGCTGAATGCCGCGCGGGCCCGCCAGCACGTACACCAGGGCGAAGCCCGCGCCGACGACCGTCGCGCCGCCTATCGCGTCGAGCACCCAGTGGTTGGCGGTGGTGACGATCGCGCAGACCGTGAAGAGCGGGTGGAGCATGCCCAGCACCTTCATCCACAGCTTGGGCGCCACCACCGCGATCACGATGCCGCACCACAGCGACCAGCCGAAGTGCAGACTGGGCATCGCCGCGTACTGGTTGGTGACCTGCGTCATCGGCCCGTAGTCCGGGTTGGCCAGATCCTGCGGGCCGTGGACGGTGTCGATGAAGTCCATGCCCGGCATCAGGCGCGGCGGGGCGAGCGGGAAGAACCAGAAGCCGACCAGGCCGAGCAGCGTGGCGAAGCCCAGGGCGGCGCGCGCCCAGCGGTAGTCCGCCGGGCGGCGCACGTAGAGGACGCCCAGGATGGTCAGCGGCACCACGAAGTGGAACGACTCGTAGTAGAAGTTGAAGAACGACAGCAGCCATTCGGCGTGCTGGATCGAGTGGTTGGCCCAGTGCTCGATGTCGATGTGGAGGGCGCGCTCGATGGACACCACGGTCCGGCCGTGCGCCTCCGCCGTCTCCCGTCCGGCGGTGGCCTCCAGCCGGATGTGGGAGTACGCCGAGTAGCCGACGCGTATGACGAGCATTTCCAGGAGCAGGTTCGGGCGGCTGAGCACCCGGCGCCAGAACGGCAGCAGCGGGATGCGGGCCCAGCGGGCCGGGACGGGCTCCGCGTACGCGGTGGGGACCGGCGCCCGGAAGTGCTCGGAGGTGCGCGGCAGGAACGGCACCAGGCAGGCCGCCGTCAGCGCCGTCAGCAGGGGAACGTTGTCGCGTAACGGGTACAGCGACGGCACGTTCGGCAGCAGCACCGTGCCCGGGAGCGTCATCACCAGGATGACGACGGCGGGCCATGCCAGGCGGTCGCGGGCCCTGGTCCCGGCCCGGCCGACCATCGCGAGCAGCACCCACAGGAGCTGGTGCTGCCAGGCGGTCGGCGAGACGGCGACCGCGACGCAGCCGGTGAGGGCGACGGCGAGCAGGAGCTGGCCGTCGCGCGCGTAGCGGACGGCTCGGCGCAGCCCGAGGAAGATCACGGCGACGGCGAGCGCCAGGAAGAGCGCGATCTCCAGCGGCCCTTCGAGGCCGACCCGGAGCAGGGCGCCGTGCAGGGACTGGTTGGCGAGGCCGTCGGGGCGCGCGCCGAGCCCGGCGCCCGCCACGTGGTGCACCCAGTACGTCCAGGAGTCGTGCGGCATGACCGCCCAGGTCAGGGCGGTCGCGGCGACGAAGGTGGCGGTGGTGGAGAGGGCCGCGCGTCTGCGTCCGGTGAACCAGAGCAGCGGGACGAAGAGCAGCACGGTGGGCTGGAGGGCCGCGCCGATGCCGATGAGCACCCCGCAGGCGCGCTGTCCGCGTACGGCGAAGCAGCCGAGCAGGACGAGCAGAACGGGGATGATGCTGGTCTGGCCGGTGGTGAGGGCGTTGCGGACCGGCAGCGAGAGCATCAGGAGGCTGATGGCGACGGGCGCGGCCACCAGCGAACTACGGCGTGAAATCGGCCCCGGCAGCGCGCGGGCGGCGACGACGCCGAGAACCGCGACGAGCAGCAGGGTGGAGAACGTCCAGGCCACACCGAGCGCCTGCTCGGCGGAGTGGGTCAGCGGTTTGAGGACGAGCCCGGCGAAGGGGGTGCCGGTGAAGTGCTCCTGGTCGTACAGGGACCCTTTGACGTGCAGCACGCCGTTGACACCGTCGGCGCCGTTGGCACCGGTCCAGGTCTCCAGGTCGGTGAGCCGTTCACCGGGTGGAAGGCGCAGGACGTGGGCCATCTGCCGTAACGCGAGGACGGCGGCGACCAGCCACAGCACCGCCCGGGCCACGCCCGTCCGGGTGTCCGCCGACCCCGAGTCCACCGTGCTGCCGCGTCCGCCGTGCTCCGCATTAGCCACGCCGCGCCGAACCTCCCACCGTTCTCCGTAAGCCCGCTGTTCGCCCGTCGTACCGGCCCCCGACTGTGGGGCGACTCCCTAGAGCCTCGCACCACCCCTCCGAGGAGACTCAGACAACCCCCACTTCGCCTGACTGTCACCGGGGTTTTGACCGGAACCGCCTTGACCGAACTCCGGAACGGAGCGGAACCGGACGTGCCGCAACGCCGTCGTAGATCCCGTCGGCGTGCGGTATAAGGACGTCGTAAGGGCGTTGTAGCGACGTCGTACGGGCGTTGTTACGGAAGGCGGGGGAATGCGCGGCAAGGGCATCGGGCGGCGAATAGGGCTGCTCATGGGGGCATTGCTGACCCTCCAACTCGTTTCGCTCGTCTCCCCCGCGTACGCGTGCGGGTGCGGCGCGATGGTCCACGGCACGGGGACGCGGCTGGCGGTACGTCAGGAGACGTCGGCGGTGCGCTGGGACGGTCACAGCGAGCAGATCGTGATGAGCCTCACGGTCGACGGGAACGCCCCGAAGGCGGCGTGGATCATGCCGGTGCCGCACCGGGCGACGGTCGCGCTGGGCGACCGCGCGCTCTTCTCCGACCTGGAGAAGGCCACGGCGCCGGTGCACAAGGACCGCGACCACTTCTGGCCGGAGGACGGCGACTGGCCGTTCGCCCACCATCACCGCGCGGTGGGCGACGGCGCGGGCCCCCCGAGGGCGGCCGCGCCGCCGGTCGGCGTGGTCGACCGCCAGCGCCTGGGCCCCTTCGACGTGGCCCGCCTGACGGCGACGGACCCGGAAGCGCTGCGGAGTTGGCTGGAAACGAACGGCTTCCAGCTCCCGCCCACTCTCTCCACGGAACTGCGCCCCTACGTCGCCCAGAAATGGGAGTACGTGGCGATCCGCCTGGCCCCCGCGTCCGGCGACGGCCCCCTGACGGGCACGCTCGACCCCCTGAAGCTGACGTTCGCGAGCGACCGGTTGGTCTACCCGATGCGCCTGTCCCGCCTGGCGAAGACGGCCCAGTACCTGAACCTGTACGTGGTGTCGGCGCACCGGATGGAGCCGGAGTCGCCGATCGGGGGCACGCGGCCGGAGGTGCTGTATGCGGGGCGGGTACCGCAGGAGCAGGGCGAACTGGCGAGGTTCGCGGGGGTGTCGCACACCTCCGAAGGCGCCACCCCGTACCTCACGGCCCTGAGCCAGTCCTTCTGGCAGCCCTCCGCGATCACCGGCGACCACGAACTGACGCGCGCCACCGACGACACCCCGTTCCAACGGGTGATCTGGACGGACCGCCTGATGCGGATAGCGGGCATCCCGGCATGGCTCCTGACGGTGACCACGGGCTTGGCGGCGGTGGCAACGACGGCGCTCCTCCTCATACGCCGAGCCTTGCGCCGCCGCCGCGTGGTGATCCCGCCCGCACCGGTCGTGGTGCCGCCGCCGTTGGGGTGAACTCAGGCCCGTACGCCTGGAGTTCGCGTACGGGCCGTGCGTCCTGGCGCTGCTCCGCCTAGAGCTCCAGCATGCGTTCGGTGATCTCGCGGTAGTCGCGCAGTGCGAGGCGGAGTTCCTCCGTGTCGCCCTTGTCGGGGGCGGAGCGGCGGCGTTCCTTGACCAGTTCGGCGACGCGCGCGGTGGTCTCGCCCAGTACGGCGTCGGCCTCCTCGACGGCCTGTCGGGGCTCGTCGATGAAGCCGCTCACCGCCCGGTGCAGCCGCAGCGCCCACTTGTCGCGCTCCTCCGTGGGGAGCAGCGGGGCGGGCTTGAGGTCGGCGGGCGGGGGCGGGGCGGGCTGGTCGGGTGCGGCTGTCGGCGGGGCGGGGGCTCGTACGCCCGGATCGGACGCGCCCGCCGCCGGGGCGCGTACCGCCGGGTCCGACGGGTCCACCGCCGGGTCGGAGCCGCGTACCGCCGGAGCCACCGGGGTCGCCGCGACCCCGCCGCCCGCCGTCTCGTCCTCGTGGCGTCGCATCACACCGCACTTCCCTTCGCGTGCCGTCGCGGCAGGGCCGGGCGGCGGGTGGGCTGGGCGTGGCGGGGGCCCGCCGTGAGGAGTTGCTCGAACAGGGTGCGGGCCTCGATGACCGCCTCCCGTATCTCCTCGGTGTCGCCGGTGCCCCGCGCCGCGCTGTGCACCCGGCGGTAGCCGTCGAGCCGGCCGGCGTGGTGCACGGACAGCGCCGCGAGCTGGTCCTCGTACGCCTTCGCCGCCGGGAAGCCCCGGTCCTCGGCCAGCCGGGCCACCAGCTTGTCGGCCGCCTCGGCCGCCCGGCGCGGCGAGTCGACGAACTGCTCCTGGATGCCCGCCCAGCGCACGAGGTAGTGCTCCCGGGCCTCGGGGGGCAGCGGGCGTTCGGTGAGCGAGCCGTGCCGTTTCAGCCGCTCGGCGAGCTCGCGCTCGGCGGCCTTGCGGTCTCCGTCATGCAGGACGACCGCCCGTTCGTACTCGGGGCCGAAGCGCCGCCTCAGCCCGCGCCCGCCGGTCGTCGAGCCGCGCAGCGCGAACCGGACGGCGAGGGCGAGGGCGGCGAGGGCGAGCACCGCGATCAGGACGACAATCACGATCGTGGACATGTCTGCCTTCCCGGTGAGTTGGTCCGTACCCGCCGGGTTGCCAGGAATTCGGTGGCCAAACAGCACCGGTGTCGGGTAGGCAGACGCCCATGAGTTGGATCATGAACCGCGAGCCCTACGACTCCCCCGACGCGGCCCTGCTCCGCCGCGAGTACTACGACGAGGTGGCGAGCCGCTGGTACGGCCGCCCGGCCACCGCCGAGGAGATCGAGGAGGGCCTCACGGACGACGGCGCCGACCGGCTGCGCCCGCCCCTGGGCGACTTCGTGGTCGGCCGCCACGACGGAGTCGCCGGCGCCTGCGGCGGCATCCTGCTCTGCGAGACCGCCCCGGTCATCGACGGCACCGCCCCGGCCACCGCCGAGCTGACCCGGGTGTACGTACGCCCCGGCCTGCGCGGCACCGGCGGCGGCGCCGCCCTGCTCACCGCCCTGGAGACGGCCGCCCGCCGCCTCGGCGCCCGCCGCGTCGCCCTGGACACCCGCCACGACCTGGTCGAGGCCCGCGCGCTGTACGCGCGCAACGGCTACCGCGAGATCGAGCCGTACGCCCAACGCGCCTACGCGGAAAGGTGGTTCGCGAAGGAGCTGTGAGGGCGGCAGGGACACGCGCGGGAGGGAGTGACCCGCGCCTGGGTCACCTCGCGTGGTCCCGGCGCGCGTCGGGTCCCCTCGGGCTCTCCTCGTCCGAGCCCGACATCTCCGCCGTCAGCTCCTCCACCAGCTTGGCCAGGTCGGTCGGCCGGTCCGGGCCCCACCAGTCGCCGAGCAGCTCGGACAGGGACTCCTCGCGGGCCCGGGCGAGCCGGACCGCCGTCGCGCGGCCCGCCTCCGTGGCGACCAGGGCGATCCCCTCGCGTACGGCGAGGCCGCGCTCCTCCAGCTGGCGGGCGCCCTCCGTGATCAGCCGCAGCGGTACGCGCGTGCGCTCGGCCAGGAAGGCCGGTTCCGCCGAGCCGTAGTGGTGGATGCGCAGCAGGAACCAGCTCGACGCGGGCAGCAGGTCCAGGCCCGCGCGGGCGGTGATCTTCTCGTAGATCTCGCGGCGGCCCTCCCTCGTGCCCAGCACCGAAAGCGCCCGCGCGCACTCGTCGTACGACGAACGCTCGACCGGATTGGAGGCCACGGTCTGGCTGACGTCGGGCGCCGTGACCGCGCCGCGCAGCTTGTCCTCGCGCAGGAACCAGGCGATCACGAAGGCGACCAGTGTCACCGGCACCGCATAGAGGAAGACGTCGGTGATCGACTGCGAGTAGGCGTGCAGGACCGGGGGCCGCAGCGTCGGCGGCAGCTCGGCGATCGTGCGCGGATCCGCGGCCAGTTGGGAAGGGCCGGTGCCCGCCGGGAGCTCACGGCCCGCCAGCGCGTCGGCGAGCTTGCCGTTCAGGCGGTTGGTGAAGATCGTGCCGAAGATCGCCACGCCGAAGGACGCGCCGATCGAGCGGAAGAAGGTCGCCCCGGACGTGGCCACGCCCAGGTCCGCGTACGACACCGCGTTCTGGACGACCAGGACGAGCACCTGCATCACCAGGCCGAGCCCCGCACCGAAGACGAAGAAGTACAGGCTCATCTCCCAGGTGGAGCTCGTCTCGCTGAGCTCGTGCAGCAGGAGCAGCCCGACGGTGACGACGGCCGTGCCCGCGATCGGGAAGACCTTCCAGCGGCCGGTGCGCGACACGATCTGGCCGGACGCCGTCGACGTGATCAGCAGACCGAGCACCATCGGCAGCATGTGCACGCCGGACATCGTCGGGGTGACACCCTGCACGACCTGCAAGAACGTCGGCAGGTACGTCATCGCCCCGAACATCGCGAAGCCGATGACGAAGCTGATGACCGCGATGAGGGAGAAGGTGCGGATACGGAACAGCTTCAGCGGAAGAACAGGTTCCGCCGCCTTCCGCTCCACTGCGACGAACGCGCCGAGCAGCACCGCGCCCAGCACCGCGAGCCCGACGATCTGCGCCGAGCCCCAGGCCCAGGTGGTCCCGCCGAGCGAGGCGACGAGGACCAGACAGGTGGCGACGGACGCGATCAGGAAGGTGCCGAGGTAGTCGATGGTGTGGCGGGTGCCGTGCACCGGGATGTGCAGCACCGCGGCGATCACGAGCAGCGCGACGACACCGATCGGGAGGTTGATGTAGAACACCCAGCGCCAGCTGAGGTGTTCGGTGAAGAGACCGCCGAGCAGCGGGCCGAGCACACTGGTCGCGCCGAACACCGCACCGAACAGGCCCTGGTACTTGCCGCGTTCACGCGGGGAGACCAGGTCGCCCACAATCGCCATGGACAGCACCATCAGACCGCCGCCGCCCAGCCCCTGGAGCGCCCGGAAGGCGATCAGCTGGCCCATGTCCTGCGCGACTCCGCACAGCGCCGAGCCGACGAGGAAGATGACGATGGCGGCCTGGAACAGCTTCTTCCTGCCGTACTGGTCGCCGAGTTTGCCCCACAGCGGGGTCGCGGCGGTGGAGGCGAGCATGTACGCGGTGACGACCCAGGACAGGTGCTCCATCCCGCCGAGCTCGCTGACGATCGTCGGCAGGGCCGTGGAGACGATGGTCTGGTCGAGCGCGGCCAGCAGCATGCCGAGCAGCAGTGCGCCGATGGCCACGAGTACGGTCCGCCGCTCCTGGCCGACGCCGGGGCCGGCGCCCGGGGAGAGCGCGCTGGGGGCCGTTTCCTGAGCCATGGGCCGCCCCTCTCTGTCTCGGTCTCCACCCCGTCTGCCTCTGCCTCCGCCCCGCCTCCCTCCATCTTGATCGCAATGTCCGGATATGGCCTGCCGGGCCGGGCCGGGCGCCTCGGGCCGCCGCCACGGGCCCTGCATAATCGCAGGCAGTTCAAGGGGAGGGGACCCACGATGACGGGACAGGTATGTCCTGAATGCGGTACGGAGCGCGAGCCCACCGGCAGATCCACCGGCAGACCCGCCTGCGCCTGTGCGCTACGCGCGGAACGCTCGGCCGAGGTAGCCGCGTCGGAGGACTTCGACCCGCTCCGGATCAGGCCGTATGTGACGCTGGAGAACCTGGAGGGGGGCGACGGGGGTCCGACGGGAACCACCAGCGCCCCGGGCACGACGATGCCGCTGCGACCCGTCGACCCGGGGGCAACCATGCCGCTGCCGCCCATCCCCCAAGGGGCGCGGGGAACTGCGCGACAAGCCCCCACCGGCCCGCAGACACACCCCGGGCAGAAGGGGGCGCGACCAGCCACGGCCGACCCGCACCCGACCGAACGCACCCGGCGCCGCCCCCTCCTCCTCGCCCTCGCGGCCGCCGCAGCGATCGCGGCGCTGGGCACGACCGCGTTCGCGAGCGGCCTCTTCAGTGGCGGATCCGACGACAAGGCGACGGGCGCGGCCACGACCGTGAGCACCGCCCCGTACGGCGACGACACCACCTCCAGCGCCCCCTCCCCCACCGCACCGGCACCCACCCGCAGCACCCCCCGCACCAGCCCGTCCCCGCACAAGAGCTCGCCCTCCCCGAGCCGTACGCCCAAGCCCTCCACCAGCCCGTCCCGCCGCCCCGCCGCCCCCTCGCCGTCCTCTTCGCAGGTCACCGGCAGCGTCGACACCGCGACCGCCCCGGTCGCGCCGCCCGCCACGGCCCCCGTGCTGCGCCGGGGCGACGACGGCCCCGAGGTGGCCGAACTCCAGGACCGGCTGGCCCAGTTGACGATCTACAACGGGAAGGCCGACGGTCACTTCGGCTCCAAGACGGAGAGCGCGGTGCGTACGTACCAGTCGTACATGGGCCTCGAAGACGACCCGCCGGGCGTCTACGGCGCGGAGACGCGCAGCGCCCTGGAGGCACAGACATCGTGAGGGGCGATCAAGACACCTGAACCGGGCCGGTTGGACCGATCGGCACTTTGTTTTGTATCGTGATGGAACAAAGTGGTTCCGCCCGTACTCCCTGACCGGCGGGCGGAGCCACTTGTCTCTGCTCCCGCACCCAGGAGTCCGCCGATGACGGCCACGCCCACCACCCTGACCGCCCGCGCCCTCCTCCTCAACAGTTCCTCTTAAACACGCTCATCCGTCTGCGTTCGTGTCGTCGGCCCAGGGGTCGGGCTCCCATACCGGGTGCCATTCGATGCGCGATGCGGCCCGCACCTTGCCTTCCTGCTCGACTCGGTAAACCGCAACGCGCCGCAGGAGCTGGCGCAAGATCCCGCTACGCTCTCCGACTTCCAGGGTTTCCCATTCGTCGAGCAGGCCGACGATCAGTGGTTCGTAGTCGGTGATGTCTGGCGTTGCTTCGATGTCCGCCACCTTGGCGAGTGCGGCCTCAGCAGTCGCACGCTGGCGCTTGATGCGGTCTCTGGCAGCCTCGTAGGCCCCGTCCTGGTAGTCGTCTGGGTTGACGGCGCGGTCGGCTTGCAGTCGGGCTAGACCGGCTTGCAACTTGTCCAGCTCGGCGGTGAGGCGGGCTCGCTCCCGGGTTGCATGCGCTCGTTCCTTCGCGACGTCTCGGCGTTGCTGCGGCGTGGCTGGTGCCGCGTCGACACCCTCGGCGACCTCCCGGGCGAGCCACTTAAGGGTTTCCTGCTCGACGCGCTCGCGGGTGATCTGCCCGCCCTTGCAGCCGGTTCCGCCGGTGCGGTTGTTGAAGCTGCACCGGTAGCCGTAGCCGTTGATCGTCCCGTGTTTGCGGCTCTTGCTCTGTGTGGCGGCCATGCCCTGTCGGCAGTCCCCGTGTCGCATGAGGCCCGAGTGCGCGTAGGTGGCCGTCCGGGCGCGTGGTGCGAGGCTTTTGATCTGCTCACGGTGCTTCTTGTAGCGCTCCCACAGGTCGTCGCCGTCAGCGAAGATTGACGGCTGAGCGCCTGGTTTGAGTTGGTAGTTGGGGCACTTCCAGAGGGCCCCGCACTTGCAGGTGCGTTCGTGCACTCGGAGCAGGCCGGCAGGGAATCCGCTGTCCATGTACTTGCGTAGGGAGCTGTCGTCCCACAGATACCCGCGGACTGTGCGGTATCCGCCGAGGTTGAGCCATGCGGCGACGGTGGCGAATGCGTCACCGTCGACCTTCCGTTCGTACGCCTCGTAGAGGGCTTCGGCTGCTCCGTCGTCGCCGCTGAGCTCGTATCGCTCTTTTTGCAGGGTTTCGGTGATCGGGTCGTAGCGACGGTGCCATATGTAACCAAATCGGCGGCGGCCTGTCGCAGGCAGTTGGAGGGTGTCGCGTCTGTGGTCGTGCGTTTCTTTCCACTGTTCGGCTGCGCGGTTGCTCTCGAAGTTGCCGAAGGCGAAGATCATTTCACGCTGGAACTCGCCGATGGCTGTGCTTGCGTCCACGGGTTCGGTAGCGGATTCCAGCTGTCCACCAACCTGTTCGAGCCTCGCTAGGTTGACGGCATTGCCGGTGCGGTTGCGCCCGAAGCGGCTGTATCGCCATACGGCGATACCGCGGGCCTCGCCGCGCTCGACGCGTTCGATAGCACCCATGATCTTGCGCTTGAAGTTTCTGCCGGTGGCGTCGAGGTCGATGACCAGAGGCTCGATGAGTCGGCGCCCTGTACGTACCGCCCAGGCTCTGAGCGCCGACTCTTGGAGTTCCGGGCTGATCTTCTCTTCTTTCCACGTTGAGACGCGGATGTACCCGAGCCAGGGCTCGCCGTAATCCGGGCCGTCGACCGTGGGTGGTAAGTGCAGTTGGGTCACAGTGCCTTCCGTTCGGTGTCGCTGGTGGTCGGGTGCAGTGTGATCACGTTGCCCGCGGCCTGCTCGCGCTCGGCGGGGTGCCCTCCCCGGGGCGGTGAGGCGTGCTGGTCGAGCAGGCCGCGGGCGACGTGATCGAGGGCGCGGCGGTATCCGGCGTTGTCGGCGGCGGCGAGTTGGTGGGCGCTGAGGCGGTGCGCATTACGCAGGGCGCGTAGCGTGATCAGGAAAAAGGCGGTGATAGTGAGGAAGATTCCGCCGATTGTCTGGTCGTCGCTGTTGTCGAGCAGGCCGAGGGCGCCCGTGGTGATGCCGAGCCCGAGCAGGACGACGGCGGGTACGGGCGTGAAGCGGCTGATCACTGTGCCTCCGTACGGTTATTGCTCTGCGGCGCGGCCCTCGTTGTGGGTGGGGGAAGGGGTGCGTTGCAGGGTTTCTGTCATGTTGATGAAGAGGCGCCGCGACTGTTCGTCGGCGATGCCTAGTTCGTCGGCGGCCTGCTCGGGGGTGATGCGGCGGGAGCCGGGCGTGGGGTGTTGTACGGCGCGGAGTTCGGATTCGTCGAGGATTCCGGAGCGCACGAGTACTTCACCGAGGGGCAGGCGCAGGGCCTCGGAGAGGAGGGCGAGGACGCGGGTGTCGTTGGCGCCTTGGCCGGAGAGGATGCGGCTGATGGTTGCGCGGCCGATGCCGGAGTCGTCGGCGAATCGGGTTTGACCTCCGCCCCTAGGGCGTAGGTCGTAGCCGCGGCGTGTCAGCTGGTCGCGCAGCCATACGGCGAACTCGTGGGGGGTCGCCTGAGTCGTTCGTTCCATGGATGGAACATACCGCGCGTGGATGGTCCGTGGTGCGCACGCACAGGAAGTCGAGCGGAATGCACTGAATATCCCCCGTGTCTTGCCAGCGTAATGTAAATCGAACGTGCGACCGATGCGGCGGTCGCGCCGTCCATGTGGACCCAGTAGCCCCTCGGCCTTCGACGGGCCGAGAAAGCGCAAGCCAGGCGCAGACATGTCCGGCGCCTGGTCGCTGGGCAGTCAAGGCCGGGGGCCTGCTACCAGTTGGGGTCCTGCGCGGCGATGGGGGCGACGGTCGGCGCGGTGTCCCAGTTCGGGTCCTGCGGGGCGGGAGCAGCCCAGTTCGGGTCGCTCTGGGTCGCGACCATCCCGTCCGCGGCGGGGTCGGCCTGCGCGGGCACACCGAGACCGAGCACGAGGGCTGCGACGCCGGTGACACCGGCAGCGATAACGGCCAGCTTCCTTGTCATGATCAACTCCCTTTGACGGCAACAGGACCGCGTCAGCGCAGCCCCGCCGCCGCGAGTCTGGCGGGACCGGTTAGCGGGCGCATGACGTGCCGCCCCCTCCGTCCGCACAGGCATTCGACGATGCGGTTACAGCCAGTAGAGTGCGCGATTACGTATCGGTGATCAAGTAAGTTGCCGGGTGCATATTTCGGCAGTGCCGAAATTTTCCCTGGGGGGCAAAAGATGACTATTGAGGATGGAACTACTAAAAACGGGCTAACGGCAGAGGCGAATGAGCTCCGAGCACGGCTCTTGCAAGGGGGACTCGTAAAGGATGGCGAGAGCGGCCTCGACGAGCTGATGATCTTGTCGCTTGCCCGCCGCGATCCTATCCATGGCCAGTACATGAATGGTGACCTGCCGAGCGCTATCAGCGACATGGCCGACCGCATGGGTCGACTCGCCGCACTCCTGCGGGCTGGCGAAGAAGAAGACCGCCAGCACAGCAGGGGCGGCATCCGATGGGTCCCCACGAACAACCATGCCACCGCCGTCCTTTCGGCAGCATGCGAAACGGTCGCGTCCTACGTGTGGACATGCCACCCCACCGACCGGAACGCGGACGTGCTCGCGTCATCCGTGACACGCGACCTCGGCCTGCTTGAACGTGGCGTCCAGATGCGGACGATCTACCCGGACACCGCGCGGACGCGCCCCGCCGAAACGGCATGGGCCGCCGCGGTGAGCGAGGCCGGCGCGGAGGTGCGCACCGACGTACCGCCCTTCATGCGCATGGTGATCGTCGGCGGCGACGAACACGGCCGCGGCGCAGTCGCCGTCGTGGAGGACCCGGAACACACCGACGCGAGCGGCACACAGCCGCGGCCCGCCTACATCGTGACGTCGGCCGTCATGATCAAGGTCTTGGAGCACGCCTACAGCAGGCAGTGGGACGCAGCGGAGCCATGGATGGGCGGCATCCGTCGTCGCCCCGACGGCACGTTCACGACCCCCCGCCAACGCAAGATCCTCAACGCCCTGCGTGACCAGACGCCAGCATCGGTGATCCAGCGCGAGCTGGGGATCAGCGCGAAGACGTATCAGAACGACATCGCGAAGCTCTACGAAGGGTCCAGCACTAAAGGGCTGTTCGCGCTCGGGTATTGGTGGGGCTCGGAGGCGTCGGCCGCGGAGCGGCGCCGGAGCTGAGCCCGGCCGGGGACGGCCGGGCCCTCCCCCTCCGCTGCACGGTTCGGGCGACCGGCACACCGGAGGGCGGAGGGCGGCACCAATACCCCTTGCACGTGTGTTCGATGAACATTAACGTTCCACCCGTGGACGGAAGATCTCCGGCCACGAAAGGTCGATGCCCGTGTATGACCGTTCCCTCTTAGTTGACGCAGCCCGCAGAGCGGGCGACCGCACCCCCTCGGACACCGCGCGACGACTGACGATCGCGCGTAATACCGCGTGGCGCCTGTGGCACGGACACACCGCTCCCTCGGCCGCCATCGCCGCCGCCGTCGAGTACCACTACGGAGTATCGGCCGGTGAACTGCTCCAGCGGTCGGCCCCATGAACGACGCCGTGATCCCCCGCGAGCAGGCGTTCGCCGCCGCCCGCCGAGTCCTCGACGCCGCACGTCAGCGGCGAGACCGCGACCGCGCCGCCGGGCGCCTCGCCCCCGAGGTCGAGCAGCTCCTGCGCCGCCTCGAACACCAGCAGCGCACCGGGCAGCGCCCGGCATCGGCGTACCGCCCTGCCGCCTGAAACCACACGGCCAGCGCCCCGGATTGCGCTCGGGGCAACCCCGCCACGACCGCCAGGAAAGGACCGATCGTGCCCACCCCTGCCACTGCCTGCCGCACACCGCGCACCCCCCTCACCATCGACACCACAGTCGGGAAGGGGCGCCGATGATCCGTCCACAGCTGGACGGTAACGGGCTCGCCATCAGGTTGCCGATCGCCGAGCGCGCCACGCCGCTCGTCGACGATCTCTCCCTCGCCTACGCCGAGGACCCCGACATTGTCGGTCGTCTCCTGTGCGATCACGCCGAGAAGGTCGGACGCCTCGACCACGCCGCCGCGCGCCTCGACATGCCCGAGCACGTCCGAGCCATGCGGGCCGCCGAGGCCGACGGGACACGCGAGGCTCTGCTCGCCGAGACCGAGAGCGCCGACCGCCTCGACGACCTGCTCAGCCCCGACCAGGCGATCTCCCTCGCCAGCCGTCTTACGCATCTCGCCGCCCACATCCGCCACACCTCGAACAGGAGAACGCGCCCATGACCGTGTCACTCACCGACGCCGCGCGCCTGCTCGCCGAGCCGACGCCACTACCCGTGCCCGGACAGCTCGCCCTTGACGACGCCACACCGGCCCCCGCCGGACTCGCCGAAGCATTCGACGCCCGCACCCGCCAGACCGACGACGGCCATCGCGAGTGGATCGCCGGCACCACCACACACGGCGTCGGCCGCTTCCAATACAACGGCGCCGCCTACACCACCATGCGTGCGGCATTCATCCTGCGCACCGGACGCCAACCCGTGGGCACCGTACGCCCCGTGTGCGAGCAGCCCCGGTGCTGCGAGCCGGAGCATGTCGACGACCAGGCCACCCGCCAGCGCGACCGCGCTGCCCTCGCCGCCGTCCTCGGCATGACCCACCGCCCGCCGTCGTGCGACCACGACCGAGCCGTGCACGGCCGCCACCGCGCCGACGGCCGCCGCTACTGCAATGCCTGCAACAACGCGAAGGCACAGCCGAATTGTGAGTACGGCAACCCGCCGTGCGGCGCCAAGGCCGTGCGTCCTTACCCGTGCGGCCCGCGGTGCGAGGAGCACCAGCCGGCCCGGACCCGCCCGTACTACTCCGCCCCCTGATCGGGCCCCGGGGCGAGGACGAGCCGCGAGCCCTTCGCCCCGGGCGCCAACCTTGTAAGGAGCGCCCCGTTGTCTTGGTTCAAGGTCGACGACACCGCGCACGCGCACCCCAAGCTGTTGCGCGCGGGGAACGCCGCGCTCGGCCTGTGGATGCGGGCAGGCGCCTACGCCGCTCAGCACCTCACCGAGGGCGCCATTCCCGGTGTGGTCGCCCAGCTGTACGGCACCGCCCCACAGGTGCGGAAGCTGGTCGACGCTGGTCTGTGGCACGCCCACGGCCACCAATGCGCCCGGTGCGCCCAGCCGCCCGCTGGCGACTACGTGATGCACGACTACCTGATCTACAACCCGACCCGGGCCAAGGTCGAGGACGACCGCGCCCAAGCCGCCGGGCGCCAGAAGCGGGCCCGCGAGAAGGCCGCCGAGCAGCGGAACCAGGAACGTCATCCGCGCGATTCGTCGACGAACCGTCCGCGAATCAACGGCAATCCGTCAACGGAAAATTCGGAAAGCCACGCGAACCGCATCGAGTTTCCGGACGACATCGCAGGTCAGGGCCCTACGTCACAGCGTGACGGGGCCGACCCGTCACGGTCCCCCCGACCCGACCCGTCCCCTACTACCTCCTTCGGAGGTAGTAACCCCCCTTCCCCCCAAGGGGGCAAGCAGGCGCCCGCAGCCGAGATGTTCGACGCGTGGTGGACGCGCTACGGCCGCGGCACTGCCCAGGGTAAGGCCAGCATCCGCCGCGCCATCGAGGACGCCCTCGGCAACGGCATTGCCCCGCAGGAGCTTTGGGCCGCTCTCGACCGCCTCGGCGCCACGTCCAAGCCCGTCACGGGCGGCACGCTGCAATTCGCCCTCGCCGACCTCCGCAAGACCACGCAGACGGGCGCCGACGTGATCCCGCTAGCCGCCGGAGCACGCCGCGGCCGAGTCGCCCAGGCCGCCGACCTGTTCGCCGCCGCCCTCGCCAACACGCCCCAGGAGCACGCCCGATGAACCGCCAGGAAGTTGCCGCCCTGCTCGCCTACGCCGTGAAGCTCGCCCCGCATACCGCGCCCGCCGACCAGGCTGCCGCCGAGGAACGCCTCGACCAGTGGGCCGACCTGCTCGCCGACGTGCCGCCCACCGCCCCGCACCCCAACGGCCGCCACTGGGACGCTTCGCAAGTCGTCTTCCACCACGTCCGGACCTCGCCGTACCCGATCAAGCCCGTGGACGTAACTGGCCCGTGGCTCACCTTCCGCCGCGACGTCCTCGGCCGTCACACCGACCCCGTACCGGCCGTCGACCCGGACGACCCGGAGGCATACCGGTCTGAACTGCTCGGCGCCCGGTATGCCGTTGCCACCGGCGCCGTCGCAGCGACCACATACCGCGAACTGACGGGCGGGCCGCATCCGGACGTGGCCGACCGTCTCACCGCCCTCAGCAGCTCCATCCCGGACCACGTCGAGGAAGTCCTCGACCGGCACCGCCCGCGCAAGGCCGCCCGCCGCGCCGCCATCAAGGCCGGCCGTCCCGACGCCCTCGCCGTCACGTGCGCATGGTGCGGCGCCGAACCGGACGCCCCATGCACACAGCGCGCCATCGGCCCGAAGGCTGAGCACGGCACCCGTACCGAACGCGCCAACCCCCACCCGACCCGCCTCGACCGCGCCGCCCTCGACCAGAACCTCGACCGTCAGGAGTTCGCCGCATGAACCGCAGCAAGCACGCGGGCCGCGCCCCACACCGCCGCCGGGCGAACAGCACCGACCGCACGAAAAACACCACGGCGTACCGGATCACCGGATCGTGGAACGCCCGTCCGGACCGGCCCATCGTCAAGCCGACCGCCGACCGCAAGACAGCGCGCCGGATCTCCCGCGACATGGCCACACAGGGCGCGTACGTGATCGTCGAGGAACACGTCACCTACGGCCAGTGGCGCACGCTGTACGAGGTCGACGGGCCCGCGCTGCTCGCCGCACAGCTTGCCGCCGAACAGGGCCAGCACATTGCCGCCGAGGAAGCCGCACGAGCCGCCGCCGACGCCGAGCAGGCCCGCCGCACCGCCGAGCAGCGACGCGAGCGCGAACTCGCCGCCCTCGCCCGCCTGATGTGCCGCCCACCCGTCGCGCGCGAGGCGTGCGGACGCCGCGACGCTCGGCACATGACCGGGGCGCAGCGATGATCCCCGGTGCCGCGGTCGCCGCCATCCGGGCCGCCGTCGAGGAAGCCCAGCGCAACGACCTACGCCGCCCCGAGGCCGTGACCGAGCAGGTCGTCGAGGAACTGGCCGCCCAAGGCTGGACGATCACCAAGGAACCCGAAGGCCCGCAGCTCACAGCCGCGTAACCAGCAGGCAGGGGGCGGAATCTTCCAGGCCAAGGCCGCCCCCTACCCGCTATCGTCCATCCATGGATGGACATCAATCATCCACGGAAGCACATTCAGGTCGACTACATCCCGCAGGAGGCACCCTGATGGACCGGAAGACGCCCGCCCAGCGGTTCGCCGTCAAGGTCGACCCGCGCGGCCCCCTCCCGCTCATCCGCGGAGTCCTCGGCCCCTGCCACCTGTGGACCGGCAGTCTCAACGACAAGGGATACGGCACCTTTTGGGCCGACGGCCGCACCGTCAAAGCCCACCGCTACGCCTTTGAGCAGGCCAACGGCTCGATACCCGACGGCCTCGAAGTCGACCACCGATGCCGCCGCCGCAACTGCGTTGCCGTCCACCACCTCGACGCCGTAACCCACCGCGTCAACATCCTCCGCTCGGCAAACCACGTCGCCCGCCGCGCCGCCGTGACGCACTGCCCCGCCGGCCACGCCTACGACGACGCCAACACCTACCGAGCCCCCAACGGCACCCGGAAGTGCCGCGCGTGCAAGAACGCCCAGGCCCGTGCCGCCCGCGCCGCCAAGCGCGCCCCACAGCTCGCCGCCGTCGAGCCCATCCGCCTCCGCACCGACCACCACCTCGAAAGGGCCGCATAACCCATGAGTGGCGAGACCACCCTCACCATGACCGGCAACGTCGTGAACGACCCCGAACTCAGGTTCACCCCGTCGGGGGCCGCAGTCGCCAACTTCCGCATGGCCGCAACCCCGCGGAAGTTCAACCGCCAGACCAACGAGTTCGAGGACGGCGAACCGCTGTTCCTCGGCGTAGCCGTGTGGCGCCAGCAGGCCGAGCATGTCGCCGAGTCCGTCCAACGCGGCATGCGCGTGGTCGTCGTCGGCAGGCTCACTCAGCGCCAGTACGACGCCAACGACGGGACCAAGCGCAGCAGTTACGAAATCCAGGCCGACGAGGTCGCCCCTTCCCTGCTCCGCGCAACCGCCATCGTCACCAAGGCCGCAGGCAGCACCCAGAGCACGCCTCAGCAGCGCCAGCAGCCGCAGGCATACGGCTACGGCCAGCAGCCCGCCGCCGATCAGTGGGCCACCCAGCAAGGCGCCGAGCCGCCGTTCTGATCAGCCCCCGCGACCGGGCCGCGCGTCCGCTCGCGGGCCCGCCCGCGCGCGCGAACAGCACCTCGCCCCCTTGTCCTCGCACCATCGCACAGGAGCCCCCGCCCATGTCCCGCACACGTACCCGCACCGCCCGCAAGCAGCGCGACGCCGAGCGCGACGCCCGCCGCGAGTCCCTGTTCGTCCTGCTCGCCCGCGCACAGCGAGGCGTACCGCTCACCCCTGCCGAGGCCGGCCTGTTGCGCGCCCACGTCGAGGCCGAACTCGCCGAGGGCGACCAGGCCCGACGCTCGGCCGCCGGGCAGGCCACCGCCGTACGCCGCGAGCAGCAGCGCACCCGCGACGCCGAGGCCGCCATCGTCGAGGCCGAGGAGTACGCCCAAGAGCGCGCCGAGCAGCTGCTCACCGAGCGTGTGAAGAAGGCCGAGCAGCAGGCCGCCGAGCACGAAGCCGCGGCACTCCGGTACGCGAGCTACCTCGTAGACGCGCAGCGGGAATGCGGGGCGCCCAACTGGCCCGCGCTCCCCGACGCGATCAAGGCCCTTGCCGCCGAGCGCGACCGCGCCCTCGCGCGCCTCAGCAAGTAGCACCAGGAGCAGCCACCGTGACGACCGCCCTCGACCGTTCTCTCGCCCCGTCGCTCATTGCACGCCGCGCCGACGACGACCTCGCCGCCGTGCGTGAGCAGTGGGGCGATCTGCTCGCCGCCATCGCCCGGCCGCCGGCCGCCGAGTGGCCGCCGCGTGAGCGCCGCGGATTCCTCGACCAGCTCGCCGCCGACGGCCACATCGAGGACGACGCCCAGGCCGCCGAGCCCATCCTCGGCCGACTCCCGCTCACCATCCGCGAACACCCGGCCCCGCTCAACCTCGATGCCCTCGACGCCGCGGTCGAGGTCGAGCGCGACCTGTTCGCCCTCGCCGACCGCGTCGCCGAGCAGGTCCAGCGCCCCATACGCACCACGCGCGACGACCGCGGCCACCTCATTGCCGACCAGGCCGACGCCACCGACCCCGCACGGTGGCACTACCAGGCCCCCGACTCCCCGGGATCCCGCGCCTTTGGTCTGCATTGGGCCGTCGTGTGGATCGAGGGCCGCACCCTCGGCGAGGAGGACACCGACGGCCTGTTCGCCCCGATGCCCGCCCGCCTGCTCGACGAGGTCGCCGCCACCGCGCGCACTGCCCGCCGCACCGTCGAGCGCGCCCTCGGCCGTGACGGGCGCACGACTGATCTCGCCGACCCGTGCCCATGGTGTGGCGGACAGCTCGCCGGCCACACCCGACCCGGCGGCGAACCGGGCGTTACCTGCTCGACCGGCCCCCAGTGCACGGCCCCCGTCGAGGCCGACCACCGCGGACGCCGCACATGGCGGGGCGTCAAACTGGCCGACCTGTGGGGCGCCCTCGACGCCGCCCGTCGGCACGCCGCCGAGGCGTAGAACCCGGGCCGCACTTCCGGCCAACTTCCGCGGAGTGTTGGGCAGTTGTCCGACACTCCCTGCGTGAACTGACTTGAGAAACCACTTGTGTTGCGGCTTGTGAAGTGGCTACATTGGGTTCGCCGAGCCTCACTCGGCGAACCCGCCGGACCTCACCCGGCAACCACAACCAAGGGAGCAAACCCCATGGACACCTACGCACACGGCTACGGCTTAACCGGCCACTACGCCAAGCCCGGCACCCACGTGAGCTACTGCGGGCGCGAACTCCAGCACACCCCCAACACCGGCATAGCGGCACGCATCTGCGCCCCGTGCGCCAGGGCCGAGCAGCGCGACCACGTCGAGGCCGAGCAGGTCGCCGCCGACCGCGCCACCGACGGCCCCACCCTCGCCAAGCGTGCCAACGTTCGGTACACCACCGTCGGCACTGGCCGCCGTATCCACTACTCGAACAACGACGACACCCTCTGTGGGCGCGAGGTGAGCGAGTACGTCAGCGGCGAGGACCTGCTCGCCCTGCTCAACAAGGGCCGCGAATTGTGCACCCCGTGTACCAAGGCTGCCGAGCAGCGCGCGTACGACCGCGCCCTCGACGCCGCCGCGGCCAACGTTGCTAAGCAGATCGACAACGCCGACGCCCTGCTCGCCGACATTCGCCAAACCGCCACCGAGGCCGACAGCCTCGCGGCCGAGGTCGCCGCATGGGGCGCCGAGGTCGACGCCATAACCTCACCGACCGCCGAGGACACCAAGGCGCAGCAGGCCGCCGCCCTGATCACCGAAGCCGAGGCCACCGACGGCACATGGCGGGGCGAGTGGATCGGCGAGCAGCCGGCCGACGACACCCTGTTCACCGTCGAGCGCCCGACGGAACAGGGCGCCCTGTTCGACGCCGGGGCCACCGTCGAGGAGCGCCCCGCCCCCATCGTGGTGCGCGTCGCCTTCCGCCGCGAAGACCTCGACCGCATCCGCACCAAGGCCAACGCAGACCGGGCCGAGTACCGCGCCGAGATGGACGCCCGCCGCACGGCCGAGGCCGCCCGCTACGCGCCGCAGCAGGCCGAGCAGGCCGTCGAGCGGCACATCGTCGAGGGCGTGATCGTCGCGCACAACGGCCGGACCAAGGGCACCGCGCCCAAGCACTCGACCGATCCCGACACCCTCGCCGCCCTGACCGCCCTGGGGAATCTCCGCCGCGCCGAGGTCAGCGACCACGCCGACATCGGCGCCCGTCCGGGCGACATGGGGCACGCCCCGAACGCGTGGGGGTTCCTGATCGAGCCCCGCGGTAATGGGCGCGTCGCCCTCTATTGGGTCCAGGGCGGGCGCTACCTCGACCCCAGCGGCGAGCCGTGGATCGTCGAGCTGAGGATCGGCGCCGACAAGCTACGCGAGGCCGGTTGGCAAGTTGAGCCCACGTCCCGCCGATGCGTCTTTGCGTGGCGCCCCACCGAGTGAGCCGCCCTCGGCCCGCCCTCGCCCGAGGGCGGGCCCCGTCCCGACACAGGAGCAGCACACATGAACACCCCCGATCAGCAGCCACAGAGCCTTGAGCAGCAGCGCGCCGACCGCGGCATCGAGGCCACCCTCGAACCGGACCCCGCCGAATCCCGGGCCGCCCTCGACGCCCTGCTCGACGACCGCCCGCAGCTCGCCGCCCTCGCCCTCGACCTGCTCGACACTGTCGTACGGCACGGCGGTGCCGGCGGCACATGGACGCCCGCCAGCATCAAGCGCACCATGCGCCGGGGGCGCCGCGACCGCGAACTCGCCGAGCGTGCCGCGATGATTGAGGAGCGGTTCAGCGTCGAGCAGCGCCCCGCCGCCCACGCCCTCGTGCAGATTGCCGACACCCGCAAAGCAGGCGAGCAGGCCGTCGCCTCGACCCCTCTGGCAATCTGGCAAGCCGACACCGTCGGCATGAAGACGCCCGACGTTGCCCAGCTGCTCGGCCTCACGCCCTCCCGTGTCTACGCGATCCTGCGCGAGAAACGCGTCGAGTGGGACATCGAGCAGGGCGTCGCCGCCGACGTCGCCCGGGGCAACAACCCGCGCGCCTCCCTCGACAACTACACGCGCGCCCTCGCAGGCATCCCCGAGGGGCCGGACCGCACCGCCGCCGAGACGTTCCTCGACAAGCTGCGCGCTGAGGTCGAGAGGCACGAGCGCGCGGCGCACGAAGCGCGCCGCGCGCAACTGCCCGAGGGCCACGCGCTCTACACGTGGCGCCTCGACCTGTTCGACAGCGAGGCCGGCGAGGGGTGGCAGGAATGGGAGAGCGGCGAGGACCACCTCGCCGAAGGCAGCGAGGCCCGGCTCGCCGAGCAGGTCATCGAGAACGCAGGCGAAGGCGCCGCCACCCACCGCGCCCGCGTCCTGATCTGGGAAGGCCCCGAGGGCACCGACGACGAAGCCCTCTACCGCCACGAGCACACCCCGGACGCAAAGTAACCGGCCCCACGCAACAGCGCGGGCCCGCTTCGGCGACCTCACCGCCTCACGGGCCCGACTCACCACAGACGGGAGCAAACCCCGACCATGGATGACGCCAACCCTACCCAGCCCAAGACCACGACCCCGCCCGCACCCGGTAGCCGCCCCTCGGTACGCGTCGACCAGGCCCTTTCCGACGACCTCGCCGTCATCATGAGCACGGGCGGTACGTTCGCCGACGCTGTCCGACAGGCCGTCGGACAGCTCGCCGACATGTACCGGACCGCTTGGGCGCACGGCGTATGCCCGGACGGCACCGCGCCGACGCTGCTCAACTACCAACTACGCCGTCAGGCCCAGCCCGAGCCCGCTACCAGCGGGTATGACCGGCCGTCGGACAGGTCGACCGTCCGCGCACCGCGCCCGCTGGGCCGTCTGCTCCCCAGTCCGCCGCCCGGCCCCCACCTGCCCACGGCGTACGCCGACACTGTGCTCGGCCGTCCGACAGGGCAGCAGCCGCGACCGGACGCCGAGCGCGCCGCCCGCGCGTGAGGCCGCCCGAACCCCCTTGCGCCGTTATCGTTCCGTGACCTAGAGTTGGGTCCGTCTTCGGCGTGCCCGGAAACGGACGCCTTTCCCGAACGCCCCGCCGCTACCCCAGCGGCGGGGCGTTCGTATGCCCGCGGCGAGGAGGTGACCGCCCGTGGTGCGCCCTATCGACGACCGCGACCGCGAACAGGTCCGCCGCCTGCATGCCCAAGGCAAGGCGCGCAACGAGATCGCCCGAGCGATCAAGCGGTCGCCCTCGACCGTCTCGAAGATCGCCGCGGCATGCGACCCGCCGCTCACCTTCGAGCGCAGCCCCGAAGTCGTCGCTGCCACCGAAGCGCGCCGCATCGACCTCGCCGCGCGCCGCGCCCAGCTCGCCGAGCAGCTGCACACCGACGCCGAGCGGCTACGCGCGCAGCTGTGGGAGCCGACCACCCTTGGGGCGTTCGGTGGCAAGGACAACGTGTGGTCCGAGACCCGCCTCGACCGGCCCACGTTCGGCGATCAACGCCAGATCCTCGCCGCGGCCGGAACTGCGATCGAGAAGTCGATCAAGCTCGCCCCCGCTGAGGGCGGCGAGGACGCTACCCAGGTCCGTTCGATGCTCGGCGCACTTGGCGAGGCACTGACCCGCGCCGCCGACGATGACGAGGACGCCGACGAGGACGGAGGCGCCGCCGGGGGGTGAGCGTTGCTTGACCTCGACCTCGACGCCCTGCCCCTGTCCCGCAAGCAGCTGCGCAGCATCGGCCGCGCCGAAGCACGTATCAACTTGTGGCATGGGTCGGTTCGGTCCGGCAAGACGATCGCGAGTCTGCTTGCGTTCGTGATCGCAGTCGCCGCGGCCGGCCCTTCTGGGCTGATCATCATCTGTGGCCGATCGCTTCAGACGATCGAACGCAACTGCCTCGAACCGCTCCAAGACGTGGCGCTGTTCGGGCCGCTCGCCCGCCACGTCCACCACACCCGGGGCGCGACGACAGCAACGATCCTCGGCCGCACCGTCCACCTGATCGGCGCCGCAGACACCCGCGCCGAGGGCCGCCTACGCGGCCTTACCGCGCAGCTCGCCTACGTCGACGAGGCCACCCTCTTGCCCGAGGGATTTTGGACGCAGCTACTCGCCCGCCTCAGCACGCCTCAAGCTCGCCTGTACGCGACCACGAACCCCGACTCGCCGCGGCACTGGCTCAAGACCGGGTATCTCGACCGCGCCCACGAACTGAACCTTCGGGCCTGGCATTTCAAGCTCGCCGACAACCCGTCGCTGTCGCGCGAGTACGTCGCCGCCCTCGCCGCCGAGTACGTCGGCTTGTGGCGCAGGCGCATGATCGACGGCGCGTGGGTCGTCGCCGAGGGCGCCATCTACGACATGTGGGACGAGCCGCGCCACGTCGTGACCGACCTCCCCGAGATGCGCCGGTACTGGGCCGGAGTGGACTACGGCACCACCAACCCGTTTGCTGCACTGCTGCTCGGCGACGGCATCGACGGCCGCCTGTACGTCGTTGCCGAGTGGCGCCACGACTCCCGCGGCCGGCACCGCAGCATGACCGACGCCCAGTACAGCCATGCCGTACGGGCGTGGCTCGACGGCCTCGGCATCACGCCCGAGTGGACGTTCGTTGACCCGTCGGCCGCGTCGTTCTCTACGCAGATGTGGCAGGACGGATATCCGGGCCTCGCCCGCGCGAGCAACGACGTTGCCGACGGAATCCGCAGCGTCTCCAGTCTGCTCGCCGCCGGCCGCCTGCTCGTACACGAGTCGTGCGAGGGACTGCTCGGCGAGCTCCCCGGTTACAGCTGGGACCCGAAGGCCACCGCGCGCGGCGAGGACGCCCCGTTGAAGGTCGACGACCACAGCGCCGACGCGCTGCGCTACGTCGTCCACTCGACCGCGCACGAGTGGCGCCACCTGCTCACGACGCCAAAGGAGGCAACCCGTGCCCCTGCCTGACAACGGCGCCGCGTGGCCCCCGCCGCAGTGGGCCCCGTACTACGACGAGATGCGCCTTGACGACGCGTGGTACAGCGGCGACCCGCGCCGCCTCGCCCGCCTCTACACCAGCCACAAGCGGCCGGCCGAGCGTCGGCGCCTGTGGGGCCGACGCTCCGTCGAGCATCGCACCGGACGCCGCGACCACCGTCTACACGTCCCGTTGCCGGGCGACATCGCGAGCACGTCGGCCGACCTGCTGTTCGCGGACATGCCGACGATCACCGTCGAGGACACCGCCACACAGGCCCGCCTCGACCAGCTGCTCGACGAGGGCCGCGCGCAACAGACGTTCCTCGGCGCCGCCGAGCAGGCCGCCGCCCTGTCCGGGGTGTTCCTGCGCATCACATGGGACCGCGACCTAGCCTCGCGCCCCCTGCTCACTGTCATGCAGCCCGACGCGGCCCTGCCCGAGTTCCGATGGGGGATGCTGCGCGCCGTCAACTTCTGGCGCGAGCTGGACGGCTCCGACGGGGCCACCGTGTGGCGGCACATCGAGCGCCACGAGCCGGGCCGCATCGTGCACACCCTGTACGAGGGGACCACCGACAACATCGGTCGCGCTGTCCCCCTCAGCGAGCACCCCGAGACGGCCGAACTAGTCGACTCCCTCGACGCCGACGGGCAGTCGGTCAGCACTGGCATACGTGACCTGACCGCCGCGTACGTCCCGAACATGCTGCCCAACCGGCTGCACCGCGGCTCCCCAGTCGGGCGCAGCGACTACGCCGCCCCGCTGTACGGCCTGTTCGACGCGCTCGACGAGACGTGGACAAGTTGGATGCGCGACATCCGCCTCGCCCGCGCTCGGCTGATCGTGCCCGACGGGTACCTGCACAACGAGGGCCCCGGGCAGGGTGCATCGTGGGACGAGGACCGCGAGGTATGGCACTCCCTCAAGATGCCCCCGAACGAGGGCGCCGGAATCACCCTGGCCCAGTTCGACATCAGGGTCGAGGAACACCGCGCCAGCACCGAGGCGATCATGCGGCAGGCGGCACAGGCCGCCGGGTACTCGCCGCAGTCGTTCGGCCTCGACGGCGACGGGCAGCCCGTCACCGCGACCGAGGTCGACAACCGCGCCGCCCGCTCGATGGTGACCCGGAAGAAGAAGGCCGGGTATTGGCGCCATCCGTTGGCCGACATGGTGCATGTCCTGTTGCAGCTGGACGCGGTCGTGTTCGGCTCACGGATCACGCCCGCGCGCCCGCGCGTGGAGTTCGGCGACGGCGTTGCCGAATCCGAGCAGGCGACCGCCACCACGCTTGACCTGCTCAACCGCGCGGGGGCTGTCTCTACCGGAACCAAGGTCAAGATCCTTCATCCGGAATGGGACGACAGCACTGTTGCCGCCGAGGTCGCCGCGATCCTCGCCGAGAGCGGCGCCGCCGCGCCTGATCCAGTCGGGGCTTTCCCTCTCGCTGCATAAATAAATCGGGCAGCATCAAGGAGACAGGGATAGCTCACCCGTTAACCAGGCCGTGAGGAGAGCCACCGGGATTCCCACAACGAGAATAATCGATGAGGCCAGCAAGCCGAGGTTAGCCTGCACCATCCACTGCCGAAAGTCACCACGACTATACGGCAACACTTTCACACTTCCCCGCTGACGACCCAGCATACTAAGAAGCCCCATAGTCGCCGAAAAAGCGGCCGGGAACAAGTCATGATAGCGCCGAGGCATAGAACTCTCAAATTCCTGAAACCACGAAAATTGAATTAGGCTGCGAAACATCACCCACGGCATCCATGGCCACTTATAGCAAAATAGAGTAGTCCAAAATGCGGCCGCGTACCCACCAGCACTTTGAGCGTCCCAGAAGCGTCGCACCCAGGTCCGCCTCGCACCTCGGAAGACGTTGTTGATCTCAGTCTTGAGATACTGCTCAACATCTGCGGAGTAATCTACCCTCGCCGTCCTGAAGTCGATAACAATACTCGGACCTTCCGCGCGAAATTGCAGATGATTCAAATCGCGAGTGCGCGCCATCTTCAGGTCAGCAACTGCGTGAACCATTGAATCCCCGGGATGAATTGAGGCCCGCTGGGCACCGCTACAAAGAATCCCATAAATATCGTCCAAGTCTTCCAGCCATAACCTGACCCCTGGGATCTTTGCCGACTCCGGATATCGCAGAGGCGGATCAGTCGGGTACAGATAACTGCCCATAATCATCAGAGTATCGCCGCATCCGACCCGAGGGGAAGAGGGTTACAAAACCCTCTATCGATAATTTATTCGAGTCGATCATTCCGGGGGTTAAAGATCGCTATCCATCCCGGCATGGTCGAGCCCCTTGCCAAGCGCACACGCGACCTATACGCCGCCGCGGAGGAACGTCTACTCAGTATCATCGCCCGCCAGTTGGCCGACGGCCTCGACGCCCCCGGATGGGCCGAGCGCAAGCTCGCCGCCGTCCAGGCGTTGCGCCGCAGCGCGCAGGGGGTCGTCGACGAGTTGGGCAAGGCCGTGACCCTCGACGTGTTCGACGTGGTCGCCGAGGCGTACAACGAAGGGCACCGGGCCGCGGTCGCCGAACTTGGCGCCCTGTCCGACACCGCCCGCGCACTGGTCGACGACGTGACACCCAATGCGCAGGCTGTGGACAGGCTCGCCGCCGAGACTGTCGACCGCGTCACCTCAACGCACCGCAGCATTCTGCGGGCCGTCGTCGACATCTTCCGGGCCGTCGTTGCCGAGGTCACCGCAACGCCCCTGCTCGGGACCGGCACCCGCAGGCAAGCCACCCAGGACGCCATGCGCCGGTTTGCCGACGCGGGCATCCGGGCGTTCACGGACCGCGCCGGCCGCCGTTGGCAGCTCACCTCTTACGCCGAGATGGCGGTACGCACGTCCGTTGCCCGCGCCGCGACCGAGGCGCACATGCGGACCCTGTCCGATGCCGGTATCGAGTTGGTCGTCGTGTCCGACGCCCCGCGCGAGTGCCCGCTGTGCCGCCCGTGGGAGGGCCGCGTACTGGCCATCGAGGGGCCCGGCGGCGAGCGTACGGTCGAGGTCGAGCACGCCGTCGACGACGGCCGCATGATCCCCGTCAAGGTGGCGGGAACCCTCGACGAGGCCCGCCTCACCGGATTCCAACACCCCAACTGCCGACACAGCGTGTCCGCCTACACCCCAGGGCTCACCCGCACCGAGCAGGCCAAGCCCGACCCCGCCGGGTACGAGGCCGGACAGCGGCAGCGCGCCATCGAACGCAAGATCAGGCAGTACAAGCGGCGCGAGGCCGCCGCCGTCACCCCCGAGGCCAAGCAAGCGGCCCGGATCAAGGTCCGCCAGTGGCAAGGCGCCATGCGCACGCACCTTGGCGCGCACCCCGACTTGCGGCGCTTGCGCCAGCGCGAGCAGCCCGGAGCCTCGAACCTTCCCGAGCCGCGCCGCGAGGCGACGCCCGAGCAGGTCGAGGCCGCCCGCCTGTGGTCGGGCGACGAGCGGACCCCGCGCGAGATGAGCGACGACCAGCTCGCCGCCGCCGAGGGGTCCCGTCTGCTCGACGACCGCGCCCGCGCGCGCGTCGAGGCCGAGGCCGACCGCCGCGACCTCGACGACCTGCTCGCCCGCATCACGCCCGGCGGCACCCTCGCCGAGGACCTGACGCAGTTCGGCGACAGCGAGCTCGCCCGCGCGTACCGGCACCTCGACGACGGGGATGCACTGCGCGTCATGGCGGAGATGGACCGGCGCGACCGTGCCGCCCAACTCCCCGACATCAAGCCCGAGTTGGTCGGCTTGTCCGACCAACACCTCGCCGCCCGCGCCCGCGGAGCCGACGAGAGAACGCTCGGCCTGCTCGCCACCGAGGCAGCCCGCCGCGACCTGCTCGCCCGGATCTTCCCCGGCGGACAGCTGCGCGACGACCTCGCGGACCTGTCCGACGACGACCTCGCCTGGGCCATGCAGTACGCCGACCCGGGCGAACTGCGCGGGATCGCCGCCGAGTTGGACCGACGCGACGCCGTCGACCCGCCCACGCCAGCCGACAGCGACGACCCAGTTGCCGACCTGCTCGCCGACCGCGACGCCCTCGCCGACGCCATGGCCCCCGCGCCTGACCCGGAGCAGTGGGGGCGCCTCGCCGACGACGAGACGTTCGCCGCCGAGGCCGCCGCCCTCGCCGCCGGCCAGGAGCAGGAGGGCGACACCGACGAGCGGCACGTCATCACCCGCCGCGAGGCCCGCGCCCTGTACGACGAGTACGTCTATCGCCAGTACCTCCAGGCCGAAGAGGACTGCAACGGCTACTTGCTCAACAAGAAGGCCAGCGCCGCCGGTATCAACGCGGTATCCCTGTTCAGCGGGCCCGCGCGCATCGCGTACGCGCGGGCGTCCGACGAGCTGAAACAGTGGTGGGCCGAACATGGTCGGCTCACTCAGGCAGAGTTCATCGAGCAGGTAGTCGGCAAGCCCCAGCGATGGGCCACCGGCGCCCGTAAGAACGAGTCCGACCACCAGAACAAGCGATAGGGGGCGCAGCGTGGGTACACGCGAGGACATCGTCGAGGCAGTCACGGCCGGCCGCGACGCCGGGAAGCGGGGCGACCCGCCGACTGTCTGCCCCTACCCGCGCACGTCGACGCTGCGTACCGCATGGATTCGGGGATACGCCGAGTCGCGCCCTGTGTCGTCCCAGCCCGAGACGGCCGTCTAGCGCACACCAGCAGAACCACCCCAGGGGCCCGCCAGGAGCGGGCCCTTTTTGCATGTCCGCACGCGTCCGCCAGGAGCAGGCGCCCACCGCACCAGGAGTGCACCCATGAGCGAGACCTCGACGACCTCCGCAGCGCCGCAGGGCGACCCGACCGCGCCGACCGGGCAGGGCCCGACCGGCACCGCGCCGACACCGTCCGCGCCCCCGGCCCCCGTTGCGCCGCAGGGTGAGGACAGCGCCGCAACCATCGCCCGCCTCGAATCCGACCTCGCCGCCGCTCGCGCCGAGGCCGGAAAGCAGCGCGTCACCGCGAAGGAAAAGGCCGCCGAGGAGGCCCGTACGCAGCTTGCGCAGGACATCGGCCGCGCCCTCGGCATCGTTCCCGAGGGCGAGCCCGCCGACCCTGCCCAGCTCACCGCCCAGCTCACCGCCTCGCAGGCACAGGCACGGCAGACCGCGGTCGAACTGGCCGTGTACCGGCACGCCGCCGCGGCCGGGGGCGACGCCGACGCCCTGCTCGACTCCCGCACGTTCGCCGCCTCGCTCGCCGAGGTCGACCCGGCCGATACCGCTGCCGTACAGGCAGCGATCACCGCCGCCGTCACCGCAAACCCGAAGCTCGCCGCCGCACCGGCCGCGCCCGCACGCGGCGGGGCGGAGTTCTCCGGGGCGCCGAGCGGCGGAGTCACCCCGACCCAGTTCGCCGCCATGGACTACGCCGCCCGCGCCGAGCTGTTCCAGACCGACCCCGACACCTACCGGCGCCTCGCCGGGACCCCATAACAAAGGAGGGCCCGCGTGCCCCTGACGACCGCCGCAAATCTGATCGTTCCCGAAGTCTGGGCCGACATGGCACAGGCCAAGTTCACCGGCACCGTACGTGTCATGGGCAGTGGTGCCGTCGTCACCGACGACACACTCGTCGGCCAGCCCGGCGACAAGATCAACTTTCCGAAGTGGGCTGCGCTTGGCGAGCTGGATGACCTCACCGAGGGCACCGCCATGGCCACCAGCGTCATGACCCAGGCGGCAAGCAAGGCCGTTATTCAGGAGGCGGGCAAGGCTGTTGAGATCACCGACAAGGCCATGTTGACCGGTCTCGGCGACGCGCGCGGCGAGGCACAGCGCCAGTTCGGCATTCTCGCCGCCCGCAAGGTCGACGCCGCCCTCATTGCCCAGGCGCAGGCGGACGAGACCGCGCAGGGAGGCGGCAAGCCGTACCAGTTCACCACCGCGGCCGGGAAGACCCGGTTCACGTGGGGGGACGCGATCGTTCCCGCGCTCGCTCAGTTCGGCGACGAGTGGGAGCCGGCCGAGTTCGCCGGGTTGTTCCTCAACTCCGCTCAGCAGGCCGAGGCGTTCGCCGACCCGCAGTTCATCGACGCATCCAAGCTCGGCGGCGACACCCCGGTACGCACGGGCCAGATCGGCGCCATCGCCGGACTGCCCGTGTTCATCACGAACCGGATCGCTGCGGGCAAGTTCATGATCCTAAAGAACAACAGCCTTGGCGCCCTCTACAAGCGCCGCCCCCTCGTCGAGACCGACCGCGACATCCTCAAGCGCACCACCGTGATCACCACGAACGTCCATTACGCCGTCAAGCGCCTCGACGACAAGGGCGTCTGCGTCGGCACCCTCGCCGCCACCTGACCGGGAAGGAGAAACGTTCCCCCGTGCTGTTGCGCCGCTACCACGAACACCCCGCCCCGGACCCTGCTCCGGGCACCGAGCGCGACGCCCCGCAGCCACCGGCCGCGGAGCATTCGCCGTCTACCCGCAAGCCACGCAAGGAGGGGTAGCCGTTGGGCCGCGTCTACGCCACCCCCGAACAGCTCGCCGCATGGACCGGACAGCCCGCCCCGCCCGGGGCCGAGCGGCTGCTCGCCCGCGCCAGTGAGGACGTGGACGACGCCCTGTTGACCGCCCTGTATGCCACGGACAGCACCGGTATGCCGACCGAGGCGAAGGTCGCCGCGGCCCTCGCCGACGCCGCATGTGCACAGGTCGAGTACCAGGCCGCCACGGGCGACGACGGCACGGGCGCCGCCGGGAAGTGGGACGCCGTCAGTATCGGCCCCGTGGCCCTTTCCGGGCGCAAACAGGCCCCGACCGGCCCCGGCGAGGTCGACCTCGCCCCGCGTGCCCACCGCGCCCTGACCCGCGCCGGACTGCTTCCGGGGGTGATCTGGTGAACGTCCCCCGCTGGCTGCTCCGCCACCGCATCACCGTTGAGCCCTATCAAGGCGAAGGGGCGTACGGGGCCGTGTACGGGCCGCCCGTCGCCGACGTTCCCGCGCTGGTCGCCGAGACCGTCCGCACCGTGCGCGACCGCGAGGGGCGCGAGGTCACCAGCACCGCGCAGATCATCGCCGATCCCGGCCTCGTCTGTCCGGCCGAGTCCCGCATCACGCTGCCCGATGGCCGCACCACGAAGGCGATCACCATCGCCCACCACACCGCGCCGGGTCTGCCCGTGCCGCAGTCCACGGAGGTGAGTTGCGAATGACCCAGCGTGCCCGTCTTCGCTGGAACGGTGACGCCGTCCTGCGCGGCACCCGCGCCGGCGCCGTCCGCGGTCTGCGGATCGCCTCCGAGCATGTCCTGACCGAGTCCCGTAAGCGCGTTCCGATCGAAGAGGCCACCCTCGAACGGTCCGGTGCCGCGACTGTCGACGAGTCGAGCCTGACCGCCAGCGTCTCCTACGACACCCCGTACGCGGTGCGCCAGCACGAAGAGCTGAACTACCGCCACGATGCGGGGCGTACGGCGAAGTACCTCGAAGGGCCGTTGACCGAGGAAGCCGGAACAGTCGCCGAGATCATCGCCGCGCAGCTTCGGCGGTCGCTTCGTGGGTGACCTGCTCGACTCCCTCGCCCGACTGCTCACCGTCAAAGGCCACGCCACCTACCGGCCCGACGGAATCGGCGGCGACCTGTTCATCGAGAACATGCCGCCCGCCCCCGACGCCGCGGTCGGGTTGTGGCTGTACGACGGCGGCGCACAGGACACGCTCAACCCCTGCGACACCCGCCGTCTCCAGGTCCGTGTCCGCGGCGGCCCCGACCCGCGCGCCTCACGCCGCCGCTGTGAAGCGATCTACAGCGAGCTTCACGGCCTCGCCGGTATCCAGCTCCCGCCCGACGGACCGTGGTTGATCCTCGCCTCCGCGCGCGGCACCCCCGCCCCCATGGGCCCCGACAGCACCGGCCGGCACGAACACGTCGTGAACTTCGACCTCGACGTGTCAGCCCCCACCGTCCACCGCGCGTAGGGCTAAGCCAAGGTCGCCACACTCCACAGGGCCGCTCTGGCATCCCGAGCCGCTGCCACCCGAGGAGCCTCGCCTTCCTCGCCACGCACCCTTCACCCATTCGGGTGAACTCCGCCTCGCGTGCGAACTCGCACACATAGAGGCCATAAAATGAATTAGCCTTAGAGAAATAGGCTTGGAAATAGTTAAATTAATCAATTAAATAGTTCAGAAATCCTTGTCAATTAATTAATAAACCTCGCCTACATCCGAGGCCGATTCCGGCGCGCTGCGGCGGCAATTCCCGCTGCGCTACGGTCTTCCCCATGCCAGACATCACTGCGGCCATTGCGCCGCTCACTTCCATGGGCGCGATCGTTGGCGCCGTCATCGTGACCGCCATCGCGCACCCTGACCCCTTGGTGCGACTGCGGGCCCGCCAGGTGCTGGAAATCATCTTCACTCGGCGAGGCAATAGCTGATTCACGTGTCACGCTAATCCACAAGGGCGCTGGGCTGACCTCCGTCACCCCAGCGCCCTTTCCGTTGAGGAGGAAAGTCCATGGGGGGACGCCCCATTGATGCACGCGGCTGGGTTTTCGAAGTCGAGGACGGCACAGACCCCGCCGACAAGTGGCTAACCATCGGCCACCTGACCAGCTGGTCACGCAACGAGTCCGAGAACGAGGAGACCGCCGACACCACCACCAACGACAGCAACGGCTATTACGAACAGGACGTCATGCAGCGGGGCGCCACGATTGAGATCTCGGGCCTGTACGCCGCGGCCAACGGCATTCAGGACCCCGGGCAGAAGTACGTGGACGACGTGTGGACGTACCGGCTGGGGGCCGACTCCCGCAACAAGCTGCGCTATCGCCACGTGTCGCAGACCAGTTGGACCGTGTGGGAGGCGACGATGTCGCCGGGCGAGCAGTCCGGCGGCACCAACGACAAGACGTCGTGGGGCGCGACCTTCACCCGGTGCGGCAAGCCGACCACGGCCCCGGTGGTGACCGCCCCGTGAGCGATCCCCAGGACGGTGGTGTCGTTGACCATCGTGAAGTGGCGCCCGTACAGGTCGCCGACTTCGACGCGTTCTTTGCTGAGCATGGTCCGGCCAGGCGCACGGGTGCCGCGCTGCGCCTGTTCGGGCGCGACTACCAGTTGCCCGCCACGCTGCCCGCGCTGTTCACGGTCCAGCTCCACCGCGTGCAGCATTCGGCCCGTCCCGAGGACATCCTCGCCCTGCTCGCGACCTTGTTCGGTCCGGACGCCGCCGACGACTTCACCACCCATGGCATGGACGACGACCAGCTCGGCATACTGCTGATCTGGGCGACCGCGAACACCGCCGACCCGGGCAGCATCACCATCGCCCAGGCGGCCGAGCAGTACAAGCAGCGCGAGGACGCGAGGGGAAAAGCTCCCTCGCCCCGGCCCACGCAGAATCGTTCCGGCCGCCGGAGCGCCAGTCGGGGGCAGGGGAAGCGGCCGAGTTCTGGCAGGCAGTCGTAACCCACTGGGCCGCCGTCGAGGCCGACCTCGCCCGCGAGTACCACCTCGCCGCCCGTGATCTTGCCGCCCTGTCCACGCGGCGCCTGCTCGTGCTCCTTGCCGGCCTGCCTGCCGAGTCAGGGTTCGCCACGGCGTGGCGCACGACGCCCCGGGCCGTGACCGATCCCGCCGAGATCGCCCGACTCACCGGCCGACGGGGGCACTTGATCAACAACTGAACAGCTCCACAACTTCATAGGGGGTGCTCCGTGGCCCTCACCATCGGTGAACTCACCGGCTATATCGACCTCGACGACACCGGCGCCCGCCGCGGTGTCGCCGGGGCCGAGGCAGCACTCCAGGGGTTGCAGCGCGACACCGCCGGGCGGCTGCGCGATATGCGCGGCCGCTACGTCTCGGAGTCCGCGGCCATGGGCCGGGCACTCGGTGACGGAGTGCGGGCCGGGGCCCAGACTGCCGGGCAGGCGCTGACGGATGAGCTCACCGCTGCGGCCGGGGATGCGGGCCAGGCACTGGGCGAGGGTGTCCGGGCCGGGGCACAGGATGCCGGGCGGGCGCTCGGCGAGGACGTGGGCGGTGGTGCCGAGAGGGCAGGCCGCTCGCTGAATGTGCTGGGGCCGCTGCTGTCGGCCGTCAAGGTCAGCACGATGCTGCTGGCCGGTGGCGCGGTCGCGGCCGGTGGCGCACTCGCCGCGGTCCCGCTGGCGGTGATCGGGCTCGGGGCGAAGGTGCTCGCCGAGAACGCGAAGGTCAAGGCCGCGTTCTCCGACATGGCCGAGTCGGTCAAAGCCATCGTGCAGAAGGCGGCTCAGCCGCTGGTGGCACCGTTCGTTCAGGCCGCGCACCAGATCGAAGGAACGTTCAAGCAGATCGCCCCCAGCCTGGGCGGTCTGTTCGCGGCGGCTGCGCCGATGGTGCAGCCGCTCGTGGCGGGCATCGGGGCCCTGGTGGCGAACGTGCTGCCGGGGCTGGTGTCCGCACTGCAAGCCTCCCTGCCCGTAGTCGACGCACTGTCGACCGGGCTGGGACAACTCGGTACGGGCGTGGCCGGCCTGTTCCAGGGGCTGAGTACGGGGGCCTCGGGAGCGGCAACAGCGCTGGGCGGCATCTTCAGCGCCCTGTCCGTGATCCTTCCCGCTCTGGGGCAGTTCCTCGGCGTGCTGGCTCAAGCCGGTGGACCGGTGGTGTCCGCCCTCATGGGCGTTCTGGCCTCCCTCGTACAGACGCTGCTGGGCTCCCTGGGGCCCGCGCTGGCCAAGCTGGGGCCGCCACTCGCCCGTCTGATCACGGAGTTCGACGAGGGGCTGGCACCGGTCATCAAGGGACTCGGCCCGGTCTTTGATGCCGCCGCCGATGTGCTGGCGGCGCTGGTGAACGCGGTGGCCCCGCTGCTGCCGATCGTGGGCAAGCTCGCCGCGTCCCTGCTGCCCGCGCTCACCCCGCTGCTGACGGCGCTCAGTGACGTGATCAAGCGGGCCGCCCCGGTGGTGCAACTGCTCGTCGAGGCACTGGCAAAAGCACTCGCACCCGTTCTCGCACAGCTGCCCGCGCTGGTGACGCCCGTTGCCGCACTGCTGTCGTCGCTCGCACAGACGATCTTCCCGGTGCTGGCGCAGCTGGTCGTGGCACTCGCGCCGAGCATTGCCCAGATCGGGGCCGCGTTCACGTCGGTGGTGGTGGCACTCGCGCCGCTGCTGACGGTCCTGGGACAGCTGATCTCCACGGGGCTCGCGGCGCTCATGCCGCTGCTGACTCCGCTGATCACTCTTGTCGCCCGGCTCGCCGCGGTGTTCGCCGACCTGCTCGCCGGATACCTCACGAACATTGTCGTCCCGGCCCTGACCATGGTCACGCAGCTGCTCTCGGGCGACTTCTCCGGGGCCTGGACGTCAGCAAAGACCCTCGTCAGCAACGTCGGAACGTTCCTGCGCGACCTGTTCACCAAGCTCGGAGTGTGGGCACAGCAGGGCATCGACACCGTCGTGCGCTGGGTCAGCGGCCTGCCGGGCCGGGCCATGTCGGCGCTTGCGTCGCTCGGGCCGACCATGAACCGGGCTGCCACCAACGGGTTTCAGCGATTCAAGGACGGCGCGGTCGAGCGCAGCGAAACGCTGCTCACGTGGCTGCGCGGCCTGCCGCAGATGCTCGCTCGTGCTGTCGGACACCTCGGCTCGCTCCTGGTGGACGAGGGCAAGAACCTCGTCCGTGGCCTGTGGGAGGGCGTGCAGTCCCTCGGCGGCTGGATCAAGGACAAGCTCACCTCGTGGGCCAAGCAGATGATCCCCGGCCCCATCCGTAAAGCATTGGGCATCCACTCGCCCAGTCGTGTGCTGGCGCGCGATGTGGGCCGGTGGATTCCCGCGGGCCTGGTGGCGGGCATCGAGTCGGGCTCGGGTGCGGTCGACCGCACCATGCGCAGCCTCGTCACCCCGCCCCCCATCCCCCAGATTGCGCCTGCCCCCGCACGCGCGGGCGCCTACGGCTCCCCGTTCGCCGCGGCTGTGCCGGGCGGCGCGGTCGTGCACATCGAGCACTGGCACGCCGCCGAGCATCAAACCCCCGACGACACCGCCCGCGCACTCGCATGGCTGGCCAAGACGAGGGGGTGAGCGGTGTTCGTGGCTGGCTCGCTCCTCACCCGCCCCGGGCAAGCCCAGTACGGCGACCTCCTGCTCGGCGCAGGAACCCCCTACCGGTGGCGGACTCTCACCGGCTGGGAAGACCTCCCTTCCCTGGACTCCGGCAGCGTGCCCCGCAGCAACGCCCACGGTGCGCTCCCTGGTCCGCTGCTCGCACAAGCGCGGACGGTCAGCGTCGACGGTCTGGTCGTCCGTGCGCCGAACAGCACGGTCGGCGCGGTCGTCGGCGCACTCAACGCCGCGACCGCACCCGTCGAGGAGGAACGCCCCCTCGCGGTATGGCTGGATGAGCGCGGCCCCCTGCTCGCCTACGCACGCGCCACCCGCCGGGCGATCCCCACGACCCTCGGCTACGCCCTGGGAACGATCACCGGCGGGGCACTTCAGTTCGAGGCGAGCGACCCGCGCCGCTACAGCCTGACCGAACAGCGCATCGAGACGCGCTTGCCACAGGCCGAGCCCGGCCTCGACTGGAAGTCCGGCCTTGCGTGGCCGCTCGATTGGGGACCGCCCGGTGCGACCGGCAACCTGACCGCGCGCAACGACGGCGACGCCGCCACACACCCCGTCGTCTCCTTCCGCGGCCCGGTCGAACGGCCGAGCCTGACCAACATCAACACGGGCGACGTTCTCGAATACGACCTCGTCCTCGCCGACAGCGACGAGCTGATCGTCGACACCGCGGCCGGGACGGTCACCCTCAACGGCTCGGCTTCCCGGCTCTACACCGTGAGTGCGCGCAGCGTGCCCGAGCAGCTGTTCGCCTTCCCGCCCGGCGCGACGAATCTCGCCTTCCGGGCGGCGCCCGGTTCATCCGATCCCCGAGCCACCGCGACGCTGCGGTATCGCTCGGCCTACTGGTAAGGAGGCCGAAGCGATGACCGTGCGCTCTGCCTGGCTGCTCACCGCCCCGGGCGGACAGACCCGTGAAGACACACGACAAGCGCCGCTCGGCACGATGGTGCCCGAGGGCGAACTCACCTCCCGCGACGGCGTGATCGCCGGGGGTACACCGCTCAAGGCGACTGGCCTGTCGGCCATGTCGGTGCAGATCGGCACCGGCCGCGCTCTCGTGCAAGGCACCCTCTCTCAGGGCGCCTACCCGATTGCCGTCACCGCCCCGGAAGTCGTGAGCGTCGGTGATGGGCACGCGCAGTTCACCCGGGTCGACTCCATCGTCCTCCGCGTCTATGACGGTCTGTACGACACGAGCGGGCAGACACTCGCCCGTATCGAGGTGATCGTCGGCGAGGCGAATTCGGCACCGTCCGCACCGCCCCTGCCCCCGGCCACGCTGCGCCTGTGGGACGTCGTCGTTCCGGCCGGAGCGTCCGCCGGTAGCGGCGGCATCACCTGGGCCTCAGCCCTCATCGACCGGCGCCGCTACACCACCTCCCACGGCGGGATCACCCCGCCCGGTGGCCCCCAGTCCACCCCCGGCGCCTACGTCGGCCAGTACCGCGACAACGGGCGGGTCCTGGAGCGCTGGGACGGCACGGCCTGGCGGGACGCAGCCGAACGGCACTATGCGAGCGCCTTCAAGTCCGCGAAGTACAACCTCACCGCGCGCCAGTACACCACCGTCGTGTGGGACGGCACGGACGCCGCGACCGACGCGGCTATGTGGTCGCCGTCCGCGCCGACAAGGCTGGTCGCCCCGGTCACTGGTTTGTACGTCGCCTACGCCCATCAGATCTGGCCGAGCGGCGCCACCAACGCCCGCGTCCGCATCCTGATCAACGGGACCGGCGACATGCAGGTGTCCTACATCGCCACATCCAGCGGAGGGCAGGGCAACGCCGCCGCCCGCCCCGTAGTGCTGCGCGCCAACGACTACATCGAAATGTCGATCTACACCGACTCTGCTTTGACGGGTATCGACGGCTCGTACAGCAAAGCCGCCCTCACATGGCAGGGCCCGGCATAGCGGTACCGGAAGTCTGGTCACGGACCGCTCGCGGTGCCTCCTCCAAGCAGGCCGAGCGCGGTCAGCACGGTGACGGAAAGCGTCATCCACAGGATGAACGCGCCACCGCCGTAGAGCACTGAGCCAGCGATCCCCGTTCCGGCCACGTGGCAGAGCACGCCAGCGACCACGGCGACAAGGGCGGAGGAAACCACCGCCAGGACCAGGAAGAGCAGTTGCGCGGCGAAGGCGGAGAGTTTCACCGGTCCGAACCCTTTCGAAAGGGTGGCCGAACCGATGGCAGGGGGTACACCTCAGCTCGGCCACATGGATGTAGATGTGGCCTTACTGAGGCTTCGGACGCTTCAAAGCACTCTTCCGTACAGCTACGCCGCCGGTGCCCCCCTTGGAAGCCGTCCACCGGTTGAACGCAGCTCGTTCAGCAGCTTCTTCGACGGTCCTCGTTGCCGTCGTCCTGCCTCACTTCCACGCGCGAGGCCCCGCCTCGCTGTCACGAGCGTAGCTCTCTCAACTCATTGATCGCCATGGCGAGTTCTAAATTGCGAGGTGCCTACTGTCTCCTTCTGCCTACCGCGCCCTGTTCTGCGATCTGCGCACCGATCAGCTTCTCGACGTCTTGCCTATTCAGGGGGTGGGCCTCGATGACTGGATCGGCAAGACCGGCAGTGCGACAGGCGCGATCCCGATCCCCAATGCCGGTATGGCTGCACGTATCCGCGCCGCCGTGCAGCCCGCCCGAACCGCTCTGTGGATCGAGCGCGGGCGCTATCTGTGGTGGGGCGGCATCCTGTGGACCGCCACCGTGACCAGCGATGCCCGCGGGTTCCTGTCCATGGCCGTAGGGGCCGGCACGTTCGACAGCTACCTCGACCACCGCAGACTCCTCGACACCCAGACCGCGACGGGAGTTGATCAGTTCGACATTGCGCGGGGCCTGGTCGACTACGCGCAGCGCGTACCTGGCGGCGACATCGGCATCGAGTGCGACGACCACCTCTCGGGCATCCGCCGCGACCGCGTATACAGCCGGTACGACATGCCGACGATCCGCGACCTCCTTAGCCAACTCGGCTCGGTCGACGGCGGGTTCGAGTGGCGTATCGCCGTCCACCGTGATCCCGAGACCGGACGCCGCGTCAAACGCCTGCAACTGGGCCACCCGGCCATCCACAGCTCGACGACCGAGATCGTCCTCGCTCACCCTGGCCCGGTCCTCGCTTACGCATGGCCCGTGGACGGGACACAGCGGGCGACGTCGTGGCAGTCGCGCGGCGCCTCGACGAACTCGAACCAGACCACACAATCGGTACCGCTCCTGTCCGCCGCCCTGGTCGCCGACGACGACATCGGCGCCGGATGGCCGCGGCTCGACGGCGCGAGCGACTACTCGACCGTGGAAGACCAAGGCGTCCTCGACGCGCACGCCCGCGCCGACTTCGCCACCGCGCGCCGCCCGCACACGATCCCCGAAATCACGGTCGCGCTCGACCGCACCGAGCTGTCTCCCGCCCTGCTCGGCTCCACCATCCGGCTACGCATCCGCGACCTATGGCACCACCTCGACGAGCGATACCGCATCGTCGGCCTGTCCATCAGCCCACCCGAGAGGGGGCGACCAGAGACCGCCAAGCTGTATCTGGAGGTGCCGTAAGTGGCAGTGATCCCCCTCGATCTCCTTGACCGCATCCGCGCCCTCGAACGCCAGGTACGCGAGCTGTCCGGCCGGGCTCAGATGCGCCCGGCCATGGACACGATCACTCACGGGCGGGTGACGATCGGCGAGGGCGGAAGCCTCGCCGTGATCGGGCCGAACGGAAAGGTCGCCTTGTCCACGGGGCAGTGGGCCGACGGCACGTACGGTACGCGGCTGGGACGGGACGACGGCTCGGCGGCATGGACAGTGGGCGGGTCCGGTACGGACACCTCCAACATGGTCCGTATGTGGAGCCGCGACGGGCGGTCGGCCATCGTCATGGACGATGCATACAGCGACCGCCACCTCGGCCGCCCCTCGCTGCCCATCGCATGGCAGCCCACATCAGGCGCCACCACCAACAGCACCACAGGCGCGGTCGCGTGGTACGCCGCGACGCGGGTGCAGTGCCCGGTGTTCTGGCTCGGCATCGAAACCTACTGCCCCGCCAACGTTTCCGCGCGCGTCGAGCTGGAAGCGAACACGGCCGGATCAAACACGTGGGAGAACTGGCAGACGTGGACGGTTTCCGGCGGCGCCTCCGGGCGCTGGACCGCCAACGAGCTCACCCGCCCCATGCACCGCTTCGCCCACTTCGCCCACGTCACGTGGCGTATCCGCCAGACCGTGACCAGCGGACAGGGCCAGATCAGCACCAATGTGATGGGTGGCTACCAAAGGAACACGTTCACCCCTGGTGAGGCGCCGCAGGCGCCGCCCGCCTCTTTGACGAAGACCACCGCCGCACACCTGCTCGGCGCGCCCGGCGCCGAGCCGGCCCAGCTGTCCCCCGGCGCCGGAAGCGACCGCTCGTAACCGCGCCGGCCCGACTCATTCCGCCCCGTGCCTGTTGGCCGGGGCGTTTTTCATGTCCAGCCCAGGAAGGTTCTGCATGCAGTTCGTCACCCGCGCTCGGTGGGGCGCCCGCCCCTCGCGGTACTCGCTCACCTATATCGGGAGCACCCGCGGTGTGAAGATCCACTACGAGGGCACGGCCGTCCCGGCATCGCTCGCCCGCCCGGAGAGCCACGGCTCGTGCGCGGGCCGCGTCCGCGCGATCCAGGCAAGCCACCTCGCCAACCGTGAGGAGGACTACAGCGACATCGCGTACAACGCGATGGTCTGCCCCCACGGCTACGTCTATGAGGGGCGCGGCGCGCACAAGAAGACAGCCGCCAACGGCAATCAGCCCCTGAACATTGCGCACTACTCAGTGTGCGCCATGGTCGGAAGCTCCGGACTGACCCAGCCCACCGACGCCCAGCTGGGCGGCCTGCGCGACGCCATCGAGTGGCTTCGCGCCAGCGGCGGCGCAGGCTCGGAGATCCGCGGACACCGCGACGGGTACGCGACCGACTGCCCCGGCGCGCCCCTGTACGCGTGGGTCCAGCGCGGCGCTCCGCGGCCCGGCGGAAGCGGCACGCCGACACCAGCGTACGAGCCGTTCCCGGGCGTCGGCTTCTTCCAGCGCTCCCCTCGCTCGCCGATCATCACCGCGATGGGAACGCGTCTGGTCGCCGAGGGCTGCTCGGCCTACGTCGAGGGCCCCGGCCCGCAGTGGACCGACGCGGACCGCGCCAGCTACGCGAAGTGGCAGCGGCGGCTTGGGTACCGCGGCGCCGACGCGGATGGATGGCCCGGCCCGACCTCGTGGGAAGCCCTCCACGTCCCCAACGTCTAAACCCACCCCGAGAGCAGCCCCCCAGACCTCCCCGACCGAAGGAAAACCCCCATGACCGATGCCGCAAAGCGCACCATCCGCACCGTCCTTCAGACCGCTGTTGCCCTCGCCGTGGCTTTGCCGGCCATCGTTGACGCGTCAGGCGTCCCCGCGTCCCTGCCCTGGGTCGCGGGCGCCCTCTCTGTCGCCGGTGGCCTCGCCCGCGTGATGGCCCTGCCCGTCGTCGAGGCCCTGCTCGACCGCGTCGGCCTCGGCCTGGCCGACGACCACGGCGAGGGCGCGTGACCCAACCGCCCCCGCCCGAGCCCGTCGCCGTCGAGCTCGAAAAGCTCCGCGGCACCATGGCCGAGGGATTCGCCCGCGTCGACGGCGCCCTCGCCCTGCTTGTGCAGCGCGGCGACCAGACCGACCGCGCCCTCGCCGACCTCGACAACCGCGTCGACGCCCTCGAACGCGGCCGGTGGCCTCTGCCCTCACTGGCCGCCGCCGTCGGCGTAATCGGCCTTGCCCTGTCCCTGTGGCAACTCGCCCGCCCCTAACAGCACCACGCCCCCCGTCACCGGCCGATGCCGGTGACGGGGGGCACCTTCTTCGTTGTGGCAGATGCGAGAGGGCCCTCGACGGCAACCCCGCAGCCGTCGAGGGCCCCGAAGGGGGGCACCGCGCCGGGGACCTACACGGCCACCGGCGCGGGAACTGTATCCCCCTCCGTGCCGCAGTCCGCCTCTTCTTCTGGGGAGGCTGGGCGGACGCGGCGATCGTGGGCAGGCCATTCGTTGCGGGCATGCACCCGCCGTCTGCGGCCTGCGCCGGTGTGGACGGTCACGCGCACGGGGGCGCGCCAGCAGTAGCAGGTGTACGAATAGCCGTCCCGATCAGTGGGAGGCTCGCACGTGGCCCGGTACGGAGAGGGCATCGAGGAGTAGATCGCTACCAGGGCGAGCAAACCAAGGCCCACCGCTAAGGCGAGCAGGCCCCATAACGCGGGCGACGCACTCATGTAGCCACCTCCCACGAAGAGCCGCGGGGAGAGACAGCAAGCCCGAGTTCGTCACCCAGCTCGTACGTGAGGGAGCGCGCCTGTTCGGGCGTCAACTCGACGAGCGTCGCGAGGTCGCACCACAACTGCACCGCTGCCGGGGTGCCCACCGGGCCATAGCGCACCACGTGCACGGTTTCCGGGCGGATCATGCGGACGCCCCCTTGCCGCCCTCGTTCATCTTGAACCAGACAGCTTTGGAGTGCGGTTCCGCACCACCGTAGACAGTTACGCCCCACGCGTCGGACATGAGAGTCACGAGCTTGAGACCCATCCCCTGTTCTTGCAGCGTCAGGTATTCGGGCGGCACAGGTTGTACGCGGGGCCGATCGTCGTACACGTACACCGTCACGTACGTGGGGGCGAGGGTCACCTCGACGTGGACGAGAGCCGCGTTCGTATGGCGGTAGACGTTCGCGACCAGCTCGCTCGTGCACGAACGCGCGGACTCTACAAGCCCCTTGTGACCGGTGAAGGTCAACAGCGCGGCGACCAGCGCCCTCATCTCGCTGGCGGTGCTCGCACGGTTCGCCGCGCTCACGCGCAGGGTCCTCGTCGAGGTCGGTACAGGTGGTGCGGGAGGTACTAAGGCTGCGGTCATGTCGTCGTCTCCCAATGCGGTTGTAGACCGCGCGTAACCCGCCCGCCGTGGCGTTGGTCGCCCCCAGGGAACACGCCAACGGGCGTGCTTGCGACTGCACTTCGGACTCACTGGCGTGCGACGCGGTGCTACTAGGACCATAAGGCAGGCGGGATCAACATAGCTACCCCAAGCCGTAGCTATGTTGATCAGGGTGGACCCCGGCCACCCTCACAGGCACACTTGCGGCATGCCTCCCAGGACAGTCACGACAGCGCGCCAGCGGCGACTTGGCGCGGAACTGCGAAGGCTCAGGGAAGGCGCCGGCCACAACTCCCGCGAGGCTGCGGTACTACTGGGCATCGACCACACAAAGATCAGCCACATGGAAACGGCGCGCTTCGGCGTCAGCGGGGAGCGCATTCGCGCGCTTGCCTGCGTCTACGGCTGCGACGATCAGCAGTACGTCGACGCGCTTATCAAGATGGCCGAAGATCGCACCAAGGGCTGGTGGAGCGAGTACCGGGAAACCCTTCCTGCCGACTTCATTGATCTGGCAGAACTTGAGCACCACTGCCAAGGCTTGCGCACATATCAGATTGCACACATTCCCGGCCTACTACAGACCCCGGAACACATTAATGCGATTTTTTCCGAGACTGATCCGCCACTACTCGGAATCGACCTCGAACGCCGCATCACCCACCGACTGCGACGTCAGGAGATCCTCAACAGAGAATGGCCGCCGAAGTACGCCGCAGTAATCCATGAGGCAGCCCTTCGCATGCAGTTTGGCGGGAAGAAGGTGGCCCGCAAGCAGCTCGAACACCTGTTGAGCATGAGCGAACTTTCGCACATCACAATTAAGGTCATTCCGTTCAGCGCTGGAGGATTCGCAGGGTCCGGACAATCCATCTTCTACGCCCAGGGCGACGTTGCCGAGCTGGACACTGTACAGCTTGACGCCACCCACGGAGTGGCTTTTCTGGACTCACCTACACAGTTGCGGAATTATCGCAACCTCCTCGACCGAATGGAAGCCAAAGCTCTTTCGGTGGCAGAATCACGAGACTTTATCCAAGGCATCACAGAGGAATTGTGAAAGGCAAGGCATTAATGTCGGATAATCTTTGGCAGGAGTCGTCATTCTGTCAATCTGGGAATTCCTGCATCGGCGTACGCAAGGTCGGCAAGGCGATCCAGCTGCGCGAAAGCGATCAACCCGACGAGTTGATCACCACGACCCCGGAGAAGCTGCGCGACTTCATCCTTGGCGTCAAGGCTGGCGAATACGATCACCTAATCTAGAAGCACACAGACGCCCCGCATCGTTCAGATGCGGGGCGTTTTGCGCGCCTGGCATATGCCAATCTTGAACAGTTTCACCCTCGCGATGTAGCGGTGTTGTTCCCGACACATCACTGACGCTACGGTCTCCCTACGTCGCGGCTCGGGCCACTTTCATCGGCGAACCCATGCCGATTGCACCGCCAACTTCAATCACTGGCAAGCCTGTTGAAGGGGACCCCAAGGTCGGTCTCCCAAGCATCGTCAGCCATAGGAAGTCGGCAACCGCGCCGCCGCACTAGGAGGGCAGACGATGGGGACGAAGACACTCCGAGCGTCGACCCTGTCTCGCGCTGAAGGAGCCATCGCCGGAGGGTTTTGGTACGAGGTGCTGCTCTATCCCAGCGCCCACACCGCCGTACCTCACGTATCCCGGCTGTCCATGCTGGATACGGCATGGCGAGCAGTGCGCACGCTCCGGTGTGACCTGCGCGCCGGTCACGTTCTGGCACTCGACGCACGCGAGTCCCGCCGGGCCATTTCCTGGGCAGACACCGGGCACGTCCCTGCCCTCGGCACCTTGGCCCGTGGCGAGTCCGTCACGTTCACCCTGATGCTCCACGATGGCCGCACGGCCCAGTGGTGTATCCGGCCCGCTCTTTTTCTTCAACTCACGGCACACAATTGGTGCGACGGTCCTGGCCACAGCAACACGCCTTGACCGCACCGGAACGCTCTACTGCCCGTTGCTCAGGCCAGCGCCGCACGTCGTGTGGCGGCGCACCAACAGCGCAGAAAGAGGCGACCATGTCCATACAGGCTGTCAGCAGCGACAGCAACTCGCTTGACCTCGTGACGCATTCGCCAGATGGCGAGTCCCGAGGGATATTCGAGCGGGTCGGCGATCTCTTCCCGCTGAACCCCTTCCGGCACATCATGACCAGCATCGCCGACGCCCCGACCCCCGCCCGCCCGTGGGGACTGGCGTTCGCCACCGTCCCCCGCCCGTCGGCCGGCAAGCACGAAGGAGCGAGCAAGGCGACCAGCGGTGACACCGACTCCTCCAGCCCCGGCGAGGAAGTCTCGGACGACTGAGGAGCCCGCAGCCATGGGAAACACTGTTCTGATCCTCACCAACGACGAGGACACCACCGCTAACCGTGTAGCGGCTGAACTCGCTGTGCGCGGCGTCCCGCTCGTGCGGCTGGACTCCGCCGACTTCCCGACTCGCATCACCATGTCCGCAGAGATCGCAACGGGCGCGACATGGGCCGGGACCATCACCGGAACCGGGCGCAGTGCGCTCGACCTCACCGACGTGGGCGCCGTCTATTACCGGCGCCCCACGCAGTTTCAGTTACCCGAGGGCATGAATCCCGCCGAGCAGCAGTTCGCCTACGGAGAGGCCCGGCGCGGATTCGGCGGTGTCCTCGGCGCCCTCGACAGCGCCGTATGGGTCAACGACCGGATCGCGGCGGCCCGCGCCGAGTACAAGCCGCATCAGCTCGCGGCCGCGTCCCGAGTCGGCCTCGACATCCCGTCGACCCTGATCACCAACGACCCAGACCGAGCGCATCACTGGGCCAAACAACAGGACAGCCCGATCGTCTACAAGCCCCTCTCCGGCATCTGGCACGCCGACGACAACAAGCTACGCGCCATCTACACGAGTCCGGTAACCAATCTCGACGACTTGCTCGACCCTGCCCTCGGACACACCGCCCACCTGCTTCAACAGCAGGTCCCCAAGGCTCACGAAGCGCGGGCGCTCGTCGTCGGTGAGCGCGTGTTCGCCGTCGCGATCGATGCCTCGACCGACCGCGGACACACTGACTGGCGTTCGGACTATGACGCCCTCAGCTACCGAGTGATTGAGCTACCCGAGGCCGTGTCGCGCAAGCTCGTCGAGCTGCACCGGCAGCTTGGACTCGTCTTCGGTGCCGTCGACTTGATCCACTCGCCAGACGGCCAATGGGTGTTCCTCGAAACGAACCAGTCCGGCGAATGGGACTGGCTCGCCGAAGAGACCGGGATAGGCGTGGCCAGCGCACTCGCCGACCTGCTCACCGGAAAGGCCCCCACATGAAGGAGCAGCACCTCGCCCACCAGCTTGCCCAGCAGCTCACCACGGCCGGCAAGCTCTCCGGCCCATGGCGCGCAGCCTACGAAGCGGTACCGCGCCGCCACTTCATCCCCGACGTGGCGTGGGTCAAGCCCGACGGCCCCGCCCCCGGGTACAGCATCGACCGCGACCAGGACGAACTCTCGTGGTTGAGGGCGGTCTACTCCGACGCCTCCATCGTGACCCAGCTCGACGGCGGCACCGGCGATCTACGAACCGGCAAAGGCACCCCCACTTCGTCCTGCTCCGCCCCAGGCATCGTCTTCACCATCCTGAAGATCCTCGATGCCCGCGACGCAGACCGCGTGCTCGACGTCGGTACGGGCACTGGATGGACCGCTTCGCTCCTGTCGCACCGCGTCGGCTCACAGAACGTCGTCTCGGTCGAAGTCGACACGGAAGTCGCGGCCCAAGCCGCCGACAACATCAACGCAGCGGGCTACGCCCCTCGACTCGTCGTCGACGATGGCGGCGACGGGCACCCAGAGGCCGCCCCCTACGACCGGATCCATGCCACGTGCGCGGTCGAGCGCGTCCCGTACGCCTGGGTCCGTGACACCCGCCCCGGCGGCGTGATCGTCGCCCCATGGACCCCCGCCTACGGGCACGGGCTCCTTGCCCGGCTCGTCGTCACCAGCGAGGACCAGGCGATCGGACGCTTCCCCACCACTGCGAGCTTCATGTTGCTGCGCTCGCAGCAACAGAGCGCCGTATGGTCGCCCCACCACAACGACAAGGCGCACGAGTCGACGACCCGGCTCGATCCGCGATCTGTGGCGGTCGCCCCGGCGGGAGCAGATCTCTTCATCACTGCCATGGCGCCCGGCATCACGGCATTCCCCACCCCGGATGCGGACGGCGGGTTCTCCCTGCTGCTCGTGGAAGCTGACAACCCCGGCGGCGCGTGGGCCGCGGCCGACTACGTCCCCGGAGCGAGCGCGTACACGGTGACTTGGTTCGGCGACCGCAACCTCTGGGACGAGATCGCCGCCGCCTACCTCACTTGGGTGGCCGCGGGACAGCCTGAACGCGACCGATTCGGAATGACGGTCTCACCCCACGGTCAGCACCTGTGGCTCGACCAGCCTCAGCACGTGCTCGGCCCTCCCGGGTAGCCACCAGACCACTGCGCCCGCCATCGATCCGCAAGGGCCCCGACCCTCTCGTGGAGAGGGTCGGGGCCCTTGCCTGTGTGGTCAGCCTGGGGCGCTGGTCATCATCGACCGAGTTTTGTATCGTTGTGGAACAAACCCGCCGTGTCACACAAGGATGGTTCCTTTGCCCAGCTCACAGGTCATTAGTGGTTTTAAGGCACTCCTCCTCGACATGGACGGCACGATCGTCAACTCCGACGCCGTGGTCGAGCGGTGCTGGCGCCGCTGGGCCGTGGAGCACGGGCTGGACCCCGAAGAGGCGCTGAAGGTCGTCCACGGCCGCCAGGGCTACGCCACCATGGCCGTCCTGCTGCCGGACCGCCCGATGGAGCAGAACCTCGCGGACAACCGCGTGATGCTCGCTGAGGAGACGGCCGACACCGACGGTGTCGTCCCCGTCCCGGGCGCCCCCGCCTTCATGGCCTCCCTCGCCGGGCTGCCGCACGCCCTGGTGACCTCGGCGAACGAGCCGCTCGCCCAGGCCCGGATGAGCGCGGCCGAGCTGCCGATGCCGACCGTACGCGTCACCGCCGAACGGGTCGGCGCGAGCAAGCCGGACCCGGAGGGCTTCCTCAAGGGCGCCGCCGAACTGGGCTTCGCCCCGGCCGACTGCATAGTCTTCGAGGACTCGGAGGCAGGCATCCAGGCGGGCCTGGCAGCAGGAATGCGAGTCATAGGCATAGGCCCCCGAGCGGCCAAGCACACGCCGACGGCGCACGTCCCGGACCTGACGCACATAACGGTGACGGCAGAACCGAACGGCACGCTGACGCTGGAGATCGCCCAGTAGGGCGACCACCTTCACAGGGGCGCCCTTTCATAGGGGGCGCCCCTTCGGCGATCGCCCCACAGGGGCGCTTTCAGGGGCGCGGGGCTGTGACACTGTGCGGCTCCGCCGCGTGGGCGCGACCAGCCATAGACGGCCCGCGCCCGACCAACGACCGGAGATCGCCCCGCAGGGGCGTCCAAGGGGCGCGGGGAACTGCGCGACCAGCCACAGCCGGCCCGCAGACAAAGCCACCGCACCCCCGGAGGGCCCCGCACCCGAAAGTAGGCTCAGCCGGCCACGGCCTCAAACAGGCTGAACCCGGCGAGCGCACCCATCAGCGCCGCCGCAACCTTCGTGATCAACCGAAGCGGCACGTACTTCATCAGCGTCCGCCCGCCCAGAATCCCCAGCCCCGCGACCGCCCACAGCGCCAGCACCGCACCCACACCCACCGACAGCGGGCTGTCGTACCGCGCGGCCAGATTCGCCGTCATGATCTGCGTCAGGTCCCCGAACTCGGCGACCAGGATCAGCATGAACCCCGCCCCGGACACCTTCCAGAACGACTGGTCGGCCGGGGCCTTCACCCCGTCCTCCTCCTCGTCCTTCTTGAACAGCAGCATCGCCGCGCCCGCGAGGAAGAGGACGCCCACGATCGCCTGGAGCAGCCGGTGCGGCAGCAGGGTGAGTACGCTGCCCGCCGCGATGGCGAGCGCGACGTGCAGCAGGAACGCGGCCGCGACGCCGACGAACACGTACGACGCCTTGTAGCGGGTGCCGAGCATCAGGCCCGCGAGCGCGGTCTTGTCGGGGAGTTCGGCAAGGAAGACCACGCCGAACGTGATCGCCAGGATGGTGAAGCTGAGCACGGAAGAGGTTCCTCAATCGGTCGGGCGCGGTGCGGCCGTACCGAGAGCGTGACAACGAAAGAATCCGGGGTCGCTTCGGCACAGCAGCTGCGCCATGAAGCGGAAGCGGTCATGGTTCACTGCGGCCGAAGGTCTCGCTGGCGAGCCCTCGCGGGCCTGCCTCCGGGCGCCGGCTGGGTCCCTCCCGAAGGAGGGTCCAGCAGTATGTCGACGTTCCGGCGAAGAGCTACTCCCCTTCTGCTCCGTACAGAATACGTGACACCGCCCCGCACCCGGCAGGGACCAAAGTCCCCCGGGTCCCGGACGGGGCCGAGGTCACAGCGGCACGTCCCGGTGCACCCGCCCCCGCGCCACCAGCTCCAGCACCACCGACACCGCCACCGCCTGCACCGCCATCAGCGCGACCAGCACGAACAGCTGCACCGCCCCCGCCTGCACCGGTGACGCCCCGCCGAGCAGCATGCCGACGAACGCGCCGGGCAGCGTGACGAGCCCCACGGTCCGGGTCTGGTCGAGGCCGGGCAGCAGCGCGTCGGACGCGGCGGTCCTGGCCACCTCCAGCCGGGCGTCCCGGTCGGGCAGCCCGAGCGCCATCCCCGCCTCCACCTCGCCGCGCCGCACGGTCAGCTCGTCCAGCGCACGCCGCCCGCCGAGCACGGTCGCGGTGAGCGCGCCGCCGATGAGGATGCCGGTGACGGGGATGAGCGCGATGCCCTTGGCCGGGACGAGCCCGGTGAGCAGCAGGGCGCCGACCACCGGGGCCACCCCGGCCGCGATCGGCAGCGCGGCCCACCGCCAGGTGTCGTTGGCCGTCATCCGGCGCCCGGCCGTACGGACCGCCACCGCGTACATCAGCAGCAGGAAGCAGAGCAGCAGCGGCACCGAGCCGACCACCCAGCGGATGGCGCTCGCCACCACCGCGAGCTGAACGGCCGCGCGCACCCCGGCGACCAGGATCTCCTTCGCCCGGCCGAGCCGCGCCACCGCCGCGACACCGGCCGCGACCAGGAGCAGTACGGCGAGAACGACCCCGAGCGTGACATTGACGGGCAGCAGCACGCGCCCACGGTACGCCGGACCCGCCCCCGTATCGGGTGGGGCAACCGTGGCATACGGGGCGTCAGTTACCTTGCGGGACAAGGGTGTCAACAGCGCCGCAGCCCTTGATGTGACGTGCCCATGTCGTCACTCTGTTACCTGGCGCCCACCCCACGGAAACCTGGTGCCGCCACGATGACCGGGCCGCGCACCCGCGCGCCCGGCCAAGGTCCCCCCACACCAAGGGAGTTCGCATGTCAGGTGTCTACGCGCGTCGAATAGCCAGGCTCTCCGCGCTCACCGCCTCCGCCGCCCTCCTCGCCACCGCGAGCCTGCTCACCGCCCCCGGCGCCCAGGCCTCGCCCCCCACCCCGGTCAGCGCCGCCACCGCCCGCAGCTATCTCGCCGCCATGACCGCCACCCCGGAGGGCTCCTCCGACGGCTACAGCCGCTCCAAGTTCCCGCACTGGATCACCCAGTCCGGCACCTGCAACACCCGCGAAGTCGTCCTCAAGCGCGACGGCACCAACGTCGTGACGGACTCCAGCTGTGCGGCCACCAGCGGCAGTTGGTACTCCGAGTACGACGACGCCACCTGGACGGCCGCCGCCGACCTCGACATCGACCACGTCGTCCCGCTCGCCGAGGCCTGGCGCTCGGGCGCCAGCTCCTGGACGACCGCGCAGCGCCAGGGCTTCGCCAACGACCTGACCCGACCCCAGCTGATCGCGGTCACCGACAACGTCAACCAGGCCAAGGGCGACAAGGACCCGGCCAAGTGGCTGCCCTCGCGCACCGCGTACCGCTGCACCTACGCCCGGATGTGGGTGGACGTGAAGCACTACTACAACCTGACCGTGGACACCGCCGAGAAGTCCGCGCTGCAGTCCGTGCTCAACGGCTGCTGAAAGCCCGCCGGCTGCTGAAGATTCGCTGTCCCGCCCCTTCGTCGTTCCGTACCGTACGGAGCGACGGAGGGGACGACATGGCCGGACTGCGCCTGGGACCACTGCTGCGGTACGTCGACGGCGCGTCCGGCACCTCGGCCACGCTCTGGGTGGAGGCGGACCGGCCGTGCACGGCCGAGGTGCGCTGCCCCGGCGGCGCCTCGGGCTCCTCCCGTACGTTCCAGATCGCCGGGCACCACTACGCGCTGATCCCGGTCACCGGCCTCGCCCCGGGCACCGCCACCCCGTACGAAGTACTGCTCGACGGGCGGGGGGTGTGGCCGCCCGAACGCTCCCCCTTTCCCCCGCCCGTGATCCGCACGCCCGCGCCGGGCGCGGGCCCGCTGCGCGTCGCCTTCGGGTCCTGCCGGTGGGCCGCCCCTCCCAAGGGCGAGCGCGACCCCGCCGGGCCCGACGCCCTGGACACCCTCGCCACCGTCCTCTCCGCGCGCCTGACCGCCGACCCGGACGCCGAGCGGCCCGACGTCCTGCTGCTCCTCGGCGACCAGGTGTACGCCGACTCCGTCTCGTCGGCGACCCGCCGCTGGCTCGCCGCCCGGCGCGATCTGGCCGACCCGCCGGGGGCGCAGGTCGGGGACTACGACGAGTACACCCGGCTCTACGACGAGTCGTGGGGCGACCCCGAGGTGCGCTGGCTGCTCTCCACCGTGCCGAGCTGCATGATCTTCGACGACCACGACCTGATCGACGACTGGAACACCAGCGCCGCCTGGCTGGCCGAGATGCGCGCCACCCCGTGGTGGTCGGAGCGGCTGGTCGGCGGGCTGATGTCGTACTGGGTCTACCAGCACCTCGGCAATCTCCCGCCCGCCGAGCTCGCCGCCGATCCGCTGTACGCGGCGGTGCGGAGCAGCCCCGACGGCACGGAAGCGCTGCGCCGCTTCGCGGCCGGGGCGGGCGCCGATCCTGCCGCCGTGCGCTGGAGCTACCGCCGCGACTTCGGACGCGTACGGCTGCTGATGGTGGACAGCCGGGCGGCCCGGGTCCTGGACGAGCAGAAGCGCGCGATGCTCGACGAGGCGGAGGCCGACTGGGTGCGGGAGCAGGTGCTCGACGGGACCGGCCCGTACGACCACTTGCTGATCGGGACCTCGCTGCCGTGGCTGCTGCCGCCGCTCGTCCATGACGCGGAGGGCTGGAATGCGGCCCTGTGCCGGGGCGAACGCGGCCCGCGCTGGGCGCGGTTCGGCGAGAAGGTGCGCCGCCGGGCCGACCTGGAGCACTGGGCGGCCTTCCCCTCCTCCTTCGCCGGGCTCGCGGAGCTGATAGCCCGCGCCGGCACCGGGCCGCAGGCGCCGGCCACGGTCTGTGTGCTCTCCGGCGATGTGCACCACGCCTACCTCGCGGAGCCGGTCTGGCCCACCGGCGGCCCCGACGCGCGCGTGCTCCAGCTGACCTGCTCGCCCGTCCACAACTCCGTCCCCCGGGCGCTTCGGGCCGCGTTCCGCTTCGGGTGGAGCCGGTGGGGGCGGCGGCTCGGCCGGGGGCTGGCCCGGCACGGCCGCCTCGGCCGGCCGCCGGTGCGCTGGCGCCGCAGGGGCGGCCCCTGGTTCGGGAACCAGCTGATGACGCTGACGCTGACCGGGCGCGCGGCCCGGCTCCGGCTCGACCAGGCGCGGGCGGGGCGCGCCGGGGCCCGCCTGGTCACGGTCCTGGACGAGGACCTCACTCCGTAACCCTGCGTCCCGGCGCATTCGCTTTACGTCCATATATGCCCCCCGTAAAGGCAGATTCCAGCCAACCCCAGTCGGGAATCAACCGGAATCTGGCCATCTACTTAAACTTGAACTTGCAAGCACTAATCAGGTCTACCTAACCTTGAGGCTCCACCGGCCCCGTCCCCCACACCGAAGGAGCCCGTCCCCATGGCTTCCCCCACGCTCCCCTCCGCTCTGAACACCGAGCGCGCCAAGCCCTACGCCCTGGGCCTCTTCCGCATCGTCACCGGCTTCCTCTTCGCCTGCCACGGCGCCGCCTCGCTCTTCGGCTGGTTCGGCGGCGCGGCCGGCACCGGCGGCACCATCGAGACCGGCGCCTGGCCCAACTGGTACGCGGCCGCCATCCAGCTCGTCGGCGGCCTGCTGATCATGGCCGGACTCTTCACCCGCTCGGCCGCCTTCCTCTCCTCGGGCTCCATGGCGTACGCCTACTTCGACGTGCACCAGTCGGGCGCGCTGCTCCCGCTGCAGAACGGCGGCGAGAACGCCGCGATGTTCAGCTGGGTCTTCCTGCTGCTCGTCTTCACCGGTCCCGGCGCCCTCGCCCTCGACCAACTGCTCGGCGGCCGCACCGCCACCGCCGCCGCTCCGGAGGCGACTGCCGCCGCCACCCCGGCGGGCACGGCGCGCTGACGCGCTGACACATCCGAACGACCGTTCATCGGCTCGCCGGTGACACCCCACCCCCGAACGGAAACCCCATGCGCCCCAGGCGTACGCTGTACGGCTGTACAGCGACCCGGCCGCAGACCAGCGACAGCGGGGCGCATTCCGTTCGGGGGTCGTAGTGCTGGAGAGTGTGGGGTCGCTGACCGGCAGCCCATGGATTTATGCCGTGGTGACTGTCTCCGTTCTCCTGGACGTGTTCCTCCCCGTCCTGCCCAGCGGGGTCCTGGTGATCACCGCCGCGACCTCCGCGGCGGCCGGATCGACCACCGCGGCGGGCGCCCCGCACGCCATACGCGACGTGCCCGACCTGCTCCTCCTCGCCGCCTGCGCCGCCGCGGCCTCGGTGCTCGGCGACCTCGTCGCGTACCGCCTCGCCTGGCGCGGCGGGGCGCGGCTCGACAAGGCCATCGCCCGCTCCCGCCGGCTGACCCGCGCACAGGAACGTCTCGGCGCCGCACTGAGCCGGGGCGGCGGCGCGCTCGTCGTCATCGCCCGGTTCGCCCCGGCGGGCCGGTCCGTCGTCTCCCTCGGCGCGGGCGCGGCACACCGCACGCCCAGGGAGTTCCTGCCGTGGTCCGCCCTCGCCGGGGTGGCCTGGGCGGGCTACAGCGTCGGCCTCGGCTACTTCGGCGGGCGCTGGCTCGGCGCGACCTGGCTCGGCACGGGCATCTCCGTCCTCGCCCTGTTCGCGGCGGGCTCCCTCGCCGCCTACGTCATGCGCCGCCCGGCCCAGGCCGCGGTGGCCGGCCCGGCGGCCTGACGCACCGCAGGGCTACGCCGACGCCGGTGTCCTGACCGGCACTCCCCGTATCTCCAGGCCTTCGAGCAGCTCGGCCGTGGCCCGCGCTATCTCGTCCACCGCCCGGTCGAAGGCCTCCTGGTTGTGCGCGGCGGGCGCCCGGAAGCCGGACACCTTGCGCACGTACTGGAGAGCCGCCGCGCGGATCTCCTCGTCGGTGGCCTCCTCGGGGAGGACCGGCGGCCTGAGCGTCTTGATGCTTCTGCACATGCCTCAAGTGTGACGGGTACCACTGACAACGGCCTCGGTAGAGTCGGAGGCATGGCGGCAGCAGACGAGGCGAAGACACAGGAGCCCAAGGGGCCGACGGCACCGGCGGCACCGGCGGGGCCCTCGGAGCCCGTACGGATCGACAGCTGGATCTGGTCCGTCCGGCTCACCAAGACGCGTTCCATGGCGGCGACGGCGTGCCGGGCCGGCCATGTCCAGCTCAACGGCGAGCGCGTCAAGCCCGCGCACACCGTGAAGGTGGGTGACGAGGTGCGGGTGCGCCTGGAGGGGCGGGAGCGGATCGTCATCGTCGCGAAGGTCATCCGCAAGCGGGTGGGCGCGGCGGTCGCGGCCGAGACCTACGTCGACAAGAGCCCGCCGCCGCCCGCCCGTTCGGACGTGCTGGCCGCCGGTGTGCGCGACCGAGGCATGGGCCGGCCGACCAAGCGGGACCGCCGGGAGATGGAGCGGCTGCGCGGACAGTAGGGGCCCGCGAGTCGTTGGCCGGTACGTAACTCGGAGGCCAACTCCCGCTGTACCGGAGTAACTTGGAGGGCCGGGGGCCAGGGGAGCCCCCGAACCGTCCCTAGAGGAACACGCCATGATCCTGTTACTGCTCGTCCTGGCGCTGGTCCTGTACGGCTTCGGCTTCAGCCTCGGCGGCATAGTGTTCTGCGTCGCCGTGGTGGCCGTACTCTTCAGCGTCCCGCGCCGTGGCCGCTCCACGGCACCGTCCGGGGGTTCGTCCGGCAGCTCGTCCGGAGGCGGCGGATCCAGCCGTGGCACGGACACCGACTACCGGGCCTACCGCGCCCGCCGGGAACGTATGGACCGGTGGGAGCGGCGCTACCGCAGGGAGCGGAACAGCCGTCTGTTCTCCCTGCGTCGCCCTTGACCGATCGAGCGCCACCGAACAGCGCACCGAGCACGACCTACGCGCGCGAGGGCCCCGACCGACATCGTCACCGACGTCGGTCCGGGGCCCTCGTGCGTGCGGCGCGCCCGGTCAGTGGGCGGCCGCAGTCGTGCTGTCGACGGCCGTGCCCGTGCCGCGGGGCTCGGCCGTGGCGGCCTTGGGCGCCAGGAGCCGTTCGGCGAGGTGGCCGAAGACCAGCCCGAAACCGGCCCACAGGGTGAGCTGGATGGCGAGGGCCGCGAGCCGGAACTTCCAGAGCAGCATCGCCGGGAAGTCCTTCGGGACCTCGTTGACGGCGGGCAGGAACGCGTACGCGAGCCCGATGGCGACCAGGAAGGCGGCCGAGGCGGCGACGGTCGCGTTCCAGTTGCCGAGGCGGGGCGCGAGCCGCTTGCCGAGGATCACGGCGGAGACGGCGAGCAGCACGCTCAGCGCGATCATCAGGAAGTACAGGGCGGTGCGTTTGCCGATCGTGTCGGGGTCACCGATGGACGGCGGGTTCGCCGGGTACTTCAGGAACGGGACGACATAGACGGTCGCAAGCGCGCCGAGCGAGACGAACGCCGCCGTGGCGCGCGGCCCGAACCGGCCGATCCGGCCGAGCGCGACACAGAACGCGAGCGCGGCGATACCGCCGAGGGCCACTCCGAACACGAGCACACCGGTGGCGAGGCCGCCGGTGGACTGCAGGGTGCGGCTGAACACCTCTTCGCCGTGCTCGTGCGCGTGCGCGTCCTCGAAGTCGATGGCCGCGTCCACCCGGGGCTCGCCCAGGACGTACGCCACGATGAGCGCCAGCAGGCCCGCTGCGAGACCGGCGAGCATGCCGCGCACCAGCAGGGCCCTGACGTGCAGGGAGTTCACGAGTTGGTTCCCCTGGTCTCAGTGGCAGGGGAAGCCGAGCAGGTGGCGTCCGTCGTGGACCCACTCGTGGACGTTCTCACCGGAGAGGAGGCTCGTGGCGCCCTGCTCGGCGCCGACGAAGTACAGGAGGACGAGCATGAGGATGCCGAAGAAGAGCGCCCAGGGGGCGATCGCCTTGAGCGATATGGGGGTGATGGCCGGCGTTGCTGCTGCGCTGGGCGCAGGGGCGGCGGAGAGTGCCACGGCAGAACCTCCTGGGGAACACGCGTCCCGGTCATTGGTGCCTTTGTCGACGGTGGTGGGTCTGACTTCCCCGTCTTCGCTCCCTGTTGAGGGCGCTCGCCGGGTTCACAGTGGCGCGACCGTGCCGGATTCTCACCGGGCTTCCTTCACACCGTCTTTATGTCGACGAGACCGTACCGCGTGAGGGACCGCGCCGCTACGGCGCGCGGGGGCACAGCCCCCGCGCGAAGTGCGCGAACGGCCGTGCTCTGCTTGACCCATGACCGTACGCGTGATGTTGATCTCACCCCCGGCCGACCGCTACGCGCGCGAGGCGAGAGTCGGCGACGACGCGGCCGCCCCGGACGAGGGCGCGGTCCGCAGGGTCAAGGACGCGGCGGCGGCGCTTCCGGTGCCGGCCCGTCGGCTGAAACCGCCCGCCTCCCGCTACGAGTTGGCGGACGGCCTGCCCACGGGCGACGAACCGGCCCTGGCCGACTGGGATCTGGGCCGCTGGCGGGGGCGGCGCCTCGACGAGCTGAGCGCCACGGATCCCACGGGGGTACGGGCCTGGCTCACCGATCCCGGGGCGGCGCCGCACGGCGGGGAGAGCCTGCTCGCGCTCGTCGCGCGCGTGGGCGCGTGGCTGGACACGCTGCCCGCGGCGGGCGGCCGGATCCTCGCGGTCGCCTCCCCGGCGGTGGTCCGCGCGTCCGTGACCCACGCCCTGGCCCTGCCGCCCGCCTCCTTCTGGCGCCTGGACGTGGCCCCCCTGTCCCTGACCGAACTCTCGGGCCGCGCGGGCCGCTGGAACCTGCGGTGCGGGCGGCCGGCGGAGGGGGTGCAGTAACGACGAAGGTCCCCCGCCGTCGGATCCGGATGCGCTGGTGTGCCGCAGGGACGCGGCCTCGCCATCGACTCCGCCACCGGCTCGGAGGGGTCTGCCGTCGCTGGCCCTGGACCCGTACCGCAGGCAGTACGTATGAAGACGCCCCCCGTCTGGCCTTCGGGCCGGGCAGGGGGTCTTTCGTCCTGCCAGTGTTGACGGGCAGGATCAAGAACATGCGACGCACTCTCCTGCTCGGCGGCACCTGGTTCCTGGGACGCGCAATTGTCGAGGCTGCGCTGCTTCGCGGTCGGGAGATCACCATCTTCAACCGCGGGCGCTCAGGCCCCGACCTTCCGAACGTCGAATCGGTCCATGGCGACCGCACCAACACCGACGATCTCCAACGCCTCGCAAGACTCGGCCCGTGGGATGTGGTGATCGACACATCAGCGTCCGAGATGGCGCCCCGGCAGGTCCTCGACAGCAGCAAGGCTCTCGCGTCGGTCGTCGACCGGTACGTATACGTATCCACGGTCAACGCCTACAAGGGATGGCCCAACGAGCCACTGTCCGAGGCCAGCCCCCTCTATCCAGCACTCCCGAACGCCGACCGCGATTTCGGGGTGGCCGAGGGCGTCACTCTGCATTACGGGAAGCAGAAGGCCGGAGCCGAGGCAGCCGTGTCCAGCGTCTTCGGCAGCCGCGCCACGATCCTCCGGCCGAGCGTCATCCTTGGACCTGGCGAGTACGTCGGTCGTCTGCCCTGGTGGTTGCGCCGGGCGGAGCGTGGCGAGAGCATCCTCGCCCCCGGGCGGCCGGACAAGACGATCCAGCCGATCGACGTACGCGACGTCGCGGACTTCGCTCTCATGGACACGATCAGCGGCGCGTACAACTTGGCCGCGCCGCAAGGTCGAGCCACCATGAACGATCTCCTGACTACATGCGTGACGGTGACCGGCAGGCGTGGACACCTCGTATGGGCGGCCGATGAAGTGCTCACGTCCCACGGCGTCCGCGAATGGACTGAGCTCCCCTTGTGGCGCACCGCCGCCGGCACATGGGCTGTCGACACGACCCGGGCACAGGCAGCAGGACTGGTGTGCCGTCCGCTCACCGACACCGTGGCCGACACCTGGGCATGGCTGTGTGACGGAGACGGTCCGGTGGCTCATCCGCGTTGGGCCGACCACGGGATCGACCCTGTGAAGGAAGCCGCGATCCTCGCCGAGCTGGACTAGCTCTCTATCGCGATGCGGCTGCCCGGTAGCGACCGGGCAGCCGTCGCCGTGATGAAGTCCTCGATACGCTCGCCCAGCAGCCGCGCGACAGGCGCACCCTCCAGCTCGGGCCGCGTCAGGCCCGCCCGCAGATGCGAGACCCGATCGACGAGGCCAATGGTCCGCCAAGCGACCGGAGTTGCGAATACCTGCGCAAGCGCCTCTTCTGCGCCCTCTAGCTCACCTCGTTGCAGGCGCGCCCGCGCTAGGTCCACCACTACCCGCATGTGGACCGGTCGATCCCCGACTGGTCCGGAGTCCAGCAGGGCCAACGCGTGGAGTGCCGATGCCTCGGCTTTCGCGCTGTCGCCCAGCACGAGGTATGTCGTCGTGTGGCTCATCGCGGCGCGGGCGGGCGGGAACGCGAACCCGCCTCCGATGTCGTCGTGGAGCTCGTCGCGTACGCCGCTGCCCGACTCCAGGGCGGCCTGCACCGCCCGCTCGGCCTCGCGGACGCGTCCGAGGTGCGCGCAGGCCCGCGCCTCGATTGCCGATAGTCGGATGCGGCCCGTATCCCCCACGGCGGCAAAAGACTTGGCGATCTGGATGTCCCGCAGCGCCGCCGTGGGGCGCCCGTCCCAATAGGCCAGGTAGGCAAGGACGCCATGGGCGTACGCCTGGAGCGGAGCATGCTCGATGACCTGTCCGTACATAGCCGCAGTGCGGGCGAACTGCGTTGCCGGGCCGAGCATCCCGAGATCGAACGAAGCGACCGACAGGAGTGCCCCGGCCTGGCCGGCTGCGAGGTAGAGGCGTGACTGCTGGCTCGGGCGCCGAGTTCGTGTCAGCTTGTCCTGCGCGTCGAGCAGCAGTTCCTCCGCCCTGCGGAACGCAGCGACTGGGTCAGTCGTGTCGTAATCGATCGCCAGGGCGTGGACTTCGTCGTCGAGTTGGTCGAGGGTCATGTCGGGAAGGTGGGCCGAGGCGTCCGCGGCGTGGGCCGAGGCCTCACGAGCAGTCATGGCGATATCACTTTCCTTGAGCACTGGTTCTGAGGTGACCGCTTCCAGGCTCGGAGCAGGGGCCATCAGTTCCCGGACCGTAAGGCCAAACAATCGCTCCAAGATGCGCGGTGCTGGGGGGTTCGGGACCACGGGGTGCCCACTCGTCCACCGACGCCACGTAGGTTCAGAGATGTCTGCGGTCCGGTACAGGTCGTCGTCGTGTGCGGCGCCTATCTCTTTGCCGACCCGTCGGTATGCCGCCGCCACCTCCGCATACGGCCAGCCACGGGCCAGCGTCAGGGCATGGAGCAGATTCCTTGGCTCCTGCTGCGACATGAGCGTCCCTCCGGAGCATGCGCCAGGCCAATGGCGCCAGCCGGTCAGCATGGTGACTATCGCCCTCCCAGAGTGCCGTGGAACGGCTCTCGGCGAGGTGATATCCATGTGAAACCCCGCCGCGTCGTGTGAGACCCACGTGATAGCTCCAGCGCATGGTGCGCCTTCGCCTAGATCGCGAGCCTGGATGGCCAGACAAACCGGCCATGTATGAGGGGGCATTGGTGAATACGACTCGCGGAATCGGCCAGGCAACGGGCAGAGCCGCCTCGGAGCGCTGTGCTTTGGCGCAGTACCGGCGCTGCGAGGTGTGCCACGAGATGGGTGCAGACGTCATCACCCGCATGTTCGTCGCTGACTCCGGTGGCGACCACACGAGCTATGCGCACCGTGGCTGCGCCGAGGCGGCCGGGACCGCTGTGGTCCTGGAGGGCCAGACCTGGGAGCCGGGGCAGCTCGCCCCCGCCGGCCCGGCCACGGGCGGCTGCTGCGTCGGCCTGTACGCCTGCATCTCCGACAGCCGCGACCCGGACACGATGCTCGACGCACTCCGCACCTACGCCTCGGCCCAGGGCTGGATCGTGACGGCGGCGCTGTATGACGTCGGGCCGCTGGACCGCCCGAAGGACAAACGGCCGGGCCTCACCCGCGCGCTGCGATTGCTGGAGGACGGGCGGATCCAGGGCCTCGTGACGCTCACGGCGGCGCATCTGGCCGTCGCCGCCCCGTTCCGGGAGCTCGCCGCCGGTTCATTCATCAGCTACGTCCAGCCCAACGAAGTGAGCGCGCCGTGATGAACCAAGCCAGCAAAGCCATCACCGACTGGCTCGCCTCGGCCCACGACGTGCCGGCGCAGGCCCGCCGGGAGTTCGCCGTGGGTGTCGCACTCGTGCCGACCGGCGAGAAGTTCGACGCAATCCGTCTGCCCGCCGACATCGTCCACGCGGCGGCGGGCGGCGAGGACCCGGACACCGTCGCCTCGTTCCTCGCTGAGGCCCTGGAGGACGGAGCGGTCATCCATGACGCGTACGGCGTCGGCGTCTGGTACTACGCACTCGTTCCACCGGGCACGCACGCTGCCTGGCGAGTGCCGCGCGTCGAGTGCCTACGCCCGGGAACCTGGCTGGGCATGCCCCGCATCGACCTGACCGCACGGCCCGGCCCGTACTGGACCCTGCCGCCGAACGCGGTGGGCTCCGTGTGCGCGGCGCGGGCCGTGGCCGACCTGGTGGCGCTCGGCCAACGCAGGCTGCGACAGGCGCGGTCGGCGGAGCGGACGCTGTGAGCGACCCGCTGCACAAGGAGCCCGCACCCCGATGAACCGCCCGCTCCCGGTCGGATTGGGCCGCCGGGGGCGGGTGCCTACCTCGGCCGCTTGCCAGCCGCTGGCACGCGGCCGGGGTTACGCGGCGACAAGATGGGCGGGTGGGATCCTGATCGCTTCAGCGATCAGGATCAGGGAGTCGAGCGAAGGTGACGACTGGCCCTGCTTGATGCGGTTGTACGTGGCTCGGTCCATGTCGCACCGGATCGCCGCTGTCTTCTGCGACAGCTTCGCGTGGAGGCGTGCCTCGCGGATGCGGTCACCGACGGCCCGTCGGCGGGTGAGTACCCAGGCGGAGCGTGGCACCTGCCCACGCTCGTGGGTGCATGATCAAAAGCATGTAAAACCCCGCGGGAGTGACACATGAGCATGATCACTTGGGAATGTGGACTCTTAGTGGACTTCGATCACGCAACAGCCCCCCAGTCGATCAAGACTGAGGGGCTGTTAATCGTGCTCCTACCTGCTACGGAGCCTCACGGTGGGCATGGACGGTTTCGAACCGCCGACATCTGCTTTGTAAGAGCAGCGCTCTACCCCTGAGCTACACGCCCGTGGCACATCCGTGGATGAGGGAACAGCGTACATGGCCCCCGGGGCGGAGCTGCAAACCCGTTCGTGGGGGCAGGCGGGGTCGGGCCGGGTCGGGGGGGGGAGAGCGCGAACTAATCGGGCCGTGTGTTCGTCAGTACCAGGTGGGAGAATGAACCGGCAGGCGGACACGGCACGGGAGAGGGATGTGACGGCGACACACGCGCGGCCGTACAGCAGAGCGGGTGCCATCGTCCCCGGTGTCGCGGTGCGGGCCGCCGGGGGGCGGCGGGCCCTCGGGGACGCGCTCGCGCTCGTCGCGCTGCCGCTGGTGCTCGGGGCCGCGCTGCTGCCCGGGGCGTTCGCCGGAGGCGGGACGCGGCGGTGGTTCGGCGGGCGCGGGGAGAGCGTGCGGGCCGACGCGCAGGCGGCCAAGGACGCGGCGGCAGCCGCCTTCTACGAGCTGGACACCGCCCAGCGGGACCTGCGGATCTCCATCGAGACGATCACCGCCGTGGACAGCTCGCCGCGCGCCCGCAAGGCCGTGGACGACTTCGCGGCGCTCGGCCGGCGGATCGACGAGGTCAGCAACGACTACATCACCGCCGTCGACGCGCACGACCTGGACCGCGACGGCCTGGAGGCCTCGGTGGCCTCCCGGGCCCGGGGCGAGCTGACGAAGGCCAAGGACGACCTCGTACGGGTCAAGGGCGAGCTCGACCGGTTCGAGCAGAGCCTGGGGCCGCTGCTCTCCACCGCCGAGACCCAGCTGGCACGGCTCGCGCCGGCCGTGGAGCGGGCGCGACAGGCGCTCCTGGGCGCGAGCACCGCTCTCGATTCGGTGCGGGCGTCCGGACTGAGAGCGGACGATCTGGCCGCCCGCCTGGCCGCACTGGGGCCCGAGCTGACCCGGCTCAACCAGGGCGCCGGGCAGCACGGCGTGCCCGAGACCCTGGAGCGGGCCGACCGGGTGCTGCGGGAGGCCGAGGGCGTGCGTGCCGAGGCCGAGCGGCTGCCCGAGCGGGCCGCCGAGATCGACCGCCGCCTGGTCTCGCTGCGCACGCGCGCGCAGGCGCTGACCACCCGGGCCGGGACCGTCGACCCGGTCCTGAGCGAGCTGCGGCGCCGGTTCGCGGCCGCCTGCTGGCAGGACCTCCAGCAGGTGCCCGACCAGGCGCTCGCGAACGTACGGCAGGCCGAGGAGAAGCTGAAGGAGGCGGCCACCGCGCGCGACGAGCAGCGCTGGGCCGACGCGACCTCCCGGCTGAGCACGGTCAGGGCGCTCCTCAACTCCACCGACGAGGCCGTCTCGGCCGCCGGGGACCGGCTCCAGCGGCTCAACGCCGTCGCGAAGGACCCGCAGCAGGAGATCCAGCGGACGCGGTTCGCGATCCGGGACGCACAGCGCCTCGCGATGTCCGGCCGCAACACCCCGGACCCGCGCGACGCCCGCCCGCTGGACGACGCCGTGGCGCGCCTGGAGCGCGCGATCGCCACGCTGGAGGGCCGCCACCCCGACTACTGGCACTTCCTCACCGAGACCGAGGCGGTCCGGCAGACCACCGCGCGCGTGGTGGCCCAGATCCGCGAGGAGCGGGGGCACGGGGCCTGACGGCCGTCACCGGGACGAGTTGTCTCCGCCGCGCGGCGGGCGGATCCTGGGAGGTACGGACGACACGAGGAGGCCGCCCATGGCCACCCAGCCGCTTCATCCCCTGCGCCACCCCATGCGTACCCCCCATGTGTCCCTCGACGAGCATCTGCCCGTCGACCACCGGCTGAGCCAGGTGTACCGCTTCGGCGCCGGGCTCATGGGGCTGTTCCTGCTCGTCTTCGGCATCCTGGGGCTCACCCACAACATCGGGTTCTTCGACACCGGCGGCAAAGAGGTCGCCGGGCTGAGCACCAACGGCACGCTCAGCGTGATCTCGATCGTCGTCGGGGCGCTGCTCCTCTACGGCATGGTCAAGGGCGGCAACTTCGCCTCCTGGCTGAACATGTCTCTCGGGGTGCTGTTCCTGATCAGCGGGTTCGTGAACCTGGCCCTGCTGGACCGCGGCTCGCAGAATTTCCTCGCCTTCAAGATGCAGAACGTGATCTTCAGCTTCCTGGTGGGTCTGGCGCTGATGGTCTTCGGGATGTACGGGCGGGTCAGCAGCCATCTGCCGCACGACAACCCGTACTGGAGGGCGCGGCGCGAGGCGGAGGCGCAGGCGGAGCCGGGCGTACGGGAACGGCCCCTGCGGTAAGCGCACGCGGCCGCGGCAGGCCCGTTAGCCTTGGGCCATGCCTCGCTATGACTACCGCTGCCGCTCGTGCGGCGACACGTTCGAGCTCAGTCGGCCCATGGCCGAGTCCGCCGCGCCCGCGATGTGCCCTGCCGGGCACGAGGACACGGTGAAGTTGCTGTCCACCGTGGCTGTGGGTGGGATGGCCAAGGGTGCGCCTGCGCCGTCCGGCGGGGGCGGGTGTTGTGGTGGGGGCTGCTGCGGGTAGGTGCTTTGACTGCGGGCCGTATGGGGCTGGGCGCGCAGTTCCCCGCGCCCCTAGTGTCGCTTCCGCGACAATGTGAGGCCGTCCGCCACGATCAGCATCACCGTGTCCATCCGCTCGTCCCGCCTCACGTGCTCGTTGAACCGCTGGATCCCGGCGGCGGGACCGGTCGCCGCCGGGTCCAGGACCTCACCGTGAAAGAGCGTGTTGTCCACGGCGATGAGGCCGTTCTGCCGCATCCTGGGCACCAACTCCTCCCAGTACGCGATGTAGTTGTCCTTGTCCGCGTCGAGGTAGGCGAAGTCGATGTGCGGCTCGGCGGGCATCGCCCGCAGGGTGTCGAGCGCCGGAGCGATCCGTAGCTCCACTTTGTGCGCCACGCCCGCCTTCGTCCAGGCCTCGCGGCCGTACGCCGTCCACTCCTGCGAGATGTCGCACGCGATCAGCCGTCCGTCGTCGGGCAGCGCCTGCGCCATGGCGAGCGCCGAGAACCCGGTGAAGGTGCCGACCTCCACCACGTGCCGGGCGCCCGCCAGCCGGACGAGGAACGCGAGCAGCGGGGCCTGTTCCTCGGCCGACTGCATGCCCGCGTGGTCGGGCAGCCGGGCGTACGTCGTCTCCACGAGCTCGCGCTGCACCGCGTCCAGGGGCGGGTTGTGCGCCAGCATGTACGCGTACAGCTCGTCGGTGATCTTCGTGCTGTTTCCCTTGGTCATACGGGCGAGTATGCGACCGGTCAGGGCGTGGCGAGCGCATTGCGGGAGGCCGTGGCGCGGGCGGCGAACCGGCGCACGATCTCCTCGCCCGCCAGCACGCCCCGCTCGTCGAGGACGTCGACGTGCGGCGCGGTCCAGCCGGAGTCCGCGAGCTCGCCGTGGCCCGGGCGCCAGCCCTCGTCGGCGGCGAGCAGCAGGTCCGCGTCGAGGAGCGAGTCCCCGGCGGCCAGGGTGAGTTCGGCGCCGGTGCGGCGGGCCACCTCGTGCACGGCGGCGCTCTTGGTGAGCGGTTTCGGCACCGCGTAGATCTTGCGGCCCTGGAGCGAGACCGTCCAGCCGCGCTCCTCGGCCCAGGCGCCCAGCTCCTTGACCCAGTCCTCGGGCAGCAGCGCGCGCTCGACCACGAGGTAGGCGAACAGGTCCTCGGCGACCCGCTCCTTGCGCAGCCAGAGCGGGTCGGCGGTGGCCGAGATGTGGGCGCGCACCTCGTCGAGCGTGGCGCACTCGGCGGCGATCGTGGCGTCCACGAGCCGCCGCCAGTCGCGGTCGGCCACCCCGTCGACGAGGAGCTGCCCGCCGTTGGCGCAGATGGCGAACTTCGCGGGCAGGCCCGGCAGTTGGATGCGCTGGTACTGCTTGCGGGTCCGGGTCGTGGTGGGCACGAAGACCGTGTCCGGGTCCGCCTTGAGCGCGGCGAGCAGGGTGGCCGCGTTCTCGGTCATGTACGAGAGCGGCTTGTGCTCGTGGATCTCGACGCAGAGCAGCCGAGGCGCCCGGGGGTCGGGCATGGTCAGGTCGAGGGCCGCCGCCGAGTAGATCAGCGTACGGTCCAGATCGCTGGCTATCAGGGTGCTCATCGGGAGGCCACCGCCTTGCCGTCGGCGCCGGTCGCCCCGCGCGTGTACTGGGGGTGGATCAGTCCTACGCAGCTGTACGGCAGGTCGTCGACCCATTCCACCGGTACCCCGCGCTGCTCCGCAAGGAGGCGTACGTGGTCGAGGTCGGCCCCGGCGTCGCGGTGGGCCAGGATCTTCCAGGGGACGCGGCGCAGCAGGACGCGGGTGGTCTCGCCGACGCCGGGCTTGACGAGGTTGACGTCGTGGATGCCGTACTCCTCGCTGATCCGCTCGACGGCGGCCCAGCCCTCCCAGGTGGGGCTGCGGTCGGCGGCCCGCAGCGCCTTGGCCTCGCGCTCGACGTCGGCGGCGACCTCGTCGAAGCGGGCGGCGACGGCGTCCAGGAAGTCCACCGAGACGTCGGAGTCCGCCAGCTCGCGGTAGAACTTGGCGCCGTGGAAGTCGCCGGGCCCGATCAGGTCCTTGCGCAGCACGGTCCGCGATATCAGCCCCGACACGGTCGAGTTGAGGCACGCGGACGGGATCAGGAAGTCCTCGCGGGTGCCGTACGTACGGACGCAGGAGCCGGGGTCGGCGAGGACGGCGATCTCCGGGTCGAAGCGGTCAACCCCCGAGGATTCGGCGAACTCCCGGATCGCCGCGGCCAGTTCGCGCGTGATGGCGCCCTTGCCGGTCCAGCCGTCGACGAAGACGACGTCGGCGGGGTCGTGGTGGGCGGCGAGCCAGCGCAGCGCGTTGGGGTCGATGCCGCGGCCGCGCACGATGGAGACGGCGTAGTGCGGCAGGTCGAGCCCGTGCCGCTGCCCGGCCCAGCGGCGCATCAGGACGCCCACGGGGGTGCCCGCGCGGGCCAGCGAGACCAGGACCGGGCGGGGCGACCGCTCGGCCAGGACCGTCTCGGTCACGACGCCCACGGCACGGGCGATGCGCTCGGCCGAGGAGTCGAGCGCGGTGCGGAAGAGCTCCTGGTACTGGGGGGACGGCTGGTACTCGACCGGCAGCGACTCCGCGTAGTGGGCGCCGCCGCTCTGGATCGCCTCCTCGCGCTCCTCGGTCGGCGCCTCAAGCTCGACCCCGGACAGGTCCTTGAGCAGCCAGCCGACCTCGTCGGGCGCGTACGAGGAGAAGGCGGGCCCCCGGAGGGGCTCGGGCAGGGGCTCGGGCATGGGGGCACCTTTGGGTACGTACGAGGGGACGACGGCCAGCACGACGTGCGGGATGTGCGCGGCGAGCCTGGCGAGCAGGCCGTCGGGGGCGTGCAGTTCGGGGGTGTCGGCGGCGGAGTCGACGACGGCCACGACGGTGTCGTACCCGGCGCCGGCCACGTTGTACGCGTAGCGCTCGCCGGGGCCGTCGGCGGGGTCGTCGTGGGCGGGGAAGACCAGGCGGGTGCGGATGGCGTACCCGGGGTCGTCGACGGCCAGCACGGGCGACCTGGTGGTGGTCGAGTAGCGGACGTCCGTTCCTGTTCGCTCCAGGGCGAGGGCGAGGCGCAGGGGTGCGTACATCAGCTCCTCGAAGCCGAGCACGAGGGTACGGCCGGGGGTGGGCCCCAGGGCTCCCTTGATGGCGGCGGCCATCTGCGGAAGCGCGGCTTCCAGGTGCGTGCGGTGCGCCGGGGTGAAGCCGTGGCGTCCGCCGTCGGGGATGTTGGGGGGCCAGGGGAGGCCGACGCGGACCGGGGCTGGGGTCGAAGGAACGGCGCCCGGCGCCGGGGTGCCGCTGTGCCCACCCGTGCCGCCCCTGGCGGCACGCATGCCCACAGCGGCAGCGGGAACAGCAGAGGCAGCCGCAGGCGTCGTGGCCGCCCGGTCAGGGCTTTCGGGAAGGGGCGGGGTGGGGGAATTCTCGTGCTCGGCCGGCAGCGGCGCCGGGCGCGGGTCCGGCTCGGCCGCGGCCTCGTGCTGCGCCACCAGTGCCATCCCCCGTTCCAGCACCCCCTCCGGCAGGAGAACCGTTCCTGCTGCCAGGGTCACCAGGGCCACCTCCGCCCCGATCTCCGCCGCGAACGCGGTCAGGCGGGAGCGGTCCGCCGGGGAGCGCATGTCGACCAGGGCGACTATCACGTACCGGGTGCGCGGGTACCGCGCGTGCAGCGCCCTGATCGTGTTCAGGACCGTGTTGCCGGTCGAGAACTCGTCGTCGACCAGGACCAGCACCCCGTCCCCCGCCAGCAGCGCCGGATCCTCCGGCAGCAGCAGGTGGGAGGTCGCGTGGGAGTGGGACTCCTCGAAGCCGCCCGCCCGCGCGACCCCCTCGACGGGGCGGCGCGTGGAGTGGAGGTAGGGCGCCGCGCCCAGGCCGTCCGCCACCGCGTGGCCGAGGCCCGTCGCGGTCTCCGCGTAGCCCAGGACGACCGCTCCGGCCGCCTCCGGGCCGAGCAGCTCCCGTACCTCCTCGCCCAGCGCGTACCCCGCCCCGTACACCCGCGAGGGCCGCTGGGGCACGTGCTTGCCCAGCACGTTGGAGACCAGCAGATGCGCACGCTTGGGGTTGCGGCGCAGGGCGAGGCCCAGCAACTCGGGCAACCGCTCGTCACCCTGGAGTTCGACTCCGAGCCGCTCCGCGACCCACGTTCCCGACCAGACCACCACGTTGTCGACGCTCTCCGTCTTTGTCATCCGGCCAGGCCGGCGGTCAGCAGCTCCACGAAGCCGGTGTCCTCGTGCGCGACGCCGAAGACCTCGGCGCGCAGCAGAGTCCGCTCGGCCCACGCACGGTGCGGCTTCACTTCGTTCATTTTGTTCGTATACGCGGAACGCAGCACTCCGCCGCCGCCCCGCTCCGGCCGCAGGATGTCCCGGGCGTCGCTGTACTCCTCGTGGCTGACCACCGACAGCGCGTGCACCGGCACCACGTGCGAGGGGTGGATGCAGGTCTTGCCGAGCAGCCCGTTGGCGCGGTCGAGCTCGATCTCGCGCAGCAGGCCGTCGATGTCGTGCTCGATCAGCGTGTCGCGCAGTTCCTCCGCACGCCCCTCAAGGAAGGGGCTGCGGCGCAGCTGGGGCTTGAACATGCGCTCCTGGAGCCTGAAGTACTCCCAGACCGGGCCGGTGATCGTGAAGCCCGTGCCGTCGGCGCGGCCCAGCACGTTGACCACGTCCGCGATCACCCCGGCCACGATCTGCACGTCGTACGCCGTCATGTCCGGCGAGCGCCGCAGCCCGTACGCCGAGCAGAAGTCGGTCACGCCGAGCCGCAGCGCCAGCACCCGGTCGCGGTACTTGTCGACGGTCCGGGCGATGCCGGTCAGCGTCTCGCAGCGGGTCTCCAGGTGCAGCAGCTCGGGCGATTCGAGCACCGGCATGGCGAACAGCCGCCGCCCGCAGGCCGCCTCGGCCGCGCCCAGCGCCTCCAGGAACGGCACCCCGCGCTCCTCGGTGAACTTCGGCAGTACGAATCCGGACAGCATCCGCACCGAGGAGCCGAGCCGCCGCACCAGATCGGGGATCTGGGCGGGCTCGCGGACCCGGATGAACAGCAGCGGGGTCTGTCCGCCGCGCGCGTCGAGGTCGGCGAACTGGCGGACCAGATTGGCCTCCGCCCCCGCCACCTCGGCGTCGTCGATCGAGTCCTCCAGGCAGAGCACCATGGACACGACACCCCGGCGGGCCTGCTTGAGCACGTCGTCGGCGAGCGTGGGGCGGGTCGCGGGGCTGTAGAGCGTCGCCCCCAGGGCGGCGGACAGCACCCGCGCGGGAGAGTCCGAGTCGAACTCGACGGGTTCCCGGTGGAACAGGTCCTTACGAGCAGCAGGCGGAACGTGCCCGAAGTGACGCATATGGATTCCCCTGTACTGCAACGATGGCCCGGACTGAGTGAGGGTGGGTGGCCGGTAATAGTACGTAAGAACACATGTCGCGAGTTCCCCGCGTGCGTGAAATCCAGGTAACCGGCCCGCGCCCTTCCCGTGGCGCGCGCGGACGCGGTACGTAAGGTACGTACCGCTCATCTGCGGGACAAGGCCGCCCTCGGGCCCCCGCGTTGTCCGGGCGGGCGGCGGGAAGGCAGGATTGCGACCATGACGCACGCGATGCTGAAGGGATCCAACGTCCCGCTGGACGCCATGGCCGTGAGGGCCGTGCTCCGCTGGACGCCGGGCGCCGACGTCCCGGACGTGGACGCCTCGGCGCTGCTGCTCGCCGCCGACGGCCGGGTGCGCTCCGACGAGGACTTCGTCTTCTACAACCAGCCGCGCCACCCCTCGGGCCTGGTGCGGCGGCTGCCGAAGAAGCGGGTCGGGGACGGACTGACCGACACCATCGAGGCGGATCTGGCCGCGCTGGACCCGTCCGTCGACCGCGTCCTGGTCACCGCCTCCTCGGACGGCGCGACCTTCGGGTCCGTACGCGACCTGCGGATCCTGCTGTACGACGCGGGGCCGGGCGGCACCGAGCCGCTGGCTGTCTTCGATGTGAAGGCGGAGACCGGCGAGGAGACCGCGATCATCTGCGGCGAGCTCTACCGGCGCGGCGAGACGTGGAAGTTCCGCGCGGTGGGGCAGGGCTATCCGACCGGTCTGGTGGGTCTGGCGACGGAGTACGGGATCTCCGTGGACGAGGACGGCGAGGCGGGCGAGGAGGCCGACGCGGGCTCCTCCGGCGCCGACCGGGCCAGGACCCACGGCCAGGCCTCGCCCGGGGCCCACTCGGCGTCCGTGCCGCAGCCGCACGCCGTTCCCCCGGACCGGTCGCAGCCGCAGACCGAGCCCTATGTGCCGCCGCTGCCGTCCGCCTCGCCGCCCTCCTACGGCTATCCGCAGCCCGCGCCGCCGCAGCACCCTCCCGTGCACCAGCCCTCGTACGGCTATCCGCAGCCCGCGTCGGCGCAGCCCGGCTACGGCTATCCGCAGCCGGCGGCCGCGGCGGCGCACCCCGGGAACCCGGACTTCGTGCTGCCGCCGATGGGGCCGCAGTTCATTCGGCAGTGACGGGCGGGGCCGGGCGGGCGGCTGCCCGCCTGACCCGCTCACGGGCGCACTCTCAGGCCTTCGTCTTGTAGCCGCGCCCCCACTGGAGCCCCCATCCGTAGAGGCGGTCCAGCTCGGCCTGGAAGCCGTACACGAACTTCACCTCGCGGCGCACGACCATGTCCCCCTTGATGTTCTCGATGGAGACGACGGCGCAGGAGCGGGCCTGCGGGGCGTGCTCGTCCAGGTCGATCTCTATGCGCGGGCCGTTGCTCGGGTAGAGCGTGACTTTGGCGTGCGTACGGTCGAAGGCGGGCGTCTGGTCGTAGATGTAGACGAAGACCAGCAGCCGCTTGATGGACTCGCGGTGGTCGAGGTTGACGTAGATCGTCTCGCCGGACGGCGAGCCGAACCGGTCGTCGCCGCTGAGCTGGACGTACGGCGCCGCGTTGGTGGCGCCGAAGAAGCCGCCGAGCGGCTGCACCACGCCCTTGGAGCCGTCGTTGAGCTCGTAGAGGCAGCCGAGGTCGAGGTCGACGTTGACCACGCCCTGGGTGTGCGCCTGGACCACATCGGGCTTGAACAGCTTGAACGGGTGCCGCAGCACGCTGGGCCCCGACCGGCCGCCGAAGTCGGAGGTGCGCATCCGCCACGACAGGTTGACGCGCAGCGACCCGGAGTTGGCGCCCTGCTTGCCGAGCGAGACCACCGGGTGCCGTTTGGTCAGCTCGATGGCGTTGCTCGCGGCGCTGCCCGTGTCGAACTGCGCCGAGGGCCTGCCGCCGCGCAGCAGGTTGTCCCAGAAGGCCATCTGTTCCCCACCCCTATACGAACCAAGTGAACGGCCCCGCACCGGAAAGAACGGCGGGGCGGCCGGAAGGCGCGAACCTTCCGGCCGCCCCGCTCAGAGCGTTCCGCAATCGTCGACGGGTCACACCACGGATTCAGACCCCCGTGGAGACTTCCGCCTTCTCACTGAAATCCCCGCCGCCCTCCGCGGCGATCCGCTTGTTGCGGCGGACCGAGGACCAGAAGGACCAGGCGATCAGGAGGACGCCGACGCTGCCGGTGATGACCTCGTGGATCTCGTACTGGATGGTGACGAGCAGGATCACGGCGAGGGCGCCGATCGCGTAGTGCGCGCCGTGCTCCAGGTAGACGTAGTCGTCCAGGGTGCCCTGGCGGACCAGGTAGACCGTGAGGGACCGCACGTACATGGCGCCGATGCCGAGGCCGAGCGCCATCAGGACGATGTCGTTGGTGATGGCGAAGGCGCCGATGACGCCGTCGAAGGAGAACGAGGCGTCCAGGACCTCAAGGTAGAGGAACATGAAGAACGCGGCCTTGCCGGCGAGCAGGACCGCCGAGGCGCCGCCCTTGCCGCTCTTCTTGGCCTCTTCCTCGGCCTCCAGCTCGGCTTCTTCCTCTTCCTCCAGCTTGTCCTCGAAGTAGCCGGAGAGGCCGCCCACGATCATGTACGTGATCAGACCGGCGATGCCGGAGATGAGGACCGTCTCGCCCTTGTCCGCGTGCGCCCCGCCGTGCAGATGGGCGTGGGTCGCGAAGGTCATCGAGGAGACGAGCAGGACGCCGAGCGCGATGGCGACCGAGAGCATGTCGACCTTGCCGAGCTTGGCCAGCGGCCGCTCAAGCCAGCGCAGCCACTGGATGTCCCGGTCCTCGAAGATGAAGTCCAGGAAGATCATGAGCAGGAACATGCCACCGAAGGCGGCGATCGACGCGTGCGCGTCGGTCACCAGTTCCTTGTAGTGCTCCTTCTCGTTCAGCGCCAGGTTGACGGCCTCGATGGGGCCGATCTTGGCGCTGATGGCGACGATGACGACGGGGAAGACCAGTCGCATACCGAAGACGGCGATGAGCACGCCGATCGTGAGGAAGATCTTCTGCCAGAAGGCATTCATCTTCTTCAGAATTCCGGCGTTGACCACCGCGTTGTCGAACGACAGCGAGATCTCCAGGATGGACAGGATCGCCACGATCCCGAAGGCCGTCCAGCCGCCGTAGAGCACCGCAAGGACAAGACCGACCGCAGTGATCACGAATGACCAGCCGAAGGTTTTCAGAATCACTGACTTCCCCATCTAGCTAGTGGGGGTCCCCCCAGACGGAGTCTGGGGGAGGGTCTCCCCCCGCGCCGCACCCGACTTGGGCGTGGCTTTACGAAACGTTGACCCCGAAGTCTAGAGCGATCCCCCGGAGTCCGGACGCGTACCCCTGACCGACCGCACGGAACTTCCACTCGCCGCCGTAGCGGTAGAGCTCGCCGAAGATCATCGCGGTCTCGGTGGAGGCGTCCTCGCTCAGGTCGTAGCGCGCGAGTTCCTGGCCGTCGGCCTGGTTGACCACCCGGATGAAGGCATTGCTGACCTGGCCGAACGTCTGGCCTCGGTTGTCCGCCTCATGGATCGAGACAGGGAAGACGATCTTGTCGCAGCCGGCCGGCACCTTCGTCAGGTCGACGATGAGCGACTCGTCGTCGCCCTCGCCCTCACCCGTGAGGTTGTCCCCGGTGTGCTCGACCGAGCCCTCCGGGCTCGTCAGGTTGTTGTAGAAGACGAAGTAGTCGTCGCCGAGCACGCGCCCGGTCGCGCACAGCAGCGCGCTGGCGTCGAGGTCGAAGTCGGCTCCGGTGGTGGAACGCGCGTCCCAGCCGAGGCCGACCAGCACCTGGGTGAGGTTCGGTGCGGCCTTGGACAGGGAGACATTGCCCCCCTTGGCGAGCGTGACGCCCATGATCGTGTGTCCTCCCCTGAGTGGCGAACGAAGGGTTGAGCGCGTCCGGCGCCGCACTGGGGTGCGGCGCCGGACGAGGGAGAGCGACGGCTCAGACGTTGACGCCGAAGTCCTGCGCAATGCCACGCAGGCCCGACGCGTACCCCTGGCCGATGGCGCGGAACTTCCACTCCGCCCCGTTGCGGTACAGCTCGCCGAAGACCATGGCGGTCTCCGTCGAGGCGTCCTCGCTCAGGTCGTACCGGGCGAGCTCGGTGTTGTCGGCCTGGTTCACCACGCGGATGTACGCGTTGCGGACCTGGCCGAACGACTGCTGGCGGCTCTCGGCCTCGTAGATCGAGACCGGGAAGACGATCTTGTGAACCTCGGCCGGGACACCGGCCAGGTTCACCTTGATGACCTCGTCGTCGCCCTCGCCCTCACCGGTGAGGTTGTCACCGGTGTGCTCGACGGAACCGTCGGGGCTCTTGAGGTTGTTGAAGAAGACGAAGTTCGAGTCGTTGGCGACCTTGCCCTGGTCGTTGGTCAGCAGTGCGCTGGCGTCCAGGTCGAAGTCACCCCCGGTGGTGGTACGAGCGTCCCAGCCCAGACCGACGATGACCGCGGTCAGGTTGGGGGCGGCCTTGGTCAGCGAGACGTTGCCGCCCTTGCTGAGGCTGACTCCCACGAGTCCTCCCAATGGTGTGAGGGGCCGGCTTGGTCAGCGTCCCCGTCGTGCGTTGGCATCGGATCAACGTCTGGATCCTAGTGACCGGTTCCCGCCTCAAACAGGCGATTCGGCCGAAGGTTCACAGGGTGTCGAGCGCCTTGACGTAGTCATTCAGGTCCCGGGCGTCCGGCAGACCGTTCTCGACGGTCCAACGGACCACGCCGTCCTTGTCGATGACGAAGGTTCCGCGCACCGCGCAGCCCTTCTCCTCGTCGAAGACCCCGTACGCGCGCGAGACCTCGCCGTGCGGCCAGAAGTCCGAAAGCAGCGGGTACTCCAGACCCTCCTGCTCGGCGAAGACGCGCAGGGTGTGGATCGAGTCGTTCGAGACGGCGAGCAGCTGGGTGTCGCGGTCGGTGAACTGCGGCAGGTTGTCCCGCAGCTCGCACAGCTCGCCCGTGCAGACGCCGGTGAAGGCGAACGGGTAGAAGAGCAGCACCACGTTCTTCGCGCCGCGGAAGTCCGAGAGCTTCACGGTACGGCCGTGGTTGTCCTTCAGCTCGAAGTCCGGGGCCTTGGTGCCGACCTCGATCGCCATGGAAACGCATCCCTTCTGTGGGCCAGAACGGGCGGCCGCGGTGGGCCGTCCGGTGCGCCCCACCCTACGCACAGGGCCCCCACCGGCGATGCCGGTGGGGGCCCTGGGACGTGGAGGGTCAGCGCTTGCCGGACTTCAGGCGGGTGCCCGACCAGTCCTTGCCCACGCTGATGCTCTTGGCCGGGGAAAGGCCAGCAGTCTGCGCGGCGTCGTTGACGTCACTGGGCTCGACGTATCCGTCCCGGCCGGTCTTCGGAGTCAGCAGCCAGATGGTGCCGCCGTCCTCCAGGAGGCCGATGGCATCGACCAGGGCGTCCGTAAGGTCGCCGTCCTCGTCGCGGAACCAGAGAACGACGACGTCGGCGACGTCGTCATAGTCCTCGTCAACGATGTCCTGGCCAATCAGGGACTCGATGCCCTCGCGGAGATCCTGGTCGACGTCTTCGTCGTAACCGATCTCCTGGACCACCTGTCCGGGCTCGAACCCCAGCCTGATGGCCGGGTTGGTCCGCTCCTCCGCGTGGTCCGCGGTCGCGCTCACGGCTTGCCTCCTGATCTTGATTCGGTAAGTAATGCGGCCCCACGCACGCGCGAGGCTTGGGCGTAGTCCACACGGGCGGGACGAATCGCGCAAGTACCAGGCCCCCGAACCCGCCCTTTGGGGTGCAGTGTCCCCCCGGTAAGGGGCGAACCCGGGCCCGGTGGTGATTCATCCCACACCCTTGCAGATAGTTTGCACGCTTCTGCTCCGTGCGTACGCCAATCGGGGTGACGCGCCCTTTGGGGAACACACGCACGGCTTGGGCGTAAGGTTGCGATTTGGGCGGCCGCACACCTCGTTACCCCTCGGTAGAGATGACGTTTGCGTCCTCGCGGTCCACGATGGGATGCGGCGCACCAACCCCGCACGCCCCCCGACAGCGAAGGAACAGCGTGGCTTCCGGATCCGATCGCAACCCGATCATCATTGGCGGCCTTCCCAGCCAGGTCCCGGACTTCGATCCGGAGGAGACCGAGGAGTGGCTCGCCTCCCTGGACGCGGCGGTGGACGAGCGGGGGCGTGAGCGCGCCCGCTATCTGATGCTCCGCCTCATCGAGCGGGCCCGCGAGAAGCGCGTGGCCGTGCCCGAGATGCGCAGCACGGACTACGTCAACACGATCGCCACCAAGGACGAGCCGTTCTTCCCCGGCAACGAGGAGATCGAGCGCAAGGTCCTCAACGCGACCCGCTGGAACGCCGCGGTGATGGTCTCGCGCGCACAGCGCCCGGGCATCGGGGTCGGCGGCCACATCGCCACCTTCGCCTCCTCCGCCTCCCTCTACGACGTGGGCTTCAACCACTTCTTCCGGGGCAAGGACGACGGCAAGGGCGGCGACCAGATCTTCTTCCAGGGGCACGCCTCCCCCGGCATCTACGCCCGCGCCTACCTCCTGGACCGGCTCAGCGAGCAGCAGCTCGACGCGTTCCGCCAGGAGAAGTCCAAGGCGCCGTACGGGCTGTCCTCGTACCCGCACCCGCGTCTGATGCCGGACTTCTGGGAGTTCCCGACCGTCTCGATGGGCCTGGGCCCGCTCGGCGCGATCTACCAGGCCCGGATGAACCGCTACATGGAGGCGCGCGGCATCGCCGACACCTCCGACTCGCACGTGTGGGCGTACCTGGGCGACGGCGAGATGGACGAGCCGGAGTCGCTGGGCCAGCTCTCCATCGCCGCGCGCGAGAACCTCGACAACCTGACCTTCGTCGTCAACTGCAACCTCCAGCGCCTCGACGGCCCGGTGCGCGGCAACGGCAAGGTCATCCAGGAGCTGGAGTCGCAGTTCCGCGGCGCCGGATGGAACGTCATCAAGCTGGTCTGGGACCGCTCCTGGGACCCGCTGCTCGCCCAGGACCGCGACGGCATCCTGGTCAACAAGCTGAACACCACGCCGGACGGCCAGTTCCAGACGTACGCGACGGAGACCGGCGGCTACATCCGCGACCACTTCTTCGGCGGCGACCACCGGCTGCGCGCCATGGTCGAGAACATGACCGACCAGCAGATCCAGCACCTGGGCCGCGGCGGTCACGACCACAAGAAGGTGTACGCGGCGTACGCGGCGGCCAAGGCGCACAAGGGCCAGCCGACCGTGATCCTCGCGCAGACCGTCAAGGGCTGGACGCTCGGCCCGAACTTCGAGGGCCGCAACGCGACCCACCAGATGAAGAAGCTGACGGTCGAGGACCTCAAGCGCTTCCGCGACCGGCTGCACATCCCGATCACGGACGCCCAGCTGGAGGCCGGCGCCCCGCCGTACTACCACCCGGGCCGCAACTCCGAAGAGATCCAGTACATGCACGACCGCCGCAAGGGGCTCGGCGGCTATGTGCCGACCCGTGTGGTGCGCGCGAAGCCGCTGGCGCTGCCGGAGGACAAGACGTACGCGGCCGCGAAGAAGGGCTCGGGCCAGCAGTCGATCGCCACCACCATGGCGTTCGTCCGCATCCTGAAGGACCTCATGCGGGACAAGGAGATCGGCAGGCGGTTCGTGCTGATCGCGCCGGACGAGTACCGCACGTTCGGCATGGACGCGTTCTTCCCGAGTGCGAAGATCTACAACCCGCTCGGCCAGCAGTACGAGGCGGTCGACCGCGATCTGCTGCTCGCCTACAAGGAGTCCCCGACCGGTCAGATGCTGCACGACGGCATCTCCGAGGCGGGCTGCACGGCCTCGCTGATCGCCGCGGGCTCGGCGTACGCGACGCACGGCGAGCCGCTCATCCCGGTCTACGTCTTCTACTCGATGTTCGGTTTCCAGCGCACCGGTGACCAGTTCTGGCAGATGGCCGACCAGCTCTCGCGCGGTTTCGTCCTGGGCGCGACCGCCGGCCGCACCACGCTGACCGGTGAGGGCCTCCAGCACGCCGACGGCCACTCGCATCTGCTCGCCTCGACGAACCCGGGCTGTGTCGCCTACGACCCGGCGTTCGGGTACGAGATCGCGCACATCATGCAGGACGGTCTGCGCCGGATGTACGGCGAGACCGCCGACGGCAAGCCCGGCGAGGACGTCTTCTACTACCTGACCGTCTACAACGAGCCGATCCAGCACCCGGCCGAGCCGGCGGACGTCGACGTGGACGGCATCCTCAAGGGCATCCACCGCTACGCCCGGGGGACCGCGGGCACCATCCCGGCGCAGATCATGGCGTCCGGCGTGGCCGTCCCGTGGGCCCTGGAGGCGCAGCGGATCCTCGCCGAGGAGTGGAACGTACGGGCCGACGTCTGGTCCGCGACCTCCTGGAACGAGCTGCGGCGCGACGCCGTCGAGGCGGAGGAGCACAATCTGCTCCACCCGGAGGAGGAGCAGCGCGTCCCGTACGTCACGCGCAAGCTCTCCGGCGCCGAGGGCCCGTTCGTGGCCGTCTCGGACTGGATGCGGGCCGTGCCGGACCAGATCTCGCGCTGGGTGCCCGGCCGGTACACCTCGCTGGGCGCCGACGGGTTCGGCTTCGCCGACACCCGGGGCGCGGCGCGGCGCTTCTTCCACATCGACGCCCAGTCGATCGTCCTGGCGGTGCTCACCGAGCTCGCCCGGGACAACAAGGTGGACCGCTCGGTCCTGAAGCAGGCCGTCGACCGCTACCAGCTGCTCGACGTCACCGCGGCGGACCCGGGGGCCGCGGGCGGCGACGCGTAGCCGTCACGTTTCCGAGAGGGCGGTGGGGCCGGTTCCGGTCCCGCCGCCCTTCGGCGTTCTTCTGGCCGCTTCACCGCTTTTAGAGCCTGTCTTTGAACCCCCGTCGTCCGCCCGGAGGGCGGGCGCAGCGGCGGTCGGTGCGTGCGATCGGTGTGCGGCGCCCCAGGTCATGTGGCGGAGCCACCTGTCCTGGGGCGCCGTGCGCCGAGCGTGCGTGCCGACCGCCGCTGCGCAGACGGGGGTTCAAAGACAGGCTCTTACGATGCGCACATGAAGCAACTACCCGCACAGACGCGGTGGGAGCGGCGGACCCAGTGGCCGCTGCTCGCACTGGCCGTCTCCTTCGCCCTCGCGTACACCGTGCCCGTCGTCCACCCCGGGGCGGGGACCGGGGTGCAGGACGTGTGCGTCGGAGTGGAGTGGGTGGTGTGGGGCGCTTTCGCCTGCGACTACCTGGTGCGGCTCGCCCTGTCCGGGCAGCGGCTGCTGTTCGTCCGCACCCACTGGCTGGACCTGCTCGCGGTGGTGCTGCCGCTGATCCAGCCGCTGCGGCTGCTCCGGGTCGTCTCCACGCTCGCCCTGGTGGGGCGGCGGGCGCGGATGGCCCCGCAGATACAGCTGACCGTCTATGTCGGCGGGGCGGTGGTCGGGCTGCTGATGTTCGGCTCGCTGGCCGTCCTGGAGGTGGAGCGGGGCGCGCCGGCCGGGAACATCAAGACGCTGGGCGACGCCGTGTGGTGGTCGTTCACCACGATGACCACCGTCGGCTACGGCGATCACGCGCCGACCACCGGGCTCGGGCGGCTCATCGCGGTGGGCCTGATGCTGTCCGGCATCGCCCTGCTCGGTGTGGTGACGGCGAACATCGCGGCCTGGTTCATCTCCCGCTTCGAGCGCGACGGCGAGGAGGAGCGGCGCCAGACCGCGCTCTTGGAGGCGCTCACCCAGGAGGTGCGGTCGCTGCGCGGGCAGGTGGCGGCGCTGGCGGGCGGGACGGAGTGCGCCTGCGAGCGCGGCCCCCGGAGCACGCCCCTGCCCTGACGGAACACTCACCGCCTCTCAGCTCTGCCACACCTTGAATGCCCGGACCCGGTAGGGGTTCTGGGGCACCCAGGACCCGCCGCCCGGATGGGTGTCGAACTCGGCCGTCTCCGCGCACACCTCCGACTGGTACGCCGTCACCGGGCGGCCCGTCCGGTTGGCGAGGGACCCGGCGTCCGTGCCGGGCGGTAACGCCGTACAGCTCTCGATCTCGATGTTCCTCAGGTCGTACACCTGCCGGGCGCCCTTGAAGTCCGGCTGCTTCCAGAGGCACAGCTCGCCGGGCGCGCAGGCGCCGAGGCGCGGCGGGGCGGCCGCGCGGGCCTGGGCGGGCAGCAGGAACGCGGTGGCGGCGAGGACGGCCGCGGCTGTCGTCTGTGTGCGCATGGTGGGTGTTCGCATGGTGGGTCAACCCCCGTGTCATCGGCTTCGGTTGATCAGTGAACGCACCCCGATCACCCCGAGTTTCCGTACGACCCCACTTCACCCGGACAGGCGACCCCCCGCCGGATCATTGACGACCGAGCGCGAGGGGCTGGATGCGGAGAGCGATCCGCGCCCGCGTGTCGCGGTGGCCGCCTTCACCGATGTGACGAGAGTCGCGGGCGGGCCGCGGGGCAGGGGCGAGGACACCGGCGCGGAGACCCCGCGACGGTCGACCGAGGCCGTCCCGCCCAGCCGGGCCCGGCCCTCTCGGGCGACCGACGCACCTGATCACCGGGGGTGGATGCCGCACGGAGCGTGCGCCCGCGCGCGCGGTGGGTGAGACCTCCCCACCCTCCACGACCTGTTCAAACGTGATCTGAGTCACTGTCACCCCAGTGGACCTTCCGGGCCTCCTACTCTGTACCGCAGTGACTTCCTTCGACTCCTCCCCCACACTCAACGTCTGGCGCGCCCTGCTCGCGCTCGCCGTCGTGTTCATGATGCTCGCGACCTCGGGCTGGACCGCGGTCCGCGGCCACCAGGTGTCGACCGAGCCACGCTCCGTCGCCCTCGCCGCCTGGGCGAAGGGCACCCTCGACGGCGAGAAGCTCCCGGCCCCGGACACCTCACCGCGCCGGCTCAGCCGCTTCTTCGCCTCCCTGACGGCCATCGAGCGCACCGACCTGGTCCGGCACTACCCGCTGGTCGTCGGCAACCTCAACGGCGCGCCGATCCCGCTGCGCTACGAGGCGAACCGGCTGGCCCTCGCCGAGGCGCGCGACATCGAACGCGCCCGGATGCACGACAGCCGGCTCACCACCGACGGCCGCCAGAGCGCGGGCCGCCGGATGCACCGGTACGAGTCGCTGCTCGACGGCGACCGGCAGATCCTCGCCTTCGACCCGTCGGACAGCGGCCGCGTCGCCGAGGTCTTCGGCGACCTCGAACACGCCGAGCGCATCTCGATGGTCGTCCCGGGCGTCGACACGAACGTCATGACGTTCGAGAAGAGCACGCGCAAGTACTCCGCCCCGGTGGGCATGGCGCAGTCGCTGTACGCGGCGGAGCGCGCGGCAGGTCCCCGCACCCGCACCGCGGTGATCGCCTGGGCCGACTACACCACCCCGGCCGGGCTCGGCATCGACTCCGCGATCGGCCGGCTGGCCGAGGACGGCGCGGTCCGGCTCGACAAGCTGGTCCGTGCTCTGCCGGGGAACGCGCCGGTCTCCCTCTTCTGCCACAGCTACGGCTCGGTGCTGTGCGGCGTCGGCGCGCACCGGCTGCCGCCCCGGGTGGTCGACATAGCGGTCGCGGGCAGCCCCGGTATGCGCACCCAGAGCGCCTCCCACCTGGGCACCTCCGCCCGGGTGTGGGCGATGCGGGACCGCGACGACTGGATCGAGGACGTGCCGCACCTGGACGTCGCGGGCCTGGGCCACGGCGCGGACCCGGTGTCCTCCGGGTTCGGCGCGCGGGTGCTCTCGGCGGCCGGCGCCGTTGGCCACGCGGGCTATTTCGAGCCAGGCACACAGAGTCTCGCCAACTTCGCCGCGATAGGCGTCGGTTCGTACCAGTCCGTCAGCTGTCTCAAAGCCAATTCGGCCTGCCAGCGCGGTATTTCCGGCGCGGACGCGGCCTGACGCGCGTAGAAATCGGCGCCGCCGCGGACGTACGTGTGACATTGCGGCCGGCGCCGAGGGGGGACGCGCGGGCGTGCGCCGCCTACGATGAGGCGCATGGGTGATGTGCTGGCCGGAATTCATGCCACCTGGGAGTTCGAGCCCGACTCCGTACTCATCCGCTTCGAACGGGGGATCCGCACGCCGAAGCTGTTCACGGCGCTGCGCGAACGGCGCATCCCCCACGAAGCGTTGGAGTCGGTGACGCTGACCCCGGGCAAGCGCGGCACGGTGGTGCTGCACGCGGTGCCGAGACCGGGCGCCGACCCGCTGATGGAGGCCGCGGCGGGGCAACTCAAGGACGGGTGCGACCCGTACCGCCTGGTGCTGCCCGCGGAGCGGGAGACGCTCGCCGAGTACTACGCGGACGAGCTGCGCGCGCTGCTCGCACCGGATACGGCGGAGCCTTCGGAGCGGTACGTGGTGGCGGCGCCGGAGCTGCCGCAGAGCTTCAAGGCGTACGACGGGAAGGCCTCCTTCGACGGCCGCCAGGTGTCGTTCCGCTGGTTCTGGACGGGTGCCTCCTCGGCGAAGTGGAAGGCGGGCGACCAGACGTTCCCGCTGGCGTCGCTGTGCGGGGTCGAATGGCGCTCGCCGGAGGTCTTCGACGGCCATCTGCGGCTGCTTCGGCGCGATGCCGACGCCACCGCGCCGCAGGCCGACCAGGACCCGGCGGCGGTCGTCTTCGGCCTCGGGTACGGGCCGGTCCACGAGTCGCTGCCGTTCGCGGCGGCGCTCCTCCAGGCGATCCGGGGCGCGGCAGGCGCGCCGGTCCCGGTGGCCCACGCGTCCCCCGGGCGGCGCGACCCGGCCGACATCGCCGAAAGGATCCGGCACCTGGGTGAACTCCATCAGGCCGGGCTGGTGACGGACGCGGAATTCAGCGCGAAGAAGGCGGAGTTGCTGGCGGAGCTGTAGGCGGCCGGGGCGGGGCCCGTGGCCCCGCCCCGGCCGCCTAGGCTTGATCACGCCATGAACAACGCACCCCTCAATGTGCTCGGCTCACTCGTCCTGGCCCTGCGCACCCCGGCCGAGTCCGCCGAGCCACTCCTCGCGCGAGCGCCGCGGCGGTGGCAGCGGATGACCCCGTACGCCGTCGTCCTCTGCTTCGTCGTGCTGCTGCTCCCGATCACGGTCACCGTGCTGACGCACGACTACAAGGCGCCCGGCGGCTGGGCGGGGGCGCTCGCCATGGCGCAGACCGCGCCGCTGCTGCTCGCCCTGACCCGGCCGCTCCAGGCGTGGTGGATCGTGTTCACCGCCGACGTGGTGGGCGCGGTGGTGCTTTCGGGCACCCAGGGGATGGAGGGGCGGCCCTGGCCGTGGACGCCGATGGTGATCATCGGCCATCTGGTGCTGATGGCGTGCCTGGGGCTGCGCGCCGCGCCTCGTACGCTCGTCGCGGTCTGGCTGGTGACCGGCGCGGCCGGGGTGGCGCTCTCGGCGATGAAACCGGCGTACGCGACCTCCGCGACCAACGTCCACGTCCTGATGTTCGTGCTCAGCGGGGTGACCCTGCTGCTCACCGGCGCGCTGCGCGGCCGGGGCGAGGCGGAGCGCCTGCTCGCCGAGCAGGAGGCGATCAGCGAGGCCGAGCACGCCCAGCGGACCATCCTGGAGGAGCGCGCCCGGATCGCCCGCGAGCTGCACGACGTGGTCGCCCACCACATGTCGGTGATCACCGTGCAGGCCGACTCCGCGCCGTACCGCGTCCAGGGTCTGCCCGCCGAGGCGCGGGAGGAGTTCGCCACGATCGCGGCGAGCGCGCGGGAGTCGCTGAGCGAGATGCGGCGGCTGCTCGCGGTGCTGCGCAGCGACGGCAGCGAGAGCGAGCGGGCCCCGCAGCCGGGCGTCGACCGGGTGCAGCAGCTGGTCGAGGCGACGGTACGGGCCGGGGTGCCCGCCGAGTCGGCGCTGTCGGCGGACCTGCCGGGGCTGCCGCCCGCGGTGGACCTCTCGGCGTACCGGATCGTGCAGGAGGCGCTGGCGAACGTGGTCCGGCACGCGCCGGGCGCGCCGACGCGCGTCTCGGTCGGGGCGGACGGCGCGGATCTGCTGGTGGTGGTCGTCAACGGGCCCGCCGCCGAGCCCCGTTCGGCCCTGGAGACGACCGGGACGGGGCACGGGCTCGTCGGGATGCGCGAGCGCGTACGGTTGACCGGCGGAACGCTGGACACCGGCCCGCTGCCGGACGGCGGCTTCCGGGTCGCGGCCCGGCTCCCGCTGCACGCGCCGGACGGCTCCGGCTCCGGCACCCCTCTCTCCGACAGCACCGACAGCACCGACAGCACCGAGGACACCCGTTGACCATTCGCGTGATCATCGTCGACGACCAGGCCATGGTGCGGGCGGGGTTCGCCGCGCTGCTCTCCGCGCAGGCGGACATCGACGTGGTGGGCGAGGCTCCCGACGGCAGGCAGGGCATCGAGGTCGCCCGCCGCACGCATCCCGACGTGGTGCTGATGGACGTCCGGATGCCGGAGATGGACGGGCTCGCGGCGGCGCGGGAGCTCCTCGACCCGCCGCCCGGGGTGGTCCACCGGCCGAAGGTCCTGATGCTGACGACGTTCGACGTGGACGACTACGTGTACGAGGCGCTGCGGGCCGGGGCGTCCGGGTTCCTGCTGAAGGACGCGCCGCCGGCGGATCTGATCGCGGCGGTACGGGTGGTGGCGGCGGGCGAGGCACTGCTCGCGCCCTCCGTGACGCGCCGTCTGATCGCGGACTTCGCCAGGCAGCGCCCGCCGGTCCGCAAGGCCCCGGCCCTGCGGCTGAACGGGCTCACCCCGCGCGAGACGGAGGTCCTGGAACTGATCGCCCGGGGCCTGTCCAACCAGGAGATCGCGGCGAGCCTGATCCTCGCCGAGCAGACCGTGAAGACCCACATCGGCCGCGTCCTGGCCAAGCTGGAGCTGCGCGACCGGGCGCAGGCGGTGATCTTCGCGTACGAGTCGGGGCTGGTGTCGCCGGGGTCGTAGCCCCGTACACCCCCTACCCCGGTAGCACCCCCCACTCGGCACCCCGGTGTGACGCCCCCGCACCCGCCTTCTTCCTACCTTCCTCCTCGCAACGCCACACAACAGCGAGGAAAGGCAGGGCCACACCATGCGCCGATTCGGGAGGACCCTGGTCGCCGCCGCGCTGACCGTGACGGCCGTCGCGGGGACCGCCGGGTGGGCCTCGGCGGGGAGTCAGCAGGCCGTGGTGGGGCCGCCGCCGGGGGCCGCCGCCTGGGTGGCCGACACCGTGCTCGGACGGCCGCTGCCCGACCCGGCCACCGCCTCGCCGCGCGAAGTGGCGCTGTTCTTCGCCGGGTTGAGCCACCGGCAGTGCCAGGACCTGGTGCGGCGGCACCCGTTGACCGTGGGGAACCTGGACGGCGCTCCCGTCTCCCTGCGGTACCAGGCCAATCGGCTCGCCCTCGCCGCCGCGCACGACCCGCGCTACGACCGGCTCGCCGGGCCCGGTCACCGCGTCCTCGCCTTCGACCCGCGCGGACGCGGGCAGGTGGCCGAGGTGTACGGGGACCTGGAGCGGGCCGAGCACGTGTCCGTGGTGGTGCCGGGGTCGGACATCGACGCGGGCAACTTCGACCGGAGCAGCGACCCTTACGGCACCCCGGCCGGGATGGCCTCCTCGCTGCGGGCCGCGACCGGGGGCCGCAGCGCCGTGGTCGCCTGGACCGGCTACACCACCCCCGTCGGCCTCGGCGTCGACGCGGTCACCGATGACCTGGCCAAGGCGGGCGCGACCCGGCTGGCCCGGTTCACCGAGGGCCTGGCGGCCGTGGGCCTCCCGGACCCGGCGCTGTTCTGCCACAGCTACGGCTCGGTCGTGTGCGGCCTGGCCGCCCCGCGCGTCGTGGCCTCCGACATCGTCGTGCTCGGCTCCCCCGGCATGCACGCCGACACCGCCGCCGACCTGGGCACCGACGCCCGGGTGTGGGCCGCCAAGGACCCCTCGGACTGGATCTCGTACGTACCCAATGTTCGGTTCCTGGGCCTTGGGCACGGGGCGGACCCCGCTGATCCGGACTTCGGGGCGCGGCGCGTGGACGCCTCCGACGCCCAGGGGCACACCGGCTACTTCGCGCCCGGCACCGCCTCGCTGCGCCAGTTCGCCGCCATCGCGACGGGCGACGCGTGATGCCGGGGCACGTGGCTTCGAAGGACTTCGAGGGGCTTCGAGAGTCAGCCCTCGCGGCCCACCGACGTCGACGACGACATGTCCGGGTAGCGGTCGCCCGCCACCAGGTCCGCGATCGGCTCAAGAGCGGCCAGTTCCCCTGCGGTCAGCGTGATGCGGGTCGCGGCCGCGTTCTCCAGGAGGCGGGTGCGCTTGCGGGTGCCCGGGATCGGGACCACCGTCAGACCGTGCACCTGGGCGCGCTGCTGCACCCAGGCGAGGGCGATCTGCGCGGTGGTCGCCCCGCGCTCGGCGGCGATCTTGTGCAGCGGCTCCAGGAGCGCGGTGTTGGCGCGGGCGTTGTCGCCGGTGAAGCGCGGCTGGTGGCGGCGGAAGTCGCCGCCCGACAGCTCCTTGGCCGCGTCGGCGAACGCGCCCGTCAGGAAGCCGCGTCCGAGCGGCGAGTACGGCACGAAGGTCACACCGAGCTCGGCGGCGGCGCCGACCGCGCTGCGCTCGACGTCCCGGCTGAAGACCGACCACTCGGACTGGAGGGCGGCGATGGGGTGCACCGCGTACGCCTCGCGCAGCTCGGCGCCGGTCACCTCGCTCAGGCCCAGGTGCTTGACCTTGCCTTCCCGTACGAGGTCGGCCAGCGCGCCCACCGACTCGGCGAACGGGACGCCGGGGTCGCGGCGGTGCATGTAGTAGAGGTCGATGACCTCGACGTCCAGACGGCGCAGGCTCGCCTCGACGGCCGTCCTGATGTAGGCCGGATCGTTGCGGACGGCCCGGTACCCGGGGTCGTCGGCGCGGCGCTCGATGGCGAACTTGCTGGCCAGGGTGATCTCGTCGCGGTGGGCGGCGACGAACGGGGCCAGGAACTCCTCGTTGGCGCCGGACCCGTAGATGTCGGCGGTGTCGATCAGCGTGACGCCCGCCTCGACGGTCGCCTCCAGGGTGTCGCGGGCGGCGGCCTCGTCGGTCTCGCCGTAGAACTCGCTGATGCCCATGGCGCCGAAGCCCTGGACGCCGATCTCGGGGCCGCCGTCGCCGAGCCGTACGGTGGCGATCTTCTCGGTGCTCGTGCTCATAGCCGTTCAGGCCCTCTCCGACGCCCGCCGGGCGTCCGCGTAAAAGTCGATCTTGTGATCGAGGACGGCGAGCGTGTCCTGGAGCTCCGCCATGCGCGTGATGACGTCGCGCCGGGTCTGCTCCAGGAGCTCCTGCCGTTCGTCGAAGGTGTGCTCGCCCTCGCGGACCAGCTCGGCGTACCGGACCATGTCGGCGACCGGCATCCCGGTCAGCCGCAGCTTGGTGACGAAGGCCAGCCAGTCGAGGTCCTTGTTGGTGAAGCGCCGCTGCCCGGTGTGCGAGCGGTCCACGTGCGGCATCAGGCCGATCCGCTCGTACCAGCGCAGGGTGTGCGCGGTGAGGCCGCTGAGGGCGGAGACCTCGCTGATCGTGTAGCGGTCCTGGCCCTCGGGTCGCGGGTGCGACGGACGGGTCTTGCACAGGTCCACGACCGCCGACTTCACAGGGATGCTCTCGATCACCGTCATGACCTCCACGCTAGAACGTTGGAGTGCACTCGAAGCAAGCGGAATAGGAGGGCGGTTTCCGTGACCGTTTAGGCTCGTACGCATGAAGAGCCTGGCGCTGATCGAGAACTGGCCCGTGCCGCACGCGGCGGCCGCCGTCGTCCGTGCGGACGGCACCGTCGCCGGGGCGCACGGCCCGACCGGGCAGCGCTTCCCGCTCGCCTCCGTCACCAAGCCGCTCGCCGCGTACGCCGCGCTCCTCGCGTACGAGGAGGGCGCCGTCGAGCTGGACGAGCCCGCGGGGCCCCAGGGCTCGACCGTGCGCCATCTGCTCGCGCACACCTCGGGGCTCGCCTTCGACGAGCACCGGGTGATGGGTGCGCCCGGGGAGCGGCGGCTCTACTCCAACGCCGGGTTCGAGGTCCTGGGCGACCACATCGCGAAGCGGACCGGGATCCCGTTCGCCGACTACCTGCGCGAGGGCGTCCTCGAACCGCTCGGGATGACGTCGACGTCGCTCGACGGCTCGCCCGCCAAGGACGGCGTCTCGACCGTCGACGACCTGGTGCGGTTCGCGGCGGAGGTGCAGGCGCCGCAGCTGCTGCACCCGATGACGGTCGCGGAGGCGATGACGGTGCAGTACCCGGGTACGAAGGGCGTCCTGCCGGGGTACGGGCACCAGAACCCCAACGACTGGGGCCTCGGGTTCGAGATCCGGGCCGCCAAGTCCCCGCACTGGACGGGGATGTCGTCTTCCCCTCGCACGTTCGGCCACTTCGGCCAGGCCGGGACGTTTCTGTGGATCGACCCGGAGGCGTCGGCGGCGTGTGTCGCCCTGACGGATCGGGCGTTCGGGGCGTGGGCGGTCGAGGCTTGGCCGGCGTTCACGGATGCGGTGCTGGCGGAGCTGGGTTAGTTCCCCACCCCGCCCCTTCCCGAAAGCCCTGGGCCGGGCGGCTGGTTCGTCGGCTGCGAGCCGGTGGGGGCTGAGCGCGCAGTTCCCCGCGCCCCTGACCACCTGGGGCCCCGGGCCCCCCCTACGTCTCGTTCAGTTCCCAGAACAGGACTTCCGCCCCCGTCGTCGCCACCAGGTCCAGCTCGGCCGCGTCCGTCACCCTCGCCGAGTCGCCCGGGCCCAGGTGTTCGGTCGCCAGGACGACCTCGCCTCGTACGACGTGGACGTAGACGCCCGGCGCATCCGGGACCGCCGTGCGCTCGCCCGGAACCAGGCGGCGGACGTAGAGCATCGCGCCCGCCGCCAGGACCGCGTACGGGGTCGAGTCGGCTATGCCGCGGACGATCTCGTACGACGGGGTGCCGCCGGGCTGCCTGGGGGCCAGCCACATCTGGACGAAGACCAGGGGGGCGGTGCCGTCGTTGCGCTCCTCGTGGCGGACGCCTCCGGCCGAACTGAGGTGCTGGACGTCCCCCGCCCGTACGACCGTCGCATGGCCCGTCGAGTCGCGGTGGGTGAGCTCGCCCTCCACCACCCAGGTGACGATCTCGGTGTGGCTGTGCGGGTGCTCGTCGAAGCCCGCGCCCGGCGCGAGCCGCTCCTCGTTGCAGGCCAGGACCGGGCCGAAGCGCAGATTGTCCGGGTCGTAGAAACGGCCGAAGGACAACGCGTGCAGGGACTCGACACCGGCCGCCGCGTCGCCGCCCCGGTAGCGCTCGTGGGCGCGCCTCACGGAAATCACGGGGTCCACGGTAGGGCCTGTCCGGGCCCCCCGAACCCCCGGCACGGCACTCACCCGTCCTGATAAGGCAGTCTTGTCCCCGTGCCCGAACCCGAATCTGCGCCGCCGCCGAACGCCGCCCATCCGCACGCCGCGACCCTCAAGCGCCTTGAGCGGTCCTCCGGCCGGCTCGCCGCGAACGCCATCGCCCGCATGGACGAGACGCTGCCGTGGTACCGGGCGATGCCGCCGGAGAACCGGTCCTGGATCGGTCTGGTCGCCCAGGCCGGCATCGCGGCCTTCACCGAGTGGTTCCGGCACCCGGAGACCCCGCAGGCCATCTCCACCGATGTCTTCGGGACCGCGCCCCGCGAGCTGACCCGGGCCATCACCCTGCGCCAGACCGTGGAGATGGTGCGCACCACCATCGAGGTCATGGAGACCGCGATCGAGGAGGTCGCGGCGCCCGGCGACGAGTCGATCCTGCGCGAGGCCCTGCTGGTCTACGCGCGCGAGATCGCCTTCGCCACCGCCCAGGTGTACGCCCAGGCCGCCGAGGCACGCGGTGCCTGGGACGCCCGGCTGGAGTCCTTGGTCGTCAACGCCGTGCTCTCCGGTGAGGCCGACGAGGGGGCCGTCTCGCGCGCCGCCGCCCTCGGGTGGAACTCTCCCGAGCACGTGTGCGTGGTGCTCGGCACCGCCCCCGACGGCGACAGCGAGCTCACCGTCGAGGCGATCCGGCGGGCCGCCCGGCACGCCAAGCTCCAGGTCCTCACCGGGGTGCTCGGTGACCGCCTGGTCGTCATCGCGGGCGGCAGCGACAATCCGCTCCAGGTCGCCAAGGCCCTGATCGGGCCGTACGCGGCCGGTCCCGTGGTGGCCGGCCCGGTCGTCCCCGACCTGCTGGCCGCCACCCGCTCCGCGCAGGCCGCCGCCGCCGGGCTCAAGGCGGGCTCGGCCTGGCAGGACGCCCCCCGGCCCGTTCTGGCGGACGATCTCCTGCCGGAGCGCGCGATCGCCTCCGATCCGGCCGCGCGCGAGCAGCTGGTGGAGGAGATCTACAGACCGCTGGAGGAGGCGGGCTCGGCGCTCCTGGAGACCCTGAGCGTCTATCTGGAGCAGGCGAGCAGCCTGGAGGGCGCGGCCCGGATGCTCTTCGTGCACCCCAACACCGTGCGCTACCGGCTACGACGTGTGACGGACGTCACCGGCTGGTCCCCCTCCGATGTACGTTCCGCCTTCACTCTCAGGATCGCCCTGATCCTGGGGCGTCTGGCCGACGGAGATCCTCAGTCCTAGACTTTTGTCGGACACCCACAATTCCCCCGACGGTTCTTCGTCCCTGTCCCCACGGGCGAGCAGGGCCGTCCACAAGAGAGAGTGTGAGAGTGCTCGTACTCGTCGCTCCCGGCCAAGGCGCTCAGACGCCCGGCTTCCTGACTCCCTGGCTCGACCTCCCCGGCGCCGCCGACCGGCTCGCCGCATGGTCCGACGCCATCGGGCTCGACCTTGTCCACTACGGCACGCAGGCGGACGCGGACGCCATCCGCGACACCTCCGTGGCCCAGCCCCTGCTGGTCGCCGCCGGTCTGCTCTCCGCCGCGGCACTGGGTGACATCAGCCCGGGCGCGGTGGCCGGCCACAGCGTCGGCGAGATCACCGCCACCGCGTACGCGGGCGTGCTCTCCGAGGAGGCCGCGCTCGGCTTCGTCCGTACCCGGGGCCTGGGCATGGCCCGAGCCGCGGCCATCACCGAGACCGGTATGTCCGCGCTGCTCGGCGGCGACCCCGAGGTCGTCTTCCCGCACCTGGAGAAGCTCGGCATCACCCCGGCCAATGTGAACGGCGCGGGCCAGGTCGTGGCCGCGGGCACCCTGGAGCAGCTGGCCGCCCTGGAGGCGGACAAGCCCGAGGGTGTGCGCCGGGTCGTACCGCTGAAGGTCGCCGGCGCGTTCCACACGCACCACATGGCCCCGGCGGTCGACGAGCTGCGCGAGGCCGCGAAGTCGCTGGACATCGCCGACCCGAAGATCACCTACGTCTCGAACGCCGACGGCCGCACCGTCGCCACCGGCGCCGAGATCGTCGCCCGCCTGGTCAACCAGGTTTCGAACCCCGTCCGCTGGGACCTCTGTATGGAGACGTTCCAGGAACTGGGTGCCACCGCGCTGATCGAGGTGTGCCCCGGCGGCACCCTGACCGGCCTGGCCAAGCGCGCACTGCCCGGCGTGAAGACCGTCGCCCTGAAGTCCCCGGACGATCTCGAAGCGGCTCGCGCGCTCATCGCCGAGACCGGGACATCTGCCGCTGCCGCGGCGGGTGCCGAATAAGGAGCCGTAGCGCATGTCGAAGATCAAGCCCAGCAAGGGCGCGCCGTTCGCCCGGATCATGGGCGTCGGCGGCTACCGGCCGACCCGGGTGGTTCCCAACGAGGTCATCCTGGAGAAGATCGACTCGTCCGACGAGTGGATCCGCTCCCGCTCCGGCATCTCCACCCGGCACTGGGCCTCCGACGAGGAGACCGTGACGGCGATGTCGGTGGAGGCCGCGGGCAAGGCCATCGCGGACGCCGGTCTCACCCCCGAGCAGATCGGCGGTGTGATCGTCTCCACGGTCTCGCACTTCAAGCAGACCCCGGCCGTCGCCACCGAGATCGCGGACAAGATCGGCGCCGTCAAGCCGGCCGCGTTCGACATCTCCGCGGGCTGCGCGGGCTTCGGCTACGGCCTGACCCTCGCCAAGGGCATGATCGTCGATGGTTCGGCGGAATACGTCCTCGTCATCGGCGTGGAGCGGCTCAGCGACCTGACCGACCTGGAGGACCGCGCGACGGCCTTCCTGTTCGGCGACGGCGCGGGCGCGGTCGTGGTCGGCCCCGCGGACGAGCCGGGCATCGCCCGTACCGTCTGGGGCTCCGAGGGCGACAAGTCCGAGACCATCAAGCAGACCGTGCCGTGGACGGAGTACGACAGCTCCGGCAAGTTCCCTGCGATCACGCAGGAGGGCCAGGCGGTGTTCCGCTGGGCCGTGTTCGAGATGGCGAAGGTCGCCCAGCAGGCGCTGGACGCGGCCGGAATCAGCGCGGACGACCTGGACGTCTTCATTCCGCACCAGGCAAACATGCGGATCATCGACTCGATGGTGAAGACTCTCAAACTGCCGGAGCACGTCACGGTCGCCCGTGACGTGGAGACCACCGGCAACACCTCGGCCGCCTCGATCCCGCTCGCGATGGAGCGGCTCCTGGCGACCGGACAGGCGAAGAGCGGTGACACCGCGCTCGTCATCGGCTTCGGGGCGGGTCTCGTGTACGCCGCGACGGTCGTTACCCTCCCCTAGGCACACCGGATCTTCCGGATGCCCACAAACCCGTAAAAAAACCGAAGGAGCGCCACATGGCCGCCACCCAGGAAGAGATCGTCGAGGGTCTCGCCGAGATCGTCAACGAGATCGCCGGTATCCCCGTCGAGGACGTCCAGCTGGAGAAGTCCTTCACGGACGACCTGGACGTCGACTCGCTGTCCATGGTCGAGGTCGTCGTCGCCGCCGAAGAGCGCTTCGACGTCAAGATCCCGGACGACGACGTCAAGAACCTCAAGACCGTCGGCGACGCCGCGAGCTACATCCTGAAGCACCAGGTCTGATCCGGTATCCCCGGAATCAGTCCCGGACTCAGTTCCGCGTGACTGCCGCCACCCGGCGGTGGCGCCGCTGATCCCCCCTTACACCGTGGAGAAATTTCCTGTGAGCTCGACCAATCGCACCGTGGTCGTCACCGGTATCGGCGCAACCACACCGCTGGGTGGCGACTCCGCCTCGACCTGGGAAGGTCTGCTGGCGGGCCGTTCCGGCGTCCGGCCCCTGGAGGGCGAGCGCTTCGCCGACCTCCCGGTCCGCATCGCCGCCACCGCCGCCGTCGACCCGGGCGAGGTACTGCCCCGCCCGCTCGCCCGCAAGCTGGACCGCTCGGCGCAGTTCGCGCTGATCGCGGCCAAGGAGGCGTGGGCCGACGCCGGCTACACCGCTCCCGCCGGTGAGGACCAGCCCGTCACGCCCGAGCGGCTCGGCACGGTCATCGCCTCCGGCATCGGCGGTGTGACCACCCTGCTCGACCAGTACGACGTGCTGAAGGAGAAGGGCGTACGCCGCGTCTCCCCGCACACCGTCCCGATGCTGATGCCGAACTCCCCCTCGGCCAACGTCGGTCTCGAAGTGAACGCCCGCGCGGGCGTCCACACCCCCGTCTCCGCCTGTGCGTCGGGCGCCGAGGCGATCGGCTACGCCGTGGAGATGATCCGCACCGGCCGCGCCGACGTCGTCGTCGCCGGCGGCACCGAGGCGGCCATCCACCCGCTGCCCGTCGCGGCGTTCGCCAACATGATGGCGATGTCCAAGAACAACGACCACCCCGAGCAGGCCTCGCGCCCGTACGACAAGGCTCGTGACGGCTTCGTCCTCGGCGAGGGCGCCGGAGTCGTCGTCCTGGAGTCGGCCGAGCACGCCGCCAAGCGCGGCGCCCGGGTCTACTGCGAGGTGCTCGGCCAGGGCCTGTCGGCCGACAGCCACCACATCGCGCAGCCCGAGCCGACCGGCCGGGGTGTCGCGGCGGCCCTGCAGAACCTGCTGGACTCCACGGACCTCAAGCCGTCCGAGGTCGTCCACCTCAACGCGCACGCGACGTCCACCCCGCAGGGCGACATCGCCGAGATCAAGGCGCTGCGCAAGGTCCTCGGCGACGACATGGACCACATCGCGGTCTCCGCGACCAAGTCCATGACCGGGCACCTGCTCGGCGGCGCCGGCGGCATCGAGACCGTCGCGACGGTCCTGGCGCTGCACCACCGGGTCGCGCCCCCGACCATCAACCTCGACGACCTCGACGACGAGGTCGAGGCCGACATCGTCCGCGGCGAGCCGCGCGCGCTGCCCGCCGGGTCCATCGCTGCCATCAACAACTCGTTCGGGTTCGGCGGGCACAACGTCGTGCTGGCGTTCCGTTCCGTCTGAGACGCGTATACGTAACCGGAAGGGCCCCCACCGAGCGGTGGGGGCCCTTTCCGTTACGCATCAGACCGTGGTGCGTGTCAGACGACCTGGTGCAGCCACCTCACGGGCGCGCCCTCGCCCGCGTACCGGAACGGCTCCAGCTCGTCGTCCCAGGGCTTGCCGAGGAGGCGGGCGATCTCGGCCTCCAGATCGGTCTCACCCCGCACCGAGCGGGCGAGCGCGGCCCGCAGCCGGTCCTCGGGGATCAGGATGTCGCCGTGGATGCCGGTGACCGCGTGGAAGATTCCCAGGTCGGGCGTGGCGCTGTAGCGCTCGCCCTCGGCCTTGGCGCACGGCTCCGCCGTGACCTCGAACCGCAGCATCTGCCATCCGCGCAGGGCGGACGCGAGTTTGGAGGCGGTGCCGGGCTCGCCCTGCCAGGAGAACTCCGCTCTCCACGTGCCGGGCGAGGCGGGCTGGCGGATCCAGTCGAGCTGGACGCGCACACCGAGCACCCCCGCCACCGCCCACTCGACGTGCGGGCACAGCGCGCGGGGGGCGGAGTGGATGTACAGAACTCCACGTGTCGTCACCGGGACCTCCAGTGCGGTTCGAGGTTCGCCTTCCCCAGCGGCCTCGCGCCCCTACCGGTCCCGGTCAGGACAGCACCTGACATTCTGCCCCGGGGTTCAACAGTAAACAGCATCGGGAGTTAATCTCCTGAATGGGGACAGTATGTGACGTGATGTAATTTACCGGAGCCGTCTGGCGTGGTTCCTCTGGCTGGACGGGCCAAAGCTACCGCGCGGAGCAGACAGAAAGGTGTCGTACGGTCGGTCCTGAGCCCGGGAAACACGAAGCTTTCACCCGGCAGGACGCCAGTGGCACCCGAGGGAGGGGACCAGGGGATGGACCAGGGGACGTTGCCGACGCGCCGAAGCCGCCCCGCGCGGGGCCGCACCGCTGCCGCCGCCGCTCTCACGGCGCTCACTCTCGCCGTCACGGCGGGGTGCACCAGCTCGGAACCACCGGCGGACCACCGCGCCGAAGCGGCCCCGAAGCCGTCACCGTCGCCCGCCCCCCGCTGGAACCCCCGCCCGGCGTCGATCGCCGCCGTGGGCGACTCCATCACCCGGGGCTTCGACGCCTGCATGGTCCTCTCCGACTGCCCCGAGGCGTCCTGGGCGACCGGCAGCGACTCGGGCGTCCAGTCGCTGGCGACCCGGCTGCTCGGCGCCGGGTCCGCGGCCGCCCGCAGCTGGAACTACGCGAAGACCGGCGCCCGGATGTCCGACATCCCGGCCCAGCTGACCCGGGCGGCTGCCCACCGCCCCGAGCTGGTCACGGTGATGGTCGGCGGCAACGACGCCTGCCGGGACTCGGTCGACGGCATGACGTCGGCGGCCGACTTCCGGGCGGGCTTCGAGACGTCCCTGCGCCGGCTGCGCACCACCCTGCCCAAGACCCAGGTGTACGTGTCGAGCGTGCCGGACCTCAAGCGCCTCTGGTCGGAAGGGCGGGGCAACGCTCTGGGCAAGCGGATCTGGAAGCTGGGCATCTGCCAGTCCATGTTGAGTGACGCGGACGATCTGGGGGCGGCGGCGGGCGAGCGGCGCGACGCGGTGTACGAGCGGGTGGTGGCGTACAACAAGGCGCTGAAGGACGTGTGCGCGAAGGACCGTTACTGCCGTTACGACGGCGGCGCGGTCTTCGACTACCGCTTCACCGACGACCAGCTGAGCCACTGGGACTGGTTCCACCCCAGCAAGGACGGGCAGGGCCGGCTGGCGGAGATCGCGTACCGCAATGTGACGGCGGCGGGGCCGCCGCGGTAGGACGGTGCCCGGCCGTCGGCGGCTGGATACCTCCCCTTACCCTCCCGTAACTCCGAGCCCCCCTGTTCACACGGGAGTTCCTTCTCGATACTGGCCGCCCAGGCCTCGACGGAAGGATGCGCGGTGGTACGTGGACGGCGTGTACGGGTGGCACGGCTGGCCCTGCTGGTCGCTTCGATGACGTTCGGCGCGGTGCTCGCGCCGGTCCCGGCGCAGGCGCAGGCCCCGGCCGCGACGGGGGCGCCGCCGACCGTGGAGGAACGGCGCCTGGACCTGGCCGTACCGCAGGAGATACTGCGGCGCTCCGGGTTCGACGGCGTGGCCCCGGAGTTCGCGCGCGAGCTGCGCGGCGTACGGTCCTACCGCGAGGCCGAGCAGCTGGTCGCCCGCGAGGGCGCGGGGCTGTGGCGGCGCGCCGTGGACCGGGCGCAGGGGCGCGGCCCGGCGGGCGGCGACCTGTCCCGGGACGACGACCGGCCGCTGTACTGGGCGCGGCTGGGGATGACACGGGAACTGCGGGGCTGGGAGCCGGGGTTCGAGCTGTCGGCGGCGCGGCGGTCGGCGCTGCTCGACCGCCTGGAGCGGGGATCAAGGGGCCAGAACTCGATCACGTACGGGTCGGGCACGGGCTACAAGCGCGTCCTGGTCACCGGCTTCGACCCCTTCACGCTCGACCGGGACATCCGGATCAGCAACCCGTCGGGCGCGACGGCGCTGGCGCTCGACGGGACGTGGATACGTACGGCCGCCGGGCCCGCCCGGATCGAGACGGCCATGTTCCCCGTCCGCTGGGACGACTTCGCGGCGGGCACGGTCGAGCGGACGCTGCGGCCGGTGCTGCCGCAGGTCGACCTGTTCACCACGGTGAGCCAGGGGCGGATCGGGCGGATCGACGTCGAGCGGTTCAACGGGGCGTGGCGGGGCGGGTTCCCGGACAACGAGAACGTGTCGCGGACGGAGCAGGTGCCGGTGTCCGACCCGGCGAGCCAGCCGCAGTGGACGACGACGACGCTGCCGTACCAGGCGATCGTGGCGGCCCGGACGGGGCCGTACCCCGTGTACGACCACACGTCGGTGACGGAGGTTCCGGCGGGCGGGACGGGGCCGGTGGTACGGGACTCCGGCCCGACGCCGGGCTCTGTGGCGCGGGCGGGGGGTGGGGGTGACTACCTCTCCAACGAGATCGCGTACCGGGCGACGCTGCTGCGGGACCGGCTGGGGCTTTCGATCCCCGGGGGGCATGTCCACACCCCGGTGCTCCAGTTCGCGCCCGACAACGCGGATCCGTCGACGGGTTCGATCACGGATCCGGAGTTCGTGCGGAACCGGGGGGAGATTGTGGGGCAGGTACGGGCGATCGTGGCTACGGCGGTTGGTTCCCCCACCCCGCCCCTTCCCGCTGTGACATTTGCGGCTCCGCCGCGTGGCCTCCGGGGGTAGGTGGCTCTGCAGGCCGCCTGTGGCTGGTCGCGCAGTTCCCCGCGCCCCTTGAATGCCGCTGCGCGGCATCTTCAGGGGCGCGGGGAACTGCGCGAGCAACCCAGCACGGTCCGCGGACAAGGAACCCAGGCCGCCCGCCAGAGGGCTTTCGGGAAGGGGCGGGGTGGGGGTCAATCCCGGAGGGACGACAGGTCCGCCCCGGCCAGATCCCCCCGCCCCACCAACACCTCCCGCACCGCCTCCAACACCGGCAACCCACCCACCCCCGTCGCCAACGCCACATCCTTCGCCGCCAGCTCCACGGGGAAGTGCGCCTCCGTCGCGAACGCCCGCCCCACCAGGGGCCCCATCGGGCTCGCCGCCAGCGCCGAACGCGTCAGCGACGCCGGCAGGCCGAGCGCCGTGGCCAAGCGGAGGGACTCGGCCACCAGGGCCACCCCGCCGATCACCGCGCTGATCAGGACCAGTTTGAGCGCCGCCCCCGTACCCACCTCACCGCATCGCGTCACCGACCCCAGCTCGGCCAGCAGGCCGTCCACCGAAGCCGTCTCGCCGCCCGCCAGGATGAGGAGTTCGCCCGTCGCGGCCCGGTCCACGCTTCCCATCACCGGCGCGTCGATGAACGCGACGCCGTCGGGGAGCCGGGACGCCAGTTCGCGGACCGTGTCCGGGCCGACCGTCGACGTGTCGATCCACGTCGTCCCCGCCCGCAGCGCCGGAACCACCGCGTCCGCCACGGCGAGCGCCGCCGCCGGGTCCGCCAGCATCGTGATGACCACGTCCGCCTCGCGGACCGCCTCGGCGGGGGTCGCCGCGGCCACGGCCCCCTCGGCCACCAGCGCCTCCGCCTTGCTCGCCGTACGGTTCCAGACCGTCAGCCCATGCCCCGCCGCGAGCAGCCGACGAGCCATCGGCGCCCCCATGTTGCCCAGCCCCAGAAACGCGACCCGCTGAACGTTCGTCTTTGTCGTCTCGGTGTTCATGGGACGACCGTACGAACCCCGCCACCCATGCCACAAGCGAATGTCTAGCATGGCAGCCATGAGCTCCCCGCATGCCACTACCCACAGCCTCTACGACGTCTTCCTCCGCGTCGCCTCCGACGGCTCCTTCACCGCCGCCGCCCAGGCCCTCGGCTACACCCAGTCCGCCGTCTCGCGGCAAGTCCAGGCGCTGGAGGACGAGTTGGGGAGCGTGCTCTTCGACCGGCTGGCGCGGGGGGTCCGGCTCACCGAGGCGGGGCGGGTGCTGGTGCCGCACGCCGAGGCCGTACGGGACCGGCTCGCCGCCGCCCGTGCCGAGCTCTCCGCGCTGCGCACACTCGACGGCGGGCTGCTGCGCGTGGGGGCGTTCTCGACCGCCGACGCCGCGCTGCTCCCCCGCGCCCTCGCCGCGTTCCGGCGCCGCCACCCCGGGGTGACCCTCGCCCGTACCGAAGGGCCATCCGTCAAGCACCTCGGGCTGCTCGCCGCCGGGGAGTTGGACATCGCCGTGGTCAGCGCCACCGCCGGGCGCGCCCTCGACGGCTGTGCGCTGCGGCATCTGCTCGACGAGCCGATGTTCGTGGCGATGCCGCAGGACCACCCGCTGGCGGGCCGGAAGCGGCTGCGGCTGGCCGAGCTCGCCGACGAGGAGTGGGTCGCGGGCAGCACGCGGCCGGAGGACACGTTGATGCGGCCGGTGCTGGAAGCCGGGTTCCGGCCGCGTACGACCCTCGTCGTACGGGACTGGATCGCCAAGCAGGGCTTCGTCGCGGCCGGGCTCGGCGTCACGCTGCTGCCCGCCCTCGCCGCCGACTCGGTCCGCGCCGACATCGTGCTCGTCCCCGTGCACCCGGACGACGTACCGCACCGCGCGGTCTACGCGGCGACCCCGCACGGCCGCGCCGACTCCCCGGCCGTGGCCGCCTTCCTGACCGAACTCCGGTCGGCGGCGCGGCAGATCACCCCGCCGTCGAGCCGCCCATAGGTGCCGACTCCGGCTCCGGCTCCGGCCGCGAGTCCGCCGTCTCGTCCAGCAGGTCCCGCACCATCAGCGTCGCCCCCGCCACCGCCCCCGGCATCAGGAACACCGCCACGAACGGCACCAGGAACGCCAGCGTCAGCGGGACGCCGAAGCCGAGGACGAGCAGGCGGCGCGTACGCAGCAGGGCGAGGCGATCCGCCAGCTCCACTCTCCGGCGCTGGAGCGCCACCGCCGTCAGCTCCTCGGTGAGGAAGAAGCCGGAGACGCAGAAGCCGATCGCGGGGACCACCGTCTGGCCGATCACCGGCACGAAGCCGAGGGCGAAGAGGAGGACGCCGTACAGGACGACGCGCGTCAGGACGCGTACGGAGTCACGGGCGGAGATCCACAGCTCACGCCAGAGCGGCAGGCCGGACTCCGGTGCCTCGCCGCCGCTCTCCGCGCGGTCGACGTCCTCGGACAGCTTCTCGTAGAAGGGCTGGCCGACCAGGAGCGTCACCGCCGTGAAGGTGATCACCGCCAGGAACAGGCCCATCGCGAAGACCAGCGCCGTCAGGAAGCCCCGGAACAGGCTCAGCCACGGCGAGGACCAGCCGTCGGCGAACGGGGTCGCCCAGTCGACGAAGTCGTCCGCCCCGTAGCCGAGCCCGGTCAGCGCCGCCGCGTACAGGACCAGGGTGACCAGGCCGGGCAGCAGTCCGACCCCCAGGGACCGGCCGTGGCCGGTGACCCATCGCTGCCCTTTGACCAGATAACCGAAGCCCGCCCCGAGATCACGCATGGCCGAACTCTATCGGCCGGTAACCGCCCCTCTCGTACGGGAGTTCCCCGCTCCGGAACACGGCGAAGGGCCGCACCCCGCCGTGCCGGGTGCGGCCCTTCGTACGGACGTCGGGCGACCGTGGGGCCGTCAGGCGACCGCGAGGTCGACCGTGATGTTGCCGCGGGTGGCCTTCGAGTACGGGCACACCTGGTGCGCCTTCTCGACGAGGTCGCGCGCGGTGGCCGCGTCCACGTTCGGGATGGCCGCGGTGATCTTGACGATGATGCCGAAGCCGTCGTCGTTCTTGCCGATGCCGACCTCGGCGGTGACCGTCGAGCCGGATATGTCGGCGTTCTCCTGGCGCGCGACCACACCGAGGGCGCCCTGGAAGCAGGCGCTGAAACCGGCCGCGAACAGCTGCTCCGGGTTGGTGCCCGCGCCGCTGCCGCCCATCGCCTTCGGCGGGTTCACGACCACGTCGAGCGAGCCGTCGTCGGTGGCGACCCGGCCGTCCCGGCCGTTCTCGGCGGCGGCGACGGCGGTGTACAGAACGTCGGACTGCTGGATGGACATGCTGCGTGCTCCTCTTGCTCGTCCCCGGCCGCTCGCGCCCACGACAGCCGGGATGTGGAAAGACCTTATCGGATGGCGGAAGTCATCCGATAAGGTCTTCAGGAGTGGCAGAGGTCACTCGGGCGGGGTTACGCGGGCGGGGTCACTCGCCCAGCGAGACGACCATCTTTCCGGTGTTCTCGCCCCGGAGCATGCCCAGGAAGGCGTCCGCGCCGTTCTCGATGCCCGCGACGACCGTCTCGCCGTACTTCAGCTCGCCGGAGGCGATCCAGCCGGCCACCTCCTGGACGAACTGCGGCTGGAGCGCCGCGTGGTCGCCGACGAGGACGCCCTGGAGCCGCAGCCGCTTGCCGATGATCATGGCCATGTTGCGCGGGCCGGGGGTCGGCTCGGTGTCGTTGTAGCCGGCGATCATGCCGCAGATGGTGGCGCGGCCGTGCACGTTCAGCGAGGAGATCGCGGCTTCCAGGTGCTCGCCGCCGACGTTGTCGAAGTAGACGTCGATGCCGTCCGGGGCGGCCGCGCGCAGCTGGTCGCGGACCGGGCCGTTCTTGTAGTTGAAGGCAGCGTCGAAGCCCAGCTCCTCCACCAGCCACTTCACCTTCTCGTCGGAGCCGGCCGAGCCGATCACCCGCGAGGCGCCCTTGAGGCGGGCCAGCTGGCCGACCTGGCTGCCGACCGCGCCGGCCGCGCCGGAGACGAAGACCGCGTCACCCTCCTTGAAGGAGGCGACGTCGAACAGGCCCGCGTACGCGGTCAGGCCCGTCATGCCGAGCACGCCGAGGTACGCGGAGAGCGGGGCCAGCGAGGCGTCGACCTTGGTGGCGTGCTTGGCGTCCAGGTCGGCGTACTCGCGCCAGCCGAGCCCGTGCAGCACGTGGTCGCCGACGGCGAAGCGCTCGTCGCCCGAGGCCACGACCTCGCCCACCGCGCCGCCGTCCATCGGCTTGTCGAGCTGGAACGGCGGGATGTACGACTTCACGTCGTTCATCCGGCCCCGCATGTACGGGTCGACGGACATGAAGAGGTTGCGGACCAGGATCCGGCCCTCGGCGGGCGCGGCGACCGGGACCTCGCGGAGCGCGAAGTCGGCCGGGACCGGCCAGCCGTGCGGGCGAGCGACGAGGTGCCATTCACGGCTGGTGGCGGGGAGTGCGGACGGTGCGGACATGAGGGTGCGTCCTCCTGCGGTGCGGTCGCCGGATCCGGCGGATTACTTCAGGTACTGAAACAACCATGCTCCTGGATATTTGAGATTGTCAAGTAACTCGGTACGCTGGTTCCATGGCCACGCGTATGGATGCCCTCACCCTCGAAGTCGTCGACCTCATCGGCTCGGTGGTGTCGCGCTACCACGAGGAGTACGAGCGGGCCGCCGCCGAGCACGCACTCACCGGCGCGCAGGCGCGCGTGCTCGGGCTGCTCTCGCTGGAACCGGTGCCGATGCGCAAGATCGCGCGCAAGCTGAAGTGCGAGCCGTCGAACGTCACGGGGATCATCGACCGCCTGGAGGCCCGCGGCCTCGTCGAGCGGCGCCCCGACCCGGCCGACCGCCGGGTCAAGCTGGCCGCACCGACGGAGGAGGGCCGCCGTATGGCGGCGGCCCTCCGCGACTCCCTGGACTTCGCCCGCGAGCCGCTGGCGGAGTTGTCGTCCGAGGAGCGGACGGTGCTGCGGGATCTGCTGCGGCGGATGCTGGGGCAGTGAGCCCGGGGTTCGTCCGCGGACCGTCTGTGGCTGGTCGCGCCCACGCGGCGGAGCCGCACATGTCACAGCCCCGCGCCCCTAAATGCGCCCCTCCGGGGCGCCCAGGGGGTTGCCGCGAAGCGGCATTTTAGGGGCGCGGGGAACTGCGCGCCCAGCCCCCACCGGCCCGCAGCGAAACTACAAGCACCACCACAGGAAGCGGTTGCACGTCTGGGTCGGGGTCGGCGAGGGGGACGGCGCCGGTGGTGGCGGTACGTCCGATGTGGACGGCTGGGGCGAGGTCGACGGCAGGGGGGAGCCGTCCGGACCCGTCGGCGTGGGCGCCGGGGCGCTGGTCGGGCCGGTGGCCGGGTGCGAGCCGCCCGGGGTGGGGGCGCCGCCGGTCCCGGTTCCGCTACCGGTGGAGCCCGGGCCGGGGCGCGTACCGCCCGGGGTCGGGTGGCTCTTGCCGTGACCGTTCCCGGCGGGCACAGCGCTCGGCCGCTTGGGCCCGCCCACGTCGCTCGCGTCGGGAGCCGGCGCCTCCGTCTCCTGCGAGATCTGCTCCTCCTCGTGTACGGAGGTGGCGGCGCCGCGGTCGTCCGGCGGCGGCTCGATGGCGAGCTGCGCGATACCCAGCGCGCCGGCCGCGAGGACCACACCCGCCGAGCCGAACAGCACGAGGCGGCCGCGCCGCTTGCGGGCGCGGCGGCGCGGTCGGGCCCGGGGCGGCTCGCGGCGCGCGCGGCGGTGACCGGCGGGGGCCGGGTCCGCACCGGATGCGGCGGCCTCGTAGACCCCGAGGTCGATGGTTTCTGGCTGCCGCAGTTCCTCCGCGGGGGTGCCGCATCCGGCGCAGGCCAGTGCGCCGTTGAGGTGCCGTCGGCAGGCGTGGCAGTAATCCATGGCCAACGGAGGCTATGCGGGTAGCGGTCGACAATTGGGGACGGGAATGTGTGGATCTTGTGTGGAACCCCTCGTTCCAGGGCGTGTCGGGGGCACGAAGTCGGGCGTTCGGTGCGATGTCGGTGGGGCCGGGCAGGATGGGGTCATGACGGACGCACAGCCTCACCGTTTCGGCCCGCTCGACTTCCAACTCGTCCTGCTGCAGCGGATGGCCGACCACCAGCCGGAGCTGGTCGACGACGCCCGCCGCGAGCTGGGGGTGTCCATGGCGGAGATGCGGGAAGCCAACCGCCGCTGGCAGGCGATGGCCCGCTCGCCGCGCTCCCGGGGCGCCGCCGCGCGCTACCGGTCGGTGCTCGGCGAGCCCGAGACGGTGGCCCGGCGCAAGGTCGGCGACCTGGAGTGCGAGGCCCGGCTGTGGCCGGTGCCGCTGTGGCCGACGCTGCGGTTCGAGGTGCTGGCCGGGCCGGACGGGACGGTGTGGAACGAGTGGCTGGTCCGGGCCCCCGGCGAGCCCGGCCCCGCCCTGGAGGCGGCGGCGGACCTGCGCCCGTGGTCCTGCACGGTCGACGAGGCGGCCCGCGCCTTCCCCCCGGCCCGCCCGATGGAGGGCAGCGCCCCCACCCGCTGGCAACTGGAGCTGACGCTCCCGGGCGATGAGAAGTGCGTGGCCGAGTTCGCGTGGGGCTTGCTGCAGCGACTGCTGTCGCCGGTGTAGGCGGGGTCCCGGGGCACGTCTTTCACCTGCGGGCCGGTGGGGGCTGGGCGCGCAGTTCCCCGCGCCCCTTAAGGGGACGTGGTCGCCCAGCGAGGCAAAGCCAGGCGCACCGGCCCCGCCGAGGTCGCACCCCCGCCGATCGGCAACCCCCTAGGGGCGCGGGGAACTGCGCGACCAGCCCCCACCGACCCGCAGACGAAAGCGCACCCAGGACCCAGCCCGCGCCCCCCAACTCCCGCAGGCGCACCGATGCGCACCCCGCAGTCCCCCAATTGGCCCTCCCCCGGAGGGAACTCGCACTCAGTCAGCCGACGCCCGACCGGCGCAGCCCAGCGCGCGCCCCGGGTGCGGGGGCCGGACGATTCGATCAAGAGCCGCCACTCGGGAGGATCGCCGTGACCGTCAATCTGGAGCAGTTGCGCCGTTGCCACGTAGCCGTCGACCTCGGCGCCGCGAGGACGCGCGTATTCGTCAAGGGCCTGGGACTCGTCGTGGACGAGCCCAGCGTCGCGGCCGTCAACACCCGTACCGGCGCGCTGATCGCCGTCGGCGCGTTCGCCGAGAAGATGACCGGCCGTACGCCCGACTACATCCGCGTCGCCCGGCCCGTGACCGGCGGCACCGTCGTCGACATCGAGATGGCCCAGCGCATGCTGCGGCATCTGGTCGGTGAGAAGCTGCGGCGCCAGCTGCGGCGCAAGCCCGGGCTGCGGGCCGCCGCCTGCACCCCGCACGAGGCCGACCCGCTCGCCCAGCGCGCCACCGTCGAGACCCTGGTGGGACTCGGCGCCCGCCGGGTCGAGCTGGTCGACACCCTGATCGCGGCGGCCGTCGGCTGCGGGCTCCCGGTCGAGCAGCCGACCGCCACCATGATCATGGTGTGCGGGGCGGCCACGACCCAGATCGCGGTGCTCTCGCTCGGCGCGATCGTCACCGCCCAGCGGATCCCGGTCGGCGGCGACGCGATCGACCACGCCGTCATCCAGCATCTGCGCCACCAGCACGAGCTGATGCTGCCGAGCCAGTCCGTGCGCCCCCTCCAGCTCGCCCTCAGCGGCAACGGGCTGACCCCGCACGGCCCCGCCTCCACCGAGATCCACGGCCGGGACGTCGCCACCGGCCTCGCCCGCTCGGTCCAGGTCGACACCGCGGCCGTCCGCGACGCGATCCACACCCCGCTGACCGCCGTCCTCGACGGCATCGGCAAGGTCCTGCGCGACTGCCCGCCCGACCTGGTCGCGGACCTGGCGGACCGGGGGATCATGATGGTCGGCGGAAGCGCCCTGCTGCCGGGCCTGGACCAGATGCTGCGCAAGGCGACCGGCATGCCCGTCGCGATCGCCGAACGCCCGGACGTCTGCGCCATCCTGGGCCTCGGCGCGATGCTGGACGGCAAGATCGAGCCGTTGGTCCTCGACCCGCTCGCGGAGTGAGGTGCCGAGTGAGGCGCCGGCTGAGGTGCCGGGTGATGGCAGGAGGGGCGCGGTGCGCGCGGACGACGGATCCGGGGCCGGGACACCGCTGCCCGTCCTGCTCGAAGCCGTCCTCGGCGTCGGCTCCGAGCTCGAACTGCGCACCACCCTCCAGCACATCGTGGACACCGCGGCCGAACTGACCGGCGCCCGGTACGGGGCGCTCGGCGTCGTCGACCCCGAGCGCGGCCGGCTCACCGAGCTGTTCACGGCCGGGCTCACCGACGCCGAGCGGGAGCGGATCGGGGCGCTTCCGGACGGGCACACCGGGGTGCTCGGCGCGCTCGTCCAGGACCCGCGGCCGCTGCGGCTCGCCGACCTCACCACCGACCCGCGCTCGTCGGGCGTGCCGCCCGGCCACCCGCCGATGCGCTCGTTCCTGGGCGTCCCCATCCGCGTACACACCGAGGTGTTCGGCAACCTCTACCTCACCGAGAAGCGCGGCGGAGCGTTCACCGAGGAGGACCTGGCGCTGCTGCGGGTGCTCGCCTCGCAGGCGGGGATCGCGATCGGCAACGCCCGGCTGTACGAGACGGCCCGGCGCCGCGAGCGGTGGATCGAGGGCGCCGCCGCCGTCACCACCTCGCTGCTGACCGGCGACACGGCGGCGGACGCGCTGATGACGGTCGCCGAGCGGGCCCGGCTGCTCGCGGACGCGGCGGCCGGGGTGGTGCTCCAGCCCACCGAGGAGGGCGGGATGGAGATCGTCGCCGCCTCCGCGCCGGACGACCCGGGCGACATCGTGGGGACGACCATCGCGCCCGGCTCGCCGGTGCTGGTCCAACTGCTCGGCGGGGAGCCGGTGTTCATCGAGGACTCGGCGAGCGACCCCCGGATGACCACGCACGTACGGACCCGGTTCGGGCCGAGCATGATGCTGCCGCTGCAGAGCGGCGGCAAGCTCATCGGTACGCTCGCGCTCCCCCGGCGCCGCGGGGCCGAGCCGTACACGGCGGTGGAGCGGCTGCTGGCAGCGCAGTTCGCCTCGCAGGCGGCGCTCGCGCTCGTCCTCGCGGACGCGCAGCACAACCGGGAGCGGCTCGCGGTGTACGAGGACCGCGACCGGATCGCCCGCGACCTCCACGACCTGGTCGTCCAGCGGCTGTTCGCGACCGAGATGATGCTGGAGTCGACGCGCCGCCGCGCCGCGAAGGCCTCCGGCGACGACACGGACGAGCTGCTCATCCGGGCCGTGGACGAGCTGGACTCCACGATCCAGGAGGTCCGCACCGCCATCTTCGCCCTCCAGCAGCCGCCCGCCGACGCGCCGACGACCGTACGGGGCCGGGTGCTGCGCGAGACGGACGGCGCGGGGGCGCTGCTCGGGTTCCGGCCGTCGGTGGTGTTCGCGGGGGCGGTGGATGCCGTTTTGGGCGACGCCGTCGCCGGGCGGCTGTTGTCGGCCCTGCGCACCGCGCTGGCCGCCGCGCACCGCCGTACCGGGGTTTCGTCCGTCGCGGTCGCCGTCGATGCGACCGTCGTCCTCCCGGACGGGCGTCCCGGTGTGCGGCTCACCGTCACGGACGACGGGGAGGGGGGCGGTCCCAAGGTGTGGGAGGCGCGGCTGTAGGGGGCGGTGGAGGTGCGTCGGCGACTGCGGATCGTGCTGGGTTGCTCGCGCAGTTCCCCGCGCCCCTTAAATGCGCCCCTGCGGGGCGCCCCTTTAGGGGCGCGGGGAACTGCGCGACCAGCCACAGCGAGCCCGCAGACGAACGGCATCCGGGGCGAAGCCCCGAAAGCGGGGTGCAGGGGCCACAGGCCCCGCAACGGGGTCCCGGGGGCAGCCCCCGGGAACGCGCCTCCACCACCCACCCACCCCCGGAGGGCCCACGTAGGGTTTCCGATGGCCCTTCAGGGCCGGTGCCGTCGACCGCGAGGAGCCCTTTCCGTGTCCCCTCTCTTTCCCGCGCTGAGGACCGCCGACCGCAAGGAAGCCCTTCGGTTCGGCGAGCACGTCCTCACCTACGCCGAACTCGCCGGGGCCGCGGGCGCCCTGGCAGGCCGGATCGCCGGGGCGGGCCGCGTCGCCGTCTGGGCGACCCCGACCCTGGAGACGGCCGTCGGGGTGGTCGCGGCGCTGCTGGCCGGGGTGCCCGCCGTACCGCTGAACCCCAAGACGGGCGAGCGCGAGCTGGCGCACATCCTGACCGACAGCGCGCCCACGGCCGTCCTCGCCGCCCCGGGCGACCCACTGCCGCCCGCGCTGGCGGCGCTGACCAGGATCGACGTGGTCCCGACGGCGGGACCGGCGGCGCGGCTCCCGGCCACCGAGCCCGACGACCCCGAGTCGCCCGCCCTCATCGTCTACACCTCCGGCACCACCGGCCCGCCCAAGGGGGCCGTACTCCCCCGCCGGGCCGTCGCCGGCACGCTCGACGCGCTGGCGGAGGTCTGGGCGTGGACCCCCGACGACGTCCTCGTACACGCTCTGCCGCTCTTCCACGTCCACGGCCTGATCCTCGGCGTCCTCGGCCCGCTGCGGCTCGGCGGCTCGGTCCGGCACCTGGGCAGGTTCTCGGTGGAGGGCGTGGCCCGCGAGCTGTCGACGGGCGCGACCATGCTCTTCGGGGTGCCGACGATGTACCACCGCATCGCCGAATCCCTCGACACCGACCGGGAGTTGGCGAAGGCGCTGGCCGGGGCGCGGCTGCTGGTGTCTGGTTCGGCGGCGCTGCCCGTCCACGACCACCGGCGGATCGCGGCGGCGACCGGCCGCACGGTGATCGAGCGGTACGGGATGACCGAGACGCTGATGAACACGAGCGTACGGGTGGACGGCGAGCCGCGCCCCGGCACGGTCGGCGTGCCGCTGCCGGGCGTGGAACTGCGCCTGGCGGACGAGTCGGACGGCATCGGCGAGATCCAGGTGCGCGGCCCGAACCTGTTCAGCGGCTATCTCAACCGGCTGGACGCCACGGCCGCCGCGTTCACCGAGGACGGCTGGTTCCGCACCGGCGACATGGCGAGCCTGGACGCCGACGGATACGTACGGATCGTCGGCCGCAAGGCGACGGACCTGATCAAGAGCGGCGGCTACAAGATCGGGGCGGGCGAGATCGAAAACGCGCTGCTCGACCACCCCGGGGTGCGTGAGGCCGCCGTCACCGGCGAGCCGGACGCCGATCTCGGGGAGCGGATCGTGGCGTGGGTGGTCCCGGCCGACCCCCAGTCCCCGCCCACGGCCGAGGAGTTGGCCGGGCACGTGGCCGCCCAGCTCTCCCCGCACAAACGGCCGCGTACGGTCCGCTTCCTGGAGGCGCTGCCGCGCAACGACATGGGCAAGATCATGAAGCGGGCGCTGGGGAACGGCAATGGCTGACCGCCTGAGCGCGAGGGCGGCGATCGCGGCGGCGACTTCGGGCTTCACCGAGCTGCACGCGCCCGAGCGGGAGCCCCGGCGGGAGACCGCGGCCGAGGGCCCGCTCGGCTGGGAGGGCTACGAGGCGTCACGGGCGCGCGCGAGGGAGCGCACGGGCGAACAGGAGTCGGTGATCCACGGCCGGGCGACCGTGGAAGGACAGGAGTGCATCCTCCTCTCCTTCGAATTCGGCTTCCTGGGCGGCTCGTTGGGCGAACGTACGGGTGACCGCCTGGAGGCGGCCTACCGGGCGGCGCGGGAGCGGCGGCTGCCGCTGGTCTCGCTGATCGCGACCGGCGGCAGCCGAATGCAGGAGGGCATGGTCGCGCTCACCCAGCTCCAGCGGGTGGCCCGCCAGTCCACCCTGCTGCGGTCGGCCGGGCTGCCGCAGATCGCGGTCCTGCGCGACCCGACGACGGGTGGCGGCTGGGCCACGCTCGGCGCGGGCGCGGACGTGGTCCTGGCGCTGCCCGGGGCGCAGGTGGGCTTCGCGGGTTCGCGGGTACGGCCCGCCGACGCGGATCCGGCGGCGTACGCGGCGGAGGGCCAGCTGGCGGCCGGGGCGGTGGACGCGGTGGTTCCGGCGGCGGAGCTGCGCGGGGTGCTGGGGAGGTGGCTGGGGCTGCTCTCCGGCGGGACCCCGGGCGGCCCGGTGCCCCCGGCCGACGTGCCCCCGGCGCTCGGGGGGACGGCGCTGCCGGGGACGGGCTGGGAGGCGGTGGAACAGGCACGCGCGCGTTCCCGCCCACGGGCGTCGGCATACCTGGACGCGTACTTCGACTTCCGCCTCCCCCTCCACGGGGACCGGTGCGGGGGTGTGGACGCGGGGATGCTGTGCGGGTTCGGGGAGCGGGCCGGACGTACGGTCGCGTACGCGGCCCAGGCCGGCACCCCCACGCACCCGGCGGGCTACCGCACCGCCGCCCGCCTCCTCCGCCTCGCCGACCGCCTGGGCGTCCCCGTCCTCACCCTGGTCGACACCCCGGGCGCGGCGAACGACGCGGCGGCGGAACGGGCGGGCCAGGGCGCGGCCGTCGCGGACTGCTTCGCGGCGGTGGCGGGGGTGGGGGTGCCGGTGACGACGCTGGTGATCGGCGAGGGCGGCTCCGGCGGAGCCCTGGCGCTGGCGTCCCCCGGCCGCACCTGGGTGACGCCGGACAGCTACTTCTCCGTGATCGCGCCCGAGTTGGCGGCGGCGATCCTGAAGCGGGGCGCGGCGGAGGTGCGGGGCACGGCGGACCAGCTGGGGGTGCGGCCGCAGGACCTGGTACGGCTGGGGGTGGCCCGGGGAGTGGTCTCCCCGGGCCACCCCCTTCCCTGAACGGTTGCGCCGGTTACGCCCGGTTACGCCTCCGGGTTACGGGAGTCGTACCGCGCGAACCGGCGGCGGGTGACGCCGAGCAGCGTCACCGCGAGCACGCACGCGAGGCCGCCGCCCGTGACGGCGACCGTGGGCGAGGCGAGGTCGGCGGTGGTGCCCGCGAGGAAGTCCCCGAGCCGGGGCCCACCGGCGACGACGACGATGAAGACGCCCTGCAGCCGCCCGCGCATCTCGTCCGGCGCGGCGACCTGGAGCATGGTGTTGCGGAACACCATGGACACGGTGTCGGCGCACCCGGCGATGGCGAGGAAGACCAACCCGAGCCAGAGGTTGCGGGTCAGCCCGAACACGGCGATCGCGGCGCCCCACGCGCCGACGGCCAGCAGGATCGCGAGCCCGTGCCGGTGAATGCGGGCGAGCCACCCCGAGAACACCCCGCCGAGCAGCGCCCCGAGCGCGGGCGCGGCGACCAGGAGCCCGGTGGTACGGGCGTCACCGCCGTACCAGAGCGCGGCGACGGCCGGGAACAGCGCGCGGGGGTGCGCCAGGATCATGGCGCAGAAGTCGGAGAAGAACGTCATGCGCAGATTGGGCCGGCTGGCGAGGAAGCGGAACCCGTCGAGGACGGAGGCCCGCTTGGCGGCCGTACGGTCCCGGTCGGGCAGCATCGAGGGCAGCCGCCACATCGCGTACAGGGAGGCGGCGAAGGTGACGGCGTCGATGAGGTACGCCGACTGGTACCCCGCGAACCCGACGATCAGCCCGCCCAGCATCGGGCCGAGCAGCGTCCCCGAGGTCATGGTGATCGAGTTCAGCGCGTTGGCGGCGGGTAGCTGTTCGGGAGGCAGCAGCCGGGGAATCATGGAGGACCGAGCAGGCCCGTTGAGAGCAGCACACACGGACTGCAGCGCGACGATCCCGTACAGGAACCACACGTGCGCGAACCCGGCGATCGCGGCGGCCGCGAGCCCCGCCGAGAGCACGGCGGACCCGGACGCGCTGCCCAGCCCGAGCCTGCGCCGGTCCACGGTGTCCGCGATCGCACCGCCGTACAGCCCGAACACCATCAGCGGCACGAGGGAGAACAGCCCCACGAGCCCCACGCTGAAGCTGGACCCGGTGATGTCGTACACCTGGAGCGAGATCGCCAGGGAGGTCATGCCCTGCCCCACCCAGGAGATGGTGCTGCCGAACCACAGCCGCCGGTAGTCCGGGGAGCTGCGCAGGGGGGTGAGGTCGGCGAGTATTCGGGAGCGGGGTGGGGAGCTGGTGTCGGGGGTCACGGGGGATGCTAACCGGTGCCGTGGGGCGGTTGGCCTGCGGGTCCTTTTCGGCCCGGTGTCTGTCTGCGGGTCGGCTGTGGTTGCTCGCGCAGTTCCCCGCGCCCCTGAGGGGGTTGCTGGGTGGCCGGGGTGCGGGCTTGCCCGGGGCGGTGCGGATTCGTCTGCGGGTCGACTGTGGCTGGCCGCGCAGTTCCCCGCGCCCCTTCTCGGCCCGGTGTTCGTCTGCGGGTCGACTGTGGTTGCTCGCGCAGTTCCCCGCGCCCCTAAAGGCAGGACGGGGTCCGGCCAAATTCAGCCCCTCCGGCGTTTGAGGAGCGGGGTCCGGGGCGGAGCCCCGAAAGCGGGGTGCAGGGGCCGCAGGCCCCGCAACGGGGGTCCGGGGGCGCAGCCCCCGGGAAACCACCCTCACCCCCACCCACCCCCGGAGGGTTAAGGGAACGGGCGGGGTGGGGGGAATCAACCGTCAGATGCGCTCCGCGTGCACGTACGACATCGGGTACACGATGCGCCCCTTCGCGTCGACATCGAACGCGTTCGGGTCGAACGGCAGCGTCCCACCGGTCTCGGCCCGCTGCTTCTCGAAGTACTCACGCGTGTGGTTCGTCGTGCACAGGCTGTCCTCGATCGCGAGGATGCGCCACGTGCCCTCCAGGTTGACGCGGAAGTTGTCCTTGCTGACACGGAGCTGCTGCGGCGGCAGCCCGACCAGCTCGGACTCCGCGAAGGCGAACAGGTGCAGCTGGGCCCCCGGCGCCGTCACCCGGTGCAGCGCGGCCGCGTACTTGCGCCGCTGCTCGTCGGTGAGGACGTGGTAGAGCCCGTAGTCGAGGACCGTCTCGAAGTCGCCCTCGACGCCCTCGAAGGCGGTCGCGTCCGACACGGCGAACTTCACATCGGCCCCGCGCTCCCGCGCCCGCTCCTGCGCCTGCTCGATCGCGGAGGGCGAGAAGTCGAGGCCGGTGACGCGGTGGCCGCGGCTCGTCAGGTGCAGCGAGTTCTGCCCGGTGCCGCACCCCGCGTCCAGCACCTTCCCACGGAACGCGCCGGACGCCTCCAGGGCGACCACGACCGGCTGCGGCTCGGGGATGTTCCAGGGCGCGAAGTCGAACTTCATGCCCAGGCCCTCTGTCCGCACCTTCCCCGCGTACAGCGGATCGAAGTTGGCACTGCCCGCCGTGTAGACCTCGCCGCCCTGCGGTTCTTCCGTGCTCACCTGGTGCCTCCCCTTTGCGAATCGTGATGTGGTCAATCTCCCGGACCGAATCACCTCCGGACAAGCCCGGGCGGCTGATCAGACGTTCAATCGCGGGAACTCCGCGGTTGAACACAGGGCTTGACAATTCAACGAAAGAGACGATGGAGGCGAAGGAAATGCGCCACGGGGTCGCGGGCCCGCCCCCGGCTCGCCGCGCCGACGCCCCAGGCCGCGCAGCCACGCCCCCCGCGCCCCACCGGCCCAGCCACGCCCCCCAGGCCCCCACGCCCGCCCGCCTGCGGCCGCGGCCCCGCCACCCCGGCGGACGCCACCCCGGGCGGCCCCCGCCCCGCCCCCGCCCCCGGGGCCGGGACCGGATCGGAATGCGGGGGAATTCAATTCACTCCCGGCCCATCTCTCCCGTACACGTACACGTACACGTACACGCACACATACACGCACCCGGAATCGGGAATTCACGGCGCCCGAAAGACGGCGCGGCGCACCACGGCGTATCGCAATTACGGGGAATGCGCCCCAGAACTCCGGAAGCCGCGAACCCCGGAACCCCGGAAGAAAGCCCGCCCCGCGCGCCAAGCCGTACACCCGGCCGCGCCTCCCGCTCCCCGGCCCCGCCCGGCCCCCGCTCCGCCGTCACTCCGACCGGGTGGGTGCCACGATGCCCCCGGTGTGTCGTACGTGGAGTACGACGCCCCGGGGGCATCATGGTCGCGCCTGTCTGAAACGTTCCTGCAGGAACGCCGCGTGGTGGGGCGGGTGGGACTCGAACCCACGGCCGACGGATTATGAGTCCGCTGCTCTAACCGGCTGAGCTACCGCCCCTAACGGCGCGTCGCGCACATTTGTGCGCGCCGTCTGCCGCAGCATAGCCGCTCATACGATCTCCTGCCTCGGATGGTCGGCAACGCACGACCATGAGGACCCCGTCGCGGCCCGCCCGGTTCCCCGGGGCATGAAAAAGGACCCTCAAGGGGTCCTTTTCACTGCTCTCCCGACTGGACTCGAACCAGTAACCTGCCGGTTAACAGCCGGCTGCTCTGCCAATTGAGCTACAGGAGACCGAGCTCCCCCGACTGGACTCGAACCAGTAACCTGCCGGTTAACAGCCGGCTGCTCTGCCAATTGAGCTACAGGGGAATGTCTCGTTGCATCGAACGTACCTACCCCGGGTGTCCCCGGGCGGCGTGCGCTCGCTGCGACACATACATTAGCGCAAGCAGGGGGGTGCTCCGCCAATCGGTTCCGCCCCGGGTGATCACGGGGCTGCACGGGTAGGCGCAGCACACGACGCCACAGCGACGTCAGACAGACGCCACAGAAGGGTGACCGCCATGCGCTACCGGCTCACGTTCGCCGTCGGACTCGTCGTCGGGTACGTGCTCGGGACCCGTGCCGGACGCGAGCGGTACGAGCAGCTGAAGAAGTCCGCCCGGCAGGTCGCCCAGAACCCGGCGGTCCGCAACACCGCGGAGTCGGCCGCGCAGAACGGCCGCGCGTACGCGGGCAAGGCGCTCCACGCGGTGAGCGAGAAGGTGTCCGAGAAGGTCGGGGACGGCGTGCCGGAGGCGGTCGCCAAGCGGGTGCGGGCGCTGCGCGAGCGCGGCCAGGGCTCCGCCGAGGACGACTGGGGCACCAGCAACACCTGACGGATCCCGCACACCGGCGGCGCTCGCCGGGGCCCCCGCCCGCAAGACCGGACCGCCGCGGGGCCCCGGTGGCCCCCGGCGTGATGCAGAATCGTGCGCATGGGGATAGTCGCCGGGCTGGACAGCTCTTCCGCCTTCACACGCATCGTCGTCTGCGACACCGACACCGGTGCCGTGCTGCGGCAGGGGTACGCCCCGCATCCCGTCGACCCGAAGGCCACCGAGGTCGATCCGCAGGCCTGGCTGCTCTCGCTCGGCGAGGCCGCGGCGGGCGGGCTGCTCGAAGGCGTGCAGGCCATCGGCGTGGCCGCCCAGCAGCACGCGCTGATCGCACTCGACGGGCAGGGCGCTCTCGTACGGGCGGCGCTGACCGGCAACGACAAGCGCGCCCAGGCCGGCGCGGCGGATCTGACCGACGCGCTCGGCGGGCGCGAGGCGTGGGCCAAGGCCGTCGGCTGTGTGCCGCAGGCCGCCCAGGCCGTGGCGAAGCTGCGCTGGCTGGCCCGTACCGAACCGGAGTCCGCCCAGCGCACCGCCGCGATCGTGCAGGCGCACGACTGGCTGGTGTGGCAGTTGCTCGGCCGTCCGGCCCGCCGCACCACCGACCGGGGCGCCGCCTCCGGCACCGGCTACTGGTCGGCCGCGACCGGCTTCTACCGCCCCGATCTCGTCGAGCTCGCGCTCGGCCACCACGTCGCGCTCCCCGAGGTGCTCGGCCCCTCCGACGCGGCCGGGACCACCCCCGAGGGGCTGCTGATCTCGGCCGGCACCGGCGAGACGATGGCCGCCGCGTTCGGGCTCGGCGTCGGGCCCGGCGACGCGGTCGTCTCGCTCGGCGCGTCGGGTTCCGTCATGGCCGTGCACCACGAGGCGCTGGCCGACCCGGCCGGGATGATTACGTCGTTCGCCGACGCCACCGGCCGCCATCTGCCGGTCGTGCATACGAGCAACGCGGTACGGGCGCTGCGCGGCACGGCGGAGATGCTCGGCACCGAGAGCCTGGAGGAGCTCTCCGCCCTTGCGCTGAAGTCCACTCCGGGCGCCTGCGGGCTCGTCCTGCTGCCGTATCTGGAGGGCGAGCGCACGCCCCGGCTGCCGCACGCGGCCGGCACGCTGGCGGGGCTGCGGCGCGAGTCGATGAAGCCCGAGCACCTGGCGCGGGCCGCCTTCGAGGGCATGCTCTGCTCGCTGGCGGACGCGCTCGACGTACTGCGGCTGCGCGGGGTCGAGGTGCGGCGGGTCTTCCTGCTCGGGGCCGCGGCCGAACTGCCCGCCGTACAGGCGGCGGCGCCCGCGATCCTGGGCACACAGGTGGTCGTCCCGCAGCCCGCCGAGTACGCGGCGCTCGGCGCGGCCCGGCAGGCGGCCTGGGCGCTCGGCGTCTCGCAGGGCACCCTCGCCGCGCACACCCCGCCGGCCTGGCAGGGCGCGGCCGCGCAGGTCTTCGAGCCGGGCGAGGAGCTGCCCGTGGGGCAGGCGGTGCGCCAGCAGTACATCGCGACGCGCGACGAGATCCACCCGGGCGCGTTCGACACGGGAGCCTGAGTTCGACGCGAGTGGCTGAGGCGGTGCTTCCGGTCGCCGGAGGCGGAGAATCAGCCGTACGGGGTGCTCTTCGGCGTGTCGTCTTGACTGCGCCGGAGGTCCCCTCTTGACTCATCCTTTTGACTCGCCCTTGGCTTAATCGCTTGAGGTTCCAGGGGTGGAGTGTCGCAAGATGGGGGGTCGAACCCCTCGATCTTGCCGACCCGGAGAGCCTCCACGTGCTCATACGACTCCTGCGGACCCATCTGGTTCCGTACAAGAAACCGATCGCGCTCCTGGTGCTGCTGCAGCTGCTCCAGACGTGCGCGACCCTCTATCTGCCGACCCTGAACGCCGACATCATCGACAACGGTGTCGTCGGCGGGGACACCGGTTACATCCTGGAGTTCGGCGGCATCATGATCGCCGTCAGCCTGGTCCAGGTGGTCTGCAACGTCGGCGCCGTCTACTTCGGCGCACGCACCGCGTCCGCCGTGGGCCGGGACATGCGGGCGGCCGTCTTCGGGCGCGTCCAGTCGTTCTCCTCGCGCGAGGTGGGCCACTTCGGGGCGCCGACCCTGATCACCCGGACCACCAACGACGTACAGCAGGTCCAGATGCTGACGCTGATGTCGTTCACGCTGATGGTGTCCGCGCCCATCATGTGCTTCGGCGGCATCATCATGGCGCTCGGCCAGGACGTGCCGCTGTCGGCGGTGCTGCTGGCCGTGGTGCCGGTGCTCGGCATCTCCGTCTCGCTGATCGTGCGCAGGATGCGACCGCTGTTCCGCACCATGCAGACCCGCCTGGACACGGTGAACCGCGTACTGCGCGAGCAGATCACCGGCAACCGTGTGATCAGGGCGTTCGTGAAGGACGACTACGAGAAGAACCGCTTCAAGGGCGCCAACACCGAGCTGACGGACGTCTCCCTGGGCACCGGCCGGCTGATGGCGCTGATGTTCCCCACGGTCATGACGGTGGTCAACGTCTCCTCGGTGGCCGTGGTGTGGTTCGGCGCCCACCGGATCGACAGCGGCTCCCTGCAGATCGGCCAGCTCACCGCGTTCCTCACGTATCTGATGCAGATCGTGATGGCCGTGATGATGGCCACGTTCATGTTCATGATGGTGCCGCGCGCCGAGGTCTGCGCCGAGCGCATCGAGGAGGTCCTCGCCACCGACACCAGTGTGGTCCCGCCGCTCTCGCCGGTGCGCGAGCTGCGCCGCAGCGGCCATCTGGAGGTCCGCGGCGCCGACTTCACCTACCCGGGCGCGGAGGAGTCCGTCCTGAACGGGGTGGACCTGGTGGCCCGTCCCGGCGAGACCACCGCGATCATCGGGTCTACGGGCAGCGGCAAGTCGACGCTGCTCGGGCTGGTGCCGCGGCTGTTCGACGTGACGGACGGCACGGTCCTGGTCGACGGCGAGGACGTGCGCGGAATCGATCCCGTACTGCTCGCCAAGACCGTGTCGATGGTGCCGCAGAAGCCGTATCTGTTCTCCGGGACGGTCGCGACCAATCTGCGGTACGGCAACCCCGACGCCACCGACGACGACCTGTGGCACGCCCTGGAGGTCGCCCAGGCCAAGGAGTTCGTCTCCGAGCTGGAGGGCGGGCTCAACGCGCCGATCGCGCAGGGCGGCACCAACGTCTCCGGCGGCCAGCGCCAGCGGCTCGCGATCGCGCGGACCCTGGTGCAGCGCCCGGAGATCTACCTCTTCGACGACTCGTTCTCGGCGCTCGACTACGCGACGGACGCGGCCCTGCGGGCGGCGCTGCTGCACGAGACGCGCGAGGCGACCGTCGTGATCGTGGCCCAGCGGGTCTCCACGATCCGCGACGCCGACCGGATCGTCGTCCTGGACGAGGGCCGGGTCGTCGGCACCGGCCGCCACCACGAGCTGATGGCCGAGAACGAGACGTACCGGGAGATCGTGCTCTCCCAGCTGACGGAGGCCGAGGCGGCATGAGCGGAAACATGGCCCGGATGATGGGTCAGGGCGACGGCAAACGCTCGATGGACTTCAAGGGCTCCTCGAAGCGGCTGCTGCGGCAACTCGCCCCGGAGAAGGGCACGCTCTATGTGATGGTCGTCGCCGCGGTGCTCAGCGTCGCGCTGTCGGTGGTCGGGCCGAAGATCCTCGGCAAGGCGACCGACCTGGTCTTCGCAGGCGTCGTCGGCCGGCAGATGCCGGACGGGACGACCAAGGAGCAGGCTCTCGACCGGCTGCGCGAGAAGGGCGACGGCGGGCTCGCCGACATGCTCTCCGGGGTGGACTTCACCCCCGGCCACGGCATCGACTTCGGCTCGGTCGGCGGGGTGCTGCTCTGGGCGCTCGCGGTGTACGTGGGCGCGGGGCTGCTGATGCTGGTGGCGACCCGGCTCTCCAACCGGGCGATCAACCGCACGGTGTTCCGGATGCGCGAGCAGGTGCAGGCGAAGCTGTCGCGGCTGCCGCTGTCGTACTTCGACCGCGCCAAGCGCGGCGAGGTGCTCAGCCGCGCCACCAACGACATCGACAACATCTCGCAGACGATGCAGCAGACGATGGGCCAGCTCATCAACTCACTGCTCACCATCGTCGGCGTGCTCGCGATGATGTTCTGGATCTCGCCGCTGCTCGCCCTGGTGGCGCTGGCGACCGTACCGCTGTCGGTGGTCGTCGCGACGAAGATCGGCAAGCGGTCGCAGCCGCAGTTCGTGCAGCAGTGGAAGACCACGGGCCGGCTCAACGCGCACGTGGAGGAGATGTACACCGGGCACACCCTGGTGAAGGTCTTCGGGCGCCAGGAGGAGTCGGCGCGGCAGTTCGACGAGCAGAACGAGGCGCTGTACGAGGCCGGGTTCAAGGCGCAGTTCAACAGCGGTGTGATGCAGCCGCTGATGATGTTCATCTCGAACCTGAACTACGTCCTGGTCGCGGTCGTCGGCGGGCTGCGGGTCGCCTCCGGCGCGCTGTCGATCGGCGATGTGCAGGCGTTCATCCAGTACTCGCGGCAGTTCTCGATGCCGCTCACCCAGGTCGCCTCGATGGCGAACCTGGTGCAGTCGGGGGTCGCCTCCGCCGAGCGGATCTTCGAACTGCTCGACGCGGACGAGCAGGAGCCGGAGCCGGACGCGCAGTCGGCCGAGCGGCCGGTGGAGCGGCGCGGCGCGGTGACGCTGGAGAAGGTGGCGTTCCGCTACGACCCGCAGAAGCCGCTCATCGACGACCTGTCGCTGAAGGTCGAGCCGGGCCAGACGGTCGCGATCGTCGGCCCGACCGGCGCGGGCAAGACGACGCTGGTCAACCTGCTGATGCGGTTCTACGACGTGACGGACGGGCGGATCACCCTGGACGGGGTGGACGCGGCCCGGATGTCGCGCGAGGAGCTGCGCTCGGGCATCGGCATGGTCCTCCAGGACACCTGGCTGTTCGGCGGCACCATCGCGGACAACATCGCGTACGGGGCGTCGCGGCCGGTCACCCGCGAGGAGATCGAGGAGGCGGCCCGGGCCGCCCACGCGGACCGGTTCGTACGGACGCTGCCGGACGGCTACGACACAGTGATCGACGACGAGGGTACGGGGGTGAGCGCGGGCGAGAAGCAGCTGATCACCATCGCCCGGGCGTTCCTGTCCGACCCGGTGATCCTGGTGCTGGACGAGGCGACGAGTTCGGTGGACACCCGGACCGAGGTGCTGATCCAGAAGGCGATGGCGCGGCTCGCCCACGGGCGCACGAGCTTTGTGATCGCCCACCGGCTGTCGACCATTCGCGACGCCGACGTGATCCTGGTGATGGAGAACGGGTCCATCGTCGAACAGGGCACGCACGACGAGCTGCTGGCGGCGGACGGGGCCTACGCGCGGCTGTACGCGGCGCAGTTCGCGCAGGCGGTGGCGGAGGTCGACTGAGGCCGGGGCGGGGGCGGGCCCGGAGCCCGGCCCCGCCCGCTCAGTCCAGATAACCGCGCAGCTGGTCCGCGAACGCGTGGTCGCGGAGCTTGTTGAGCGTCTTCGACTCGATCTGGCGGATGCGCTCGCGCGTGACGCCGAAGATGCGGCCGATCTCCTCCAGCGTGCGCGGGCGCCCGTCCGCGAGCCCGTAGCGCAGCTGGACCACCTTGCGCTCGCGCTCGCCCAGCGTGGACAGCACCGCCTCCAGGTGTTCACGCAGGAGCAGGAAGGCCGCGGACTCCACGGGGGACGCCGCGTCGCCGTCCTCGATCAGGTCGCCGAGCGCGACGTCGTCCTCCTCGCCCACGGGTGCGTGCAGCGAGACCGGCTCCTGGGCGAGCCGCAGCACCTCGCTCACGCGCTCGGGCGCCAGGTCGAGCTGTGCGGCCACTTCCTCCGGCGTCGGCTCGTAGCCGCGCTCCTGGAGCATCCGGCGCTGCACCCGGACGACCCGGTTGATCAGCTCCACCACGTGGACGGGGACGCGGATCGTACGGGCCTGGTCGGCCAGCGCGCGGGACATGGCCTGGCGGATCCACCACGTCGCGTACGTGGAGAACTTGTAGCCGCGCGCGTAGTCGAACTTCTCGACCGCGCGGATCAGTCCGAGGTTTCCCTCCTGGACCAGGTCGAGCATGGTGAGCCCGCGGCCGACGTAGCGTTTGGCGACGGAGACGACCAGGCGCAGGTTCGCCTCGATGAGGCGGCGTTTGGACATCCGGCCCATGACCACCAACTTGTCGAGATCCACGGCGAGTTGGGAGTCCAGGTCCGGGGTGTTGCCGAGCTTCTCCTCGGCGAACAGGCCAGCTTCCACCCGGCGGGCGAGCTCGACCTCCTCGACAGCGGTGAGCAGCGGGATCCGGCCGATCTCACGCAGGTACTGCCGGAAGAGGTCGGATGACGGGCCGCCGGTGTCCACCCGTCCGGGCACCCTTTCGGGCGGCTCCGGCACGTCCACCACGTCGTCGACGATCTCGACGGCGGGCGCTTCGGCTTCGGGGTGGAGCACGGCCCGGGTCTGCGGGGGCACGGTGGCCATGACGTCGTTGTCGGTCAGGGTCTGGGTCTGCACGGGGGCGACCTCCAGGGTGATCGCTGCCGGATCGGGGGCGTGCGGCAGCGGGACGGGGGCGGCCGGGCCGCTGTCCGTCCCGTACACGATGAGCGGATCCGCGGGGGTGAGGTACCCACCTTCGGTGGGCCGGCCGCGCTCCGAGGACTCAGGCACCGCACCCCAGTGTGGGGTAAGACACATCTCCGCCACGAGGGGCGTGCGGTGACTTTTTGAAGCCGGTCCGTGACCGGGCGGTTACCCGAGCGGCAGCGGCTCGCGCCGCGCTGTTGCGGGTTCGGGTACCCCGGCGCCGGTCGGGTAAGCGGTCCGGGGCGCCCGGGACGGGCCGCGCGCCGGCCTCAGAGGGCTTCGGAGCCCCGGTTGCGCAGCGCCTGCCCGTACTGCTGGAGGACCCACAACTCGTTCTGCACGGCGGCCAGTCGCTCCGGGTCGCCGTTCTGCCCGAGACGCGCCAGGGTGCCCTGGATGTCGAGGAGGCGGCGGTCGACGGCCCGGCGGCGGACGGCCACCAGCTGCTCGCCCGCGTACGCCTCGTCGACCACGCGCGCGTGGATGGCCTCCACGGCGAGCTCGGTGACGAGCGCGCGGACCGTGTCGTTGGGGGCCGAGTCCATGACCGCCGGGAGGTAGTCGGAGGGGGCGTCCGTGGCGCCGCCCGCGTCCATGACGCACTGGCGCACCGCCGCGTACGGCGGGGCCGTGAACTCGTCCACGCCGTACGCGTCGAAGGCCGGGGAGACCAGGTGCGGGTGCTGGAGGGCGAGCTTGAGGAGCTCGCGCTCGGTGCGGTGGGCGGGGCTGCGCAGGTTCAGGGCGGGGCCGGAGGGGGCGGCGGACGGGGCCTGCACCTCCCCGTACTCGCGACGGCGGTCCGGGGCCGGGCCCTTGCCGCCGCGGTCGCGGGCCCAACGGGCCAGCTGGCCCACGCGCTTGACCACGAACTGGGTGTCCAGGATGCCGAGGATGCCGGCCAGCTGGACGGCCACCTCGTGCTGGGAGGCGATGTTCTTGATGCGGGCGACGATCGGGGCGGCCTCGTCGAGGGCGGCCGCACGCCCCGCCGGGGTCTCCAGGTCGTACCGCTGCACGATCTGGCGGATCGCGAACTCGAAGAGCGGGGTGCGCGGCTGCACCAGGTCCGCGACCGCCTCATCGCCCTTGGCCAGGCGCAGGTCGCAGGGGTCCATGCCGTCGGGGGCGATGGCGATGTAGGTCTCGGCGGCGAACTTCTGGTCGTCCTCGAAGGCGCGCAGGGCGGCCTTCTGGCCCGCCGCGTCACCGTCGAAGGTGAAGATCACGCGCGCGCTGCCGTTGTCCATCAGGAGGCGGCGCAGGATCTTGATGTGGTCGCCGCCGAAGGCCGTGCCGCAGGTGGCGATGGCGGTGGTGACCCCGGCGAGGTGACAGGCCATCACATCGGTGTAGCCCTCGACGACCACCGCGCGGCTGGACTTGGCGATGTCCTTCTTGGCCAGGTCGATCCCGTACAGGACCTGCGACTTCTTGTAGATCGCGGTCTCGGGGGTGTTGAGGTACTTGGGGCCGTTGTCGTCGTCGCGGAGCTTGCGGGCGCCGAAGCCGACCACTTCGCCCGAGACGTCGCGGATCGGCCACATCAGCCGGCCGCGGAAGCGGTCGATGGGGCCGCGGCGGCCCTCCTGGGAGAGCCCGGAGAGGGTCAGCTCCTTGTCGCTGAAGCCCTTGCCGCGCAGGAAGCGGGTGAGGTGGTCCCAGCCCGCCGGGCTGTAGCCGACGTCGAAGTGGGCGGCGGCGGCCTGGTCGAAGCCGCGCTCGGCGAGGAACTTGCGGCCGATCTCGGCCTCGGGGCTGGTGCCCAGCTGTTCGATGTAGAACTGCGCGGCGACCTTGTGCGCCTCGACCAGGCGGATGCGCTCACCGCGCTGGTGGGAGGGGTTGTAGCCGCCCTCCTCGTAGCGCAGGGTGATGCCCGCGGTGGCGGCCAGGCGCTCGACGGCCTCGGAGAACGACAGGTGGTCGATCTTCCGGACGAAGGCGATCGTGTCGCCGCCTTCCTGGCAGCCGAAGCAGTGGAAGAGACCCTTGCTCGGGCTGACCTGGAAGGACGGGGACTTCTCGTCGTGGAACGGGCAGAGGCCCTTGAGGTTGCCGCCGCCCGCGTTGCGCAGCTGGAGGTACTCGGACACGACGGCGTCGATCGGGACCGCGTCCCGGACCGCCTTCACGTCGTCATCGTTGATCCTGCCAGCCACGCACGAAGTCTACGTGGCAGCGGTGACAGTCAGGACTAGTCAGGACTGGTCGGGCAGCAGGTCTCCCAGGGGCACGGACGGGTCCGCGAGCCGGTCGGGGTCCACCTGGACGCCCTTGGTTCCGGCCCTGATCAGGCCCTGGATCGACTCTGTGACGTCCCACACATTCACGTTCATCCCCGCCAGCACCCGCCGCTCCTTCAGCCAGAAGGCGATGAACTCGCGCTTGCCCGCGTCGCCCCTGAGCACCACCTGGTCGTACGAGCCGGGGGGCGCCCAGCCCGAGTACTCCAGGCCCAGGTCGTACTGGTCGGAGAAGAAGTACGGCACGCGGTCGTAGCTGACCTCCTGGCCCAGCATCGCTCGCGCGGCGGCCGGGCCGCCGTTGAGGGCGTTGGCCCAGTGCTCCACGCGCAGCCGGGTGTCGAGCAGCGGATGGTGGGAGGCGGCCACGTCTCCGGCGGCGAAGATGTCCGGGTCGGAGGTGCGCAGCGAGGCGTCGACGGCGATCCCGCCGCCGTCGGCGCGGTCGACGAGGGCGAGCCCCGCGTTCTCGGCGAGGGCGGTGCGCGGGGCGGCGCCGATCGCGGCGAGCACGTCGTGCGCCGGGTGCTCCTCGCCGTCGTCGGTGCGGGCGGCGAGGACCATGCCGTCCTGGCCGGTGATCTCGGTGAGCCGGGCGCCGAAGTGGAAGCGGACTCCGTGCTCGGCGTGCAGATCGGTGAAGATCTGGCCGAGCTCGGGGCCGATGACCTGGTGCAGCGGGGTCTGCTCGGGCTCGACGACGGTGACCTCCGCCCCGTATCCGCGCGCGGCGGCGGCGACCTCCAGGCCGATCCAGCCGGCCCCGGCGATCACCAGGTGGCCGTTGTCGCGGCCCAGCGCCTTGAGCATGTTGCGCAGCCGCTCGGAGTGGGCGAGGCGGCGCAGGTGGTGGACGCCCGCGAGGTCGGTGCCGGGGATGTCGAGGCGGCGGGGCTCGGAGCCGGTGGCGAGCAGCAGCTTGTCGTAGCCGATGAGGGTGCCGTCGCCGAGCCGGACGGTCCTGGCCTCACGGTCGATGGCGGTGACGGTCTGGCCGAGGTGGAGCTCCACGTCGTTCTGCGCGTACCAGGCGGGCTCGTGGACGAAGACGCTGTCGCGCTCCTCCTTGCCGGAGAGGAACCCCTTGGACAGGGGAGGCCGTTCGTACGGGTGCTCCCGCTCGTCGCCGATGAGGATCACCCGGCCGTTGAACCCCTCGGCGCGCAGGGTCTCGGCGGCCTTGGCCCCGGCCAGTCCTCCACCGACAATGACAAATGTCCGGTCTGCGTCGACCACTTGATGCCTCCTCGTTGCTCAACCGCCATCTGCGAGCGTCCCGCACGGAGCGTGATGGGGGAAGAGGGCTTGCTCCGTTGGGGGCGCCGAGTGGCCTGGCTTCATCGGTGCGTCATAGGTGTGTCATAGGTGTGTCATACGTACGTCGTACGGGGGCGAAAGCGCCTTCCACCGTGCCTCATCCGCGCCGCGCGGTGAGTCTGGCGTGCAGGGACAGGGCGGCCGCGTCGGTCAGGGACGCGATCTGGTCGACGATGACCCGTTTGCGGGCGCGGTCGTCGGGGGCGGTCGCGAAGAGCGCGCGGAACTGCGGGTCGAGCCCCTCGGCGGGTGCGCGCGCGGTGAGCGCTTCGGCCAGTTCGGCCAGAATGATGCGCTGGTCGGCGCGGAGCCGCTCCTGCTCGTCGCGCTGCATCACATAGCGGTCGGCCACCGCCTTGAGCACCGCGCACTCGTTGCGCGTCGCGCGCGGCACGACCAGCTCCGCCCCGTACCTGGTGAGCCGCCCGGAGCCTCCCCCAGAGCCTGAAGGGCCTGGGCGGTGCCCCCAGTGCTCGCGGGTCGCGCCCTCGGCCGCCAGGCAGAACCGGCCGATGAGCTGGCTGGTGGCGTCCTTGAGGCGGGCCTGGGCGACCGCCGAGCCGTCGTACCCGTGCGGCCACCACTCCTCGTCGATCAGCCGGTCGAGGGCGTCCGCGAGCTCCTGCGGGGCGGTGTCCGCCGGCACGTACCGCCCGATCGCCACGCGCCAGATGTCCTGCCGCTCGGGCTCGGAGAAGAGCAGGTTGGGGTCGATGTGGCCGGCGTGCAGCCCGTCCTCGAAGTCGTGGACCGAGTACGCCACGTCGTCCGACCAGTCCATGACCTGGGCCTCGAAGCACTTGCGGTGGGGCTCGGAGCCCTGGCGCACCCAGTCGTAGACCGGCAGGTCGTCCTCGTAGACCCCGAACTTCACGGACTGCGGGTCGGTGGGGTGGCCGCCGCGCGGCCAGGGGTACTTGGTGGCCGCGTCCAGGGCGGCCCTGGTGAGGTTGAGGCCGACGCTGACGGGCTCGCCGGCGCCCTCGCCGCGCACGAAGCGCTTGGGCTCCAGACGGGTCAGCAGGCGCAGCGACTGCGCGTTGCCCTCGAAGCCGCCGCAGTCCTTGGCGAAGTCGTTGAGCGCCTGCTCGCCGTTGTGCCCGAAGGGCGGGTGGCCCATGTCGTGCGAGAGGCAGGCCGCCTCGACGAGGTCGGGGTCGCAGCCGAGGGCGGCGCCGAGCTCGCGGCCGACCTGGGCGCACTCCAGGGAGTGGGTGAGCCGGGTGCGCGGGCTCGCGTCCCACAGCTGTCCGGTCACACCGGGCGTCACGACCTGCGTCTTGCCCGCCAGACGGCGCAGCGCCCCGGAGTGCAGCACGCGCGCGCGGTCGCGCTGGAAGGCGGTGCGGCCCGGCCGTTTGTCTGGCTCGACGGCCCACCGCTCGACGTCGGACGGGTCGTAGCCGGGGTGGTGTGCTGCGATGCCTTCCATGCACCGACAGTAAACGGAACCACTGACAACCGGGGCAGGACGGTAATCAGGCCGTGGCGAGTTCGCGGTGCGGGGCGGCGAACGGGGCCGCGGCGAGGGCCTGGTCGTAGCGGGTCAGGACGAGGCGGGCGACGGCCGGGTGCGCGCCGAGCGGGGCGGCGGCGACACCGCGCGCGTGGGCGGCGCTCTGGGTGGCGAACCGGCCGGGCGCGGTGAAGTACGACGCGATCGCGACCCGGTGGCGGCCGCGCGCGGCGAGCGCCCGCAGCGCCTCGGGGACGGTGGGGGCGGCGGCCGAGGCGTAGGCGGGTATCACCGGCACCCCGCCGAGGCGCTCGCTCAGCATCGCGGCGGTGCGGCGGGTGTCGGCGGCCGACTCGGGGTCGCGCGACCCGGCCCCGGCGAGCACGACTCCCCCGGCGCCACGCGCGCGCGGGTCGTCGTCCCACCCGGCCTCGACGAGCCGCTCGTACAGCGCCTCGACGAGCAGCGGGTGCGGGCCGAGCGGCCGCGCGACGCGGGCGCGCAGCCGGGGGGCGTCGGCGACGGCCGCCGGGATGTCCTGCTTGACGTGGTAGCCGCGGCTCAGCAGCAGCGGTACGAGGACGGCGCGGCCCGCGCCGAGCTCGGCGAGCGTGGCGGGCAGCGCGGGCTCGTCGATCTCGATGTGGCCGAGCCGTACGTCGAGCCCGGGGCGCAGTTCGCGGACCAGGTCGAGCAGGGCGGTGACGGTGCGCAGGGCCCGGGGGTCGCGGCTGCCGTGCGCGACGGCGACCAGGGCGGGCCGGGCGGGGGCCGGCCGGGAAGTCGTGGGCATCGGCTTGCGGCTCCCGTTCAGTCGGACGTGGCTGAGCTGGCTGCCCAGTTGGGCGGCGATGCGGGTGACGAGTTCGGCTGTGCTGTCGAGTGGCAGCGACTGGCCGGCGGACAAGAACTGCGACTGAGTCTCCGGTTCCATCTCCGTCATGGACCGATCCTGCCGGGCCCACATTGCCATGTCGTTGCGCCGTGGTGACGAGTGTTTTCCGTCGCCTCACGGGGGCGGGGCGGGCGGTGGGATCGGGAGCGCCCCCGGGACACCGGGCAGAACCGCCCGCCCCTCCCCTGCGTCCGATCACTCGGAAACCGCCGAACCGCTCGAACACCGTCGAAACCCAGGGGGAACCTCATGCGCCTGCCGCGCACTCGCGTACGGATCGGGCTGCCGCGCACCCGCACCGGGCAGCGGCGGGCCGTGCAGGCCGTCGCGGCGCTGTGCACCCTCGCGCTGGCGCCCGCCGCGTGGATGTTCACGGCCGCCGACGGCAAGGTCGGCACCGTGGCGCGGGCGCCCGCGTCCGGGGTCGCGGTGGTGTTCGGGGCCGGGCTGTGGGACGGCGAGCCGTCGCCGTACCTGGCGCACCGCCTCGACGCGGCGGTCGAGCTGTACCGCGCCGGGAAGGTCAGGGCGGTCCTGGTGACCGGGGACAACGGGCGGGCCGAGTACGACGAGCCGGACGCGATGCGCGCGTACCTGGTCAAGCACGGTGTCCCGGACCAGCGGGTGGTCAGCGACTTCGCCGGGTTCGACACCTGGGACTCCTGTGTACGGGCCAGGAAGATCTTCGGGGTGGAGCGCGCGGTGCTGGTCAGCCAGGGTTTCCACATCCGGCGGGCGGTCGCGCTGTGCGAGGCCGCCGGGGTCGACTCGTACGGGGTCGCGGTCGACGCCGTGCACGACACCACCTGGTACTACGGCTCCACCCGCGAGGTGTTCGCGGCGGGCAAGGCCGCCCTGGACGCCGCTTTCAAGCCCGATCCGCGTTTCCTCGGGCCGAAGGAGAGCGGGGTGGCGCGGGCGCTGGCCGACGGGCGCTGAGCCAGTCGCCACTGGGCAGCGGTGTGCCGTGCGTCCGCAGCTCGCGGGCCAGCGGGGCCGCCGCCAGATAGACCCAGGCGCGGGCGGTGCCCCCGCCCGGCAGCTCGACGGTCCGCGCCACCCGGTCGTACAGGTTCCTGGGGTCGCCCGGCCCGTAGCACTCCTCCAACTGGTCGAGCACCCGCAGGACTTGGCCGTACTCCTCGGGGAGCGGCGTGATGAGCGCGCCGGTGACGACGCCGTCCCCCCGCGTCGCGTACGGATAGCCGGGCCCCTCGTACAGCACCGCCCCCGGCAGCCGCGCGGGCGCCTCGGAGGCGGTGCGGCCGGTCAGCAGGCGCAGGTAGTAGCGCTCGCCGGGGCGCAGGGTGCCGTAGACGAAGAACGGGAGGCCGCCGTCCCGGGGCGGCCCGTCGGCCGGTGTCACAGACGCTCTCCCTCGGGGTGACGGGGGCCTCCGGCCTGGCCGAAAGTCCCTGTTCGGACGGCTGAAGCTGTGCGTACGCACAGCTGTTACACAGTGTCCCGGGTTCCGTGATGATCCGGTTCTACCGTTGATTGTCGCGGCCGGCGGATCCGGCCGGTCCCCCGCCCCCGCCCTCTGTCACCAGGCCGTCCCGCCATGATCCAGTGCCTCCGCGCCACCGCGGCCGTCGCCGTGCTCGCCGTCTGCGTCCTCGCGGTGAGCGGCTGTGGCGCGCCCACCGGGCTCGGCGACGGCGGCGCCGCGCCGCCCGTGGCCGCGCAGCCGACGCCGCAGCCGCTGTGGCCCAACTGGTCCGACGGCGCCCGCAAGCGGCCCGGCGCCGGCGACCCGGCCGGGAAGCAGCCGCCGCCTGCGCCGCTGGCCAAGGGGCCCGAGGTGCCGAAGGAGGGGCTCGTGGCGGTCGACCCGTACGAGGTGCTGCGGGCCGATCCCCGTACCAAGGCGCTCGGCCGGCGCGAGAAGATCCACCGCCCGGGGCAGCCCGGTATCCGCCCGCCCGTCCTGCGCGATCTGACCGGCGACGGTTCGCCGGAGCTGATCGTCTCCGCCGATCTGGAGAGCGGCCGCACGGTGATGGCGGTCTACACGGCCCGCGCCGGCAAGGTCGTCCCGGTCCTCTACACCGTGGGCAAGGGGCTCGCGGTGGAGACCGTCGGCACCGACCTGGTGGTCCGCAGCGCCGCCGACGACGGCGCCGAACAGGCCGTCCGCTACCGGTGGGACGGGGCGCGGCTGGCATCGGTGAGCGACATCAAGACGTACAAGCGGGACGAGAGCGCCCCGGCGCCGGAGGGCGGGCCGTGAGGGCCGCCCCGCGCACGTGGCGCTGCCGGGCTGATTCCGCGCGCCCCGGCCGTCGGCTCCGGGCCGCCCGGCGGGCCTTCCGCGCGCGCCGGGCCCTCACGCGCCGCACCCCCGCGCGGCTCGCCCGGTCGGTGTGGGCGGGCTCGCGCGCCCTCGTCCGGCGCGTCCGCGCCTTCTCCCAGGGGCTCAGCCTGCGCTGGAAGATCGCCGCGGCGCTCGCGGGCGGGTGCGCGCTCGTCGCCGTCGCCATCGGGCTCCTGATCCACCAGGCGCGGGTCGCGCAGACGGTGACGACGGCCCGCGAGTCGGCGACGGCGCAGCTGGTACGGGTGCGCCAGCTGTACGAGCTGACCGGCCAGGTCGACCAGAGCGACGCCGACGCGGCGGTGGACGACGGGCGGCTGCCGTCCGCGCTGCGCGGGTCGGCGCTGGCGGGCCGCCGCAGCACCTTCGTCGACCTGGACGGGCCCGACCCGGCCGTGTGGGCGGCGCGGCCGATCGGCGGCCAGGTGCTGTCGGTACGGCTGCCGCTGGCCGCCGAGCGGGCCGATCTGCGGGAGTTCGACCGGGAGCTGGTCGCCTGGGGCGCGCTCGTGGTGGCGCTCGCGGCGCTCGGCGGGGCCGGGCTCGCCAGCCGCCTCAGCCGGGAGCTGCGTACGGCCGCGGCCACCGCGCGCCGGATCTCCCGGGGCGAACTCGACGCCAGGATCGGCCAGTCGGGCCCGGACACCGCCCGCAACGAGGTGGCGGAGCTGGCCCGCGCGGTCGACACGATGGCCGCGTCGCTCCAGCGGCGGCTTGAGGCGGAGCAGCGGTTCACCGCCGATGTGGCGCACGAGCTGCGCACGCCGCTGACCGGGCTGCACACCGCCGCCGAACTGCTGCCGCCGAGCCGCCCCACCGAGCTGGTGCGCGACCGGGTCGCCGCGCTGCGCACGCTCACCGAGGACCTCCTCGAAATCGCCCGCCTCGACGCGCGCGTGGAGCGGCCCGCGCTTGAGATACGGCCGCTGGGGGCGCTGGTCGAGGGGATCCTGCGGCGCTGCGGGTTCGCGGTGGAGCTGGTGGACGTCGACGGTCGCGAGGACACGCTGGTACGGACGGACCCGCGCCGCCTGGAGCGGATCGTCGCCAACCTGGTGGCCAACGCCCGCCGCCACGGGGCGTCGCCGGTCGAGGTCACGGTGACCGGGACGACCGTGACGGTCCGGGACCACGGGCCGGGCTTCCCCTCGCACGTGCTGCGCGACGGTCCCCAGCGATTCGTTACGGGCTCGCAGGAGCGGGGGCAGGGGTCGGGGTTGGGGCTGACGATTGCCCTCGGGCAGGCGGACGTGATCGGGGCGGAGGTGACGCTTCGCAACGCGGAGTCGGGCGGGGCGGTGGCGACGGTGGCGCTGCCGGGGGCTTAGCACGTCGGGGCTACGCCCCTTTTGGGCCCGGTGTTCGCCTGCGGGCCGGTGGGGGTTGCTCGCGCAGTTCCCCGCGCCCCCAAACCCCCGTCAATCCGCGGACCGTGCTCGCTCCTCGCGCAGTTCCCCGCGCCCCTAAGAATGCCGCTGCGCGGCATCCCCCCTGGGCGCCCCGCAGGGGCGCATCCAGGGGCGCGGGGAACTGCGCGAGCAACCACCCACGGTCCGCAGGCGAACTCCGGGCTAAAGAAAGGGCGCACCCCGGAGGGCCCCGCCCTATGGACACCACCTGTCATGTACCCCTAAAACTGATGCGGCATCAGCTTTACCCGAGCAGCCCCCCCCATGACCGAGGAGCCCGATGAGACCGACCCGGAACGCATCGCGCCTCACCACCGCCGGGATAGCCGTCGCGGCCGGTGCCATGCTCGCCGCCGCGCTCGCCCCCGTCTCCGCCGTGGCCGAACCCCGGCCGCAGGTCCCCTCCCGTGACGCCGCCGTCCGGGACGCCGACAGCGCCGTCGGCGCGCACGCGGACGCGCTCGCCGTGACCGCCGCCCAGGGCACGTCCGTACGGGACGTGATCGTGGACCCCGACGGCAGCCGACACGTGCGCTACGACCGCACGTACCGCGGACTGCCCGTGCTCGGCGGCGACTTCGTCGTCCACCTCTCCCCCACCGGTGCCTACCGCGGCGCCGACCGGGCCGTGGCGAACGACCTCGCCGTGCCCACCGTCACCCCCGCGCTCTCCGCGCCCCGCGCCGCCGGCCTCGCCTCCGCCGAGCTGCGCGCGGCCCACCAGGGCCTGAAGGGTCTGACCGCCAAGCCCGAGCTCGTCGTCGACGCGCTGCACGGCACGCCCAAGCTCGCCTGGCGCACCCAGACCGCCGCCCGGGACTCGCTGGGCAACCCGGTCGCGCGCGTGGTCCTCACCGACGCCCGCACCGGCGCCCGCATCGACGCCTGGGACTCCATCGAGACCGCGTCCGGCGACGGCAAGTCGCTGTACGGCGGGACCGTGCCCCTGGAGACCACGCTGTCCGGGTCCTCGTACCAGCTCAAGGATCCCACCCGCGGCAACACCTACACCGGTGACGCCCAGAACAAGACGGACCTGTGCATCTTCGGCATCTGCTTCGTCCGGGCGCCCGCCGTCGTGTTCACCGACGCCGACAACCACTGGGGCAGCGGCGCCAACACCGACCGCTCCACGGCCGCCGTGGACGCCCAGTACGGCACCAACACGACCTGGGACTACTACAAGAACGTCCACGGCCGCAACGGCATCGCCGGAGACGGGAAGGGCTCGTACAACCGCGTCCACTACGGCAGCAACTACAACAACGCCTTCTGGGACGACAGCTGCTTCTGCATGACGTACGGCGACGGCGACGGCACCACGTTCGGGCCGCTCGTCGCCCTCGACGTGGCCGGGCACGAGATGTCGCACGGCGTCACCTCCAAGACCGCCGCCCTCACCTACTCCGGTGAGTCCGGCGGCCTCAACGAGGCCACCAGCGACATCATGGGCACCATGGTCGAGTGGTACGCGGCCAACGCCGGCGACCAGGGCGACTACCTCATCGGCGAGAAGATCGTGAAGCCGGGCTTCGGCAAGCCCGCCCTGCGCTTCATGGACAAGCCCTCGACCGACACCAAGTCGGCGGACTGCTGGTACTCGGGCATCGGCAACCTCGACGTCCACTACTCCTCCGGAGTGGCCAACCACTTCGCCTATCTGCTCTCCGAGGGCAGCGGCGCCAAGGTGATCAACGGCGTCTCGTACAACAGCCCCACCTGCAACGGCTCCTCGGTCTCCGGCATCGGCCACGACAAGGTCGGCAAGATCTGGTACCGGGCCCTGAGCGTCTACATGACGTCCTCCACCAACTACGCGGCCGCCCGCACGGCGACCCTCAACGCGGCGAAGGACCTCTACGGCAGCGGCAGCGCCGAACAGAACGCGGTCGCCGCCGCCTGGTCGGCGGTCGCCGTCGGCTGACCCCGCACCCCGCTCCCCCGTCCGTACGCCGGGCTCAAGCGGCGTACGGACGGGACTCCTTGGCGTCCCGCAGCGTCCGTCCCCACCAGCCGAGCTGGTCCAGGAGCCGCTTGACGGCCGCCTCCGGCTCGGCGGGCTCGCGCAGCTCGCCGTCGGGCTCGAAGAGGCCGCGGGCGTGGTGGAAGCTGACCGTGTCCCGGACCGTGACCGCGTGCATCTCGGCGAAGACCTGGCGCAGCTGCTCGACGGCCCGCAGACCGCCCGACATCCCGCCGTAGGAGACGAAGCCGACCGGCTTGGCCTGCCACTGGACGTAGTGCCAGTCGATGAGGTTCTTGATCGAGGCCGGGAAGGAGTGGTTGTACTCGGGGGTGAGGACGAGGAAGGCGTCGGCCCGCGCGAGCTTGGGCGTGACGGTGTCGAGGACCGCCTTGACGGGCGGCGCCGGGTCGTACGAGAGCGAGGTCGGCAGGGCGATCTCGGCCAGGTCGATCAGCTCGACCTCGAAGTCGTCGCGCTCGCGCAGCCGGGCGAGCAGCCACTCCCCGACGACCGGGCCGAAACGGCCCTCGCGGTTGGAGCCGAGGATGACGGCGAGGCGGAGCGGGGCGGCGGAGACGGCGGCGGTGGGCTCCATGACGGGAGCGGTGGTGATGTCCATGCCGAGGAGCCTCACACCTCGACTTAGCTTCAGGTCAAGCCCGGTTACGGTGGCCCCATGACGTCTCCCTATGTCGAGATCAACGGCCGCCCCGCCGACGCCGAGAATCTGCGCATCCCCGCTCTGACCGGCGCGTACGGCCACTTCACCGCGATGCAGGTACGCGGCGGCCGGGTGCGCGGGCTCGCGCTGCACCTGGCGCGGCTCGACGCGGCGACCCGCGAGCTGTTCGGCCCCGGCCTCGACGGCGAGCGGGTCCGCGCGCTGGTCCGGCAGGCCCTGAAGGCGGCCGGCACCGAGGACGCGGCGACGCGCGTCTATGTGTACGGGCCGGACGAGGACCCGGCCGTGATGGTGACCGTACGGCCGCCGCTGGACATGTCGCCGGAGCCGCAGCGCCTGCTCTCCGTGCCGTACGAGCGGCCGGTCGCCCACATCAAGCACCTCGGCGGCTTCGGCCAGGCCTACTTCGGCCGGGTCGCCGCCCGCGAGGGCCGTAACGAGGCGCTCCTGACCGGTCCCGGCGGGGAGATCGCCGAGGGGGCGATCACCAACATCGCGTTCTGGGACGGGAGTTCGGTGGTCTGGCCGGACCGTGCGGCGCTGCTCGGCACGACCATGGCGCTGATCGAGTCACGGCTGCCGGAGTACGGCACGGCCACGGTCCGGCGCCCGGTCACGCTGGACGATCTCGGCGCGTACCGGGCGGCCTTCGTCACCAACTCGCAGGGCATCGCACCGGTGGCCGGGATCGACGACACCGCGTTCGCCGTGGACGCGGAACTGATGAAGACGCTCTGGCGGCTGTACGCGGAGGTGCCCTGGGACACGATCTGAGGCGGGGAGCGCGCGGCGGCGCCTCAGGGGCCCGCCCGCGCGAACGGGTGACGGGCGCCCCGCCGCCGTCACCCTTTCGCCCCCCGCCAGGGGGCGGGCGTCCGCGCGGGCCACTTACCTCGGAGGGAGAAGCAAGGCACCCCGCTCCCCGGAGGACCCATGCGTACTGCCCGCCTGCTGACCGGTTCCGCGCTCGCGGCCGCCCTGCTGGGCCTCGGCGGCGCACCCGCGTACGCCAATGACTTCGGCGGCGCGGGTCTGGAGATCTGGCCGTCGTCGGCCGCGCCGGGCACCACCGTCACCGTGAACACGACCGCGTGCGGCCACGACGGGCATGCCACCGGGGACGCGCGGGCGCTGGGCGACGGGGAGTTCCCGCTCACCGTCTCCACCCGTAAAGACGTGCTCGCCGGACAGTTCACCGTGCCCCACACCGCCAAGTCCGGGACCTCCGAGATCATCGTGACCTGCGACAACGGCAAGTCCGCCCGGGGCGATGTGACGATCTCGGGCGGCGGCGAGCACACCGGATGGGACCGGGGCGACCGCCCTGACACGCATGACAAGGGCGAGCACAACGAGCCCAAGGGCCATGTGAAGACCGGGCTCGGCGGCAGCGCGACCACCTCCAACCGGACCGAGATCGCGGCCGGTGCGGCCGTCCTGTCCGTCGCCGCCGTCACCGGCGGTCTGCTGCTGCGCCGCCGGGCGCGCGGCCCGCAGGACCGGGGCTGACGGCTCTTGTCGGCGCGGTCGGCCCAGTCGCTGCGGGACGCCCAGGCCGCCCGGCGCCGCAACGGCTGGCTGGTCTGCATCGCCGTGTGCGTCGGGGTCTGGCTGCTGCGGCAGGGCATGGAGACGACCGAGCCGCCGCAGCCGTCGCGAACGGAGTCGTTCACGGGCGCGGCGAGCGGCACCCCCGCCCCGGCGGGCGGCACCGGCTCGCCCCACGCGCGCGTGGGTGAAGCCCGCACGGGCGGCGCCCTCGCGGGAGCGGCCCTGCCGCCCTCCGAGCCCGTACGCATCCGGATCCCGGCGATCCGGGTGGACGCGCCGGTGATGCGGCTCGGCCTGGCCCGGGACGGCAGCCTGGACGTGCCGCCGCCCGGCAGCAGCGGGTCCGCCGGGTGGTACAAGGACGGCACCCCGCCGGGGGCCGACGGCACGGCCGTGATGGCCGGGCACGTCGACGACGCGCGCGGGCCCGCCGTCTTCTACGCGCTGGGCGCGCTGAAGAAGGGCAGCCGGATCGAGGTGGCCCGCGCGGACCGGCGTACGGCGCTCTTCACCGTCGACGCGGTCGAGGTGTATCCGAACGACGCCTTCCCCGACCGGCGTGTGTACGGCCCGGCCGGGCGCCCCGAGCTGCGCGTGATCACCTGCGGCGGCGGCTTCAACGAGAAGTCGGGCTACCGGGGGAACGTGGTGGTCTTCGCCCATCTGACCGGCACGTAAGCGCTCCGCCGGGTGCGGTGATTCCTCTGCGGGCCGTCTGTGGCCGGTCGCGCAGTTCCCCGCGCCCCTCATGGGCGCCGAACGGTGGCCGTCGGCACGCGGTGTCTCACGGCCGCCCCCGCCGCGTCTCCAGAACACTCACAGAGGTCCCCCCTCCGGGCTGAGCGGGCCGTTGCGCCCGGGAAACCGGTCAGATCCGACCGGGAAACAGCGGCCTTGCAGGCTGCGGTCATGGGTTCGGACACCGTGCCGGTCGGCCCGCCGGCCACCCCGCCCCCGCCGCACCCGCTCACCCACGACGGAGGGTTCCGACATGACCACACCCGCACCCTCGGCCGCAGCCCGCACGATCGTCGTGGTCGGCCACGGCATGGTCGGCCAGCGATTCCTGGAGGCCCTGGCCGAGAAGGGGGTCACCGACCACACCCGCGTGGTGGTGCTCGGTGAGGAGCCCCGCCCCGCCTACGACCGGGTCCACCTCACCTCGTACTTCACCGGCACCACACCCGACGAACTCTCCATGGTGGAGGACGGGTTCATCGAGAAGTACGGCATCGAGCTGCACCTCGGCGACCCCGCACAGAGCGTGGACCGGGCCGCCCGCACGGTCACCGCGCGCTCCGGGAGCGTCTTCGCGTACGACGTCCTGGTGCTCGCCACCGGCTCGTACCCCTTCGTGCCGCCGGTGCCCGGCAAGGACCTGGCGGGCTGTTTCGTCTACCGGACCATCGAGGACCTGCTCGCCATCGAGGAGTACGCCCGCACGGCGACCACCGGCGCGGTGGTCGGCGGCGGGCTGCTCGGCCTGGAGGCGGCGGGCGCGCTCCAGGGGCTTGGACTGGCCACGCACATCGTGGAGTTCGCGCCGCGGCTGATGCCCGCCCAGGTCGACGCCGGCGGCGGCGCGGCCCTCCTGCGCACCATCGAGAACATGGGTCTGTCGGTCCACACCGGCGTCGGCACCCAGGAGGTCACCGGTGAGCGGGCCGTGGACGGCATGCTCCTGTCCGACGGCTCCCGCCTCGACACCGACCTCGTCGTCTTCTCGGCCGGGGTACGCCCGCGCGACCAGCTGGCCCGCGACTGCGGTCTGACGGTGGGCGAGCGCGGCGGCATCGTGGTCGACGAGCAGTGCCGCACCTCCGACCCGGCCGTCTACGCGATCGGCGAGTGCGCGCTGGCCTGCGACGGAAAGGTGTACGGCCTGGTCGCGCCCGGATACGAGATGGCGGTCGCGGTCGCCGACACCCTCGCGAGCGGCGAGGAGCGGCCGGAGAAGTCCTTCACCGGCGCCGACATGTCCACCAAGCTGAAGCTGCTCGGCGTGGACGTCGCCTCCTTCGGGGACGCGCACGGCACCGCCGAGGGCAGCCTCGACGTCGTCTACACGGACGCGCGCTCGGGCATCTACAAGAAGCTGGTCGTCTCCCCCGACGGCACCCTGCTCGGCGGGGTCCTGGTGGGGGACGCCGAGATGTACGGCACGCTGCGCCCGCTCACCGGCCACATCCCGCCGATCCCGGCCGAGCAGCTGGTGCTGCCCCCCGGCCTCGGCGCACCCGTCGCGCTCGGCCCCGAGGCGCTGCCCGACGACGCGGTGATCTGCTCCTGCCACAACGTCACCAAGGGCGCGATCACCCCGCTCGGCTCGCTGCCCGAGGTCAAGAAGTGCACCAGGGCCGGTACGGGCTGCGGCAGTTGCCTCAAGACCATCGAGAAGCTGCTGCCGAAGACCGGCGACGGCGGTCTGTGCGACTGCTTCGCCCACACCCGCCAGGAGCTGTACGAGATCGCGCTCGCGCTGCGCGTCGGCTCGTACCAGCAGCTCCTGGACGAGCACGGGCGCCCGGCCGCGCGCGGCGGCGACGGCTGCGAGATCTGCAAGCCCGCCGTCGCCTCCATCCTGGCGAGCCTCGGCAACGGCCACATCCTCGACGGCGAGCAGGCCGCGCTCCAGGACACCAACGACCACTTCCTCGCCAACATCCAGCGCAACGGCTCGTACTCGATCGTGCCGCGCATCCCCGGCGGCGAGATCACCCCCGAGAAGCTGATCGTCATCGGCGAGGTGGCCCGCGACTACGGCCTCTACACGAAGATCACCGGCGGCCAGCGCATCGACCTCTTCGGCGCGCGGGTCGACCAGCTCCCGGTGATCTGGGCGCGCCTGGTGGCCGCCGGGTTCGAGTCGGGCCACGCGTACGGCAAGTCGCTGCGCACGGTGAAGTCCTGCGTGGGGCAGACCTGGTGCCGCTACGGGGTGCAGGACTCGGTCAAGATGGCGATCGAACTGGAGCTGCGCTACCGGGGTCTGCGCTCCCCGCACAAGCTGAAGTCGGCGGTCTCGGGGTGCGCCCGCGAGTGCGCGGAGGCCCAGTCCAAGGACTTCGGCGTGATCGCCACGGCCAACGGCTGGAACCTGTACGTGGGCGGCAACGGCGGCGCGACCCCGCGCCACGCGGATCTGCTGGCCCAGGACCTCACCGACGAGGGACTCGTCCGTCTGATCGACAGGTTCCTCATGTTCTACATCCGCACCGCCGACCGCCTGGAGCGCACCTCGGTGTGGCTGGAGCGGATCGAGGGCGGCCTCAAGCACGTCAAGGACGTGGTGGTCGACGACTCGCTCGGCATCTGCGACGAGCTGGAGGCGCTGATGGCCACCCATGTCTCCGCGTACCGCGACGAGTGGGCCGAGACGGTCGAGGACCCCGAGCGCCTCGCCCGGTTCGTCTCCTTCGTCAACGCGCCCGGCACGCCCGACCCCACGGTCCGGTTCGTGCCGGAGCGCGGCCAGATCAAGCCCGAACTGCCCGTCCTGACCCTGGAGGTGGCCGCACGATGAACAAGGCAACGATGAACAACGCGACGATCAGCGACAGCAGCATCCGACTCCTTCTGGACGACGGCTGGTTCGAGGTCTGCGAGCGCGCGCGGCTCATCCCGGGCCGGGGGGTCGCCGCGCTGCTGCCCGACGGGCGCCAGGCGGCGGTCTTCACCGACCGCACCGGACGCGCGTACGCGATCGACAACCGCGACCCGTTCACCGGCGCGTACGTCATGTCGCGCGGGCTGCTCGGGACGGCTCAGGGCCGGGCCTTCGTCGCTTCCCCGCTGCTCAAGCAGCGCTTCGATCTGGAGACGGGCCAGTGCCTGGACGACGACGAGGTCTCCCTCCAGGTGTACTTGACCGATCATTCCATATAGCTCTACTGTCGTCCTCGTGGCCAGGACCAAGGAATTCGATCCGGACGCCGCGCTCCAGTCGGCCATAGAACTGTTCTGGCAGCGCGGCTACGAGGCGACGTCGATGGCGGACCTCGTCGAGCACCTCGGCATCGGCCGCGCCAGCATCTACGCGACCTTCGGCAACAAGCACGAGCTCTATCTGAAGGCGCTCGACCGGTACGGCGAGACGCACAGCGCGATCCTGCTCCGCGAGCTGTCGGCGCCGGGCCCCGCACTGCCCGCCGTACGGGCCGTCGTCCGCCGCTTCGCCGCCGAGTCGACTGCCCCGGAAACCCGCCTGAACGGCTGTTTCGCCACCAACACCGCCGCCGAGGTGGGCCCGCACGACGCCGCCGCGGCCCGTCGGGTCGAGCAGGCCTGGGAGCGGCTGGAGACGCTGCTGCACTCCGCGCTCGTACGGGCCGGGGCCCAGGGCGAGCTGCCGCCCGAGCGCGATCCGCGCTCGCTGGCCCGGCTGTTCCTGGTGCTCATGCAGGGCATGCGGGTGATGGGCAAGGCCTCCGACGACCCGGCGAGGGTACGGGAGGCGGCCGAGGCCGCGCTGGCACTGCTGGACTGAACAAAGCAGCCCCGACACGGGCGCCGCACCACGACGGCGCCCGTTTTCTTCTCTCCCAATAACAGAACGATTGGTCAAAAAATGTCTACTCGCTCCACCGCCGCCCGCTTCACCGGCAGGACCGCGCTCGTCACCGGCGCCGGATCCGGCATCGGCCGGACCATCGCGCTCGCCTTCGCCGCCGAGGGGGCCCGGGTGGCCGTCGCCGGACGTACCGCGGCCTCGCTCGACGAGACCGTGGCGCTGATCGAGGAGGCGGGCGGGGTGGCGGCCGCGTTCACCGCCGACGTGTCCCGCGCCGAGGACGTGCGCGCCCTGGTGTCCGCCGTCGTCGACCGCTTCGGCTCGCTCGACATCGCCGTCAACAACGCGGCGGTGCTGCGCGGCAAGGGCGGAGCGGCCCTCGCCGACCTGGCGCCCGAGGACTGGCAGGCCATGCTCGACATCAACCTCACCGGCGTCTTCCTCGCCCTCCAGGCCGAGGTCGCCCAGATGCGCACCCAGGAGCACGGCGGCGCGATCGTCAACGTCGGCTCCAACCTCGGCGCCCACAAGCGGATCCCGGGCGCCGCCGGATACCTCACCACCAAGGCCGCGGTCTCCGCGCTGACCCGGGCCGCCGCCCTCGACCACATCCAGGACGGCATCCGCATCAACGTGGTGAGCCCCGGCGCCTCCGCCACCACGATGTCGCTGCGCGCGGGCGAGACGGAGGCCGAGCGCGCGGTGCGGATGAAGACGGACTCGCCGCTGGGCCGGGTCTCGACCACCGCCGAGATCGCGGCGGCGGTCCTCTATCTGGCCTCGGACGACGCGGCGTCGGCGGTGGGCACGGACCTGGTGATCGACGGCGGCTCGGCCGCGTAGGGGCGGTCCGGCGGCCCCCTGCTGTCCGGACCTACCGGACGGTACGGTGGGCCGCATGACTCAGGGCTGGAGCGCGAGGGACATCCCCGACCAGAGCGGCCGTACGGCGGTCGTCACCGGGGCGAACAGCGGCATCGGACTCGTCACGGCACGCGAACTCGCCCGCAAGGGCGCGCACGTGATCCTGGCCTGCCGCAGCGAGGCCCGGGGCAAGGAGGCGGAGGCCCTGATCAACCGTCAGGTATACGGCGCGAACGTCCAGTTCGTGCCTCTGGACCTGGCGGACCTCTCCTCGGTCCGGACTTTCGCAGAAACGTATCAGCAGTCCAGTTTGGACCTGCTGATCAACAACGCGGGTGTGATGGCGCTGCCGTACGGCAGGACGGCGGACGGCTTCGAGCGGCAGTTCGGGGTGAACCACCTGGGCCACTTCGCGCTGACCGGCCTGCTCCTGTCCCGGCTGCGGGCGGCTCCGGCGGCGCGGGTGGTCTCGGTCTCCAGCGGCCTGCACGCCCTCTCCAACATCGACCTCGCCGACCTCAACAGCGAACGCCGCTACCGCCGTTGGATCGCCTACGCCCGCTCCAAGACGGCCAACCTCCTGTTCATCCACGAACTGTCCCGCCAACTCCGCTCGGCGGGCTCGGCCGTGGTGGCCGCCGCCGCGCACCCCGGCTACGCCTCGACCAACCTCCAGACGGCCGGCGCCCGCATGGAGGGCCGCCGCACCGCCGAACGCCTGGCAGAACTCGGCAACCGCGTCCTGGCCCAACCGGCCGAGGCAGGCGCCCTCCCCACCCTGTACGCCGCCACGGCCCCGTCCGTCCACCCCGACTCCTTCACAGGCCCCCGCCTCCAGGGCTGGCGCGGCGCCCCCACAAGATCGGCCCGAGCGAAGTGGACGCTGGACGACGCGACGGGGGAACGCCTGTGGGTGGCTTCTGAGGAACTTACGGGGGTGCGGTACGGGTGGTAATTCCTGGGGTCACGCCCCCGGATCCCCCCGTTTGCCTGCGGGCGAGTGGGGGCTGGTCGCGCAGTTCCCCGCGCCCCTGGAAGCGCCCCTCCGGGCCGCCCAGGGGGATGCCGCGCAGCGGCATTCTTAGGGGCGCGGGGAACTGCGCGACCAGCCAAAGAATGCCCGCAGACGAACGGGGTCCGGGGCGCAGCTCCCGGGAAGCCACCCTCCCCGGAGGGTTCAGGCAAGCGGATTGCCCGGGGCTGGGGTGACCCGGCTGAACGAGGTCACGACGGCTCGGAACCCGGCATGATCATGCTGCCGCGCGGTGTGCCGGATCGCCCAGTCCTCCGGTCCCGCCCGCTCGTCGGAGGGCGGGGAGGCGTCGAGGCACGTCGTGCACTCCATTACGTGGATCGGTCCGGAGGCGCCGGGGGTTGGGTCCGCGCCGAGCATCCACTCTGCGTACCGGATCACCGACCGAGGGCTCACGGCATCCGCTCCGGCGACGGCACCTGACGCAGCCGGGTCTGCCCGAGCGCCACCAGGTCGGCCACGGCCCGCGCCGCGCACACGCTGCCCACCGCGCTCGGAGGCAGCGCCCAGTAAGGGCCCGGCCGTGCGGTCAGGTCGACGCGCGGTACCCCCAGCCACGTTCCCGGGCGCAGGCACTCGACGCCCGGCACCTGCCAGTGGGCGTGCGTGCCCGGGGGGACCAGCGCGTAGTACCAGACACCGACGCCGTACGCGTCGTGGATGACGGCCCCGTTCGCGAGCGTCTGGGCGAGGTACGCGGCCACGGCGTCCGGGTCTTCACTGCCCGCGGCCGCGTGGACGACGGGGGCGGACAGCCGGATCGCGTCGAACTTCTCGCCGGTCGGCACGAGCGCGATACCCACGTCGAACTCCCGCCGGGCCTGGGCGGGGGCGTCGTGGGCCGAGGCGAGCCAGTCGGTGATGGCTCCGGTTGACTGGTCGATCACGGCGTGACCGCCTCGCCGACCCCGGTCGCCTCGGCGCAGCCACGGTGGGCGTAGCTGGTGCGGTCGCCGCCGGCGTCGCCGATGACCATCCACGTGGGGACGTCGGCGCCCGGCTCCGTGCAGACCTCGCATCGGCGGTACGCGGCCGGATTGACCGGCTGCTCAATGGCGTTCACGGGAGCGCTCCTTTGGTGGTTGACTGTGCGCCCCCAGATTCCGGTCACGGTCGGTGCCGGTTCGATAACCGAGCGGTAATCTCACGGTGAGATGGATTCTCATCCCCCTGTGGATAGGGAGCACAGCCGTGTCCGCATCGGTCGGCGCCATCAGCATCCCGGCATGGGCGTGGGAGCAGGCCGCGGTCCGCCAGGCCCTCCGACGCCGGGACATCGCCTCGGTGTTCGCGTACGTCCAGCAGTACTCGGGAGCGAGCCAGGCCCGGATCGCCGCAGCGGTCGACATGACCCAGAGCCGCGTCAACGAGATCATCAACCGGCGCCGCGAAGTGGCCCGGCTCGACGTGTACGAGCGGATCGCCGACGGCCTCGACATGCCCGATGACGCCCGCCACCTCCTCGGCCTGGCGGCCGGCCGGGAGAAGCGCTCAGGCGGGGCCGCGTTCGACCTGACCGCCTTCCCCGAGGTCGTGCGCGTCTACGCCTCCCAGGCCTCCGCCCGCGAGGAGATCCGTCAACAGGCCCGTGCCGCCCAGGAACTGGACGTCCTGGCCGTACGCGGCCTCGGCCTCATCGGCCTCAACGACTCGCTGCTGCGGGCCTGTCTACCGCGCGAGCAGGGCGGCTCGGGGCTCCGGGTACGTGTCCTGCTCCTCGATCCCGAGGCGCCCGCCCTCGCCCGGCGCGCAGCCGAGATCGGAGAATCCGAGGAGTCTCTGGCCAGCGGCGTACGTCTGGCTGAGGCACGGCTGAGGGAGCTTGCCGAGACATGCGACATTCAGGTCTACCGGTACGGCATGCTGCCTACTTGGCGGATGATCCGCACCGACAGCACCATGTTCGTCAGCGCCTTCGACACCGGGTGGGAAGGACACGAGTCGGCGACGTACAAGGTGATGGAGACGCCACACGGACCGCTGTTCCGAGGATTCCGGCGGATGGTCGAGGCGATCGTCGGCGGGGCCGAGCGCACTGTCTGAGGAGAAGGGGGCACCACGTGATCGAGGCCGAGCTGAAGGCCCGCGTCCACGAGCCCGAGGCGGTGCTCCGGCGCCTCGACGAGCGCGCCCCGAGCCGGGCCGAGGTGTACCAGGACACCTACTACGACACCCCGGACGGCGCGCTGGAGGCCCGGGATGCGGAGCTGCGGGTGCGCACCGTGCACGGGCGGGACGAGACCCGCACCGTCCTCACGTACAAGGGCGCCCGGGTGGACGAGGAATCGGGGTCGAAGCCGGAGCACGAGACCCGTGTCGAGGACGCCGGGGCGGTGCACGCGATGCTCCGGGGCCTCGGCTACGTACCGGCCATCGCCTTCGAGAAGCGGTGCCGGAACTACGCCTTCGAGGCGCGCGGCCGTCGCATGCTCGCGACGCTCGTCCGGGTCCCGGAGATCGACGGGACGTTCGTCGAGCTGGAGACACTCGTTGACGAGGGCGACTTGGCGGCGGCTCTCGACGACGTACGCGCGGTGCTGGGCGATCTGGGCATCGACGCCGCCGACTTCACGCGCGAGCTGTACACCGATGCCGTACGAGCTCGGCGAGCGGCACGCCGGTGACGGCGGCGGAGCAGCGTCCCGGCGCGCACCAGCGCATCCGGCCCCACCCCGTCAAGACCCCGTAAGGAACCCACCCCCACCCGACAAGGCCCCGCCAATAAGCCCGGCCCGCCGGGCGAGCGCGGCGGACCATCGGGGCATGCTGATCAAGCCGATGACCCGGGCCGCCGAACCCGCGGCCGAGGAACCCCCCGGAGCCGCAGGCGCACCCCGCGAGGCCGACCGACACCGCCTCACCGCCACCCAGGGCCTCGCCGCCCTCTCCCTCGACGCCATGGCCTCCGTGGCGTACGGCCCCGAGGCCATCGTGCTGGTGCTGGCCGCGGCCGGGTCGTACGGGCTCGGGTTCACCCTGCCCGTGACGCTCGCCATCGCCGCCCTGCTCGCCGTGCTCGTCGCCTCGTACCGGCAGGTCATCGCCGCGTTCCCGAACGGCGGCGGCTCGTACGCGGTGGCCCGCGCCCACCTCGGCCCCCGCACCGGCCTGGTGGCGGCCGCCTCGCTGATCCTCGACTACGTACTGAACGTCGCCGTCTCCGTCACCGCCGGCGTGGCCGCGCTGACCTCCGCCTTCCCCGGCCTCTACGACGAGCGGCTCCCCATCTGCCTCGGCGTGCTCGTCCTCGTCACTGCCGTGAACCTGCGCGGCATCGTCGAGTCCGCCAAGGCCTTCCTCGTCCCCACGGTCGTCTTCGTCGGGTCGATTCTGGCGATCGTCGTCGCCGGGCTGCTGCGCGACGGGCCGGTCTCCACGCAGGCCGCCGACGGGCATGCCTCGGTCCTGACCGGCAACGCCACCAGCGTCGGCGCGCTGCTCCTGCTCAAGGCGTTCGCCTCCGGCTGCTCGGCGCTGACCGGCGTCGAGGCCGTCGCCAACGCCGTGCCGTCCTTCCGCGCCCCCGCCGCCAAGCGCGCCCAGCGCACCGAGGTCGCCCTGGGCGCCCTGCTCGGCGTGATGCTGATCGGGCTCTCCGTGCTCATCGGGCGCTTCCACCTCCAGCCGGTCGACGGCGTCACCGTCCTCGCCCAGCTCGCGGACGCCTCCCTCGGCCACAACTGGGCGTTCTACGTCGTCCAGTTCGCCACCGTCGTCCTGCTCGCGCTCGCCGCGAACACCTCCTTCGGCGGACTGCCCGTCCTCATGTCGCTGCTCGCCCGCGACAACTACCTGCCGCACGTCTTCGGCCTGAAGGCGGACCGCCAGGTGCACCGCCACGGCGTCCTCGCGCTCGCCACCGTCTCGGGCGCGCTCCTCGTCTTCTCGGGCGGCGACACCAACACCCTCGTACCGCTCTTCGCGATCGGTGTCTTCGTCGGGTTCACCATCTGCCAGACCGGCATGGTGCTGCACTGGAAGCGGGAGGGGTCGCCGCGCTGGCGCGCCAAGGCCGCGCTCAACGGCTTCGGCGCCCTGCTGACCGGGGTGAGCGCGGTCGTCGTCACCGCGACCAAGTTCACCGACGGCGCCTGGCTCGTGGCGATCGCGCTGCCGCTGCTCGTGCTGGCCTTCGAGGCGGTGCACCGGGCGTACGGCAGGATCAGCGAGCGCATCGGCCTGGGCCGCGTCCCGGAGCCGCCGCACCGCGACCGCTCCCTGGTCATCGTGCCGGTGTCGCATCTGTCCCGGCTCACCGGCGACGCGCTGAACGCGGCCGTGTCCCTGGGCGACGAGGTACGGGCCGTCACCGTCACCCACCCCGACGAGGAGGACCGCCGGGCCACGGAGGCGCTGCGCCGCGACTGGCAGCTGTGGAACCCGGGCGTGGAGCTGGTCGAACTGCACTCGCCGCACCGCACGGTGGGCCGTCCGGTCGCCGCGTACGTGGACCGCGTGCACCGGTACCACCCGAACACCCGGGTCACCGTGCTGATACCGGAGGTCGAGCCCGCCCACATCTGGCAGCGGCTGCTCCAGAACCAGCGCGGCTCGGTCCTCGCGCACGCGGTGCGGCGCGACACGGACGCGGTGATCTGCCGCCTGCGCTTCCGGCTCTGAGGTCGGGCCCGCGTACGGCGGCCCGGCACCTCCGGCGGCGGGCCCGCGTCCGAGGACCCGCCGAGGACCTGCCGGGGAGCGACTGTTTCCAGCCACTCCCCGGCCCGTACGCCCTACAGCGTCGCCGGGGCGGAACGTTCCGCCATCACCGGCTGGCCGCCCCGCAGCAGCGCCGTCCCCAGCGGGGTCAGCGTGTGCAGCACCGCGCTCCCGTGCCGCAGGGTCACCAGCAGGCCGGCCTCCCGCAGGACGCCGGCGTGCTGGCTGGCCGAGGCGAGCGACACCCCCGCCCTGCGGGCGAGTTCGCTCGTCGTACAGCCGTGGCCTATCGACTGGAGCACCGCCGAGCGGGTGTGCCCGACCAGCCGGCCGAGCGAGGGGCCGGGCGCGGTGCCCGCGCTCTGCCTCTCGTACGGCGTGAGGGTGTGCGTCACCGGATAGACCAGCACCGGCGCCAGCAGCGGGTCCTGGAGCGTCACCGGCGTACGGCGGCAGAAGAAGGACGGCTGCAGCAGCAGCCCGCGGCCCTCCAGGTACACATCCCGGTCCACCGGGTAGTCCGCCTCCAGGACGGGGGCCCGCCAGCGCATCATCGGCGGGAGCGAGGCGAGGAGTTCGTCCGCCCCGCCGTCGAGGAGCGCGCGGCCGCGGGCGGCCCGGTCGGCGTCGACGCGGGCCTGGATGTGCGTCCAGTACGGCGAGATGGCGGCCCGGTGGTAGCTGCGCAGTGTGCCCATGAGACGATCCAGCGGCTCGCCACGGCCCTCGGCAAGCGCCCGCACCCAGCGGGGCAGCCCCCGGGGCCCGGCGACCCGGGAGAGCTCGTCGTGCAGCCGGTCCTGCCCCGTCTCGCGCACGACCTCAAGCCCTGACTCGATGGTGTGCGGCCCTTCGGCGGGCGTGAGGAAGTCGGGAAAATAGCCGCGGCCCGGCACCACTGCGGAGAGCAGACGTGTTTCACCGTTCAACCGGGTACGCGTTTCCGTTCGCCATTCACCGAAGACTAGGGCGCCTCGACGGTCTCTTAATCGATGAAAGCTGAGAATCGTTTCCCACAGCGCGTCCGGACCAGGCGCCATACGCACCCGGGCCAGGTCCACGCCAGTGAAATGAATACGCAGCACCGAATCTCCACCTGTCTCGAATGTTGCAACGTGTTGCATCATGTTGCATCCGCAATCGTCCCGCCCCTGAGTATGCCTACCGTCACAGGCCGTGACCACCGGCCTTTCAGCCACACTTGAAAGGCATCGCGAGCAGCCCGTGTGTACCGAAAAGCTGTACGACGTCGGGCACGACACCTGGCCAACCGGAAAGACGTTGTGAGGACCGTGGGGGGCTTTGCTTCGTCTGGCGGCGGTCGGCATGGTGGCGGCTCCGTGCCCGGCGGGGATGACAGAGTGCGGTTCGCGGATGGGGATCCGTGAACCGCACTCTGCATTTAGGGCCAAGGGCCCGTTAAATGTCCGCACTTCAACAGGAATTAAGCGGACGCACACCCAGAAAACATGTGTGCCGGGCCCGGAACAAGCGGCACAAGGGCACGCGGCATGCGGCACAAGGGCACCCGGGCATGCGGAAGGGGCAGCACCCCCGCACAGGGTGCCGCCCCTTCTCTGTGGATCCGGGGCCGCCACCGGATCGGTGTTGAGGGTCGGGGACCCGGTGGCGGCTCCGGGGTCTTATCGGGAGTCGCTGCCCTTCGACTCCGCGGCCGCGCGGCCCGCCTCAAGACGGGCGACCGGGATGCGGAACGGCGAGCAGGACACGTAGTCCAGGCCCACCTCGTGGAAGAAGTGCACCGACTCCGGGTCGCCGCCGTGCTCGCCGCAGACGCCCAGCTTCAGGTCGGGGCGGGTGGCCCGGCCGGCCTGGACGGCGGAGCGCACCAGCGAGCCGACGCCGTCCTTGTCGATGGTCTCGAACGGCGAGACCCCGAAGATGCCCTTCTCCAGGTACGCGGTGAAGAAGCTCGCCTCCACGTCGTCCCGCGAGAAGCCCCAGACCGTCTGGGTCAGGTCGTTGGTGCCGAAGCTGAAGAACTGGGCCGCCTCGGCGATCTGGCCCGCCGTCAGGGCGGCGCGCGGCAGCTCGATCATCGTGCCGATGGTGAGCTTGAGGTCGGTGCCGGTGGCCGCCTCGACCTCGGCGATGACCTGGTCGGCCTCGTCGCGGACGATCTCCAGCTCCTGGACCGTGCCGACCAGCGGAATCATGATCTCCGCACGCGGGTCGCCCTTGGCGCCCCGGCGCTCGGCCGCGGCCTCCGCGATCGCCCGCACCTGCATGGCGAACAGACCCGGGATGACCAGGCCGAGGCGTACGCCGCGCAGACCCAGCATCGGGTTCTGCTCGTGCAGCTTGTGGACGGCCTGGAGGAGGCGCAGGTCGTTCTCGTTGGCGTCCTTGCGGGACTCGGCGAGGGCGACGCGCACCGACAGCTCGGTGATGTCGGGCAGGAACTCGTGCAGCGGCGGGTCGAGCAGCCGTACCGTCACCGGCAGCCCGTCCATCGCCTCGAAGAGCTCGATGAAGTCCTTCTTCTGGAGCGGCAGCAAGGCACTGAGTGCCGTCTCGCGCTCCTCGTCGGTGTCGGCCAGGATCAGCCGCTCGACCATCTCGCGGCGCTCGCCGAGGAACATGTGCTCGGTGCGGCACAGGCCGATGCCCTGGGCGCCGAACCGCCGCGCCCGCAGGGCGTCTTCGGCGTTGTCGGCGTTGGCCCGTACGCGCAGGCGGCGTACTCGGTCCGCGTACGCCATGATCCGGTGCACGGCCGCGACCAGCTCGTCCGCGTCGTCGGCGCCCGCGTGCATCCGGCCCTCGAAGTACTCGACGACCGGCGACGGCACGACCGGGACCTCACCGAGGTACACCTTGCCGGTGGAGCCGTCGATGGAGACGACGTCGCCCTCCTCGACGACCACACCGCCCGGCGCGGTCATCCGCCGCCGCTTGGTGTCGACCTCCAGCTCCTCGGCGCCGCAGACACAGGTCTTGCCCATGCCGCGCGCCACGACCGCCGCGTGCGAGGTCTTGCCGCCGCGCGAGGTCAGGATGCCCTCGGCGGCGATCATGCCGTCCAGGTCGTCCGGGTTGGTCTCGCGGCGGATCAGGATGACCTTCTCGCCCGAGCGGGACCACTTGATGGCGGTGTACGAGTCGAAGACCGCCTTGCCGACCGCGGCGCCCGGGGAGGCGGCGATGCCGCGCCCGAGCTGCTCGACCTTGGCCTGGTCGTCGAAGCGCGGGAACATCAGCTGGGCCAGCTGGGCGCCGTTGACGCGCTGGAGCGCCTCGGCCTCGTCGATCAGGCCCTGGTCCACCAGCTGGGTCGCGATCCGGAAGGCGGCACCGGCGGTGCGCTTGCCGACCCGGGTCTGGAGCATCCAGAGCTGGCCGCGCTCGATGGTGAACTCGATGTCGCAGAGGTCCTTGTAGTGGGTCTCAAGGGTCTCCATGATCTGCATGAGCTGGTCGTACGACTTCTTGTCGATCGACTCCAGCTCGGCCAGCGGCACGGTGTTGCGGATACCCGCGACGACGTCCTCGCCCTGGGCGTTCTGCAGGTAGTCGCCGTAGACGCCCTGGTGGCCGGAGGCGGGGTCGCGGGTGAAGGCGACGCCGGTGCCCGAGTCGGGGCCGAGGTTGCCGAACACCATCGAGCAGATGTTGACGGCGGTGCCCAGGTCGCCGGGGATGCGCTCCTGGCGGCGGTAGAGCTTGGCGCGGTCGGTGTTCCACGACTCGAAGACCGCCTTGACGGCGAGGTCCATCTGCTCGCGCGGGTCCTGCGGGAAGTCGCGTCCGCACTCGGTCTTGACGACCTTCTTGAAGTGCTTGACCAGCTTCTTCAGGTCGGCGGCGTCGAGGTCGGTGTCGACGGTGACCTTCTTGGCGGCCTTGGCGTCCTCAAGGGCGTCCTCGAAGAGCTCGCCGTCCACGCCGAGCACGGTCTTGCCGAACATCTGGATGAGGCGGCGGTAGGAGTCCCAGGCGAAGCGCTCGTCGCCGGACTGCTTGGTGAGACCGGTCACCGAGGCGTCCGAGAGCCCGATGTTGAGGACGGTGTCCATCATGCCGGGCATGGAGAACTTGGCGCCCGAGCGTACGGAGACGAGCAGCGGGTCGTCGGCCTGGCCGAGCTTCTTGCCCATCTTCTGCTCAAGGGCGTCGAGGTGCGCACTGACCTCGTCGCGCAGCGCGGCCGGCTCCTCGCCGCTGTCGAGGTAGACCTTGCACGCCTCGGTGGTGATGGTGAAGCCGGGAGGGACCGGCAGGCCGAGGTTGGTCATCTCGGCGAGGTTCGCGCCTTTTCCACCGAGCAGGTCCTTGAGGTCCCTGTTCCCTTCGGTGAAGTCGTAGACGAACTTCTGGCTGCGCTGGAGGTCTTTGTCTTCCGACACGGGTCTCGACTCCTCGGCTCCGAAATAGCGTGGCGGCTGCCCTGACGGCGAGGAACATACCCAGATCGAAGGTGTCTGGGTACGTCCACTTGTGCGTCATGGGGCCGTAACCACTCGTCCGCCACCAGATCGAAAGTAACCGCCAGGTAACCGGAGCGATCTTGATGTGTTCACTTCCTGAACTCAAATATCCCGAGAATGCGGTTCTAGCGCTCATCCGAGCACCCATAAGCGCAAGTGAGTCCACTTCTTGAACACGGAAGGGGTGGCACTGAGTGCCACCCCTTCTAGAGATGCAGCCGCCTCGAAAGTGCTCATCTGAGCGCAACCCCTATCAGGGGTGGCGAGAATCACGCCGCCGGACGGGCCGGAATTCCACGATCCGGACCCTGGATCACGCCAACGCGAAACGGCGGAACCGAGTCCGGTTCCGCCGTTTTCCTCCAGTTGGTACTGATCTACCCGCCCGAGGTGTCCAACTCGGCGTCCGCGCTGATCCCCGAGCAGTCGTACGGGTCCTTCAGCCAGCCGTCCGGCAGAACCACCCGGTTGTTGCCCGAGGTACGGCCGCGCGGGCCGTCGGCGCCGTCCGGCCACCCCTGGTCCAGGTCGAGCTCGCTCAACTGAGCGCTCAGCTCGTCCAGGGACGAGGTGATCGCCAGTCGCTTGCGCATCTCCGAGCCGACCGCGAACCCCTTGAGGTACCAGGCCACGTGCTTGCGGAAGTCGATCACACCGCGCGACTCGTCGCCGATCCACTCGCCGAGCAGCGTCGCGTGCCGCACCATCACGTCGGCGACCGTGCGCAGCGTGGGGCGCGCATAGGAGTCCGTACCCTCGAACGCGGCCACCAGGTCGCCGAAGAGCCAGGGGCGGCCGAGGCAGCCGCGGCCCACGACGACGCCGTCGCAGCCGGTCTCCTTCATCATCCGCAGCGCGTCCTCGGCGGACCAGATGTCGCCGTTGCCGAGCACCGGGATCTCCGGGACGTGCTCCTTCAGGCGTGCGATGGCGTCCCAGTCGGCGGTGCCGCCGTAGTGCTGGGCGGCGGTGCGGCCGTGCAGCGCTATCGCGGTGACGCCTTCTTCGACGGCGATGCGCCCGGCGTCCAGATAGGTGATGTGGTCGTCGTCGATGCCCTTGCGCATCTTCATGGTGACCGGCAGGTCCCCCGCGTTGGAGACGGCCTCGTTGAGGATCGCGCGCAGCAGCGGCCGCTTGTAGGGCAGGGCCGATCCCCCGCCCTTCCTCGTCACCTTGGGCACCGGGCAGCCGAAGTTCAGGTCGATGTGGTCGGCCAGGTCCTCGTCGACGATCATCCGGACCGCCTTGCCGACGGTGACCGGGTCGACCCCGTACAGCTGGATCGAGCGAGGCGTCTCCGTCTCGTCGAAGTGGATCAGCTGCATGGTCTTCTCGTTGCGCTCGACCAGCGCCCGCGTCGTGATCATCTCGCTCACGAACAGCCCCTTGCCCCCGCTGAATTCGCGGCAAAGGGTACGGAACGGGGCATTGGTGATGCCGGCCATGGGTGCCAGCACCACGGGAGGCTGCACGGCATGCGGGCCGATGTTGAGCGTGGTCATCCAGCCATTGTCGCGCATCATCCCGGTCATTAGTTAGCCGTACTACATGGACCGGGTCGTTAGTTAGGCATACTATCCATGCATGCCCGATCTCAACCCCCGGCGACGCATACTCGTGCTGGCGATCTGCTGCATGAGCCTGCTGATCGTCGGCCTCGACAACACGATCCTGAACGTGGCGCTGCCCACCATGCAGCGCGAACTGCACACCACGGTCTCCGGGATGCAGTGGACGATCGACGCGTACACGCTCGTCCTCGCCTCCCTGCTGATGCTCTCCGGCTCGACGGCCGACCGGATCGGCCGCCGCCGGGTCTTCATGGCGGGCCTGATCGTCTTCACCCTCGGCTCGCTGCTCTGCTCGCTCGCCCCGAACCTCTCCTCCCTGGTCGCCTTCCGCACGATCCAGGCGGTCGGCGGCTCGATGCTCAACCCGGTGGCGATGTCGATCATCACCAACACCTTCACCGAGCCGCGCGAGCGCGCCCGCGCCATCGGCGTGTGGAGCGGGGTCGTCGGTATCTCCATGGCGGCGGGCCCGATCGTCGGCGGCCTCCTGGTCGACTCGGTCGGCTGGCGCTCGATCTTCTGGATCAACCTGCCGGTGGGCCTGGCCGCACTCCTGCTGACCTGGCGTTACGTGCCCGAGTCCCGCGCGCCGAAGCCGCGCCGCCCCGACCCCGTGGGCCAGCTCCTGATCGTGGCACTGCTCGGCTCCCTCACGTACGCGATCATCGAGGCGCCGAGCGCGGGCTGGACGTCGGCGCGGATCCTGTTCTTCTGCGCGGTGGCGGCCGCCGCGCTCACCGGCCTCCTGATCTACGAGCCGAGGCGCCGCGAGCCGCTGATCGACCTGCGGTTCTTCCGCAGCGTGCCGTTCAGCGGGGCGACGGTGATCGCGGTCTCGGCGTTCGCCGCGCTGGGCGGCTTCCTGTTCGTCAACACGCTCTACCTGCAGAACGTACGCGGCCTCAACGCCCTGCACGCCGGGCTCTACATGGTGCCGATGGCGGCGGTGACGCTGGTGGCCGCACCCCTCTCCGGCCGTCTGGTGGCAAGCCGGGGCCCACGCCCGTCGCTCCTGATCGCGGGCGTCACGATGGCCGCGAGCGGGCTGGTGTTCGCGGCGTTCCGGGGCGAGTCGTCGACGCCGCTGCTCTTCACCGGGTACGTCCTGTTCGGCCTCGGCTTCGGCATGGTCAACTCCCCCATCACCAACACGGCCGTCTCCGGAATGCCCCGCTCCCAGGCGGGCGTCGCGGCGGCGGTGGCCTCGACCAGCCGCCAGACCGGCCAGACGCTGGGCGTCGCCGTGATCGGCGCGGTCCTCGCGGGAGGCCTGTCGGGCGCGGCCCCGGGCGGCTACGCCGACGCCTTCCCGGACGCGGCCCGCCCGGCCTGGTGGATCATCACGGGCTGCGGCCTGGCCGTCCTCGTCATGGGAGCGGCCACCAGCGGCCGCCGGGCCCGGGAGTCGGCACGGCGGACGGCGGAGCGGTTGGAGACGGAGACGGAAGTGGTGGGGGCGGGGGTCGCGTAGAGATCAGCGTTACGCGGGGAGCTCGCCGTGCTCCAGGTACACAGGATGCTGCTGGGCCCGGGCGGCCACGGCTGCCTTGACCCGGCGGGCGAGTCGCGGGATCAACAACTGGTCGACGTCTTTCGTCGGATGGAATGCGGCAGCCAACAGCTCGTCCGGCGAGAGCTTGATCGACGCCGAGGCCTGCTCACTCAATTCCCCACCGTCGAAGACATACAGGACTTTGTCCCCTTCGGTGGGGCTGGGTGCCCAGTCGACGACAAGGAGCGGGCCGATGTCCGGGCGGATGCCCAGCTCTTCCTCGACCTCGCGCCGACACGCGGCCAGAGGAGACTCGCCGGTCTCGACGTATCCGCCGGGGATCTCCCACATCGGCTTGTACGAGGGGCGGACCAGCAGGACACGGCTCTGAGCATCGAAGAACACCGCGCCCGCCGCCATGCGGGGCCGTGCCATCCGCTGCTCGTGGTCGTTCTCAGGCATGACACGAGCCTACTGACCACCCGTCGGCAGTCCGACTCGGCCATGGGCCGGTCGGCCAGGGCCCAGCCGTGTGACACTCGCCCGGACGGAGCAAGGGGGCCCTGTGCACGCCATCGCTGACCGCCTCGCGTTCGGCAGACGGACGCGGTTCCACCGGGAGCGGCGCGGCCTCACCCAGGGGGAGCTCGGCGCGCTGCTGAACCGGTCCGAGGACTGGGTGTACCGGGTCGAGTCCGGCCGCATTCCGGTCAACAACCTGAAGATGCTGACGGACTTGGCGGCAGCGCTACGGATCCGCTTGGAGGATCTGCTCGGGTCTGCGGCGCTTCTCGACGGCCGTGACGAGTGCGACGGCCACCTGCCCGCCATCCGGTCGGCGCTGATGTGGTCCCGGCACCTCGCCGGAGGCTTGTACGAGGGGCGGGAGCCGCCGCGCCCGGAGCGTCTCACCTGGGAGGTCGGCGCCGCATGGAGCCTCTACCAGTCGTCGCAGTACGCGCGGCTCATCGGACTCCTTCCGGCGCTGCTGGCGGACGTACGCCTGGCCGCACAGAAACATTCCGCCGGGCCCGACAAGGCCCGGGCACTCGGCCTGTTCGCGCTGACGTGCCATGTCACCGCAGCCGTCCTGCGCAAGCGGGGAGAGACCGACCTCGCCTGGACGGCCGCCGACCAAGGTGACGTGGCCGCGTGCGAGTCCGGTGATCCGGCCGTGATCCTCGCTCTGCGGCGGTGCGTGGCACACGTCCAGCTCGGGGCCGGGATGCCGGCGGAATCGGTGAACACCACGTTGCGCGCTGCGGACGGTCTCCCGCATGGCTGGTGGGACTCCTCTCCCACGTCGCTCTCCCTGTACGGGACGCTCCTCCTGAACGGTGCGGTCGCGGCCGCACGGCTGCGCGACCGGCCGTTGGCCGACGACCTCATGACGAGGGCAACCGGGGCAGCCGATCGGCTGGGCCTGGACACCGATGAGATGTGGACGTCGTTCGGGCCGGCGAACGTCGAGATCCACCGCCTGGCGCTGGCGCTGGAGTTCGACGACGTACAGCTGGCCCTGGAAATGGCGATCGGCCTGCGCCCCAGCCCGAAGCTGCCGGTTGAGCGGCGGGCGCGGGCTCGTCTCGACGTCGCCCGGGCGTACGGGGAGGCGGGTCGCACGGATGAGGCGGCAGAGCAGCTGAAGCGGGCCTTCAGGGCGGCTCCCGAACAGATGCGGGCGCACGAGCTCGCGCGCGGTCTGGCGCGCCGCCTGTACAAGCGGAGCGGCCGTCGCGAGGTCCGCGAACTCGCCTTGGGGCTGGGCGCGCTCGACTAGGCGCGCCTCCTTGAGCGGGTCGCGGGCCGGACCCGGAATTTCCTTCCGGGTCCGGCCCGTCTCCCGGCTCTACGGTCTCCCTTCCAGGCCGCTCGCACAGGGAGAGTGGCCGATCGGCTGACGCCATCGAAGGAGCGGTCATGGGATGGGGAACCGGTAAGGGCGGTAGCGGTGGCGACGGACAGCACTCGGGCGGCAAGGACCCGGGTACCTCCAAACCCTCGCCGGACAGCTCGCAGCCCAAACCGCCGCCGAAGCACGGGAAGTAGAGCCCGAAGAGCGATGACGAACCACATCGGAACCGCTGAGCAGACCGCGATGCGGGGTCTGCTCGGCGCACTCGACGACGACCGGCTCTCGCCCCTTCCCCCGGAGTGGGAGCAAGCGTTCTGGGCCGTGCCCCGGCACAGGTTCCTGCCGGAGAGGATCTGGCTCGGCGACGACCTGAAGGCCTGCACCCGGGACTCGGCACCGGCCACCTGGCTGCGCGCGGCGTATGCGGACGGGCCCGTGGTGACGCAGCTCAATGACGGTGAGGACCCCGGCGCCAAGGGGCGCTGGCCCTCGTCGTCAGCCTCGTCACCGTCCATCGTCTTCCGCATGCTCGACCTGCTCAGGCTTCGGCCCGGTCACCGGGTGCTGGAGATCGGCACTGGAACGGGCTGGAACGCGGGGCTGCTCGCCAACAGGCTCGGGTCGGCGAACGTGACCACCGTCGAAGTGGACCCGACGCTCGCGGAGAACGCCGCACGCGTGCTGAAGAGCATCGGCCTGGAGCCGAAGGTGGTCGCCGGGGACGGCTCTCACGGCCACCCGGACGCGGCACAGTACGACCGCGTCATCGCCACATGCTCGGTCCGAGAAGTGCCCCACGCCTGGCTCGAACAGACCGCCCCGGGCGGACTGATCCTCACTCCATGGGAGACGCCGTGGCTCTGCTACGGGCTGCTGCGCCTCACCGTCGACGGTGAGGGCGTGGCCTCCGGCTGGTTCTCCCCGCATGCGTCGTTCATGCTCATCCGGGGCCAACGCACTGACCTGCGGGTCTATCGGGACGTGGTACGAGACGAGCATGTCCCCGCAGAGTCGGTCACCCATCTCTCGCCGTGGGCAGTGGCAGGGGACAACTGGGCCGCCCAGTTCGCCATCGGGCTCCGCACCCGTGACGTCTGGCGGACCTGGCATGAGGGCCCCGACGTCGACGGAGTCGCTTCCCGGCTCTGGCTGGCCACCACCGACGCGACGTCGTGGGCGGCGGTCGACCAGGACGGCCTGGACGTGGATCGCTTCACCGTGTGGGAGTACGGTCCCCGGCGGCTGTGGGCCGAGGTGGAGGCGGCGTACGAGTGGTGGCGGCACATCGGCAGACCCAAGCCGGACCGCTTCGGAATGACGGTGTCCCCGGACGGTCGGCATACGGCCTGGCTCGACTCGCCGGACCACCCGGTGCCCGGGCCGGGTTGAGCTCAATCCGGCTACGCGCGCGCAGCGGCACTCCAGCCGATGGGGCCCTACACCGCCGCGCCCTCCAGCACCGCCATCTCCAGCAACCGCTCAAGCCCTGCCCGCGAGGCGTCGTCCAGCGGAACGTACGTCACCAGGCGCGGGCCCGAGGACGGGCCCAGCCACAGGTTGGTGTGTTCCAGGTGGAGGAGGCCCACATGGGCGTTGCGGATGTACTTCTCGCGGCCGCTCTGGTCGACCACCTCGTGGCGGGCCCAGATCTCGCGGAACTCGGGCGAGCCGTTCTCCAGCCGGTTCAGGAGCGTCTTCCAGGCGGGCTCGGCCAGGTGCTCGGCCATGGAGGCGCGGAACTTCGCGGCCATCATCCGGTTGACGTCCGGCAGATCGGCGACCGCCGCGCGCCAGTCGTCGTCGGTGAAGGCCAGCCACATGCAGTTGCGGTCCTCGGGCGGCAGCGCGTCCAGGTCGCAGAGCAGCCTGGCGTACGTGCGGTTGTACGCCAGGATGTCGTACCGGCTGTTCTGGATGCAGGCGGGCAGCGGCTCCAGTTGGTCCAGCATCGCGCGCATCGACGGAGTCACCGTCGGGCAGGGCGCGTTGGGGTTCGGGTCGCTCGTGCCCGCGAGGGCGAAGAGGTGCGCGCGCTCGCTGGGGTCCATCAGCAGGGCGCGCGCGAGCGCGTCCAGGACCTGCGCGGAGACCTGGATGTCCCGGGCCTGCTCCAGCCAGGTGTACCAGGTGACGCCGACGGCGGAGAGGTGGGCGACATCCTCGCGGCGCAGCCCGGGGGTGCGCCGGCGGCGGCCGTGCGGCAGGCCGACCTGTTCGGGCGTGATGCGCTCGCGGCGGCTGCGCAGAAACTCCGCCAGCTCGTGCCTGCGGACGTCGGACTCCGGGGCCACAGTGGTCATGGAACCAGGGTGCCGCAGCGCCCACCCCATTGCCAGGTACTGCATGTACCAGGATAAAGAGACTCTGGTACCAGGCTGAGCGAAGGACGATCGTCTTCTGCGTGAGCAATGACGTGAGTACTTCCGGATCCACATCCACCGCAGAGGTCGCCGCCACCGCAGAGGTCGCCGCCGTCCCGGTCATCCGCCACGGCGGCACGGCGATCGGCTCGCTCGGGCTGTTCACCGTGCTGCTCGGCGCGGCCCTGCCCCTGATCGACTTCTTCATCGTCAACGTCGCCCTGCCCACCATGGAGAAGGACCTGTCCGCGGGCCCGGCCACGCTGGAACTGGTGGTCGCGGGCTACGGCCTCGCGTACGCCGTCCTGCTCGTCCTCGGCGGCCGGCTCGGCGACACCGCCGGGCGGCGCCGGCTCTTCCTCGTCGGCATGGCCGCCTTCGGCGTGACCTCGCTGGCCTGCGGTCTGGCGCCGACCGCCTGGACACTCGTCGCGGCCCGGGTCGCCCAGGGCGCCGCGTCCGCGCTGATGCTGCCGCAGGTCCTCGCCACCATCCAGGCCACCACGGCCGGACCGCGCCGGGCCCGCGCGATGAGCCTGTACGGGGCGACCGCCGGGCTCTCGATGGTCGCCGGGCAGATCCTCGGCGGCGTGCTGGTCGCCGCCGACATCGCGGGCAGCGGCTGGCGCGCGGTCTTCCTGGTCAACGTCCCCGTGGTGATCGTCGGGCTGGTGCTCGCGGTCCGCAGTGTGCCGGAGACCCGCTCGGACCGGCCCGCCTCGGTGGACGTGCCCGGCACGCTGCTGCTCGCGCTCTCGCTGATCAGCCTGCTGCTGCCGCTGACCGAGGGGCGCGCGGCCGGGTGGCCGCTGTGGACCTGGGTCTCGCTCGCACTCTTCCCGTTCGCCGCCTTCGCGTTCTTCCGGACCGAGCAGCGGGCCGACCGCCGCGGCGGTACGCCGCTGGTCCCGCCGAGCCTGCTGAAGCTGCCCTCGCTGCACCGGGGCCTCGCCATGATCGTGCCGTTCTCGGTGGGCTTCAGCGGCTTCATGTTCGTGATCGCGGTCGTCCTCCAGCAGGGCCTGCGGATGGGCCCGGTCTCCGCCGGGCTCGCCCTGGTGCCGATGGCGGTGGCGTTCTTCGCCGCGTCGCTCGCCGGGCCGCGTCTGATCGGCCGGTACGGGAGCCGGGTCGTCACCGCCGGCGGCCTCATCCAGGGCCTCGGCATCACGGTCCTGGTGCTCACCGTCTGGCAGGACTGGTCCGGCCTCGGGATAGCCGAGCTGGCGCCGGGTGTCGCGCTGGCCGGGCTCGGCCAGGGCCTCCAGCTTCCGGTGCTGTTCCGGATCGTGCTCTCCGACGTCCCGACCGACCGCGCGGGTGTGGGCAGCGGCGTCCTGGTGACCACCCAGCAGTCCGCCCTCGCCCTCGGCGTCGCCACCCTCGGCAGCCTCTTCCTCTCGCTCGCGTCCTCGATGGGCACCCGGGACGCACTGGTGGTGACCTTGCTGGTGCAGCTGGCGGCGGTGGTACTCACGGTGCTGCTGAGCCTGCGGCTGCCGAAGACGGTGGGGTGACGGCCGACCCGTAGGCGCGGAATGACAGATGACAAGTAACAGATGACAGATATTGAAATCTGTCATCTGTTATGCGATGGTTGGTATCGCAACCCCCACACCCCTCAAGGAGTGACCAGCCATGCGCACCCGCACCCTCGGCACCACCGGCCCCCAGGTCTCCGCCCTCGGCCTCGGCTGCATGGGCATGTCCGCGCTGTACGGCGAGGCCGACCGGGCCGAGTCGATCGCCACCATCCACGCCGCGCTCGACGCGGGCGTGACCCTGCTCGACACCGGCGACTTCTACGGCATGGGCCACAACGAGCTGCTGATCGGCGAGGCGCTGCGCAGCGCGCCCGCCGCCGCGCGCGAACAGGCGCTCACCAGCGTCAAGTTCGGCGCCCTGCGCGACCCGGACGGCGGCTGGGCCGGTTACGACGGCCGCCCCTCGGCGGTGAAGAGCTTCGCCGCGTACTCCCTCCAGCGGCTCGGCGTCGACCACATCGACGTCTACCGCATCGCCCGGCTCGACCCGGACGTCCCGGTCGAGGAGACCGTCGGCGCCATCGCCGAACTGGTCGAGGCCGGACACGTACGACACATCGGGATGTCGGAGGTCGGCGCGGACACCCTGCGCCGGGCCGCCGCGGTCGCCCCGATCTCCGACCTCCAGATCGAGTACTCGCTGATCTCGCGCGGCATCGAGGACGAGATCCTGCCGACCGCCAAGGAGCTGGGCATCGGCATCACCGCGTACGGCGTGCTCTCGCGCGGTCTGATCAGCGGCCACTTCACCCGTGACCGGCAGCTGGCGGCGAATGACTTCCGCGGGATGAGCCCCCGCTTCCAGGGCGACAACCTCGACCGCAACCTGGACCTGGTCGAGGCGCTGCGCGAGGTCGCCGAGCACCAGGGCGTCTCGGTCGCGCAGATCGCGATCGCCTGGGTGATCGCGCAGGGCGAGCGGTTCGGCGCGGACGTGGTGCCGCTGGTCGGCGCCCGCCGCCGGGACCGCCTCACCGAGGCGCTCGGCGCCCTGGACGTCACGTTCGACGCCCGTGACCTGGCCGCGATCGAGGCGGCGGTCCCGGCCGGAGCGGCCTCGGGCGAGCGCTACCCGGCGGCGCAGATGGCCCATCTGGACAGCGAGCACTGAGTTGTCCACAGGGCCGGGCCGGGTGGCGGACACGGCGGGTAACGTCAAGGTCATGAGTACGGAACCACTGACCGCCGAGCGCATCCTCGAAGCGACCGAGGAAGTGCTGCGCCGCCACGGCCCGGCGAAGGCCACGGTCGTCGATGTCGCCCGCCAGCTCGGCGTCAGCCACGGCAGTGTGTACCGCCACTTCCGTACGAAGTCGGCGCTGCGGGAGGCCGTCACCAAGCGCTGGCTGGACCGTACGACGCGCGAGCTGAACTCCATCGCGGACGACGAGCCCAAGGACGCGGAGGCGTCGCTGCGGGCCTGGCTGGCGGGGCTCTTCGAGGCCAAGCGCCGCAAGGCGGGCGACGACCCCCAGCTGTTCGCGACGTACGAGGTGCTGCTCGCGGAGAACAGCGCGGTGGTCGAGGAGCACATCACCGAACTGGTCGCGCAGATCGAGCAGATCGTCCACCGGGGCGTGGAGCGCGGTCAGTTCACGTCCCTGGGGCCGGACGCGAGCGTGGCCCGCGCGGTCTTCGACGCCACGAGCCGCTTCCACGACCCGGCGTACGCACCGCAGTGGCTCAAGCCGGAGATCCTGGCGGAGTTCGGGGCCGTGGCCGACCTGGTCCTGGGCGGCCTGCGGCTCCCCCGGGGCCGCTAACGCCGGCGGGTGTAGTCCACGGTCGCGGCGCCCGAGCCGGAGGACACCGTGATGCGGCGGTCCGAGGCCGGGTCGCGCAGGGAGTCCTCGATGTCGCGGGCGCCCGAGCCCTTGGTGCCCTCGACCCGGTAGCGGGAGCCCGCGGGGAGTCGGAGGTCGACGCTGCCCGAGCCGGTGGAGGCGGTGACCTCGCGGGGCGGGGCGGCGAACTCCAGCTCCGCGTGGCCGGAGCCGGAGTGCACCTCGGCCTTGGTGGAGCCGATCGCGTCGCCGCTGAAGGAGCCGGAGCCGACGGAGGCGTTGATCGGGCCGCGTACGCCGTAGAGCTTGACGGTGCCGGAGCCGCCGTCGACGTCGACCGGGCCGGTGAGGCCGCTGACCCGGACGGTGCCGGAGCCGCTGTTCACCTTGAGCGCGACCCCGGCGGGCACGGTCAGGTCCAGCTCGACGGAGCAGCCGAGGCTGGTGACGGCGAACCTGCCGTCGCACTCGGGCCGCAGCTTGAGGGTGTCGCCGTCCCACTCCTTGGCGACCTTCGGTTTGCGCAGCGACCAGGAGAGCCGCTCCTGGATGCGGACCTCGCCCTCGACGCCCGGCGTCACGGTCAGCTCGGCGCTGCCCGCGTCCACCTGGATCGTCCTGACCGGGTGGCGGTCGCTGGTCTCGACGCTGGTGTGGCTGGAGGTCTGGCGGGCGTACTGCGCGTACACCTCGAAGCCCAGCGGCGCCACCACGAGCAGCGCGCTGAGCGCGGCGGCCAGGATCCACCGCCCTCGGTGCCGGGGCCGCTCGCGGTTCGTACCGGCACCCGGGGGGCGGGTGTCGGTGGCGGTCATGAGCCGCCGTCCAGGAACCGCAGGACCGCGAGGACACGGCGGTGGTCGCCGTCGGCGACGGGCAGGTCGAGCTTGGCGAAGATGCTGTTGATGTGTTTGGCGACGGCGCTCTCGCTGACGACCAGCTGCTCGGCGATGCCCGCGTTGGAGCGGCCCTCGGCCATCAGGGCGAGGACTTCGCGTTCGCGCGGGGTGAGGCGTTCCAGCGGGTCGTTGCCGCCGCCCCGGCGCAGCAGCAGCTGGGCGACGACCTGCGGGTCGAGCGCGGTGCCGCCGCCCGCGACGCGCCTGAGCGCGTCGATGAACTCCTCGACGTCGGCGACCCGTTGCTTGAGCAGGTAGCCGATGCCGCCGCTCTGGGCGGTGAGCAGGTCGGCCGCGTACCGCTCCTCGACGTACTGCGAGAGGAGCAGTACGGCGGTGTCCGGCCACTGCTGACGGATCATCAGGGCGGCTCGTACGCCCTCGTCGGTGAAGCCGGGCGGCATCCGCACGTCGACCAGGGCCAGCTTCGGCCGGTGTTCCTCGACGGCGGCGAGCAGCCCGTCGGCGTCCTCCGCCTCGGCGGCCACCTCGAACCCCGCCATCTCCAGGACCTTGACGAGTCCTATCCGCAGCAGCACCGAGTCCTCGGCGATCACAGCCCGCACGGCAGCTCCACAGTGATGACGGTCGGGCCCCCGAGGGGGCTGTTGATCCGGATGGTTCCGTCCACGGACCCTACGCGTTTGGCGAGGCCCCGCAGTCCGGTGCCGGCGGCGGCGTCGGCGCCCCCGGCCCCGTTGTCGGAGACGGTGAGGCGCAGCAGGTCGCCGCGGCGGCCGATCTGGACGGAACAGCGCGTCGCCCGGGCGTGCTTGGCGACGTTCGCCAGCGCCTCGGAGACGACGAAGTAGGCGACGGCCTCGACCGTGGGGGCCGGGCGGCGGTCGATGTCGACGGTGAGCTCGACGGGCAGCGGGGCACGGGCGGCGATGCCGGACAGGGCGGCATCCAGGCCCCGGTCGTCGAGGACGGCCGGGTGCAGCCCGCGCACCAGGTTGTTGAGCTCCTCGATGGCCTCCTTGGCCTCGCGGTGCGCCTCGTCGATGACGGCCCGGGCCTCGGGCGGCAGATCGGTGAGGGTGGCGCGGGCCAGGCCCAGGTTCATGGCGAGCGAGACCAGCCGCTGCTGGGCGCCGTCGTGCAGGTCGCGCTCGATGCGGCGGCGCTCGGCGTCGGCGGCGTCCAGCACCCCGGCGCGGCTCTCGGCCAGGGTCTCCACGCGCCGCTCCAGCTCCTTGGCGCGGTTGGGGCCGAGCAGGGCGGCGGCCGCATGGCCGTCGAGCCGTGCGGCGGCGGCCGCGAACCAGGGGGTGGCGAGCAGGAGCAGCACCCCGCCGACGGAGAACAGGACGTACGCGTCGGTCCAGACCGGGAGCCGGGCGTTCAGCGGCAGCGCCCACAGCCACGACAGGACGAAGGCGCACACGCAGCCCGCCACCCAGCCGCACACCACCAGGACGCCCGCCGCCGCGGCGAGCGGGGCGACGAGGAGGTGGTAGCCGTACTGCCGCCAGGTCGACTCCGACCGCAGCCGCTCGACGAGCCCGCGCCAGCTCAGTCTGCGGCTGCGCCAGGCGATGCCCGGCACGTCGAGGCCGAGCAGCGACCAGAAGCGGCTGCGCTGGAGGGCGGTGAGGAGCGGGCTGAGGACGAGCACGGACAGCAGGGCGCCGGGGGTATGTCCGGGCGCGAGGACCATGTACGTGACGGAGCCGGCGGCGGGCAGTGCGAGCGGTATGCCCGCCACCGCGAAGGTGGTGTTGCGCCAGGCCCACGCCGACCACGGGGCGTGCGCGGCGGCCCAGTCGAACGCGCGCCGCAGCGGGCCGGGAGTTGCCATGTGCATACCGTAAACGCCCAGGTCGGAGCGGTGCCATCACGCTACTGCCCGCTCGGGGGTATAGCTGGCACCACCCCCAGGTCGGACAGTCGCGCTACTGATCTCAACCGCCCGGCGGGCGAGGCTTGTTGCCGTGCCCGGAGGAGAGACCACCGGGCCGGAAGGAGCCCCACCACCATGACGCTCGTCGCCCCGCAGATCCGCATCCGCCGGCCGCGCCTCGCGACGCTGCTGACGGGAGCGGGGGTTTCTCTGGTGCCGTGGATGGTGGTCCTCGCGCAGACCCTGCCGCAGACCGTCGAGGTCTCCAACTGGCCGCTGGCGTGGATAGGCCTGGACGCGGGGCTCGCCGTGGGGCTCGTGGGGACCGGGGTACTGCTGCGGCGCGGGGACCCGCGGGTGTCGGCTGCGGCGGCCGCGACGGGGGCGCTGCTGTTGATGGACGCGTGGTTCGACGTCACGACCGCGGCGCCGGGTGCCGAGCTCGCGACGGCCGTCGCACTCGCCGTACTTGCGGAGCTGCCGCTGGCGGCGGCCTGCGCGGTCCTCGCGGGGCGGCGCGCGTAGGACTTCACCTGCGGGCCGGTGGGGGCTGGTCGCGCAGTTCCCCGCGCCCCTATAGGCAAAAGGCCTGGCCCCGTACCGCATGCTCATGCGGTACGGGGCCAGGCTTTTAGGGGCGCGGGGAACTGCGCGACCAGCCACAGCGCACCCGCAGACGAACTAGCAGCCGAGAAGCCGCGCACCCAGGTACGACTGGATCTGGTCCAGGGACACCCGCTCCTGCGACATCGTGTCCCGCTCGCGAACCGTCACCGCGTTGTCGTCCAGCGTGTCGAAGTCGACCGTGACACAGAACGGCGTACCGATCTCGTCCTGGCGACGGTAGCGACGGCCGATCGCGCCCGCGTCGTCGAACTCGATGTTCCAGTTCTGCCGCAGGTCCGCCGCCAGGCCCTTCGCCTTCGGGGAGAGCTGCGGGTTGCGCGAGAGCGGCAGCACCGCGACCTTGACCGGCGCCAGGCGCGGGTCGAGGCGCATCACGGCGCGCTTCTCCATGACGCCCTTGGCGTTGGGCGCCTCGTCCTCGTTGTAGGCGTCGAGGAGGAAAGCGAGCATGGAGCGGCCGACACCGGCGGCGGGCTCGATGACGTACGGGGTCCAGCGCTCGCCGGCCTCCTGGTCGAAGTACGACAGGTCGCTGCCGGACGCCTTGGCGTGCGCCGAGAGGTCGTAGTCGGTGCGGTTGGCGACGCCCTCAAGCTCGCCCCACTCGCTGCCGCCGAACTGGAAGCGGTACTCGATGTCGGCGGTGCGCTTGGAGTAGTGGGAGAGCTTCTCCTTCGGGTGCTCGTACCAGCGCATGTTCTCCTCGCGGAGACCCAGGCCCGTGTACCAGTTCCAGCGCTGCTCCATCCAGTATTCCTGCCACTGCTCGTCCTCGCCCGGCTTGACGAAGAACTCCATCTCCATCTGCTCGAACTCGCGGGTGCGGAAGATGAAGTTGCCGGGCGTGATCTCGTTGCGGAAGGACTTGCCCATCTGCGCGATGCCGAAGGGCGGCTTCTTGCGCGAGGTCTGCTGGACCTGGCCGAAGTTGGTGAAGATGCCCTGCGCGGTCTCGGGGCGCAGGTAGGCGACGGAGCCGCTGTCCTGGGTCGGGCCGAGGTGGGTGGAGAGCAGACCCGAGAAGTTCTTGGGCTCGGTGAAGGTGCCCTTGTTGCCGCAGTTGGGGCAGTTGAGCTCGGCGAGGCCGTTCGCGGGCTCCTTGCCGTGCTTCTCCTCGTACGCCTCGATCAGGTGGTCCGCGCGGAACCGCTTGTGACAGGAGGTGCACTCGGTGAGCGGGTCGGTGAAGGTGGCGACGTGGCCGGAGGCCTCCCAGACCTCGGTGGCCAGGATCACCGACGAGTCGATGCCGACGACGTCCTCGCGCGCGGTGACCATGTAACGCCACCACTGGCGCTTGAGGTTCTCCTTCAGCTCGACACCCAGCGGCCCGTAGTCCCAGGCGGCGCGCTGACCACCGTAGATCTCACTGCAGGGGTAGACGAAGCCACGGCGCTTGCTCAGGTTGACGATGGTGTCGATCTTGTCGGCGGCCACGGTGCTCTCTTCATTACGACGACGACGAACGGCGAATGCCCCAGATTAGCGGCGGCCTCCACCCCTGGATCAAATCGGTATCGCCGCACGGCCTGAAGCACGGCCTGGAGCACCGCCCGGAGCGCGGCCCGGAGGCCGTCCGAAGCAAGACCCACACCCGCCCTTGTTGACAATCGTTTCCACTTTTGTTGAAAATGACTGTCATGAATGTACGACGCCTCATACCCGCCGCCACCCTCTCCACCGCCGTGGTGCTCGGCCTCGGCGCCCTGACCGCCTGCTCGGACTCCGGCACCGGCTCGGGCATGAAGGACGGCAAGCTGGACGTGGTGGCGTCGTTCTATCCGATGCAGTACCTCGCGGAGCGAATAGGCGGCGACCACGTCTCCGTACGCAACCTCACCAAGCCGGGCGTAGAGCCGCACGACCTGGAGCTCAGCCCCAAGCAGACCGCCTCCCTCGGCGAGGCCGGCCTGGTCGTCTACCTCAAGGGCATCCAGCCCGCCGTGGACAAGGCCATCGCGCAGTCCGGTGCCAAGCACACCGTCGACGCCGCCGGCCTCACCAAGCTGGAGGACCACGGCACCGAGGTCGGCCACGGCCACGAGGGCGAGGAGCACCACGGCGAGAGCGAGGCCGGCGCCGACCCGCACGTCTGGCTGGACCCGGTCAAGTACGCCGAGGTCGCCCAGGGCGTCGGCAAGGCCCTGGAGAAGGCCGACCCCGACCACGCGGCCGACTACAGGAAGAACACCGACGCCGTGGTCAAGGACCTCGGGGCGCTGAACCAGAAGTTCGCGGCGGGCCTGAAGAACACCGCCACCAAGACCTTCATCACCACCCACTCCGCCTTCGGCTACCTCGCCGAGCGGTACGGGCTGACCCAGGAGGGCATCGCGGGCATCGACCCCGAGGCCGAGCCGAGCCCCGCCCGGGTCAGGGAGCTCCAGTCCATCGCGAAGAAGGACCACGTCGACACGGTCTTCTTCGAGACACTGGCCAGCGACAAGACCGCCAAGACCCTCGCCGGGGACACCGGGCTGAAGACCGACGTCCTGGACCCCCTCGAAGGCATCACCAAGAAGTCCAAGGGCGACGACTACCTCAAGGTGATGGAGTCCAACCTGGCCGCGCTCCAGAAGGCGCTCGGCGCGAAGTGAGCATCCCCCCGTCCGCATCCGGCACCCCGGAATCCGGCACATCGGAGGCCCCAGTGATGGAACCCGTGATGGAACCCGTCATATCCCTGCGCGGAGCCACGGCGACCCTCGGCTCGCGTCCGGTGCTGCGCGGCATCGACCTCACCGTCCGACGCGGCGAGGTCGTCGCCCTGCTCGGCGCCAACGGCTCCGGCAAGTCCACCGCCGTGCGCTCGGTGATCGGCCAGGTGCCGCTCACCGGGGGCCGCATCGAGCTGTTCGGTACGGAGCTGAAGCGCTTCCGGGACTGGGCGCGCGTCGGCTATGTGCCCCAGCGCACCACCGCCGCCAGCGGGGTCCCCGCGACCGTCCGCGAGGTCGTCGCCTCGGGGCGGCTCTCCCGTACGAAACTGGGCCTGCTCTCCAAGGCGGACCGGGCGGCCGTGCGCCGCGCCATCGAGCTCGTGGGCCTCGCCGACCGCGCCAAGGACTCGGTGAACGCCCTCTCCGGCGGCCAGCACCAGCGCGTCCTGATCGCCCGCGCGCTCGCCTCCGAGCCCGAGCTGCTGATCATGGACGAGCCGATGGCGGGCGTCGACCTGGCCAGCCAGGAGATCCTCGCCGCGACCCTGCGCGAGCAGGTCGCGGGCGGCGCGACCGTGCTGCTCGTGCTCCATGAGCTCGGCCCGCTGGAGCCGCTGATCGACCGCGCGGTGGTGCTGCGCGACGGCTGCGTCACCCACGACGGCCCGCCGCCCAAGGCCACCGGCCAGCACGCGCTGCCGGGCCACGACCACGTCCACCCCCACTCGGCCGCCGAGCCGATCCGTACAGGACTGCTGACCTGATCATGGAAATCCTCCAGACCGCCTTCATGCAGCGGGCGCTCATCGCGGCCGTCCTGGTCGGCATCACCGCGCCCGCCGTCGGCATCTACCTGGTCCAGCGCCGACAGGCCCTGATGGGCGACGGCATCGGCCACGTCGCCATGACCGGCGTCGGCCTCGGCTTCCTGCTCAACGCCAGCCCGGTGTGGATGGCGACGCTCGTCTCCGTGGTCGGCGCCGTGACGATGGAGCTGATCCGGGCGTACGGCAAGACGCGCGGCGACATCGCGCTCGCCATGCTCTTCTACGGCGGCATGGCGGGCGGTGTGCTTCTGGTCAACCTCTCGGACACCGGCTCCAACGCCAACCTCTCCTCGTACCTCTTCGGCTCGCTCTCCAGCGTCTCGGACTCGGACGTCACCTCGATCTGTCTGCTCGCCGCGTTTGTGGTGCTCGTCACGGTCGGGCTGCGGCGGCAGCTGTTCGCGGTGAGCCAGGACGAGGAGTTCGCGCGGGTCACCGGACTGCCGGTGCGGGCCCTGAACCTGCTGATCGCGGTGACCGCTGCGATCACCGTCACGGTCGCCATGCGGGCCGTGGGGCTGCTGCTCGTCAGCGCGCTGATGGTGGTCCCGGTGGCGGCGGCCCAGCAGATCTCCCGCTCCTTCGCGGTGACGTTCGTCCTCGCGGTGGTCATCGGCACGACGGTCACGCTGGCCGGAACGGTCACCTCGTACTACCAGGACGTGCCGCCCGGCGCGACGATCGTGCTGCTCGCCATCGGCGCGTTCATCGCCCTGACCGCGCTCGCCGCACCTTTGGCGCGCAGGCGTGCGCGGATGGCCGAAACCGCCGCGGAACAGTGCACCCTGGAGGTGCCGGGGTCGCGTACCGCGGCCGACGAGGCCACGGTCTGACCCCGACCTGGCAGAATGGCCCGACGACGTGAGCGGGCGACGGTTAGAGGGAGGCACCTGTGGCGACGGCTGGACCACCCGTACGCGGCCGGTCGACCAAGCAGCGGGCCGCCGTGGCGGCGGCCCTCGACCAGGTGGACGAGTTCCGCAGCGCGCAGGAGCTGCACGACATGCTCAGACACCGGGGTGACTCGGTGGGGCTGACCACGGTCTACCGCACCCTGCAGTCGCTCGCCGACGCCGGCGAGGTCGACGTGCTGCGCACCAGCGACGGCGAGTCGGTCTACCGGCGCTGCTCGTCGGGCGACCACCACCACCATCTGGTCTGCCGGATGTGCGGCAAGGCCGTCGAGGTCGAGGGCCCGGCGGTGGAGAAGTGGTCCGAGGCGATCGCCGAGCAGCACGGCTTCGTCAACGTGGCGCACACCGTGGAGATCTTCGGCACCTGCGCGGAGTGCGCGGCGGCCGCGGCGGCCGCGGAGAAGTAGGCACGCGCGGGACGTACGAGACCTACGAAAAGGGGCCCTGGGAGTCGTTCCCGGGCCCCTTTCGCGTACCCGGCGCGAGGGGCACTTGCAGACCGGGTGTCCCGTTCGTAGCGCGCCGGAACTCTGGATTCAGCCGTGAGCAACCGGCTGAATCCAGCCGTCAGAACATACGTCGATGTCGCCCCACTGCGCCTTAAGTGCAGGTCAGCGAGGTGGAGCGCGGATGCGTTCGGGCCACTCCGGGAACGCTTTGGGCCAGACTCGACCAGGACTAAAGAAACCGTCGGGTTGGTTTCTATACAATCTCCTCCTTGGCTCCTGTCCTGCAGAAGCCCCCTCCTTCATGCGACAACGGAGTTACACCATGAGCAAGCAGCAACGGGCTGAGCGGACACGTCAGACGCTGATCCTGGCCGCGGCCGAGGTGTTCGACACGGACGGCTTCGCACCGTCCTCACTGACCGCGATCAGCACCCGGGCCGGCGTCAGCAACGGGGCGCTGCACTTCCACTTCGTCAGCAAGAACGCCCTGGCCGAGGCCGTCTGCGACCACGCCATGGCGTCCCTGCGGCAGATCGCGCGCCCGCGCGACACCGGGCACGGCCGGGCGCTCCAGGTCCTCGTGGACACCACGCACGCGCTGGCGTTCCGGCTCGGCGACGACGTGATCCTGCGGGCCGGGTTCGGGCTCAGCTCCGACGCGACCTGGAAGGGGGCGACGGACCTGCGCCAGTACTGGGTCGACTGGGTGGGCGACGTGCTGGCCGGGGCGGCCGCCGAGGGCGCGCTCGCCGACGGGGTCGCGGTGGAGGACGCCAAGGCGGTGATCGCGGCGACCACCGTCGGCTTCGAGGCGATGGGGCGCAGCCAACCGCGCTGGTTCTCGCGGCAGATGTTCGGCAAGTTCTGGGGGCTGCTGCTGCCCCGGCTGGCCCGGGCCGACGCGCTCGGCGCCCTGAAGCCCGACGGCAGCCCGGGGCTGGCGGCGGCGCTGCCTTTGTAGGGGCCGCTATTAGGGGCTGCGGCGGATCCCCGCCGCACCGGACGTGTTCGGGCGCCGAGGTGAGTGCGTGTCCCGCCCCCCGACGGGACACGCACTCACCTCGGCGCCCGAACACGTCGAAGGCCACGGGCGGCGCGGGCGGTCAGGCCCCGATCCGCCGGGGCGGCCGCGCGAAGGGCGCGGAGTACGCCGCAGCCGCCGCCGAGCCCGGACGGGCGTACACCTCACGCACCCGCCAGTGCCGCGGGGAGCCCTCGGCCGGGCCGTAGGAGACCTCGGGTCCGGCGGCCGCGCGGGAGTCGTCGCAGACGAGGATCTCGCCGGGCGCGGCCAGCGCCAGCAGCCGCTGGCAGAGGTCCAGGAGCGCCCCGTTGACGGACAGCGGGGTGCCGGAGTCGCCGGGCGCGAAGCGGACCAGCGCCTCACCGGTCGCCACCGCCGCGTGCAGGGTCAGGCCCGGGTCGGCGTGCGAGCGGCGGACGGCGGTCCGGCCGGGCGGGGCGACCGCGTCGCGTACGGCGGCGGCCGCCCGCAGCGCGCGCAGGGCGGCGCCCACCCGTCCCGTACCGTCCCCGCCGTCCTCCTCGTCCTGGAAGAGACCGAGCGAGACCGGGCCGATGGAGCCGACGACACGGCCGCCGAAGTGCTCGATCCGCGCGCGCGTGGCCCCGCTGACCCGCTCCAGCGTCTCGTCAAGAGCGACCGCCCGGTCGGGCTGGAGCGCGTCGTCGAGGTGGACCGCCCCTGGGGCGATCCTGGTCTGCACGAGGAGCACGCTCAGCGCCTGACGTCGCATCACATCGGGTCGTACGACAGCCCGTTGGGGCACGTTCACCGCGCGCGACGGCGCCGTACGCTCGGGGGCGTGGCCGTGCCTGCGGTGCCCGGAGACTGCGGTCAGCGTACGGCGCCGGTCAGCGCGTTCGCACGGCTGGTCGGCGGCGGGGACGGGCGCGAGCGACGTCGGCTGCGCGGGTGCGGCGGCCGGGCGCGGGGGCGCGAGGCCCAGGGACGGATCCTGGGCGAGGATCGCCTGCTGGAGGCGGCGCAGCTCGCGGCCGGGCTCCAGGCCGAGGTCCTCGACCAGAGTGGCGCGCAGGCGGTTGTAGACGGCGAGCGCGTGGGCCTGCCGCCCGCAGCGGTACAGGGCCAGCATCAGCAGCCCCGAGCTGCGCTCGCGCAACGGCTCGGCCTCGACGGCGGCTTCCAGCTCGCCGAGGACCGCGTAGTGCTGGCCGCACGCCAGCTTCGCCTCGAAGTAGTCCTCCAGGACGTCGAGCCGGGTGTTCTGCACGGCCGTGAGCTCGGGCCACATGATGCCGGTCTCGGCGAGGTCGGCGAGCGCCGGGCCGCGCCACAGGCCGAGTGCCGCGCCGAGCGAGGCGACGGCCGCCTCGGGCCGCCCGCCCGCGAGTTCGGCCCGCCCCTCTCCGACCCGGCGCCGGAAGACGTTCAGGTCGATCTGCTCGGGGTCGGTCCGGATCAGGTACCCGGGAGCCCGGGTGACCAGCTCGGCCGCACCCCCGGCGCCGTCGGGGCCGCCCCCGGCGAGGGTCCCGCGGAGCCCCCACACCGCGTTCTGCAGGATCTTCCGCGCCGTGACGGGCGTGTTGTCCGCCTGCCAGAGCGCGGCCAGCAGTCGGCTCGTCGGGACGACCTGGTTGGCCTGCAGCAGCAGACAGCCCAGCGTCGCCCGCTGCTTGATTCCCCCCAGTGGGACCTGCTGGTCGCCGGACATCACCTCCAGCGGGCCCAACATCCTGAAGCGCATAGCTCCCCCGGTCCTGTGTGCACAGTCGTGCCGCATTGACTCGTTGAAGAGATTACAAACCGGAATCCCGGTTTGTCAAAGCCGCTAAACCAGTACGAAATCCCCCAAAGGCTCAAGCCGATTGCCGAGTTCGAGCCCTGCGCAAGCAGAGGAACCGTACGACAGGGCGGTTTTAGTGTGCCTTACGGGGTGGCGACCGCACCCGGCGTACGGGCAAATCACGAGAGGAGCCCGCTCGCCGGCCCACTCCGGCTCGCTCCGGCTCGCTCCGATTCGTTCCGGTTCACCTGGGCTCCGCCCTCAACTGACTCAAGGGTCACTACAACTGCCGGGAGAGCGAGGAATTCAAGGGTTCCGTTTCCCGCGATCAGGAATGCATTTCGTCGGCCGATCGCCGGCCGGGGCCGAAGTCAACCCCGAAGTGATTTCCGGCAATTCCCTGCCACACGGGACCACTCGGGGTGGGCCCCACCTGCGGCGCGGCCCCGACTCCCGGGCACGCCAGGGGCCTTGGGTGGGCCCGTCCGGTACTCGGCACTCCCCGTTTGACTTCCGGACGGTGGACAACTGCGGAGTAACGCCGGATACGGTCCCTCAAGGATGCTTCGAGGGTGGAGCTGTACAAACCCACTCGGTGTTTCGTTCTCGATCTTTCCACTTCAGCACCGCAAGTTGAGGAGCAGTCGTCGTGCGCAAGGTGCTCATCGCCAACCGTGGTGAAATCGCTGTCCGCGTTGCCCGAGCCTGTCGGGACGCCGGGATCGCCAGCGTAGCCGTCTACGCCGATCCGGACCGGGACGCTCTGCACGTCCGCGCGGCCGACGAAGCATTCGCTCTGGGCGGTGACACCCCGGCCACCAGCTACCTGGACATCGCCAAAGTCCTCCAGGCCGCCGCCGACTCCGGCGCCGACGCGATCCACCCGGGTTACGGCTTCCTCTCCGAGAACGCCGACTTCGCCCAGGCCGTCCTCGACGCCGGTCTGACCTGGATCGGCCCGCCGCCGCAGGCCATCCGCGACCTCGGCGACAAGGTCGCCGCCCGCCACATCGCCCAGCGCGCCGGCGCCCCCCTGGTCGCCGGCACCCCCGACCCGGTCTCCGGCGCCGACGAAGTCGTCACCTTCGCCGAAGAACACGGCCTCCCCATCGCGATCAAGGCCGCCTTCGGCGGCGGCGGCCGCGGCCTCAAGGTCGCCCGCACCCTCGAAGAAGTCCCCGAGCTCTACGACTCCGCCGTCCGCGAGGCCGTCGCCGCCTTCGGCCGCGGCGAATGCTTCGTCGAGCGCTACCTGGACAAGCCCCGCCACGTCGAGACCCAGTGCCTCGCCGACACCCACGGCAACGTCGTCGTCGTCTCCACCCGCGACTGCTCACTCCAGCGCCGCCACCAAAAACTCGTCGAAGAGGCCCCCGCGCCGTTCCTGAGCGAGGCACAGAACGCGGAGCTGTACGCCGCCTCCAAGGCCATCCTCAAGGAAGCCGGCTACGTCGGCGCCGGCACCGTCGAGTTCCTCGTCGGCACCGACGGCACCATCTCCTTCCTCGAAGTCAACACCCGCCTCCAGGTCGAACACCCGGTCACCGAAGAAGTCACCGGCATCGACCTCGTCCGCGAAATGTTCCGCATCGCCGACGGCGAGGAACTCGGCTACGGCGACCCCGAGATCCGCGGCCACTCCTTCGAGTTCCGCATCAACGGCGAGGACCCCGGCCGCGGCTTCCTCCCCGCCCCCGGCACGGTGACGCTCTTCGCCCCGCCCACCGGCCCGGGCGTGCGCCTGGACGCCGGCGTCGAATCCGGCTCCGTCATCGGCCCCGCCTGGGACTCCCTCCTCGCCAAACTGATCGTCACCGGCGCCACCCGCGAACAGGCCCTGCAACGCGCCGCCCGCGCACTCGGCGAGTTCAAGGTCGAAGGCATGGCCACCGCCATCCCCTTCCACCAGGCCGTCGTCGTCGACCCCGCCTTCACCGCCGACCCGTTCCGCATCCACACCCGCTGGATCGAAACTGAATTCGTCAACGCCATCCCGGCGTTCGTCCCCCCTGCGACCGACGGGGACGAGGAGGCGGCCACCGAGCGGGAGTCGGTGGTGGTCGAGGTCGGCGGCAAACGCCTCGAAGTCTCGCTGCCCTCTTCCTTGGGCATGACGCTCGCTCGTACGGGCCTCGCGGCCGGGGCCAAGCCCAAGCGCCGGGACAAGAAGAAGACGGGATCCGCCATTTCGGGTGACGCGCTGGCGTCCCCGATGCAGGGCACGATCGTCAAGGTCGCCGTCGAAGAGGGCCAGGAAGTCAAGGAAGGCGACCTCGTCGTCGTCCTCGAAGCCATGAAGATGGAACAGCCCCTCAACGCCCACCGCTCCGGCACCATCAGGGATCTCGCCGCGGCGGTGGGCGCGTCCGTCACGTCCGGCGCCACCATCTGCGAAATCAAGGGTTGAGGAGCCACCCAATGCTGAAGGAAGTCAAGCGTCTTGATCGGGTGATCATCCGTTTCGCGGGTGATTCGGGTGACGGGATGCAGCTGACGGGCGACCGGTTCACGTCGGAGACCGCCTCGTTCGGCAACGATCTGTCGACCCTGCCGAACTTCCCCGCCGAGATCCGTGCTCCCGCAGGGACCCTGCCCGGTGTCTCCAGCTTCCAGCTCCACTTCGCCGACCACGACATCCTCACCCCGGGCGACGCGCCCAACGTCCTGGTCGCCATGAACCCCGCCGCGCTGAAAGCCAACCTCGCGGACGTGCCGCGCGGCGCGGACATCATCGTCAACACCGATGAGTTCACCAAACGCCCGATGGCGAAGGTCGGTTACGCCACCAACCCGCTGGAAGACGGCACCCTGGACGCCTACAACGTCCACCCCGTCCCCCTCACCACCCTGACGGTGGAGGCGCTGAAGGACTTCGGCCTGCCGCGCAAGGAGGCCGAGCGCAGCAAGAACATGTTCGCGCTGGGTCTGCTGTCGTGGATGTACCACCGCCCCACCGAGGGCACCGAGCGCTTCCTGCGGCAGAAGTTCGCCAAGAAGCCGGAGATCGCCGAGGCGAACGTGGCGGCGTTCCGGGCGGGCTGGAACTTCGGCGAGACCACCGAGGACTTCGCGGCCTCCTACGAGGTCGCCCCGGCCACCAAGGCCTTCCCCACCGGTACGTACAGGAACATCTCCGGGAACCTGGCTTTGGCATACGGGCTGATCGCCGCGGGCCGCCAAGCGGACCTGCCCCTGTATCTCGGCTCGTATCCGATCACCCCGGCCTCGGACATCCTGCACGAACTGTCCAAGCACAAGAACTTCGGCGTCCGCACCTTCCAGGCCGAAGACGAAATCGCCGGAATCGGCGCCGCGCTGGGAGCCGCCTTCGGCGGATCCCTCGCGGTCACCACCACCTCCGGCCCCGGCGTCGCGCTCAAATCCGAGACCATCGGACTCGCGGTCTCGCTGGAGTTGCCGCTGCTCATCGTGGACATCCAGCGCGGGGGACCCTCCACCGGGTTGCCGACGAAGACCGAGCAGGCAGACCTGTTGCAGGCGATGTACGGGCGCAACGGCGAAGCACCCGTCCCCGTCGTCGCGCCGAAGACACCCGCCGACTGCTTCGACGCCGCACTCGACGCCGCCCGCATCGCCCTGACCTATCGCACCCCCGTCTTCCTGCTCTCCGACGGCTACCTCGCCAACGGATCCGAGCCCTGGCGCATCCCCGACACCGACGAACTCCCCGACCTGCGCGTCCAGTTCGCCACCACCCCCAACCACACCCTCGCCGACGGCACCGACGTGTTCTGGCCCTACAAACGCGACCCCCACACCCTCGCCCGCCCCTGGGCCATCCCCGGCACCCCGGGCCTTGAACACCGCATCGGCGGCATCGAAAAACAAGACGGCACCGGCAACATCTCCTACGACCCCGCCAACCACGACCTCATGGTCCGCACCCGCCAAGCCAAAATCGACGGCATCGAGGTCCCGGACCTAGAGGTGGACGACCCGGACCAAGCCCGCACGCTGGTGATCGGTTGGGGCTCCACATACGGGCCCATCACAGCCGCAGTGCGACGGCTCCGGACCGCCGGGATCCCCATCGCCCAGGCGCACCTGCGCCACCTCAACCCCTTCCCGGGGAATCTGGGCGAGGCCCTGAAGCGTTACGAGAAGGTAGTGGTGCCGGAGATGAACCTCGGCCAGCTCGCGACTCTGCTCCGGGCCAAGTACCTCGTCGACGCACAGTCCTACACGCAGGTCAACGGCATGCCGTTCAAGGCAGAGCAGCTCGCGGAGGCCCTCAAGGAGGCCATCAATGACTGAGACGACGGCACGCACCCTGCTCTCCCTGGTCCCCAAGGCCGAGGCCCCGCAGTCGATGAAGGACTTCAAGTCGGACCAGGAAGTGCGCTGGTGCCCCGGCTGCGGTGACTACGCCGTCCTCGCCGCCGTACAAGGCTTCATGCCCGAACTCGGCCTCGCCAAAGAAAACATCGTCTTCGTCTCCGGCATCGGCTGCTCCAGCCGCTTCCCCTACTACATGAACACCTACGGGATGCACTCCATCCACGGACGCGCCCCCGCCATCGCCACCGGCCTCGCCACCAGCCGCCAAGACCTCTCCGTCTGGGTCGTCACCGGCGACGGCGACGCCCTCTCCATCGGCGGCAACCACCTCATCCACGCCCTCCGCCGCAACGTCAACCTCAAAATCCTCCTCTTCAACAACCGGATCTACGGCCTCACTAAAGGCCAGTACTCCCCCACCAGCGAAGTCGGCAAAATCACCAAGTCCACGCCGATGGGCTCCCTCGACGCGCCCTTCAACCCCGTCTCCCTCGCCCTCGGAGCCGAAGCCTCCTTCGTCGCCCGCACCATCGACTCCGACCGCAAACACCTCACCCAAACCCTGCGCGCCGCCGCCGACCACCCCGGCACCGCCCTCATCGAGATCTACCAGAACTGCAACATCTTCAACGACGACGCCTTCGAGATCCTCAAGGACAACGAGCAGGCTCAGGAGGCGGTGATCCGTCTGGAGCACGGTGAGCCGATCCGCTTCGGCGCCGACCTGCACAAGGGCGTCGTCCGCGACCCCGCCACCGGCGACCTCCAGGTGGTCGAGGTGACCCCGGAGAACGCGTCGCGGATCCTCGTCCACGACGCGCACGCCGCCTCCCCCACCACCGCGTTCGCCCTCTCGCGGCTCGCCGACCCCGACACCCTGTACCAGACCCCGATCGGCGTCCTGCGCAGCGTGACCCGGCCGGTGTACGACACGCAGATGGCCGACCAGCTGGAACAGGCCATCGAGCAGCGCGGCAAGGGCGAGCTCGGCGCTCTCCTCGCGGGCAACGACACCTGGACCGTCGCGGGCTAGTCCAAGGCGAACGAGCCGAACAAGCCGAATACCCCAGCAAAACCCAAGGATCCCCGGTGGTAAACCGGGGATCCGGTTTGTTATTGTCCCTCTCGTCCGAACATCCGGGGGGAGGACACATGAGCGCACGACTGCACTCCGTCGTAGGTGACGGTCTCGCGGGGCGTGCGCTCTGCCACGCCGTGGCCCCCTCCGCCGTGGACACCCGGCCTCTCCTCCCCCGCCACCGCCGGCCGGGGACGCACCCGATGACCGACCGGCACGACGGCCTCGGCGGGTACCCAAGCGTCGAGAGCTCGCCAGGGAACGGCAACCGCATCGACGTACATCTCCCCCTGTGCCGACAGTGGTCGGCACAGACACACGTCCCCTCCCGTCCTTACGGAGCACCTCCATGCCCCAGCAGCACTGCCCGTTCGCCATCGACGCCGCCGGCACCGACATCCACGGCGAGATCGCCCGTATCCGCGCGCACGGCCCGGTCACCCGGATCGAGTTGCCGGGCGGCGTGGCCGCCTGGTCGGTCACCAGCGCCGAGGCGGCCAAGAGCCTGATGACCGACCCGCGCGTCTCCAAGGACGCCGAGCGGCACTGGCCCGCCTGGATCAACGGCGAGATCCCCCGGACCTGGCCGCTCGCCATCTGGATATCGGTCCGCAGCATGATCACCGCGTACGGCGACGAGCACAGCCGGCTGCGCAAACTGACGTCCAGGGCGTTCACCGCACGCCAGACGGCGGCGCTGCGCCCGACGATCGAGCGGATCGTCTCCGACCTCCTCGACAAGCTCGCGGACACCCCGCAGGGCCAACCGGTCGATCTGCGCAAGGCGTTCGCGAGCCCGCTGCCCGTCCAGGTGATCTGCGAGCTCTTCGGCGTCCCGGAGAGCGCCCGCGACCGGCTCTGCCGCCTCATCGACATCACCTTCCTCACCGAGGTGACTCCCGAGGAGGCCGAGGCGACCGGGCGTGAACTCTATGTGGCGCTCCACGAGTTCATCGCCTTCAAGCGCGCCAACCCCGGTGACGACATGACCAGCGGTCTGATCACCACCCGCGACGAGAGCGACGGCAGCGGCCTGACCGAGGTCGAGCTCGTGGACACCCTGCTGCTGATGATCTCGGCCGGGTTCGAGACCGTGGTCAATCTGATCGACCAGGCCGCGTACGCGCTGCTCACCCACCCCGAGGAACTGGCCCGCGTCCGGCGCGGCGAGGTCGCCTGGGAGGACGTGGTCGAGGAGACCCTGCGCTGGGAGCCGCCGGCCGCCCATGTGCCGCTGCGGTATGCCGTAGAGGACATCGAGATCGGCGGCGTGGTGATCCCCAAGGGCGAGCCGATCCTGGTCGCGCTCGCCGGGCCAGGCCGCGACCCCGAGGTGCACGGCGAGGACGCCGACCGCTTCGACCCGTCGCGCCCGCTGCGCCGCGAGCACCTGGCCTTCGGGCACGGCGTCCACTTCTGCCTGGGGGCCCCGCTGGCCCGCCTGGAGGCGACGGTGGCGCTGTCGGCCCTCTTCGAGCGCTTCCCGGAGCTGGCCCTGGCGACCCCGGGCGAACAGCCCGCCCAGCTCCCGTCGTTCATCTCCAACGGCCACCGGGAACTGCCGCTCCTGCTGAACGGCTGACCCGCCGGACGGAACCAGACAAAGCTGGGGCCTTGCCGGACACTTCCGGCAAGGCCCTTACGTACGTAGTACGTAGGTGACGCCCCACACCCGCACCCGCCCCTCAGGCGAAGGCGTCCGCATGGTCGCGGGCCCACTCGGCGTACGAGCGCGCCGGGCGGCCCGTCAGCTCCTGGACGGTCTGCGCGACCCCGGCCTTCGCCCCGGCGCGCTGTCGCTCGGCGCTGTGGAGCAGCGCCTCGGCCACCGGCTGCGGATAGCGCGCCAGGAGCGCGGCACGCGCGCGTTCGGGGCCCAGCTCCTCGAACCGGAGCGGCCTGCCCAGGGCGTCGCCGAGGAGCGCGGTCTGCTCGGCGGCCGTGACGGCGGCCGGGCCGGAGAGCGCGTACGCGCGGCCCTCGTGGGCGCCCGGCTCGGTGAGCACCCTCGCCGCCACCTCGGCGATGTCGCGCGGGTCCACGGTCGCGTTGGGCGCGTCCCCGTGGAGCGCGCGCACCACGCCCTCCTCGCGCACCGAGCGCGCCCAGGACAGGGTGTTGGTCATGAAGGCGCGGGGCCGCAGCAGGGCCCAGGCGAGCCCGGACTCCCGTACGGCCGTCTCGTTCTCGCGCTGGCGGCGGGTGATCAGGTCGTCGGCGGCCGGGTCGGTGACGGCCAGCGCGGAGAGCTTGACCAGATGGCGCACCCCGGCCGCGCGGGCCGCCTCCACGAACCGGAGGTCGTCGGGTTCGCCGATGCTGCCGGTGACCAGGAAAGCCGCCCGTACGCCCTTGAGCGCGCGGTCGAGGCTGTCGCGGTCGGCGTACTCGCCGCCGGCCACCTCGACGGCCGGGCCGGTGACCGTCACCCGCTCCGGCCTTCTGGCCAGGATGCGCAGCGGGTGGGCGGCCGCGAGCAGCCGGGCGACCTCGCCCCCCACGGTTCCGGTCGCCCCGGTCACCAGAATCATCGTCGTCCTCTTCTCGCTTGCCGCGCCGGTCAGTCGGCGCGCGGCGCCGACAGCGTGGCGAGGAAGACCAGGCTCTCCTCCTGGTGGCCGGTGACCTGCACACTGGCCATGCCGGGGCGCCGGGGCGCCGCGTCGGTGACCTGTATCCAGCACGGGCTGTCGAACTCCGCGTACCGGTGGAACGCTATGTCACCCCCGACCGGGACGAACGGCGCGGGCCCCAGGGCCGCGCTCGCCGCCTGCCGGGCCGCCTCCAGGAGGAGCATGCCGGGCACGTGGTCGTTGGGGCGCTGGAAGAGCGTGGGGTGCGTGGTGTCCGCCCGCAGCCGCCAGACGCGCTCCTGCGGGCAGGCCGCGAGCACCACGTCGGCGGCGCGGGTGCGGCCCGCCAGGTCGGCGGGGACGGGCAGCGGGAGGTATCCGGTGGTGTCGCCGGGGGTCGTCCGGTCGCCGCGCAGTCGCCGGTAGACGCCCGGGCTCAGGACGCGGGCCTGGCCGGAGCCGGTGGCGACGAGCCGTCCCAGCCTGCGCAGCACCCAGCGGACCTTGAGCCGCGAGAGCTTGCCGCCGCGCCATTCGAGCCGGGAGAACTCCAGCTCCACGTCTATGAGCGCGGGCTGTCCGCCGACGTCCAACTGGCTCGGGTTCGCGGTGTATTCGAGGTCGGTGAGCATGAAGTGCCAGTCGAGCGGCACCCCGTAGCCCGCGTGCACTATCAGCATCGCGGACTGCCGCATCGTCTCGACGACGAGCAGCGGGTCGTGCAGATCGCCCGCGACGGGTTCGAAGAACACATGGTTGTGCGGCCAGTGCGCGGTGACCGAGAACGTGTGCTCGTCGTGCTGGCGCCAGCCGTGCGGAAAGGCGTCAGCGGGCCTGGCCCGGTGGACCAGTTCGGGTGAGACAGGGTGCGATTGAGTCATATTGGTGGGCCGGGCACCGGTTATGGGTATGGCGCTGGTCAATACTGCTTCAGTTTTGGACATGGCTCCCCCCGAGGCATGTACGAAGAACATAGTCCTGCGTCCCACTGTTAAGATACAAACTAGACGGTTTTTTTCAAGTGGCGGGGAGTAGGCGGCCCCGAAGTTCACGGCGTCGATACCGCGGCGCAACACGAGGAGGCAGCGTGGCGAAGCAGGACCGTGCGATCCGCACCAGGAGGGCGATCCTGGAGGCCGCGGCCATCGTCTTCGAGAAGCAGGGGTTCCAGGCCGCCACGATCACGGACATCCTCAAGATGGCCGGGGTCACCAAGGGTGCGCTCTACTTCCACTTCCAGTCGAAGGAAGCGCTCGCGCACGGGGTTCTGAACGAGCAGGGCTCCGGCCCCTCGCTGCCGCCGCAGCCCGTCAAACTCCAGGAGCTGATCGACTCCGGCTCGGTGCTCGCGCACCGACTCCGTACCGACCACCTGGTTCGCGCCAGTATCCGGCTGACCCTCGACCAGCAGGCGACCGGGCTCGACCGCAGCGGCCCGTTCCGGCACTGGAGCGAGGTGAACGTCGAGGTGCTGACCCTGGCGCAGCAGCGCGGCGAGCTGATGCCCAACGTGGTCATCTCCGACACCGCCGAGCTGTACGTGGGAGCCTTCGCCGGGCTCCAGATGATGTCCCAGACGCTCAGCGACTACCAGGACCTCTCGCACCGCCACTCGGTCCTCCAGCGCCATGTGATGTCCAGCATCGCCGTGCCGTCGGTGCTCGCGGCCCTGGACTTCTCCGAGGACCGCGGCGCCCGGCTCACCGCCGAGATGGAGACGACACCCGTCGCCGAGTGCGCGGCGGCCGCGGTCTGACGACCCGGCCGCCCCACCCCGGCACGGGAGTTACTCGCCCGCCCCGGCGCCGTCCTGCCGGGGGATGTCGAGGTTGGGGAGCGCCCCGCCGAAGCGGCGGTCGCGCTGGGCGTACTCCAGGCAGGCGCGCCACAGGTCGCGGCGGTCGAAGTCCGGCCACAGCACGTCCTGGAAGACCATCTCGGCGTAAGCGCTCTGCCAGAGAAGGTAGTTGGAGGTGCGCTGCTCGCCGCTGGGGCGCAGGAACAGGTCCACGTCCGGCATGTCGGGGTAGTAGAGGTACTTGGCGAAGGTCTTCTCGCTGACCTTCGACGGGTCGAGCCGGCCCGCCTTCACGTCCTCGGCCAGCGCCTTCGCCGCGTCGGCGATCTCGGCCCGGCCGCCGTAGTTCATGCAGAAGTACAGCGTGAGCCGGTTGTTGTCCTTCGTCTGCTCCTGGGCGATCTGGAGCTCCTTGGCCACCGAGCGCCACAGCTTGGGCATACGGCCCACCCAGCGCACCCGGATGCCCAGTTCGTCGAGCTGGTCGCGGGTCTTGCGGATGAAGTCGCGGTTGAAGTTCATCAGGAAGCGCACCTCGTCGGGCGAGCGCTTCCAGTTCTCGGTGGAGAACGCGTAGAGCGAGATGGAGCCGACGCCCATCTCGATCGCGCCCTGGAGCACGTCGAGGACGCGCTCGGCGCCGACCTTGTGGCCCTCGGTGCGCGGCAGCCCGCGCTCCTTCGCCCAGCGCCCGTTGCCGTCCATGACGACCGCCACGTGCTTGGGGACCAGCTCGCCGGGGATCTTCGGCGGGCGCGCACCCGAGGGGTGCGGCTCGGGGGTCGTGTACTCGCGCCGGGACCGGCCGCCCAGGATTCCGCGTCGTGCCATGTGGCGTTCTTCTCCCTCAGGTCTTCTCTACGTACCGCAGTGAGCGCAGGCCGCGCTCCAGATGCCAGTGCAGATAGGCCGACACGAGACCGCTGCCCTCGCGCACATGCCTCGGCTCGCTCGCATCCGCCGTCGCCCAGTCCCCCGTGAGCAGCGCGCTCAGCAGTGCGACCGCCTCCGCAGAGGGTACGACGCTGCCGGGTACCCGGCAGTCGGCGCAGACCACACCGCCGCCGGCGATCGAGAAGAACCGGTTGGGCCCGTGGATGCCGCACTTCGCGCAGTCCTCGAAGCTGGGCGCGTAGCCGTTGACGGCGAGCGAGCGCAGCAGGAAGGCGTCGAGGATCAGGTTGGGGGCGTGCTCGCCGCGCGCGAGCGTGCGCAGCGCGCCCACCAGCAGCAGGTACTGCTGCACGGCGGGCTCGCCCTCGTGGTCGGTGAACCGTTCCGCCGTCTCCAGCATCGCGGTGCCGGCGGTGTACCGGGCGTAGTCCGTGACGATCGCGCCACCGTACGGAGCGATCGTCTCACTCTGGGTGCACAACGGCAGGCCGCGCCCGACCAGTTCGCTGCCGCGCGCGAAGAACTGCACGTCCACGTGCGAGAAGGGCTCCAGACGGGCCCCGAACTTGGACTTGGTGCGGCGCACCCCGCGGGCGACGGCGCGCACCCGCCCGTGCCCGCGGGTCAGAAGCGTGATGATCCGGTCGGCCTCACCGAGCTTCTGGGTCCGCAGCACGATGCCGTCGTCCCGGAACAGACTCATGGAGCCATTGTTTCACCGTCGGCAGGAAGCTCCGTCAGGACGGGGTGCGGGCCGCCGCGAGCAGCCGGGCCACGTCGTCCGTGCACAGCTGGAGCGCGCCGCCCACCGTGGTGAGGACCTCGCGCTCGGCCGGGCTGTACGGGCCGTCGGCGAGGGCGATACGGGCGCCCTGGAGCAGGATCGACTCGCGGCCGGCCGGGGCGAGGTGCGGGGCCAGCGGCTCCAGGGACTCGTGGAGCTCGATGGCGAGGGCCGCGCCGCACGGGTCGGCCTCGGTGTCGGTGAGGAACCGCCCGGTGTCGGCCGCGAGCGCCTCGATCAGGGTGATCAGCTGCTCCTCGGTGCAGTCGTCGTACCCGGCGGCGCGGACCGTGGCGACCGCGGTCGAGGTGACCGTACGGGAGGAGGTGCCGCCCGCGGCGAGGACGGCGAGGGCGACGGTGTGGACGGCGTCGCGCAGCATCGCCGAGAAGCGGATGGTGGTGGGGTGGTCGAGGGCGTCCGTCCCGAAGTGGGTCTCGCAGGCCGCGCACTCCACGACGGGTCCGGCGGCCCCGCGCGGCAGCAGCGGCACGCCCAGGACGGCCAGGCGCCGACGTCCGGTGCGGCGGCGGAAGTTGCGGTCGCCCCCGCACTCCGGGCAGAAGAACTCCCCGTCGCCGACGGTGGTCCAGGACGTACGGATCGTCCAGACTCGTTCGGGGATGCCCACGGCGCGAGGCTTCGTCCTGTTCTGTCCTCGGCCTTGCACCACCGCGCACCTCCGTAACGGACCGGCAACATTGCCGCGTTGACGTGATGTTAGCCACATCGACGATGTGACGTCAGCACCCCGTCAGGAGGAGTGGCGCAAAGACGGCGCCCCACCGGCCTTTTGGGGCCGGTGGGGCGCGGTGCACGGCTGGGGGCTACTGGCGGGCCGAGCGGTTGACGGCGGAGATGACGGCCTTCAGCGACGCGCGCGTGGTGTTGGCGTCGATGCCGATCCCCCACAGGACCTGCCCGTCGATGGCGCACTCGATGTACGAGGCGGCCTGCGCGGAGGCGCCCTCGCTCATCGTGTGCTCCTGGTAGTCCAGCAGACGGGCGTCCACGCCGATGGCGGCCAGCGCCTCGAAGAAGGCCGAGATCGGACCGTTGCCGGTGCCGGTCAGGACCGTCTCGGCGCCGTCCACGACCGCCTCGACGGTCAGTGTGTCCCGGCCGTCCGTGTCGGTCGTGGTCTGGCCGGATCGCAGCTGGATGCGGCCCCACTGGTTGGCCGGATTCGGCAGGTACTCGTCCTGGAAGACCGACCAGATCTGGCCCGGCGTGACCTCGCCGCCCTCGGCGTCGGTCTTCGCCTGGATGATCCGGGAGAACTCGATCTGCATCCGGCGCGGCAGGTCCAGCTTGTGGTCGTTCTTCAGGACGTACGCGATGCCGCCCTTGCCGGACTGCGAGTTGACCCGGATGACTGCCTCGTAGGAGCGGCCGACGTCCTTCGGGTCGATCGGCAGGTACGGGACGGCCCACTCGATGTCGTCGACGGTGACGCCCTTCGCGGCCGCGTCGGCCTCCATGGCGTCGAAGCCCTTCTTGATGGCGTCCTGGTGGGAGCCGGAGAAGGCGGTGTAGACCAGGTCGCCCGCGTAGGGGTGGCGCGGGTGGACCTCCATCTGGTTGCAGTACTCGCTGGTGCGGCGGATCTCGTCGATCTGCGAGAAGTCGATCTGCGGGTCGACGCCCTGGCTGAACAGGTTCATGCCCAGGGTGACCAGGTCGACGTTGCCGGTGCGCTCGCCCTGCCCGAACAGACAGCCCTCGATGCGGTCGGCCCCGGCCATGATCGCCAGCTCGGCCGCCGCCACCGCCGTACCGCGGTCGTTGTGCGGGTGCACGGACAGGCAGACGAACTCGCGGCGGGTCAGGTTGCGGCTCATCCACTCGAACCGGTCCGCGTGCGTGGAGGGCGTCGAACGCTCCACCGTGGCGGGCAGGTTGAGGATGATCTCGCGGCCCTCCTCGGGCTGCCAGACGTCGCAGACCGCCTCGCAGACCTCCAGGGCGAAGTCCAGCTCGGTGTCGGTGAAGATCTCCGGGCTGTACTGGTAGCCGAAGGTCGTCTCCGGGCCCAGGATCTTCTCCGCGTACTCCATCACCAGCCGGGTGCCGTCGACGGCGATCTGCTTGATGTCGTCCTTGGAGCCGCGGAAGACGACCCGGCGGAAGGTCGGGGCGGTGGCGTTGTACAGGTGCACGGTGGCGCGGTGGGCGCCGCGCAGGGACTCCACGGTCCGCTCGATCAGATCCTCGCGGGCCTGGGTCAGGACGGAGATGGTGACGTCGTCCGGGATCGCGCCCTCTTCGATGATCGAGCGTACGAAGTTGAAGTCGGTGTCGCCCGAGGAGGGGAAGCCGACCTCGATCTCCTTGTAGCCCATGCGTACCAGCAGGTCGAACATCTCGCGCTTGCGGGCGGGCGACATCGGGTCGATCAGCGCCTGGTTGCCGTCGCGCAGATCGGTGGACAGCCAGCGCGGCGCCTTGGTGATCCGCTGCTCGGGCCAGGTGCGGTCGGGGATGTCCACGGCGTCGTACCTGCCGTACTTGTGGATCGGCATCCCGGAGGTCTGCTGGGTGTGGGTCGCGTTGGTGACGGGCGTCGGGCGACCGACGGAGACAGAGTTCTCAGACATTGCGTAGGGCTCCTCGGGTCCTGCAAACGTAGGACGGCCGACTGAGTCGAAGCAGCACCAGATCCCGCGGGGAGGGGGTCGGCCTACGACTACAGGCCCTCGCCGCGGCAGCTAAGGAGAAGCAGCCCGAAACGCATGATGTGCCGCAGCCTAGCCGAGGGGCGCCGAAAGCGCCGGTCCCGTTTCAGTATGCGGGACGTGACAGAAGGGGCCAGGGACCAAAGTCCTGATCGGTACCGGTCCCGATGGCTTGGAACCAATCATGGTGGCGAGTAGTGACAGTCTCATGACCCAGTGCCACATTGTCGCGACATGAACGCGCATACGCCCGTCTTCTGCACCATCGTGCCACCCCACGTCCTCGACAAACTGGCCACCGCCGAGGACCCCGCGCTGTCCGGCATCGCGCGCAAGACGCTCGTCGCCGACGCCGCCCAGCGCACCGCCCGCCGGCTCACCACGGTGCTGGGCGCGCCCACGGTCGCCCCGCCCGCCGGAGCCGTCGAGGGACAGCCGCACCGCACGATCTACGACGCCCGGCACGGCACCGCGCTGCCCGGCCGCAAGGTCCGCGGCGAGGGCGACAAGCCGGTCGAGGACGCCACCGTCAACCGCGCGTACGCCGGGCTCGGCGCGACCTTCGAGCTCTACCTCAAGGCGTACGGCCGGAGCTCCATCGACGGCGGCGGAATGCCGCTCGACGCGACCGTCCACTTCGACGCCGACTACAACAACGCCTTCTGGGACGGCGAGCGGATGGTGTTCGGGGACGGCGACCGCCAGATCTTCCTGGACTTCACGATCCCGGTCGACGTGATCGGGCACGAGCTGACCCACGGCGTCACCCAGCACACGGCGAACCTCACGTACTTCGGCCAGCCGGGCGCGCTCAACGAGTCGATGTCGGACGTCTTCGGCTCGCTGATCAAGCAGTACACGCTGGACCAGGACGCCCACCAGGCCGACTGGCTGATCGGCCAGGGCCTGCTCGCCCCCGCGGTGACGGGTACGGCGCTGCGCTCGATGAAGGCGCCCGGCACGGCGTACGACGACGACGTGCTCGGCAAGGACCCGCAGCCCGCGACGATGGACCACTACATCACCACCGGCCGCGACAACGGCGGCGTCCATCTGAACTCGGGCATCCCCAACCACGCCTTCTACCTCGTCGCGGAGACGCTCGGCGGCAAGGCGTGGGAGCGGGCCGGGCAGATCTGGTACGACGTGCTGACCGGCGGCGAGCTCGGCAAGCAGGCCCTGTTCGCGGACTTCGCCCGGCTGACGGCGGCGGCGGCGCGCGCCCGTTACGGGGAGGGCGGGGAACTCCAGGCGGTCCTGAAGGCCTGGTCCCAGGTCGGCGTCCCGACTGGCTGACCCCGACCGGCTGAGCCCGACCGGCTGGGCCGGGACCGCTGACGCGGGGGCGGTGCGCTGCTACACAGGGAGCATGCGCATCCAGGTGACCCGCACAGGAGGATTCGCCGGCATCGAGCGCCGGGCCGAGGTCGACACCTCGGGCCGGGCCGATGCGGCGGAGTGGCAGGCCCTGGCCGCGGCGGCCCTCGCCGACGGCCGGGCCGAGCCCTCCCTCGGCGTACCCGACGGATTCCACTACGAGATCACGGTCGACGGCCGCACGGTCCACTGCGCGGACCCGGGGCTGTCCCCGGCCCAGCGGACGCTGGTGTCACGGGTACTGAAAGAAGGTGCGTAGCGGGGGGATGTCTTGCTTTCATGCGAAGCATGACGACATCCCGCGTGACGCCCTCCGCATCCGACGCATCCGAACTCGCCCTCCTTGAAGGCTATTACGACGCGGTGCCGCGCACCTCGGCCCGCGCGGAGGACTTCGGTCCGCTGACGCTGTTCGTACGGGAGGGTGCGGGCTGGCCGTTCTACGCCCGGCCCACGCTCGGCCACGCGGGCCCGGTGTCGGCGGCGGACGTGGACAAGGTGCGGGCGCGCCAGCGGGAGCTGGGGGTACCGGAGGCGTTCGAGTGGGTGGACGAGGTGTCGCCCGGGCTGCGGGCGGCCGTCGAGTCGTCGGGCCTCGCGGTCCACGCCCACCCGCTGATGGTGCTGGCCCCGGACGCGCCCGCGCCCCGGCCGCACCCGCTGGTCCACGTCCTGGGCGCGGACGACCCGCTCCTCCACGCGGCCCTGGTCGTCCCCCACCTGGCGTTCGCGGCGCCCGGTACGGCCGTGGGCCCGGCGGGCCCCGCCGAACTGGCCGCCGAGATCGCCGCCCGGGCGGGCGACGGCCGCGCGCCCCAGGTCGCGGAGCGCATCCGGGCCGGCGCGACGGCGGTGGCGGCGGCCGTCGAGAACGGCCTCCCGCTCTGCTCCGGCATGCACAACCCGGTGGGCCCGGTCACGGAGATCGTGGGCGTCGGCACGGTGCCGGCGGCGCGGCGGCGGGGGCTTGGCGAGGCGGTGACATCGGCCCTGGTCACGGATGCGCGTGCCCGGGGGGCGTCGACGGTGTTCCTGTCGGCGGGGGATGAGGATGTGGCGCGGATGTATGGGCGGTTGGGGTTCGGGAGGGTGGGGACGGCGCTGATAGCGGAGGCGTGATTTCCCCCCACCCCGCCCGTTCCCTTAACCCTCCGGGGGTGGGTGGGGGCGGAGGTGGCTCTCCCGGGGGCTACGCCCCCGGACCCCCGGGCGGGGCCTGCGGCCCCTGCACCCCGCTTCGGGGCTCCGCCCCGGATCCCCGTTCGTCTGCGGGTGGTCTGTGGCTGGTCGCGCAGTTCCCCGCGCCCCTAGGGGGTTAGGGGCGCGGGGAACTGCGCGCTCAGCCCCCACCGGGCCCGCAGACGAAAAACGGGGCCGGGGCGCAGCCCCGCTCGGGGGGGTGGGGTCAGAAGCCCAGTTTGCGGAGTTGCTTCGGGTCCCTCTGCCAGTCCTTCGCCACCTTCACATGAAGGTCCAGGAACACCGGCGTCCCCAGCAGCGCCTCGATGTGCTTGCGGGACTTCGTCCCGACCTCCTTGAGCCGCTTGCCCTTGGGGCCGATGATGATCCCCTTCTGGCTCGGCCGCTCGATGTACACGTTCGCGTGGATGTCGAGCAGCGGCCGGTCCGCCGGGCGGTCCTCGCGCGGCAGCATCTCCTCCACCACCACCGCGATGGAGTGCGGAAGCTCGTCCCGTACACCTTCCAGCGCCGCCTCGCGGATCAGCTCGGCCACCATGACCTGCTCGGGCTCGTCCGTGAGGTCGCCCTCGGGGTAGAGGGCCGGGCCCTCGGGGAGGAGGGGGACCAGGAGGTCCGCCACCAGCTGGACCTGCTGGTCGCCCACCGCCGAGACCGGCACGATCTGCGCCCACTCGAAGCCCAGCTCGTCCCCGAGCCGCTGCACGGCGAGCAGCTGCTCGGCCAGCGCCTTGGAGTCGACCAGGTCCGTCTTCGTCACGATCGCGATCTTCGGGGTCTTCTTGATCCCGGCGAGCTCCTTGGCGATGAACTTGTCGCCGGGCCCGAGCTTCTGGTCCGCGGGCAGACAGAAGCCGATCACGTCGACCTCGGCCCAGGTCGTACGGACCACGTCGTTCAGCCGCTCGCCGAGCAGCGTGCGCGGCTTGTGGAGGCCCGGCGTGTCGACCAGGATCAGCTGTCCGTCGGGGCGGTGCACGATGCCGCGGACGGTGTGCCGCGTCGTCTGCGGACGGCTGGAGGTGATCGCCACCTTCTGTCCGACCAGAGCGTTCGTGAGGGTGGACTTGCCCGCGTTGGGGCGGCCGACGAAGCAGGCGAAGCCGGCCCGGTGGGGGGCGTTGTTCTCAACAGTACGAGCGCTCATGCCGCCCATTCTCCCCGATCGGAACGCCCCCGCTGTACGCGCGGTCCCGGCGCTCAGCCCCGACGCCCCCGGACCCGCCGCAGCCGCCACCCCGCGAACCCCGCCGCCAGGGCTCCCACCAGCACTCCGAGCCCGAGCCAGGGCAGGGCGAGGAAGGACGCGCGGCCCGACCCGGCGACGCCCTTCGCGCTCGCCGTGAGACGTATGTCGCCCCGGTCCAGCTGCGGCGAGCCCGCCCACGGCTCGGTCAGGCGGACCTTCTGGCCGGGCAGCAGCTCGGCCGGGACCTTGGTCAGTGCGCGGCTCAGCAGCGTACGGCCGAACAGGCCCGTCGCCTTCAGTTCGACCTTCGGGTCGAGTGTGACGTTGCCCCGGTTGTGGAGCGTGTAGGAGATGACGGACCTGCTGCTGCCCGTGCCCGGCACCAGCGGGCGGTGCTGGGTGAGGGAAACGTCCTCGACCGCCAGTGCGGGCACGGTGGGGCCGGTGATCCGCAGATAGACCCGCGCCCCGACCGCCTGCTGCACCCCCATCGCCAGCTCCCCCTGCCCGGCCGCGACCTTCTCGTCCAGGGCGACCAGCGCCCCGGGGTGGTCGCCGGGCTCCGCGTCGGCCGGGACGGTCACGGTGAACGGCACGGTGACCGAGGCGTGCGCCGGGACGGTGACCGCCGTCCGGTCGGGTCTGGTCCAGGCGCCCACGCCGTGCTGCGGCTCGCGCCGGGTGCGCACGGCGAACCCGCCGTCGCGCTCGGTGTTGTACGCGTCGGCCCCGTACAGCCGGAAGGCCATGGGCGCGGCCGTCTTGTTGGTGACGGTGACCTTGTCGGTGAGGGTGGTGCCGGGGTCGGCGGAGAGGTAGAAGTACGGGCGCCGGTCCGCGCCCGGGGAGGACGGGAAGACGGCCCAGTTGCCGTTGTCGGCGGCGCGCGCGGGCGCCGCGAGGAGCAGGACGGCCGCGGCGAGGAGGAGGACGTACAGCTTGCGCACGGTGCGGAACCCCCGGGGACGGGTGGGCCGGCCGGGTGCGCGCCCGGCCCACGGGTGGATCAGGCCAGCGTGAGCGTCAGCACACCGGAGTACGCGCCGGGGGCGGTGAACGCCGGAACGTTCAGCGAGACCCGGGCGTCCACGGTGAACTCACCGCCGGTGAGCGCCGCGTTGGGCGTGGTCGCGAGGGTCGCGCCCGCGCTGCCCACGGTGCCGGGCGAGCCCGCCGCGCAGGTCGACGGGGAACCGGTCTTGGTGGCGCAGGCCGGGGTCCAGCCGAGCTTCGAGGCGTCGATCTTGACCCCGCCGGGGCCGGTGAAGTCGGTGACCTTGCCGGTCAGGGACCAGCCCGCGGGGCCGCCGCGGAAGTCCTGGACCGTCACCGTCTGGAGCGAGCCCCGGGAGAAGCCGCCCTTGCCGAAGTCGACGGCGTCCATGGAGACGGCGTCGCCGGCCTGGGCCATGGAGAGCGTGCCCGCCTTGACCGAGGAGTTGAGCTTCTGGCTGTTCGGCGGCGTCGGGGTGTCGTCGACGACGCTGTACGCCGCCGGGCCCGCGCCCTTGTCGTCGCTCCAGCTCGCTCCCTCGTAGGCGACGATGCCGCTGGTCGCCTTGTCGTTGACCGTCAGGGCGGTGGAGAACGCGCCCTGCGCGTCCGCCGTCACGGTCGCCTTGTCGGCCGTCTCGGCGGCCCCGGCCCGGCCGACGACCGTCACGGTCGCGCCCGCGGTGAACTTCGACCCGGTGACGGTGACGCTCGCGCCGGGCTTGCCGGAGGCGGTGCCCAGCTGGACGGCCCGCTGGTTGGTCTGGCCGCCGCCGGTCGCGGTGACCGTCTCGGAGACGGGCGCGGGCGGGTTGGTGACCGTACAGGGGGTGTCCAGCTCCATGATGTAGCTGGTGTGGATGTTGTAGTCGCCGGGCGACAGGGTGATCGCGCCGGGTGCGGTGACGGTGAACGTACCGGTCATGGAGAACGGCGGGAACGCGCCCTTCCCCGGCACCGGGTCGTTCTTCTTGGGTCCGGCGACCGTGACGGCGCCGCTCTGCGCGCCGCCTACGGTGACCTTTCCGGTGGGGGTCATGATGTCGGCGGGCAGCGCCAGGTCCACCGGGTTGCCGGCGGCGGGCTTGGTGACCGTGTACGTCACGGTGACCGTGTCGCCCACCTTGGGCGTGGCGTTGTCGACGGTGATCTGGGCACTCGTGGTGCCGTCGATCGGCGGGATGCCCGCGATGGGCGGCGGTACGCAGTGCGTGGCGAAGTCGACGGGCGTCGCGGCCAGGGCCTGCGCGGGCGCGATGAGCGCTCCGGTTCCGGCCATGAGCGCCGCGGCTCCCAGTACGGCGGCCCAGCGGCGCCGTCTTCGTGCTGAAGGCATGACTGCCCCCCTCTGCGGTTGTGGCGCAGCAGCGGCTCGGCTGCGCCGGCAGGGAGCCATTGACCTGGGGGCGCGAAAAGAAGTCAATGGAATCGAAATCCCTTGACTGATGGGCCATCAGATACTGTCAAGATCCGCGTTCTCGCAGGTCAACCGGTGGATCGTGGTCCGCTCACGGCAGTGCGGAACCGGCGCCGCTGGCGGCGGCGCCGGTTCCGTGAGGCGTGGGGGGCTGGACGTTCCCGAGGGTCAGCTGAACACGAACGGTCCGGGCGCCTGGGCCGCCGTCGAGTTGCAGGTCACCGTGATCCCGAAGACCAGCATCTTGACCGAGCCGGGGTGCGCGTTGGCGGAGAGCCCTGGCGAGACGGTCCCGCCGAGCGGACCGACCGTGACCCCGCTGCCCGCCGACATCGCGGGGTTGCGCTTCCCACTGAAGACCACGGTGCCGCCACCGGCCTTGGCCATGGTCAGCGTCGTGGTGATGGAGTCCGCGCCCACCCCGATCGGGGTGGTGATCTCGGAGGAGGTGAGGGTGACGGTGGCGGCCGTGCCGTTCTGGGTGGCCGTCAGCGTCGCCTCACCGCCGCCGTAGAAACCGCAGTCGTAGACCTCGGTGGCCGACCCCGGGGAGACGGCCGAGGCCGTCGGGGCCAGCACCAGTGCACCGGTGGCCAGTCCGCCCGCGGCGAGCGCCGCGAGCACCAGTGGCCTCTTGCGTAACATCGGTTCCCCTTCCCGTACTTCCCGTACAGGGAGATGGCGAGTGCCGCGCTGAAGCGCATGCGCATGCGCGTGAAACCGTCCGCGGGCGGGGTGCGCACGCCACACGGGAGGAGGGCGGCCGACTCGGCGCGGGGGCCGCGGCTCGCGCCCCCTGCCCGGCCGCCATATCTGACGGTCCGTCGGATGAACTGCTGTTCATTGATGCGCGGGGGGCGCGGGGGCGCAAGGGGGGGTTGGGGGTTTCTTCGGCGTCGGCCGGAAACCGTTGGTCCGGTGGGCCGCAACCGGCCATGGCCCGGGTGGCTGGAACGGGGTGCATCAGCTGCGGGCCGGTGGGGGCTGGTCGCGCAGTTCCCCGCGCCCCTTGAACGCCGGGGGCGGCCCGGAGGGGCGCTTCAGGGGCGCGGGGAACTGCGCGAGCAACCCACCACTCACCCGCAGACGAAGACCTGGCACCTCACCCCGCCGCGACCCTCGCGCGGAGTTCGCCGTCCGGGCCCGCCACCAGGACCGGGGTCGCCGCGCCGCCCAGGTCCCGCACCGCCGCCCGGTCCTCGGCGCACGCCGTCTCCGCCTCGGTCACCACGGCCGCCGCCTCCAGCGACTTCGCCCCGCTCGCCACGGCCATCGCGACCGCTGTGCGCAGCGCCGAGAGCTTGAGCGAGTCCAGCTCCACGGTCCCGGCGACATACGTACGCCCGGTCTCGTCCCGTACGGCCGCGCCCTCGGCCACCCCGTTGCGGGCCCGGGCGCTGCGCGCCAGGGTGATGATCTTGCGGTCCTCGGGGTCGAGTTCGGTGCTCAGAGTCATGTGACGAGCATAAGGAGTGCGCCCGGAGCGGCCGGCGCGCAACCCCCCGCGCTCAGCCCGCCACCGGGTACATCGACCCGCGCCGCCCCTCCGGCGTCGCCAGCCACTCCAGCTTCGCGGCCGTGTCGGTCTCCGGCAGCGGGTTGTGCAGCACGATCGCGAGGTCCGGGCGGGCGGGGACCCGCAGCTGGGTGGACTCGACGAACAGCGTGCCCACCACCGGGTGCTGGAACTCCTTCTTGATCTGGCCGCCGGGCAGGATGTCCCGCTGCCTCCACAGCTCCGCGAACTCCGCCGAGAGCCGGGACGCCTCCTCGACGACCTCCTGGAAGCCCTCGTCACCGGGCCGCTCCGAGCAGGCCGCCCGGTACTGGGCGACCACCTTCCCGGCGATCTCCTCCCAGCACTTGGTGCGGGAGCGGTAGACCGGGTCGGTGAAGAACGCGATCAGACAGTTCTGCACGATCTCGGGGCGCATGCCGAGCACCATGGCGGCCGCGTCGTTGTACATCACCGTGTTCCAGTACGCGTCCATGATGTGCGCGGGGAACGGCATCCAGGCGTCGATCAGCCGCTGCAGGCCGTGGCACATGTCGGCGTTGGCCGGGTCGACCTCGGGCGCGGGCGGGTTGAGCCCGGCCAGCACGTACAGATGCCGGCGCTCGGCGCTGGTCAGCTTGAGGACCCGGCCCACCGAGTCCAGCACCTGCGGCGACACCGTGATGTCCCGGCCCTGCTCCAGCCACTGGTACCAGGAGACGCCCACCCCGGCGAGCACCGCGACCTCCTCGCGGCGCAGCCCCGGGGTGCGGCGGCGGGCGCCGCCGTCGGGCAGACCGGCGGCGGTGGGGCTGATCCGGCCCCGCCGGTTCATCAGGAACTCGCGCAGTTCGGTGCGCCGCAGCGACTTGTCGATCGGCGTGGCCACGTACGTACTCCCCCTCGTCGGCTACCGGTCGGCGCCTTAGGGCCTGCCCGGCGGATCTGGTCGGCACGCGACCGAAAAGGCGTCCCGGGCCGAGGCCGACCAGATCCGCCGGACAGGCCCTGGGCCGCTGCCTGGTGGTGCCGCCAACAGGATAAGTTCCCACTCTCCACGGTGATTCCCGGGCGGCCAGGCTGTGGCCATGGCAATCGACACCCCCACCGCACCGGCCACGTCGGCCGCCGCACGGGCCCCGCAGGACGGCCGGCTCCCGGGCCGGGCGAAGCTGGTCCTGTTCGTGCTCTGCGCCGCCCAGTTCATGGTGGCGCTCGACTTCTCCGTACTGAACGTGGCGCTGCCCGTCCTCGGCGACGACCTGGGCCTGAGCCGGTCCGCGCTCCAGTGGGCGGTCACCGCGTTCGCGCTGCCGTCCGGCGGCTTCCTGCTCCTGTTCGGCCGGATCGCCGATCTGTACGGCCGCAAGAAGCTGTTCCTGACCGGTCTCGCCCTCTTCGGCGCGGCCTCGCTGCTCGCCGCCCTGGCCTGGGACCCGGCGTCGTTCCTGACCGGCCGCGCCCTGCAGGGCCTGGGCGCCGCGGTGATCGTGCCGACCGGTATGTCCCTGCTGACCACCACCTTCCCCGAGGGCCCGCAGCGCGACCGGGCGCTCGGCATCAGCGGCACCCTGCTCTCGCTCGGCTTCACCGTCGGCATGGTGCTCGGCGGGGTCATGACCGACACCCTGGGCTGGCGCTCGACCATGGGCCTGCTCGCGGTCGCCGCGGTGATCGTCCTCGCCCTGGCGCCCGGCCTGCTGCCCGAGTACCGCACCCCGGACCGCCCGCGCCTGGACATCCCCGGCGCGATCACCGTCACCGGCGGGCTGCTCGCCCTGATCTACTCCCTGTCGACGGCGGCCCAGCGCGGCTTCGGCGGCGTGGACGTGTGGGGCACGCTGGTCGCCGGTCTGCTGCTGCTCGCGGCGTTCGTGGTCGTCGAGTCGAAGGCCCCGGCGCCGCTGGTCTCGCTGCCGATGCTGAAGCGCCGCACGGTGGCGTGGGGCAACCTGGGCGGTCTGGTCACCTTCTCGATGATGTCGACGGTCGTCTTCGTACTGACCCTCTACCTCCAGGAGGTCCTGGGCCTGTCGTCCTTCAGGACGGGTCTGGTCTTCGGCGTCCAGGGCGTCATGTCGGCGGTCGCCGGCAGCTACGCCGCCAAGGTCATCGGCCGCTTCGGCGCCCGCCGCACCCTGGTCGTCTCACTGCTCGGCCAGGGCCTGTTCATCGCCCTGCTGCTCGCCCTGGGCCGCGAGTCGGGCGCGCTGCTCGCCACCGTCGCCGTCTCGCTGGCCAGCATGTGCCACCTGGGCGCGATCATCTCGTACGGACTGACCGTCACCAGCGGTGTGCCCGACGAGGAGCAGGGGCTGGCGACGGGTCTGGTCACCACCACCCAGCAGGTCGGCATCACCATCGGCATCCCGCTGCTCGGCGTGCTCGCCACCACCGGGGACGACCTGTTCCACGGGGTGCGGACCGTGCTGCTGATCGACGCGGTGATCGTGGTCGCGGCGGCGGCGCTGGTGGCGGTCGGCCTCGGCCGCCGGAAGGCGTAGGGCCTGCGCTGTCAGGGCCGGTCGAGCCGGAGCCGCTCGGCCTTCGGGAGACCGGCCACGACCAGGTCGTACGAATCCTCGATCAGCTCCCGGACCAGCCGGTCCGGGAGCTGGTCCACGTCCACCGTGTTCCAGTGGCGCTTGTTCATGTGCCAGCCGGGCACGATCGCCGGGTACTCGGCGCGCAGCCGCACCGCGTCGTCCGGGTCGCACTTCAGGTTGGCGGTGAGCGGGGCGCCGCCCAGGTTGCTCAGCGCGAACATCTTCCCGAGGACCTTGAAGACCGAGGTCCCCGAGTCGAACGGGAACTCCTCCGTCGCGGCGTTGAACGCCAGGCAGAAGGCCCTGAGCTCCTGGGGTGTCACGCCTCTTCCTCCTCCTTGACCGGCTGCGGCTCCACGAGCACGGTCACGATCTTGTTCCGGCGGCCCGCCGGGGACTCGGCCGTCAGGCGCAGCGAGCGCCCGTCCGGCAGGTCCACGGCCGCCGTGGCGCCCGCGATCGGCACCCGCCCGAGCGCCTTGGCGAGCAGTCCGCCGACCGTCTCCACGTCCTCGTCGTCGAACTCGTCGAACCCGAACAGCTCGCCCAGGTCGCCGATGTCGAGCCGCGCGGTGACCCGGAAGCAGCCGTCCGCCAGCTCCTCGACCGGCGTCAGCTCCCGGTCGTACTCGTCGGTGATCTCCCCGACGATCTCCTCCAGGATGTCCTCGATGGTGACGATGCCGGCCGTGCCGCCGTACTCGTCGATGACGACGGCGACGTGGCTGCGGTCCTGCTGCATCTCGCGCAGCAGGTCGCCCGCGTTCTTGGTGTCGGGTACGAACGCGGCGGGGCGCATCGCGGTGGAGACCAGATCGGCCTCGGAGTCGCGGTTGATGTGCGTCTTGCGGACCAGGTCCTTCAGATACACGATCCCGACGATGTCGTCCTCGTTCTCGCCGGTCACCGGGATGCGGGAGAAGCCCGAGCGCAGCGCGAGGGTGAGCGCCTGGCGGATGGTCTTGTAGCGCTCGATGCAGACGAGGTCGGTGCGCGGCACCATCACCTCGCGCACCAGCGTGTCGCCGAGTTCGAAGACCGAGTGCACCATCCGGCGCTCGTCGTCCTCGATCAGCGACTCCTGCTCGGCGAGGTCGACCATCGCCCGCAGCTCGGCCTCGGAGGCGAACGGGCCCTTGCGGAAGCCCTTTCCGGGCGTGAGCGCGTTGCCGAGGAGGATGAGCAGCTGCGGCACCGGGCCCATGACCCTGGCCAGCGGCAGCAGGACGTACGCGGCGGCCGTCGCCGTGTTCAGCGGGTGCTGGCGGCCGATGGTGCGCGGCGAGACACCGACGGCGACGTAGGAGACGAGCACCATCACGGCGATGGCGACGACCAGCGCCGTCCAGGTCTCGCCGAAGTCCTCCAGGCAGACGTAGGTGACGAGGACCCCGGCCGCCATCTCGCAGGCGACCCTGACGAGCAGGGCCACATTGAGGTAGCGGGTGGGGTCGGCGGCCACCTGGGCGAGCTTGGCCGCGCCGCGCCGCCCGGACCGCTCGGCCTCGGCCGCGCGGAACGAGGACGTACGGGCGATGCCGGCCTCCGCGCAGGCGGCCAGCCAGGCGACCACGACCAGGGCGACGGCGCCGAAGAGCAGTTGCCCGGTCATGAGACGGTCGGCGCCGGGGAGGGGCCGGTGTGGCCCTTCTCCGCCCGCCAGCCGTCGACGATGGCCGCCTGCAGACCGAACATCTCGGCCTTCTCGTCCGGCTCCTCGTGGTCGTACCCCAGCAGGTGCAGCACTCCGTGGACGGTCAGGAGCTGGAGCTCCTCGTCCATGGAGTGCTGCGTCGGCGCGTCCTCGCCCTGCTGCTTGGCGACCTCGGGGCAGAGCACGATGTCACCGAGGAGCCCCTGGGGGGGCTCCTCGTCGTCCTTCATCGGCGGACGCAGCTCGTCCATCGGGAAGGACATGACGTCGGTCGGACCCGGCAGGTCCATCCACTGGATGTGCAGCTGCTCCATGGCCTCGGCGTCCACGACGATCACCGAGAGCTCGGAGAGCGGGTGGATCCGCATCCGCGTGAGTGCGTAGCGGGCGATGTCGAGGATCGCCTGCTCGTCGACCTCGGTTCCGGACTCGTTGTTGACGTCGATCGACATGGTGCGCTCTGACTACTTCCCGTTGTGGCCCTGCTGGCTGTCGTACTTCTCGTACGCGTCGACGATACGGCCGACGAGCTTGTGCCGGACGACGTCCTGGGACGACAGCCGGGAGAAGTGGACGTCCTCGACACCCTCCAGGATCGCCTGGACCTGGCGCAGACCGCTCTTCGTCCCGTTCGGCAGGTCGACCTGGGTGATGTCACCCGTGATGACGATCTTCGAGTCGAAACCGAGGCGGGTGAGGAACATCTTCATCTGCTCGGCGCTGGTGTTCTGCGCCTCGTCCAGAATGATGAACGCGTCGTTCAGCGTGCGTCCGCGCATGTACGCCAGCGGGGCGACCTCGATCGTTCCGGCCGCCATCAGGCGGGGGATCGACTCGGGGTCGAGCATGTCGTGCAGCGCGTCGTAGAGCGGGCGCAGATACGGGTCGATCTTCTCGTAGAGCGTGCCCGGCAGGAAGCCGAGGCGCTCGCCCGCCTCCACGGCGGGCCGGGTCAGGATGATCCGGGTGACCTGCTTGGACTGCAGGGCCTGGACCGCCTTGGCCATGGCGAGATAGGTCTTTCCGGTGCCGGCGGGGCCGATGCCGAAGACGATCGTGTGCTTGTCGATCGCGTCGACGTAACGCTTCTGGTTGAGGGTCTTGGGGCGGATGGTGCGACCGCGGCTGGAGAGGATGTTCTGGGTGAGCACGTCGGCCGGCGTCTCGTGGCCGTCCTCCCCCTTGCCGTTCTCGCTCGCCCTGAGCATGGCGATCGAGCGTTCCACTGCGTCCTCCGTCATCGGCTGACCGGTGCGGAGCACCAGCATCATCTGGTCGAACAGGCGTTGGATGAGCGCGACTTCCGCCGGGGCCCCCGTGGCACTGATCTCATTGCCCCGGACATGGATGTCGGCCGCCGGGAAGGCCTTCTCGATCACGCGCAGCAGCGAGTCGCCGGATCCGAGCAGCATCACCATCGGGTGCTTGGCAGGGACCTTGATCCGGGCACTCGCCTGCGGCTGTGTGGGTGTCTGAGTCATGGGCCGGCTCTGTGGCCTGCACATACCTCCCGTTGCAGGGTTCTCGCTGCTCGACAACCCCTGGAATACCAAGCCTACGACCTGGCACTGACAGCGCCGAGGGGTTTTACCGGGCGGGTGTTCGGCTGCGGACCACGGGCAGCTGGGCGCAGTTCCCCGCGCCCCTTGGGGGCGTATTCAAGGGCGCGGGGAACTGCGCGACCAGCCACCTACGGTCCGCAGCCGAACGATCGCCCCACCGGGGCACTCACGCCGGGCGGGGGAAGCCGATCGTCGGGACGGCCCGGCGCAGCGGCCACGGCCGGGCCGCGCCCGGCAGCAGCCCCTCCAGGAACGCGTACCGCCGCAGCGCCGCGGGGTCCTGGTCCTCGTACGTACGCACCTGCTGCCACCACGCGGCGATCTCCGCCCAGCCCGGCGCCGAGAGCGAGCCGCCGAACTCCTGCACCGAGAGCGCGGCCGTCAGCCCGGCGAACGCCAGCCGGTCCGCCAGCGGCCACCCCGCGAGCGTGCCGGTGACGAACCCGGCCACGAACACGTCGCCCGCCCCCGTCGGGTCGAGCGCCTCCACGGCGATCGCGGGCACCTCGGCGGTCTCGCCGGTCGAGCCGTCCACCGCGTACGCGCCCTCCGCGCCCAGGGTGACCACCGCGACCGGCACCTTCTCGGCGAGGGCGCGGGCGGCCGCGCGCGGGCAGTCGGTGCGGGTGTAGCGCATCGCCTCGCCCGCGTTGGGCAGGAACGCCTCGCAGTGTTCGAGACCGGTCAGGCCCGCCAGGTCCCAGTGCCCGGTGTCGTCCCAGCCGACGTCCGCGAAGATCCGCGAGCCCGCTCGGGCGGCGTCGGCGATCCACTCCTCGGTGCGCCCGGGCACCAACGAGGCGATCGCGGCACGCGCGCGTGGCGGGCCGGCGGGTGTGCCCGCGTGGAAGGGCACGGTTTCCGGGGGCGCCTCGTGGCCGTGCGAGACCATGGTCCGCTCGCCCTCGTACGCCATGGAGACGGTGACCGGCGAGTGCCAGCCGGGCACGGTCCGCGACAGCGACAGGTCGATGCCCTCGCCCTGCTCCAGGGCGTCCCAGCAGTACTCGCCGTAGTGGTCGTCGCCGAAGGCCGCCGCCAGCGAGGTGCGCAGCCCGAGCCGGGCGAGCGCGATGGCCATGTTGGCGACCCCGCCGGGGCTGGAGCCCATGCCGCGCGCCCAGGACTCGGTGCCGCGCACCGGGGCGGAGTCGAGGCCGGTGAAGATGATGTCGAGGAAGACCGTGCCGGTCAGGAAGACGTCGCACTCCGGGTCGCCGGGCCGGCGCACCTTGTCCAGCGGGTCGACGCCCGCGGTGTGGCCCCACCGGTCGGCACGGTCCTGCTGCTCTCTACTGGATGTGGTCACGGCGGACTCCCCGTTCGCGTACGGATCAGGCCAGTGTGCCCGATCCGTACGCGGACGAGACCCCTCCTACCAGCGCGGCAGGACCGGTGTGCGCCACTCCTCGTACCCGGGGGCCCGTCGCATCGCGGCGGCGTCGTCGCGGTCGCGCAGGGCGCCGTCGTCGGCCAGCCAGCGCCGGTGGAGGCGGTCGAGCGCGTCCCGGTCGAGGGTGACGCCGAGCCCCGGGGCGTCGGATACGGCGAGCCGCCCGTCCCGGAAGACATGGCGGTCCACGACGACGTCCTCGCTCTGCCACGGGTAGTGGCTGTCGCACGCGTAGTCGAGGTTGGGCACGGTCGCGGCGACGTGGGTCATCGCGGCGAGGCTGATGCCCATATGGGTGTTGGAGTGCATGGACAGGCCCACCCCGAAGGTCCGGCAGATCGCGGCCAGCTCCCGGGTGTTGCGCAGCCCGCCCCAGTAGTGATGATCACTGAGGACGACCTGCACGGCGTCACGGAGAAAGGCTTCCCGGATCTCCCCGAAGGTGGTCACGCACATGTTGGTGGCGAGCGGGACGGCCGTACCCGCCGAGACCTCGGCCATCGCGCGCGTGCCGGACGCCGGGTCCTCCAGGTACTCCAGTACGTCCGCGAGCTCGGCGGCGACGCGCAGCGAGGTGGCCGCGCTCCAGCCGCCGTTCGGGTCGAGCCGCAGCGGACGCCCCGGAAAGGCCTCGGCGAGCGCCCGGACCGCGGCGACCTCCTGCTCGGGCGGGAAGACGCCGCCCTTGAGCTTGAACGAGCCGAACCCGTACTCGCGCACGAACCGCCGGGCCTGCGCCACGATCCCGGCGGGGTCGACGGCTGCCCCCCAGTCGTCCTTCTCGCCCGCCCCGCCCGGGTGTTCGGCCCACCGGTAGAAGAGATAGGCGCTGTACTCCACGCTGTCGCGGACCTTGCCGCCGAGAAGGGTGTGCACGGGCACGCCGAGCGTCTTGCCGAGCGCGTCGAGGCAGGCCACCTCGAAGGCGGAGACGACGGAGAGCCGCAGCTTGTCGGCGCTCTGCACCCCACGCAGCCCACCGACGTCGACGCAGTGATCGACGCGCGCCTCGTCCACGGGCAGATTGTTCATGAGGGTGAACAGCCCATTGAGATCGCAAAGGTCGTGCCCGACGGCGAGAAGGGAGTCGGCATACGGCCGGGCCAGCTCCAGGTACTTGGTATCGCCATAGGTCTCCCCGACGCCGGTGACACCGCTGTCGGTGACGACTTCGACGACGAGGCGCGGGGTGTACGGCTGGTGCACGCCCTGGACGTTGAGGAGCGGGGGGTCGGAGATGAGGACGGGGGTGAGGCGGATGTCGACGATGGGGTGCTGCTGCGGATGTGCATCCATGGGAATGGAGACTAGATATGTGAACGGAGGGGGGTCAAGGGAGCGGGGCCCTCCGGGGGGGGCGGGGTTCGTCTGCGGGCCCGGCGGGGGCTGAGCGCGCAGTTCCCCGCGCCCCTTCTTGGCCCGGCGTTCATCTGCGGCTCCGCTGTGGCTGAGCGCGCAGTTCCCCGCGCCCCTTCATGGCCCAGCGTTCATCTGCGGCCCGGCTGTGGCTGAGCGCGCAGTTCCCCGCGCCCCTTCATGGCCCAGCGTTCATCTGCGGCCCGGCTGTGGCTGAGCGCGCAGTTCCCCGCGCCCCTTCATGGCCCAGCGTTCATCTGCGGCCCGGCTGTGGCTGAGCGCGCAGTTCCCCGCGCCCCTTAGGGGGATGGGGGGCGGCCAATCAGCCCCTCCGGCGTTTGAGGAGCGGGGTCCGGGGCGGAGCCCCGAAGCGGGGTGCAGGGGCCGCAGGCCCCGCCCGGGGTCCGGGGGCGTAGCCCCCGGGAAACCACCTTCACCCCCTCCCACCCCCGGAGGGTTTAGGGAACGGGCGGGGTGGGGAATTCGTACGCTTCGACCTCCGCCAGGTACCCCTCCCGCACCCCCTCCTCCCCCTCCAGGAACGCCGCCAGGAACGAGTTCCGGGCGAGCGTCCGGAAGTCCTCCGACGACAGCCCCAGCGCCACCCCCACCGCATCGAACGTGTCCCCCACATACCCCCCGAAGTACGCGGGATCGTCGGAGTTCACCGTGCACATCAGCCCCGCGTCCATCATCCGCCGCAACGGATGCTCCTCCAGGACGGACACGGCCCGCAGCCGGACGTTCGAGAGGGGGCAGAGCGTCAGCGGGATGCGGTCACGGACCAGGCGGGCGACCAGCGAGGGGTCCTCCAGGGCCCGCAGCCCGTGGTCCACCCGCTCCACCCCCAGCACGTCGAGCGCCTCGGTGATGTACGACGGCGGCCCCTCCTCCCCCGCGTGCGCCACCTTCCGCAGCCCCAGCGAGTCCGCCACCGCGTACACCTCGCGGAACTTCGCCGGCGGATGACCGACCTCCGCCGAGTCGAGGCCGATGCCCACGATCCGGTGCAGATGCGGCCGCGCCGCCTCCAGCGTCTCCAGAGCGGACTCCGCCGACTGGTCGCGCAGGAAGCAGAGGATGAGCCGGGTCGTGATGCCGTGGCGGGCCGCACTGCGGTCCAGGGCCCGGCCGAGCCCCTCCACCACGGTCCCGATGGGCACACCGCGCGCGGTGTGCGCCTGCGGGTCGAAGAAGATCTCCGCGTGCCGCACCCCCTGCGCCGCCGCCCGCGCCAGATACGCCTCCGCCAGCGCCTCGAAGTCGTCCTCCGTGCGCAGCACCGCCATCAGCGAGTAGTACAGGTCGAGGAAGGACTGCAGGTCGTCGAAGAGGTACGCCTTGCGCAGCTCCTCGGTGTCCGCGTACGGCAGCCGCACACCGTTGCGCGCGGCGAGTTCGAAGGCGAGCTCGGGTTCGAGGGTGCCTTCGATGTGGAGGTGGAGTTCGGCTTTGGGGATGGGCATGGTGGCGCTTCCTGAAAGTGGCTGCAACAAGGAAAGGGGTTACGGCAAGGTCGCTACGGCGTACGTTTCGGCAGCGGCACCCGCATCAGATCCGCCGCGATGGTCAGCTCCCCCTCGAACCCCGCCCCCCGCGCCTGCCGCTCGAACGCCGCCGGGTCCGCGTACCGCTGCGAGAAGTGGGTGAGGACGAGGTGGCGGACCCCCGCGTCCCGGGCGACCCCGGCCGCCTGACCCGCCGTCAGATGTCCGTGGTCCTCCGCCAGCCGTACGTCCTCGTCCAGGAACGTCGACTCGACGACCAGCATGTCGCAGCCCTCGGCCAGCGCGGGCACACCGTCGCAGAGCCGGGTGTCCATGACGAAGGCGAACCGCTGCCCGCGCCGCGTCTCGCTGACGTCGTCGAGCGTCACCCCGCCGAGCGCGCCCTCGCGCTGGAGGCGGCCCACGTCCGGCCCGGCGATGCCGTGCTCGGCGAGGAGCGCGGGCAGCATCCGGCGCCGGTCCGGCTCGGTGATCCGGTAGCCGTACGACTCCACCGGGTGCGAGAGCCGCCGCGCTTCGAGCGTGTACGCGTCGGTCGCGGCCAGCACCGCCCCCTCGCCGTCGACCGGCGCCTGGGCCAGCTCGACCGTCTCGCGGTAGGCCGTGGCATACCGCAGCCGGTCGAAGAAGTGCTGCCCGCTCGCCGGGTAGTGCGCGGTGACCGGGTGCGGCACGCGGTCGAGGTTGATCCGCTGGATCACCCCGGCGAGCCCCAGCGAGTGGTCGCCGTGGAAGTGCGTGACGCAGATCCGGTCGATGTCGTGCGCGGCCACGCCGGCCCGCAGCATCTGCCGCTGGGTACCCTCGCCAGGGTCGAAGAGGATGCCCTCGCCGTCCCAGCGCAGCAGATAGCCGTTGTGGTTGCGGTGCCGGGTCGGGACCTGGCTGGCGGTGCCGAGCACCACCAATTCACGTACGGACACGTGCGGTTACCGGTCCTGTCCGACTATCCCGGCGGCCACTGCAGGCCGCGCCCGCCGAGCAGGTGGGCGTGCGCGTGGAAGACGGTCTGGCCCGCGCCGGTGCCGGTGTTGAAGACGATCCGGTAGCCGCTGCCGTCGACGTTCTCGGCGGCGGCGATGTCCCCGGCCTCGCGCAGCAGATCGGCGGCGATCGCCGGCTCGGCGGCGGCGAGCGAGGCGGCGTCGGGGTGGTGGACGCGGGGGATGACAAGGATGTGCGTCGGCGCCTGGGGGTTGATGTCGCGGAACGCCACGACGGTCTCGGTCTCCCGGACGACGGTCGCCGGGACGTCCCCCGAGACGATCTTGCAGAACAGGCAGTCCGCCTGCGGCTCTCCGGCCACGGTCCTGAGCTCCTCGGTCGCGGTGGAACAGTGGATCAGTCACCAGCATGCTACTGACGTCGGCCCGCCGATCCGCACTCGCCCCGTACTCATCCGTCCCGGTTCGTCACTTGCCCTTGAACGACTCCGTCACGGTCACCGTGACCGTCACCGTCGGTCGGCTGCCCGGTTTGCCCGGGGGCCTGGGGGTGTTCCTGGTGGGGAGCGGGGCGTTGCAGTCGCCCAGGACACTGGCGTGGAAGACCGTGCGGTCCGCGACCTTCGCCGTCAGGTCGCCCCGTACACAGCGGTCCTCGCGCTCCTCCGTCACCTTGCCGGTGACGTTGATCTTCTTGTTGTCGTCGGTGCGGCCCCGGCAGTCGACCGTGGCGACCGTGCGGGTCGAACCGGCCGACGGGGTACGGGTCGACGTGCCACCGCCGTCGATCTTCGCCGTACACGTCAGGTACCGCACCTTGACGCCGTCGTGCTCCAGCTTGCTCGTCGCGACCTTGTCGGTGGTCACCGAGACGGTGACCGCGCTCATGCCGCCGACCGGGTCGCAGGCCGCGGCCCCGACGGCGGCCACCCCGGCCAGAGCGAGCGCGGCGAGCGCGCGGCGGTGGCGCAGCGGCAACGTTACGTATCTCCTTGCCCCCATACGCGCCAGCGTCCCACCACCGCGCCGGGCGCGGTAGACGGCTTTACGACGTCACGACCAGCGGCCGGTGCGCCCCATCAGCAGCGCGGCCGCCGCCGTGCCCGCCGTGGAGGTGCGCAGAACGCTCGGACCGAGCCGGTACGGCTGGGCGCCCGCCGCCGCGAAAGCCGCCAACTCCTCGGGGGAGACGCCCCCTTCGGGGCCCACCACCAGGACGATCTCCCCGTTTTCGGGAAGCTCGGCGGTGGCCAGCGACTCGCTCGGGGCGTCCCGGTCCTCGTGCAGCACGGCGGCGAAATCAGCCGTGGCCAAAAACGCGACAACCTGCTTGGTCGTCATCGCGTCCCGTACCTCCGGGAACCGCACCCGGCGCGACTGCTTGCCCGCCTCCCGGGCCGTGGCGCGCCACTTGGCGAGGGACTTGGCGCCCCGGTCGCCCTTCCACTGCGTGATGCACCGCGAGGCCTGCCACGGCACCACGGCGTCGACGCCGGTCTCGGTCATCGTCTCGACCGCGACCTCGCCCCGGTCGCCCTTGGGCAGCGCCTGGACGACGGTGATGCGGAGTTCGGGCTCCGGCTCGTACGACAGCGAGTCGAGCTGGACGATCAGGCGGTCCTTGCCCTCGGTCGCCAGGACCACGCAGTCGGACCAGTTGCCGAGCCCGTCGGTCAGGATGACGTCCTCGCCGGGGCTGAGCCGCTTCACGGAGACGGCGTGCCTCCCCTCGGGGCCGTCCAGTACGTACCGGCCGCCCGGCCCGGACTCGCGGAAACGGTCGACGACGAAGACCGGGGCGGTCATGACGCACTCCTCATGTGTTTCGGTTTCTCGATGCGGCGGCCAACGCGGCCAGCGCGGCGTCCAGTTCGGCCGCCAGGACCTCCACCAGCTGCCCGGCCGGCAGCTCCCGCGCCAGCCGGTGCCCCTGCCCCGCCCACAGCGCCATGCCCTGGGCGTCGCCCGCCGCCGCGGCGGCCCGCCGCAGCCCGGCGGTGAGCTGGTGCACCTCCGGATAGGCGGCCGGGGCGTACGGCCCGTGCTCGCGCATGAACCGGTTGACCAGCCCGCGGGCCGGGCGTCCGGAGAACGCCCGCGTCAGCTCCGTACGGACGAAGAGGGGGTTGGTCAGCGCCTGCTTGTGCAGCGCGTGCGCGCCGGACTCGGGGGAGGCCAGGAAGGCCGTGCCGAGCTGTGCCGCGTCCGCGCCCGCCGCGATCACCGCCGCGATCTGGGCGCCGCGCATCAGCCCGCCGGTCGCGATGACCGGCAGCGTCACGCTCTCGCGGACCTGGGTGATCAGCGACAGCAGCCCGATCCCGGATCCGTCGGCCTGCGGGTCGTCGCGGTGGGTCGACTGGTGCCCGCCGGCCTCTATCCCCTGCACGCACACGGCGTCGGCCCCGGCGCCCTGCGCGGCGACCGCCTCGTCGGCGGTGGTCACGGTGACGACGGTGTACGTGCCGAGGGCGGCGAACGCCCCGAGCACCTCGCGCTCGGGGCAGCCGAAGGTGAAGGAGACGGCCGCGACCGGGTCCTCGCGCAGTATCGCCAGCTTGGCCTCGTAGCCGTCGTCGCCGCCGGAGTCGGCGTCGCCCAGCGGCGTCTCGTACCAGGTGGCCTCGCCCGCCAGCTGGTTGCGGTACACCTCGATGACGGCCGGGTCGGTGTGCGGCGGCTGCGGCATGAACAGGTTGACCCCGAACGGCCGCCCGGTGAGCCCGCGCAGCTGCTTGATCTCCTGGTACATGCCGTCGGCCGTCTTGTAGCCGGCGGCCAGGAACCCGAGTCCGCCGGCCTCGCAGACCGCGGCGGCCAGACCGGGGGCGGAGACGCCACCGGCCATGGGAGCCTGCACGATCGGATACCGGCAGAGATCGGTCAAAGCCATGCCCGCATCGTGCCACGGGTGCGCTCCGGCACCGAATCGCCTCGGAGTCCCGGGGGCCGAGCCCCCGGGAAGCATCCGTCAGCGGCCGTTGAACGCGTCCTTCAGGCGGGAGAACAGACCCTGCTGCCCCGGCTGGAACTGGCCGAGCGGCCGCTCCTCGCCGCGTAGCTTGGCCAGCTGGCGCAGCAGGTCCTCCTGTTGCGGGTCCAGCTTGCTCGGCGTGGTGACCTCGACGTGGACGATCAGATCGCCCCGGCCGCCGCCGCGCAGATGCGTCACACCGCGCCCGTGCAGCGGGATGGACTGGCCCGACTGGGTGCCCGGGCGGATGTCCACCTCCTCCATGCCGTCCAGCGTCTGCAGCGGCACCTTGGTGCCGAGCGAGGCGGCCGTCATGGGCAGCGTCACGGTGCAGTGCAGATCGTCGCCACGGCGCTGGAAGACGTCGTGGTTCAGCTCGTGGATCTCCACGTACAGGTCACCGGCGGGGCCGCCGCCGGGGCCGACCTCGCCCTCGCCCGCGAGCTGGATGCGGGTGCCGTTGTCGACACCGGCCGGGATCTTGACCGTGAGCGTGCGGCGCGAGCGGATGCGGCCGTCACCGGCGCACTCCGGGCACGGGGTCGGCACGACGGTCCCGAAGCCCTGGCACTGGGGGCAGGGGCGGGAGGTCATGACCTGGCCGAGGAAGGAGCGGGTCACCTGGGAGACCTCACCGCGGCCGCGGCACATGTCACACGTCTGCGCCGAGGTGCCGGGGGCCGCGCCCTCGCCGCTGCAGGTCGTACACACCACGGCGGTGTCGACCTGGATCTCCTTGGTCGTACCGAAGGCCGCCTCGTTGAGGTCGATCTCCAGCCGGATCATGGCGTCCTGGCCGCGGCGGGTGCGCGAGCGCGGGCCGCGCTGTGCCGCGTTGCCGAAGAACGCGTCCATGATGTCCGAGAAGTTCCCGAAGCCGCCCGCGCCGAAGCCGCCCGCGCCACCGCCGCCGGAGGACGACAGGGGGTCGCCGCCGAGGTCGTGGATCTGCTTCTTCTGCGGGTCCGAGAGGACCTCGTAGGCCGCGTTGATCTCCTTGAAGCGCTCCTGCGTCTTCGGGTCCGGATTCACATCCGGGTGGAGTTCACGCGCCAGGCGCCGGAACGCCTTCTTGATCTCGTCCTGCGATGCGTCGCGGCGTACGCCCAGTACGGCGTAGTAGTCCGTGGCCACTTACGACTCCGCCAGGATCTGTCCGACGTAACGTGCCACTGCGCGTACCGCTCCCATCGTTCCGGGGTAATCCATGCGGGTCGGTCCGACCACGCCGAGTTTTGCGACGGCTTCGCCGCCCGAACCGTAGCCGACCGAGACGACGGACGTGGAGTTCAGCCCTTCATGGGCGTTCTCATGCCCGATTCGTACGGTCATGCCCGATTCCTTGGCCTCGCCGAGCAGCTTGAGGAGCACCACTTGCTCCTCCAGCGCCTCCAGCACCGGCCTGATGGTCAGGGGGAAGTCGTGTCCGAAGCGGGTGAGATTGGCGGTGCCGCCGATCATCAGCCGCTCCTCGGTCTCCTCGACCAGGGTTTCGAGCAGGGTGGAGAGCACCGTCGAAACGGTTCCTCGGTCCTCCGGCTCGAAGGACTCCGGCAGATCCTGCACCAGCTGCGGGACGTCCGCGAAGCGGCGCCCCACCACCCGGCTGTTGAGCCGGGCCCGCAGATCCGCCAGCGAGGTCTCGCCGAACGGCGCCGGGCAGTCGACCAGCCGCTGCTCGACCCGCCCGGTGTCCGTGATGAGCACCAGCATCAGTCTGGCCGGGGCCAGCGACAGCAGCTCCACGTGCCGCACGGTGGACCGCGTCAGCGACGGGTACTGCACGACGGCGACCTGCCGCGTCAGCTGCGCGAGCAGCCGCACGGTCCGCGCCACCACGTCGTCGAGGTCGACGGCCCCGTCCAGGAAGTTCTGGATGGCCCGCCGCTCCGGCGACGACATCGGCTTGACGCCCGCGAGCCGGTCGACGAACAGCCGATAGCCCTTGTCGGTGGGAATGCGCCCGGCGCTGGTGTGAGGCTGGGCGATGAAGCCCTCCTCTTCCAGTACGGCCATGTCGTTGCGCACGGTCGCCGGGGAGACGCCCAGCGCGTGCCGCTCGGTCAGGGCCTTCGAGCCGACCGGCTCCTCGGTCCCGACATAGTCCTGGACGATGGCGCGCAGGACCTCAAGTCTGCGTTCACTGAGCACCGCGCACACCTCCAGCTGTCGTCCCTAGGCTCTCTGCCTGGCACTCTGTGCGTTCGAGTGCCAGCAATCCCCCGGCCAGTGTACGGCCGACCGGTACACCCCTAGCAAGGGCGGCCGCCCGTGACGCTCGCGGCGCGGTGGAGCGGCGCGGTCGGGCGCCGTCCCCGACCGCCCGGGATAGCGTCACGTCATGGACGTCAGATGGGAAGAGTTCGGCTGGGAACGCCTTGGCGACGGCGTGGGCCGCCGCCGGCTTCCGGGGTGGGACGCGACGGCCGGCCTGGTCGTCGGCACCGACGCGGTCCTGCTGTACGACACGGGGTCGACCCTGCGCGAGGGCGCCGAGCTGCGCGCCCAGGCGCAGGCGCTGATCGGGCGCCGGGTGACGCACATCGCACTCAGCCATCCGCACTTCGACCACGTGCTCGGCACGGCCGCGTTCTCGGGGGCCGAGGTGTATGGGGCGGTGGGCATCGACCGGGTCCTCGACGGCGACGCCCTGCGCACCGACGCGGTCGCGCACGGGGTGCCGGCCGCACAGGCCGCCGAGGCGGCGGACCTGCTGGTGCGCCCGCACCACTTCGTGACGGGCGAGTGGACGCTGGAGCTGGGCGGGCGGCAGGTGCTGCTCGCGAACGTGGGCCCCGGCCACAGCGGCCACGACCTGGCCGTACTGGTCCCGGCCTCGCCGGGGTCGCCCGAGATCGTCTTCTGCGGCGACCTGGTCGAGGAGTCCGGCGAGCCGCAGGCGGGCCCGGACGCGGTCCGCACCCGCTGGCCCGCCGCGCTCGACCGGCTGCTCGACCTGGGCGGCGAGGACGCGGTGTACGTGCCGGGGCACGGGGCGGTGGTGGACGCGGCGTTCGTACGGGCGCAGCGGACCCAACTCGCGGCGGAATTCGGCGTGTCGTAGCGGCGTACACCCATATGGCCACATGAAACGCCCGTATTCTCATCCGAATGCGCAGCTACAGCCCGGACCTGACTCCGCCCTGGAAGAAGGGGACCCCGGCCCCCGAGGTGCCCGCCGAGCTCGACCTGGTCGTCGAGGAGGTGACGACCGGGTTCTGCGGGGCGGTGCTCCGCTGTGAGGCGGGGACGGTGACGCTGGAGGACCGCTTCGGCAAACAGCGCGTGTTCCCGATGGAGGCCCGGGGGTTCCTGCTGGAGGGGAAGGTGGTCACGCTGGTACGCCCGCCCGCGCCCTCCCCCTCGCGCCCGGCGCGCACCGCCTCGGGCTCCGTGGCAGTGCCGGGGGCTCGGGCGCGGGTCGCACGCGCCGGGCGCATCTACGTGGAGGGCCGCCACGACGCGGAACTGGTGGAAAAGGTCTGGGGCGACGACCTCCGGATCGAGGGGGTCGTCGTCGAATACCTCTCGGGCATCGACGACCTCCCCGCCATCGTCGCGGACTTCGCGCCCGGCCCCGACGCGCGCCTGGGCGTCCTGGTCGACCACCTGGTCCCCGGCTCCAAGGAGTCCCGGATCGCGGCGGCGGTCACGGGCTCGCACGTGCTGGTGGCCGGGCACCCGTACATCGACGTGTGGGAGGCGGTGAAGCCGGCGTCGGTGGGGATCCGGGCGTGGCCGGTGGTGCGGCGGGGGGAGGACTGGAAGACGGGGGTGTGCCGGGCCCTTGGGTGGCCCCCCAACACGGGGGCGGCGTGGCAGCGGATCCTGTCCGGGGTCCACTCCTACCGGGACCTGGAGCCGGAGCTGCTGGGCCGGGTGGAGGAACTGATCGACTTCGTCACGGACCCCACGTAGAGGTGGCTCTCCCGGGGCTGCGCCCCAGACCCTCGGTTCGCCTGCGGACCGTGCTGGGCTGGTCGCGCAGTTCCCCGCGCCCCTAGGGGGTACGGGCGACGGCGAGGGCGAAGCCGAGCATTTCAGGGGCGCGGGGAACTGCGCGACCAGCCCCCACCGGCCCGCAGACGAACACGGTGTCCAGGGGCGCAGCCCCCGGCCGCCCGCCCAGGGCAGAAAAACTCAGTCCACCAAATCCCGCACCACCCCGTCCGCCAACAACCTCCCCCGCAACGTCAGCACCGCCCGTCCCTCCCCGTACGGCCCCGGCTCCAGCAGCCCGTCCGACAGGGCTCGGCGCGATGCCGCGAGGCCCGCCGGGTGCAGGAGGGACAGGGCGCAGCCGTCGCGGAGGCGGAGCTCCAGGAGGATGCGCTCCACGCGACGGTCCCCGGAGGACAGGACCTCGCGGCCCGCGCCCGGCGTGCGCCCGCCCGCCAGCGCCGCCGCATACGCCCCCGGATGCTTCACGTTCCACCAGCGGACCCCGCCCACGTGGGAGTGGGCTCCCGGCCCCGCGCCCCACCAGTCCGCGCCCCGCCAGTACAGCTCGTTGTGGAGGCAGCGGCCCGCCTCCGTGGTGGCCCAGTTGGACACCTCGTACCAGTGGAAGCCCGCCTCCGCCAGGACCGAGTCCGCGATCAGATAGCGGTCCGCGTGGACGTCGTCGTCCGTCATCGGGACCTCGCCCCGGCGGATCCGGCGCGCCAGCTGGGTGCCTTCCTCGACGATCAGGGCGTAGGCGGAGATGTGGTCGGGGCCCGCCCCGACCGCCGCCGCCAGCGACTCCCGCCAGTCCTCGTCCGTCTCCCCCGGCGTCCCGTAGATCAGGTCCAGGTTGACGTGGTCGAAGCCCGCCGCCCGCGCCTCCGCGACGCACGCCTCGGGGCGCCCCGGCGTGTGCGTACGGTCCAGGATCTTCAGGACGTGCTGCTTCGCGCTCTGCATGCCGAAGGAGACGCGGTTGAAGCCGCCCGCCCTCAGCTCCTCCAGGTACGCCCGGTCCACCGACTCGGGGTTCGCCTCCGTCGTCACCTCGGCGTCGTCCGCCAGGCCGAACTCCTCGCGTACGGCCGACAGCATGCGGACCAGGTCGGCCGCCGGGAGCAGGGTCGGGGTGCCGCCGCCCACGAAGACCGTGCGGACCGGGCGGGGGTCGTCCCCGAGCACCTTCCGGGCGAGGCGGACCTCGTCGATCAGGGTGGCGGCGTAGTTGTCCCGGGACGCCAGGACGCCGCCGGAGCCGCGCAGCTCGGTGGCGGTGTAGGTGTTGAAGTCGCAGTACCCGCAGCGCGTGGCGCAGTAGGGAACGTGCAGGTAGAAGCCGAGCGGCCGCTCCCCCGCGCCCTCCAGGGCGGAACCGGGCAGCGCCCCGTCCTCGGGCATGGGCTCACCATCGGGCAGTACGGAAGGCATGCCCCCATTGTCCGCCACCGGGGAGCGCCCTCTCACCGCACGCCCGCGCGCCCCGGGTCCGGCCTCACCGCACGCCGCGCGCCCCCGGGTCCGGCCGACCGCCCGAGGTCACCGCGCCTGGAGTACCAGCAGCGCCAGGTCGTCCTCCGGCGGCGTCGTGCCGAACGCGTACACCGCCCGCTTGACGCTCTCCGCCACCCCCGTCGCCGTCATCCCCACGCACCCCGCGAGCACCGCCGCGAGCCCGTCGCCGTCGTCGAACATCTGCCTTCCCGAGCGGCGCTCGGTCACCCCGTCCGTGACGCACAGCAGGGTGTCCCCGGGCATCAGCCGGAAGCTCTCGCTCTCGTACGCCGCGCCCTCCACCACTCCGATCAGCACCTGCGGCACCGCCGCCGCCCGCACCGACCCCTCGGGCCGCAGCAGCAGCGGCAGCGGGTGCCCGGCGCTCGCCAGGGTGCACAGGACGCCGCCGCCCTGCTCCGGCGGGACCGGCACCAGCTCCCCGTACAGCAGGGAGAGGAAGCGTGCCTGCGGCCCCTCGGTCACCTCGCGGCCGCCGGCCGCCGCGACCATCCGCGCGGCCGCCTCCGCCGCCTCGACCCCGTCGTCGACGAGCAGCTTGTTGAGGCGGTCGAGCACGTCGTGCACCGCGTACCCCTCGCGGGCGAGCAGCCGCAGCCAGGGCCGGACCAGGCCGGTGACGACGGCCGCCTCGGGGCCGCTGCCCTGGACGTCGCCGAGGGCGAAGCACCAGCGGCCGTCGGCGCCGGGGAACAGGTCGTAGAAGTCGCCGCCCGCCACGCCCTCGCCGCTGGGCTGGTAGACCAGCGCGCTGTCGACGCCCGGGATCTCCGCGACGCTCGCGGGCAGCAGCCCGCGCTGGAGCACCCGGCTGATGGTGACCTGGCGGGTGTACTGCCGCGCGGCGCCGATCGCCAGCGCCACCCGGCGCACGAAGTCCTCGACAAGGCCCGTGACCTCGTCGGGGATGCGCGTCATCCCGGCCCGCCCCAGCATGAGCACGCCGACGGCCCGGCCGCCCGCCACCATCCGGTACGCGAGCGCCGCCCCGTCGTCGCCGTGCTCCGGGCCCGGCCACGGCATCGGGACCGGCCCGCCGCGCGCGGACTCCGGCAGCCGCGGCGGCTCCTTCTCCAGGACCGCCCGCAGCTCATCGATCCCGGACTCGCGGGCGTGCCACACCCGGGCGAGCCGGGGCTCGCCGGCCGGGCCGCCGGCCTCCGGGCCGAGCCAGATCGCGCACCAGTCGCAGAGCCGGGGCACCAGGAGCTGTCCGGCGAGCGCCGCGATCATGTCCTCGTCGAACTGGCCCGCCAGCAGGTCGGACGCCTCCGCCAGGAAGGAGAGGGCTCCCCGGTTCACCCAGTCGCGGTCCTGCCCGGAGGGGGCGCCGCGCGGCGGGGTGGCCAGTATCTCGGCGGCGCGCAGGCCGCGTTGGAGCCGCGCTTCGGCGCCCGGGTCCCCGTCGGGGCGGGAGTCGTCCGTGTCGAGGAGCAGCCGCGCCCACACCGTCTTCAGTCCGGGGCGGTAGGTGATCCCCCAGCACTCCGCGAGCGCCGCCACCAGGTGCAGCCCCCGCCCGTACTCCGGCGAGCCCGGCTCGCGCGCCCCGCGCGGCTCGTTGCGTACGACCCTGGAGGGGTGGTGGTCGGAGACCTCGATGACCACCGCGCCCGGCTCGTCCCCGGCGGGCGGCTCCAGGCGGCAGACCAGGTCGACGGTGGTGCCGGCGTGCACCACGGCGTTGGTAACCAGCTCGTTGACGAGTATCGCCGCGTCGTCGGCGGCCCGCTCGTCGAGCCGGACGGCGCCGGGCGCCCCCTGGCCCGTCCAGTCGGCGAGCGCGGCCCGCACGAAGTGGCGGGCGGCGGACGGCGCGTGCGGGTTGCCGGGCAGGCTGGTGCGGGCGGCGGACCCGGTCCCGCGCTCCGCCGCGTCGGGGGAAGGCGCCGGGCGGAGTGGGCGGTTCACGCTCTCCCGCTGCGTTGGAATGGACCCCACGGTGCGGCTCCCGATCGGTTCTCACATTGCGCACCTCATGACACCGACAGAGTGACAGACTGAGCGGGCCCATAAGCGCCGAGTCACCGAAGTGGGCCGAGATGAACAGAGACAGTGCCGTGCCTTCCGGGGGCGGAGACTGGATCCGCGCACTGGAGTTACGCCCGCTGCTGGCCGCGATGACCGCGCTGCGCGACGGCGACTTCGGGGTCCGGCTCCAGGAGACCTACGAGGGCATACCCGCCGAGCTGGCGGCGGTCTTCAACCAGGTCGCCGTGCGCAACCAGCACCTCACCGACGAGTTGCTGCGGGTGCGCCGCGAGGTCGTCCGCCACGGGCGCCTCGACGAGCGGCTGGCCGCCAGCCCCGGACAGGGCGCCTGGCAGGCCGGGGTGACCAGCGCGAACACGCTGATCGACGCCCTGGTCGTACCGGCGGCGAACGCCACGCGTGTCCTGGACGCGGTGGCGGGCGGCGATCTGACCCAGCGGGTCGATCTCCACGACGGGAACCGCCAGTTGCGCGGCGATCTGCGCCGGCTCGGCCGGGCCGTCAACAAGATGGTGGACCAGCTCTCCCTCTTCACCGGCGAGGTGACCCGGGTCGCCCGCGAGGTCGGCACCGAGGGACGGCTGGGCGGCCGCGCCAAGGTGCAGGGTCTGAGCGGCAGTTGGCGTGACGTGACCGAGGCCGTCAACACCATGGCCTCCCGGCTGACCGCCCAGGTCCGCGACATCGCCGCGGTGACCACGGCGGTGGCGCGGGGCGATCTGACCCGTACGGTGACGGTCGAGGCGACCGGCGAGCTGCTCGAACTGAAGCTCACCGTGAACACGATGGTCGACCAGCTCTCCGCCTTCGCCGACGAGGTCACCAGGGTGGCCCGCGAGGTCGGCACCGAGGGTCAGCTGGGCGGGCGCGCCCAGGTCCGGGGCGTCTCCGGAGTCTGGAAGGACCTCACGGACAACGTCAACTTCATGGCGTCGAACCTCACTTCCCAGGTCCGCAACATCGCCCAGGTGACGACGGCCGTCGCCAACGGCGACCTCTCCCAGAAGATCACCGTGGACGCCCAGGGCGAGATCCTGGAGCTCAAGTCGACCATCAACACCATGGTCGACCAGCTCTCCGCCTTCGCCGACGAGGTGACCCGCGTCGCCCGCGAGGTCGGCACCGAGGGCAATCTGGGCGGGCGCGCCCAGGTCCGGGGCGTCTCCGGGGTCTGGAAGGACCTCACCGAGAACGTCAACTTCATGGCGGACAACCTGACCTCCCAGGTCCGCAACATCGCGCTCGTCTCGACGGCGGTGGCCCAGGGCGACCTCGGCAAGAAGATCACGGTCGAGGCGAAGGGCGAGATCCTCGAACTCAAGTCGACCATCAACACCATGGTCGACCAGCTCTCCGCCTTCGCCGACGAGGTGACCCGCGTCGCCCGCGAGGTCGGCACGGAAGGCAACCTCGGCGGCCAGGCGCAGGTCCGCGGGGTGTCCGGGGTCTGGAAGGACCTCACGGACAACGTCAACTTCATGGCGTCGAACCTCACTTCCCAGGTCCGCAACATCGCCCAGGTGACGACGGCCGTCGCCAACGGCGACCTCTCCAAGAAGATCACCGTCGACGCACGCGGCGAGATCCTGGAGCTCAAGGACACCGTCAACACGATGGTGGAGCAGCTGCGCGCGTTCGCGGACGAGGTGACCCGCGTCGCTCGCGAGGTCGGCACGGACGGGCGGCTCGGCGGGCGCGCCCAGGTCCTCGGCGTCTCGGGGGTCTGGAAGGACCTCACCGACAACGTCAACTACATGGCGGACAACCTGACTTCGCAGGTCCGCAACATCGCCCAGGTGGCGACCGCGGTGGCCCAGGGCGACCTCTCCAAGAAGATCGACGTGGACGCGCGCGGCGAGATCCTGGAGCTGAAGACCACCATCAACACCATGGTCGACACGCTCTCCTCGTTCTCCTCCGAGGTCACCCGGGTCGCCCGCGAGGTCGGCTCGGAGGGCCAGCTGGGCGGCCAGGCCCGGGTCGAGGGCGTGTACGGCACGTGGAAGCGCCTGACCACCAACGTCAACGAGCTCGCGCTCAACCTCACCACCCAGGTCCGCGCGATCGCGGAGGTGGCCTCGGCGGTGGCCCAGGGCGACATGTCCCGCTCGATCACCGTGGAGACCAGGGGCGAGGTCACCGATCTCAAGGACAACATCAACCTGATGGTGTCCAACCTCCGCGAGACCACCCGCGCCAAGGACTGGCTGGAGTCCAACCTGGCCCGGCTGGCCGCTCTGATGCAGGGCCACCGCGATCTGATGGAGGTCGCCGACCTGATCCTGCGCGAGCTGACGCCGCTGGTGAACGCGCAGTACGGCGCGTTCTTCCTGGCCGACCCGGACAACGAGGGCACCCCGTCCCGTACGACGTCGACGACCAAGGGGCTCGCCTTCATCGCGGGGTACGGCTCGGCGCAGGGCGCGACCGTCGACACCACCGGCATGCCGGGCCACGGACTGGTCCGCCAGGCGGCCCTGGAGAAGAAGCGGATCCTGTTCGCGGAGGCGCCGCCCGACTACATCAAGATCAGCTCGGGGCTCGGCGAGGCGCCCCCGGCCAGTGTTGTGATCATCCCGATCCTCTTCGAGGACAAGCTCCTCGGCGTGATCGAACTGGCCTCGTTCTCCCGCTTCTCCGACGTCCACCTGGCGTTCTTCGACCAGTTCGTGAACACCATCGGCGTCGCGATCAACACCATCATCGCCAACTCCCGTACGGAATCGCTGCTCAGCGAGTCCCAGCGGCTCGCCATCCAGCTCCAGGAGCGCTCCGACGAACTCCAGCGCCAGCAGGCCGAGCTGCAGCGCTCCAACGCCGAGCTGGAGGAGAAGGCCGCGCTGCTCGCGACCAGCTCCCAGTACAAGTCGGAGTTCCTGGCGAACATGTCGCACGAGCTGCGCACCCCGCTCAACTCGCTGCTCATCCTGGCCCGGCTGCTCTCCGACAACCCGGACGACCACCTCTCCGACCAGGAGGTCCAGTTCGCCACCACGATCCACCGCTCCGGCTCCGACCTGCTCCAGCTGATCAACGACATCCTGGACCTGTCGAAGATCGAGGCCGGCCGGATGGACGTACGGCCCAAGAGGCTGCCGCTCATCAAGGTGCTCGACTACGTCCACGCCACCTTCCGCCCGATCACCCTCGACCGGGGCCTCGCCTTCGAGGTCGCGGTGGGCGAGGACGTGCCGCGCGAGATGTTCTCGGACGAGCAGCGGCTCCAGCAGATCCTGCGCAACCTCCTCTCCAACGCGATCAAGTTCACCTCCTCCGGCCGCGTCGAGCTCCGCGTCACCCGGATCAAGGACCCGGACGAGGGGGTGCTGGGCGGCACGGACGATCTGATCGCCTTCGCGGTCACCGACACCGGAATCGGTATCGCGCCGGAGAAACTCCCGGTGATCTTCGAGGCGTTCCAGCAGGCCGACGGGACGACCAACCGCAAGTACGGCGGCACCGGCCTCGGCCTGTCCATCAGCCGCGAGATCGCGGGCCTGCTCGGCGGCCGGATCGTCGCCGAGAGCGAGCCGGGCAGCGGCTCCACCTTCACCCTGTACGTGCCGACGCTCCACCCCGGCCATGTGATGGGCGACCTCGACGAGCCCCCGGAGCTCGCCGCCGACCCGGCCGAGCCGCTCTCCTCCGAGCCCATGCTGCTGCCCGACCAGTACGACGACTGGCCGACCACCACCAAGCTGGAGGAGTGGAAGCAGGGCCGCGCCGGCCAAGTGCTGCCGGGGCGGCGGGTGTTGATCGTCGACGACGACATCCGCAACGTCTTCGCGCTCACCCATGTGCTCGGCCGCGTCGGAATGCCCGTGCTGTACGCGGAGAACGGCCGCGAGGGCATCGAGACCCTGGAGCGCAACCCAGAGGTCGAGCTGATCCTGATGGACATCATGATGCCGGAAATGGACGGGTACGAGACGATCGAGGCCATCCGCCGCAGCCCGCTGTGGACCGATCTGCCCATCGTCGCCCTCACCGCGAAGGCGATGCCGGGCGACCGCGAGAAGTCGATCGCCCAGGGCGCCAACGAATACGTGCCCAAGCCCGTCGACGTGGACCGGCTGCTCACCGTGATCTGCGCCCTGCTCGACCCGGAGGGCGAGCGCCCGGGACCGGGGAGCGCGTCCGTACCGGAGCAGTCGAGCGGCACCGGTGAACCTGCCGCCGCTCCTCCGACCACGTAAGGCGACACGATGAGCACAGCGGCACCGCCCTGCGACCGGGCGAGCATCCTCCTGGTCGACGACATGGAGGACAACCTGATCGCGCTGGAGGCCGTGCTGGGCTCGCTCAACGAGCCGCTGGTACGGGCGCGTTCGGGCGAGGAGGCGATGAAGGCACTGCTGCGGCAGACGTTCGCGGTGGTGCTGCTCGACGTACGGATGCCGGGCATGGACGGCTTCGAGACCGCGAGCAACATCAAGCGGCTCGACCAGACGAAGGACGTGCCGATCATCTTCCTGACCGGCACGGACAGCGACAGCGGCTATGCGTTCAGGGGGTACGCCACGGGCGCGGCGGACTTCCTCACCAAACCGTTCGACCCCTGGGTGCTGCGCGCCAAGGTGAGCGTGTTCCTGGAGCTGCACCGCAAGACCCGCCAGCTGGAGCGGCTGCTGACGCGCGAGCAGAAGCAGCTCGGCGAGATCGCGCAGCGGCTGGCGACGATCGAGGCGGAGCTGATGCGCGCCGGCCTGGCCGAGTCGGGCGACCTGCACCACCAGCTGACGGCCCTGGAGGAGATCATCCGGGACATGAGGAGCGGGCGGGTCTGAGCGCTTCGCTGGGAGCGCGGTGATTCGACTGCGGGTTGTCGGTGGCTGGTCGCGCAGTTCCCCGCGCCCCCCAGGGGGCGCGGTCGACCTCTCCCGCGCCCCGGACCGTACCGGCTACGCCTCCTTGGACCCCGAGTACATGTCCTCGATCAGCTCCTTGTACTGGCGCTCCACGACCGGGCGCTTCAGCTTGAGGCTGGGTGTCAGCTCGCCGTGCTCCACATCGAGGTCGCGCGGCAGCAGCCGGAACTGCTTGATGGTCTGCCAGCGCTGCAGGCCCTCGTTGAGGCGCTTCACATAGCCCTCGATCAGCGCCACCGTCTCCTGGTGGGCGACCACCTCGGCGTACGAGCCGCTGACCCCGTGGTCCTTGGCCCAGCCCAGGATCGCGGGCTCGTCGAGGGCGATCAGCGCGGTGCAGAAGTTCCGGTCGGCGCCGAGCACCAGGATGTTGGAGACGAACGGGCAGACCGCCTTGAACTGGCCCTCGACCTCGGCCGGCGCGATGTACTTGCCGCCGGACGTCTTGATCAGGTCCTTCTTGCGGTCGGTGATCCGCAGATAGCCGTCGGGCGACAGCTCGCCGATGTCCCCGGTGTGGAACCACCCGTCGGACTCCAGGACTTCAGCCGTCTTCTCGGGCAGCTTGTGGTAGCCCTCCATGATGCCGGGGCCGCGCAGCAGGATCTCGCCGTCGTCGGCGATGCGCACCTCAAGGCCGGGCAGCGGCTTGCCGACCGTGCCCGTGCGGTAGGCCTCGCCCGGGTTCACGAAGGAGGCGGCGCTGGTCTCGGTGAGCCCGTACCCCTCCAGGATGTGGATCCCGGCGCCGGAGAAGAAGAAGCCGATCTCGGGGGAGAGCGCGGCCGAGCCGGACACGGCGGCGCGCAGCCGGCCGCCGAACGCCTCGCGGATCTTCGCGTACACCAGCGCGTCCGCGACCTTGTGCTTGGCGGCGAGGCCGAAGGGCGCCGAGGCCTTGCCGGTGCGCCGGAAGTTGTCCTGGGTGGTCTTCGCGTACTCGCGGGCCACCTCGGCCGCCCACTGGAAGATCTTGTACTTGGCGCCGCCGGCCTCCCGCGCCTTGGCGGCGACCCCGTTGTAGACCTTCTCGAAGATCCGGGGCACCGACGCCATGTACGTGGGCTGGACGATCGGCAGATTCGTGATGATCTTGTCGACCCGGCCGTCGACGGCCGTCACATGACCGACCTCGATCTGCCCGGAGGTCAGCACCTTGCCGAAGACGTGCGCGAGCGGCAGCCAGAGGTACTGCACGTCGTCGCCGCTGATCAGCCCGGTCGCCGCGATGGCCTTCGCCATGTACGACCAGTTGTCCTGCGGCAGCCGCACGCCCTTGGGGCGGCCGGTCGTGCCCGAGGTGTAGATCAGCGTGGCCAGCTGGTCGGAGGTGATGGCCGCGATCCGCTCCTTGACCGCGTCCGGGTTCTTCTCCAGATACGCGGCGCCGCGCGCCTCCAGCTCGGCGAGGGTGAGCACCCAGCCCTCGGGGTCGCCCTCGACCGGCTCGGCGCCCGCCGCGTCGAAGACCACGACGTGCTGGAGGTCCGGCAGCTCGGCGCGGCGCTCGCGCGCCTTCGCCAGCTGGGCCGCGTTCTCCGCGAAGAGCACCCGGCTCTCGGAGTCGCCCAGGATGTACGCCGACTCCTCGGCGTTGGTCTGCGGGTAAATGGTGGTGGTCGCGCCGCCCGCGCACATCACACCGAGGTCCGCGAGGATCCACTCGATGCGGGTGGAGGAGGAGAGCGCCACGCGCTGCTCGGAGGTGACGCCCAGATCGGCGAGCCCGGCCGCGATCGCGTAGACCCGGTCGGCGGCCTGCCCCCAGCTCAGCGACTTCCACTCCTCAAGGCCCTGGCCGTCGGCGGCCGGGACCGGATGGCGATAGGCCTCCAGGTCCGGGGTGGCCTCCACCCGCTGGACGAAGAGGGCCGCCACGGACGGTGGCCGGTTCTCGATCAAGGTCTGTGTGTCGCTCACGACGTCCTCCGGGCTGGCCTGCGGCAGGGCTGCGGCTGCTTCTTGTTTAACTGGCGAGTAACCATCGGGCCGTGATCAGAGTAGAGCGCTCCCGCCTGCCGCGTAAGGGGCAGTGGAAGGTGGTTTCATAACGAACGGACCCCCACTCCGAAGAGCGGGGGTCCGTCGTGGCGCAGGGGGCTACTCGCCGGTCACTTCTTCTTGCTCGCAGACTCGTCGCTGGACAGCACCGCGATGAAGGCCTCCTGCGGAACCTCCACGGAACCGACCATCTTCATCCGCTTCTTGCCTTCCTTCTGCTTCTCCAGCAGCTTCCGCTTACGGGAGATGTCACCGCCGTAGCACTTGGCGAGGACGTCCTTGCGGATGGCGCGGATGGTCTCTCGGGCGATCACCCGGGAGCCGATCGCGGCCTGGATCGGCACCTCGAAGGCCTGCCGGGGAATGAGCTCGCGCAGCTTGGCGACGAGCCGCACACCGTACGCGTACGCCGCGTCCTTGTGGGTGACGGCCGAGAAGGCGTCGACCTTGTCGCCGTGCAGCAGGATGTCGACCTTGACGAGGCTGGCCGACTGCTCGCCGGTGGGCTCGTAGTCGAGCGAGGCGTAGCCCCGGGTCTTGGACTTCAGCTGGTCGAAGAAGTCGAAGACGATCTCCGCGAGCGGCAGCGTGTACCGGATCTCGACCCGGTCCTCGGAGAGGTAGTCCATGCCGATCAGGGTGCCGCGCCGGGTCTGGCAGAGCTCCATGATCGAGCCGATGAACTCGCTGGGCGCGAGGATCGTGGCACGCACGACCGGCTCGTACACGTCCGAGATCTTCCCCTCGGGGAACTCACTCGGATTGGTGACGGTGACTTCCTTGCCGTCCTCCAGGACGACCCGGTAGACCACGTTCGGCGCGGTGGCGATCAGGTCGAGCCCGAACTCGCGCTCCAGCCGCTCGCGGATGACGTCGAGGTGCAGCAGCCCGAGGAAGCCGACGCGGAAGCCGAAGCCGAGCGCGGCGGAGGTCTCCGGCTCGTACACCAGCGCGGCGTCGTTCAGCTGCAGCTTGTCGAGGGCCTCGCGCAGGTCCGGGTAGTCCGACCCGTCGAGCGGATACAGACCCGAGAAGACCATCGGCTTCGGGTCCTTGTATCCGCCGAGCGCCTCGGTGGCGCCGTTGTGCAGGGAGGTGATGGTGTCACCGACCTTGGACTGACGAACGTCCTTCACACCGGTGATGAGGTAACCGACCTCGCCGACACCAAGCCCGTCGGCGGGCAGCATCTCCGGCGAGTTCGTCCCGATCTCCAGGAGCTCGTGGGTGGCGCCGGTGGACATCATCCGGATCCGCTCGCGCTTGTTGAGCTGACCGTCGATGACACGGACGTACGTGACGACGCCCCGGTACGAGTCGTAGACCGAGTCGAAGATCATCGCGCGGGCGGGCGCGTCGGCCACGCCGACGGGCGCGGGCACGTCGCGCACCACACGGTTGAGCAGCGCGTCCACGCCGACACCGGTCTTGGCGGAGACCTTCAGCACGTCCTCGGGCTGGCACCCGATGAGGTTGGCCAGCTCCTCGGCGAACTTCTCGGGCTGCGCGGCGGGAAGGTCGATCTTGTTGAGCACGGGAACGATGGTGAGGTCGTTCTCCATGGCGAGGTAGAGGTTCGCCAGGGTCTGCGCCTCGATGCCCTGAGCGGCATCGACGAGGAGAACGGTCCCCTCGCAGGCGGCGAGCGACCGCGACACCTCGTACGTGAAGTCCACGTGCCCCGGGGTGTCGATCATGTTCAGGATGTGCGTCTTACCCTGGTCGGCTCCCTCGCTGGGAGCCCAGGGCAAACGCACGGCCTGAGACTTGATCGTGATGCCACGCTCACGCTCGATGTCCATACGGTCGAGGTACTGGGCGCGCATCTGCCGCTGATCGACCACACCGGTCAGCTGGAGCATCCGGTCGGCAAGGGTCGACTTGCCGTGGTCGATGTGCGCGATGATGCAGAAATTGCGGATCAGAGCCGGGGCGGTACGGCTCGGCTCGGGCACGTTGTGAGGCGTCGCGGGCACGCAGGGTCCTGATTCTTGAGACGCGGGGCGTCTCGTCTCGGGCGATGTCGGATCGATACGTAGCCCCCATCGTCCCATGGGAACGGGACTGCGCTCGGTTTGGGCCGCCAGCTGGACGGCTGGTAACCTGGGCAGCTGTGCCTCGTCTGCCCTCTCAGCCGACGAGTGCCACAACCATCTGATACATCGAACCTGAAAAGGCTCTTTCGTGGCGAACATCAAGTCCCAGATCAAGCGGAACAAGACCAACGAGAAGGCGCGCCTGCGTAACAAGGCCGTCAAGTCCGAGGTCAAGACCGCGATCCGCAAGGCCCGCGAGGCTGTCCTGGCCGGCGACGTCGAGGCGGCCGACACGGCTGTCCGCGCCGCCTCCAAGAAGCTGGACAAGGCCGTCAGCAAGGGCGTCATCCACAAGAACGCCGCCGCCAACAAGAAGTCGGCGCTGGCCCACAAGGTTGTCGCTCTCAAGGCTGCCTGACCAAGTGACCGGCCCCCGGGCCGCTCGCCTGGCCAGTCTCCTCGGCTGACCACTTGATAGACCACCGGCAGGGACCCAGCGGGCCCTCTCTTCCGCTCCCTCCCGGTACCTGCACCACCGCCGCACGCGGCCTGCGTTCGCCACGCGGGTGCGGCGAACAGCTTGAACAGCTGAATAGCTCGAACAGCTGAGCAGCTGAACAGTTTGAGCAAGACCCCGTTTCCGTCCGGCTGGGCGGGGGCGGGGTTTTTTGTGTGTTGGGGGGAGTGGGAGCGGAGCCCGCGAGGGGGTGCAGGGGGTTTGAGGCACAGCCCCGAGGCGGGGCGCAGGGGCCGCAGGCCCCGCGAGGGGGTGCAGGGGCGCAGCCCCGCTGGGGTCTGGGGCGCAGCCCCGGGGGCCCTCCCCTCCCACCCACACCACCCCGCTGGGGGTCCGGGGGCACAGGCCCGGTAACCGGGGTGCAGGGGTCCGGGGGGCGCAGCCTCGGCAGCCAGGGTGCAGGGGTCCGGGGGGCGCAGCCTCGGCAGCCAGGGTGCAGGGGTCCGGGGGCGCAGCCTCGGCAGCCGGGGTGCAGGGGCCGCAGGCCCCGCCAGGGGTGCAGGGGGCGGAGCCCCCGCAAACGGGGTCCGGGGGCGCAGCCCCCGGGAAACCCACCTCTACCCCCACCCACCCCCGGAGGGTTTAGGCGAAGGGGCGGGGTGGGGCAAAACCCCTCACCCTCGAGCCCGCGCAGCCCGAGCCACAGCCACAACCGCCTTCTCCAGGGCGTACTCGGGATCGTCCCCCCCGCCCTTCACCCCCGCATCCGCCTCAGCCACAGCCCGCAGGGCGAAAGCGACACCGTCCGGCGTCCACCCCCGCATCTGCTGCCGCACCCGGTCGATCTTCCACGGCGGCATCCCCAGCTCCCGAGCGAGATCGGCGGGCCGCCCACCCCGGGCCGACGACAGCTTCCCGATCGCCCGCACCCCCTGAGCCAGCGCACTGGTGATCAGCACCGGCGCCACCCCGGTGGACAGCGACCACCGCAGTGCCTCCAGCGCCTCCGCCGCCCGGCCCTCCACCGCCCGGTCCGCGACCGTGAAGCTCGAAGCCTCCGCCCGCCCGGTGTAGTAGCGCCCGACGACCGCCTCGTCGATCGTCCCCTCCACGTCCGCGCACAGCTGCGACGCCGCCGAGGCGAGCTCCCGCAGATCGCTGCCGATCGAGTCGACCAGCGCCTGGCACGCCTCGGGCGTGGCCGAACGCCCCAACGCCCGGAACTCCGACCGCACGAACGTCAGCCGCTCCGCCGGCTTCGTCGTCTTGGGGCACGCCACCTCCCGCGCCCCGGCCTTGCGCGCAGCGTCGAGCAGCCCCTTGCCCTTGGCGCCGCCCGCGTGCAGCAGCACGAGCGTGATCTCCTCGGCGGGCGCATCGAGATACGCCTTCACGTCCTTGATCGTGTCCGCCGACAGATCGTGCGCGTTCCGTACGACCACGACCTTGCGCTCGGCGAACAGCGAAGGGCTGGTCAGCTCGGCCAGCGTGCCGGGCTGGAGCTGGTCGGAGGCGAGGTCGCGCACATCGGTGTCGGCGTCGGCGGCCCGTGCGGCCGCCACCACCTGCTGCACGGCGCGGTCGAGCAGCAGGTCCTCCTGGCCCACGGCGAGCGTGAGGGGAGCGAGCGGATCGTCGGTGGAATTCTTCCTGGTGGCCATCGCCGTCCAGCATCCCACGCGCCACTGACAGCGCCCCCACGGAAAGCGCCCCTGGTGGTCCCAGGCCGCCGTTCCACCTCACCCCTCCCCATACCGGAGAATGTCCAGGTGAGCGATGTGACCCGACACGTACTGGTGCTGCCCGACCGCGACGCCGCCGACGAGGTGGCCGAGGAACTCCCCGCCCGCTTCGGCCTGGCCGAAGAGCCTCAGCTCGTACGCGACGCCCTGGCCGGCGAGGACGACGCCGAGGACGCCCAATGGCTGGTCGTGGTCGAGGACCCGCACCACCGCCTCGACCCGGCGGCACTGCACGAACTCGCGGAGGAGTACGAGGGCTGGCTGGAGGCCCCGTAGCCCGGCCCGGAGGAGCCGTGGTCTGGGCCGGAGGCGCAGCTGTCTGGTCCAGACGAGCCGTGGTCCAGCCCGGGGGATCGTGGTCCGAGCCCCGCGAGTACGACCGAGGCCCACCCACCTCGGGCACGACCTGCGGCTCACCCCGTCTTGGGCACGACCTGAATGTCCATGTCGATGGAGATCGACGACCCGATCGCCGCGATGCCGCGCGCCAGCATGGTCTGCCACGTCAGCGTGAAGTCCTCCCGGTGCAGCTCCGTCGTCACCCGGCAGGCCGCCCGCGTCTCGCCCTCCAGCCCCGTACCGAGGCCGAGGTACTGCGTGTCGAGCGTGACCGTACGGCTCACCCCGTGCAGCGTCAGCCCGCCGATGATCGCCCAGCGGCTGCCGCCCCGGTGCACGAACCGGTCGCTGTAGAACTCCAGCGTCGGGCAGCGCTCCACATCCAGGAAGTCCCCCGACCGCAGATGGTCGTCGCGCATCCGGACCCCGGTGTCGATGGACGCCGCATCGATGACGACGTGCATCGCGGACTCCTCCATGCGCTCCCCGATCCGGATGGCACCGGCGAACGTGTTGAACCGCCCGTGGATCCGCGCCAGCCCGATGTGTCGTGCGGTGAAGCCGATCTGGGAGTGCATCGGGTCGAGCTCCCACTCGCCCGGCTCGGGAAGCGCGGGCGGCTGTGCGAGCTGGAGCTTTACGTCACCGAGCCCGGCGAGCGTGCTCTCCGCCACCACGGCGTTGCTGTGGAACGGCGTGTACCCCTCCGCCGTCACCGCCAGCCGGTACTCCCCCGCCGGCACCGTCGCCATGACGCTGCCGTACGGATCGGTCTCCCCCGCGAGGACCTTGCGGCCCGCACTGTCGCTGACCACGAACTCGGCCTGCCGGACCGGCTCGCTGACCGGGTCCAGGACCCGGCAGTTGAGCACCCCGGCCGTCGGTGGAACGGCGACCGCCGCGAGAGGGCCGCTCCGGGCCGTACGGGCCGCGCGGGCCGTACGGGAAGAGTCGGTCGAACGGCTGCCGGGCCAGCGGCTGAACACGGTGCACATACCCCCGTGCGAGAAGGAACTTCCGGACCACGCGCGGCCAGGACATCCTCGTCACGGCAGGACTTGCGGCCCTTGACGAAGATGCATTCGATCACTGTTGACCCGTTCGTGGCAAACGGGGCCCATGTGATGTGTTGGGCAACACTGTCCAGAGAGGCCCGAATTGCTACCCCGGGTTACACCGGACGGGCGACCATGGCGGTACCCGAGGGACATCAAGGGGCATCAAGGGATGCCGAGGGATGCCAAGGGATGCGATCCAATGAGGCTGCGCCGCGCCGGGTCCGGGGGGGCCGGGTTGCGTGGGCCCGGGTCACGCCGAGCCCGGTCACGCCGAGCCCGGTCACGCCGAGCCCGGTCACGCCGAGCCGGGTCGCGCGGCGCCGCGTCGCGCCCGGACCTCCCGCCGCTCGGGCTCGGCCCCCGCCCGTCTCATGGGCTACGCCCCAGCGGCACCGCCGTCAGCCCACTCCCCGTCCCATCCCCCGCCCCGCTCCCACTCCCGCTCCCACTCCCCCTCCCGGTCACCGCGATCGCGCCGTCCGTGTCCGTACGCAGCACCCGCGCCCCGGAATCGGTGAGCAGGGACACCGTGGCGGGCGCCGGGTGGCCGTACGGGTTGCCCCTCCCCGCCGAGATCAGCGCAAGCCGGGGCCGGATCGCGCGCAGCAGGGCCGGGTCCTGGTGGGCCGAGCCGTGGTGGGCGACCTTGAGGACGTCCACCGGCGGCAGCCCGGGGTGCGCCCGCAACAGTGCCTGCTGGGCAGGCGGTTCGAGATCGCCGGGGAGCAGCAGGGTCAGCCCTCCGGCCCGGACGAGCAGCGTGACGCTGGCGTCGTTCGGCCCGTCCGGCGTGACCGTCGGCGGAGGCAGCGGCCACAGCGCCTCCCAGGTGAGCCCGCCCACTGCACGCCGCTCCCCCGGCTCCACCGGGACGACCGGCACCCCCGCCTCGGCGGCGGTCCTCCGCACGAACCGGGCCTGGTCCGGCGGCTCTTCGAACGTCGTCGTCTCGATCACCCCGACGGCCCGACCCCGCAGCACCCCGGCAAGACCGGCCACGTGGTCGGCGTGGAAGTGGGTGAGCAGGAGCAGCGGAATCCGGGTGACGCCCAGAGCTCTGAGGCACCGGTCGGCCGGAACGGGGTCGGGCCCCGCGTCGACCACCACCGCCGTACCCTCCCCCGCCGCCAGCACCGTCGCGTCGCCCTGCCCGGCATCGCACATCGCGAACGCCCAGCCCGGCGGCGGCCAGCCGGTGACGATCCTGGTCAGCGGGGCGGGCCGCACCACGGCGAGCAGCAGGAGCAGCGCGCACCCGGCGGCCGCCCACGGATGGCGGGGCAGCCGTCTGGCCAGGAACACCGCGCCGACGGTGACCCCGGCGAGCAGGGCCCCTCCGCCCCAGCCGCCCGGCCACCCCGCCTGCGCCCCCGGCAGCGCGGCCCCGGTCCGGGCGATGTCGGCGATCCACCCCGTCGGCCAGCCCGCGCACCGGGCCAGCAGTTCGGCGGCCGGCATCGCGACCGGCGCCACGGCCAGGGCCGCGAACCCCAGCACCGTGGCCGGGGCCACCGCCAGCTCCGCCAACAGGTTGCACGGGACGGCCACCAGACTCACCCGCGCCGCGAACACCGCCACCACCGGCGCGCACACCGCCTGCGCCGCACCCGCCGCCGCCAGCACCTCCGCGAGCCGGCCCGGCACCCCTCGCCGCCGCAGCGCCTCGCTCCACCCCGGGGCGATCGTGAGCAGCGCCCCCGTGGCGAGGACGGAGAGGAGGAACCCGTAACTCCCCGCCAGCTCCGGGGCGTACAGCACCAGGACCAGTACGGCGGCGGCCAGCGCCGGGATCAGCGATCTGCGGCGGCCCGTGGCGATGGCGAGCAGCGTGACGAGTCCGCAGGCCGCCGCGCGCAGCACGCTCGGCTCCGGCCTGCACACCACCACGAACGCCACGGTGATCACCCCGCCGAGCAGCGCCGTCGCCCGCAGCGAGATGCCGAGGCGCGGGGCCAGACCGCCCCGCTCGGCCAGCGAGGCCCGGCCGGGCGGTCCGATCAGCAGCACGAGGACGATCACCAGGTTGCTGCCCGACACCGCCATCAAATGCGTGAGGTCGGTCGCCTCGAAGGCGTCCCGCAGCTCGGGCGTGACCCGGGAGGTGTCCCCGACGACCAGCCCCGGCAGCAGCGCCCGGGCATCCGGGCTCAGCCCGTCGGCCGCCTCCCGCAACCCGGCCCGCAGCCCACCCGCCGTACGCTGCAGGGCAGTTGGCTCCCCCACGACGTGCGGCGCCGCCCGCTCGGGCACCCGCACCACGGCGGCCACCCACTTGTCACCCGGCCTCGGTGGCGCAAGCCGGGCGGACACCCGCACCCGCGTCGAGGGCAGCAGCCGCTGCCACGGCTCCGGTGCGGCCACCAGGACCGGCGTCCGCACCCGGCTGCTGCCGCCGTCCGGTCCGACGACCCGGGTGACCAGCGCCTGGATCACGAACGACCGACCGCCCCACGCCGCCCGCGCCCGGACCGGCCTCGGGTCTGAGGTCAGAGTCAACTCGACGGTGGCGTGCGCGTATTGCCGCGCAAGGCCAGGAACCGGTCCCCGCCGCGCCTCGGCCACGTGCAGCGCGCTCGCGGTGGCCCCGGCGGCCGCGCACAGAAGTACGGCGGCGACGGCAACCCGGTTCGCCCACCAGGGCCCGGCCCGCTGCACCGTGGGGACGGGCGGTGCGGGACCGGCCCCGCCCTGTGGACCGGCTTTGCCCCGTGGACCGGCCCTGCCCCGTGGACCGGTCCCGCCCCGTGGACCGGCCCTGCCTCCCGCTCCGCTCCCCCAGCGCAGAATCGTCGGCCCCAGCAACATCGCCGCCACCACCAGGAACGCCACGACCCCCCAAGTCACCCACCCCGCAGGGGCATCCAGCGCCACTGCGGCAGCCGCCCAGGCGCCGACCGCCGGCGGGACCAGACGGAGGTCCGGCGGGCCCTCCTGGTGGGGATTCGCGGCGCCGAGCGGGCTGCCGGACTCGACGTGGGCCACGGGGCGGTTCATGGCCGCACCAGGGGCCGGAGGTCCTCGAACCGGCGGTCACCGATCCCATTGACCTCCCGTAACTCGTCGACGGACCGGAAACCGCCGTGCTGGGCGCGGTAGTCGACGATGTGCTGGGCGAGCACGGGACCCACCCCCGGCAGGGCGTCGAGCTGATCCACCGTGGCGGAGCTCAGGCTGACCGGCGCCCCCGCCGCCGCACCCGCCCCGGCGCTCCCCCCACCGCCCGCCACCGGTGCGGCCCCGCCCGTCACCGCGCCGGGCACGCCCACGACCACCTGCTCGCCGTCCATGAGCACCCGCGCCCGGTTGAGTCCGGTGACATCCACTCCGTCCCGTACCCCACCCGCCGCAGCCAGCGCGTCCGCGACCCTGGACCCCGGCGGCAGTCGGCGAATCCCCGGTCGCCGCACCTTGCCGCTGACGTCGACCACGATGCCCCCGCTCGGAGACGGCCCGGGCGCCCCACTCACCCCGGTCGCGGTCAGCGGGCTCGGCGTGGGCCCCGGGCCGGGGCCCACCGTCCGAACGGGAGGCGCCGGTCCCGTTACCCGCTCCGGGGCTCGCACGGGCTCGGGCCGCCCCGCCCAGAAGTGCTGTACGGCGAACCCCACAGCCACGATCAGCACCACGCTCAGCGCGGCCAGGCTCCTCGGAGTGAGCCCGCACCGCACCTGCACCCACACCGGCAGCCGCTCCCGCAGCGCCGCCCAGGCCCGCTCCCGTACGCCTGGAAACCCAGCCCCAGCGGCCGCAGTTGACGGCGTCGAGGTAGGGGCGAGGTCAGGGGCAGGAGGAGTGCCAGGAGCAGGAGAAGCAGTGGGCGTCGGATCGGAGAACGGGCGCCCGGGCGGCGCCCCCGACGGCGCGACCGGCGAGGGCGCGACCGGCGACGGTGGATCCGTCGACGAGGGCTCGACCGGTGACAGTAGGTCCGTCGACGAGGGCGCCGGGAGCAGTGCCTCCGCCCGCCGCCGCGCGGCCGTTCCGGCGGAGGCCCGGACCTGGGCGCCGCGTGTGCGACGACCGTGACCATGGCGGGCACGGCCGTCCGAACCCGGAGCGCGGCCCGGCCCGCTCGTTGCGATGCGTGGTGATCGGATAGCCATGCCACGACGGTAGGCAGCTCCGGCCGACCCCGCTGAGCAGGCCCAATTCCCGTGGATAACCCAGCGGTTGTGGATATCTCCGTCACCCGTACGGGTAACTCGCGCCGGTCCGCCGTCCCGACTAGCGGCCCGGCCGGCGGACCACGCGTCCGGCCACCGGCCTCAGCGCGGCGAAACCACCGCGCCCAGCAGCCCGGGCCCCGTGTGCGCCCCGATCACCGCGCCGACCTCGCTGACGTGCAGGTCCTCAAGCCCCGGCACCCGCTCGCGCAGCCGGTCCGCGAGCGCCGCCGCGCGCTCGGGCGCGGCGAGGTGGTGCACGGCGATGTCCACCCGGCTCGTCCCGGCCCGATCGACGACGATCTCCTCCAGCCGGGCGATGGCCTTCGAGGCGGTGCGCACCTTCTCCAACATCTCGATGCGGCCGCCCTCCAGCTGGAGCAGCGGCTTGACCGCGAGCGCCGAGCCGAGCAGCGCCTGCGCCGCCCCGATCCGGCCGCCCCGGCGCAGATAGTCGAGCGTGTCCACGTAGAAGAAGGCGGAGGTGCCCGCCGCGCGCTTCTCGGCCGCGGCCACCGCCTCGTCGAGCGTGCCGGCTGCCTCGGCCACCTCCGCCGCCGCCAGCGCGCAGAAGCCCAGGGCCATCGCCACCATCCCGGTGTCCACCACCCGTACCGGCACCGGGGCGGTCTTCGCCGCCAGCACGGCGGCGTCGTAGGTGCCCGAGAACTCGGCCGACAGATGCAGTGAGACGATCCCGGTGGCACCGGCTTCGGCCGCGGCCCGATAGGCGGCGGCGAACACATCGGGGCTGGGCCGCGAGGTGGTCACGGGGCGGCGTTTCTGCAGGGCCAGGGCGAGGGAGCGGGCCGAGATCTCGGTGCCCTCCTCCAGCGCCCGGTCGCCGAGGACGACGGTCAGCGGCACCGCGGTGATGCCGTGCCGCTCCATCGTCTGCGGCGGCAGGTAGGCCGTTGAATCGGTGACGATCGCGACATGGCGGGACATGAGCGGGAGGTTACCCGCCGGGGCCGCCACACGGCAGCCCGGCCCCGGTCCAATGATCGGTTCGGACCCGCCTTGACCGGTTCTGACGTGCATCGACACCCGGGCCATGCGCCCTCGCCCGGGCGGCAGCGGGCCGGGCCATAACGAACCCCCAGGCCCAATCCCCGCGCTTCAGTTCGTCGTCTCCGGCTTGGCCGTCTTCTGCCACGGGTACACGGGCGCGGGCTTCGCCGCGCCGATCGCCTGTGGGGCGTCAGCCGCCGTCCCGGCCGCCGCGTCGACGACCGTGGCCGACTGGGACTGGGGCCAGCTCTGCGCCGAGCCCTGCTCTCCGGACGCCTCCGGCCACGAGGCGCGCGCCTCGCCACCCGCCACAGGGGCCGACGAGCCCGTGGCCGGGGCAGCGGGGGCCGATCCGGGTATCCCGCCCGGCACACCCGTGGGCGCCCCCGTGGTCGGTCCCTTCGTCGCCCAGTCCCGCAGCGCCCCCGACTCGACCTCGATCTCCGCGCTCAGGGCCGCCAGGTCGTCGTCGGCGAACTGCTGGGCCCGGTCGCGGGCCGCCCAGCGCAGCGAGTCCGCCGCGTGCGTGATCCGCTCCGTACGCTCGCGCAGCTCCGGCATCCGCTCGCCCACGCGTCGCTTGTCGGGCTCGCGCTCCAGGCGCTTGAGCTCGTCGTCCAGCTCGTGTCCATGGCCGCTCAGCCGCTCGAAGAGGCTCAGCGACTCCTTCAGGGACTCGTCCTGCTCCACGCGTGCGTGCAGGGAGTCCTGGGTGGCCCGCATCGAGGTGCGCAGCGAGAGCCGCAGCTGTGCGAGCTCGCCGGCCACGCCGACCTGGCCCATGCTCTTGGCCCGGAGCGTCGTGTCCTCGACGGCCTTGCGGGCCTGCGTGACCGTGCGCTCCACTCCTCGCTTGGCGGCGCCGACCGCCTTCACCGTCAGGTACACGCCCAGCACAACGAAGGCGACGAACGTCAGCGCCAGGATCGCGATCGCGGCTTCCATGAACGTCCCCTCGATGTCGGTCGGCTTCCCTCCACCGTAAACGGAACGGGCAGGCTGGTGGTTCCCGTGGAACCCCCAACCTGCCCGTAGGGGAAACCCCCCACTACCGCTCGCCCGTCACGCGGGAGCTGCCACGCGGGCAGCTGTCACGCGGGCAGCTGTCACGCGAGAACGGTCACGCGGGAACGATGTTCACCAGCTTCGGCGCCCGCACGATGACCTTGCGGATCCCGGCGCCGCCCAGCGCCGCGACGACCGCCTCGTCGGCCAGGGCCAGCTTCTCCAGCTCCTCGTCGGAGATGGTGGGCGGGATCTCCAGGCGCGCCTTGACCTTGCCCTTGATCTGCACGACGCAGGTCACGGTCTCGTCCACGACGTACGCGGGGTTGGCGACCGGGAAGTCCTGGTGGACGACCGAGTCCTGGTGGCCCAGCTTGCGCCACAGCTCCTCGGCGATGTGCGGGGCCAGCGGCGCCACCAGCAGCACCAGCGGCTCCGCGACCGAGCGCGGCAGCGCCCCGCCCGCCTTGGTCAGGTGGTTGTTCAGCTCGGTGATCTTGGCGATGGCGGTGTTGAAGCGCATCTCCGCCAGGTCGCCGCCGGCGCCGTCGATCGCCTTGTGCAGGGCGCGCAGGGTCGCCTCGTCCGGCTCGGCGTCGGTGACGGTGACCTCGCCGGTCGTCTCGTCGACGATGTTGCGCCACAGCCGCTGCAGCAGGCGGTACTGCCCGACCACCGCGCGCGTGTCCCACGGCCGCGACACGTCCAGCGGGCCCATCGCCATCTCGTACAGGCGCAGGGTGTCCGCGCCGTACTCGGCACAGATCTCGTCCGGAGTGACCGCGTTCTTCAGGGACTTGCCCATCTTGCCCAGCTCGCGCTTGACGGGCTCGCCCTCGAAGAAGAACTTGCCGTCGCGCTCCTCGACCTCGGCGGCCGCGACCGGGAAGCCGCGGCTGTCCCGGTAGACGTACGCCTGGATCATGCCCTGGTTGTACAGCTTGTGGAACGGCTCGGCCGACGAGACGTGCCCCAGGTCGAACAGGACCTTGGACCAGAAGCGCGCGTACAGCAGGTGCAGCACGGCGTGCTCGGCGCCGCCGACGTACAGGTCGACACCGCCGTGCGGCTGGCCCTCGCGCGGGCCCATCCAGTACTGCTCGATGGCCGGGTCGACCAGCTTCTCGCTGTTGTGCGGGTCCAGGTAGCGCAGCTCGTACCAGCAGGAACCGGCCCAGTTGGGCATGGTGTTGGTCTCGCGGCGGTAACTCCGCAGACCGGCGCCGTCCCCCAGGTCCAGGGTGACGCGGACCCAGTCCTCGTTGCGCGACAGCGGCGTCTCCGGCGAGGTGTCCGCGTCGTCCGGGTCGAAGGTGCGCGGCGAGTAGTCCTCGACCTCGGGCAGCTCCAGCGGCAGCATCGACTCGGGCAGCGAGTGGGCGACGCCGTCCTCGTCGTAGACGATCGGGAAGGGCTCGCCCCAGTAGCGCTGGCGACTGAACAGCCAGTCGCGCAGGCGGAAGTTGACGGTGCCCTCGCCGATGCCGCGCTCGGCCAGCCAGTCGGTGATCTTCGCCTTGGCGTCGACGACGCCCAGGCCGTCCAGGGAGATCTCGGCGCCCGTCGAGTTGACCAGCTTGGCGTCGTACGAGGCGAACGCGTCGTCCCAGGTCGAGGCGTCGGTACCGCGGTCGTCCGACGGCTCGACGACACAGCGCATCGGCAGCTCGAAGGCGCGCGCGAAGGCGAAGTCACGGGTGTCGTGCGCCGGGACGGCCATGATCGCGCCGGTGCCATAGCCCATCAGGACGTAGTCCGCGATGAAGACGGGGACCTGGTCGCCGCTGACCGGGTTGACCGCGTACGCGCCGGTGAAGACGCCGGTCTTCTCCTTGGCGTCGGCCTGGCGCTCCACGTCGGACTTGGACGCGGCGAAGGCGCGGTACTTGGCGACGGCCTCGGCGGGGGTGGCGTGTCCGCCGGTCCACACCTCGTGGGTGCCCTCGGGCCAGGCGGCCGGGACGATCGTGTCGACCAGCTCGTGCTCGGGCGCCAGCACCATGTAGGTGGCGCCGAACAGGGTGTCCTGGCGGGTGGTGAAGACGGTGATCGCGTCGCCTTCGGAGCCCACCGGGAAGGCCACGCGCGCGCCCTCGGAGCGGCCGATCCAGTTGCGCTGCTGCAGCTTGATGGCGTCCGGCCAGTCCAGCGCGTCCAGGTCGTCCAGCAGACGGTCCGCATAAGCGGTGATGCGCATGTTCCACTGGCGCAGCTTCGCCTTGAAGACGGGGAAGTTGCCGCGCTCGGAGCGTCCGTCGGCGGTGACCTCCTCGTTGGCCAGTACGGTGCCCAGGCCCGGGCACCAGTTGACCGGCGCGTCCGAGGCGTACGCCAGGCGGTAGCCGCCCAGGACCTCGGCGCGCTCGGCGGCGCTCAGCTCGCTCCACGCGCGCGTAGTGGGAGGCTGGCGCTCACCGCTCTCGAACTGGGCGACCAGCTCGGAGATCGGACGGGCCTTCTGGGCGTCGGTGTCGTACCAGGAGTTGAAGATCTGGACGAAGATCCACTGGGTCCACTTGTAGTACTCCGGGTCGATCGTGGCGATCGACCGGCGCTTGTCGTGGCCCAGCCCCAGCCGGCGCAGCTGGCGCTTCATGTTGTCCATGGCGGCCTCGGTCGACACCCGGGGGTGCGTGCCGGTGGCGACCGCGTGCTGCTCAGCCGGCAGGCCGAAGGCGTCGAAGCCCAGCGTGTGCAGCACGTTGTGGCCGGTCATGCGCTGGTGGCGGGCGAAGACGTCCGTGGCGATGTAGCCCAGCGGGTGGCCGACGTGCAGTCCCGCGCCCGAGGGATACGGGAACATGTCCATGATGAACTTCTTGGGCCGTGCGACCACGGCCGGGTCCCCGGCCAGGTCACCGCTGGGGTTCGGCGCCGCGTAGGTGCCGTCGGCGTCCCAGCAGTCCTGCCAGCGTGCCTCGATGTCGGCGGCCATGGCGGCCGTGTAGCGGTGCGGCGCTACCGGCTCTGCGGCAGCGGGGTTCGTCTCGCTCATGATCCTTAAAGCTCCATCGATCGTCTCTGCCAGCGGCTGCGACATTCACCAAACGAAAAAGCCCCTCGCACAGGAGGGGACGCCGCGCCGATTCCGACCGGCTCTCTTCATCGGTCGGGACTGATCAGCGCGGCTCGCTAAGCAGAAGGCGTACGGCACGCATGGCGTCAGGGTACCGCAGGCCCCACACGGCCCGCACTGAGCGTTCACAAGGGCTCGCACCGAGCGTTCAAGAGGCGCCCCAACGAGCTCAGCCGACAGAGGTTACTCCGCGTACCGACCTCTTCTGACCTCTTCTGGGGCAACCAATCAAACGCCGTACCCCTTGGTAAGAGGCGACCTAGCATGCGGCCACGGGACCACTTTGCTGAACGTTTCGGAGTTGCCCCATGAACCCTCACAGTCCCCGCTCCACCCCGACACTGAAAATCCCGTCCCTCAAGGGACGGGTGAAGGGAGGATCGTCCGGCGCGCTCCTGGTCGCCTCGACGGTGCTCATACCGGTGCTGGCCGCCACGACCGGCGGCGGCTTCCGTGCCGCGCTGGACTTCACCACCGGTGTCCTCTCGCTGGTCTGCCTGACGTCCTCGGTCGTCTGGGGCCTGCTCGCCACCGACCGGCTGCTGATGACGACGCGCCACCGGCTCGTCGCCCAGGCCGTGCACCGCGCGACCGCCGTGTCCTCGATCGGCTTCCTCCTGGTGCACGTCACCGTCAAGATCGCGGTCGGCCATGTGGGCCTGCTCGGCGCCCTGGTGCCCTTCGGGCTCGGCGTCACCGGCTCGGACGGCCTGATCGGCCTCGGCTCGCTCGCCGCCGTCCTCATGGTCGTCACGGCCGCCACCGGCGCCCTGCGCAGCGCCTTCGCCAACCCCGACCGCGTCGCCGGCCACTGGCGCTCGGTGCACATGCTGGCCTACCCGGCCTGGTGCTTCGCGCTGGTCCACGGCCTGTTCGCGGGCCGTCAGGCGGCCGGCTGGGTCGTCACGCTGTACAGCCTCTCGCTGGCCGGTGTGGCCGGCGCCCTGGTCGTACGCTCGCTGCCGCGCCCGGTGCGCCGTCGCATCACCCGGCGACTGGCGCCGCTCCTCGCGCGCGTGGAGGCGGCCCAGGCGGTCGCCCCGGACGCCTCGACCCCCCAGCCGCACCCGGCTGACCCCGCCTCGCCGCGCTATGAGGCGCCCGCGCCGCACCCGTACCCGACGGACGCGTTCGCGACCGACCGCTTCACCGCCGAGCGCGAACCGGCCGACCCGCTCGCGGCCGACCCGTACGAACCGCAGGAGCTCTACGGGACCGAGCAGCCGCGTGCCGTGCCCGGGGCCGCCCCGGCGCCCGGCATCTCGGCCGCCTACCGCGCGGTCTCCCTGGCCCCCGCACCGCCCCAGTACGCCCCGAGCTGGCCGACGCCCACCCCGCGTCCGCCGGAGAACATGCCGCTCCAGGAGAGCGGCTTCGCGGACCTCGGCGGCACCGACCTCGGCGGCGCGGCCTACAGCAGCACGGGTTACAGCAGCACGGACTACAGCGGCGCCGACTTCGGCGGCGCGGACTTCGGCGGCGCGGACTTCGGCGGCTTCGACGAGACCGCACCGCTGCCCACCGTCCCCTACGGGGACAACGGCGCCGACTTCGAGACCCCGGGACCGCTCCCCGGGCCCGGCGCGCCGCGGCCCGAACCCTCCCCCCAGCCCAGCCCGTTCCACCAGCCCGTCGCCGGTGAGCCCTGGCACACCCCCGCAGGAGACCGCCCGTGAACGCGCCACTGCCCGACGTCCCCGAGGTGCGGGTCGTCGGACTCCCGCAACTGACGGCGGGGTTCGACCTCGTCGAGCGCCTCGGCCTCGACATGCACCTGAAGGTGCACGGGCCGCTGGAGCCGGTGCCCGGCGAGCAGCTGGCCCAGCTCGCCGAGGACATCTCGCTCAACGGGCGCGGCGGCGCCGGGTTCCCGTTCGCCCGCAAACTGCGGGCGGTCGCCAAGTCCGCGATACGCCGGGGGGTGCGCCCGGTCGTCGTGGTCAACGCGAGCGAGGGAGAGCCCGCCTGCCGCAAGGACACGGTCCTGGTGAACCGCGCCCCCCATCTGGTCCTGGACGGCGCTCTGCTGGCCGCTGAGGCCCTCGGCGCCCGCACCCTGGTCGTCGCCGTCACCCGGGACTCCACGGAGGCCTCGATCCGCGCGGCCTTCGCCGAGCGGGGTCTGGCCGACCGGCGCGGGACCGCGCTCCGCGCGCGCGTGGTGCGCACTCCGGAGCGGATGATCTCCGGCGAGGCCTCGTCAGTGATCCGGGCGGCGGGCGGCGGGCCCGCGATGCCGCCGGGGCGCAAGGTACGCGCCTCGGACACCGGCATCGGGGGCGCACCCACGCTGCTGTCCAACGCGGAGACCTACGCGCAGCTCGCCGTGGCCGCCCGGGTCGGCCCGCGCCGCTACAGCCACTCCGGGCTGCCCACCGAGCCCGGCACGGTCCTGCTGACGCTCTCCGGGGCGGTGGCCCGCCCGATGGTGGTGGAGGTGCCGACGGGCGTACCGCTGCGGTACGTGCTCCAGCTGGCCGGGGCGCCGCCGGTGCCGCAGGGCGTGCTGACCGGCGGCTACCACGGGAGCTGGCTGGACGCGGCCGCCGCGCACGACGCGGTCATCTCGCGGGAGTCGCTCGCCGCGTTCGGCGGGGCGCTCGGCGCCGGCGCGATCCTGCCCATCGGGCCGGAGACCTGTCCGCTGGGCGAGGCACTGCGCATCGCCAACTGGCTGGCGGCCGAGACGTCGGGCCAGTGCGGCCCGTGCCGGCTCGGTCTGCCGGCCGCCGCGGGCGGCCTCGCGGACGTCATGAACGGCGGCGGCCCGGCCGCCCTGGAGGCGCTGCGCGAGGTGACGGGCGCGGTCAAGGGGCGCGGTGCCTGCAAGCACCCGGACGGCTCGGCCCGCTTCCTGGCGTCCACCATCAACGCGTTCACCGACGATCTGGCGGCGCACGTCCTGGGCGGCGGATGCGGCCGCCCCACGCTGGGCCTGCTGCCGCTGCCGGGCGACGGCTACCAGGAGGAGGGCATCCCCAGTGGCGAGAAGGTGCTGGTCGACTGGACGCTGTGCGAGGGGCACGGGCTGTGCGCGGATCTCATCCCGGAGCTGATCCGGCTGGGCGCCGACGGCTACCCGGCGGTGGCCGACGCGACCGTCCCGATGCATCTGCGGGGGCGCTCGCAGCGAGCGGTGCGCCGGTGCCCCGCGCTGGCGCTGCGGATCGAAGGGGCGCCCGCCGAACTGCCCGCGCTGACCGCCCCGGCCCGCAAGGCCCTGGGAAGCGGCCGCGGTTGACCCGCTGAGCCGTAACGACAAGAAGGCGGCCACCCGGATCGGGTGGCCGCCTTCTTTACTGTGGAGCTAAGGAGAATTGAACTCCTGACCTCCTGCATGCCATGCAGGCGCTCTACCAACTGAGCTATAGCCCCTTGTTCTGTTTTCCGCCCGGTTTCCCCTGGCGACATCGAGAACATTACACGGTCCCCCCGGCACTCCACCAAATCGGTTGCCGTTCTGTACGGACAGGGCCGGTAACGTCCCCTTTCGTGACCGTGAACGTCCTCGCGCACACCGCCGCCCGTCTCACCCCCGTCCGCCGCCCCGTGGCGCTTGCCGCCGCGGCCTGTCTGATCTCTTTCGCCACCTTTTGGGTCGCCCAGCGGGCCGCCGGTGTCTCGATGATCGACCTGATGGTCTACCGGGCGGAGGGAGGGGCCGTACGGGCCGGGGCGGACCTGTACGCGATGCGCGCCACGCGCGCGCGGCTGCCCACCACCTACCCGCCGTTCGCCGCGCTGCTGTTCACACCGCTGACGCTGCTGGGCGTGCCCGAGATGCGCACGCTCGCCACGGCTGCGAACCTCGCCCTCCTTGTCGCGCTCGCCCACCTTTCGCTGCGGCTCGCGGGACGGGGGCGGCCGGGGGCCGCGCTGTGGGTGGCGGCGCTCACGGTGTGGTGCGAGCCGGTGTGGACGACCCTGCGCTATGGCCAGATCAATCTGCTGCTCGCGGTCGCCGTCCTGTGGGACCTGACCCGGCGGGCCGGCCACCGGGGGGCGGGCGCGGGCATCGGCCTCGCGGCCGCGGTGAAGCTCACGCCCGCGCTGTTCGCACTCTTCCTGCTGCTCACCGGTCTCGTACGCGCGCGTGGAGCGGGCTGGAACCAGTGGCTGCGGCAGGCGGCGACGGCGCTGGCGGTGTTCGCCGGGGCGACGCTGGCGGCCGCTCTCGTGCTGCCCGCCGACTCGCGCCGCTTCTGGACGTCGACGGTGTTCGAGACGAGCCGGGTCGGCCTCGCCGAGGACACCGCCAACCAGTCGCTGCGCGGTGTGCTGGCCCGGCTGCTGCACACCGGCGACCCGGGGTCCTGGTGGACGGCCGCCGCGGCCCTCACGGCGGCGCTGGGACTGTATGCGGCGGTACGGGCCGAGCTGCGCGGGGAGCGGGCCCGGGCGGTGCTGTGCTGCGCGGCCACGGCGCTCCTGGTGAGCCCGGTCTCCTGGTCGCACCACTGGGTGTGGTGCGTGCCCGGGCTCGTGCTGCTCGGGGCCCACCGGATCCGCGGGGCCGTCGCCGCCGCCCTGGTCTTCGGCTCGTACGCCCTGTGGTGGGTGCCGCACGGGGCGGGCCGCCCCGAACTGGCCCAGAACGGGCTGCAGATGGCGCTCTCGGCGCTCTACCCGCTGGCCGGGGCCGCCTTCGTGGCGGCGGTGGCGCTCGGGCCGCGGGGCGGGGCGCCGCTCAGGCCGTGGCGAACGAGTAGAACCTCTTGAGGGTGCAGTGCGCCTCCAGGAGGCGGCCGTAGATCGGCTCCCCCTCCAGCTCCCGGTAGGTCTCGATGGGGTCGCCTTTTATGATCAGCGCCCGCGCGCATTCCTCGCACCAGTACTGGTAGTCGGCGTTGACCGGTTCCATGTCCCGGACGATCGGCGTACCGCTGCCGCACCAGTCGCACTTCCGCCTGTGTGCACCCATCTCAGCTCCAGCTGTGGCCGCAGGCCGTGCACACGTAGGAGACGTCCCCGCTGTCGCCGAGCATCTGCGCCACACGGGAAGAACCGCAGGAAGGGCAGCTGATCCGGGTCGCTGTCCGCGGCGCACCGGACAGGTCCGGGACGTCTTCGCGGCTCGCAGGCATCGCGGTCTCCCTCCCGTTCGGTCCGTCGTCCCCCTCCGGCCGTCCCGATTCTGCCATGGTCGCGCAAGAGGGTCAGCGGCGTCGTGATAGGAGACCCGTCAGCGCCCCCACCAGGGCCGCTCCGGCCAGCGCCAGAGAGCACACCCACAGCGCGCCGCCGGAGGTGTGCGCCCCCGCCGTGAGCCGGTTCAGGAAGAGCGTGCCGAAGGCGGCGACCCCGATCAGCTGGCCCAGCTGGTTCACGGTGGCGAGCAGCCCGCTGGCGTCCGCCGCGTCCTCGGGCCGTACACCCGCGAGCGCGCCCGCGAAGGTGGGGCTGAAGGCCAGCGCCAGACCGGCGCCGACACCGGCGTACGTCACGTAGACGGTGAGCCCGCCGGTGCCGCCGCCGCGCTGCAGCAGGCCGGTGGCCAGGGTGGACACCGCGGTCAGCGCGAACCCGCCCGGCACCAGCGCCCGTTGCCAGCGCGCGGGCCAGCGCCGCCAGGTCAGCCCGACCGTGCCGAAGACCACGGCGGTCGGCGCGAAGGTCAGCCCCGCGCGCAGGGCGCTGTAGCCGAGGCCGCCCTGGATGTGCAGGGTGAGGGTGAACAGGAAGCCCGCGTTGATGGCCATCACCACGGCGATCCGGACGACCGCGAGGCCCATGCCGGGCAGGCGCAGCACCCTGGGCGCGATCAGCGGGGCGCCACCGCGCCGGGCGAGCCGCGACTCGTACGCCCAGAACGCGGCGAACAGCAGCGCGCTCGACCCCAGCGACAGCCAGGCCCACAGCGGCCAGCCCTCCTCCTGGCCGAGCACCAGGGGCACCGTGAGCAGCGAGACGGAGGCGCCGAGCAGCACCAGGCCGGGCAGGTCGAGGTCGCGCACCCAGCGGGCCGCGCCGCGGTGCTCGCGCCGCTCCCCGGGCAGATGGCGCACGCCGAGCGCCAGCAGGACGAGCCCGATGGGCACGTTGACCAGGAACACCGGCCGCCAGCTGGTGCCGAAGAGGTCGGCGCTGACCAGGATGCCGCCCAGGACCTGCCCGGCGGCGGCGCCGGTGGCGAGCACGGCGGAGTAGACCCCGAGGGCACGCACGCGTGCCTCTCCGGTGAAGTTGCGCTGGATGAGGCTGAGCACCTGCGGGATCATCAGCGCCGATCCGGCGCCCTGCACCAGCCGGAAGGCGATCAGCTGGCCGGCCGTCCCGGCCAGGCCGCAGGCGAGGGAGGCGGCCGTGAAGACGGCGAGGCCGGCCAGGTAGAGCCGGCGCTGCCCGAGCAGGTCGCCCAGGCGCGCCCCGGTGATGAGCAGCACGGCGTACGCGATGGTGTAACCGGCGACGACCAGCTGCAACGCGGAGCCGGAGGCGTTCAGTTCGGTACGGATGGTGGGGGCGGCGACGTTGACGATGAAGACGTCGAGGAGCGCCATGAACTGCGCCGCGAGCACGATCGCGAGCAGCAGCGGCGGCCGGTTGTCAGTGGCACGGTCTTTACTGAGTAAGGGACTTGGGCCCGTGGGAAGCGCGGTGGTCATGGCAGCCAGCCTGACCCCGCTCGGATACGGGTAACGAGAGCCCGCTGATGCTGGTACTGACAGCACCTGGCAGCGGCGGGCGACGGGACCGACGATGGGGGACGTGACAACTGTGGCCGCACCGAACGGACGCCGGAGACCGGAACTCGCCGCATTCCTGCGCAGCAGACGCGCGCGGGTCACGCCGGCCGACGTCGGCATGCCGCCGGGCCTGCGGCGGCGCACGCCCGGGCTGCGCCGGGAGGAGGTCGCCCAGCTCTCCGGGGTCGGCGTGACCTGGTACACCTGGCTGGAGCAGGGCCGCCCCATCAACGCCTCGCCGCAGGTCCTCGACGCGGTGGCGCGCACCCTGCGTCTGGACGAGCCCGAGCGCGAGCACCTGTACCACCTGGCGGACGTGCCCTGCGAGCTGGACCGGGAGGCCCTGCCGTTGGAGGTGGGCCCGGAGATCCAGGGCATCATCGACGCCCTGGACCCACATCCGGCGGTGGTCTACAACGGGCGCTACGACATCCTGGCGACCAACCCCGCCTACCGGGACCTGTTCGACATCCCGGAGATACGGGCGACGGGCGTGGCCAACGTGCTGTGGACGCTGTTCACCGTGCCGGAGCCCGCCTGTCCGGTCCTGTTCCGGGAGAAAGAGCTGCCGGTGATGGTGGCGACCCTGCGCTCGGAGTACGGCCGCCATGCCGGAGAGCCCGCTTGGGAGTCGTTCATCGCGAAGCTCTCCGAGGCGAGCCCCTACTTCGCGCGGCTGTGGAAGACCGGCGACGTGGTGCCGCCGGGGCCGCGGGTGAAGACCTTCCGGCACCCGGCGGTCGGCGAGATACGGATGACCTCGGTGTCGCTGTCCATCAACGGGATGCCGGAGTGCCGGATCGTCACGTACACGCCGAACGACGAGGAGAGCGGCGCGCGTACGGCGACGCTGAGGGAGATGCGGGAGAAGATCTGGGCGTGAGGCGGCCGCGCGGGCACGGGGCTGGGCGGCCGCCTCACCCCCGCGCGCCCCGGGCCGGGCCGCGGGGAGCGGGCCCCGCGCCCCGGATGGGGGAGCCTGCGGCAACCCGGAAAAGCGAAATCCCGCCCGGTCGAACCGACCGGACGGGATCCCTTACCTGTGGAGCTAAGGAGAATTGAACTCCTGACCTCCTGCATGCCATGCAGGCGCTCTACCAACTGAGCTATAGCCCCGCTGTTCGCTGTGTTTCCCGCGCTCCTGCGCCGCGAACAAGAAGAACTTTAGCCTGTGACCTGCCGGAAAGTGAAATCCGGCGGTCGCACCGCCCGGGCGGGCGCTCGGCGCGCCCCGGCGGCCGCCTCAGTCGTCGTCGCCGAGGACCGGCTCGGGGAGCGTCCCGGCGTTGTGCTCCAGCAGGCGCCAGCCGCGCGCGCCCTCGCCGAGGACGGACCAGCAGCAGTTGGAGAGCCCGCCCAGGCCCTCCCAGTGGTGCGCCTCAAGGCCCAGGAGACGGCCGATGGTCGTGCGGATCGTCCCGCCGTGGCTGACCACGACCAGGGTGCCGTCGTCGGGCAGCTTGTCGGCGTGGGCGAGCACCACCGGGGCGGCCCGGTCGGCCACCTCGGTCTCCAGCTCGCCGCCGCCCCGGCGCACCGGCTCGCCGCGCTTCCACGCCGCGTACTGCTCGCCGTAGCGCCCCACGATCTCCTCGTGGGTCAGGCCCTGCCAGGCGCCCGCGTACGTCTCCCGAAGGGCCGAGTCATGGGTCACCGCCAGCCCGGAGATCGCAGCCAGCTCGCCGGCGGTCGCCGCGGCCCGCTGAAGGTCGGAGGCGATGATCGCGTCCGGCTTCAGGGCCGCCAGCAGGCGCGCCGCGCGGCGCGCCTGTCCGAGACCGGCCTCGGTCAGCTCGATGTCCGTGGAGCCCTGGAAGCGGCGCTCCAGGTTCCATGCGGTCTGGCCGTGCCGCCACAGGACGACCCGGCGGCCCCGGCCCGGCTTCGCGTCGCTGCTGTTCAGCTCAGCTCACCGTCCTCCGTCCCACCGTGCAGCTGGGCGTGCTCGGCGGCCTTGCCGCGGGTCTTCTTCGCGTCCTCGGGAAGCGGCAGCTCGGGGCAGTCCTTCCAGAGCCGCTCCAGGGCGTAGAAGACGCGCTCCTCGCTGTGCTGGACGTGCACGACGATGTCGACGTAGTCGAGCAGGATCCAGCGGGCGTCGCGGTCGCCCTCACGGCGCACCGGCTTGGCGCCGAGCTCCTTGTTCAGGCGCTCCTCGACCTCCTCCGCGATGGACTTGACCTGGCGGTCGTTGGGCGCGGAGGCGAGCAGGAAGGCGTCGGTGATCGACAGCACGTCGCTGACGTCGTACGCGATGATGTCGTGCGCGAGCCGGTCGGCGGCCGCCTGAGCGGCGGCGGTGATGAGCTCGATGGAACGGTCCGTGGCGGTCACAAGCTGGCTTTCGTCGGCGGTCAGATCGATTCAGATCGTTCTCCAGGGTCTCACGGACCGCCGACAGCCCCGAAAGGATTACTTGATCTTGTAGTCCTTGCCGAGCACCACGGTGACATCCGCGTTCGCCGCGGCCTTGCCCTGCTTGACCGCACCGGCCGGCAGACCCAGCGTCTTGGCGACCTCTTCGGCCTTCGCCTTCTGCGCCGCGTCACCGTAGGTGACGGAGGACGACGCCGCCGTACTCGCGCCGCCCGCGTCAATGAAGGCGTAGCCGCCGTTGACCAGGTCGACCCGGGCCTTGTCGGCCGCCTTCGGGTTGCCGCTGGCGTTGCTGACACCGACGCGGACCGCGGCGCCCTTGTCGGGGGCCGTGACCGAGCCGCCCAGGATGTCCTTGACCACGCTGTCACTGGCCTGCGCGCTGAGCGTGCCGTCCTGCTGGACCGGCAGCGCCGCGGTCTTGTAGGCGCCGACCTTGGCGTGCTCGGCGAGCTTGGCCAGCGAGGCGCCGAGGTCCGACTCGGGCAGCGAGGGGTCGAGGATCTGCGCCAGCGTCTGCACGGTGATCGTCGCGGCCTTGGGGTCGTCCGAGATCTTGCGCAGCACCCCGTACATCACCTGCCCGAACCGCTGCAGCTGCTTGGCCTCGGCCTCGCCGGGCCCCTTGTACGTGGCGTACGCCACAGCCATCTGCCCGGTCAGCGTCTGGTCGTCACCCTTCTTCACCACGGGGGGCGCGCCCGCCTTGGTGCCCGGCACATCGGCATCCGTACTGATGTCGATGTTGCCGACCAGGTCGACGAGGTTCTCCAGGAAGGGCGTGTCCAGACGCCAGGTTCCGGTGATCTTGGTGCCGAGCAGGGTGCCGAGCGCCTCGCGGGTGCCCTGCGAGCCGTCGCCGTCGACGGACTTGCCGAGCGTGGTGCGGGTGCCGTCGTCGTTGGAGACGGCGAGGGAGTTGGGCAGCAGGACGGTGGTGCCCTGCTTGGTGGTCGCGTTGTTGACGAGCAGCGCCGTGGAGGTGCCGCCCTTCGCGGTGTTGTGCAGATGGACGACGATCACGTCCCGCTTCTGCGCCCCGGTCGCGACCGCCGGCTTCTTGGAGTCCGAGGACGAGGAGACGCCGGGCAGCTTGCCGGCCGACCAGAGGTAGCCGACGCCGCCGACCGCCGCGAGGGCGAGGACCACGACGAGCGCGACCACCCGGTTGCGGCCGCGGCGCCGCGCCTCCTCGCGCCGCTCGGTGCGGCTCTCGGTGAACTTCAGCCAGTCGATGACGTCTTCGGAGTCCTCGTCGGGCTCCTCGATGAACGAGAACTGCTCGGTGCGGTAGTCGCGTTCGTCCTTGCGCTGCTGCGGCAGCACCGGGATCTGCTCGGCCACCGGCTCGGGCTCGGGCTCGGCTTCCCGTACGGGGGCCTGCGCCTGGCCGGACGCCTGGCCGGCCTGCTGGGCCGGGGGCTGCTCGCGGTTCCACTGCTGCGTGGTGTCGTAGCCGTACCCCTGGTTCTGCTGGGGCACGGACGGCTGCGCGGACTGGCCGTACGCGTCGTAGCCGTAGTCGTACGAGGGCTGCTGCTGGGCGTACGGGTCGTACCCGTAACCGCCCTGCTGCTGGCTCTGCTGCCCTTGGTGATCCTGCTGGGGCGGCTGGGCTTGCTGAGACTGGTGGGTCTGCTGCGGCTGGGCCTGGGCGTACGGGTCGTACGAAGCCTGCTGGGGCACCTGTTGGTACACCGGCTGGCCGTACTCGTCATAACCGACAAGTTGCACCTGCGGCGCATAGGGGTCGTACGGGTCCTGTCGGTCGTTCACCGGGTGCCCTTCTCTCACTCGCCGCGGTAGAGCTGGCGCTTGTCGATGTAGCGCACCACGCCGTCCGGAACCAGATACCAGACCGGGTCGCCCTGCGCGACCCTCTCCCGGCAGTCCGTCGACGAGATCGCCAGGGCGGGCACCTCCACCAGCGACACCCCGCCCTCGGGCAGACCGTCGTCCGTCAGTATGTGGCCGGGCCGGGTCACCCCGATGAAGTGGGCGAGCGAGAACAGCTCGTCCACGTCACGCCAGGTGGTGAGGATCTGCGAGAGCGCGTCGGCGCCGGTGATGAAGAACAGGTCCGCGTCGCTGTTGAGGGCGCGCAGATCCCGCAGCGTGTCCACGGTGTACGTCGCGCCGCCGCGGTCGATGTCGATCCGGCTCACCGAGAACTGCGGGTTGGAGGCGGTCGCGATGACCGTCATCAGATACCGGTCCTCGGGCGCGGAGACGTTTTTGTGGCTCTTCTGCCACGGCTGCCCCGTCGGTACGAACACGACCTCGTCCAGATGGAACTGAGAGGCCACCTCGCTGGCGGCCACCAGGTGTCCGTGGTGGATCGGGTCGAACGTTCCGCCCATCACGCCGATGCGCCGCTTGACCGGACCGGTAGGCACTTCCTGCTCTCCCATGCGTGCAGAGCCTACTGGCCCGGTGGAAACGCCCCGACTCAGCGGTCGCGGTTGAAGCGCGTGGTGATCCACAGCAGGAGCAGCAGCACGAACAGGGCGCCACCGCCGGTGACGTACGGGCTGAGGCTTTCGTGGTTGCCGCCGTGCTCGGTGCCCTCGGCGAGGGTGACCAGGTGCGTGGCGGCGGTGCTGGTGAGGCTCATCGTCAGCAGGACCTATCCGGGAGTCGGAGCGGAGACTTCGGGCTCATCGTATGCGGGCCGCCCGGGCACTCTCACGCCGACTCAGCCGTTCAGTCCTTGACGGCGCTCTCCGCGTCGGGGTTCGCGCCCCGGCCCGCCTCGCCGTCCGGCCCGGCCGCGGCCGCGTCGCCACCGTCGTTCGAGCGGTAGCCACGCAGCAACAGCCAGGCCAGGCCGCCCGCACCGAAGATCGACACCAGCAGCAGGATCCGCAGCACATTGCCGGGTCCCTGCTGGTCCGAGGCGGCGGCGAGAAGCGTGACGGCGTCCGTCATGGCAGGTGTCTCCTTGGTTATCCACAGGCCCCCGCCCCACGGTAGCCCCACCGCCTAGGGTGGATGTCGTCAGGGGGACGAGCCGAGACTCTCAGACAGGGGGACACCATGACCGATGACATCCAGGACAGCGTGCCGAGCAGGCAGCGCCGACGCTTCCCCGGGATCTCCTCCCGGGCCTACGAACACCCCGCGGACCGGTCGGCGCTGGTGGCGCTGCGCAAGCTCAGCGGCTTCGACACGGTCTTCAAGGCGCTCAGCGGGCTGCTGCCGGAGCGCAGCCTGCGCCTGCTGTTCCTCTCCGACTCCGTGCGCGTGAGCGACGCCCAGTTCGCGCACCTCAACGCCATGCTGCGGGACGCCTGTTACATCCTGGACCTGGAGAAGGTCCCTCCGATGTACGTGACACAGGACCCCCGGCCGAACGCGATGTGCATCGGTCTCGACGAGCCGATCATCGTCGTCACCACCGGCCTCGTGGAGCTGCTCGACGAGGAGGAGATGCGCGCGGTCGTCGGCCACGAGGTGGGCCACGCCCTGTCCGGCCACTCCGTCTACCGCACGATCCTGCTCTTCCTCACCAACCTGGCGCTGAAGATCGCCTGGATCCCGCTGGGCAACGTGGCGGTGATGGCGATCGTGACGGCGCTGCGGGAGTGGTTCCGCAAGTCGGAGCTGTCCGCCGACCGGGCCGGGCTGCTCGTCGGACAGGACTTGCAGGCCTCGATGCGGGGCCTGATGAAGATAGCCGGTGGCAACCACCTCCATGAGATGAACGTGGACGCGTTCCTGGAGCAGGCCGAGGAGTACGAGGCGGGCGGCGACCTGCGCGACTCGGTCCTGAAGATCCTGAACGTGCTGCCCCGCTCGCACCCGTTCACCACCGTGCGCGCGGCCGAGCTGAAGAAGTGGGCCGCGAGCCGCGACTACCAGCGACTCATGGACGGCCACTACCCGCGTCGTGAGGAGGACAAGGACACCTCAGTCTCCGACTCGTTCCGCGAGTCCGCCGCCTCGTACGCCGAGACGGTCCGGACGAGCAAGGACCCGCTGATGAAGCTGGTCGGCGACATAGCCGGAGGCACGGCGGACCTGGGCGGCAAGCTGTACGGCAAGTTCACGGGCGCGGGCTCCTCCTCGCGCACCTCGGACCGGCCGGCGGACGGCCCCCCTGCCGACGGGGCGAACGGCAAGCCGCAGAACGGACCGCAGGACCGGCCTTCCGGCCCGGCGGCGGACGGCGACGGGCCGCAGGACGAGTCGGGCGGGAAGGCGTAGGAGAGTCCGGACGGTCCGGACTCCGGCCTGACTCGGCCGAGGTCGGCCTGGGGCGCGGGGAGTCCGGGAGGCCCTGCCTATGGTGTCGGCTGGGCGCTGGTGGAGAGGGTGCCGCAGAGGGCCGCGGTGGCGGGGCCGGTCGCGTACGGATCGGTGCCCGCCGGGCCGGTCGCGCTGGTCCGCTCGCCCGCGAGCAGCGGCCGCAGCTGTGCGGACACATCGGCCGAGCAGGCCTGCGGCCCGGCCTCCACATAGCTGAACTGCAGCTCGACCCGGTGCAGCCGCAGGTCGTCGCGGTCGAAGCGGAAGTGCAGCTCACGGCGGACGGTGAAGAGCGAGGCCGCCTTGTCCGGGCCGGTCGCGGCCGGGCGCAGGGCGTACGTGAAGGTGTGGTCGGACGTCACGTCGAGGGTGTCCCGGCCGGACTCGGCGTAGTGGAAAGTGCCCTGCACCCGCACCTGGGAGTCGGCCAGCGCCACTTTGGCCGGATCGAAGCGCACCAGCCAGCCGGTGGCGGCGTGGCGGCCGTCGTCGGCCGGGTTGTCGACGCTCTGGTCGAACTGGGCGAGCAGCTCCGGATCGAGCAGTGCCCGCACCTGGTGCACGGACTTGCCGGTGAGGACCTGGGGGTCGAGGGACGACTGGACCAGATACTCCTTGGCGGTGGTCACACCGGCGATGATCTGGCTCTCGGAGAAGTGGGCGGTCCTGCGGACGGCGGGGAGGTTGATGCCGTCGGCGCCGGTGCGGAACTGGGCGGCCGGGCTGTGGTCGAACAGACGGGCGACGTCGATGCCGGGGACGACGCTCTGCGGGGCCAGAGGTATCACGGTCATCCGCAGGGGCTCTGCGGCGACGCTGCCGCCACCGGGCTGGTAGGGGTGACGCAGGCCCATGTACACGGCGGTACCGAAGGCGATGAAGAGGAGGACCACCAGCGCGACTATCTGCTTGGTGAAGGGCCGCAAGGACCAGCTGGGACGGCTGCGCACCGCACGCGCGTGCTCACGCATCCGTTCCTGGGCGGAGAACTCCTGCAGGCGGGCAGCACGAACGAACGACTCGTCGAATACGACGGATCGGTACTCGTCCTCACCTCCGCCGGGGAGGCCCTCCGGTGTCCCCTCGGGTGGCTCTCCACGCCCTGCCATACCTTCAGGGTAGGTCGCCGGAGGGGCCGGTAAACGCGCTGCTACGCGACAAGTTCTGACGAGTTCCCACGCGGTTGTGCAGGGCGGGGTCAGAGGACGGTCAGAAGGTCGTCGGGACGCGGAAAAGCCGAGGTCAGGGGTGGGGTGGGCGGGGGGCGTGGGGTGGGTGGGGAGGGGGCGGGGGGGGAGGCCCCCCTCCCCCCTCAAGGCCTTCGAGGCACAGCCGCGACCGCCGGCGCCGAGTAGTCGGCCGAGGCGGTCGGGCCGACGCTGGCCGGAATGGGTAGCCCTGATTTGTCCACGTTGCTGGTGGCCGGGGGCGGGACGGGCTCGTCGCGGCTGCTGGAGGCGCTCCGGTAGACGGCCGCGAAGGCCAGGGCGACCATGCCGATGCCCATGATCAGGGCGAGCAGCCAGGCGACGGGGCGGTGCCAGCGGGCCCGGCCGCGGTAGGGGCGCAGTGCGCCGCCGTGCGGGCCGTAGGGGCCGGCTTCGGCGCCGCCGGGGAAGGCGGAGCCGTAGGCGTCGGGGTCGCGGGGGGTGTAGGGGAAGTCGTCGTCGGTTCCGGCGCCCGCGCGGGCTCTGGCCGCTTCGGCCTCGGCGCGGGCCTGGGCGGCGGCCAACAGCCGTTCCACGGCGCTCGGTTCGTGGATCTCGGCGGCCCGTACGAAGTCCTCGTCGAAGACCACGGAGGCGAATGCGTCGTCCGCGCCCCCGCGGTCGTCGTCGGGCTCCCAGCCGTCCGGGAACGGCCTGCCCCCCACGTCGTCCGGCACGGGTTCAGCGTAGCCCCGGCGCGGTCGTTTTGGGCAGGGAGTGGCCGAACTCTGCCCCTCGGGCGTCCCTCGGGGAGGGTTCAGGGCTGCGTTCCCGCTGTTCCCGCTATCGCACGTGCCCGTCCCCGGTGACGATGTACTTGGTGGAGGTGAGCTCCGGCAGGCCCATGGGGCCTCGGGCGTGGAGCTTCTGGGTGGAGATGCCGATCTCGGCGCCGAAGCCGAACTGGCCGCCGTCGGTGAAGCGGGTGGAGGCGTTCACGGCGACGGTGGTGGAGTCGACCAGTTGGGTGAAGCGGCGGGCCGCGGCCTGGGAGGTGGTGACGATCGCCTCGGTGTGGCCGGAGGTCCACTGCCGGATGTGGGCGACGGCCGCGTCCAGGGAGTCGACGACGGCGGCGGCGATGTCGTACGAGAGGTATTCGGTCTCCCAGTCCTCGGCGGTGGCCGGGACGACGGTCGCCTTGGTGGCGGCGGCGTAGGACTGGACGCGCTCGTCGGCGTGGACGGTGACGCCGGCTTCGGCGAGCGCGTCGAGGGCGCGGGGCAGGAAGGCGTCGGCGATGTCCTGGTGGACGAGGAGCGTCTCGGCGGCGTTGCAGACCGAGGGGCGCGAGGCCTTGGAGTTGATGAGGATGTCGACGGCCATGTCGAGGTCGGTCTGGGCGTCCACGTAGACGTGGCAGTTGCCGGTGCCGGTCTCGATGACGGGGACGGTGGACTCCTCGACGACGGTGCGGATGAGGGAGGCGCCGCCGCGCGGGATGAGGACGTCGACGAGGCCGCGGGCGCGCATCAACTCCCGTACGGAGTCGCGGGATTCGCCGGGGACGAGCTGGACGGCGTCGGCGGGCAGTCCGGCGCCGCCGACGGCGTCGCGCAGCACCTGTACGAGCGCGGTGTTGGACTCGTACGCGGAGGACGAGCCGCGCAGCAGGACGGCGTTGCCGGACTTGAGGCAGAGGGCGGCGGCGTCGACGGTGACGTTCGGCCGGGCTTCGTAGATGATGCCGACGACGCCGAGGGGCACCCTGATCTGGCGCAGGTCGATGCCGTTGGGGAGGGTGGAGCCGCGGACGACTTCGCCGACGGGGTCGGGCAGCGCGGCGACGTGGCGTACGTCGGCGGCGATGGCGCGGACCCGTTCGGGGGTGAGGGTGAGCCGGTCGATGACGGTCTCGCTGGTCCCGGCTTCGCGGGCCTTGGCGATGTCGAGGGCGTTGGCCTCGACGATCTCCTTGGTCCGCACTTCGAGCGCGTCGGCGATCGCCAGGAGCGCGTCGTCCTTGGCCGAGCGCGGCAATGGCGCGATATCGGCGGCGGCCGCGCGGGCCCGGTGGGCGGCCTGGGTGACCGGGGACATGTTCTCGTACGGGGGAAACGCGCTCATGTCCGCAGGGTAGTGCTCCGGGCGGGCGCGTTCCGCACCGATTCCACTCCCCGAGACGGCGCTCTCACGGTCCGGTCGCTGCCGTGTCCGGGTGGCTGGTGCCTCAGAAGCCGGGGCCACAGGAGCCGGGGCGTCAGGACGGGCCGGGGCGTCAAAAGGGGTGGACGCCGACGGGTGCGGCCGGTGGCGGCCCGTAGCCCTCGGCGAGGCGCTGGTGGTAGGTCTCGCGGTCGATGACTTCCAGGCCGACGATCTCCCAGGGCGGGAGTTTGGCGGTGGAGCGGTGCTCGCCCCAGAGCCGGAGGGCGACGGCGGCCGCGTCGTGCAGGTCGCGGGCCTCTTCCCAGTAGCGGATCTCGGCGTGGTCGTTGGCGTATCTGCTGGTCAGTAAGAAGGGGTGGTCGTGGGCGAGCTGTTCGAGGCCGCGCCGGACCTCTTTGAGCGGGGCCTCGGCGCCGGAGACGCTGAGGGTGATGTGCCAGAGCCTGGGGGTGTCCCCGGGCTGCTCCCGCTCCTCGGTCTCCGCTATGTCGGCTCCCGTGCCGACGCTGGTCAGGGTCGGCCCGTCCTCTCCCACGGCCCTGCGGGCGTGGGTTCCCCCGACTCGGGGCGCCGCCCCCGGGCGCGCTCGTCTCACCGGCGGCCTCCTGTGATGCTGTGATGCGATGCAGTACCCCTCGCGGGTCACCCCCGCGAGTACCCCGCAACAAAGTTGACCAGTCCGGGCCGGGTCGCGGGGCGGTTTTCGTGAAGGTGTCCGCCCGAAGGCCGGACTTTCAGCCGTTTCAGGGGTGGAGAACGACCAGATCGTCCCTGTGTACGACTTCGCGCTCGTACTCCGGGCCGAGTTCGCGCGCGAGCTCGCGGGTGGAGCGGCCGAGGAGTTGGGGGATCTCCTTGGCGTCGAAGTTGACGAGTCCGCGGGCGACGGCGCGGCCCGCGGTGTCGCGGAGTTCGACGGGGTCGCCGGCGCTGAACTCGCCCTCGACGGCGGCGATTCCGGCGGGCAGCAGGGAGGAGTGGCGTTCGACGACGGCGCGTACGGCTCCGTCGTCGAGGACGAGGTGGCCCTGCGGGGTGGAGGCGTGGGCGAGCCACAGGAGGCGGTCGGCGGAGCGGCGGCCGGTGCGGTGGAAGTAGGTGCCGGTGTCGCGTCCGGCGAGGGCGTCGGCGGCCTGGCTGGCGGAGGTGAGGACGACGGGGACGCCGGCTGCGGCGGCGATGCGGGCGGCCTCGACCTTGGTGACCATGCCGCCGGTGCCGACGCCTGCTTTGCCGGCGCTGCCGATCTGTACGTGGGCGATGTCGTCGGGGCCGTGGACTTCGCCGATGCGGGTGGTGCCGGGTTTGCTGGGGTCGCCGTCGTAGAGCCCGTCGACGTCGGAGAGCAGGACGAGCAGGTCGGCGCGGACGAGGTGGGCGACGAGGGCGGCGAGCCGGTCGTTGTCGCCGAAGCGGATCTCGTCGGTGGCGACGGTGTCGTTCTCGTTGACGACGGGCAGAGCGCCCATGGCGAGGAGCTGGTCGAGGGTGCGGTAGGCGTTGCGGTAGTGGGCGCGGCGGCTGGTGTCGTCGCTGGTGAGCAGGACCTGTCCGACGCGTACGCCGTAGCGGGCGAAGGAGGCGGTGTAGCGGGCGACGAGGAGGCCCTGGCCGACGCTGGCGGCGGCCTGCTGGCGGGCGAGGTCGGTGGGGCGGCGGCGCAGGCCGAGGGGGGCGAGTCCGGCGGCGATGGCGCCGGAGGAGACCAGCACTATTTCCTTCTCGCCGCCGCTGCGGGCTTTGGCGAGGACGTCGACGAGGGCGTCGACGCGGTCGGCGTCGAGGCCGCCGGATGCGGTGGTGAGGGAGGACGAGCCCACCTTGACGACGATCCTGCGGGCCTGGGTCACGTACTGCCTTGCCACTGTCACACCGGGGAATCTATGCCAGGCGGGGGCCTGGGCGCACGGCCGTTTCGAGCGTTGGACGGGCCCCCGCCGGGCGGGGCGGGGGCCTTGTGGGGTCCGGGAGCCGGGTCTCGGGTCCCGGGTGGCTCAGTCGCGCGGGTGGCGCAGCAGCCAGCCCTCCCAGGCGGAGGTGATCATGGCGCGGATGTCGTGGTGGGCGCTCCAGTCGAGTTCCTTGGTGATGAGCTCGGCGGAGGCGACGACGCGGGCCGGGTCGCCGGGGCGGCGCGGGGCGACTTCGGGGGCGGGCTCGGTGATGCCGCTGACCTCGCGGATGATGTCGACCATCTCGGCGACGGAGGCGCCTTCGCCGCGGCCGATGTTGAGGATGAGGGCGGCGCTGGGGTCGGCGGTGAGCCGGCGGGCGGCGGCGACGTGCGCGGTGGCGATGTCCTCGACGTGGATGTAGTCGCGGACGCAGGTGCCGTCGGGGGTGGCGTAGTCGTCGCCGAAGATTAGGGGTGCCTTGCCCTCGGTGAGGCGCTCGAAGACCATCGGGACGAGGTTGAAGATCCCGGGGTCGCCGAGCTCGGGGGAGGCGGCGCCGGCCACGTTGAAGTAGCGCAGCGAGGCGGTGGCCATGCCGTGGGCCTTGCCGACGGCGCTGACGAGCCATTCGCCCGCGAGCTTGGTCTCGCCGTACGGGCTCATCGGCAGGCACTCGGTCTGCTCGGTGACGAGGTCGACGTCGGGCATGCCGTAGACGGCGGCGGAGGAGGAGAACAGGAAGCGGCGTACGCCGGCTTCGGCGGCGGCCTCCAGGACCGTGCGCAGGCCTTCGACGTTCTCGCGGTAGTAGTGGAGCGGGCGTTCGACGGATTCGCCGACCTGCTTCTTGGCGGCGATGTGGATGACGCCGTCCACGTCGTTCTCGCGCAGTACGCGGTCGAGGACGTCGCGGTCGAGGACGGTGCCGTGCTCCAGGCGGACGCCTTCGGGCAGCCGGGCCGGGTCTCCGGTGCTGAGGTCGTCGAGGACGACGACCTGCTCCCCGCCGTCGACGAGGGCCTTCACCACGTGAGATCCGATGTAGCCGGCACCGCCTGTGATCATCCAAGTCATACGGACAGTCTAGGAGGCCGGACCCGCCGACCCGGCCTGCTGTGACTTTTCGTACGAACGTGAAGGCGGCGTAAGCACGACCGCGTGGAAGCCGCGTGGAGGCCCGCGCGGGGGTCTGCCCGGAAGTCCGCTCGGGCGTGCGGAGGTCGCGTACGGAAGTGGCATGCGGAAGAGGCGTACGGGATGGTCCCGTACGCCCCTGTTCGCTCCCGGTCCGCCCGGCTTCGTCCGCCGGTGCGGTGTGTCGGTCAGACGGTGCCCGCGCGCGGCGGGACCCTGGTGACGGCGGGGGTGGTGTTCAGGCCGAGCGTGACCAGGGCGACGCCCGCGCTGGCTCCCTGGACGACGGCGGGGGCACCGACCATGAAGCCGGAGGACGCGTCGCCGTGGAGGGTGACCTGCTTGCCGCTGTCGACCATCTCGATGGAGCCGGTGCCGCTGCGCGAGCTGAGCATGACGCCGCCGGTGGCGAGGTCCTGGCCGTCGACGAGGGCGACCGGGCCGTAGCCGGTGACCTTCTGGTCGGGCAGTTCGGTCCAGCGGCCGGCCTGGCCGCCGCGCAGCTGGGCGACGTTGATCTGGTCGCTGGAGGGCTTGTGGTAGGCGAGCAGGACGGAGCCGTCGTCGGCGGTGGCCGCGTCGGGTGCGTCGCCGGGCCGGGTCTTGAGGCCGCGGGCGCCGCGCACCATGGCGCCGCCTGCGTCCTTCTGGGTCCAGTGCTCGACCCAGCCGAAGGTGGAGCCGAAGACGTGGACGCGGCCGTCGCCGTCGACCGCGGCGGCCAGGCCCTCCTGGAGCTGTCCGCCGCCGGGCAGCTTCTGCCACGGCGACCAGGTGCCCTGCTTGTCGCGCACCCGGGTGCTGATGCCCTTGGCGGCGTTGCGCACGAAGACGTGGACGGTGCCGTCGGGGGCGGTGACCGCGGTGGGCGGGCCGGTGAGGCGGCTGCGGCGGGGGTCGGTCTCGGGGTTGCCGAGGCTGGTCCACCGCTCTTCGAAGTCGCCGCCGGCGCTTTTCTGCTGCAGGACGACTATCTCGCGGGTGTCGTCCTTGTCGGTGGCACCCAGGTTGGTGAAGCGCAGGCCGAAGACGAGGTGGCGTCCGTCGGGGGCGGCGATGGCGCTGAGGGCGGGGGCGAGCGGGCCGCCGCCGAGGTCCTCGGCCGCGCCCCAGCCGCCGCTGTAGGGGCCGGACTCGCGCCAGCGGGCGGCGCGGGTGCCGAGCACGGCGTACGCGCTCATCCGGCCGTCCTTGTCGACGACGACCTTCGGGCCGGCCGTCGGGTAGCGGCGGTGGGTGGAGCGGACCCAGCCCTTCTTGGACTTGAGGACGCCGTTGACGCCGACCGAGTAGTCGCCGCAGCCGGAGGCGTTGCCGCACTGCCAGCTGGAGGCGCCGCCGTAGGCGTTGAGGTACTCGGTCTTCTGGTGGACGGTGTCGTTGGGCAGGTTGTAGGGCCAGCGCTGGTTGTAGTAGCCGCGGAACGCCTCGGTGAGGAAGCCCGGGGTGCGCGCGCCCTGGGGGGTGCCCTGGCCCCACTGGGCGAGGGCGCGCCAGGTGAAGAGGGCGACCGCCGTGTGGTCGGGGTGGTCGGAGTAGCCGACCTGGTCGCTGCCGCGCGGGTGCAGCTTGTCGTGGACCTGGGCGTCCGGGTCCGGGTCGAGGGTGCGCACCAGCGTGGGCCGGTACTTGCGCATCAGGAACAGCAGCGCGTCGGTGAGCTCGTCGCGGCTGTAGGTGTACTTCTCGCGGACCGGGGACTCCGGGGTGGGCTGGGTGCGCAGGACCACGCCGGGGGTGTTCCACAGCTGGGTCATGCCGACCCAGCCGCGGCCGGTCTTCTCGTGCATCCGCACACCGAGGAAGATCAGCTCGGCGCGGCGGCCGTTGTACTCCAGGACGTTGAGCTCGGCCTCGCGCCCGCCCGGCAGCTTCAGGGCGGTGCGGGTCCACGGCGTGAACAGGGTCGCGCCGAGCATCCGGGCGTACGCCTGGCGAAGGCCCTGCTGGCGCGCGGAGACGTAGGCGGGCACGTCGGGGCGGGCCTTGGGCTCGCCGGGTGCCTGGTTGACGCCGAAGGAGCCGCCGCCGGTGACGTACACGGAGACGACCGGGACGCCTCGCTCGATGGTGTGGAGCGTGTCGGGGTTCATGAAGAACAGGTCGTCGTCCGGGTGCGCGACGATCGCCATGGCGAGCGGCCGGCCCGGGGTGTCGAAGCTGCTGCGGTGGTCGACCGGCAGCAGCGAGACGGGCTTCGGTGGTTCACTTGTGACAGCAGCGCCTCTGGCCGACGGGTGCTTGCTGTCGCACCCGGCGATCGCACCGGCTGCCACTACCCCCGCCATCGAAGCCAGCACGGCACGCCGGGAGGCCACTTGGCGTCCCATCTTCGGCCAGCGTCCCATGTCCTTTTCCCACTCCCCGCTCCACGTTCATCTGCGATCAAGCAGACCGCCACCCGAGGAGAGGGCGGAAACTTCATTTGGGTTCCACTCGATGAAGCAATCGTGATGCATCGATAGAATTACGAAGCAACTTGCCGATCTTACGCATTATTGGCAGCATGCAACGCTGACCATTAGCCCAGACGAGAGCTAGGTTCACCGTGAGTGACTCACTGCTGCCCTATGCGGTGGGCGCCGCCAAGCGGGCGCGCCGCGCGGCAGTACGTATGCGCCGACGTGTCGAGCAGATGCATACCGTACCGGCCATCGACGGAGTCAAGCCGCGGCCGCTGCTCAAGGCCGTGCACTTCTCGGTCTCCGGTGGGCGCACCCTCAACTTCGCGGTGACGTTCCCGCGCCGCCCCGGTGCGGTCGGTGCGGCCCATCTGGAGATGTCGCGCGGGCGCAAGGTCGTCCACGTGGAGCTGGAGCAGGAGCCGCAGAGTGACGGAAGTCTCCTTCTGACGGCCACCGCGCCGCTGCGCCATGACGATCCGTCGGAGACCGGCACCCGCGGTCCGGTGCTCTCGTCCGGTATGTGGCGCATGGAGGTCGTGGTCACCGAAAGTGACGGCCGTGAGCTGCGGGCGAAGATCGCGTCGGCTCCCGTGGAGTCGTCCGACGGTCCCACCCTGTCCACTTCGCCATCACCCACCAGCGGCGCCGTCTTCCGTCCGGTGCGTTCGGTCGACGGCCGCTCGATGCTGAACGTGCGCGGCCCGCGCCACCAGGCCGAGCTCTCCTCGTTCGAGCTGCGCTGGGACCGGATCGTGGTGCACGGCCGGCTCATCGCGCCGAAGGCCCCCGTCGAGGAGTACGTCGCGGAGGCGGTGCTGCGGCGCAGCAGCAAGGCGGCCGCGGCCACCGTGGAGTGGGACGGCGACCGCTTCACCTTCGACGTACCGCTCGCCGAGATGGCGGTCGGCCACACCACCCGCACCTGGGACATGCATCTGAGGGCCGGTGGGAACCGGATCAAGATCGCCCGGCGGCTGACCGATGTGCGTCACCCCAAGCAGGTCTACCGGACACCGTTCCGTATCGTCGCTCTCGACAGCGGCGCGCTCGCGCGGGTGCACGCCTATGTCACCCCGGCCGGCGTGCTCGCCGTGTCCTGTACCGGATTCGGAACCGCCCCCCGTGGCGCAGAGGAAGTTGCATGAAGATCACGTTTCTGCTCACCTGGGGCGACGAGATGGGCGGCACCGAGATGGCCGCCTACACCCAGGCGATCCATCTCGCTCCCCGGCACGACGTCGAGGTGCTGAGCGTCTTCAAGACCCGCCCCGAGCCGTTCTTCTCGGCCGCCCAGCAGGTCGAGCGGCGCTACCTGGTGGACAGGACCGGATCCTACGGACGCCCGGTGCGCACCAGCGCCCTGGACGAGAACGCCTGCCGGACGCTGGAGTCGCTGCCGAGCGAACTCATCAAGCCGTCCTGGGAGTCCACCTTCGACCGGCTCTCCGACATCGAGATGACGGCCGCCCTCGGCTCCCTCGACTCCGACGTGCTGGTCACCACCACCCCGGCGCTGCTCGCGGCGGCCGCCGAGCTCGCCCCGTCCCGGGTCGTCACCGTGCACCAGGAGCACCGCGCCTCCCAGCTGCGCGGCGTCTCTGGTGAGCCGCTCCTCGTCTACGGCCCGCGCGTCGACGCGCTGGTGTCGCTGACCGAGCGCACCAACGACTGGTTCTCCGACTCGCTGCGCGAGGCCGCCCCGGAGCTCGCCGCGATCCCCAACGCGGTGCCCGACGGCTACCGTCCGCGCGCCGACCTGGAGTCCAAGACGATCGTCCTGGCTGCCCGGATGACCCCGGAGAAGCAGCTGGACCACGCCATCCACGCCTTCCAGCGGATCTCCGCGGACTTCCCCGACTGGCAGCTGCGGATCTTCGGCGACGGCCCGCAGGAGGTGCGTCTGCGCCGCCTCGTCGAGGGTCTGGGCATGCACTCGCGCATCGAACTGGTCGGCCGCTCCTCGCAGATGGAGCAGGAGTGGGCCAAGGCCAGCGTCTGTCTGCTGCCCTCGCGCAACGAGGCCTTCCCGCTGGTGCTCCTGGAGATGTTCGCGGCCGGCGTGCCGGTCATCGCGTACGACATCGTCACCGGGCCCGCCGAGATCATCCGCCACGACGTGGACGGTCTCCTCGTGCCGCCCGGCGACATCGACTCGCTGGCCGCCGCGATGTCCCGCCTGATGGGCGAGGACGACACCCGGCACGCGTTCGGCAAGGCCGCTCGCAAGGGCGTGTACGAGCGGTTCGGCGGCGAGGACATCACCGCCCGCTGGGAGCAGCTCTTCACCAAGCTGGTCGCCCGCCGCGACACCCCCGAGCGCCTGGCCCAGCGCGCCGACCGCACCGCGCTGCGCATCGCGGCCGGCGGCACCCGCAGCTTCAGCGTCGCCGCCCCCGTCTCGGCCCTGTCGAACTCGGCGGACGAGCAGAAGGCCCGCGAGGTGATGATCCAGGCGCAGGACCGCACCGGGACGCTGATCCGGTCGGCCGGCCGCCTCGCCGAGCAGCGCGACGACATCAACGGCCCGCGCATGGCGCAGATCAACCTGGAGATCACCGCCAAGGTCCTGGAGGACGCGGGGATCCCGTACATCCTGCTGCGCCACGACGCCGGCGTCGCCCACCGCGTCGCCGTCCCCGTCGAGCACCGCCGCCGGGTGATCGAGGCCATGTCCACCGCCCTGCACGGCAAGCCGGTCTACGCCGAGCTGGTCACCCCGCGCGGCGCCGCGCCCGGCGCGGTCCTCGCCGAGCGGCTCGGCGACGTGGGCGAGGTCGCCGGCCTGCGCGTGTTCAAGCCGATCACCTCCGAGAGCCGCACCCTGCGGTACGGACCGGCCTACGGCTGCAGCCTGGAGTTCTGGGCCGAGTCGGAGGAGGACGGCTGGCGCGAGACGCCCCGGCTGACCACCCTGCTCGGGCGGCGCCTGCCGAACCTGGAGGCCACGGCCAAGCTGCGGGTCGGCGAGCGCGACTACCCGACGCTCGCGCAGTTCACCAAGCAGCTGATGTGGGACGTCGACTACCCGATCGACGTCGTCTACACCTGGGTCGACGACACCGACCCGGCCTGGCAGCAGCGCCGCGACTCGGTGCGCCGCAGCCGGGACATGCCGACCAACGACGCCGACAGCGGCGACGTGCGCTTCCGCAACCGCGACGAGCTGCGCTACTCGCTGCGCTCCCTGGAGATGTTCGCGCCCTGGGTGCGCACCATCTACCTGGTCACCGACGACCAGACGCCGGACTGGCTGGACACCGAGCAGCACGGCATCAAGGTCGTCAGCCACCGCGAGATCTTCAAGGACCAGGCCTGGCTGCCGACGTTCAACTCGCACGCCATCGAGAGCCAGCTGTACCGGATCGAGGGCCTGGCCGAGCACTTCCTCTACCTCAACGACGATGTGTTCATCGGCCGTCCGCTCAACCCGTCGTCGTTCTTCCTGAGCAACGGCGTGGCCAAGTTCTTCCGCTCGCCCACGGCCGTCCCGCCGACCGAGCCGTCCCCGGACGACGAAGGCTACTTCGCGGCCGCGAAGAACAACCGGGCCCTGTTGGAGGAGGCGTTCGGGCGGACCACGACGACCAGCTTCCTGCACGCGCCGCACCCGCTGCGCCGCAGTGTGCTGACCGAGATCGCCGACAAGTTCCCGGCCGAGGTGGGCCGTACCGCGGCCAACCCGTTCCGCGCCAACTCGGACCTGTCGATCACCTCGTCGCTGCACCACCACTACGGCTACCTGATCGGCAGCTCGGTGCCGAGCGCGATCTCTTGCAGCTACATCAACGTGGGCAACTACGACCACCACACGGTGCTGACCCGGCTGCTCGCCGAGCGCGCCCACGACACGTTCTGCATCGGTGAGTCCGCCGACGCGGAGGTGTCGGTGGAGGAGCAGGACCGCGTGCTGCGGGCGTTCCTGAGCGCCTACTTCCCGGTGAAGTCGCGGTTCGAGCGGGACTGAGACAGCTGATACAAGAAGGGCCCGCCCCAGACCGGAAGGTCTGGGGCGGGCCCCTTCTCGTTCTGCGTCCGCTAATCCTTCTCGAACGGGCTCCGCACCGGGAAGTACGCGTCGAGGAACGGTGTGATCAGGTCCTTCTGCTCGTGCACGTCCTGCTCGGTGGAGACCGTGTCGTTGACGCAGAACACCGTCTTGTCCCGGTTGGCGAGCAGCCGGCCGAGCCGGGTCTCCGTCCACGGGTGCGTCAGGTCGAGGTAGGTGTACGGGAGTTCGGAGGGCACCGCGCGCTGGGTGTGGTACGCGTAGTAGTGGTGTAGCGACGACGAGATGGAGATGTCGTCCTCGGAGCGGAACCGGCTCGCCTCCGTGTAGCGGTACTCCGGCTCGAACTCCGTCTCGATCTCGGTGAGCAGGCTGCGGCGCAGCGGGTGCGGCATGTGCTTCATCTTCTGCACGACCACCGCCCCGTACCGCTCCTCGATCAGCCGGCGGTTGTTCTTGCCCGCGGCGGCCACCGGCGGGTCCTCGGGGGTGCGCGAGCCCAGCGGTACGAGGGCGGGCGACGGGAAGAACTTGGTGAGGCCGCTGGAGAGGAAGAAGTCCTGCGGGGTGACCTCGTTGCCGAGCATCACGTCGTCGTTGAAGTACAGGAAGTGCTCGGCCAGGCCGTCGATGTGGTGGAGCTGGCTCTCGATGGCGTGCGAGTTGAAGGTCGGCAGCAGGCCCGGGTCGCGGAAGATCTCCTTGTGGCTGACGACCTTGATGCCGGGCTGGGTGGTGTCCAGCCAGTCGGGGGTCTGGTCGTCGGTCACCAGGTAGACGTTGCGCACCCACGGCGCGTACATGTGCAGCGAGCGCAGCGAGTAGCGCAGCTCGTCGCGGCTCAGATAGCGCGCGGCGTTGGCTGACTCGGCGTGGTAGGTCTCGCCCGCGAACTGGGCGCGGCGGCGCAGCCAGGCCGGGTCGGCGCCGTTCACCCACGTGTAGACGACGTCGATCGGGAAGGTGATCTCGTCGGTGGGGTGGATGGCGAACTCGGCGCGGGTGCGCACCTGGGCGGCGTCGGGGGCCTCGCGGGGGGCGAGGTGGGTGAAGTACGCCTCGGAGACCTGCGCCGTGGGGCCCTCGGCGGGGAGCGTCTCGGCGAGCTTGCCGACGCGCGGCGGCACCAGCTGGCCGTCCTCCTCGTGCCAGAACTCGACGTCGCAGCCGTAGCGGTTGCCGAGGGTGAGGCGGTGCGTGGCGTCCGTGCGGTACCAGGTGACCCTGACGGTCCCGGCGGTCTTGAACCGGCGCCAGGTGGAGTCCTCGTACCCCGGCAGGGAGGTCTCGGGGACCGGGTTGTTGCCCTTGACGTGGGTGACGTAGCCGGGCTGGTCGCCGCAGAGCGACTCCAGCACCTTCAGCACGGCCGTACGGTCGTCCTCGCGGACGGCGACGGCTGCGGCGGTCTCCGAGCGGCCGCGCACGCAGAAGTGGTCGAGGCCGGCCGCGTGCAGGGCGCGCAGCACGGTGTCGAGGTTGGCGCGGCGGGCCTGGAGCGGGGTCACGCCGGGGGTGACGAGGGCGACCTTGGGGTCCTTGCCGACGTGCACGACCGTGCGGTCGGCGCCGGAGGCGAGGGTCTGGTAGCGCTTGGTGACGCGGGCGGCGCGCATCTTCTCGGCGACGGCCGCGCCGCCGGCGATACGCATCTTGACGCGGCGCCGCATGTCGGCGTCGACCTGCGAGACGATCGCGCGCCGCACACTCTCGGGCACGGCCCGCCGGTAGACCCCCAGCAGTCGCGGTGCCTCGGGATTACGCACGGGGGGCTACTCCTTGACGTTCGTCGGACATCGTACGTTTGCTGAACGTGTCCAGTATGCCGCTGCGGCCTGCGGCCTCCGACGCGGGGTTTTCCCCACCCCGCCCCTTCCCGAAAGCCCTCTGGCGGGCGGCCTGCTCTGCACTGCGGACCGTGCTGGGTTGCTCGCGCAGTTCCCCGCGCCCCTAGGCAGTTAAGGGGCGCGGGGCTGTGACATTTGCGGCTCCGCCGCGTGGGCGCGACCAGCCCCCACCGGCCCGCAGTCAAAGACACAAACCCCTAGAACGGGTTGAAGTCGTCGAACTCCTGCTGAGCGTCGTCCTTCTCGGCGTCCCGGTCCCGGCGGCGCTGAGCGGCAGGGCGGGGCGCCTCAAGGCGGTGGTCCTCGCCACGGCGGCCCAGCATCTCCGCACCCGCCATCATCGTCGGCTCCCAGTCGAAGACGACCGCGTTCTCCTCGGGGCCGATGGCCACGGCGTCGCCCGCGCGGGCGCCCGCCTTCATCAGCTTGTCCTCGACGCCGAGGCGGCTGAGGCGGTCCGCGAGGTAGCCGACGGCCTCGTCGTTGTTGAAGTCGGTCTGGCGGATCCAGCGCTCCGGCTTCTCGCCGCGCACCCGGTAGACCTCGGCCGCCTCGTCGTAGGTGACCGTGAAGCCCGCGTCGTCGACCGCCTTGGGGCGGATCACGATCCGGGTGGCCTCCTCGACGGGCTTGGCGGCACGCGCCTCGGACACGATCTTGGCGAGGGCGAAGGAGAGCTCCTTGAGGCCGGTGCGGGCGACCGCGGAGACCTCGAAGACCTGGTAGCCACGCTCTTCCAGGTCGCCGCGGATCATGTCCGCGAGGTCCTGGCCGTCCGGGATGTCGATCTTGTTGAGGACGACGATGCGGGGCCGGTCGTCGAGGCCGCCGTACTGCTTCAGCTCGTCCTCGATGACGTCGAGGTCGGAGACCGGGTCACGCTCGGACTCAAGGGTGGCGGTGTCCAGGACGTGGACGAGCACCGAGCAGCGCTCGACGTGCCGCAGGAACTCAAGGCCCAGGCCTTTGCCCTGGCTGGCGCCGGGGATGAGGCCGGGGACGTCGGCGATGGTGTAGACGGTCGAGCCCGCGGTGACCACGCCCAGGTTCGGGACGAGCGTGGTGAACGGGTAGTCCGCGATCTTCGGCTTGGCGGCGGACAGGACGGAGATCAGCGAGGACTTGCCCGCGCTCGGGTAGCCCACCAGGGCCACGTCGGCGACGGTCTTGAGCTCCATGACCACGTCACGGGCCTCGCCGGGCTCGCCGAGCAGCGCGAAGCCGGGGGCCTTGCGCCGGGCGGAGGCGAGCGCCGCGTTGCCGAGGCCGCCGCGGCCGCCCTGGCCGGCGACGAAGGTGGTGCCCTGGCCGACGAGGTCGGCGAGGACGTTGCCGTCCTTGTCGAGGACGACCGTGCCGTCCGGGACGGGCAGGATCAGGTCCTGGCCTTCCTTGCCGGTGCGGTTGTCGCCGGCGCCGGGCTGGCCGTTGGTGGCCTTGCGGTGCGGGCTGTGGTGGTAGTCGAGGAGCGTGGTCACCGACTGGTCGACGACCAGGATGACGTCGCCGCCACGGCCGCCGTTGCCGCCGTCGGGGCCGCCGAGCGGCTTGAACTTCTCCCGGTGTACGGAGGCGCAGCCGTGGCCTCCGTTACCCGCGGCGACGTGCAGCTCGACGCGGTCCACGAAGGTGGTCATGGGCTTGCCTCCAGTACGTACGGAATATCTGTGTAATGCCGTGTTTCATTAGAAACACGCGAAAGGCGGACCTGCTTCCCGTACGGGCTCCGTACGGGAAGTGAGGTCCGCCTCACGAGAGAACCGGTCAGACGACCGGAACGATGTTCACGACCTTGCGGCCACGGTGGGTGCCGAACTGCACCGCGCCGGCCTGCAGGGCGAACAGCGTGTCGTCGCCACCGCGGCCGACACCGGCGCCCGGGTGGAAGTGGGTGCCACGCTGGCGGACCAGGATCTCACCGGCGTTGACGGTCTGACCGCCGAAGCGCTTCACACCGAGCCGCTGAGCGTTGGAGTCGCGACCGTTCCGGGTGGACGATGCGCCCTTCTTGTGTGCCATGTCTCCTCAGTCCCTTACTTCGCAGCCGCGGGGATGCCGGTGACCTTGATCGCCGTGTACTGCTGGCGGTGGCCCTGGCGACGGCGGTAACCGGTCTTGTTCTTGTACCGAAGGATGTCGATCTTGGCACCCTTGTGGTGGTCCACGACCTCGGCCGTGACCTTGATGCCGGCCAGCACCCACGGGTCGCTGGTAACAGCGTCGCCGTCGACAACGAGCAGGGTCGAGAGCTCGACCGTGTCGCCAACCTTGGCAGTGGAAATCTTGTCAACCTCAACGATGTCGCCGACAGCAACCTTGTGCTGGCGACCACCGCTGCGCACGATGGCGTACACGCGGATCTCTCTCTCGCTCGGAACGGAAACCCCTGAAGCCAGCCGCGTCACACGGGCGAACCCGTGATGATCCGGAATGGACGAGCGGCCTCTCCCCGCTACCGCGAACGGTCGCCGGGAGGGAGGTGCTCAGGGGCGGACGCATGGAAACACGCCGAGGGTCAAGGTTACGGGCCGCTTTCCCACGGGTCAAACCAGCCGATCGGCCCCCGGCCGCGCACCCCGCACAGCCGCCCCGGGGCCCGCGTGTCGGAGGTCACTGATTCAATAATCACTCGTGCACCTGCGTTCGCTCCTCTCCATGCCCCGCATGCTCCGCCACGGCTCGTCCGTGGGCGCGGACCTGCCGCCCGACGAGGCCGTCACCCTCGACGCCCCGGACGGCCCGATGAGCGACGCGCTGGCCGCCGTGCACGCGGGCGACCGCGGCCCGGCCGCCGCCCTGCTCGCCGGGACCCGCGAGCGGGCCGAGTGGGAGCGCCGCAGCACCTACGTCACCCAGCTCGCCGCGGCCGCCCTGCACAGCCCCGGCTGGCTGGACGACTGGCTCGCCGAGTCGCCCGAGGACCCCGACGCCGTCCTGGTCAAGGCCGAGCTCTGCGTCCACCAGGCGTGGGAGATACGCAGCGCGGCGCGCGCCAGGGACGTGGCGCCCGAGCAGTTCCAGGCGTTCTTCGCGCTGCTCGGGGACGCCGTCCCGGTGGCGTCCGCGGCCGCCCGGCTCAACCCCACCGACCCGGTGCCCTGGCAGATCGCGCTCACCCACGCCCGCGGCAGCCAGGCATCGCGCGAGGTGTTCGACGCGTACTGGGCGGAGGCCGTCGCCCGCTCCCCGCACCACTACGGCTGCCACGCGGCGGCCCTGCAGTACCTCTCCGAGAAGTGGTACGGCTCGCACGGCGAGATGTTCGCCTTCGCCGAGCGGGCCGCCGAGAGCGCGCTGCCCGGCTCCAAGCTGCACGCGCTGCCGCTGCTCGCTGCCGTCGAGTACGTGGTGGTCTCCGACGACCCGCGCCAGAGCCCCGTCGAGCGGGCCAGGATCGACGCCGCCGTCGAGCGCGGCCTGGAGCTCTCCACCTGGTACGAGCCGGGCGACCCGGACGCGGCGGACTTCCGCAACCACCTCGTCCTGATGCTGATCCTGCACGAGCGGTGGGCCGAGGCGCTGGACGTGTTCCGGGCGATCGGGGTGCGGGCGCGCACATATCCGTGGGCGCATCTGGGCGAGCCGCGCACCGAGTTCGTGGAGCTGCGCTCGGGGGTGCGGATGCAACTGGCGTCGCGGACGCCGCTGTTCTCCCGGCCCGGGCGGCCGGGCGGCCCGGACGCGGGCGTCCCCGCCGGATCCGCCGCCGCGTCCGGGGACGCGCGCACCCTCGGACCCCGCTCGCTCGCGATAGCCGCCGCGCCGCCGCACGAGGTCGCCGAGGCCGCGCTGATGTGCGGCGTCTCCCTGCGGATCGCGCCCGCGCGGACCGGCATGAGTTACGTGGAGCTCGTCCCGGACCCCTCGCCCGGGCGGCGCGCGGCGCTGGCCCGCGACGACCGGCTGACGGCCGCGGCCGACAGCTTCACCACCGGCGAGAAGTGGGCCGCGCTCGTCCTGCGCCGTACCGGGCCCCGGTACGGGCTCACGCTCCTCCAGAAGGGCAAGGAGACCGCGGCCCACCAGTGGGACCCTGCGGCCCCGGTCACCGACCACGCGGTGGCGTCCGCGACCGCGCAGGCCCTGGCGGCGGCGTTCTCGGTCCGCGACGCCCGGCCGCTGGTGACGCTGCTGCGGGGCGCGGACTCCCCCGCCCGCCGCCAGGCCGACCTGGTGGCGGCGCTCGGCCTGCCGCCGCTGCCGCCGGGCTTCGGCGAGCACGACGAGGTCCTGCTCACCGCCCCGGACGCCCAACTCCTGGCCCGCCGGGGCGTGTTGCGCGGCATCCGCGACTCCCTGTCCACGGACCTGGGCACCCCGGCGATCCCGGTGCCGCGCAGCCGCCGCTGGTGGCGCCTGCGGGCCGCGGGGCTCGCGGTCCTGATCCCGGCGGCCGCGTACGCATGGACGACCCCGGACTGCTACCGCGCGACCATCCCGACCCTGGCGTCCTTGTTCCTGGCGAGCCAGTTGCGCACGGCGTGGAGGGGCAGGGGCTGAGGCCGGGCCCGGGGTTCGTGTGCGGACCGCATGTGGCTGGTCGCGCAGTTCCCCGCGCCCCTAGATGCGCCCCTCCGGGCCGCCCAGGGGATTGCCGCGCAGCGGCATCTTCAGGGGCGCGGGGAACTGCGCGACCAGCCCCCACCGGCCCGCACACGGACACGAGAAGGCCCGGCCCCGAAATCCCGGGGCCGGGCCTTCAGTGGCGCGTCAGACCGGCGACGGTCAGCTCTCCGACGACGTCGACACCGGCTCGGCCGCCGCCTTCTTCGTCGTCTTCTTCGCCGTCGTCTTCTTGGCCACCGTCTTCTTCGCCGCCGTCTTCTTGGCGACAGCCTTCTTCGCGGTGGCCTTCTTGGCCGTCTTACGGGCCGTCTTCTTGGCCGGGGCCGGGGCCGACTCGTCCGCGACGGGCTCGGCCTCGGGCGCCGGGGCGCTCTCGACCACGAGCACCGCGGCCTCCTCCGCGCCCGACGGCGAACCGGCGGGAGCGGTGGCCTTGCGGGTCACCCGGCGACGGGCTCGCGGCGGGGCGGCGACGGGCGCCTCCTCGACGACGGGCTCGGCCACGACGACCGGCTCCGGCTCGACGACCACGACCGGCTCGGCCACGACGACCTCGGCCGGGGCCTCGGCGACCGGGGAACCCGCCGGGGCGGACGCCTTGCGGGTGGCCCGGCGACGGGAGCGGCCACGCGGCGCGTCGTCCTCGATGAAGGACGCGACCGTCACCGGCTTCGGCTCGGCCTCGGGCTCCGCCACGACCGGCTCGGCCTCGGTGACCGGCTCGGCGCCCCGCTTGGGCGCACCGGCCGGAGCCGACGCCTTGCGGGTCGCGCGGCGCCGCGACCGGCCGCCACGGGCCGCGGCCTCCGCCTCGGCGGCGCTGCTGTAGAGCTCCTCGTCCGGCACGAACTCCGGCTCGGCGAGCGGGACGGGGGCCGCGACCTCGGCCGCCACCTCCGCCTCGGTCTCGACGGCCTCGGTGTCGAGGGCCTCCTGCTCGTGCACCTCGTGCTCGTGCACGTCGTGGTCGTGCTCGGCGCCGCCCCGGCCGCGCTTCTTGGAGCGCTTGCCGTTGCCGCCGCCACCGACGCCGGTCGGCTGCTCCATGTGCACGATCACACCGCGCCCGTTGCAGTGGACACAGGTCTCGGAGAACGACTCAAGGAGGCCCTGGCCGACCCGCTTGCGGGTCATCTGGACCAGGCCCAGCGAGGTGACCTCCGCGACCTGGTGCTTCGTACGGTCGCGGCCCAGGCATTCGAGCAGTCGCCGCAGCACCAGGTCCCGGTTGGACTCCAGGACCATGTCGATGAAGTCGATGACGACGATGCCGCCCAGGTCGCGCAGCCGCAGCTGGCGCACGATCTCCTCGGCCGCTTCGAGGTTGTTCCTCGTCACGGTCTCTTCGAGGTTGCCGCCCTGGCCGGTGAACTTGCCGGTGTTGACGTCGACGACGATCATCGCCTCGGTCTTGTCGATCACCAGCGAGCCGCCGGACGGCAGCCAGACCTTGCGGTCCAGCGCCTTCATCAGCTGCTCGTCGATCCGGTACGTCGCGAAGACGTCGACCTCGGAGGTCCACCGGGAGAGGCGGTCCGCCAGGTCGGGTGCCACGTGCGAGACGTAGCCGTGGATGGTCTCCCAGGCCTCGTCACCGCTGACGATGACCTTGGTGAAGTCCTCGTTGAAGATGTCGCGCACGACGCGGACGGTCATGTCCGGCTCGCCGTACAGCAGGCTCGGCGAGCTCGTCGAGATCTGCTTGGCCTTCTTGGAGATCTCCTCCCACTGGGCCTGCAGACGCTCGACGTCACGGCGCAGCTCGTCCTCGCTCGCGCCCTCGGCGGCGGTGCGCACGATGACGCCCGCGTCCTCGGGGACGATCTTCTTGAGGATGGTCTTCAGCCGCGCCCGCTCGGTGTCCGGGAGCTTGCGGCTGATGCCGGTCATCGAGCCCTCGGGCACGTACACGAGGTAGCGGCCGGGCAGCGAGACCTGGCTGGTCAGGCGGGCGCCCTTGTGGCCGATCGGGTCCTTGGTGACCTGCACCAGGACCGACTGGCCGGACTTGAGGGCGGCCTCGATGCGGCGCGGCCCGTTGGCCATGCCGAGCGCCTCGAAGTTGACCTCACCCGCGTACAGGACGGCGTTGCGGCCCTTGCCGATGTCGACGAAGGCGGCCTCCATCGACGGCAGCACGTTCTGGACCTTGCCCAGGTAGACGTTGCCGACGTACGAGGTGGCCTGCTCCTTGTTGACGTAGTGCTCGACCAGCACGTTGTCTTCCAGGACGCCGATCTGGGTGCGCTCGCCGCTCTGGCGGACGACCATCACGCGCTCGACGGCCTCGCGGCGCGCCAGGAACTCCGCCTCGGTGATGATCGGCACCCGGCGGCGGCCCTGCTCGCGGCCCTCGCGGCGGCGCTGCTTCTTCGCCTCCAGACGGGTCGAGCCCTTGATGGACTGCACCTCGTCGGACGGCTCGGCCTTCTCGCGCGCCGGACGCGGCTCACGGACCTTGACGACCGTGCGCTCCGGGTCGTCCTGACCCGACTCGTGGTCGCCCCCGTCACCGCTGCGGCGACGGCGCCGGCGACGACGGCGGCTGCTGGCGGTGCCGGCGGCGGAGGGGGTGTCCTCGGACTCGTCCTCCTCGTCCTCGAACGCCTCGGCCTCGCCCTCGGCGGACTCCTCCGACTCCGACTCCTCGGACTCGGCGGACTCGCCCCGGCGACGGCGGCGGCCACCGCGGCGGCGACGGCGCGAGGGACGGTCGTCCTCGTGCTCCTCGGCCTCGGCGCCCTCCGGCTCCTCCTCGGACTCGACCTCGTCGGCCTCCTCGGCCACGGGGGCCTGCGGCTCGGGCGCGGCCTCGGCGGCCTCGCCGCGGCGGCGGCGACGACGGCGCGAACCGCCCTGCGGCTCGGCCTGCTCGACGACCGGCTCGACCACGGTCTCCTCGGGCTCCTCCTCGTCCGTCACCTCGGTGGCCGCCTGGGCGGCGGCCGCGGCGGCGGTCTCGGGGGTCTGGAACATCGGCTCGTGGAAGACCGGCGCCTGGAAGACGGCGACGGCGGGGCGGGCGGCCCGGCGGCGGCGGCCGGTCTCCGGCTTCGGCTCGGCCTCCCGCTTCGGCTCCGCTTCCGCCTTCGGCTCGGCCTCGGGCGCCTTCACGGGCTCCTCGGCGGCGGCCGGAGTGAACTGCGGCGCGGTCGCCTTGCGGGTGGCGCGGCGACGGGTGCGCCCACGGGGCGCCTCGTCCTCGGCGGCGGGCTCGGCGGCCTCTTCGGCCACAGCGGTCTCGACGACCGCGGCCGCGACCGGCTCGGCCACGACGGCCTCGGTCTCCTCGGCGGCCTTGGGCGCACCGGCCGGAGCCGTGGCCTTACGGGTCGCACGGCGACGGGTCCGCGCCGGAGCGGCGGGCTCCTCGGCGGCGGCCAGGACAGCGGCCTCCTCGGCCGGGGAGGCGACCGGGTCCTCGGCGGCGACGGCCGGCGGCGCGCCGATGGCGGCCGGGGTCTCCTCGACGGCGGGGGCACCGGCGGGCGCGGTGGCCTTACGGGTGGCACGGCGACGGGTCCGCGCCGGGGCGGCGGGCTCCTCGACGGCCTCGGGCTCGACGGCCTCCTCGGCCACGACGGCCTCGGGGGCCACGACGACCTCGGTCTCCTCGGCGGCCTTGGGCGCACCGGCCGGAGCCGTGGCCTTACGGGTCGCACGGCGACGGGTCCGCGCCGGAGCGGCGGGCTCCTCGGCCTCGACGGCCTCGGGCTCGACGGCGGCCGGGGCCTCGACGGCCTCGGGCGTCTCGTCGGCGGCCTTGGGCGCACCCGCCGGAGCGGCCACCTTGCGGGTGGCACGGCGGCGCGGGCGAGCCGGAGCGGCCTCGTCGTCAGCGGCGGCGGGGGTTTCCGCCGTCTCGGTGGCGGCCGGGGTCTCCTCGGCGGCAGCGGCGGGCGCACCCGCCGGAGCGGTCGCCTTACGGGTGGCACGGCGGCGAGTGGGGGTACCTCCCTGGCCCTTAAGGCCTTGGGGGAGCGCCGGAGCGGCCTCGTCGTCGGCGGCGGGGGTCTCGGCCGGGGCCTCGGTGGCCGCGGCGGCCGTCTCGGGCGCGTCGGCGCCCGCGGCTCCCGGCGGACCGGCGGGCCGCGACGCCGCGCGGCGCCGACGGCGCGGCGGCAGCGTGTCGCTGGGGCTGTTGTTGTCGTCCCCGGTCACACCGGGTTCGTTCTTCTCGTTCTCAAGCATGCGGGCGTAGCTCCCGTCACGCTCCCGGGCGCCGCGCCTGGTTCCGGTCCGGCGGCACGTCCGCGTGATGTGCGCGGGTGCCGTCGTCCGGGGCGCGGGCGCCGCACGGGAGCTGATATGTCCGGCTCGCCGGTTCCGTACGCGATGTACGCACGGCCTGGCGAAAGTCTTCTGGTCTGTGCGCTGCCCGACCCAGGTGGCTCCCGAGTACCAGGGCTGCGCTACAACGACTGCCCTTACGCGGCGGGACCTTCCGACGCCGTCGCAGAGGCGGTCCCGGCGGCCTTGGGTGGAGCGGCCGGGGCTGCCTCGCGGTCGGGCGCGAGTGGGTCGGTCACCGTGCCGGACTCCTCGTCGAAGAGCCCCTGCGCCAGCCTGGTCACCGCTGCGGGGACCGGCGGCGCCAGGTCGGCCACAGCTCGGAGACCGGACAGGACGTCGTCGGGTCGCACGGCAGGTGTCAGGTGCCGTACCACCAGGCGCAGTATCGCACAGGGCTTGTCCACCGGCCTATCAGCCTGTGGAGGAAGCGCCTGCAGACCCGCTACCGCGCCGCGCGTGTCGAAGGTGCGCATGCCGTTCTTGGTCTTGCGCTGGACCTCGACGGTCTCGGCGGCGAGGAAGGCCTCGACGGCCTTCTCGGCGTCCTCGACGGGCACGCCGTCGAGGCGCATCTCCCAGATGGAGGCGGTCAGCCGGTCGGCGAGGCCCGAGGTGCGGGCCTCCACTGCGTCGGTGATGTCGAGCCCGGTGGGCAGCGACTCGTCGAGCAGCGTGAGCAGCGTCGCCGGGTCGCGGTGCTCGGTGAGCGCGATCTCCAGGTACTCGGCCTCGGAGCCGGTGCCGGTGGGGGCGGCGTTCGCGTACGAGACCTTGGGGTGCGGGGTGAAGCCCGCCGAGTACGCCATGGGCACCTCGGCGCGGCGCAGCGCGCGTTCGAAGGCGCGTTGGAAGTCGCGGTGGCTGGTGAACCGGAGGCGGCCGCGCTTGGTGTAGCGCAGTCGGATGCGCTGCACCGCAGGTGCGGGCGGCGGGCCTTCGGGCTGTCGCTTGCCCAGTGGTTCTTCTCCTCGTGCGGGGCGGGCGCGGTGGGCGCCGCCCACCTGTCCTGTGGGGGCCCTCCGGTCACAGCCCGCGCGCCGCCCGGCTCATCCCTCCGTCTTGTGGAGGGAGATCTCGGGGGCGGGCACCGCGCCGGAGGCAGTAGTTGTACTACCCAGAGTACGCGCAGGATGCGGTGCCGGTTCCCGGGGCGGGCCGCCCACGAGCGCCCGCCAGGCGTCGGCGCGGGCCTGCCGTACGGTGTCGCGGGCCGAGGCGAGGGCTTCGCGCGCGGTGCGTCCGGCGGTGCCGAGCGCGGCGCCCACGGCCCGCCCGGCCTCGACGGCGGCCCGCTTCACCGGGGCCCACACCGTGTCCCGCACCCAGCGCAGGACCGGCGCGCACACGGTCCGCCACACCCAGCGCACCGGCCGTCCGACCAGCTGCCATCCGAGCCACTTCAGCCCGCGCCCGACGGCCCGGGAGAGGTGCCCGGCGATCCGCCAGGCGTGCCCGAACGCGGCGGCGACTTCGCGGACGACGACCGCGACGCCGTGCCCGATCGGCGTCAGCACATGCCGGTAGAACCACCCGACGGGTACCACAAACAAGATCAAACCCACTCGAACGAGGGCAGTCCCGATCGCGGAGACGACCACGCCGATGCCCCGGGCGACCCAGGCAAGTCCCACGCCGATCCCCCGCGCGACCCAGGCAAGTCCCACCCCGAGCCCGGCGGCAAGCCAGGACAACCCAGCCCACGCCCCGCTCGCGATCCAGACCAGCCCCGCCGCCACCCCGGCGGCCACCCACGCGATGCCGTGGCCCACCGGAGTGAGCACATACCGGTACAGCCACGCCACCGGGGCGACCACCCCGTACCGCCACACCGGCACGACCAGCCACCGCCACAGCCATGTCAGCGGGGTCACCACCAGCGTGCGGAACAGCCAGGACAGACAGTGGCCGAGGAAAGTGACGGGGACTACCACCAGCGTGCGGAACAGCCAGGACAGACAGTGGCCGAGGAAAGTGAGGGGGACGACGATCAGCGTGTGGCCCAGCCACTTCAGCGCGCGGCCCGTCGGGCGCAGGATCGTGAGGTGGAGGGCACGGGCGGCCGCGGCGAGGACGTCCCAGATCATGCGGACCGGCACGACCAGGACCAGGACGACGATCCGTACCGGGATCCGGATCGCGACGGTCAGACAGCCCTCGGGCTGTCTCGGCGGCGGCTGCTGCGGGAGTTCCATGAACGTCAGGACGCGGCGAAGGCCCCGCATCGTTGCGATGCGGGGCCTGCCGTGATCAACCGGTGATCGAGTGGTTACTTGACGACCGTCAGCGGGAGCAGCTTCTTGCCCGTCGGGCCGATCTGGATTTGCGTGTCCATCTGCGGGCACACACCGCAGTCGAAGCACGGCGTCCAGCGGCAGTCCTCGACCTCGGTCTCGTCCAGCGCGTCCTGCCAGTCCTCCCAGAGCCAGTCCTTGTCGAGACCGGAGTCCAGGTGGTCCCAGGGCAGGACCTCCTCGTACGTACGCTCGCGCGTGGTGTACCAGTCGACGTCCACGCCGTACGACGGGAGCGTCTTCTCGGCGCAGGCCATCCAGCGGTCGTACGAGAAGTGCTCGCGCCAGCCGTCGAAGCGGCCGCCGTCCTCGTAGACGGCGCGGATGACCGCGCCGACGCGGCGGTCGCCGCGCGAGAGCAGGCCCTCGACGATGCCGGGCTTGCCGTCGTGGTAGCGGAAGCCGATGGAGCGGCCGTACTTCTTGTCGCCGCGGATCTTGTCGCGGAGCTTGCCCAGGCGCTCGTCCGTCTGCTCGGCGGAGAGCTGCGGCGCCCACTGGAACGGGGTGTGGGGCTTGGGGACGAAGCCGCCGATCGACACCGTGCAGCGGATGTCGTTCTGGCCCGACACCTCGCGGCCCTTGGCGATCACGTTGACCGCCATGTCGCCGATCTGCAGGACGTCGTCGTCGGTCTCGGTGGGCAGGCCGCACATGAAGTACAGCTTCACCTGGCGCCAGCCGTTGCCGTACGCGGTCGCGACGGTACGGATCAGGTCCTCTTCGGAGACCATCTTGTTGATGACCTTGCGCATGCGCTCGCTGCCGCCCTCGGGGGCGAAGGTCAGACCGGAGCGACGGCCGTTCCTGGTCAGCTCGTTGGCGAGGTCGACGTTGAAGGCGTCCACGCGGGTGGAGGGGAGGGACAGACCGATCTTGTCCTCGGTGTACCGGTCCGCGAGGCCCTTGGCGATCTCACCGATCTCGGTGTGGTCGGCGCTCGACAGGGACAGCAGGCCGACTTCCTCGAAGCCGGTCGCCTTCAGGCCCTTCTCCACCATCTCGCCGATGCCGGTGATGCTTCGCTCCCGCACGGGGCGCGTGATCATGCCGGCCTGGCAGAAACGGCAGCCGCGGGTGCAGCCGCGGAAGATCTCGACGGACATGCGCTCGTGGACGGTCTCCGCGAGCGGCACGAGCGGCTGCTTCGGGTAGGGCCACTCGTCGAGGTCCATGACGGTGTGCTTGCTGACCCGCCACGGCACGCCCGACTTGTTCGGGACGACACGGCCGATGCGGCCGTCCGGCAGGTACTCGACGTCGTAGAACGCCGGGACGTAGATGTTGCCCGTCTTGGCGAGGCGGAACAGGACTTCCTCGCGGCCGCCGGGACGGCCCTCGGCCTTCCACGCGCGGATGATCCCGGTCATGTCGAGGACGGCCTGCTCGCCGTCGCCGATGACCGCGCAGTCGATGAAGTCCGCGACCGGCTCGGGGTTGAAGGCCGCGTGGCCGCCCGCGAGGACGATCGGGTCGTCGATGGTGCGGTTCCTGGACTCCAGCGGGATGCCCGCGAGGTCCAGGGCCGTGAGCATGTTGGTGTAGCCGAGCTCGGTGGAGAAGCTGAGGCCGAAGACGTCGAAGGCGCCGACGGGGCGGTGGCTGTCCACGGTGAACTGCGGGAGCTTGTGCTCGCGCATCAGCGCTTCCATGTCCGGCCACACGCTGTACGTGCGCTCGGCGAGGACGCCCTCGCGCTCGTTCAGCACCTCGTAGAGGATCATGACGCCCTGGTTGGGCAGCCCGACCTCGTACGCGTCCGGGTACATGAGTGCCCAGCGGACGTCGCAGCTGTCCCAGGCCTTGACCGTGGAGTTGAGCTCACCGCCGACGTACTGGATCGGCTTCTGCACATGCGGGAGCAGCGCTTCGAGCTGTGGGAAGACGGATTCGGCGGCAGTCATCTCGACGAACTTTCGTGAGCCGGCAGGGGGCGACTATCTAGCGTAACCCGCTCGGGAGGTGCCCCCCGCCCGCCGGAATCCCCTCGGCTCAGGCTTGCAGCCGCTCCCGCAGCTTCGGCCGGGACGCCCTGTGCCAGACCTCGGGCAGCTCGCGCTCGCGGTCGGCCGCCGCCGCCACCTCCTGGCCGTACAGAAGTCCCCAGGTGAACGCGGACTCGCCGGCCAGGTGGGCCTGGACCGCCAGGCCGCGCAGGGCCTCGCGGGCCACCACGCTGTCCTGGTGGTCGCCCAGGACCGTCTGCACCGCCTTCATCCGCTTGGCGAACTTCCGCGCGGGGGCGCCGAGCGCGGGCCTGGCGGCCTCGGCGGCGTACCGGGCGCGCTTGGCCGCCTTGCGGGCCTCGTGCATGGCCAGGTCGCGCGGCTCGCCGGGATCGAGCTCCAGGGCCTGCGCTATCCGGCCCGCCAGCCGCTCGTAGTCCTTGATCACCGCCTTGGGCAGCACCTCCGCGAACGGCCGCCGGGCCGCCGGGCGCAGTGGCGGGCCGTCGAGCAGCGCGTCCAGGGTGTCGAGCAGTACGAGGTAGCGCTTGCTGTCCAGGACGGCGATGGTCTTGCGGCGCGAGCCGGAGCGGCGGGCGACGCTCCAGGTGCGCAGCCGCCCCCGGACCGGTCCCAGCAGGAGGGTGCGGGGCAGGGCGGCGATGCGGCTCTGGAGGCGTTCGGTGAGGACTTCCTGGTCGCGGTCGACGCCGAGTTCGCCCGCGAGCCACTTCAGCTCCTCGCCGACGGGGTCGGTGACGGTCCGGTCGAGGACCTTCCCGTACGACTTGAAGGCGCTGCGCAGCCGGCGCGTGGCGACGCGCATCTGGTGGACGGAGTCGGGCAGGTCGCGCCGGACGGCGGGGTCGAGGTCGACCAGGGCGTCGCGCTGGGCGCGGAGGTAGCCGAGGACGTGGTCACCGGCGGTGGCCTCGTCCCCGGCAGAGGGCTTGTCCGCGGCAGAGGGCTTGTCCGCGACCGGGGGCTTCTGGAGGTCCGGTACCGACGGGGCCGTCTCCGCCAGCGCCCGCGCCAGCTTCGACGCGCTGTGCGAGGGGCGCAGGCCCGCCTTGCGCAGGCGCTTCTCGACGCGGTCGAGGAGGTCGGGGTCCACTTCGTCGGCGAGCTCCACCTCGATCTCGGTCCAGGCGGCCGTGGCGACCTGCCCCGGGCTCAGCCGCTGCGCCCGCACCGCGTCGACGCTCACCTCGGCGAGCAGCACGCTGTCCTCGTCGAGCAGATGGCGTACGTGGCGGGAGGAGAGCAGCCGTACGACGGGGGCCAGTCGGGCGTCGCGGACGCGGGAGCGCAGGAGTGCGGCCAGGGTGCGGGGGACGTCCGGGGACAGGGGTGCGCGGATCTCGTCGCGGATGCCGGTGGCGACCGGGAACTTCAGGTGCCAGCCCGCGTCGTCGCCGCCCGTTCTGCGGCGCAGGGTGAGGGAGTCCGCGGCCAGGCGCAGGTCCTGGGTGTCGTAGTAGACGGCGTCCAGCTCCGCCACGCCCTTGTCGACAACGCTGGCGACGCCCGCGGCCTTGGTGAGGTCGGGGAGCCGGACGTCGTCGCCGGTGGCTTCGTACTTCCGCTCGATCTCGCGCTTCGTCTCCGCCATGAATTGAATCTAGACGCGAAACCGGGCCCTAGACAGAGCACCGGACCGGCCATCGCGGCCGGTCCGGCATCCCTCGTGGCCCGCGGCGGGCGCTAGGCCGTTATCGGGCGCTGCACCCTGATCGACTGGAGGAGGCCGATCGCCACCCAGACGGCGAACATCGACGATCCTCCGTACGACACGAACGGCAGTGGCAGGCCCGCCACCGGCATGATGCCGAGCGTCATCCCGATGTTCTCGAAGGACTGGAACCCGAACCAGGCGATGATCCCGGCCGCCACGACCGTGCCGTACAGCTCGGTCGTCTCGCGGGCGATGCGGCAGGCGCGCCACAGGACCACGCCGAGCAGCACGAGGATCAGTCCGGCGCCGACGAAGCCGAGCTCCTCCCCCGCGACCGTGAAGACGAAGTCCGTCTGCTGTTCGGGGACGAACTGGCCGGTGGTCTGGCTGCCCTTGAACAGGCCGGTGCCGGTCAGTCCGCCGGAGCCGATGGCGATACGGGCCTGGTTGGTGTTGTAGCCGACGCCCGCCGGGTCGAGGTTGGGGTTGGCGAAGGCCGCGAAGCGGTTGATCTGGTACTCGTCGAGCAGCCCGAGCGCGGCCACCGCGACCGCGCCCGCCACGCCCGCTCCAATCAGGCCGAGCACCCACCGGTTGGAGGCTCCGCAGGCGAGCAGCACGCCCAGAATTATGATCACGATGACCATGACCGAGCCGAGGTCCGGCATCATCATGATGATCAGGATCGGGAGCGCGGCCAGGCCCAGCGACTTCATCACCGTGCGGTGGTCGGGGTGGAGCTGGTCCCCGGCGTCGACGCGCGACGCCAGTATCATCGCCATCCCCAGGATGATCGTGATCTTGGTGAACTCGGACGGCTGGAGCGAGAAGCCGCCGCCGATGATGATCCAGGCGTGCGCGCCGTTGACGGTGGCGCCCAGCGGGGTCAGCACGGCGAGGATCAGGACCACCGAAAGCCCGTAGAGCACCGGCACCGCGCCCCGCAGGGTGCGGTGGCCCAGCCAGATCGTGCCGATCATCAGGCCGAAGCCGATGCCGGTGTTCATGGCGTGCCGGATCAGGAAGTAGTACGGGTCGCCCTGGTTGAGCTGGGTGCGGTTGCGGGTCGCGGACCACACGAGCAGCGAGCCGATGAAGGACAGCGCGAGCGCCGCGAGCAGCAGCGGCCAGTCGAGCCGGCGCACCACCGAGTCGCGCGCGGTCAGCTTGGCGAAGGTGGAGCGCTCCGGTGCGTAGCGCTGGACGGAGAAGCCGGCCATGGTGCTCAGTCCCTCCGTCCGTGGCGCGCGCCGTTGCGGTTGTCGGTGTTGGCCGCGGCGAGCTGCTGCTCACCGGTCTTCTTCTCGGGGATCTTCTGCGAGTCCGGGTCGTACGGCTCGATCTTCGGCGCGTCGATGGAGCCGTCGGTCTGGATCCTGGGCAGGGCCTGCTGCGGCTCGGGCAGCAGGGCGCGCTTGAGGTCCTGGGTGCCCGCGTCGTCGAGCCCGTAGAGCGCGTCGTAGATGTTGCGCACGGCGGGGCCGGAGGCGCCGGAGCCCGTACCACCCTGGGAGATCGTCATGACGATCGAGTAGTCCTTGGTGTACGTGGCGAACCACGAGGTCGTCTGCTTGCCGTAGACCTCGGCGGTGCCGGTCTTCGCGTGCATCGGGATCTGCTTCTGCGGCCAGCCGCCGAACCGCCACGCGGCCGTACCGCGGGTGGCGACTCCCGCGAGGGCTTCGTCTATGTCGTCGCGGGTGGCCTGGGTCATCGGCAGCTTGCCGTGCGCCTTGGGCTTGATCTCGTTGACCGACTTGCCGTTGGCGCTGATCACGGCCTTGCCGACGGTCGGGTCGTAGAGGGTGCCGCCGTTGGAGATCGCCGAGTAGATCGTCGCCATCTGGATGGGGGTGACGAGGGTGTCGCCCTGGCCGATGGAGTAGTTGACCGAGTCACCCGCGCGCATGAGGTTTCCCTCCAGGCAGTTCTCGTACTCGATCTTCTCGACGTAGTCGCCGTCCTTCTTGCCGTGCTTGCACCAGGCGTCCTTGTTGGCCGTCCAGAACCGCTGCTTCCACTGGCGGTCGGGGACCCGGCCGGGGACCTCGCTGGGCAGGTCGACTCCGGTCTTGGAGCCGAGCCCGAAGTCGTGGGCGGTCTTGTAGAACCAGTCGGAGGCGTCCTTCTTCGGCTTCATGCCGCCGTCCTTGAGCCACTGGTCGTGCGCGAGGCCGTAGTACACGGTGTCGCAGGAGACCTCCAGGGCCTGGCCGATGCTGATGTTGCCGTGGCCCTGGGACTCGAAGTTCTTGAAGACCTGGCCGCCCACCGAGTACGAACTGGGGCAGGGGTAGCTGCCGTTGAAGGCGTATCCGGCGCGGACCGCGGCCGCCGAGGAGACCACCTTGAAGATCGAGCCGGGGGCGGCCTGGCCCTGGATGGCCCGGTTGAGCAGCGGGTAGTTGGAGTCCTTGCCGGTGAGGGCCTGGTAGTCCTTGGCGGAGATGCCGCCGACCCAGGCGTTCGGGTCGTAGTTGGGCAGCGAGGCCATGGCGACGACCCGGCCGGTCTTGGCCTCCATCACCACGACCGCGCCCGCGTCCGCCTTGTAGTTCTCGTTGGTGTTCTTGTCGAACTCCTTGCGGGCCTCTTCCATCGCGTGGTTGAGCTCGTACTCGGCGACGGCCTGCACCCGTGCGTCTATCGACGTGACGATGTTCGAGCCCGGCTCGGCCTTGTCGCTCTGCGCCTGCCCGATGACCCGGCCGAGGTTGTCCACCTCGTAGCGGGTCACGCCCGCCTTGCCCCGCAGCTGCTTGTCGTACGTGCGCTCAAGGCCCGAGCGGCCCACCATGTCCGAGCGCAGATACGGCGAGTCGGTGTTCTTCGCCTTGGTGATCTCCTCGTCGGTGACCGGCGAGAGATAGCCGAGGACCTGGGCCGTGTTGGCCTTGCCCGGCGAGGTGTAGCGGCGCACCGCGGTGGGGTCGGCGGTGATGCCGGGGAAGTCCTCGGAGCGCTCGCGGATCTGGAGGGCCTGCTGGGTGGTGGCCTTGTCGGTGACCGGGATCGGCTGGTACGGCGAGCCGTTCCAGCACGGCTTGGGCGTCTTGGCGTCGCAGAGCCGGACCTTGTCCATGACGTCCTGCGGCTTCATGCCGAGGACGGTCGCGAGCCGGGTCAGCACCGCCTTGCCCTTGTCGGGCATCTTCGTCAGATCGGTACGGGACGCGGAGACCACGAGCCGGGTCTCGTTGTCGGCCAGCGGTACACCGCGCGCGTCCAGGATCGCGCCGCGCACGGCGGGCTGGACGACCTGCTGCACATGGTTGTTCTTGGCCTCGTCCTCGTACTCCTGCCCGTTGCGGATCTGGAGGTACCAGAGCCGCCCGCCGAGGGTGAGGAGCAGGGAGAAGACCAGGACCTGGATGATGATGAGCCGGATCTGCACCCGGGGGGTGCGTCCCGTCTCGGGGATGTTGCTCACGCCGTGGCCCCCTCGTTCACAGTCGCTTGACGCCCTTGATGCGGCCGGCCCGGGCCGCGCGGTTGCGGGCGGCCTTCACTCGCAGGCCGCCCTTCTGGTTGCCGATGCGCAGCCCGGTGCCACCGGAGAGCCAGCCGGAGGCGATGCTGGTGCCGTTCTTGGCCGAGCCGCCGCCCCCGGACGTCTCGGCGAGCGGGTCGTTCTCGGCCCGTCTGGCCAGCGCCATGATCAGCGGCACCGTGAACGGGGCGAGGAGCAGGTCGTAGACGGCGGCCGTGAACAGCAGGTTCATCAGGCCGACGTGGCGGGCCGCGGTGTCGCCGACGAGGGCGCCCACGCCCGCGTAGAGCAGCGTGGAGCCGACGGCCGCGCAGACCACCACGGCCATGGGCCCGCTGGCCGAGCGCAGCCGGCCGTGGTCGGGCTTGGCGAGCCCCGCCGCGTAGCCGATCACGCAGAGGACCAGGGCGTACCGCCCGGCGGCGTGGTCGGCGGGCGGGGCGAGGTCGGAGAGCAGCCCGGCGCCGAAACCGACGAAGGCGCCGCCGAGGTGTCCGTAGACGAGGGCGAGGCCGACGACGGTGAGCAGGACCAGGTCCGGGACGGCGCCCGGGAGCTGGAGCCGGGCGAGGACGCTCACCTGGACGACGAGGGCGACGACGACCAGGGCGGAGGAGAGGATGACCCTGTTGATACGCATCTGGATCAGCTCCTACTGGTCGCCGTCGGCGGCGGCGTCGTTGTTCGCGTTGCCGTTGTTCGCGGGGCCGTTGGGGTTGGCGTTGGGATTCGCGGCGCCATTGGGGTTCGCGGCCCCGTTGGGATTCGCGTTGCCGTTGGGGTTCGCGTTGTTCGGGTCGCCGCCCGGGATCGGCACGTTCTGGTCCGCCGCGTTCGGGTTCGCCTGGTTCGGGTTCGGGGCCGGGGTGACCGTCACCGTCACGGTGGGCGTCGGGGTCGGCCTGGGCTTGGCGGGCAGCACCTGGTCGCGCGGGTCGGTGCGCGGGGCCTGGACGACGACGCCGACGATGTCGAGCTTGGTGAACCCGACGTACGGACGTACGTAGATGGTCCGGGTCAGGTCGCCACCGGAGGGGTCGACCTTGACGACCTCACCGACCGGGACGCCCGGCACGAACGGCTTGTCGGACTGCGAGCCGAAGGTCACCAGGCGGTCGCCCGACTTGACCTTGGCCTTGCCGTTGAGCAGCTGCACCGACAGCGGCCGGTCGCCCTGGCCGGTGGCGAAGCCCAGCTCGTCGCTGTTCTCCATCCGGGTGCCGACCGTGAAGTCCGGGTCGTTGGCGAGCAGGACGGTGGCGGTGGACGGGCCGACGGTGGTGACCCGGCCGACGAGCCCCTCCCCGTTCAGTACGGTCATGTCGCGCTTGATGCCGTCGCGCGAGCCGGCGTCGATGGTGACGGTCCAGGAGAAGCCCTGGGCCGCTCCTATCCCGATGACCTGCGCGGCCTTGATGCCGTACTGGCCCTCGCCGGCGGTCTTGAGCATCGAGTCGAGCTGGTTCAGGCGCGAGCGGTTGCGGGCGTCGCTGCCGAGCTTCTGCTTCAGCGCCTCGTTCTCGCGCTGGAGGTCGGCGATCTTGTTGTGGCGCTCGCCCGAGTCGCGCACCGCGCCGATGGCGTTGCCGACCGGGTCGACGGCGGCCGCCATGCCGTTCTCCACCGGCCCGAACACCGTGGCGGCGGCCTGCCGGGCGCCGTCCACCGGTGAATTCTCCCCACCCCGGATGTCGACCGTGATCAGCGCGAACGCTACGGCGATCAGCAGCACCAGGAGCAGCCGGCTCTCTCGTGTGTCCCTCACGTGCGGCGGCCGTGCCTTCCTCGTCGGAATCTGTTCGATCTGTATATCAACGATCCGCCGTACGGGTTGGCAGTGGCCCGTACGGGCGGTCCCCCCAGGTCACTCGCTGACTCGGGGGGACGGCTGCCGGTGGCGCTTATCGGCGCGGCTGGGCGTCGAGGACCTGCTGGAGCGCCTCGAACTCCTCGACGCACTTGCCGGATCCCAGAGCGACCGAATCCAGCGGGTCCTCGGCGATGTGGATCGGCATGCCGGTCTCGCGGCGCAGCCGCTCGTCGAGGCCGCGCAGCAGGGCGCCGCCGCCGGTGAGGACGATGCCGCGGTCCATGATGTCGCCGGAGAGCTCCGGCGGGCACTTGTCGAGCGTCGTCTTCACGGCGTCGACGATCGCGTTGACCGGCTCCTCGATGGCCTTGCGGACCTCGGCGGCCGAGATGACCACGGTCTTGGGCAGCCCGGAGACCAGGTCGCGGCCGCGGATCTCGGTGTGCTCGTCCTTGTCGAGGTCGTACGCCGAGCCGATGGTGATCTTGATCTGCTCGGCGGTGCGCTCACCGAGGAGGAGGCTGTACTCCTTCTTGATGTGCTGGATGATCGCGTTGTCCAGCTCGTCGCCGGCGACGCGGATGGACTGCGCCGTGACGATTCCGCCGAGCGAGATCACCGCGACCTCGGTGGTGCCGCCGCCGATGTCGACGACCATGTTGCCGGTCGCCTCGTGGACGGGCAGGCCCGAGCCGATGGCCGCGGCCATGGGCTCCTCGATGATGTGCACCTGGCGGGCGCCGGCCTGGGTGGAGGCCTCGATGACGGCACGGCGCTCGACTCCGGTGATGCCGGAGGGCACACAGACGACGACGCGCGGGCGCGCCAGGTAACGCCGCTTGTGGATCTTCAGGATGAAGTAGCGGAGCATCCGCTCCGTGATCTCGAAGTCGGCGATGACGCCGTCCTTCAGCGGTCGTACGGCCACGATGTTGCCCGGCGTACGGCCGATCATCTTCTTCGCCTCGGCGCCGACCGCCAGGATGCCGCCGGTGTTGGTGTTGATGGCGACGACGGACGGCTCGTTCAGGACGATTCCGCGGCCCCTGACGTACACCAGCGTGTTGGCGGTCCCGAGGTCGACAGCCATGTCACGGCCGATGAACGACATGTTGTTGCTCCCCATGAGGATGCGTCCGGCCTTCCCTAATCGAGCGTTGACGGCTTTTTAGGTCGGCGAGGTGGGTGCTGTGGGCGTGAGGCTCCATCGTAGTGCCGCCTGCACGGACACGGCGCGTTGGTCCACCTCTAGTAATGGTGACGATGTGTCGGTGCGATGCGTTCCCGACTTCGCCCCGCATATGCCGAAGGGCGACCGAAATTCCTTCGGTCGCCCCAGGTCATGAGCGCTATATGGCTGACGCCCGGTCAGGAAATGGACCGGACCCGACTCAGACCAGACCCGGGAAGAAGATCTTCAGCTCACGCTCGGCGGACTCCTCGGAGTCCGAGGCGTGGATGAGGTTCTCCCGGACGATGGTGCCGAAGTCGCCCCGGATGGAGCCGGGCGCGGCCGCGATCGGGTCGGTGGGACCCGCCAGCTGGCGGACGCCCTCGATGACACGCTCGCCCTCGGCGACGAGGACGACGACGGGGCCGGAGGCCATGAAGCCCATCAGGGGCTCGTAGAAAGGCTTGCCCTTGTGCTCGCCGTAGTGCGTCTCCAGGGTCTCCTGGTCCAGCGTGCGCAGCTCCATCGCCGGGATGGTCCAGCCGGCCTTGCGCTCGATACGGCCGATGATCTCGCCGATCAGGCCGCGCCGGACGGCGTCGGGCTTGAGGATGACGAGAGTGCGCTGGGTCATGGTGTCCGGCTCCTTGCAGGCATACGTGTGCGGTGAGGCGAGGCTACAGGGGGCGCGTGGTACGGCCGCACCCGGACCAGCCCTCGTTTCGGCTGCGGACCGTATGTGGCTGGTCGCGCAGTTCCCGGCGCCCCCAACTGCCTACGTCTGCGGCTCCGGCTCCGCCGCCTGCGCCGCGAAGCGGGCCTTCGCCGCGTCCACCTGACGGCCGTAGTGGATCGAGGCCCACCACAGGCCCGCGAACACCGCGCCGAGGAAGAACATGTGCGGGACGACGAAGCCGCTCGCGATCAGGGCGATCTGGAGCGCCCAGCCCAGCTGGAGCCCGCCGGGACGGGTCAGCACACCGCACAGGAGCAGCGAGAACAGCATGGCGATACCGCTGACCGTCCAGACGGTGGACACCGTCAGGCTGTCGTCCTTCATGGCGACCAGACCGGCGAACCCTATGACGAAGAATTCACCGATGAGGGTGGAAGCGCAGAGCGTGCGCATCGGGCGTCAGCCCCTTCCCAGGAGCAGCCGGGCCTCGCCGACCGTGATCACGGAACCGGTGACGAGGACCCCCGCACCGGCGTATTCGTCCTCTTCCTCCGCCAGGGTGATCGCCGCCTCCAGCGCGTCGTCCAGACGCGGCTCGACCACCACCCGCTCGTCGCCGAAGACCTCGACGGCGACCGCGGCCAGCTCGTCGACGTCCATCGAGCGGTGGCTGGAATTGGCGGTGACGACGATCTCGGCGAAGACCGGCTCGAAGGCCTCCAGGAGGCCCTTCACATCCTTGTCGGCGCTGGCCGCGACCACGCCGATCAGCCGCGAGAAGCCGAACGCCTCGGTCAGCCCCTCGGCCGTGGCCAGGGCGCCCGCCGGGTTGTGGGCGGCGTCCAGGACGACGGTGGGGCTGCGGCGCACGACCTCCAGGCGGCCGGGCGAGACCACCGAGGCGAACGCCTTGCGGACGGTGTCCACGTCCAGCGGGCGGGCGTGCTCGGAGCCGATGCCGAAGAACGCCTCGACCGCGGCGAGCGCCACCGCCGCGTTGTGCGCCTGGTGCGCGCCGTACAGCGGCAGGAAGACGTTGTCGTACTCGCCGCCGAGGCCGCGCAGCGTCAGGAGCTGGCCGCCGACCGCGACCTCGCGCGCGACGATGCCGAACTCCATGCCCTCGCGCGCGACCGTCGCGTCCGCCCCGACGGCCTTCTTCAGCATCACCTGGGCCGCGTCGACCGGCTGCTGGGCCAGGATCACGGTCGCGTCCTGCTTGATGATCCCGGACTTCTCCACGGCGATCTCGGCGGGCGTGGAGCCGAGCCGGTCGGTGTGGTCCAGGGAGATGGGGGTGACCACGGCCACCGACGCGTCGATCACATTGGTCGCGTCCCAGCTGCCGCCCATGCCGACCTCGACGACGGCCACGTCCACGGGGCTGTCCGCGAACGCCGCGTACGCCATGCCGGTGAGGACCTCGAAGAAGGAGAGGCGGTAGTCCTGCTGGGCGTCGACCATCTCCACGTACGGCTTGATGTCCTCGTACGTCTCGATGAAGCGCTCGGCCGTGATCGGCGAGCCGTCCAGGCTGATGCGCTCGGTGATCGACTGGACGTGGGGGGACGTATACCGCCCGGTGCGCAGGTCGAAGGCGGCGAGCAGCGCCTCGATCATGCGGGCCGTGGACGTCTTGCCGTTGGTGCCGGTGATGTGGATCGAGGGGTACGCCCGCTGGGGCTCGCCCAGGACGTCCATCAGCGCCGAGATGCGGGAGACCGAGGGCTCCAGCTTGGTCTCGCCCCAGCGCGTCGCCAGCTCCGTCTCGACCGCGCGCAGCGCCTTGTCGACCTCCGGGTCGGCGGGGCGGGCGGGGACGGGGTCGCCCTGCGGGAGGCCGCCTTGGGTGCGCAGGGTGCGGCTGCCGGCCTCGATCACCGCCAGGTCGGGGTCGCGTGTGGTCTCCGCCTCGACGATGTCGTCGAAGTGGTCGTCGGGGCTGCTGCTGCGGTCGGGCTGCTCGGTCACGACCCCAGTCTACGGAGGGGGACCGACAGGACCTTGGACCCGCCCCTTTCGGGACGTTCGGCCCCCGGTCCCCACAGGAGACGGGGGCAAACTTGGCGATCATGGACATAGGGATCGACCTCGGCACGGCCAACACGCTTCTGTACGCACGCGGTCAGGGCATCGTGCTCAACGAACCGTCCGTGGTGGCGATGAAGGAGGGCGGGCGCACCGCGCTGGCCGTCGGGACGGAGGCCAAGGAGACGATCGGGCGTACGCCGGGCTCCATCACCGCGATCCGTCCGCTGCGGGACGGGGTGATCAGCGACTACGAGGCGGCGGAGGAGATGATCCGCCACTTCGTGCGCAAGGCGGTGCCGGGCCGCCGTCCGCGCACCCGGATGGTGGTGTGCGTGCCGAGCGGGGTGACCCAGGTCGAGCGGCGGGCCATCGTCCACGCCGCGCAGCGGGCGGGGGCGCGGGCCGTCCACCTCATCGAGGAGCCGATGGCTGCCGCGATCGGGGCGGGGCTGCCGGTGGCGGAGCCGCGCGGGTCGATGGTGGTGGACATCGGCGGCGGTACGACGGAGGTCGCGGTGATCTCGCTGGGCGGGATCGTCACCTCGCAGTCGCTGCGGGTGGGCGGCGACCGCCTCGACGCGGCGATCACGGACTACGTACGCAAGGAGCACGGGCTCCTGATCGGGGAGCGTACGGCGGAGGACGTGAAGGTCGCGATCGGGTCGGCGTGGCCGGTGCCGGGGGATGCAGAGCTGGAGTCGCGTACGTTCCCGGCGCGGGGCCGGGAGAAGGTGGGCGGCCTCCCCCGGTCCCTCTCCCTTTCGGCGCGGGAGGTACGGGCGGCTCTGGACGAGCCGGTGTCCCAGATCGTCGCGGCGGTGCGGGTCACTCTGGAGGAGTGCCCGCCGGAGCTGTCCGGGGACGTGATGGAGCACGGGATCGTGCTGACGGGCGGGGGCGCGCTGCTGCCCGGCCTGGACCTGCGGCTCGCCTCCGCGACGGGGATTCCGGTGTTCGTGGCGGACGCGCCGCTGGAGTGTGTGGCGGTGGGGTCGGGGAAGTGCGTGGAGGACTTCGACGGGTTGCAGCGGCTATTGACGGCGAAGTAGGCCCCTCCCCGCCCCTTCACCGCTGTGACACTTGCGGCTCCGCCGCGTGGCCTCCGGGGGTGGGTGGGGGTGGAGGCGGCTTTCCCGAGGGCTGCGCCCCCGGACCCCGCTTCGTTCGTCTGCGGGCTGTGTGTGGCTGGTCGCGCAGTTCCCCGCGCCCCTGGGGGTACGGGCGGGGCGACGGCGAAGCCGAGCCCTTCAGGGGCGCGGGGAACTGCGCGACCAGCCCGCCACCGGCCCGCAGACGAACACCGGGCCGAAAATCACGCCGTGCCCGACGGCAGCGTTGCCTCGACCTCGTATGTCGTCGATGTGCGCCGCGTCGTCAGCGCACCCCCCATGCTCTCCACCCGCTCCCGCATCGAGAACGTCCCCGTCCCCGACGACACCGGCGCGGTCGGCGGCACCGTGGACGGCAGGCTGTTGCGGACGTGGACGTGGAGTTCGCCGCCCCGGACTCCGATGGTCACCGCCACCCCCTCCCCCCGCGCATGCTTCACCGCGTTCGTGAGGCATTCCTGGACTACCCGGTACACCGCCGCCTGGCGAAGCGGGGACAGCCCGTACGCCCGCTCGGCCACCGCCAGCGTCACCGGCGTCCCCGCCCGCCGCGTCTCGGCCGCCAGGGACGGCAGGCCGTCAAGCCCGGGGGTCGCCGTCCGTTCGTCCGCCCGCGCGACGAGGATCTCGTTGAGCATATGGTGTGCGCGCCGCGCCGTCTCGGCCAGGGAGTCGAAGTCCTGCTCGTGGGGGCCGCCCAGGGCCCGCCGCGCCCGTACCTCCGCCGTCACCGCCAGCATCGTCAGCTCGCGCCCCACCATGTCGTGGACGTCCCGCGCCACCGACGCCCGTTCGGCCTGTACGGCCTGGAGCGCCTGGACCTCGCGTACGAGATCCTGGCGGTACGTTGCCACGCCCACCGCCGACGACAGCACCCCCACCGGCACCACGATGCTCAGGAACGAGCTGAGGGTGTCGGCGCGGTGCCCGAGCCAGCCGGGGACGTAGTACAGCGTGGACGCCACCGCCACGTACAGCACCGTCGCCACCACCGCCGTGCGCCGGCCCCGGAAGCGGCCGAGCGAGTACAGCGCGAACTGGATCAGCGTCAGCTGGTGCAGCCAGCCGAGGAAGAGCAGCGCGGCGAGGTAGGGGATCCACGGCCATCTGCGGCGCAGCAGCAGCGTGGCCGAGCCCGCCGCGAGCACCGGCGGCACCGTGGCCCCGCTGAGGGAGTTGTCCGCCGCCGCGAGGCCCGGCACATCGATGATCATCAGCGCGAAGGCGGCCAGCGCGATCAGTACGTCCAGGGCCCGGTCGTCGCCCAGCGCGCGCCGCAGTGCGGAGGCGGGGGACGGAGCGTACATGCCTTCCATCATGCAAGGTCTTTGGACCTTTCATGGCTGACTTTCGACCCTGGTTGGGGCTAATCGCGTGATTTGACCCACGTCGCGCCCGCAGGCAAAACCGAAGGGCCCCGGACCGTTCAACGGTCCGGGGCCCTTCGCGGCCCTGTTTACGCCTGCGGCAGGTTCGCCAGCTGCGTCGTGATCCGGTCGATGTCCGCCTCGGCCTTGGCAAGGCGCGTACGGATCTTGTCGACCACGTTGTCCGGCGCCTTGGCGAGGAACGCCTCGTTGCCGAGCTTGCCGTTGGCCTGCTGCTTCTCCTTCTCGGCCGCGCCGAGGTCCTTCGCCAGGCGCTTGCGCTCCGCCTCGACGTCGATCGTGCCCGACAGGTCGAGCGCGACGGTGGCGCCCGCGACCGGCAGCGAGGCGGTGGCGTGGAAGCCCTCGCCCGCCGGCTGGAGCCGCAGCAGCTGGCGGATGGCCGCCTCGTGCGGGGCCAGCGCCGTACCGGTCAGGGTGAGCTCGGCCGGGACCTTCTGGCCGGGCTGGAGGCCCTGGTCGGAGCGGAACCGGCGGACCTCGGTGACGACCTGCTGGACCAGCTCGATCTCACGCTCGGCGGCGTCGTCGCGGAAGCCGCTGTCCGTGGGCCAGTCGGCGATGACGAGGGACTCGCCGCCGGTGAGGGTCGTCCACAGGGTGTCGGTGACGAACGGGACGACGGGGTGCAGCAGGCGCAGGGTGACGTCCAGGACCTCGCCCAGGACCCGGCCGGAGACCCGCGCCTGCTCGCCGCCCTCGAAGAAGGTCGTCTTCGACAGCTCGACGTACCAGTCGAAGACCTCGTCCCACGCGAAGTGGTAGAGAGCCTCCGACAGCTTCGAGAACTGGTAGTCCTCGTAGAGGGCGTCGACTTCGGCGACAGTCTTGTTCAGTCGGGACAGGATCCAGCGGTCGACCGCCGACAACTGCTCGGCGGGCGGCAGTTCGCCCTCGACCGTGGCGCCGTTCATCAGCGCGAAGCGCGTGGCGTTCCAGATCTTGTTGGCGAAGTTCCGGGACGCCTGGACCCAGTCCTCGCCGATCGGGACGTCGACACCCGGGTTCGCGCCGCGCGCCAGGGTGAAGCGGACCGCGTCGGAGCCGTAGGTGTCCATCCAGTCCAGCGGGTTGACCGCGTTGCCGAAGGACTTCGACATCTTCTTGCCGAACTGGTCGCGCACCATGCCGTGCAGGGCGATGGTGTGGAACGGCGGGGTGCCGTCCATCGCGTACAGACCGAACATCATCATCCGGGCGACCCAGAAGAAGAGGATGTCGTAGCCGGTGACCAGGACGGAGTTCGGGTAGAACTTCGCGAGGCTCTCGGTCTGCTGCGGCCAGCCGAGGGTGGAGAACGGCCACAGGCCGGAGGAGAACCAGGTGTCGAGGACATCGGTGTCCTGGCGCCAGCCCTCGCCCGACGGCGGCTGCTCGTCCGGTCCGACACAGACGATCTCGCCGTTCGGGCCGTACCAGACGGGGATGCGGTGGCCCCACCAGAGCTGGCGCGAGATGCACCAGTCGTGGAGGTTGTCGACCCAGTCGAAGTAGCGCTTCTCCATCTCCTGCGGGTGGATCTTGACCTTGCCGTCGCGGACCGCGTCACCGGCGGCCTTGGCGAGCGGGCCGACCTTGACCCACCACTGCATCGACAGACGCGGCTCGATGGTGGTCTTGCAGCGCGAGCAGTGGCCGACGGAGTGGGTGTACGGGCGCTTCTCGGCGACGATGCGACCCTCGGCGCGCAGGGCGGCGACGATGGCCGAGCGGGCCTCCAGCCGGTCCAGCCCCTGGAAGGGGCCGTGGACGGTGATGACCGCGTGCTCGTCCATGACGGCGAGGTTCGGCAGGCCGTGGCGCTGGCCGATCTCGAAGTCGTTCGGGTCGTGCGCCGGGGTCACCTTGACGGCGCCGGTGCCGAACTCGGGGTCGACGTGCTCATCGGCGACGACGGGGATACGGCGGCCGGTCAGCGGCAGCTCGATCTCGGTGCCGACGAGGTGCCGGTACCGCTCGTCCTCGGGGTGCACGGCGACGGCCGTGTCGCCCAGCATCGTCTCGGCGCGGGTGGTCGCCACGACGATGGAGGCGTCACCTTCCCCGTACCGGATCGAGACGAGCTCGCCCTCGTCGTCCTGGTACTCGACCTCGATGTCGGAGATCGCGGTGAGACAGCGCGGGCACCAGTTGATGATGCGCTCGGCGCGGTAGATCAGCTCGTCGTCGTAGAGCTTCTTGAAGATGGTCTGGACGGCCTCGGACAGGCCCTCGTCCATGGTGAACCGCTCGCGGGACCAGTCGACGCCGTCGCCGAGGCGGCGCATCTGGCCGGAGATCTGGCCGCCGGACTCGCCCTTCCACTGCCAGACGCGCTCGATGAACGCCTCGCGGCCCAGGTCGTGGCGGGACTTGCCCTCCTTGGCGAGCTCGCGCTCCACGACGTTCTGGGTGGCGATGCCGGCGTGGTCCATACCCGGCTGCCACAGCGTCTCGTAGCCCTGCATGCGCTTGCGGCGCGTGAGGGCGTCGATCAGCGTGTGCTCGAAGGCGTGGCCCAGGTGCAGGCTGCCGGTGACGTTGGGCGGCGGGATGACGATGGTGTACGGAGGCTTGTCGCTCTTGGCGTCGGCCTCGAAGTAACCGCGCTCCACCCAGCGCTCATACAGCTCCCCCTCTACCTGGGCCGGCGCGTACTGGGTCGGCAGTTCGGTGGTGGGCGCTGGGTTCTGCTGCTGAGTGTTCTCGGTCACGGGGCTCAGTTTAGAGGTGTCACGGGCCGGTACTGAAACGGGAATCTTTGGTAACGGTCGGGCCCCCGATGCGCCGTACAGCCGGGCCGTCCGCCAGGATGTCGGGATCGGATAAGCATTCCTAGGGGGAATCCCAGCAATGAGCTACAACCAGCCGGGCCCGTACGGCGGCCAGCCCCAGCAGCCCGGCCCGTACGGTCAGCAGCCGCCGCAGCAGCCGTACGGGCAGCCCGGGCAGCCGCAGCCCGGCTACGGCTACCCGCAGCAGCCCCCGCAGGGCGTCCCGCCCCAGCAGGGCTACGGCTACCCGGCCCAGCAGCCCCAGTACGGCCAGCAGCCGCCCTACGGCGCGCCCATGCCGCCCGCCCCGGCCAAGAAGAAGACGGGCCTGATCGTGACGGCCGTCGTCGTCGCGGTCGCGGTCATCGGCGGCGGCGTGTGGTTCGCGACGAAGGGCGGGGGCGGCGGCAACGGCGACGTCTCCGCGAGCACCAAGGGCTACAAGCTGGTGGCCCCGGCGACGGTCGGCGAGTACAAGAGCTCCAGTTCCTCTTCGTCCTCCGACAAGAAGATGTCGGACAAGGACAAGAAGGAAACCGAGGCGATGGGGATCAAGGACCCCTCGGAGGTGTCCAGGTCCTACAAGGTGGCCGGTGACGCCAGCAACCCGCTGGGCGGCAAGATGCTGATGTTCCACGGCATCTACGGTGACGTCAGCGACCCCTCGAAGGCGCTCGACGCCACGTTCGCGAAGCTCCAGGAGAGCAGCGACAAGGACAAGAAGAGCGACTCGAAGGACGACACCAAGGTCGAGCTGGTCGGCAGCCCGACGTCGGTCAAGCCCGCCGGGTTCTCGGGCGCGCTGATGAAGTGCCAGAGCGCCAAGGTCACCGACACCAAGGACGCCAAGACCGCCGAGGTCCCGATCTGCATCTGGTCGGACTTCTCCACGGTGGGTGTCGTCGAGGCGATCGACATGGCGGCCATGCTCGGCAAGGGCGGCGGCGCGGCCATGCCGACCGACCAGGTCGCCGACCTCGCCGCGAAGCTGTACAACAGCGCGCGTGTGAAGAAGTAACACGGAGACAAGAAGGGCGCCCGGCCAGTTGGATCTCCAACTGGCCGGGCGCCCTTCTGTGTTCGGCTACCGGCTACGCCGACTTCTCGTGCCGCCCGTCGTTCTTCACGATGCGCGGCTCGCGCGGGACCAGCGTCGGGTTGACGTTGTTGTGGACGACGTCCGAGGTGATGACCACGCGGGCCACGTCCTTGCGGGACGGGACCTCGTACATCACCGACATCAGGACTTCCTCCATGATCGCGCGCAGACCGCGCGCCCCCGTGCCGCGCAGGATCGCCTGGTCGGCGATGGCCTCCAGGGCCGGGCGGTCGAAGTCCAGCTCCACGCCGTCGAGTTCGAAGAGGCGCTGGTACTGCTTGACCAGCGCGTTGCGCGGCTCGACCAGGATCTGGAGGAGCGCCTCGCGGTCGAGGTTGTGGACCGAGGTGAGGACGGGCAGGCGGCCGATGAACTCGGGGATCATCCCGAACTTCACCAGGTCCTCCGGCATGACCTCCTGGAACTGGTCGCTGGCCTCGATCTCCCGCTTGGAGCGGATCGTCGCGCCGAAGCCGATGCCCTTGGCGCCGGCCCGGGACTCGATGATCTTCTCCAGGCCCGCGAAGGCACCGCCCACGATGAACAGCACGTTCGTCGTGTCGATCTGGATGAACTCCTGGTGGGGGTGCTTGCGGCCGCCCTGGGGCGGGACCGAGGCCGTCGTGCCCTCCAGGATCTTCAGGAGGGCCTGCTGGACGCCCTCGCCGGAGACGTCACGCGTGATCGACGGGTTTTCGCTCTTACGGGCCACCTTGTCGATCTCGTCGATGTAGATGATCCCCGTCTCGGCCTTCTTGACGTCGTAGTCGGCGGCCTGGATGAGCTTCAGGAGGATGTTCTCGACGTCCTCGCCCACGTACCCCGCCTCCGTGAGCGCCGTCGCGTCGGCGATGGCGAACGGGACGTTGAGCATCCGGGCGAGGGTCTGGGCGAGCAGCGTCTTGCCGGAGCCCGTGGGGCCGAGCAGCAGGATGTTGGACTTGGCGAGCTCGATCGCGTCGTCACGGCCCGTCCCGCCGCCGTTCTCGCCGGCCTGGACGCGCTTGTAGTGGTTGTAGACCGCCACGGAGAGCGCCTTCTTGGCGGGCTCCTGGCCCACCACGTAGCTCTCCAGGAACTCGTAGATCTCGCGCGGCTTGGGCAGTTCCTCCCACCGCACCTCGGAGGACTCGGCGAGCTCCTCCTCGATGATCTCGTTGCAGAGATCGATGCACTCGTCGCAGATGTACACACCGGGGCCTGCGATGAGCTTCTTCACCTGCTTCTGGCTCTTGCCGCAGAACGAGCACTTGAGCAGGTCGCCGCCATCACCGATGCGTGCCACGAGGTGCTTCCCCTTCGCCTGGGAGACGCCACGTTCAGCGGCTCCTGGTGCCTCATATCCGACGGTACCTTGCCTGGCCCCCCGTTCGGGCCCCCCTTGGCGCGGTTCACTTCGACGTGGACCGTCATATGGACCGCGCCAGGGGCTCCGGCTGCGTCAGGCGGCCGCGGCCGACGTCGTCTTGCGGGTCGACACGATCTGGTCGACCAGGCCGTACGCCAGGGCGTCCTCGGCGGTGAGGATCTTGTCCCGCTCGATGTCGTCCCGGATCTTCTCGATGGGCGTGGTGGAGTGCTTGGCCAGCATCTCCTCCAGCTGGCTGCGCATGCGCAGGATCTCGTTGGCCGCGATCTCCAGGTCGGAGAGCTGCTCGCGGCCGGTCTGCGAGGACGGCTGGTGGATCAGCACGCGCGCGTTGGGCAGCGCCATGCGCTTGCCGGGGGTGCCCGCGGCGAGCAGCACGGCGGCGGCGGAGGCCGCCTGGCCCATGCAGACCGTCTGGATGTCGGGCTTCACGAACTGCATCGTGTCGTAGATGGCCGTGAGGGCCGTGAACGAGCCGCCGGGGCTGTTGATGTAGATCGAGATGTCGCGGTCCGGGTCCATCGACTCCAGGCACAGCAGCTGCGCCATGACGTCGTTGGCGGAGGCGTCGTCGATCTGCACGCCGAGGAAGATCACGCGCTCCTCGAACAGCTTCGCGTACGGGTCGTACTCGCGCACGCCCTGCGAGGTGCGCTCGACGAAGCGCGGCACGATGTAGCGGTTGTCCACCTGCGGGCCGGTGTAGAGGCCGCTTGCGGAGAGGTTGTTCTGCATGTCGGGGTTCACCATCCTGGTGGCGTTCTGTGGGCTCGGGTGCTCAGGGGCCGGGGCTGGGGTCCCCGGCTCGCAGGGAGCCGGGGAGAGGGGCGCTCAGGCCCCGGTGCCGCCGCCGCCCGGAACACCGGCCGCGTGGGCCATGATGTCGTCGATGAGGCCGTACTCCTTGGCCTCCTCCGCCGTGTACCAGCGGTCGCGGTCGCCGTCGCGGATGATCGTCTCGACCGTCTGGCCCGAGTGGCGGGCGGTGATCTCCGCCATGCGCGTCTTCGTACGCAGCAGGTACTCGGCCTGGATCTTGATGTCCGAGGCGGTGCCGCCGATGCCGGCGGAACCCTGGTGCATCAGGATGTCGGTGTTCGGCAGCGCGAAGCGCTTGCCGGCGGTGCCGCCGGTGAGCAGGAACTGGCCCATCGAGGCCGCCATGCCCATACCGATCGTGACCACGTCGTTCGGGATGTACTGCATGGTGTCGTAGATCGCCATGCCGGCCGTCACCGAGCCGCCGGGGCTGTTGATGTAGAGGTAGATGTCCTTCTCCGGCTCGGCGGCCAGGAGGAGGAGCTGTGCGGTGATCTTGTTGGCGATGTCGTCGTCGACCTGCTGGCCGAGGAAGATGATGCGCTCGTTGAGCAGCCGGTTGTAGACATGGTCGCCGAGGCCACCACCGAGGGACGGCTCGCCGGCGGCGTAAGGCATCAGATTCGTCACGTATCCACCTGCTCGTCTCTGACGGCTTCGGCCGTCTCAGCGTCTTCATTCAGAGGGCGGGGCCTTGCGGCCGACTTCACCGGCTGACTCCACGCCCCCGTATTCATGGACCCTAACGCGCAGGTAGGACAACGCCATCCCGGTTCCCGAACTGTTCGCTCGGAGCGCAAGGTGGTTGAAGCGCGGGGGCGTACGGAACCGGCCATGGGGCGCCTGGACGCGGGCCCGGTCCGGGTACGCGGAAGGGCCCGGACGCGGCTGCGTCGCGGGCCCCTCCTTACGTACTTCGTACGTGGTCAGGCGGTGCCTGCCGTACTGGGTCGGACAGAGGCTCAGGCCTCGGTCTTCTCCTCGGCGTCGGCGTCGACGACGGCCTCGACGATCTCGGCGGCGGCCTCGACCTCGTCTTCGTCGTCTTCCAGGTCAACGGCCTCACCGTTGGTGTCGACGACCTTGGCGGACTCGACGACCACGGCCAGCGCCTTGCCGCGGGCGACCTCGCCGACGAGCATCGGCACCTGGCCACCCTCGACGACGGCCTGGGCGAACTGGTCGGGGGACATGCCGGAGGAGGCGGCACGGCGCACCAGGTGCTCGGTGAGCTCCTCCTGGTTGACGTTCAGCTTCTCCTTGTTGACGAGCTCGTCGAGGATGAACTGCGTCTTGATGCCCTTGACGGCCGCTTCCTCGGTCTCGGCGTCGAACTCTTCCTGCGTCTTGCCCTGGATCTCCAGGTACTTGGCGAGGTCGAGGCCCATCTGGCCGAGCTGGTGGTGCTCAAGGTTGTGCTTGCGGGTCTGGATCTCGTCCGCGAGGAGCTTCTCGGGGATCGGGACCTCAGTGATCTTCAGCAGCTCGTCGAGCACGCGCTCCTGGGCCTGGGTGGCCTGGTCGAACTGCTTCATGTTCTCAAGGCGCTTGCGGCTGTCGGCCTTGAGCTCGTCGAGGGTGTCGAACTCCGACGCGAGCTGCGCGAAGTCGTCGTCCAGCTCCGGCAGTTCGCGCGCGGCGACCTGGCTGACCTTGACGGTGACCTCGGCGTCCTTGCCCTCGGCGGTGCCGCCCTTGAGCTGCGAGGTGAAGGTGGCCTCGCCACCGGCCTCCAGGCCCTTGACGGCCTCGTCGATGCCGTCGAGGAGCTCGCCGGAACCGATGGTGTACGAGACACCCTCGGCCACGCCGTCCTCCAGGACCTCGCCGTCGACCTTGGCCTCAAGGTCGATCGTCAGGACGTCGCCGTCCTGGGCGGCGCGCTCGACCGGGGAGGTCGAGGCGAAGCGCTCGCGCAGGTCCGAGACGGCCTTCTCGACGTCCTCGTCGGAGACCTCGACCGCGTCGACGGTCACCTCGATGCCCGAGTAGTCCGGGATCTCGATGGTCGGGCGGATGTCGACCTCGGCGGTGAAGTTCAGCGTCTCGCCGTCCTTCAGCTCCGTGATGTCGACCTCGGGCTGACCCAGCGGGTTCAGCTCGGCCTCGTTGACCGCCTCGGTGTAGAACTTCGGGAGGGCGTCGTTGACGGCCTCCTCCAGCACAGCACCACGGCCGAACCGCTGGTCGATGACTCGGGCCGGGATCTTGCCCTTACGGAAGCCCTTCACCGTGACCTGCTGGTTGATCTTCTTGTACGCCGCGTCGAGGCTGTCCTTGAGCTCCTCGAAGGGCACCTCGACAGTGAGCCGAACCCGAGTCGGGTTCAGGGTCTCCACGGCGCTCTTCACGGTTCGGTCTCCTTGTGGCTGACTTCTGGGGGTTCTGCCCGGTGGCCGACGGCCGCGGGCGGATCGGGCCCGGTTCATCGGATTCATCAGACACACGGGCACGCAGCTTGCATAGTAACCGCAAGCGGGATGCCACCCACAATGTGATCTTGTACGCGGAGATCGTGTATGGCGTGCACGGAGAGTCTTCGAAGGTCATCCGGGGACGCCATCGGCCACTGCCGGGCGCTGCTGGTCGGGGTGGCGGGATTTGAACCCACGGCCTTCCGCTCCCAAAGCGGACGCGCTACCAAGCTGCGCCACACCCCGTCGGTGCGACACGTAGGGTACATGCCCGCGGGGAATACGTCGGCCGCTTTGCGCACCGGGCCGCACGGCCGGATGCGGTGTGCACGCGCGGGGGGTGACCCGCTACGATGCTCTTCGTGCCGCGGTCAGGACGGAAAGTCATGACCTGCGACGCGACGCACGCGGGCGTAGCTCAATGGTAGAGCCCTAGTCTTCCAAACTAGCTACGCGGGTTCGATTCCCGTCGCCCGCTCCACGGCCTCGGGCCCGGTGACCAGCTCACCGGGCCCGAGGTGTTTCCGGGACCCGGCGGGTGTGCTCAGAACTTGATCTGGTCGATCGTTTCCGCCAGCGAGTTCAGGAAGCGGTTTATCGACGGCGCCATCCCGGTCGACGCCATGAAGAAACCGAAGAGCGCGGCGACTATGGCCGGGCCGGTCTTGATGGAGCCGCCCCGGATCATCACCACGAGGACGATCGCCAACAGCAGCACCACAGACAGTGAAATGGCCACAACTGATCACACCCTTGGTCGGTCCGCCTTGCCGGCCCGGAGCGTGCCGCCGAGCACACCCCGCAGGTTCCATCGTGCCACCAACACCCCTGCAGATGCTGCCGCCTGACACATAGCCAAGGTATCGATCACGCCAAGCCCAGAAGGGCGCGCATGGTGGCGTATTTGTGGGTGAGGCGGGTTCGGGTGGGCTCGTCGAGGGCGGCGAGGCGGGCCGGGTCCGCGTTGTGGGCCAGGTCCGCCTCTTTGACCAGCAGCGCGCCCGGGGTGGCGAGGATTCGGGCCGCGTAGGCCGGAAGGGCCTCGCCCTTCCTTTTGGTCACCGCCATCACCATCTCCCCTACCCCGGGCGCCAGTTCCGCCCCCTCCAGCCACTCCTGCGACAGCGCCCCGTCCTCCACCGCGTCGTGCAGCCACGCCGCCGCGATCTGCTCATCGGTGCCGCCACGCGCGCGTACGCCTTCGGCCACGGCCGCCAGGTGTTCGCTGTACGGGCGGCCCGCCTTGTCGGTCTGGGCGGCGTGGGCCGCTCTCGCCAGCGCTTCGACCTCGGGGAGTGTGAGCATGCGGCTCAGCGTAGGGCCGCTCGGGCCGGGAGCGCCGTGGAGGCGAGGCCCAGGCCCAGGATGCCCGCGGCGAACGAGCCGTACAGGACGGGCGGGATGTACGGGCTCTCGCCCGTCAGGCCGTTCATCATGGGGATGAGGGTGGCCAGGGCTATCGCCGTGCCCAGGATCAGGCCCGCCGACGTCACCAGGAGCGCCTCCCAGCGCACCATGCCCATGACCTGGCGGCGGGTGGTGCCGATCAGGCGCAGTGTGCCGAGTTCGCGGCGGCGGTCCAGGATGGTCATGACCAGCGTGTTCGCCGCCGCGACGGCCGCGAAGCCGCCGAGTACGGCCGCCATGGTGGTGTTGGCCCAGGCGTTCAGGTCGCGTTCCACGCTCTTGGCCGTGGCGTAGCCCGCGGCGTCCGTGACCGTGCCGAGGGGGGTCAGCGCGGACGCCTCGGCCTTGCCCTTCAGCAGGAGTTCCGTCGGCATGTCCACCGTCGTCGTGTGGGAGGCCAAGTCGCCCTGCGGGAGCGTTATTTGGGACAGGCCCAGGCCCCTGTCGTACGTGGCCACCACCCTCGGGGACGCCTTCGTGCCGTCGGGGAGCAGGATGTCGAGCCGGTCGCCCACGCGCGCGTGCGTGTCGTTCGCCAGGGTTTTGTCCAGGGCGATCGTGCCGGGCTTCAGGGCCTCCAGGGAGCCCTTGCGTACGCCCAGGTCCTGGACGCGCGCGAGGTCCGCGCCGGTGCCCGTGAAGCCCTGCGTGGAGATCGACTGGAGGGAGCCGCCGGCGTGGACCAGGACGGACGTACGGGTCAGGCCCACCGCCACCTCGACGCCCGGGGTCGTCTTCGCCCGCGCCACCGCGTCCGAGGTCAGGACCGACGGGCCGGTGACCACCCGGTCGGCGACGAGGCCCGCCCGCTGCTGCTTCTCGGTGACGCGGTCCTCGCTGGTGTGCATGAAGACGAGGGTGGAGGAGAACGCCATGGCCAGCACGATCGGGGTGATCGCGGAGGCCAGACGGCGGGCGTTCGTACGGGAGTTGGCCGCCGCCAGCGACGCCGGGGCGCCCGCCGCGCGCAGCGGCAGACCGAACAGACCGGCGCAGGCGCGGGCGATCAGCGGGCCGAGGAGGGCCACGGCGAGCATGAAGAGCATGACGACGCCGAGGGCCGCGTTCGCCGCGTTCTCGCCCTTCTCGGACGCGGCCACGCCGGTGAAGGCGATGCCGCCGCCGAGGGCCGCGACGCCCAGGGGCGTACGGATCCAGCCGATGCGCAGCCGCTCCACCGAGGCGTCCCGCAGTGCCTCGCCCGGCTTGGTGCGGGACGGGCGGCGGGCCGCCATGTACCCGGCGAAGAGCGAGGTCAGCACGGCCGCGCCGACCGCCGCCGCCATCGGGATCCACGACACCGACAGGTCCACGGCCTCCGGGACCGCGCCCTTGTCGCGGAGCTGGCCGAACCACCAGCTCGCGAGCGCCACGCCCGGGAGGCAGCCGAGCGCGCCCGCGAGCGGGGCGACCAGCATGGTCTCGGTGGCGATGGTGCGCCGGATCTGGCGCGGGGTCGCGCCGATCGCGCGCAGCAGGGCGTACTCGCGGCGGCGCTGGCCGACGGAGAGCGTGACGGTTCCGGCGGCGGTGAAGACGGCGACCATGGTGGCCATGCCGCCGAAGGAGCCGCCGAGCGCGGTGAGCATCTCCTTGGCGTAGGCGAGGCCGCGGGTCTCGACGGCGCCGCGCCCGTCACCGGTGTGGACCTCGACCGCGTCCCCGAGCCGCTGTTCGACCTGGTCGGCGAGGGCGGAGGCGGTGACACCGGGCTTGGCGAGTACGGCGATGGCGTCGGCCTTGCCGGGGTGCCCGGACAGGGCCAGGGCCTGGGTGTCGGTGAACCACATGGTGCCGGGGGCCTTGGTGGTGCCGGACACCGTGAACTGCCGCTTGCCGGAAGGGGTGTCGACGGTGAGTCGGTCGCCGATGGCGGCGCGGTCGCCGGTCACCACCTGGCCGGTACGGGGCGGAGTGCCGGAGGTGAGCTTCGTGCCGGTGAAGGCGGTCGAGCCCCAGCCGTGTGCAGTGGCAGGCGTATTTCCCGTACGTACGTCGCGTACGTCGCGTACGGGAAAGGAGACGTCCGCGATTGCGGCGGCCGCGCCGGGGGCGGTCGCCGCGCGGGCCGTCAGGGCGGCGTCGAGCCGGGCCTTGTCGGGCAGCGCGACGGACTCGGTGTCCCGGTCCTCGCCGCTGCCGGTGGTGTAGTGGGCCTGCTGGTCGGCGGCGACGACCACGGGGGCGCCGGCGTAGCGCTCGGCCGGGACGGCCGCTCGTACGCCGGTCTCCAGGAGGATTCCGCACGCGGAGACGATCATCGCGGCCATGAAGAGGGCGATGAAGGTGCCGACGAAGGCGGACGGTTTGAAGCGGATCGCTGCGCGGGCGAGGCCGTTGGGGCGGGTCATGGTGGGGTCACTCCTGTGGGTGCGTGTTGCGTGTGCGGGTGGGGGTGCGCCTGCGGCGGGCGGGATTCCCCACCCCGCCCCTTCCCGAAAGCCCTGGGCGGGCGGCCTGGAGCTTTGTCCGCGGACCGTGCTGGGTTGCTCGCGCAGTTCCCCGCGCCCCTAGGTAGTTAGGGGCGCGGGGAACTGCGCGACCAGCCACAGACGGCCCGCAGACGAACGGATCCCCCGGGGGGAATTCACGCCGCTGCCGCCGCGTACGTGGCCGCCGGGGCCGTCAGTGACGTCATCCGGGCCGCGATCTGCCCCGCCGACGCGCCGGTCAGCGCATCCGCCATCGACCCGTCCGCAAGGAAAAGGACCTGGTCGGCATAGGCGGCGGCCGACGGATCATGCGTGACCATGACGACCGTCGCCCCCATCCCGTCCACCGCGTTCCGCAGCAGCGACAGCACCTCCGCCGCCGTCCGCGTGTCCAGCGCACCCGTCGGCTCGTCCGCGAACACGACGTCCGGACGGGTGACCAGCGCGCGGGCGATCGCGACCCGCTGCTGCTGCCCACCGGACAGCTCACCCGGGCGCCGCTTCCCCTTCCCCCCGAGCCCCACCTGCCCCAGGAGCTCCTCGGCCCGGCGCCGCTCCGGCCGCCGCCCCGCAAGGCGCATCGGCAGCAGTACGTTCTGCTCCACCGTCAGCGACGGCAGCAGGTTGAACGCCTGGAACACGAACCCCAGCCGGGCGCGCCGCAGTTCGGTCAGCTTGTTCTCGCTCATGCCCGTGATCTCGGTCCCGCCGAGCCGTACGGACCCGTCCGTGGGCCGGTCCAACCCCGCCGCGCACTGGAGGAACGTCGACTTCCCCGACCCCGACGGCCCCATCACCGCCGTGAAGCTCCCGCGCGGCAGCTTGAGGTCGATCCCCCGCAGGGCGTGCACGGCCGAGCCGCCGCGCCCATACTGACGCCGCACCCCGCGCAGCTCGACGGCCCAGCGGGCGTCGCCCTCGACGGCCTCGACCTTTGCCGCCCGCCGCTTGCCGCGTCCCAGTGCCATCGTCCTCGACCTCTCCTCGTACGTGCGTTGTCCGATGCCTCGAAGTTACGGATTCGGGCAGGTCGCAGGCCATGGCGGCTCCCGGCGGATCGGGGGTGGGGACACCCCCACCCCCGTACGGGAGTTGTCCCGTTTCCCCTCGCGGGGTGCGGTTGTTTGGTTACGCTCCGCTATGTGACCTGAGCAACTCCGCGAGCCGCTGGAGGCCGCCGTGGTGAACATCCGCACGCTGGATCCGAGCGCGTCGCCGCTCGACTATTACGGTTCCGAGCTGCGTCGAGAACGTGAGCGCGCCGGAATGACGCAGGAGCAGTTGGGGGGCTGTCTGTTCTGTGCCGCGTCGCTGATCGGGCAAGTCGAGACGGCGATGAAAGTCCCGACGAGGAACTTCTCGGAGCGGCTGGATGCCGCGCTGGGGACGGAGGGCCGGTTCTCCCGGCTGGTGGGGTTGGTGCTGCGCAGCCAACTGCCGACTTGGTTCCAGCAGTTCGCGGAGATGGAGGCGCGAGCTACTTACATCAGCACCTACCAAGCGCAGGTGGTGTACGGCTTGTTGCAGACGAAGGAATACGCGGAGGCGCTTGTGGGCGCCCACAGTCCGGACGAACTCGACACGCTGGTGGCTGCGCGACTGGAACGCCAGCGAATCCTGGAGCGGGACACCCCGCCCGCGCTGTGGGTGGTACTCGACGAGGCGGTGCTGCACCGCGAGGTCGGCGGCAAGAAGGTCATGCGAAAGCAGCTGACCCACCTGCTGAATGTCTGCGACCGCCCGTGGACGTACCTCCAGGTGCTCCCCTTCTCGGTCGGTGAACACCCCGCAACTCTGGGGTCGTTCACCCTCCTGCGGTTCGATGACGACCCGGACCTTTTCTACTCGGAGAGCTACGACAGCGCACACATGACCGCCAACCCTCCAGTGATCAGGGAGCGTTCAGTCAGCTACGCTCGCCTGCAAGCCACAGCCCTCTCCCCCGAGGACTCGGCGGCACTGATCGCTCGCGTAATGGAGGAACGCTATGGACCTGACGGACGCGCGGTGGCGTAAGTCGAGCTACAGCGGAGGCAGCGGCGGCGAATGCGTGGAGTGTGCAGCACTCGGGGGCGCCGCCTGGCGTAAGTCCAGCTACAGCGGGGGCAGCGGCGGCGACTGCGTCGAGGTCGCAGACCTCCCCCACGTCGTCGCCATCCGCGACTCCAAGCGGCCCGAGGGCGCGGCCCTCACCGTCAGCTCGGCCGCCTTCGCCGCGTTCGTCGCGGCTACGCGTCGCGCCTGATCAGCAGCAGCGCGCGGTCGTCGTTGACGTCCTTCGCGACCGCCTCGATCAGGTGCCACGCCGCGCCCTCGAAGCCCGTCGTGACGTAACGGTCGGCCTCGCCCGTCAGGCGGTCGATGCCTTCCGCGATGTCGCGTTCGGCCGTCTCGACGAGGCCGTCCGTGAAGAGCATGAGCACGTCGCCGGGGCCGAGTGATCCCTTGACCGGGTGGAACTCGGCCCCGTCGTACACCCCGAGCAGCGGCCCCTCCCCCGACACCTCGCGCCAGCGGCCGGAGCCCGCCTGGAGGTGGAGGGCGGGGAGGTGGCCGGCGGAGAGCAGCTCGTAGTCGCCGGAGTCCAGGTCGAGTACGAGGTGGATCGACGTCGCGAACCCCTCGTCCCAGTCCTGGCGGAGCAGGTAGCCGTTGGCCGCCGTGAGGAAGCCGTGCGGCGGCAGCGAGCCGAGCAGCCCGCCGAACGCACCGGACAGCAGCAGCGCACGCGACCCCGCGTCCATGCCCTTGCCGGAGACGTCCGTGAGGACGACTTCGAGCGTGCGGTTCCCGTTCGTACGGGCCGCCACGACGAAGTCGCCCGAGAAGGATTGGCCGCCTGCGGGGCGCAGGGCCATCTCGCGGTGCCAGCCTCGCGGCAGGCGCGGCAGGGCGGACTGGACGCGGATGCGTTCGCGCAGGTCGAAGAGCATGGTGCCGCCGCGCCGCCAGGGCACGCCGACGCGGGCCCGGAACTGGGCGATGAGGAGGCCGAAGAGGCCGCAGGCGGCGACCACGAGGACCGTGCCGGGGGTCACCCTGGCGGGGCCCTCCGTGTACGGGCCCAGTTGTACGGACTCCACGATCAGGGCGAGGGCTGAGGCCGCGTACAGGCCCAGCAGGCTCGCGGGGCGGAGCAGGACGCCGCCCGCGACGATCGGCAGGGCCAGCGCGCCGGGCGCGCACCAGACCGGTGAGGCGAGGCTCGCGGCGGTGATCGCCGGAACGGTCAGGAGCAGGCCCGCGAGCGCGATCCAGTCCGATCCGTCGCCCCGGAAGTAGTCGACCCCGGACTTGCGCAGCGCAATACGTGCCCGGTGCGCCGACTTGCGCCACCGGGCACTGAACGAATCCGCTCCCACGCGTCGTGCCATTGCCGGTGACCCTATCCAGCCGACGCCGTCGTGCGCAGGGGGACCCCTCTGGCAGTGCGTTCGAAATCCGGTCGACCGGATGGCATAACCGCTGGTAGTCATGGCGTATGACTGTGGACGTACGTGCTCTGGACCCCTCCGACTTCGACCAGTGGTACGGGGTGGTGGAGCGGGTGTTCGGGGGCGTACCCGAGGACCCGGAGCTGGAGGAGTTCTGGCGCACGGTGATCGATCCGGCGCGGTGCCTGGCGGCGTACGAAGGGCCTTCCGTCGTCGGCACGACGCAGACCTTCGCACTGCCGGTGTCGGTGCCGGGCGGCGGATTCGTCCCGACCGGGGCGGTCAGCGCGGTCGGCGTCGCGGCGACGCACCGGCGGCGCGGGATCCTCACGTCGATGATGCGGAGCCAGCTCGACGCCCTGCGCGAGGAGGGCGTCCCGCTCGCCGTCCTCACGGCGTCCGAGCCGGGGATCTACGGGCGGTACGGGTACGGCCTCGCCACCCAGCAGATGAGCCTGGAGATCGACTCCTCGCGGGTGCGGGTGGATGTGCCGGAGGGCGCGGAGGACGTGACCCTGCGGTACGCGTCGGTCGCGGATGCCGCTTCGGTGTGCGAGGAGGTCTACGGGCGCGCGGTGGGCACGCGCGCCGGGATGTTCCTGCGCACGCCCGGCTGGGAGCGGCACCCGCTGCTCGACCCGCCGGGCTTCCGGGACGGCGGGTCGCCCGCGCAGTGCGTGCTGGCCTCGCGGGGCGGCGAGGTCGTGGGGTACGTGCGCTTCCACACCAAGCCGGTGTGGGACGCGGCGGGCCCGAAGGGCGTCGTGACGCTGCGGGACATCAACGCGGACGACCCCGCCGTGTACGGCGCGCTGTGGCGGTTCCTCTGCGACATCGACCTGACGTCGACGGTCAAGGCGGGGAACCGTCCGGCGGACGACCCGCTGCTGCATCTCGTGTCCGATGTGCGGCGGTGCGGGGTGCGGATGCGGGACGGGCTGTACGTGCGGCTGGTGGAGGTGGGTTCCGGGCTGGCGTCCCGTTCCTACTCGTCCCCGGTGGACGTGGTCTTCGACGTCTCGGACTCGTTCTGCGGCTGGAACGCGGGGCGGTGGCGGTTGAGCGGGGACTCGAAGGGGGCGGTGTGCTCGCGCACGGCGGACCCGGCGGATGTGGCGCTGTCCGCGCGGGAGCTGGGCGCCGCCTTCCTGGGCGGGGTGTCCCTCGCCTCTCTCGCCTCGGCGGGGCGGGTGCGGGAGCTCCGAGAGGGTGCCCTGACGGAGGCGAGCGCGGCGTTCAGCACGGCCTTGGCCCCGTGGCTGCCGCACGGCTTCTAGGCGTTTGAGCCCCCACCCCACCCCTTCCCGAAAGCCCTGGGCGGGCGGCCTGGTTTCTCGGCTGCGAGCCGTCTGTGGCTGGTCGCGCAGTTCCCCGCGCCCCTAGGTAGTTAGGGGCGCGGGGAACTGCGCGAGCAACCCAGCACGGTCCGCAGCCGAACGGGGTCCAGGGGCGCAGCCCCCGGCCGCCCGCCAGAGGGCTTTAGGGAAGGGGTGGGGTGGGGGCTCAATCCCCGTTACGCGTGCCCCTGGCACTGCGGGCACCAGAACAGGTTTCGGGCCGCCAAGTCCGCCGTGCGGATCTCCGTGGTGCAGATGTGGCACGGCAAGTGCGCGCGGCGGTACACGTACACCTCGCCGCCGTGGTCGTCGACCCTCGGCTCGCGCCCCATCGCCTCCGGCATGTGCTCCGGCCGCACCGTGTCGATGCGGTTCAGGCGTACGCCCTCGCGCATCAGCAGAACCAGGTCCGACCACATCGCGTCCCACTCCGCACGCGACAGGGAACGGCCCTCCCGGTACGGGTCGACTCCGTGGCGGAACAGGACCTCGGCCCGGTAGACGTTCCCCACGCCCGCGATGATCTTCTGGTCCAGCAGCAGCGCCGCGATCGTCGTGCGGCTGCGCGAGATCCGCGCCCACGCCTTCTCGCCGGTGTCCGCGGCCCGCAGCGGATCCGGGCCCAGGCGGTCGTGTATCGCCTGCTTCTCCGCGTCGGTGATCAGCGCGCAGGTCGTGGGGCCGCGCAGGTCCGCGTAACCGCCGGGGCCGGAAAGGCGCAGCCGGACCGTCTCCGTGGCCGGCGGGGCCGAACCCGTACCCAGTGCGTACTTGCCGAACAGGCCCAGGTGGATGTGGATCCAGCCGACCGGGCCGCCGAAGCCCAGGAACAGGTGTTTGCCGTGGGCTTCCGCCACCTCAAGCACCTGGCCGTCCACCAGCGCCGCCCCGTCCGAGAACTTCCCCTGCGGACTGGACGCGCATACGCGGCGGCCGCCGAACCACTTCCCGTGGTCGGCGGCCAGCCGGTGAATCGTGTGCCCCTCGGGCATAATGCCAGGTCAGCCCTGCTGCGGGTGGTGCGCGGGGATCTCGGGGAGCTCGCCGGTCGTCTCGTAGCGCGACAGCATCTCGATACGGCGGGTGTGGCGCTCCTCGTTCGAGTACGGGGTGTTCAGGAACACCTCGACGAACTTGGTCGACTCCTCCTCGGTGTGCATCCGGCCACCGATGGAGAGCACGTTCGCGTTGTTGTGCTCGCGGCCGAGCGCCGCCGTCTGCTCGCTCCAGGCCAGGGCCGCCCGTACGCCCTTCACCTTGTTCGCGGCGATCTGCTCACCGTTGCCCGAGCCGCCGATCACGATGCCCAGCGAGTCCGGGTCGGCGGCCGTCTTCTCGGCGGCGCGCAGGCAGAACGGCGGGTAGTCGTCCTGGGCGTCGTAGATGTGGGGACCGCAGTCGACGGCCTCGTGGCCATGGGCCGTGAGCCATTCGACCAGGTGGTTCTTGAGTTCGTATCCGGCATGGTCTGAACCGAGGTACACGCGCATGGTCCCGAGTGTGGCATGCGATCCGGCGGGCAGGGTTCATCGGGGTGAGGCCCGGTAAGGACCTTCGTCCCCGAAAAGTAATGACCTTGTGCCCCTCATCACGATTCGGAGTCAGGCCTTCCGTACTTGGGAGTACCGGGCTTCAATGCGTTGGTTCGTAACCCGAGCGACCCTTAGACCTAAGGATTCGTCCATGACCTCGCAACCCTCCCTTGCGAAGGAAGAAGGCCGACCGGGCGACCCCGGAACGCCCGACTCCCCCGTCGTCGGCGCCCCGCACGGCTCCAACGGCCTCCAGGCCGGTCTCAAGAACCGTCACCTCTCGATGATCGCCATCGGCGGTGTCATCGGAGCGGGGCTCTTCGTCGGCTCCAGCTCCGGCATCGCCGCCGCCGGTCCCGCCATCCTGCTCTCGTACGCGCTCGTCGGCCTCATGGTCGTCTTCGTGATGCGGATGCTCGGCGAGATGGCCGCCGCCCGGCCGACCTCCGGCTCCTTCTCGGCCTACGCCGACCAGGCGCTCGGCCGCTGGGCCGGGTTCTCCATCGGCTGGCTCTACTGGTTCTTCTGGGTCGTGGTGCTCGCCGTCGAGGCGACCGCCGGAGCGAAGATCCTGCACGGCTGGGTCGGGGGGGTCCCGCAGTGGGGCTGGGCACTGATCGTGATGATCGTGCTGACGGCCACCAACCTCGTCTCCGTGTCTTCGTACGGAGAATTCGAGTTCTGGTTCGCCGGGATCAAGGTTGTCGCCATCGGCGCCTTTGTCGCCATCGGGCTGCTCGCCGTCTTCGGAATACTTCCCGGGTCCGACAACCCCGGTGACGGATTCGCGCATCTCACCGATGCCGGTGGATTCATGCCGAACGGCGCCGGAGCCATTCTCACCGGTGTACTGATGGTCGTCTTCTCCTTCATGGGCAGCGAGATCGTCACCCTGGCCGCCGGTGAGTCCGAGGACCCGCAGCGCGCCGTCACCAAGGCCACCAACAGCGTGATCTGGCGCATCGGCGTCTTCTACCTCGGCTCGATCCTCGTCGTCCTCACGCTGCTGAAGTGGAACGACCCGGCGATCCTCAAGGACGGCTCGTACGTCGCGGCGCTCAACTCGATCGGCATCCCGCACGCCGGGCAGATCATGAACGTGATCGTGCTGACGGCGGTGCTCTCCTGCCTCAACTCCGGCCTGTACACCGCCTCCCGCATGGCGTTCTCGCTCGGCCAGCGCGGTGACGCGCCGCGCGCCTTCGCCCGTACCAACGCGCGGGGCGTGCCGCAGGCGGCCATCCTCTGCTCGGTCCTCTTCGGGTTCGTGGCCGTCTTCTTCAACTACAAGTGGCCGGACACCGTCTTCGACTTCCTGCTGAACTCGTCCGGCGCGGTCGCGCTGTTCGTGTGGCTGGTCATCTGCTTCACGCAGCTGCGGATGCGCGGGATCATCCTGCGCGAGACGCCGGAGAAGCTGACGGTCAAGATGTGGCTGTTCCCGTATCTGACGTGGGCGACGATCGCGATGATCTCCTTCGTGCTCGTCTACATGCTCACCGACGACGCCGGTCGCAAGCAGGTGCTGCTCTCGCTGCTGGTCGCGGCGATCGTCGTGGCGATCGCGCTGGTGCGGGACTTCATGCAGCGCGGTGCGGTCGTGGAAGCCGCCGTCGCTCAGAGCGGTGTGAACGACGAGGTCACCGCGGAGTAGGTGCGCAGGGCTTCGTCCTCGGTGGTGGCGAGGTACCAGATGTTGACCTGGTACGACTTGCCGCCCTCGTCGAAGCCCGTCTGGCGGGCCTTCCAGGGGTCGCCGTCCTGTGTGAAGTAGTAGTCCCAGACAACGGCCGGGCGGCCGTTGAAGGTGGTCCGCTCCAGACGGATGTTCCGGTAGCCCGGGACGTCGTGGGAGCCCTGCTCGGCCACCTGCCACTGGTTCATGAGATCGCCGCCGCGTACGAGTGCGTACGAGGCGGCGATCTCCTGTTTTCCGCCGGGCGAGTGGTAGTGGATGTTGGACGGGCTCTTGGCGGTCCGCGTCCAGCCCTTCGGGGGCGCCCAGGCGAAGCCGGTCTCTCCTCGGGTGCCGGGGGGTGGGGTGCTGGGAGGGCGGGAGGTGCCGGCGACGGTGGGGGACACGGTGGGGCTCGTGGTGGTGGGGGGGCCTGCGGTGCCGGTTGCCTTGTCTTTGTCGCCGGTGCCTTGTGTGGTGGCCAGGACGACGACTATGGCTGTGGCCGCGGTGACGGCTGCGGCGGTGGTGATGGCCAGGCGACGGCGATTCCCCCACCCCGCCCCTTCCCTGAACCCTCCGGGGGTGGGGGTGAGTTGAGGCGGGAGGGGTGTTTCTGGGGGCTGCGCCCCCAGACCCCCGGCGGGGGCTTCGCCCCCTGCGCCCCCTTCGGGGCTCCGCCCCGGTCCCCGCTCGGGGTGGGGGGCGGGTGGGGGCAGCGTGTAGGCCTCGGCCCCTCCGGCGGGGAATGGGGGCGGCGAGGCTCCGGCCCCGTCTGCGGCCCAGGCTGGGCGCTGGCTCGGGCCCGGCTGGGGGGTCTCGGGCTCTGGGGCACGCGTCGGTGGGGGAAGCGTGGGGGCTGCCTCCCTTGCGCGCGCCTCGGGCGCCGGGGGGTGCGGGAGCGGTGACTCCGGTGCTTCCGGCGCCGGGGTGGGCGCCGTGTGTGCCGGGGCCGCCAGGGTCGGGGTGCGGGCCAGGACCGTGGGTGGAGCCGCTATCGGCATCAGGAGCGTGGCCAGCGCGTCCAGGGTGGGGCGGTGGTCCGGTTCCTTCACCAGGAGCGCGGCCAGCGTGGGGGCCAACGGGCCCGCCGTGCCCGGGAGTTGGGGCTCCTCGTACAGGACCGCGTGCAGCGTCGCCAGCGTCGTCTCGCGGGCGAACGGGGACTGGCCGCCCACCGCCGCGCACAGCGTCGCGCCCAGGGACCACAGGTCCGACGCCGGGCCCTGGGGCCTGCCGCCCACCCGTTCCGGCGCCATGTAGTCCGGCGAGCCGACCAGCATCCCCACCACCGTCAGCGCCGTCGCGTCCTGGATCGCCGCGATGCCGAAGTCCGTCAGGACGATCCTGCCCGTGCGGCTCAGGAGCACGTTGCCCGGCTTGATGTCCCTGTGCAGGACTCCTACCGCGTGCACCTCCCGTAACGCCTCCACCAGGCCCAGGCCGATCCGTGCCGCCTCTCGCGGAGGCACCGGGCCGTCCTCGACCAGGAGTTGCTCCAGGGAGCGCGCGTCCACCAGCTCCATCACGATCCAGAGGCGGTCGGACTCCTCCACCACGTCGTAGACGCGCACGACGTTCGGATGGTCGATGCGGGCCGTCGCCCGCGCCTCGCGCAGGGTGCGTTCGCGGCGGATGCGGCTGTCCTCGGCGTCGAGGTCGTTCATGCGCATCTCTTTCACGGCGACCTGGCGGTCCAGGGTCTCATCGAACGCCCGCCACACCCGCCCCATTCCTCCCTGGCCGATCGTGACGTCGAGTCGGTATCGCCCCGCTACCAACAGCCCCCGAATTCCCGGCATTACCGCCCGCCCCCTCAGCACCTGGTGCGACCAGGACAGAAACACGAACTTGCCACCATCACAGCATAATTCCGCGAAATCTTGTGGGACCCTTCTCAGCACTGCTTTCAGTAAGTCCAGCCGCCCAACTCGGCTGAGGGGGATGGGAAATGCGTTCGAAGAAACATTGGGGATCTGTGGCCGCCGGTTTGTTCGCCGGGTTGTTGGTTTTGCCGCTGGGGGCCGCGGCTTTTGCCGCCGACCCCACACCCGGCAGTGATCAGGGCGGTTCGCCCGGGCCCAGCGCCCCGGCCGAGCTCAAGATCTCCACCGAGCTGCCCAAGGAAATCAAGGTCGCCAATTCCTCCGGAAAGACCACTCTCACCGCGAAAATCCTCAACAAGGGCACCAAGGACACCGGCCAGATCACCCTCACCGTCCTCGGCCTCGACGGTATGCGGATCACCGGCGTGGACGGGTGCGCGACGGTGCCCGAGAACAAGTTGCCGAAGGGGACCAACACCGGATTCGCCTGTGTCATCGACAATTTGGCCGCCGGTGCCGACAAGTCGTACACCGTCTCCGCCACATACGACCTGAAGAAGACCGGCAAGATCTGTCTGCCGGTCACCGAGGGCACCGGCGAGAAAATCCTCTGGCAGCAGGGGCCGGTCCCGTTCGGGACGACCAAGCCGACGCCCAACGCCCCCGACACCCCGCTGCTGCTCGGCACCGACAACGTGCCGGCCGCGCCGCCGGGCGGCGCCGCCGGCCCGTCCCCGTCCCCGACCACACCCGGCACTCCCGCCCCGACCCCGCCGTCCCAGCTCCCCAAGACCGGCGTCAACGACGGCGTACTGCCGCTGCTCGCGGCCGCGGGCCTGCTCCTCTTCGTCGGCTCCACCGGCATCTGGTGGGCCAACACCCGCCAACACCGCAGGCGTACGCACTGAAGTACTGAAATGACGCACTGACATGCGGAAGGGCCCGGATGCGCTCAGCGCGTCCGGGCCCTTTCCGTCGAACCACTCTTCGTTACTTGCGGCCCACGAACTTCCACGCCGCCGGCAGCGCCCCCATCGCCAGCGCCGCCTTCAGCGCGTCGCCGAGCAGGAACGGGGTGAGGCCCGCCGCGACCGCCTGGTTCAGGGACATACCGGTCGAGGCGGCCAGGTACGGGACGCCGACCGCGTAGATGATCGCCGAGCCGAGGACCATCGTGCCCGCGGTGCGCGGCACCGAGCGGTCGCCGCCGCGGCGGGCGAGGGCGCCCACGACGGTGGAGGCGAGCAGCATGCCGAGCACGTAACCGAAGGACGCGCCGCCCGCTCCCGAGGTGCCGTTCGCGAACCACGGCATCCCGGCCATGCCGATCAGCGCGTACAGCCCGAGCGAGAGGAAGCCGCGGCGGGCGCCGAGCGAGGTGCCCACCAGCAGGGCCGCGAAGGTCTGGCCGGTGACGGGGACCGGGGAGCCGAGGACGGGCACGGCGATCTGGGCGGCCACGCCGGTGAGCGCCGCGCCGCCGAGCACCAGGGCGACGTCCCGGGTGCGGGCGCCGGGCAGCAGGTCGGCGAGGACCTTGCCGGTACGGGGTGCGGCGGGGGCAGTGACTGTGGTCGTGGCCATCGTGGGCTCCGCGAAGTCGGGGACGGGCAACGGGATACGTGCTGGGGACAACGGTGACGTTAGCCGAGGGATTCTCACTCGATCACCATCAGCGGCCCACAAAGCGGTGGTTGGGGCCTTGGTGGAGATCGCACAAAGGCCGGACTGCTTCCGTCCGATGGCGTGACCCTCGTCACTGGATCGATGAGGAGTACGGACGGTTTTGCGGATACGGCCGCGACTCGGGGAGACTGTAGGTTCCCCATAAATGATCAGTTGCTGATCAGTCGCTGATCCGAGAGTTGCGAGCGCCATGCACGACGGCAAGACCACGGCCGGGGCCACCGCCGCCGACACCGCCTCGGTGGAAGCCGAGCCGCTGTCCCACGGGCTGAAGCAGCGCCATCTGACCATGCTGGGCCTGGGCGGGGTGATCGGTGCCGGTCTCTTCGTGGGGTCGGGGGCCGGGATCGCGGTGGCGGGGCCGGGGATCGTCGTCTCGTATCTCATCGCGGGCGCGATCGCGATGCTGGTGATGCGGATGCTCGGCGAGATGTCGTCGGCGATGCCCGCCTCGGGGTCGTTCTCGGTCCACGCCGAGCGGGCGCTCGGCCGCTGGGCCGGGTTCAGCGTCGGCTGGCTGTACTGGTTCCTGCTCGTGGTCGTCCTCGCCGTGGAGGCGACGGGCGCGGCCCAGATCGCCCACGGCTGGGTGCCGGGGATGCCGCAGTGGGCCTGGGTCCTCGTCTTCATGGTCGTCTTCACCGGCGCCAACCTGGCGGCGGTGAAGAACTTCGGCGAGTTCGAGTTCTGGTTCGCCACGCTGAAGGTCGGCGCGATCGTGCTGTTCCTGGTGCTGGGGCTGCTGGCCGTCTTCGGGGTGCTGCCCGACACGGATCCCGTCGGGTTCACCAACCTGACCGGGCAGGGCGGCTTCCTGCCCAACGGCTGGGACGGCGTGGTCTCCGGCGTCCTCGCGGTGATCTTCGCCTTCGGCGGCCTTGAGGTCGTCACCATCGCGGCCGCCGAGTCGGACGACCCGGTGCGCGCGGTCGGCCGCGCCGTGCGCAGCGCGGTCTGGCGCATCCTCTTCTTCTATGTGGGCTCGATGCTGGTCATCGTGACCCTGCTGCCGTGGACCTCGATGGAGCCCGGTCACAGCCCGTACGTCGCCGTGCTCGACTCGATCGGCGTCTCCGGCGCCGGGCAGATCATGAACGTGGTCGTCTTCGTGGCCCTGCTCTCCGCGCTCAACGCCAATCTGTACGGCTCCTCGCGGATGGTCTTCTCGCTGGCCGAGCGCGGCGAGGCGCCGAAGGGGCTGCTCAAGGTGTCGGGCGGCGGGGTGCCCCGGCGCGCGGTCCTCGCGTCGGTCGCCTTCGGGTTCGTCTCGGTGCTGCTCAATCTGAAGTGGCCCGACTCGGTCTTCCTCTACATGCTCAACGCGGTCGGCGCGGTGCTCCTGTTCGTCTGGGGTCTGATCGCCGTCTCGCAGCTGCGGCTGCGGCCCCGGATCGAGCGCGAGGCCCCGGAGCGGTTGACGCTGCGGATGTGGGCCTTCCCGTATCTGACGTGGGCGGCGCTCGCGGCGATGGCGGCGGTGCTCGTCCTGATGCTCCTCGACGACGACGCCCGGCCCCAGGTGCTCTGGTCGGCGGGCGCGACGGGCGCGGTGCTGGTGGTCGCCTTCGTACGGGAGTGGCGGGCGAGGACTGTTGATGCGGCGGCGGTGGCCGACCGATCGTCAGGTCGGTAGTTACGGGCGGGTTTGGCGGGACCCACGAGGGCGGACGTGTGCATTCCGTGGACGAGATGTGCGCAGAGCTTCACACTGTGTGAGTCGAGTGTCCGGATAGCGGTCTGGTGTTCCCTCTGAGCGGTGCCACATCCAGACTGTGGCTCCCGCTCCCCGTCTCAGCTACTGAACAGGGCCTGCCCATGTCCCGGACAAACGCGCCCGCGACGACCGACGCGCAGCCGAAGGTCGACTCCCCACTCACCCACGGTCTCAAGCAGCGCCACCTCTCGATGATCGCCCTCGGCGGCGTCATCGGCGCCGGGCTCTTCGTCGGCTCCGGCGCCGGAATCGCCGCCGCCGGGCCCTCGATCGTCCTCGCCTACGGCATATCCGGCGCGCTCGTCATGCTCGTGATGCGCATGCTGGGCGAGATGTCGGCCGCCAACCCCGCATCCGGCTCCTTCTCCGTGCACGCCGACCGGGCCATCGGGCCCTGGGCCGGCTTCACCGCCGGCTGGGCGTTCTGGGTGCTGCTCTGCGTCGCGGTCGGCCTGGAGGGCATCGGCGCCGCCAAGATCGTGACCGGCTGGCTGCCCGGTACGCCCGAGTGGGCCTGGGTCGCGCTGTTCATGCTCGTCTTCACCGCCACCAACCTCGCGGCCGTGAAGAACTTCGGCGAGTTCGAGTTCTGGTTCGCGGCGCTCAAGGTCGCCGCGATCACGCTCTTCCTCGTCCTCGGCCTGCTCGCGATCCTCGGCGTACTGCCGGACACTCCCGCCCCCGGCACCTCGAACCTCACCGGCGAGGGCGGATTCCTGCCCAACGGCTCCGAGGGACTGGTGCTCGGACTGCTCGCCTCCGTCTTCGCGTACGGCGGCCTGGAGACGGTGACCATCGCGGCCGCCGAGTCCGAGAAGCCGGTGCAGGGCGTCGCCCGCGCGGTGCGCACCGCCATGTGGCGCATCGCCGTCTTCTACATCGGCTCGATGGCGGTCATCGTCACGCTGGTGCCCTGGAACGACAAGACCGTGGTGGAGAAGGGCCCGTACGTGGCCGCGCTCGACCACCTCGGCATCGACGGCGCCGGACAGATCATGAACGTGGTCGTCCTCGTCGCGCTGCTCTCCGCGATGAACGCCAACATCTACGGTGCGTCGCGCATGGCGTACTCGCTGGTCGACCGGGGCCAGGGCCCCAAGGCGCTCGGCCGCATCTCCGGCGGCGTGCCGCGCGTCGGGGTGCTGTGCTCCTCGATCTTCGGCTTCGGGTGCGTGCTGCTGAGCTACTGGCGGCCGGACGACGTCTTCCCCTGGCTGCTGAACATGATCGGCGCGGTGATCCTGGTCGTCTGGATCTTCATCGCCGTCTCCCAGCTGCTGCTGCGCCGGCGCATCGAGCGCGAGACGCCGGAGAGGCTGGTCGTGAAGATGTGGCTGTACCCGGGGCTGACCTGGGTGGCGCTGGCGGCGATGGCCGGCATCTTCATCCTGATGGCCCGTCAGTCCGACACCCGCGACCAGCTGATGGCGTCGGGGGCGCTGACGGTGGTCCTGGCCGTCATCGGCTACGCGCGCCAGCGCATGGCAGCCCGCCAGGAGGCCTGAGCCACCCCGCCCGAAGTCGGCGCGAAGCCCTCGCCAAGCCCGCGCGAAGCCCTGCGTCCGGAGGTCCTAGATCTCCGGACGCAGGGCTTTTTGCTGAGGTCACCCTTAGCTGCGACCGTCCATACCTGCTGATAGCGTGCACTTGCACATCAGTTGCAACAAGCAGTCGGAGGGGCTTCGGACATGGCCATTTACACGCTTCCTGAACTTCCGTACGACTACGCCGCGCTCGAACCCGTCATCAGCCCGGAGATCATCGAGCTGCACCACGACAAGCACCACGCGGCGTATGTGAAGGGCGCGAACGACACCCTGGAGCAGCTCGCGGAGGCCCGCGACAAGGACGCCTGGGGCTCGATCAACGGCCTGGAGAAGAACCTCGCGTTCCACCTCTCCGGCCACATCCTGCACTCGATCTACTGGCACAACATGACCGGCGACGGCGGCGGCGAGCCGCTGGAGACGGACGGCACCGGCGAGCTGGCGGACGCCATCGCCGAATCCTTCGGCTCCTTCGCCAAGTTCAAGGCCCAGCTGACCAAGGCGTCGGCCACGACGCAGGGTTCGGGCTGGGGCGTCCTCGCGTACGAGCCGGTCAGCGGCCGACTCGTGGTCGAGCAGATCTACGACCACCAGGGCAACGTCGGCCAGGGCTCGACCCCGGTCCTGGTCTTCGACGCCTGGGAGCACGCCTTCTACCTCCAGTACAAGAACCAGAAGGTGGACTTCATCGAGGCGATGTGGCGCGTCGTCAACTGGCAGGACGTGGCGAGGCGTTACGCCGCCGCGAAGGCCGCCGGGAACAACCTGCTGCTGGTCCCGTAGGGACCCCCTGTCGTCCTGCTCGTGATCGTCTTCTCAACCTTCACTTGCGGGCGGAAATACGGACGACCCCCGCGAGGACGTGACTCGCGGGGGTCGTTCGCGTACGCGCATCCGTGCGCCGGTGTAGTGCGCCGGTCCTTCACCCTCTCGCCCCGGACCCGTTGTCAGTGGCGGGTGCCATGCTCGGAGCCATGGACACACAGGAGTTCTGGACGCTCATCGACGACGCCCGCGCGCAGGTGGCACACGCGGCGGACGCCGAGGCGGTCGCGGCGCGGGCCGCGGCCCTGCTCTCGGCCCGGCCGGTCGACGAGATAGTGGCATTCCAGCAGGTCTTCTGGGACCTGATGGCCGCCTCCTACCGCCAGCCGCTCTGGGCCGCGGCGTACACGATCAACGGCGGGTGCTCGGACGACGGGTTCGACTACTTCAGGGGCTGGCTGATCGCGCAGGGGCGCGAGGTGTTCGACCGCGCGGTCGCCGACCCGGACGGGCTCGCGGGCCTGAGCGCCGTGCGGGACGCGGCGGTGGAGGGCTGGGAGATGGAGTGCGAGGAGGCGCTCGGCATCGCCTGGGACGCGCACCTGGCCGCGACCGGCAAGGACCTGCCCGGCGACAGCTTCACGATCCGCTACCCGGAACTGGACCCGGGCTGGGACTTCGACTTCGACGACACGGGGGAGATAGCGAGGCGCCTGCCGCGCCTGGCGGCGCTGTACGGGGAGTAGGCGGGGGTGCGGCACGGCCCCCGCGAGTGCGTGACTCGCGGGGGCCGTGACACCGGGGGCGCCGGATCAGTCGAAGATCGGGCCGGATGTGCGCGTCCGCTTGATCTCGTAGAAGCCCGGGGTCGAGGCCACCAGGAGCGTGCCGTCCCACAGGCGTGCGGCGGCTTCGCCCTTGGGGGCCGGGGTGACGACCGGGCCGAAGAAGGCGATCTGCTCGCCGTCCGCGCCGGGCACGGCGATGACCGGGGTGCCGACCTCCTGGCCGACCTTCTCTATGCCCTCCTTGTGGGAGGCGCGCAGCTCCGCGTCGAACTCGTAGGCGCTGTTGTCGACCTCCGCGTGGTCGGCGAGCTCGGCGGGCAGGCCGGCCTCCTCCAGGGCGGCGACGAGGACCTCGCGGCCGGAGCCGAGGTCCTGGTTGTGGAAGCGGGTGCCGAGCGCGGTGTACAGCTTGCCGAGGACCTCCTCGCCGTACTTCTGCTGCGCGGCCATGACGACCTGGACCGGGCCCCAGGCCCGGGTCGTCAGGAACTCGCGGTAGGAGTCCGGCAGGTCGTCGAGCTTGTCCTCGTTGAGGACGCCCAGGCTCATCACGTGCCAGCGGACCTCGACGTCACGGACCTTCTCGACCTCCAGCATCCAGCGGGACGTCATCCAGGCCCAGGGACAGAGCGGGTCGAACCAGAAGTCGACAGGGGTCTTCCCGGTCTGGGGCACGGTCTCGGACATGTCTCTCCTCATCGGGGCACGCTGGGAAATCAACCAAGGGAACACCTCCGGCCACCCGCCGCATTCCCGCGTGTCCACGGCCCGGCGGGCATGGCAGGATCGGTGCTGTTCGAACGAGACACGAAGGAGTGCCCGTGCCCGGTGAGAATCTGTCCCGCGACGAGGCCCGTGAACGGGCCGAGCTGCTGTCCGTCGACGGGTACGACGTCGCCCTCGATCTGCGGTCCGCGATCGGGGACGCCCCGGACGGGCCCCGAACGTTCCGCTCGGTCACCACGATCCGGTTCCGCTGCGCGCGGCCGGGCGCGGAGTCCTTCGCGGATCTGGTCGCGCCGTCGGTGAACGCGGTCACCCTGAACGGCAAGCCGCTGGATCCGGCCGCGGTCTTCGACGGCACCCGGGTGGCGCTCGCGGACCTGGCGGCGGAGAACGTGCTGGTGGTGGACGCGAACTGTGCGTACAGCCGCACCGGCGAGGGTCTGCACCGGTTCGTCGACCCGGAGGACGGCGAGGTCTACCTCTACACCCAGTACGAGCCGGCCGACTCCCGGCGGGTGTTCGCGAACTTCGAGCAGCCCGACCTGAAGGCCCCCTACCGCTTCGAGGCGACGGCGCCCGAGGGCTGGACGGTGTGGTCCAACGGCGAGGGCGCCCGGGGCGAGGACGGGGTCTGGCGGTTCGCCGAGACCAAGCCGATCTCCACGTACATCACCTGTGTGGTGGCCGGGCCGTACCACTACGTGACGGACACCTACCGCCGCACCTTCGACGACGGCACCACGCTGGAGATCCCGCTCGGCGCGATGTGCCGCAAGGGCCTGGCCCGGCATTTCGACGCGGACGACGTGTTCCTCGTCACCAAGCAGGGCTTCGACTTCTTCCACGACCAGTTCGACTACCCGTACCCGTTCGGCAAGTACGACCAGGCCTTCGTGCCGGAGTACAACCTCGGGGCGATGGAGAACCCGGGTCTGGTGACCTTCCGCGAGGAGTTCATCTTCCGGGGCAAGGTGACGCAGGCCGCCTACGAGCGGCGGGCCAACGTCATCCTGCACGAGATGGCGCACATGTGGTTCGGCGACCTGGTGACCATGCAGTGGTGGGACGACCTGTGGCTGAAGGAGTCGTTCGCCGACTTCATGGGCAGCTTCTCGCAGGTCGAGGCGACCCGGTTCACCAACGGCTGGATCACCTTCGCCAACGGCCGCAAGTCCTGGGCGTACCGCGCGGACCAGCTGCCGTCCACGCACCCGGTCACGGCCGACATCCGTGACCTGGAGGACGCCAAGCTCAACTTCGACGGCATCACCTACGCCAAGGGCGCCTCGGTCCTCAAGCAGCTGGTGGCGTACGTGGGCCGGGAGGACTTCCTGGAGGGCGCCCGGCGCTACTTCAAGAACCACGCCTACGGGAACACGCGCCTGGGCGACCTGCTGTCGGTCCTGGAGGAGGTCTCCGGGCGGGACATGGCGTCCTGGTCGCGGTCCTGGCTGCAGACGGCGGGCGTCAACTCGCTGACCCCGGTGGTCACTTACGACGCGGGCGGGCGCATCACCGAGCTCGCCGTGGTCCAGGAGGCCGTCGAGGCCCATCCGACGCTGCGCCCGCACCGGGTCGCGGTCGGCCTCTACCGCTCCGAGGCGGGCGCCCTGGTGCGGTACGCGCGCGCCGAGGTCGACGTGGACGGGCCGCGCACCGTGGTGGCGGAGCTGGCCGGGGCCGAGCGGCCCGAGCTGGTCCTGGTCAACGACGACGACCTCACGTACTGCAAGATCCGCTTCGACGAGGGCTCGCTCGCCACACTCCGGGCCAACCTCGGCGACATCACGGACCCGCTGGCGCGCGCCCTGTGCTGGTCGGCGCTGTGGAACCTGACGCGGGACGCGCTCATGCCCGCGCGGGACTTCATCGACCTGGTGCTCGCCCACTCCGGGCGCGAGACGGACATCGGCGTGCTCCAGATGCTGCACGCCTGGACCCGCTCGGCGCAGACGTACTACGCGGCGCCCGAGTGGCGCGAGCAGGGCGCGCGGCTGCTGGCCGAGGGCGCGCTGCGCGAGCTGCGGATCGCGGCGGCGGGCAGCGAGCACCAGCTGGCCTGGGCCCGTTTCTTCGCCTCCACGGCGACGACCGACGCCGACTTCCAGCTCCTCGAAGGGCTCCTGGAGGGGACCGCGAAGATCGACGGCCTGGAGGTCGACCAGGAGCTGCGCTGGGTGCTCCTGGAGCCGCTGGCCGCGCACGGCCGCGCCGACGAGTCGGTGATCGGCGCCGAGCTCGCCCGCGACGACACGGCCTCCGGCAAGCGCCACCAGGTGCGGTGCCTGGCGGCCCGGCCGTCGGCGGCGGTCAAGGCGCAGGCGTGGGCGCAGGTCGTCGAGTCCGACTCGCTGTCGAACGCGCTGGTGGAGGCCACCATCGCCGGCTTCGGCCAGCCCTCGCAGCGCGAACTGATCGCTCCGTACGCACCGAAGTACTTCGAGGCGATCGAGCGCCTGTGGGCCGAGCGGTCCATCCAGATCGGCATGGACGTCGTGAAGGGGCTCTTCCCGAGCCTGCGGGACAACCGGTCGACGCTCGATTCCACGGACGAATGGCTGACCGCCCACCCGGACGCGGCCCCGGCGCTGCGCCGGCTGGTCCTGGAGGCCCGTGACGACCTGGCCCGCACCCTGCGCGGCCAGGCCTGCGACGCGGCGGCCGCCGCCCGCTGACGCCCGACGGGGGGCCCGGCGACGGGCCCCCTGATCGGCACTCGAACGCCCGTACTTTAGGACGGGCTTGTCCGGAATTGTCGACGGGCTTGTAACAGCGGTTAAGGGCCGCTCCGGGCGCGGAACACCCCCCGGCATGAACCACAACACCCCGACCTTCGGCGGCGAGACCCCCTCCCCGCTCTCCCCGCGCCCCCTCAGCCACCTCACCGATGTGCACCGGCGCGTCTACTCCGCGGCCCAGCTGCGCGCCCACGGCGTCCCCGCCTCCAGCGCCGCCGCCCAGTGCCGCCCCGGCGGCCCCTGGCAGCAACTGCTGCCCGGCGTCTACGTGTTGCACCCGGGACCGCCCACCAGCGAGGAGCGGCTGCACGCGGCCCTGCTGTACGCGGGGCGCCCGGCCCCCGAGCGCGCCAAGGCGATCCCGGTCCAGGGCCAGGCGCACGCGGCGCCCTGCGACGCGATCGTCACCGGGCTCGCCGCGCTCGCCCTGCACCGCTTCTCCTCCGCTCCCCCGCTGCTCTCGCTCGACCGGATCGACGTGCTGGTGCCGCGCACCCGGCGGCTGCGCTCGACCGGCTGTGTGCGCCTGGTGCGGGCGCATGTGATGCCGGTGCCGGAGCCGGTGGCCGGGGTGCCGGTGGCGCCGGTGCCGAGGGCGCTGGCGGACGCGGTGGCCCAGCTCACCGACGCGCACGCGGTACGCCGGCTGCTCACCGAGGCCGTACGCGGCGGACACTGCGAACCGGCCGCCCTCGTACGGGAGTTGACGCAGGCGCGGCTGCTGACGCGGGCGCACGTGGTGGACGCGGTGGACTCGCTGCTCGCCGAGGGGCGGGCCATCGCCGAGAACCGCCTCTACGAGATGGTGCGCACCCACGAACTGCCCGACCCGCTGTGGAACGTGGACCTGCGGCTGCCGGGCGGGCCGCACATCGGGGGCGTGGACGCGTACTGGCCGGACCAGGCGGTGGCGGTGGAGCTCGACACCCGGGCGGCGCGCCAGGGGCGCCGGCGCGAGGAGGACGAGGACGAGCTGTGGTGCGAGTACACGCGCAAGCGCGAGACGCTGGAGCGGCTGGGGATCACCGTCGTCCACCTCACGCCCAGGAAGCTGCGCGAGACGATGGAGCAGCAGGCGACCGTGGTCCGCACCGCCCTGATGGCGTCGGCGGACCGGGAGCCCGCCGCGTATGTGGTGGTGCTCCCCCGGTGAACGGGGAAGCACCACAAGGTCACTTGACGGGCTCGGTCACTTGACCGGCTTGGCCGCCGGCGCGGTGCCGCAGAACTCGGCGATCACGACCGCCGCACTGTCGCCCGACCAGTCGCCGTTGAAGTTGAACGCCAGTGAGTGGCGCCCGTCCTTCGTCGTGAGCGCCTCGGAGGACGAGCCGTGGATCCCGCCGCCGTGGCCCCAGACCTCGGTGCCGCAGGGCAGCTTGTTCACCATCAGACCCAGCCCGTAGCGGCCGTCGCCGGGCGCACCGGGGTCCATCGGGACGGTGGTGGTCATCTCCTTGAGCTGGCGCTGCGGCAGCAGCTCGCCGGTCAGCAGGGCGCGGTAGAAGCGGTTCAGATCGGCCGAGTTCGACACCATCTCGCCGGCCGAGCCCGCGATCGACGGGTTGAGCGCGGTGACGTCGTACGTCCTGCCGGTCGCCTCGCGGGACAGCTTGGAATAGGCCCGGCCGCTGGGCTGCGGCATCCGGGCGTCGGTGCCCGGCAGCGTGGTGGAGCGCAGGTGCAGCGGGCGCAGGACGCGGCGGTCGATCTCGGTGGCGTAGGAGTGGCCGGTGGCCTTCTCGATCACCATTCCGGCCAGGATGAAGTTGGTGTTGGAGTAGTGCCAGGAGGTGCCCGGCGCGAAGTCCGGCGCATGCGTCAGCGCGATGTCCACCAACTGCCGTGGTGCGTAGGTGTCATAGCGGTGCCGCAGGAAGTCCGTGCCGAAGACCCGCTGCCCGAAGGCCTCGTCCTCGGTGTAGTTGAAGATGCCGCTGGTGTGCTGGAGGAGCTGGCGCAAAGTGATCTTCGCGCCGTCGTGGCCGTTGCCCCGCACCACGCCCGGCAGCCAGTGCTCGACGGTGTCGTCCAGGCTCAGCCTGCCCTCGGCTTCGAGCTGGAGGACGACGGTGGCCACGAACGTCTTGGTGATGGACCCGACCCGGTAGCGGTCCTCGGCCTGCCGCTCGCGGCCGGTGCGCAGATCGGCGACGCCCGCGTCCCCGCTCCAGCCGCGCCCGCCCTGCTGGGCGAGCCCGACGACGCCCGGCACACCGTCCCGCACGGCCGCGTCCATGGCCTGCTGGGTGGCGCGGTGGGAGACGGGCGCCGCCTCCCGCGCCGAGGCCGGGGCCGCGCAGACGGTCGCGGTGATCCCGGCGGCCACGGCCACTGCGAAGGCGGCGGTCCTGACTCTCCTGCCCGTACGTACCGACATGCGCTCTCCCTGTCGCCCGCGGCGCCCACAACAGCGCCGTCGAAGGACAGGACCCCGCCCCCGCCGGGCCAGTTGCCCGGCGGGGCGAGGTTGAGCGGATTTCAGCCGATCCCCGACTCACCGGGGCGGGTTGGCCGGTGAGTAGTCGGGCGCGGACCACCGCAGCGGGCTCGCCCCCTGTGATCGCACCGCGCGCTCGACCGTGAACCGGACCGTGCGCTCCCCCGCAGCGAACACGGTGCGGGCCGTGCCCGAGAGCTGGAGCGTGGTGCCGTCCGCCCAGTCCACGAAGAGCAGCCCGGCGCGCGGGTCGGCCTCCAGGTTGCCGAGGGTGAGGAACATGGAGTTGCCGGGGTAGTCGCGCCACTCCAGGTGGCGGGGCGAAGTGACGCGTACGAAGCCGGGGTTGCCGCCCCGGTGGCTGGCGTCCACGCCGTCGGGGGCGGTGGTCGCGATGAAGAAGGTGTCGGCGGCGCGGACGAGCTCCTCCTGGTCGGGGGTGAGCCGCTCGCCGCGCCGCACGGCACCGGTCCCGTCCGGCGTGGGTGCGTACGCCTCGATCTCGCGGTGCTGGAGGTACTTGGGGCAGTTCGAGAAGACCTGCTCGGCCTCGACGGCGAGGCCGCGCGGGGTCGGGCGGGCCGTGCCGTTGAGCCGCATCCGGCGCCGGGTGCGCGGGTCGAGCGCGATCGTGCCGACGGGGCTCTCCCCGGCCGCGAGCACCCCGGCGAGGGGGTCGCTCCCGGCGGGGCGGCCCACCACCGAGATCTCATCGGGCCCGGTGGCCCGGACGAATCCGGGGCGCCCGGTGAGCAGCGAGGCCCACATCCGGCCGCCCTCGTCCGCCGCCCCGAGCACCAGCATCGGCTGGAGTTCGAGGAAGGCGGCGGCGACCGGCCGGATGCCGGGCCCGACGGCGCGCCCGACGTGGTCGGCCGCCTCCCGAACGCCGACGCGGTCCTGCACGGCACGGGAACCGGGGTGGTACGGGGTGGGCGTGGCCATCGGGACGTCCTCCGTTTCGAGTTCGTCTGCGGGTTGTGGTGGGTTGCTCGCGCAGTTCCCCGCGCCCCTGAATGCGCCCCTGCGGGGCGCCCAGGGGATTGCCGCGCAGCGGCACCCAAGGGGCGCGGGGAACTGCGCGACCAGCCCCCACCCAGCCGCAGACGAAGGCCGGACCTAAAAGAAGCCGCAGGTGGGGGCAGCCGACGGGGCGGGGGCCCGGTCCGTGCCCAGGGGGGCCGAGATCTCCAGGCGCATCCCGTCCGGGTCGTGGAAGAAGATCCCCCCGGAGGCCGCACCCTCATGGTGCGCCACGACCCCCTCGTACGCGAACTCCACTCCGTACGCGCGCAGTTCGCTCTCGTACGCCTTCACCTCCTCGATCGTGTCGACGGCGAAGGCGAGGTGGTGCAGCCCGGCGCGGTCCGGGGCGAAGGCGCCCTCGGCCTGCTGCCAGAGGGTGAGCGAGAGCTGTCCGTCGCGGCCGAGGAGGGCGAAGCGGTGGTCCTCCCCCTTGCCCTCGGACAGGACCTCGAAGCCGAGGAGGTCCCGGTAGAAGCCGAGGGAGCGGTCGAGGTCGGTCACATTGAGCCCGATGTGGCCGGTGCGGAACGTGCTGGTCGCCGTCATGGCGGTCCCCTTCCCGAGCGAGGTCGTCTAACCTCTTAATTCGAGATTAGAGGTTAGGTGCGAGGGATGCAACCGGTCACGTAATCTTTAGTGGTTAGCACCGCCGCACGAGAGGAGACCGGGATGTCCGCGCCCGATCCGCGTCCGCTCACCGGAGAGCCCGTCTCCCTCGACCTGCTGAACACGCGCTGGATGCACGACGGGGAGCGGCAGGACCTGCTGGCCTCCGCCGACGGGCTCGCCGTCTGGCTCGCCGCCACCGGGCTCGACGCGCGCTTCCCCGCCGACGAGGCCGCGCTCGGGCCGCTGCTGCGGGCCCGGGAGGCGCTGCTGCGGGCCGTGGAGTCCCCCGGCGACCCGGCGGCGACGGCGGACGTCGACGCGATCCTCGAACACGGCCGCATTCGCGCCACTTTGTCCGCCGAGGGGCCGGGCGAGCGGGCCGAGTTCGCCGATCCGGCGTGGGGGCCCGCCTGGACGGCCGCGCGCGACTACCTCGACCTGCTGCGCACCGCGCCGGACCGGATCCGCGCCTGCGCCCATGACGCGTGCATCCTGCACTTCTTCGACATCTCGCGGAACGGGACGCGCCGCTGGTGCTCGATGACCGCGTGCGGCAACCGAGCGAAGGCGTCCCGTCACTACGCCCGTACCCGCGAGGGCTGATTCGCCCCGTTTCACCCCGCCTGGCGCCCGTTGGCGTATGGCGGGATCACGCCATGTCCGATTCCGGACCCGGTCAACTCTCTACAAACAACTGCCATATACGAAATGCTCAGCGGTCATCCGGCCCCGTATTCCGGACCCTTTCTGACCATTAGGGATGCTGATGACCTCCGATTCGCCGCGCGCCATACCCGGCGCTAGACGCACGGCCCAGATAGCGGCCGCGGCCGGCATGGTGGCCGCGCTCGTCGCCGCCGGCGCCGCCCCCGTCTTCGCCTCCGGGACGGCCGATCCGACGCCCGCTCCGGTGAAGTCCACCCCCGCCAAATCCCCGGCGGACAAGCTCGGCGCGGCCGACGAGCAGCGGCTCGCCGAGGCCCAGGCCAAGGGCGAGAAGACCGTCACCGTGATGGTGGCGACCGCCCCCGGCGCCACCGGCGCCGTCTCGCACCAGCTGGACTCGGTGCCGGGCGCCACCGTCGGCAAGACCGACGACAAGCTCGGCTATGTGCGGGCCACCCTGCCGACCGGCACCGCGGAGTCGGCCCTGAAGGCCGCCGCGAAGCTGCCCTCGGTGCACGGGATCGACCTCAAGCAGGAGATCCAGCTCGACGACCCGACCCCGTCGGCCGACAGCGCCAAGGGCGCCGCCGCCCCGCGCCGGTCGCTCTCGGGCTCGTACGCGGCGCCGGGCAAGGGCACGCCCGCGAAGAACCCGTACAACCCGTCCTTCGAGACGGGCGCGGTCGACTTCGTCAAGCAGCACCCCAAGGCCGACGGCCGCGGCGTCACCATCGGCGTCCTCGACTCGGGCGTGGACCTGGGCCACCCGGCGCTGCAGAAGACCACCACCGGCGAGCGCAAGATCGTCGACTGGGTCACCGCGACCGACCCGGTGGCCGACGCCGACGGCACCTGGCGCCGGATGAACACCGCCGTCTCCGGCCCGGAGTTCACCTTCCAGGGCCGCAGCTGGAAGGCCCCGGCGGGCAGTTACGACGTGAGCCTCTTCTCGGAGAAGATCACCGCGGGCGGCGACGCCAAGGGCGACGTGAACCGCGACGGCGACACCACCGACACCTGGGGCGTGCTCTACGACCCGGTCGCGGGGACCGTCCGCGTGGACCTCAACAACAACGGTGACTTCACCGACGACGAGGCCATGAAGCCGTACAAGGACGGCTACCAGGTCGGCTACTTCGGTACGGACAACCCGGCGACCGACGTCGTCGAGCGGATGCCGTTCACCGTCGAGATCCGCAAGAACGTGAAGTACGACGCGGCCGGGCACACCTCCGACTACGTCAACATCGGCGTCATCGAGTCCGAGCACGGCACCCACGTCGCGGGCATCACCGCCGCGAACGGCCTGTTCGGCGGCAAGATGAGCGGCGCCGCCCCCGGCGCCAAGATCGTCTCCTCGCGGGCCTGCAACTGGTCCGGCGGCTGCACCAACATCGCGCTGACCGAGGGCATGATCGACCTGGTCACCAACCGCCACGTCGACATCGTCAACATGTCGATCGGCGGTCTGCCGGCGCTCAACGACGGCAACAACGCGCGCTCCGAGCTCTACAAGCGCCTGATCGACAGCTACGGCGTCCAGCTGGTCATCTCGGCCGGCAACGAGGGCCCCGGCGTCAACACCATCGGTGACCCGGGCCTGGCGGACCACGTCATCTCGGTCGGCGCCTCCATCTCGCAGGCGACCTGGGCGTCCAACTACGGCTCCAACGTGTCGAAGAAGTACGACATGATGCCGTTCTCCTCGCGCGGTCCGCGTGAGGACGGCGGCTTCACGCCGACCCTGTCGGCGCCGGGTGCCGCGATCAACACCACGCAGACGTGGCTGCCGGGCTCCCCGGTCAAGGAGTCGGGCTACTCGCTCCCCGCCGGCTACTCGATGCTCCAGGGCACCTCGATGGCCTCGCCGCAGGCGACGGGCGCCGCGGCCCTGCTGCTCTCGGCCGCCAAGCAGAAGCACCTCGACCTGGCCCCGGCCGACCTGCGCACCGCGCTGACGTCGACGGCCAAGCACATCAAGGGTGTTCAGGCGTACGTCGAGGGCGCGGGCCTGATCGACATCGTCGACGCCTGGGACGCGATCGAGGACGGCGCGACCGCCCACGAGTACAGCGTGAAGGCGCCGGTGAAGACCGCGATCGACTTCGCGCTGAAGACGCCAGGCTTCGGCACCGGCATCTACGACCGCGAGGGCGGCCTCAAGGCGGGCGAGAAGAAGACGTACGACGTCACCGTCACCCGCACCACGGGCCCGGACAAGGCCGTGAAGCACAAGCTGTCGTTCAAGAACAACGACGGCACCTTCAAGGTCCTGGGCTCCGACGAGATCGCGCTGTCGCTGAACACGCCGGTCACCGTCAAGGTGCAGGCGCAGCCGAAGTCGGCGGGCATCCACAGCGCCATCCTGGAGGTCAACGACAAGCGGACGAAGGGCGTGGACCAGCAGATCCTCGCCACCGTGATCGTCGCCAAGCCGCTGGCCAAGCCGTCCTACACCTTTACCGACTCGTCCTCGGTGCAGCGCAACAGCACCAAGTCGTACTTCGTGACGGTTCCGGCGGGCGCCAAGGCTCTTGAGGTGTCCATGGGCGCGCTGCGCTCGGGCAGCCAGACCCGGTTCATCGCCATCCACCCGTACGGTGTGCCGGTCGACGACACGGGGACGCCCAACTGCTACCCGAACTACGACAACCCGGCCAACAAGTGCCGCCCCGACCTGCGCTCCTACGCGGACCCGCAGCCCGGTGTGTGGGAGATCGAGGTCGAGTCCCGCCGTACGTCGCCGTACCTCGACAACCCGTACAAGCTGGATGTCGCGCTGCTCGGCGCCGCCTTCGACCCGGCCGTGAAGACGGTCCCGGAGGCCAAGGTCGGCACCTCGACCCCGGTCGAGTGGAAGGTCACCAACGGCTTCGCCGCCATCGACGGCAAGCTGCAGGGCGGCTCGCTGGGCTCCGCGAAGGTCGCCAAGCCGACCATCAAGGCCGGTGAGAACCAGACGACCACGCTGACCATCGGTGAGGGCGTGGAGCGCCTCGACGTCGCCATCGGCGGCGTCTCGGACACCGCGGCCGACCTGGACCTCACGGTCCTCAAGGACGGTGTGAAGGTCGGCTCGTCCGCGGACGGCGACTCCGAGGAGGCCGTCAGCCTGGTGAAGCCGGCCGCCGGCACCTACACCATCGAGGTCGCGGGCTACGCGATCCCGTCCGGGGCGACGACGTACAACTACCGCGACGTGTACTACGCGCCGTCGCTCGGCACCGTCAAGGTCGACGACTCCAAGCCGGTCAAGCTCGCCAACGGCGCCACGGCGACCGTCGGCGCGCAGGTCCTGGTGAGCGGCGCGGCCCCCGAGGGACGTCAGTTCTTCGGCGAGGTCAAGCTGGTCAACGCGCGCGGCACCGCCGCGGGCACCGGCAGCGTCGTGATCGAGAAGGTCACGCCGTAACGGTGTGAGCAGGCAGAAGGGCCCGGCGTTCGTGACGAACGCCGGGCCCTTTCCGCTGAGTACGCGTGTCAGCCCTTGAGCGAGCTCAGGTCCTGGGCGTACGTGCCGACCGCGTGCGCGATGACGTCGATGTTGAGGTCGAAGTACTTGCGGTCGATGTTCTTCAGGGTGTCACCGGCCGCGTGGTAGTTCGCGTCGTACGGCTGACCGGCCTTGCCGCCCGCCTTGGCCGCCTGGTCCTCCGTCTTGAGGCCCTCGGCGCCGGTGAAGGTGCCGCCCGCCGGGATGCCCTGCTCGATGAACGGGCCGTAGTCGGAGCGGCCGTCGAAGTCGGTGCCCCAGTGCGGGACGCTCTTCTTGTCCAGGTAGCCGTTGATCAGCCGCTCGATCTGGGCGGAGCCGGCCGGGCCCGCGCCCTCGCCCGTGTTGTCGGAGTTGTCGCCGTCGTAGACGAGCTCGGCCGGGTTGGGCGAGCCGATCATGTCGAAGTTGAGATACAGCTTGATCCGCTGCTTCTCCTTCTCCGTCAGGGACTTGACGTAGTGCTCGGAGCCCAGCAGGCCCAGCTCCTCGCCCGACCACCAGGCGAACCGCACCTTGTTGGCGGTGGACTTGGGGTGCTTCTTGGTCTGCTTGGTCTCCTTGGCGAGCTTGAGCGCGACTTCGAGCAGCCCGGCCGAGCCGGAGCCGTTGTCGTTGATGCCGGGTCCGGCCGGGACCGAGTCGAGGTGGCTGCCGAGCGCGACGACGTTCGCCGGGTCGCCGCCCCTGGTCTCGGCGATCACGTTGCGGGTCTTGTGGGCGACCGCCTCGGTGGCGACGTCCAGGGTGACGGTGACGTCGCCCTTGGCGACCTGCGCGGCCAGTGCCTCGCCGTCGGCGAGCGAGATGCCGGTGGCCGGGATGTGCGCGTTGGCGGGGTCGCTGACGGTGCCGCGGACGGGGGCGTCCCCGGAGTGGTTGTAGAGGATGATCCCGGCGGCGCCCGCCTCGGCCGCGACGGCCTCCTTCTGCTGGAAAGTGCAGCTGCCGCGCTTGACCAGGGCGATCTTGCCGGTGAAGGTGTCCGACGCGTAGTCGTCGAGCGCGCAGCCGGGGGTGGCGTCGACGCGGGCCGCCTTGACCTGGGCGGTGAGGCCGCCGGCCGGGCTCGCCTTGCTGAACTGGTAGGCGGTGGTCTTCAGCTCGCGCGGCCCGGGCGAGACGACGGTGAGCTTCTCGCGCAGGGTCTTGGACTCGTAGATGTCGAAGTCCTGGTACGAGACGTCGTACCCGGCCTTCTTGAGCTGTCCGTAGACGTACGCGGCCGAGGCGTCGTAGCCGGGCGTGCCCGCGACGCGGTTGCCGCCGTTGGCGTCGGCGATCTTCTGGAACTGCTCCAGGTGGCGGTAGGCGCTCTCCCCCGACGCTTTCGACACCAGCTTTCTGGCGAGCCGCTCCGCCTGCTTCTGCTGCTTCTGCGGGTCCTTGCGGTCGTGCGAGTGGGCGACGGCGGGGCTTGCGGCCGCCAGGAGTACGGGGGCTGCGGCCAGGACCGCTATGGCCCGGCTGCGGCGGGATGCGCGCACGGAGTTCCTCCGGAATACGGGGGGTGGTGACCGTTTATCGGTCCCGACCGCAGGACCGTAACCAGCGAAAGGGCCGTCCGGGGGCATTCCGGGGCGGATGCAACAGAGCTGCCATGAACTCGTCACAAGTGGGAAGGTGTCCCCCGCTTCCCCGTCCGGTCGTACCGGGGGTCACTCCCCAGGTCGTCCCATCCCCCGGACAATGGATTGGACAAGTCCGCCGGGCACCGTCGCATGATGGAGGCGCCCGAGCCGTTCAGGCGCGTACAAAAGGAGTCACCGTGAGGGTCGGAATCGTCGGAGCCACCGGACAGGTCGGCGGAGTCATGCGCACCATCCTCGCCGAGCGGAAGTTCCCGGTCGACGAGCTGCGCCTGTTCGCCTCCGCGCGGTCCGCGGGCTCCACCCTCACGTGGGAGGGCCGGGAGATCACCATCGAGGACGCGTCCACGGCCGACTACGCCGGCCTGGACATCGTGCTCTTCTCGGCGGGCGGCGCGACGTCGCGCGCGCTGGCGGAGAAGGTCGCCGGGCAGGGCGCCGTCGTGATCGACAACTCGTCGGCGTGGCGGGGCGACCCCGAGGTGCCGCTGGTGGTCTCCGAGGTGAACCCGGAAGCGATCAAGGACCGGCCCAAGGGCATCATCGCCAACCCGAACTGCACCACGATGGCCGCGATGCCCGTGCTGCGGCCGCTCCACGACGAGGCCGGGCTGACCGCGATGGTCGCCACCACCTACCAGGCCGTGTCCGGCTCCGGCCTCGCGGGCGTGGCGGAGCTGCACACCCAGGCGTGCGCCGTGGCCGAGTCGGCGGACCAGCTCGCCTTCGACGGGGACGCGGTGTCGTTCCCGGAGCCCGGCGTCTACAAGCGCCCGATCGCCTTCAACGTGCTGCCGCTGGCCGGGTCGATCGTGGACGACGGGTCGTACGAGACGGACGAGGAGCAGAAGCTCCGCAAGGAGTCCCGCAAGATCCTCGGCATCCCGGACCTGAAGGTGTCCGGCACGTGCGTGCGCGTCCCGGTCTTCTCGGGCCACTCGCTCCAGGTGAACGCGCGCTTCTCGCGGCCGATCGGGGTGGAGCGGGCGTACGAGCTCCTGGCCTCGGCTCCCGGCGTCGAACTCTCGGAGATTCCGACGCCGCTGGAGGCCGCGGGCAAGGACGCGTCGTATGTGGGCCGCATCCGGGTCGACGAGACCGTCGAGAACGGTCTCGCGCTGTTCCTGTCCAACGACAACCTCCGCAAGGGGGCTGCGCTGAACGCGGTCCAGATCGCGGAGCTGGTGGCGGAGGAGCTGCGCGGCTAGCCCAAGGTTTTGGCCCCACCCCGCCCCTTCACCTAGACCCTCCGGGGGTGGGTGGGGGTGAGGGTGGCGCTCCCGGGGGCTGCGCCCCCGGACCCCGTTCGTCTGCGGGCAGTCTGTGGCTGGTCGCGCAGTTCCCCGCGCCCCTACGGGCGCTGGACACCTCACCCCGGGGACCGCACGCACACCACCACCCCCACCCCCGCAACCCCCGCCCCCACCACCAACACCCCAACCACTCCCACCCCGTCCACCACGCCCCCGCCCACCGCGGCCCCCGCCGCGATCGCCGCGTTGAACGCCGCCGTGAACAGGGCCGACACCGCCTCGGGGGTCGTGGGGGCCGCGCGGAGGAGCCAGGTCTGGGTGGTGACGGAGACGCCGCCGTAGGCCAGGCCCCACAGGGCCAGGAGGGCCACCGACACAATCGCGCTGCCGGACGACACCGTCAGGGCCGCCAGCGTCAGCGTCAGCAGCGCCGCGATCAGGAGAAGCGCGCGGCGCGGGCCGCGTACCGTGCCCGCGAGGAAGTTGCCCGCCACCCCCGCCGCCCCGTAGAGCAGCAGCAGCCCGCTCACCGCCCCCGGGCCGACCCCCGCCACCCGCTCCAGGACCGGGCGTACGTACGTATACGCGGCGAAGTGGGCCGTGACCAGCAGCAGGACCAGTGCGAGGCCCGTCCGGACCGCCGGCACCCGGAGCAGATCCACCGCCCGGGACCGCCGCGCCGCCCGGTCCGGCGGCAGCGGCGGCAGCAGCCTCGCCAGCAGGCCCGCCACCACCAGTGCCAGCACACCCACCGCCCCGAACCCCCAGCGCCAGCCGGCCAGTTCACCCGCGAGCGCGCCCGCCGGGACGCCCACCACCGACGCCACCGCTATCCCGCTGAAGATCACCGCCGTTGAGCGGGCCACCGCTTCCGAGCGGACCAGCCGGGGCGCCAGGCCCGCCGCCACCGCCCAGACCCCGCCTATGCACACCCCGACCACCAGCCGCGCCCCCAGCAGCACGCCGAAGCCGGGTGCCAGCGCCGAGGCCAGGTCGGCCGCCGCGAGCAGGAGGACGAGGGCGACCAGGAGCGTACGACGGTCGGTGCGGCCCGCCAGGGCGGGCAGGAGTGGGGCCGTCAGGGCCGCCACCACGCCCGGCAGGGTCACGGCGAGACCCGCCCTGCCCTCGCTCACCCCCAGCGCGTCCCCGAGCGGGCTCAGCAGGCCGACCGGGAGCATTTCGGTGGTGACCACGCTGAACGTGGTGGCCGCGACCGCGAGCACGGCCGCCCGGCCGCGTGCCGGACTCCAACTGCCGCCGCCCACAGGACTCTCAGTGATCGTTTCCATGCCTCACAGCCTTCGCGGCCCGCGCCACGGGAACAACGGGAGAGTCCTCATCCTTTGATTAGCCGGAGTCATCGATGTCATCGATCCACCTGGGGGGCGTGTGAGCACGCTTGAAGTCCGTGAGCTCGAATGCTTCCTCGTCCTCGCCGACGAGCTGCACTTCGGGCGGACCGGCGAGCGGCTGTACGTCTCGCAGAGCCGGGTCAGCCAACTGCTCGCCGCCCTGGAGCGGCGGCTCGGCGCGCGGCTCGTGGAGCGCACCAGCCGGCGCGTGCGCCTCACCCCGTTCGGGGAGGGCTTCCTCGCTGAACTGCGGCCTTCCTACGACGAGTTGGCCGCCGTCGTCTCCCGGGCGCAGGAACGCGCCCGGGGGCTCACCGGGACCCTGCGCATCGGCTTCCAGGGCACGGCCACCTCGTATCTCATGCGGGCCATCGAGGCGTTCCGGCGGGAACACGCCCACATCCGTCCGCATCTCGTCGAGATACCTCTCTGCGACCCCTTCGGGGCGCTGCGGCGCGGGGACGTCGACACCGCCGTCGTCCTGCTCCCGGTGGCCGAGCCGGATCTGGAACTGGGCCCCGTCTTCTCGGAGCAGCGGCAGACCCTGGCCGTCTCGGTGCGGCACCCGTACGCCTCCCGCGACCGGCTGTCCGCCGCCGAGCTGCGCGGGGCGGACCTGATCGCCCCGGCCGCGCCCGCCCCCTCCTACTGGCGTGCGGCCCAGGCACCGGGCGCGGCGGGCGGGCCCGCCGTGGCCACGCTCCAGGAGGGCCTCACGCTGGTCGCGGCGGACATCGGCGCGATGCTGCTGTGCCGCCCCAGCGCCGACTACCACGCCCGCGACGACATCGTGTTCGTCCCGGTGGACGGGCTGCCCGAGTCGGCGCTGGGGGTGGTGTGGCGCGGGGGCGGCGACACGGCGGCCGTGCGGGCCTTCGCGGGCGCGGTGGCGGTGGCGCGCCCGGTCAGCGGCGGCGCACCTCTGATCAGGGGCGGCGCACCTCGAAGTGGAAGCAGCCGTACTCCAGCGCCCTGACGTGGACCAGCGCCACCTCCGGGTCCGCGAACGCCTCCGCGAAGGCCGCCTCGTACCCCGCCGCGGTGTCCTCGGGGATCTCCAGGAGGCGGCCGCCCACGATCCGGCCCTCCGCGTCGTAGCGGCGGACCGTGCGCAGCGCGCCCGCGCGGGCGAACGGATAAGCCTCCGCCGCGCCGCCCGGCCCGTCGCACCGCGCGCAGATGAACACCGGCCCCTGCTCGTCGTACGCCCCCGGCTTCGCCCACGTCTCGGCCGCCCAGCGGCGCAGCGGCGCGTACGAGACGAGTGCGATGCGCTCGCCCGGCTCACTGGGGCGCAGGCAGCAGCGCAGCGGGGCGCCGCCCTCCTCGTCGGTGAAGGGGATGCAGGGGTGCCCGGCGTCGTCCGTGGTGCGGAGCTCCTCAAGGGCGGCGGGCGGGATCGCGCGTGCGGTGTAGGTCGTCGTCTTCATGGGTCCAGCGTGCCGACCCGCCCCCGCCCCCCACCGGCGGAATTCGGACCTGGAGCCCCCGGGCAAAAGCCCTGTACGCCCCCGGCGCGTCTCGTGCAAGGATGGCCGGAACCGTCACGATCTGATGGATCTAGCTGAGATTTTCTGAAGGAGATGGCCGGGTGCCTGGCACGAATCTGACCCGTGAAGAGGCCCAGCGGCGCGCGGAGCTGCTGAGCGTCGACTCGTACGCGATCGAGCTCGATCTGAGCGGCGCGCAGCAGGGCGGGACCTACAGGTCCGTGACCACCGTGCGCTTCGACTCCGCCGAGGCCGGTGCGCAGACGTTCATCGACCTCGTCGCGCCCGCCGTGCACGAGGTCGTCCTCAACGGCACCGCGCTCGATGCGGCCGCCGTGTTCGCGGACTCGCGGATCGCGCTGGCCGGTCTTGAGGCGGGTCCGAACGAGCTGAAGGTCGTCGCGGACTGCGCGTACACCAACACGGGTGAGGGCCTCCACCGGTTCGTCGACCCGGTCGACGACCAGGCGTACCTGTACACCCAGTTCGAGGTGCCGGACGCGCGCCGCGTCTTCGCCTCCTTCGAGCAGCCGGACCTGAAGGCGACCTTCCAGTTCACCGTGAAGGCCCCCTCGGGCTGGACCGTGATCTCGAACTCGCCGACCCCCGAGCCCGCCGACGACGTGTGGGTCTTCGAGCCGACGCCCCGGATCTCCAGCTACATCACGGCGCTGATCGTCGGCCCGTACCACTCGGTGCACAGCGTGTACGAGAAGGACGGCCAGTCGGTGCCGCTGGGCATCTACTGCCGCCCCTCGCTCGCCGAGTTCCTCGACGCGGACGAGATCTTCGACGTGACCCGGCAGGGCTTCGACTGGTTCCAGGAGAAGTTCGACTACGACTACCCGTTCGCCAAGTACGACCAGCTCTTCGTGCCGGAGTTCAACGCGGGCGCGATGGAGAACGCGGGCGCGGTGACGATCCGCGACCAGTACGTGTTCCGGTCCAAGGTGACCGATGCCGCGTACGAGGTGCGCGCCGAGACCATCCTGCACGAGCTCGCCCACATGTGGTTCGGCGACCTCGTCACCATGGAGTGGTGGAACGACCTGTGGCTGAACGAGTCGTTCGCCACCTACACCTCGATCGCCTGCCAGGCGTACGCGCCGGGCTCCAAGTGGCCGCACGCCTGGACCACGTTCGCCAACTCCATGAAGACCTGGGCGTACCGGCAGGACCAGCTGCCGTCCACGCACCCGATCATGGCGGACATCCGCGACCTCGACGACGTGCTCGTCAACTTCGACGGCATCACGTACGCCAAGGGCGCCTCCGTCCTCAAGCAGCTCGTGGCCTACGTCGGCATGGACGAGTTCTTCCAGGGCGTGCAGGCGTACTTCAAGGCGCACGCGTTCGGCAACACGCGTCTGTCCGACCTGCTGGGCGCGCTGGAGGAGACCTCCGGGCGCGACCTGAAGACCTGGTCGAAGGCGTGGCTGGAGACGGCCGGCATCAACATCCTGCGCCCGGAGATCGAGGTCGACGGCGAGGGCGCCATCACCTCCTTCACCGTCCTCCAGGAGGCCCCGGCGCTGCCCGCCGGCGCCAAGGGCGAGCCGACGCTTCGCCCGCACCGCATCGCGATCGGCTTCTACGACCTGAACGAGGCGGGCAAGCTGGTCCGCACGAACCGCATCGAACTGGACGTGGACGGGGCGCGCACGGCCGTCGAGCTCCCGGCGGGCACCCGCCGCCCGGCCGTCGTCCTCCTCAACGACGACGACCTCTCGTACGCGAAGGTGCGCCTCGACGAGGAGTCCCTGAAGGTCGTCACCGCGCACCTCGGCGACTTCGCCGAGTCGCTGCCGCGCGCGCTGTGCTGGGCCTCCGCCTGGGACATGACCCGCGACGGCGAGCTGGCGACCCGCGACTACCTGGCGCTGGTGCTCTCCGGCATCGCCAAGGAGTCCGACATCGGCGTCGTGCAGTCCCTGCACCGCCAGGTGAAGCTGGCCATCGAGCTGTACGCGGCGCCCGAGTGGCGCGAGACGGGTCTGGCCCGCTGGACCGAGGCGTCCCTGGAGCAGCTGCGCGCGGCCGCGCCCGGCAGCGACCACCAGCTGGCGTGGGCGCGGGCGTTCGCGGCCACGGCCCGTACGGCCGAGCAGCTCGACCTGCTACAGGGCCTGATGGACGGCACCGAGACGGTGGACGGCCTGGCCGTCGACACCGAGCTGCGCTGGGCGTTCCTGGAGCGGCTCGCGGCGACCGGCCGGGCCGACGAGAAGGCCATCGCGGCCGAGCTGGAGCGGGACCGTACGGCGGCGGGCGAGCGCCACGCGGCCACCGCGCGCGCCGCGCGTCCGACGGCCGAGGCGAAGGCCGAGGCGTGGGCGTCGGTGGTCGAGGGTGACACGCTCCCCAACGCCGTGCAGGAGGCGGTGATCGGGGGCTTCGTCCAGTTCGACCAGCGCGAGCTGCTCGCCCCGTACACGGAGAAGTTCTTCGCGGCGGTCAAGGGTGTGTGGGAGTCCCGCTCCCACGAGATCGCGCAGCAGATCGCGACGGGTCTTTACCCGTCGCTCCAGGTCTCCCAGGCGACCCTGGACACCACGGACGCGTGGCTGGCCTCCGCCGCCCCCAACGCGTCCCTGCGCCGCCTGATCTCGGAGTCCCGAGCGGGAGTGGAGCGGGCGCTCCGCGCCCAGGAGGCGGACGCGGCGTCGTCGTAACGGGTGCTTGCCCCCCACCCCGCCCGTTCCCTTAAGCCCTGGGCGGGCAGCCGGGTGGGGGGTCGGGGTGGGCTGCTGCGGGCCCGGTGGGGGCTGGTCGCGCAGTTCCCCGCGCCCCTAAAGGGGCACGGCAAAATTCAGCCCCTCCGGCGTTTGAGGAGCGGGGTCCGGGGCGGAGCCCCGGGAGACCACCTCAGCCCCCACCCACCCCCGGAGGGTTTAGGGAAGGGGCGGGGTGGGGGAACTCGCGCGGAGCGCGGACAGCACGTGTCCCAGCCCCGCTCCCCCCTCCGCCCCCCGCCGCACCGCAGCCACCACATGCCGGTAGGGGCGGTCCGGGCCCAGCTCCCGCATCACCACCCCCTCCCGCCGCGCCGCCGCCAGGCGCGGCACCAGCGCGACCCCCATCCCCGCCTCCACCATCGCCAGGATCGCCGTCCAGCCCGCCGCGCTGTGCGCCTGCTCGGGGACGAAGCCGGCCGCCTCGCACGCCGCCGTCGTGATCTGCGACCACGGCCCGCTGCCGCCGAAGATCCACGGCTCGCCCGCCAGATCGGCCAGGCGCAGGTCCGGCGAGGTCGCGAGGGGGTGGTCGGCGGGGAGTGCCACGTCCAGCGGGTCGGCGAGCAGCGGGACCACCGTGAACCGGGGGTCCCGGGCGCTCGGGGCGTGCGCGGCCAGCGACAGGGCGAGGTCGACCGCCCCGGCCGACAGCAGCTCGTACGCCTCGGCCGCCTCCGCCTCCCGTACCCGTACCTCCAGCGCGGGATGGCTGCGCCGCAGCCGCAGCACCGCCGGTACGACCAGCGCGGGCACCGCCGTCGAGAACGCCCCCACCCGTACCCGGCCCGCCTCGCCCCGCAGATACCCGGCCAACTCCGCGTCCGCCCGCTCCAGTTGGGCGAAGACGGCCTCGGCGTGGCGCAGTACGAGATGGGCGGCGTCGGTGAGGCGGACCCGGCGGCCGTCCGCCTCCAGGAGGGGTACGCCGAGCTGCTTCGCCAGGTTGGTCAGCTGCTGCGAGACCGCCGAGGGCGTCATGAGCAGCGCCTCGGCGGTCGCGGTCACGGTCCCCCGGTCGCGCAGGGTCCGCAGGATGTGGAGCTTCCTGATGTCCCAGTCGTGCGGCTTGGCGGAGGTTCCCCCGGGCTCGTTCGCGTTCATGGGCGCAACCTACCGACCGCGCTACCGGCGTGATCCCAGCACCACTCCGCCCAGGATCAGCGCCATGCAGAGCAGTTGGCCCGGGCCGGTCGCCTCGCCCAGGAGGGCGAAGGAGAGCAGGGCCACGCAGACCGGCTGGAGGTAGTAGACGACGCCCGCCCGGGCCGCGCCGATCAGCGCGATCGCCTTGTTCCAGGCGAAGAAGGCGACCGCGGAGGAGAGGACTCCCACGTACACCAGCGGCCCGACGGTCCCCGGCGTCGCCGCGAAGCCGCCCTGGACGGCGAGGCTCACCCCGTACACCGGCGCCAGCATCAGCGCGCCCAGCGCGAACGTGGTGAACAGGAAGGCGAGGCCGCCGAGTTCGGCGGGGCGGCGGCGCAGCAGGGCACTGTACGAGGCGAAGGAGACGGCGGCGGCGACCATCCACAGGTCCCCGGCAGCGAAGCTCGGCGCGAGCGAGCCCTTGCTCACCAGCAGCAGCACCCCGGCGCAGGCGACGAGCATCCCGGCCGTCCGCCGCGCCCCGAGCCGCTGCCCGCCGAGCCGCTCGTACAGCGCCATCAGGACCGGCGAGGCGGCCATGATCATGCCCATGTTGCCCGCGGAGGTGGAGAGTCCGGCCTGGTTGACGAGCGTGTTGTAGACCGTGACGCCGAGGAGGGCGGCCAGCAGGAGGAAGCGCAAGTGGCGGCGGATCAGGGCCCGTTGGCGCCAGGTCTCGCGGGCCGCGAACGGCGCCACCGCCACCAGGGCGATGATCCAGCGCCAGAAGGCGGCCTGGACGGGGGGCACCGAGTCGTGCAGGGCCCGGGAGGCGACGAAGCTGCCCGACCAGACGACGGTCGCGACGCCCGCGAGGGCGAGCCCGGGGCCTGCGGCCCGGCTCACCCTCGCGATGGTCGGTGTGGTGCGGACGCGCTCCAGGACTGCCACGGTGGCCGGTGCTCCTTCGTTCGGTTCGTTCGGTTCGTTCGGTTCCGGACTACCGTCGCACCGACGAAACCATCACGTCCATCGAATCTTTTCGACTGATCTCTTTAGGAGAAGTGAACGGTTCGAGCTTGGCGGCTTCGAGCTTGGCCGCTTCGAGCTTGGCGGCCTTCGCGGCCCGGGGCACGTACTGGCCCGCGAGCGTCGCCCCGAAGGCGATCGCCATCCCGGTGAGCTGGAGCGGGGTGAGCGCCTGGCCGAGCGCGGCCCAGCCGATGACGGCGGCGGCGAGCGGCGACAGCGGGCCGAGGAAGGTGACCGAGGTGGCGGTGAGGCGGCCGATGCCGCGGAACCAGAGCCAGTACGCGACGGCGGTGTTGACCAGGGCGAGGTAGAGGTAGCCCGCGAGGTTGCGTCCGTCGAGCGCGGGCGGTGCGCCCTCGATCAGGAAGGCGACCGGCGCGATGAGCAGTCCGCCCGCGGTCAGCTGCCACCCGGTGAGCACCAGCGGCCCGACCCCCTCGGGCCGTCCCCACCTCTTGGTGAACACGGTCCCCGCCGCCATCGCCACGGACGAGGCGACCCCGGCCGCGACTCCGACGGCGTCCAGTGCCCCCGTCGCCTTCAGGACCACCAGGGTCACCCCGAGGGCCGCCGCGATCCCGGTGAGCAGGGTCCGCAGGGACGGGCGTTCACCGAGGAAGAGCGCGGCGAGCCCGGCCACCCACAGCGGTCCGAGGGAGCCGATCACGGCGGCCATGCCGCCGGGCAGCCGGTAGGCGGCGAGGAAGAGGAGCGGGAAGAAGGCCCCGATGTTGAGCGCCCCCAGGATCACCGCCTTCCACCACCACTCCCCGCGTGGCAATCGCCGGGTGACGAGGAGGAGCGCGAGCCCGGCGGGCAGCGCCCGCATCATGCCCGTGAACAACGGCCGGTCGGCGGGGAGGAATTCGGTGGTCACGGCGTAGGTGGAACCCCAGGAGACCGGGGCGAGGGCGGTGAGGGCGACGGTGGCTATGCGGCTCTGGGTTCGCTTCATGGAAAGTAGCTTACTCGTAAGCTACTTTTCGTCAAGCAACTTTCTTGCGCCCGATCCAATCCGCTCGGATACTGGTGCCCATGACTGCGACCCCCCGTGACCCCGTCGACGCCATCGCCGCGCAGTGGGCGGAGGTCAGACCCGACCTCGACACCGTTCCGATGGCCGTCTACGGGCGCATCTACCGCATCTCCCGGGCCATGGGCGACCGGGTCGAGAAGGTGTACAAGCGGTTCGGGATCTCGCGCGGCGAGTTCGACGTACTGGCGACGCTGCGGCGCTCCGGCGAGCCCTACACGCTCTCGCCGCGCCAGCTCTCGGCGACCCTGATGCTCACCACCGGCGGGATGACCGGACGGCTGGACAAGCTGGAGAACGCCGGGCTGCTGAGCCGCAGCCCGGATCCGAACGACCGGCGCGGGCTGCGCGTCACCCTCTCCGACAAGGGCCGGGAGCTCGTCGACGAGTCGGTGACGGCGGGCCTGGAGATGCAGCACGAGGTGCTGGACGGGGTGCTCGACGCGGCGGAGGCGGAGCAGCTGAACGGGCTGCTGCGCAAGCTGCTCTCGGCGCACTGAGGCGACCGGAACGGAAATCGGAACAGAAAGAAGAAAAGGCGCTTTGCGGTACGAGTGCCACTCGTACCGCAAAGCGCCTCACAGCGCGTGAAACGCGGTCGGTCAGGCCTTCTTCGACTTGTCGAGGACCATGACCAGACCGGCGATGACCGCGAAGAGCGCGAGGGGCGCGATCACGTACAGACCGATCGTGTCGAACACGCTCAGGCCGGAGCCCGGGTCGTCGCCGTCGTCGCGGGTGACCGCGAGGGCGGGGGCCGACATGAGCAGCATCATCAGCGTCGTACCGGCTGCCACGGCGCCGGCGCGCAGGGTGTTCTTCTTGTCCACGGTGCAAACGTAGCGAACGCCTAAGTGGGGCGCGCGCCCGGGGGTGCCGTACGAGTCCGCGCGCCCGCCGCCGCGGGGCCCGGCCAGGACGCGAACACCCGCATCAGGCCGTGCAGCCGGGGCGAGGAGACCACGTCCTCCAGGGCGAGCGGGCGGCCGTCGGGACCTGCCACCGGCAGACGCCAGTTGGGGTACTGGTCCCAGGTGCCCGGCAGGTTCTGCGGACGGCGGTCGCCCACCGCGTCCGGCAGCCACACGCCGACCATCCGGGCCGGGGTGCGCAGCAGGAACCGGTAGACCGCCCGCACCGCGCCCTCCTCGCCCCGGGCGCCCTCGGGCAGCAGCCCGAGCCGGGCGAGATAGGCCAGCCACTCCCCCACCTCGGCCGCGTCCTCGGCCTGCTCCTCGGCCAGCGGGCGGGTGAGCAGCCCGAGGCGGTGGCGCAGTCCGACGTGCTCGCCGGTGAGCCGGGCCGCCGTGGACGGCAGGTCGTGGGTGGTGGCGGTGGCCACGCAGGCCTCGCGCCAGGCGGCCGGGGGCAGCGGGCGGCCGGTGCCCTCCCAGTCGCGCTCGAACCAGAGCACCGAGGTGCCGAGCACCCCGCGCCGGCTCAGGGCCTCCCGTACCCCGGGCTCGACCGTGCCCAGGTCCTCCCCTATGACCACGGCGCCCGCCCGGTGGGCCTCCAGGACGAGCACGGCGAGCATCGCCTCCGCGTCGTAGCGCACATAGGTGCCCGCCGTCGGCTCCTGTCCCCGCGGCACCCACCACAGCCGGAACAGGCCCATCACATGGTCGATGCGCAGGGCTCCGGCGTGCCGCAGCAGATTGCGCAGGAGTCCCCGGTACGGGGCGTAGCCGGACGCGGCGAGGACGTCGGGGCGCCAGGGCGGCAGCCCCCAGTCCTGGCCGCGCGCGTTGAAGGCGTCGGGGGGCGCGCCCACCGACATGCCCTGGGCGAAGGTGCGCTGCTGCGCCCAGGCGTCGGCGCCGCCCGGGTGCACCCCGACGGCCAGGTCGTGGACGAGGCCGACCGCCATCCCGGCGTCCCGGGCGGCCCGCTGGGCGGCGGCCAGCTGAGTGTCCGTCAGCCAGGCGAGCCGGGTGTGGAAGTCGACCCGGTCGATGAGCTCGCGCCGGGCGCGGGCGGTGGCGGCCGAGCGGGGGTCGCGCAGCCCGCCCGGCCAGCGGGTCCAGTCGGGCCCGTACCGCTCGGCGAGCGCGCACCAGGTGGCGTGGTCCTCCAGGGCCTGGCCCTGGTGCGCCAGATAGTCGCAGTACGCGGCCCGCCGCCCGGGCGCCTGCGGCACCGTATGGACGGCCTCAAGGGCCTCCCGCTTCAGCGCCCACACCGCGTCCCGGTCGATCAGCTCGCCGTCGTCGAGCACCGACCGGCGCAGCGCGTCCGCCGCCTTCAGCAGCTCGTCGAGCCGCTTCCGCTCGCGTACGTAGGCGTACTCCGGGATGTCCTCGATCCGCAGGTGCACGGGGTCGGGGAAGCGGCGCGAGGAGGGGCGGTACGGGGACGGGTCGGTGGGCGTGCCGGGGACGGCCGCGTGCAACGGGTTGACCTGGAGGAACCCCGCCCCCACGGCCCGCCCGGCCCAGCCGGCGACCTCGGCGAGGTCCCCGAGGTCGCCCATGCCCCAGGAGCGGGCGGAGAGCAGCGAGTAGAGCTGCACGAGGAAGCCGTGGGTGCGGGCGGGGGGCTGCGGGGTGCGCTCGGGGGCGACCACGAGGGTGGTGCGGGCCGTGCGGCCGTCGGGGGTGCGGGCGGTCGCCCGGTGGACGCCGAGCGGGAGGGCGGGCCAGGGGGCTTTCGGCCCGGCCGCCTTGGTGCCCGGCGCCGTCCAGTCGGCCTCCCCGCCGTCCTCCGCCTCGATACGGACGCGGGTGCCGGGCGGCAGGGCGGCGACCAACGGGGGCGGGAGCGGGGGCGCGGACGGCGGGTCCTGGGCGTGCCAGTGGACCACGGTCGGGGGCAACAGGCGGGCCGCCGCGGCCAGTTCGGCGGCGGCGAGGGACGCGCTCACCGCCTCCGGGGTGGCCGCGTCGACGCCCAGCGCCGCGAGGACGGCGACGACCGTGGCGTCCGGGACCGGGACCGTACGGTCGGCCGACGGGGCGTAGGACGTGGCGACGCCGTGCAGCGCGGCGAGCCGGGCGAGGGTCATGGCGTCAGGCTCCGGCCGGCGCCACCACCGGGGTCGGTTCGCTGGTCAGGGGCGCCGCCTCGGTCAGCGGGGGCTCGCTGGTCAGCGGTTCGGCGTCGGCCAGCGGAGGTTCGCTGGTCAGGGGCTGTTCAAGGGCGGAGACGGCCACGGAGGGCTCCACGAGGGTCGGCAATGGGGGACACAGCAGCCCTACCCCGTGGGCGGACTCCCAGACGTACAACGTGGGGGGTGTCACGACCGTCACTCGGAACGCTCGTGCACGCCATCGGACGGCGGCCCGGATTCCACTTCCCGGCGGCCCGTGCGCCGCACTCCTGGTAGCCGTGCGCCGCATTCCCGGTGGCTCACGTTCCGCTCTCCGGCGGCCGGTTTTTGTCTCCCCCGGAGTCAACCGCAGCCCGTTCCGCAGCCACCGGAACGGGCAATTCCGGCACAACAGTCACGCGCATTGACACCCTCGCCACGGGGGTGGTGGGCTCGGGGCCGATCGGCGGCGCGGGGGCCGCAAAAGCGGTGCCTAGGCGAGGAGATGGCGTGCAGTTCGGGCGCGGAAAGCGAGCGACGGCCGTCGCGGTCGCCGTCATCGGCGGGCTGCTCGGCGCGGCGCCCGGCGCCCTCGCGGCACCCGTGGATCCCGCGGCCCCCGAACAGCCCTCCGCCACGGGCCCGTCGAAGGACGCGGTACGGGACGACACCCCGGCGGTCTGGCCCCGGCCGCAGTCCGTCAAGCACGCGGGACCGGGGCTGCGCCTCGGCTCCGAGGCCGTCCTGATCACCGACCCCGGCGCCGACCCGTACGCGGTGGCCGCGCTCGCGGACGTACTGGACAAGGCCGGTGTCACCACCCTGCACTACGGACTCCGGGGCGCCGGGCCGGTGTTCCGCGTCGGCGGGAGCGGCGCGCAGGACGCGCTGCGCGCCCTGCGGGTCGCCGAGCGCGGGGACCTGCCGTCCGGCGGGTACCGGATCGGCGTCGGCCGGGCCGGCGGGCGGGACACGGTCGCGCTCGACGGGGTCGGCGAGGACGGGCTCTTCCACGCGGTGCAGACCCTGCGCCAGCTCCTCGGGCAGGACCGGCGGGGCGACGCCACGCTGCCCGGCGTGCGGGTGCGCGACTGGCCCGCCACGGCGGTGCGCGGCACGACGGAAGGTTTCTACGGGCAGCCCTGGACGCGCGAACAGCGCCTGGGCCAGCTCGACTTCATGGGCCGCACCAAGCAGAACCGCTATCTGTACGCGCCGGGCGACGACCCGTACCGCCAGGCCCGCTGGCGCGACCCCTACCCGGCCGACCAGCGCGCCGACTTCCGGGCGATCGCCGCCCGCGCCGCCGCCAACCACGTCACTCTCGCCTGGGCGGTCGCGCCCGGCCAGGAGATGTGCCTGTCCTCCGACAAGGACCTCAAGGCGCTCCTGCGCAAGCTCGACTCGATGTGGGCGCTGGGCGTGCGCGCCTTCCAGCTCCAGTTCCAGGACGTCAGCTACAGCGAGTGGCACTGCGGGCGGGACGCGGACACCTTCGGACGGGGACCCGCCGCCGCGGCCCGCGCCCACGCGCGCGTGGCCAACGCCGTCGCCGCGCACCTGGCCGAGCGCCACCCCGGCGCGCAGCCGCTGTCGCTGATGCCGACCGAGTACTACCAGGAGGGCGCCACCACCTACCGCTCCGCCCTGGCGGACGGGCTCGACGCGCGTGTACAGGTCGCCTGGACGGGCGTCGGGGTGGTGCCGCGCACCATCACCGGGCGCGAACTGGCGGGCGCCCGGGCCGCGTTCGGGCATCCGCTGGTGACGATGGACAACTACCCGGTGAACGACTGGGCGCCCGGCCGGATCTTCCTCGGCCCCTACACGGGCCGCGAGCCCGCCGTCGCCACCGGCTCGGCCGCCCTGCTCACCAACGCCATGGCGCAGGCGTCGGCCTCCCGCATCCCGCTGTTCACGGCGGCCGACTACGCCTGGAACCCGCAGGGTTACGAGCCGGAGGCCTCCTGGCGGGCGGCGATCGCGGACCTCGCGGACGGCGACGCGCCGCTGGGCGAGGCGCTCACGGCGCTGGCGGGCAACGACTCGTCGTCCGTCCTCAGCAGCGCCGAGTCGGCCTATCTGCGCCCGCTGCTCGACGCGTTCTGGACCTCGCGCGGCGCGGCGGACGCGGCGGCGCGGGACGGGGCGGCGGCGCGGCTGCGCGCGGCGTTCACGGTGATGCGGCAGACGCCCGCCCGGCTCGCGGACAGCGGCGCGCTCGCAGACGAGGTGCGCCCGTGGGCCGACCGGCTCGCCCGGTACGGCCGGGCCGGGGAGACCGCCGTCGACATGCTCCAGGCGCAGGCGCACGGCGACGGCGCGGCCGCCTGGCGGGCCACGCTCGCCCTGGAGCCGCTGCGCCGGGCCGCCGCCACCGGCTCGGTCACCGTCGGCAAGGGCGTCCTGGACGTGTTCCTGACCCGCGCGGCCGGGGCCTCGGCCACCTGGACGGGCGCGGACCGGCCTGCCGGGGACGTCAGTGTCTCGCCGGACGCGTACACCGTGCGCCTGGGCCGGGTCCGCCCGGTGGAGGCGGTCACCGTCATGGACGACTCGGGCGCCGGGCCGAGCCCCTCGGTCGGCCCCGGCTCGGGCCCGCCGGCCTGGGCCACGGCGGGCGCCCAGCCCGTCGAGGACGCCGCGTGGGGGCCGGGGCCCGGTCCCGGGCGGGTCGCCTGGGCCGAGGGCGGGGCGCTGGTGCAGGTGCATCTGCCCGGCGTGGGCTGGCGCAGCCTCGGGCCGCTCTCGCCCAGCGGCTGGACCCAGAGCGCCGCGCGGGGCGTGCGCGCCGACGCCGTCCGCGTGACCGGCCCGGCCGCCTCCGTACGGGCCGTACGGCATCTGGTCCCGTGGTTCGCCGACGAGCCGCGGGCCCGGCTGGAGCTCGCCCGGGACGAGGCGGACGCGGAGATCGGCGGGAAGCCGCTGCGGGTGGCGGCCGTACTGACGTCCACCCGGCCCGCGGACGTGCGGGGCACGCTCAGCGCGAAGGCGCCCCGGGGCATCACCGTCAAGGCCCCCGGCGCGCTCACGGTCCCGCGCGGCGCGGCGGCGAGCGTCCCGGTGGAGGTGTCGGTGGCGCCGGGCACCCCGGCGGGCGAGTACCGGGTGCCGGTCGCCTTCTCCGGGCAGGAGCGCGTCCTGACCGTACGGGCGTATCCGCGCACGGCCGGTCCCGATCTGATCGCGGGGGCCGCGGCCTCCTCGTCGGGCGACGAGACCCCGGCGTTCCCGGCGCGCGCGGCGTCCGACGGCGACCCGTCGACCCGCTGGTCCTCCCCGGCGCAGGACAACGCCTGGTGGCAGGCCGAGCTGCCCGCCCCGAGCAGGGTCGGCCTGGTGGTGCTGACCTGGCAGGACGCGTACGCGAGCGCCTTTACGGTGCAGGTCTCCCCGGACGGCCGCACCTGGCGCACGGCGGCGACCGTGCGCGACGGCAGGGGCGGCCGGGAGGCGGTCCGCATGGACGCGCGCGACACCCGCTTCATCCGGGTGCAGGGCGCGACACGGGCGACCCCGTACGGGTACTCGCTGTGGTCGGTGGAGGCGTACGGCGTGGCCCCGTAGCCGGGCACGCGCAAGCTGGGGACCGGCGGACCGGTCCCCAGGGCCAAGGACGACAAAGGCCCGGTCTCAGGCGGAAATGCCGTCGATCCGGGCCAGGGCGTCGTCCGCGCCGAACGGTTGGAGGTACGGGAGCCAGCGTGGGTCCCGGTGCCCCGTGCCGATGATGCGCCAGGCCAGACCACTGGGCGGAGCGGGCTGGTGGCGCAGGCGCCAGCCGAGCTCCAGCAGGTGCCGGTCGGCCTTGACGTGGTTGCAGCGGCGGCAGGCCGCCACCACGTTGTCCCAGACGTGCTGACCGCCGCGGCTGCGCGGAATCACGTGGTCGACGCTGGTTGCGACGCCACCGCAGTACATACAGCGCCCGCCGTCACGCGCGAAGAGCGCACGACGGGTCAGCGGAACGGGCCCCCGGTAGGGGACCCGTACGAATCTTTTGAGCCGGACCACGCTGGGCGCGGCGACGGCCCGGGTCGCGCTATGCATGAAGGCGCCGGATTCCTCTAGGCAGACTGCCTTGTTTTCGAGCACGAGGACGAGCGCGCGGCGGAGCGGTACGACGCCGAGCGGCTCGTACGACGCGTTGAGGACCAGGACGTGCGGCACGGTGGATGCCTCCTTGTACGCCGGCGGCGCGTGGCTCGCGCCGGGACGATCTGCCTTCAGTCTCTCCTCATGCCTGGTCGAAGCGCCACCACGTCCGGGTAACGGCCTTGAAGTGTTTTCGACCACACCCCACTACATCCCCAGCTCCGGGCGCGCTCTCCCCCGAACACGGCAACGAAGCACACACGTTGCCCCGTTAGTGTGGTTGGCCTGCCGTCGCACCGTCGGCAGCGCAATGCCTGGAGGTTCCCCCCGTGCACTGGCCCGCCGTACTGGCCGCCGGATCCCCGTCCGATCCCACCGCTCCGACGACCAAGCCGGTCACCCTCGACGACGCCCAGAAGTCGGCCACGGAGGCCGCGGGCTGGGTCGAGGAGAACTGGTCGACCTGGCTCGCCATCGGCCTGCGCATCCTCCTGATCGTGATCATCGCGTCGGTGCTGCGGGTACTGGTCCGCCGGGCGCTGACCAAGCTCATAGACCGGATGAACCGCAGCGCCCAGGCGGTGGAGGGCACGGCGCTCGGCGGCCTCCTGGTCAACGCGGAGCGCCGCCGCCAGCGCTCGGAGGCCATCGGCTCGGTCCTGCGCTCGGTGGCGTCCTTCCTGATCCTGGGCACCGCGGCCCTGATGATCCTCGGCGTCCTCAACATCAACCTGGCACCGCTGCTCGCCTCGGCGGGTGTCGCGGGTGTGGCGATCGGCTTCGGCGCGCGCAACCTCGTCACGGACTTCCTCTCCGGTGTCTTCATGATTCTGGAGGACCAGTACGGGGTCGGCGACTCGATCGACGCGGGCGTGGCCTCCGGCGAGGTGGTCGAGGTCGGTCTGCGCGTGACGAAGCTGCGCGGCGACAACGGCGAGATCTGGTACGTGCGCAACGGAGAGATCAAGCGCATCGGCAACCTCAGCCAGGGCTGGGCCACGGCGGCCGTCGACGTCCAGGTCCGCCCGACGGAGGACCTGGACCGCGTCCGCGCGGCCATCACCGAGGCCGCGGAGTCCATGGCCAAGGCCGAGCCGTGGAACGAGCGCCTGTGGGGCCCGGTCGAGGTCCTCGGCCTCAACGAGGTGCTGCTCGACTCGATGGTGATCCGCGTCTCGGCGAAGACGATGCCGGGCAAGGCGCTGGGCGTGGAGCGCGAACTGCGCTGGCGCATCAAGCGTGCCCTGGACGCGGCGGGGATACGGATCGTGGGCGGCGTACCGCTCCCGGCCGAGGACCCGGCCCCGGACCCGTCGGCCGCGGTGGCCGCCCCCTCGGCCCTGAACAACCCGACGTCCCCGCAGTCGCTGGCGACGGCGCCGATACCGCCGGGGCAGAGCTTGTCGAAGTAGTACCTGCGTAGCACGCGAAGGGCGCCCCTGCCGGTGGTCGGCGGGGGCGCCCTTCGTTGCGCCTGATGGTCAGCCGTTCGGGGGCACCGTCTGAGGGTCGCCGCAGAACGGAGCCCATCGTGCCGCAGAGCATCGAGGGTTAAGGGCTTAACAGGATCATGACGAGCGGACAGTATCCGCTCACGGCAGAGACCGGGCTATCGATGCTTAGTCCGATTCTTCGACAGACAGCAAGATCCTCAGGCGCCGAACCTCAGCCACGAGCTTCGGAACGGCCTCCCGGGCCATTGCGATGAATGCCGCATTCTCATCCCAGCATTCATCTGCAACATCTACGTAGCGAGGGTGTTGCACCAACGTGGCGGCGACAATCTCGCGGTGATCAAAGCTCGGCCACCTTTCAGATTGTCCAGTGTCCGCAGTAGTGCTTACAGCCACTAGCCCCATGGCCGACTCATCGTCCAGAGTCCTGACAAACCAAGGCCCTGGTGTCGCCGCCGAGCACAACTCTTCGATCTCTCCGAGCTCGTCATCGGTCATGGACTCACCCTGATCCATCCGGGCACCCCCCTCTCAGCTCTCCTTGGAAGCAAACCGATCAAGCCAGGCATCGAGCGCAGCTAATATCTCTCTGTTGCATACCCAAGCCTTTCCGCATTCTTGTAGAATCTCTTGTCATTCGTGATTATCGATAGCCCCTCCTGTGCTGCCGAGTGCAGAACCGAAGCATCATCGTCAGCAATCATAGGGTTGAAGGATTTGCCCTTCCACATCGCCCGCAGCCTTCCTTGAAGACCAGCCACACCTTCCGGAGTTGACCCAACGCCCATTCGCCCACCTCGCGCTGCGAGCCAACCGGATATACCCTCCGTTGAATGCCCGCCTTCAATGAGCTCTCGATGGGCTGTAGGTGAAAGTACTGGCGCCCGTCCAGCCAAGACCGTATCCACTTCTGCCGTCTTAGCGCCAGACAATGCGTCAGTCACTGCATTCGTATCAACCGCGACCTCGCTGCAATTGTGCACAAGGACCGGCGCGGCTCCCGCCACCACATAGTACGAGTGAATCCCACTCACCGTCAGGTCATGCGTCCGCTGGCGCTTGTCGAAGTGGCGGACGCCCTCGACCGTCGCCGTACTGCCGTCCGCCTCGCGGAGGGTCATGCCGGGCTTGAGGTCGCCGGCGTCGATCCAGGCGTTCGCGGACTTGACCCAGAACGGGTGCGTCGTGGTGGCGATCAAGGCCGCCGCGCCGCCGCTCTTCGCCTTGATGGTCAGATCGACGAAGTGCTTGTCGTCCTCGGTGACGATGGTTCCGACGACCTCGCGGGTCGTCGTCCTGCCGGTCGCCGGATCCGTGGCGACCACCTTGTCGCCGAGGGCGACCTTGTCGATCGACTTCGTAATTCCGTTTACCAGGAGGACCTTGGTGCCCGGCAGGAAGCTGTGACAGACGGTGGGGTCATCCTTCTTCACCTTGCTGATCGCGGCTTTCGCCTTGGCTCGGGCAGCGGCCAGCCCGTCCTTCGCCTTGGCCAGGGCCTTGGAGGACTTCGCCACGTCCTTTACACCGCCGACAAGGTCAGCGATAAGCCCTGCAACCTTCTTGACGAGCCTTACACCCTTGGCCCATTTCCATGGCGCTCCATACTTCGCCAGGATTTTTCCAGCAAGCCCACCAGCGAAGCTTCCAGCGACGTTAAGCAACGTCTCGCCACAGGCCCCGAGGTCTCCACTGGAGAAGCAGTCGAGCGCGGCATCGACACCGATCAGATCACGGACAATCTTGATCAGGACCTTGGCGACATGCCTGACGCGCTGCTTCGTGTCACTCAGGTTCTGTTCGGCCTGCTTGACGTCTTCCTGAGCCTTCTTCGTCTCCCCTGTTTCTCCGGTCTTGCAGGTGTAACAGATCTTCCCGCCGCAACTCCCCCCGTAGTCGGGCACCCCGGGAGCACAAGGAGCCAACCCCGTCGGGTCGGAGAGCGTGACCGGACTGTTGTTGGCGTACGCGTAGCCGTTGATCTGTTGCGGACTCGTGTAGTCGATGACCGGGTCGACCGAGATGAACTTGCCCAGGCTGGAGTCGTATTCACGAGCGCCCAGATGCGTCAGACCCGTGGACTCGTCGATCGTGCCGCCGACGAAGCCCTTTTCCCCGGGCCAAGTGCCCGTCGCTTCGCCGCGAGTTCCGCCGTATGGGTCGAAGCGGCGTTGCGTGACCGCGCCCGTCGTCGGATTGATGGCGAGCTCGCTGGTGCCGTGGTGATCGGCGGCGAGGAACGTCAGTTCGTTGTTGTTCTGCCGGACCGCGACCGTCTGACCGGCGTAGGAGTAGTAGCGCGTGGCCTCGACCGTGCTGCTGTTCTTCGGGAGTTTGAGCTCCATGCCGGGGAGGTAGACCGTGGTCGCGTTGGCGTCCCGCCTCAGGACCCGATCACCCGAGGCGTCGTAGATGTAGCCGGTCGCTTTCCCGTCCGCCTCGGTCGTCTTGGCCAGGTCACCGCTCGCGTCCCAGGTCAGGGTCTGTGTATTGCCGCCGATCGTGCGCGTCGTGGTGTTCCCGGAAGCGTCGTACGCGAAGGTCGACTGACGGTCGCCCGTCGGGGTCTTGTCGACCACCTTGGTCACGGCATGCGGACCGGCTGTCCCCTCGCCATAGGTGAAGGTGCGGGTCACGTCCTTCGACGCGTCGCGGCCGACGTCGTGCGTGACGTCCTTCGTACGGTTTCCGATCGCGTCGGTCTCGTACGACTTCCAGTACGGGGCTGGGCCGCCCAGGGCCTTCTCCCCGGCGGCCGCCGCGCATGCGCTGGGAGTACCGGCCGTGAGCTGGCTGCCCGCGGTACCCGCCCCGGCCGCCTCGGCAGCGGTCGCGGCAGGCGTCCAGGCCTCGGCCAGCCGCTGCCCCGCGTCATAGCCGAAGCACTGCACGTCGGGAGAGCCACCGGACGTGTCCGAGATGGCCAGGACGTTCCCGGCCTGGTCGTAGGAGTAGCTGGAGTCCTTGACTGCTCCGGTGACGCCGACGACGTCCACCGTCGACCGTGTCAGACGGTCCGTGCCCTTCTCGTAGGTGAGGCTCTGCTGGATCTTCTTGCCGCTGCCGGTGTAGAGGTGCAACGCCTTGAGCTGGCTGGTGGCCGTGTACTGGGTGTCGCTGACATAGGACGTCTTGCCCGTCATGCTGATCGGGCGCTGCAGATCGTCATAGCCGTACGCGATGGCTTCTCCGCCGAGCCCGCCCGCCGCCGGCACGCCCTGGCCACTGACAGTGCCGTCCGGGTTGTAGGACGTGGTGAATGTGTACGTGCCCGCCAAAGCGCCCTCGGAGGCGGGCACCGTGTACGCGGTCTTCTTCACCCGGTACAGGGCGTCCATGTCCTGGGTGATGGAGGCGAAGTAGTCCGTGGCGCTGGTGTAGCGCAACGAGGCCCAGGCGTAGCCGAGCCATCCCGCTTTGTCGTACCGCGTCTCGGTCAGCTTGGTGCCGGTGTCCGGCGCACCCTCCCACGTGGTGACCGGGCGGCCCAGCTTGTCGTAGGCGGTGGAGGTCGTCTTGCCACGGCCGTCCGTCGCGGAGACCGGTCGGTCGACAGCGTCGTAGACCGTGGTCGAGGTGCCCGAGTCCGGGTCGATGTTCTTGGTCTTGCGGCCCAGCTGGTCGTACTCGTATCTCCAGATGTTGCCCTGGGCGTCTGTGACGGACTCCATCAGGCCGCCGGGCGTGTACGTGTACTTCGTCGAGTCGTACTGCGCGCCGGGCCCGGAGGGCTGGGGCGAGGCGCTGTGATAGTGCCTCAGCTCTGACACTCGCCCCGCAGCATCGGTGAGCGATGTGGTCGGCATCTGACCTGTGGGCGGGTCGACGTGGGTGCGGTCGCCCTCATAGACCGTCGTCGTTCGCCACTGCTCAACGCCCGCCATCTGGAAGATCGACGCAGTGGTGCGGCCCAGGCCGTCGTACTCATTGACGGTCTGCCCGCCGACTTCACCATTGGCCACGGTCAGCAGGTCTTCGGAAGGCGCGTTGGCCGCGTTGTAAGTGGCGTTGGTCTTCTTGACCTTGCCGGTGCCGTCATAGAAGACATCGGCGACCATCCGACTGCCGTTCGGGCCCTCGGTCTGCTTCTGGCGCGCGCGCAGCAGGCTGTCGTAGAGCTGGTACTCGACTCCGTAGCCGCCAGTGGTCTCGATCTTCTCGGTCTTGACGACGACAGACTTGTCCTTGCGGACGTTGTACGCGTACTTGATGCTCGGGCTCTGCGTCTTCCTGCGGTCGGCCAGCCAGACCGCGGTCAGCCGCCCCAGTGCGTCGTAGGCGAGGTCGGTGCGCCTGCCGTTGGGGTCGGTCTGGCCGGTAGAGGATCCCCACGCCGGGGCGTAGTCCGTGGTCGTGACGTGCCCCAGAGCATTGGTGACCTTGGTCTGGGAGATCAGCCCGTTGACGTCCGTATACGCAGTACTGGTCTCCGCACCTGCGGCGTCCTTCTGCGAAGTGGGGCGGCCGAACTTGTCGTAGGTCGTGGTGCCCGTCACCTGATAGGTGCCGGTTTTGCCGTCGTGAGAGGCGAGGCGCTCCGTCGTAGTGGCATCCCCGGTGACCGGGGCCGCGCCGAAGCCGGCGCCGTCGTACGAGGTCCTCTCGTCGGCAAGCACCTGCGTCCTGCGATCCGGGACGGTCAGACAGCTGACGGACACGGTCTCGCTGCGGGACGGGAGCTCAAGGATGTTCAGCTTGGGATTGTCCGCGTACCAGAGCCGCGTGCAGGTGTTGTCCTCGTCTCTTGTGACATCGCCGAGGTCTTCTGTCCCCTGCAGACGGACGGCACCGTGGTCGACATCGAAGAACGAGCGCGACTTGGTGGTGCGCCACGTACCGTCGGCCAGTGCCGTATAGCCCCGCGAGACTTCCGGCTTGACCACTGTGGCCTTGCTCGTCTTCCACGCCCGCGTCTGGGTGGCCGTGTCGTACTTCCACGGCTCCAAGATGCTCTTGGAGACGACCTTCCCGGCATCGAAGGCCTGAGTCTCGACCTCGAAGCCGGTGAACTCCTTCTCGCCGGTGTACTCGGTGCCCGTGGAGTCCGTGACCCTCTCCGTGCGCGTACCGCCACCAGGGAGCTTGTCGCCGTTCAGACCCTGCAAGTACGTGTAGTCGACACGGGTACGCATGGTCTGACGGTTACCGCTGGTGACGGACACCTTGCCGTATCCCTGCCACTGCCCCCAGGTCAGGAACTTCTCGTCGGCCAGGCCGTCCGGCTCCGCGTGCCGCCATCCCGCGTCGCCCTGATAGTCGTAGCGAGTCAGCAGGTCCTCACCGCCGCCGGTACGGTCCGTCTCCTCGACCTCGGCAACGACGTACTTGTGGAACCAGTCCGTGCGCGGCTCGATGGTGCCGGGCGGTGCCCAGACCACGGGGAAGCAGCGCTTGGTGGACTCGCCGGGCTTGGGCAGCGCGGTGGCGGTGCACTGGGCGGGCGCGTAGGTGATGTCCAGTTGGGCGCCCGTCTCACTCAGGACGGTCGCGAGCCGGAACCTGTTGATCGCGTCGATGTTGTCCGTGTCGCTGTCCACCCGGTTCCGCAGGTGGACGCCTTGCAGGTCCACCGAGGGCAGGGGCACCGACTCGCCACCCTGGCCGTTGAAGTCGGCACGGCCCTCGTGGTCGATCCGGGAGAGCCAGAGCGTCTTCGTGTCGTCGCCGTTGTCGGTGAAGATGTGGGTGAACTTCCACGCCTCGACGTCGTTGTAGTCGCTCACCCCGGAGCCCGTGCTCATCTGGGTGGTGACACCGGTCAGCCGCTTCGTCGTCCAGAAGGTCTGGGACGACTGTCCGACGGTGCACTTGGTGCCCGCCTTGCAGTAGCGGTCGACGGGGGTGTCGGGCCAGCGGGCGGCGTTGGCGACGGTGAACTTGGACTCGGCGCAGTCGAAGGAGGCATCGGCGAGGCAGCGCTCGGCGGTGTTGAAGACCACACGGGCCGGGGCCTTGGCGGTGTAGACCGCGCCGTCGCGCTGACCGTAGTCGATGCGCTTGAGGTAGCCGCCCCGGTCGTACTCGGTTCCGTTGACGTCCGTCTTGGCGTTGAGGGCGTAGCTGTTCTTCTCGGCGCCGTAGAAGTAGGACATCACGTTGCCGTGGGTGTCCTTGACGTAGTCGAGGTTCCAGCGCCATGCCTGCTTGCAGTGGGCGTTGGCGAAGGTGGCGTTGTAGCAGGGCTCGCCCGCGTTGTTGCCGAAGACCGGGGTCGACCAAGTCGAGTCCGTCGTCGGGTCGGGGTCGACCGTCCCACTGGTCGCCGGGTTGTCCGAGCGCCAGCCGGGAAGCTTGTTCAGGCCGAAGTAGTACTCGGTGCCGTCGGTGGTCGTCAGCTTCCAGTACTCGCCGTCGTTGTCCCCGTTGCCGGCCCCCGTCAGCTTGGCGATCTTGGAGCCGTTCTCCGAGGTGAGGTGCCACTCCTTGGTCGTGTCGTCCTGGATGAGCTCACCGGACATCCCGTTGAGCATGATCGTGGCGTTGTCGAAGGCCCAGCACTGCTCCGCCGAGGTCTTCTGACCGTCCTCGGAGCAGGGCTTGTACGAGCGCTCGATGTATCCGGGCTCGTAGCTGAAGCCCTCGCCCACCCAGGAGCCCTGGTTGTTGGTGGCGGCCGTGCGGCCGTCGGCGGACTGCGACGAATAGCCCAGCCCGACGGTCGGCGTGAGTCCGCCCGGCGTCGGGATCATCCGCAGGGGATAGTCCCAGGAGAACCCGCCGGAGGAGTTCGCCACCGACCAACTCGCGGACGGGGCCAGGCTGGTGGCCTTGTAGTCGCCCTTCGAGGAGGAGTCGCCCGCGGCTACCGCGAAGACCGCGCCCACGCCAGCGCTGGCGGGCGCCGCCGGCACTTGCCCGGTGATGGTGTGCGTCGCCGGGTCGTTGCGGAAGGGGATGCGCTCGGGAGGGCTCTTGCAGTCCGCCGTACCGGGCGCTTCGGCCACGGCACAAGCGGGCAGCTTCAGGAGCTGAAGGCGGGACCCGTAGGCGCCACCGGCGCCGTCGGCGAACGACGCGTAGTCCAGCGAGAGTTCGACGGATGCCGGCGCAGCGCCGTCGTCCGCCCGCCGCACGGTCAACAGCGCGGCGCTCCCCCACTTCTCGGCCGCCGTGCGCCCGAGCGAGGCCACAGTGACCTTCGACGGCACCGAACCCGACGCCGCGCCTCGCGGAGCCTTGCCCGGGGCGACGGTCACCGGTATCCCGCCGACCCTCTTCTTGACCACCGGGGCAGCGGGGGCAGCCGGGCTCGCCGACAGCTGACGGGATGTGAAGGCGGAGGCGTACGACAGCGGGAGCTCCACGCTTCCCGGCTGCGGCCAGGTCACGGGGTCCAGGGTCTTCGCCGCCGCCCGTGCCGTCCGGTCGGCGGGTCTGGGCTTGGACTTGGCGTTCTTTCCCTTCACCGGGTCGGGGTTTCCCGCTATTCCCGGTAACCGGGCATCGGCGCCGACGGCGGGTACGGCCTGGGCATTGCTCGCCGACATGACGAGCGCCAGGCCGAGGATGACGCCGCCGACGGCGCTTCGAGGCATACGGGAGGCCAGTAAGCGGCCACGGAAGAACATCAGGCAACTCCGCAGGGCAAGTTCGGGGGCGAGGAGAGGACGGCGGGCCGGGTGGGTGGCCGGGTGGGTGCGCTTCACCCGCCCGGCCGCTGCACCCGCGCTAGAGGTCGACGTCCTCCGAAGGCACGTTCATCCGGGCGACTGTCACGGGGTCCGCGACTCCGACGTAGACGCGTACGTCGTCGACGGCCCCGGCGAGGTATCCGCTGCCACCGCCCAGAGCGGAGCGACCGACCTGCAGGCCACCTCCGGACAGCCAGGTGGTGTGGTCGTAGCCCCTCGCCGTCTCCCGGAGGCTGCCGTTCACATACAGGCGCACCTCGTGGGTGAGGGAGTCGAACGTCACCGCCAAGTGCTGGCCGCCGATGTCCGTCGTGGGCAACTGCTGGTCGTCGGTGACCGTGGTCACCTTGGGTGTGCTGTTGTCGGCGTCCGTCAACGCCAGTTCCCACTGGCCGGAGGCCGCCTGGTAGCGGACGGCCACTCGGTCGGCGTTCTGTCCGGGCAGCGACAGCACGGTCTGGGTCTTGTCCGGATCGAGCGTGGTCAGCCTGACCCGCGCCGCGACGGTGTAGCTGTCCGCCCCGGTGACCACGGCACTCGCCGTGGATGCCCAGGAACCGGTCCCGTCCAGCGTCAGATGACCCTTGCCCGCGAGTGCCGCCTCGTCGAACTCGGTGGCCGGGTTGTAGATCGCTGCCCCACCGTGCAACGTCAGCGGCTGACCATCCGTCTGCACGTTGGCGGAGACGCCGCCCGACACGCTCTCCAGCGGCCAGTACGCCTTGCGCTGCGGCTTGATCGTCTCCATTTCGGCGACCTGGGCGTCGGGCAGAACCCGGTCGAAGACCCGTACCTCCGTCATGTCTCCCTGGAACTGGTTGCGGTAGCCGCTCTTCGTCTGCACCCGGCCGATCTGCAGGCTGCGCCGGGACGACCAAGTGGTGTAGCGGCGTGCGGTACCGGCCCTCACGTCGTTGACGTAGATCCGCAGCTCGGGCCCGGCGGCGGCGTTGGCGTCGAACACTCCGGTGAGCAACACCCACTGATCCGCCTTGACCTCGATGTTCGAGGCGACGGCCTGCCAGTTGCTCATCGCCTGGACGTCCAGGTCGGGTGTGGAGAAGACCCACCTCTTCAGGGTGGCGTCATAGCCGAGGACGAATCCGGGTTCGCCCGTGCTGTCCTGGCTGATCACTGCCATGTCCCGGTCCAGCGTGGCCGGCTTCACCCAGGCACTGGCGGTGAAGCTCTGCCCGGTGTCGGTGATGGTGCCCCAGGAGTCCACGTAGGCGTCGGTCGTGCCGTTGAAGCGCGCCGCCCGGTCGGCCGGACCGCCGGGCCCCGGCACACCGAAGGTGACGCCTGTCCCGACGGCGCCGGGATGGCGCCCGGTCTCGTCCATGGCTGCGGTGGTCCCCTCCGCGTCGTCCAGGTTCCACTGGCCGACGGCCTGCTTGCCGTCGGTGACGAGGAATTCGTAACGCGCGGGGACCAGATTGGAGTTGTTGGCCCCGTCGTATGCCTCGACCGTCACTCCGTGGCGCCCCGCCCAAGTGGGCGTCCACGTCACCGTCACGGGGGCACCGCCCGAGGTCGCCTTCTTCACGGTCGCCTCGTCGTCGAAGGTGTAGCGGTACTCCTTCACGTCCTTGTCCGCCGCGGTGAAGGTGAAGCGGCCCACCGTCCCCACGCCGTGGTGCCACATCGGATCGTCCGGATATTCAACGGAGTTGACCGCAGGCGGTTTGGGTCGCGTGGCGTCCCAGATGAACTCACAGCGCGACGGGCTCCACGGCCCCCAGGCGTCTCCGTCGTACGCGCGCGCCTCCCAGGAGATCACCGAGTTCTGCTGGATCTGCGGCGTCGTCGCCGTGCGCTGGGTCACCTGATGGGAGAAGGTCGTTCCCGGGTTGGGCGACTTGTAGCCGGTGTCCGCCGTGTAGTTCTGCGCCTTGCCGCTCTTGTCCGTGTACCAGACCCGGAACTGCACCTTGACCTGATCGGCCTGGGAGGACGAGTTGTCGGCGTCGCGGGCCTCCGCGCGCAGAAGCGGCAGCACGTCCACGTACGGACGCGATGCTCCCGATACGCACTTGCCGCCCGGGCTGGACGTCATCAGCTGGTTGTCGACCGCCTTGGGCGGCGTGTTGTACTCGATGGACAGATAGGCATTTCCGCACAGCCGCTTCCACCCGGCGTACGAGGACTCGTCCTTCGCCTTGAGGCCGAGGGTCATGCTCTTCCACGAGTCGCCCGTGGCGTTCTGCACCTCGGTGAGGAGCTGCCCGTTGGTGATGTTGAGGTTGGCGGCGCTGTTGCACTGCGTGGGTGAGATCTTCGCGTTGAGCGTCGTCGGGATCGATCCCCACTCGTCCTTCGTGTTGGACCAACTGCTCGACGACGTGATGGTGCGGTTCTTGCCGCCGATGCGATACAGCTCTACCGGCTCCGCGGTGGGGGTGGCCGAGTAGATGTGTTCGACCCTGCCCGAGAACTGGGCGCTGAGGATCTGCTTCCCGCTGTACGTGGCGAGCGGGAAGGTGAAGAGGAGACGGCGGACTCCGATGTTGGCGCAGGTGACGGGGTTGTAGTCCAGCGGGCACTTGCCCATGCCGGCGCTTCCCGAGTACGCCCAGTCCTGCTCGGACGGCATGCCCGACATCACGGACGTCCAGGCCGTACGGCTGAGGGTCTTGGGGATGGGGTCGACGACGACCGGATACACCGTGTCCTTGCCGCGCAGCAGCGGGATGTCCGGCGTAAGGGTGATCTTGTTCTTCGTGACCGTGAGCCCGACGGGCGCTGTGCGGCCCGACTCCCCGACTTCCAGTCGGGCTTTCGCCGCGCGCGGCACCACTCCGCGAACGGACTGCTGCGTGGTGGTGGGCGGCGCCGAGTCCCACATGACCGGCTTCGCGGCTTCGAAGACGGTGCCGCCGACGGCGGCGTCCACGGCGCGCATGCCTCCGCCGGGAGTCGCCTCGATCCTCAAGCCCTTGGTGCTCAGACCCAGTTCGATGCGGGTCAGCCCGGGGTCGGCCGCGGCTTCGGCGTTCTTGACGATCAGAAAGTGCGCAAAGCCCTCGGCCTCGGCACGTACTGCCAGGTCGACACCTGGCAGAACCTCTTCGTACTGGGCCGTGTCGCCGCTGACTTTCGGCTTCGGAAGCGCGCTGCCGGGCCAGGTGAGCGCGTACTCACGGCCGGCCCGCTCCATCCGGGCGAAGGGGCCGTCGCCGCCTCCCGAGAACCGGACATCGACAGTCGCGGCCTTCGGCGACAGGGAGCCGTCCTTGCGCTGTACGAGCGTGTCGTCGACCGGCGTCCACGATCCGCTGAGGCGGGTGCGTACCGGCTGGGTGTATTCACGGGCCGTGAATGTGCCCCCCGGGTTGGCGAAGACGTCCCGGCGCTCCTGCCGCAGTACCGTCACTTCCACGGGCCTTCCGCTCGCCTGGGCAGCGGCCTGGGCCACCTGTTCGGTCGCCGCCGCACCGCTCTCTCGGGCAGACGCGACCGCTGCCTCGCGCGGGGCTGCCGCCGTGTCGGCATTCGCGGTCGGGAGCGCCACCGTGCCCGAGGCCAGCAGCGCCGTCAGCACCCCCGCCACGACGGTCGCGCGGTGTCCCCGGCCGGGCTTCTTCCTGAGCACGCCCGATCTCCTGCTTCTCTCCATGGCCCGGGTCATCGGATCGACGCCCCGAATGCCGCGCCCCCGGCGGGGATCCCGCCCTCTCCCGGTGTGAAGGTCTGTGTCGGTGCCGTACCGCTCTGGGAATCCCAACCGAACGCGTAGACGGCGCCCGAAGCACTGCCGGAGGCCTTCGCGACTCCGACGAGCAGCGCCTGCGGCGTCGCGGCCAGGCTCGCCCCGACGAACATCTGCTGTTCGGGGACGCCCGGAATCCCGTACCCCGGGTCGAACCAGGCGTCGGTCACCGTCGAATCACCCCGGACGGTGAAGATGTGGATGCCTCCCTTGTCGAGGTGCTCCTCGGAGGACTCCTCACCGGGGACGCCGACCGCCAGACGCAGCGTGAGCGGGCCCTGGAGCGACATGGCCAC